>JAUIGE010000045.1 GCA_030430205.1 Bacteroidia bacterium | reverse complement strand
TTGCTGGTGCCGACCACAACGTAGAGGGCATTGAGTGAATAGCTCATTGCTGATCGGTTTTGGTGGAACCATTCAAGGGTTGGGTAGAAGAGTTTTTTTTTAAATCAAGGCCATATTGAGCATCGGCCAACTCTATGAGTTTTTCCAGATACTCCAACTTGATTTGCTTCTGACCAACAAGCTGTTCGAGCTCTTTGACCCGACTTAATGCTGCCTTGAGTTCCATTTCTTTACTCTTGTATTTTTCCACGATTACATATCCTTTTTCCTGGTAAAAAGAGTAAGAACGAATCCAACGATAAATACTTTGATAAGCAATCTGATAACGACGACTTAACTCAAGGACTGTAGACTCCCCGCGTTCATATTCACTGACCAAGGAACGCTTGAAATCTTCGCTGTAAGTTCGGCTTCGTTGTAACTGTTTTCCGTCTTTTAACATGAGATTTTTTGTTGAAAAACGGTCAACTTATTTCAGGGACGCACAAGAGAATAGAGAATAGAGAATAGAGAATAGAGAATAGAGAGGCGAGACGAAGAACGAAAAACGAAAAACGATCTCATGTCAGATATAGCTGCGCAAGTCAAAATAGAAGAAAGCTGGAAGGAAGTCCTTCGCCAGGAATTTGGCAAATCCTATTTTCAGCAACTGAAAACATTTCTGCTTCAGGAGAAGCAGGCTGGTCAGCAGATTTTCCCTCCGGGAAAGCTTATTTTCAATGCATTTGACAGTACACCTTTTGACAAGGTCAAAGTAGTCATCATCGGGCAAGACCCGTATCACGGCCCCGGACAGGCCCATGGCCTGTGTTTTTCGGTATTGCCGGGCGTGCCCGTGCCGCCTTCTTTGGTCAATATCTACAAAGAGCTGGAGGACGACCCTCAGGTCGCCTTTCAGATTCCTGATCATGGCCACTTGCAAAAGTGGGCTGAGCAGGGCGTACTCCTGCTCAACGCAACGCTCAGCGTGCGGGCTCATCAGGCGGGCTCCCACCAAAACAAAGGCTGGGAGCAGTTTACAGATGCCGCCATTCATGCCTTGAATGAGCAAAAGAAAGACGTAGTCTTTATGCTTTGGGGCAATTATGCCCAGCGGAAAGGCAATTTTCTAGACGCCAACAGGCATCTCGTCCTGCGCTCCGTTCATCCTTCACCCCTCTCCGCCTATCGCGGATTTTTTGGCTGTCACCACTTTTCGCAATGCAATGAATTTCTGAGGGAACGCGGCCAATCGGAGATTGACTGGCAGGTGTAGGAAGACTTATTCTTCCAGAGTTATTTCTTCTTCAAATGACACTTTCCGATATACTTTGCTTAATGGCAAAGAAAGGTCAAGCTGCTTGAGCAATACACTCCTTTCAAGATCATCTTCAGAAGTAATATGCCAATTATTGTCCTCTGTTCTTGAAAAAACTTCAATAAGTGGCCTTTTCTGAGAAATTAACACATAGACATTTAAACTCTCAATTGAGCGATACAGGCGAAATTTATCTCCTCTATCCCAAGCCTCAGTAGAATCTGAAAGGACCTCAAAAACTAAACTTGGATTAGCCAGGGTATCTAAATGATCATCCAGAAAAAAGGCTGTATCATCATGAAATACGACAATATCCGGATATACAAAGCTACTTTTCTCAGGATTAATAACCCTCAAATCAGATGCTACAACTTCAAATCCTTTTTCATTTAACGGATCCCCTAATGCCCTTAGTAGATTCGATACAATTAGGTTATGGTACTTACTCGCTCCAGCCATTTCAATTAATTGACGGAAAACAAACTCTCGTTTGCCTTCATCCTTGCTTCGATTTCTTTCAGCTTCCAGATAAGCTGCAGCACTCAATATGTTTTCTTTTATTACCATGAATAGGTACTTCAATCACAAACCTCAATTTACACAAAAATCTTATTTTTCCCCTAACTTAGCGACTCATTTTAGTCGGCAGTTTGCAGTGTACAGTAGATCAAAACCCGAAACTCAAAACTCGAAACCCGAAACTTCCCCCCTCCCATGAAATTTCTTCCCATCACAGATAAAAACACCCGTCGCGAATTTCTCGAACTACCCACTCGCCTTTACAAAGACGATCCCTGGTACATCCGTCCCTGGGACAAGGATATAGAAGCTGTTTTTGACAAAGAAAAAAACAAAACCTTCCGTCATGGGGAATGTGAACGTTGGATTTTGGTGGATGAGCAAGGGAAAACCATTGGCCGGATCGCTGTTTTTATCAATAAAAAGGAAATGAATAGGGTCGGACAGCCCACCGGTGGCTTTGGCTTTATGGACTGTGTGGAGGATCAAAAAGTGGCTTTTACGCTTTTTGACCATGCTAAGGCATGGCTGAAGGAGCGCGGCATGGAGGCCATGGATGGCCCTGTCAATTTTGGGGAAAAGCACCAATGGTGGGGCTTGCTGGTGAAAGGGCACTCTGAGCCGCTTTACGGCTTCAACTATCACCCGCCTTATTACCAGCAATTTTATGAAGCCTATGGCTTCAGGACTTTCTTTGAGCAGTACACTTTCAATCGGGAAGTATATGATGCCATAGACCCCAAGTATGAAGAAAAGGCGCATCGTATTTACGATAACCCTGAATTCACTTTTCCTCAATTCACCAAAAAAGAGATAGAAAGCCGCTGGGCTGAGGCCTTTTTGGAGATTTATAACGATGCCTGGACGTCACATGCGGGCTTTCAGCCCATGCGCAAATCGCAGGCAGTGAATCTGTTTAAGCAGATGAAACCCATCGTAGATGAGGATACCATCATCTTCTGCTTTCACAACGACAAGCCTGTCGGCTTTTTCTTTTGCCTGCCCGATATCAACCAACTCCTCAAAAACCTGAACGGCAAGTTCAACCTGATAGCGAAACTCAAATTTCTCTACAACCAAAAACGCGGCAAATGCCGCAAGATGTTTGGGATGCTCTATGGCGTATCGCCAGCCTATCAGCGCAAGGGCGTAGAGGCAGCCATGGTCCTGCATTTGAAGAATGTGATCGTCCCGAAAGATCGCTATGATGAGATCGAGCTGGGATGGCTGGGGGATTTTAATCCCACCATGCTCAAAATTGCCGATCTTGTCTACTGTGATTTGTACAAAACCTATATCACCTACCGCAAGCTTTTCGATGAAAATAAGCCCTTTGAACGTTATCCGATCGTGGGCCGGAAGCGCAAGCAGGAGAAAGAAGAAGAGTAGGCGGAGATGAAATCTTAGCCTTCTTTACGTAAAGCGCGGATACGCTTCCGTACCTCTACCGAATACAAACTGCCGGGATACTGGATCAGAAAATCCAGGTAATACTTTTGCGCCGCTTCCTGGTCTTTCAGGTTGTAGTCATACAGCCTTGCCTTGGTGTAGAGCGCATCGTCGCCATAGATGTCTTCTTTGTGGTTGGCGAGAATGCGGTCAATGTATTCCAATGCTTTCGGGATATTGTTGCGCTTGAGGTAGATTTGGGTCTTTTCCCAAAGGATTTCGTCGGTGAGGCCGCTGGTAGGATAAGCCTCGGAGAGGCTGTCCAGTTTGACCATGGCGTCATCATAATCCCGCTGATATACAAGCAGTTGTGCCTCTGCGAAAAGCTGAAGCGGACGGGTGGTCGTGTCGAGTCCTGTATTGTCGATGATCAACAAATTCAGTTTGATGGCATCATTGGAAATGTCATTGGAGGTATTGTCTTTGATGGCGCTAAGCCGGGCTTGTGCCTCTGTGAAATCGCCTTTATAATAAGCCATTTGCGCCAGTTTGTACTTGGCCAGCGCGCCGGTCTGCCTGCTTTTGAAGCGCTCTGTGATCTCTGTATAGGTCAATTTGGCGGTGCCATACTCCTTCTGCATCAGCTGGATATCGCCTATCAGCAACATGGCTTGCGCCCACTCATCGGGCTGCAGGCCCCGAAGCTGCACCACCTGCTCCAGGTCTTTACGCGCCTGCTCAATCTCATTGAGATAAAACACCCGCAGCTTCGCCTGTCGGTAAATGGCATTGAAGTAGCTTATTTCGCGTCCAAATTCTTTGAACAAACCTTCATAGGTATCCACTGCTACGCGCAATGCCACCAGATCTACCGGGATCTGCTCAAAAGCTTTCAACTCATTGTTGACCGCTTTTTCCATGTGGGCGCGGAAAAAGTAGGGCGAATTTTTCTTGCGCTCGATGATGTAGTCAAATGCTTCATTTGAAAGATCGTAGCGCTTGTTGTTGCGCATGGTCTCGGCAAATTTGAAGACGCGGTTGCCGTCTTCGCGGAAGAGGCGGTCAATGGATTTAACCTGAACAAAAGCTTCGAAGAAATTCTCAGCCAAAACGTAATATTCAAACAAAATCGTCCGCAGGCCGAGGTCATTGTTTTGCTTATCGATAGCGCCTAAGAGCGCTTTTTCGATGGCAGCTTCAGATACCGGGTTGACCAGGTTGAGGATGTCGAGATTGACTTTTTCAAGATTTTGAGGGTTGCCGTAGTATTCGTTGAGAAACTCCTCCGTAGCAGCCTTCCAGGCGCCCTGCTGGGCGTAGATATTGGCGATTTCGTTGGCGAAAACGTAGCTGGAGCGAAGGCGTTTGCGGCCCTGCTCATACGCTTTGCGCGAAAGGTCCAGCTTACCGGATTGGTACAGAAAAGCACCAATGCGGATGAAATCACCTTCGGTACGCAGCTTTTTGTCAATGACATCTTCATACAGATCGTCAGCGGCTTCCAGCTCACCTGTTTTCTCCAGCATATCTGCTTTGACCACATGATAAATGACTTCCCGCGGTTGTTTTCTGATGGTTCTATCCAAAAATTTGAGGCCTTCCTCAAAATTGCCCAACAGCTCGTAGCAACTGACGATGCGCAGCGCATAGCTCTCGCTGGGCGCTTTTTTATTCAATTTGTCATACAACTCCAGTGCCTCTTCAAACTGACCATCGAAATAGTAGCGCTCAGCCAGGGCGGCTTCGCCATCATTTACCTGGGCTTGTAAGGTGACGCTTATTATCAGGAGCAGGAGAAAAAATAGGTTTTTCATAATTAAGTCTGTTTTGGGTTTCACATCTTATAAAAAGACATGATAAGTCTTTCAAACAACGCAGGAGGAAGGATTTTCTTTAAACGGGGCGTAATGACTTCCAGGCTACTTCCTACGCGATAACGCAGGCCAGGATGCTTGCTTTTCGCAATTTTTTCCACACGGCGTCCCACGGGCTCAGGCGAAGGCGCTTTTTGCATGCCCTCCGCAATCTGAGCTTCTATTTCTTTGAAAATACGCGCATAAGGCGAATCCGAATCCGGATGGATATGTGTGCGGTTTTGTTGAAGCGAAGTATTAAAATCGCCAGGCTGCAGGATAACCACCTGAACCCCAAAGGATTTCAATTCCATGCGCATGGCTTCGCTCATGGCCTCCATGGCAAATTTACTTGCCGAATAGATGCCTCTCAAAGGCAGGCTCACTTCACCAGCAATGGAGCTGATGTTGATGATGTGGCCAAGGCCTTGCTTGCGCATATAGGGCGCTACAGCCTGCAATACCCGCAAGACGCCAAATACATTTGTCTCGAAAATCTGTTTGGCTGTCGCTACAGGAATTTCTTCGATGGCCCCCAAAATGCCGAGGCCGGCACAGTTCACCACGACATCCAGGCGGTCAATACCGCCCATCAAAGCAGCCACAGCTGCCTGTACAGAGGCATCATCATCCACATCCATCTGGATGAATTGTATTCCATCAGGCTGACTCTCGCGAGCCCTGCGGCTCGTGCCATAGACGCGGTAGCCCGCGTGGAGCAGATGCAAAGCAATGGCTTCGCCTATGCCTGAGGAAGCGCCTGTTATTAACGCAGTTTTGCTCATGGGAAAAAATTTGGCTTGCAAGATAGGAAAAACGATTTTCTATTCTTTCACCAAAAACTTCTTCCAGGCCGCGCCTATTCTCAGAAAATAGTAACCCTGGGCCAATCCTTCCAGCTTCAACTCGCCCAGGCCTGAGGCATCCAAAAGCAGCCTTTGCTGCATGATTTTTTTGCCCTGTATGTCCATGACAGCGATTTCGAGCTCTCTTTTTTGCGGAAAAAGGATGTAAAGCCTGTCCTTTGCAGGATTGGGATAAATGGCAAATTCATCGGAAAGCTTTTCTCCCAAACTGGTTTTTACAAAAGAAAATGCCGCTGAAGTATCTGAAATGCAGCTTTCATTCAGGGCGATGACCTGGTATACACCGGATTGGTTGGCGGGGATGATCTCGGAGCTGTCGGCCAGAGGCTGGCCGTTGTACAGCCAGATATAGCTTCTGGCGTGGCTGTTGGCGTGCAGGCTATCGGGCCCAAAAGGGCTGATGACAGGCATGGCAGGCACAGGCAGCTCGCTGATGCGCCAGGGCTGAGAGAAAGGGCTGATACAGCCCACCGCATTGGTGACACGCAGGGCGTAAGCGCCCGAGCTTTGAACCCAGACAGTGGGCGTCGTGGCGCCCGTAGACCAGAGGTAGCTCGTCTGGCCCATGGGGCCAAAAAGCTGAAGGCTGTCGCCTTCACAGAAGACGGTATCTCCGCCGATGGCGGGAGGGGGCGGGCGCATGCTTTCGCGCACGATAAAGACCGCTGAAAGCGGACTTTGGCAGCCATTGGTATCCGTAACAGAGATTCTCAGGCTGTCGGCCATCTTCACCCAAATACTTTGGCTCCCGGCCCCATTTGACCAATTATAGCTGGTATAAAAAGGCGCTAACAAGCCCACCAGGGCGCTGTCGCCCTCGCAGATGGCTGAGTCACCCATGATGACAGGTCGGGGCGGCAAAGGATTTTCGACCACCGAAAAAGGATCAGAAAGTACACTTTCGCAGCCATTTATGTCTATGGCGACCAGGCTGTAATTGCCTGGTTGTGAGACTTGTATGCTGGCACTGCTGTCCAGCGTAGACCAGCGGTATTTGGGCATATTGCCCGGCGAAGCCGTGAGGCTGGTGCTGCCGTTTTTACAAAAAGCGGCCTGACCGAGAATCCGGGGCTTTGCCGGAGGTGTTATTTGTGAGATACTCCGGGTCGGAGACATGGGCCCGACATTGCCAGCCGTGTCTATGACACGGACCCAATAGCTGCCAGCCGCGCTGGCAAAGAGCGTCGGATCGTTGGTGGTATCACCCGTAGACCAAAGGTAGCGCGGGTAGGTGCCCGGCACCACAAAAAGCTGTACGCTGTCGTCGGGGCAGAAAGTCGTATCTCCAATGATAAGGGCCTGGGGCAGTACCTGTGCTGAAAGCTTTGCAAAGGAAATTAAGCAGAGAAAGAGGAGAGAAAGTGTTGTTACTTTATTCATGAAATCCTTTTTATAGCTTCAAAAGCGAAATACTTTGCAGTTTATTGCCTGCCTGGAGGTGGAGGATATAGCTGCCTGCGGGCAGATCGGAAAGGTCGCTGCTGAGCTCATGCTCACCCGGGCTTTGCGGAGCTGTGACAGCCAGGTTGCGCAGCCATTTGCCCGAAAGATCATACAGGCTGATCTTCACTGAAGATGCTTTTTCCAACTCATAGCGGAGGTTTAGGATATCTTTCACAGGATTGGGAAAAGCGATGGCCCCCAGGTTTTTGGATTCAAAACCGTCCCTGACATTCAGCAGCAGGTCACGGACGCCTGTGGCATACCAAATGGGATAAGTCGCATCTCCTATCAATGCAGTCGCCTGCCCAGAAGGCGTGATTTTGTCATTAGCCATGGAAATCTGAGCGACAATTTCATTACCTGCCTGATCCTCCGCTGCAAAGAGGATTTTATCGTCACGTTTTGAATAATCAGGGTAGCCCAAAATGCTTTGGGTAAAAACAGCTTGCACATCTCCTGTTTCTATATTCGCAGCGACGACAGAAAAATCTCCTGTATTGTTGTCGATATAGTCAAAGGCGATGATATAAGGCGAATTGGAGGAAAAAACAGCATCACCTATGCTGATACCCGGATCGAGCTGAGTGAAAAGTTTGGTCACTTCGCCTGTTCCCCAATTGTTGGTTTGGTTATCCCATACATTCAAAAATCCTACATCCCAATATTCAACATTATCACCCAGGGTGCCGGTAATGCGGTTGAAAGCATCATACATCACAAATTGACCACTGTAGTCCCATTCCAATGCATCAGCATACAAAACGCCGCCTGAATTTACCCCCTGGGAGAAAGTAGGGTTGTACAAAATGAATTGGGCGGCGGTATTATTTGCAAAATTAAAGATGTAGATAGAAGTATCAATGGAGGTGGTAATGGCCGCCATTTTGGTGCCGTCCTTGGAGATGACGGCATTGTCCCAATCGGGCTGGTTGCTGATGATTTGCTCATTGACATTGTTGGGGTCAAGGCGCAGTTCGCGAACATGGTTGTCGGTGCCGACGATATAGCCAAAAGCGCCATCATCTCTCACGCTGATGCGTTCTTTGTGATCTGTGGTGCTCATCGCTGCAAAATTGGTCCCCGTAGTAGACGAGCGATAGAGGGTATTTATATCCCCAGGATTAACGTCTGTGCTCAGGATAAAATCCTGGCCGGGATTGACAGGCAGGTCCTGCAGATTGGGTTTGGGGCCACCGCCCCCACTGCCCCCGCCACTGGCGGGTGAGCCGGGCATTTCCACGGCAGCAAATGCCGTCTCGGCGGCGATCAGCTCGCTGGAGTTGTTGCCATAGAGGTCTATGGCTGCCTGCTGAACTGCCAGACGGCAGTCTTCAAACTTCGACGATCGTGTGAGGTATGTTGACAAGGCGCGGTAGTAGGTGTCTTCCGCTTTGTCTTTACCTACAGCTTGTGCATACAGGTAAAAGGCATGGTTGGGAATACCGCTATTGATATGTACACCGCCATTGTCCTGAGAGCCGGTATAGCGCTCAGAGTATTTTTTGGGCTGGTAGCCATTGTGATTGAGGTTGGTGCCGCCATTGTGGGGGTCGCTCATGCTGCGCAAAGCGCCCGATGGAAAAGCACTCGTTTTTACCACATCCTCTCCCAGCGTCCAGTCATTGCGGTCAATCATGACACCGAAGATATCAGCGAAAGATTCGTTGAGGGCACCGGATTCCCCCTGGTACTCCAGGTTGGCGGTTTCCTGCACCGTGCCATGAGACATCTCATGACCGGCTACGTCAAGGGCTCCCGCCAAAGGAGTGAATGAGCTGGCTCCATTTCCATAAAAAATCGCCTGGCCGTTCCAAAAGGCATTATCCAAACCGCTGCCATTGTCATCGGCGACATTCACAAAAGAGACGATGTCTCCGCCACTTCCATTGATGGAATTGCGCCCATGGGCGCTTTTGAAGTAGTCGAAGGCTATGCCTGCATTATAATGAGCGGACACTTCCGTAGCTGAAAAGCCATTGGTGGTATTTGAAGTAACATAGAAAAAGCTGGGGTTTTGGGTACCTGTATTGTTCATATCCCCGGTCATGATGATGCCCTCACCCTGGTCGGGGAGTTTGGTACTGGAACCGGTGAACATGCTTTTGGAAGCATCTATCATGTAGTGGACGTTGCTGGCGTCCTGGTAGATGCCAAAGCTGCGTGCTACGCCATTGAGGTCTGTGCCTGTACCCGTTTTGGGGCCTATGGAGCAGGTATGGTCAAAGCTGTGCAGAACCTCGCCTGTTTGGGCATCCACATAATATTCGTAGCGCTCCACAAAATTAGGGCGGATGGTGATATGGTAAGCGAGTTGTAGCGCTTCTTTGTTTGCAGGGTTGGGGTAAAGCACCAATTCAGAGAGGGGGCCATCATATTTCATGATTTTTTTCTCTGGCGCCCTGAGTGGGCGGTAATGTGTGATGAGGCTGACATGCCGAATGGCTTCCAGAATCGCCAGCGAATCGCTGATTGCAGCAGTCACAGAGATGCCCGCAGGCGTGGCGTGGTAACGGCCATTGAAGCGCTTTTGCCCATCCGGCGAAAAGTGAACGATCACCTCAGATGCATAAACAGGCACGCCCTGATAGAACTGCTGCAACTTCACATGACGTTGGCCCAGCTGATCTGTCTCGTTCGTTTTTACCGCAAACTCCTGCGAGGGCTCCTGAATGCGGATGAGGCTTTTCAGCTCATCGAGGTATCGAAAACTGGCCAGTTCAGCGGCCTGGGAGGTCGCAGGCATGCTGTTTTCGCTTCCGTCGCTTTGAGTTTGGATAAAAGTAGGAAGGCCTTTGGCGCTCACCGCCTGTATGTGATTCAGGCTGTTGTCAGCCTGCTGAGCCTGCGCTATCTTTTGGCGGAGGCTGCCCGGGATGCCCCAATAGTCGGCCGAAACCGTGAGGTTGGGGGATTGGAAAAAAGACTGATCCGCTCCGCGGATGATGACATCTGGCTGGAAGGTAGAAGGCGTAGCCTTTTTGTCTATTTCCTTAAATGTCTGGCCAAAGGCGAATTGCGATACCAGGATCGCCACAAGTAAAAGTACTGGCTGTTTCATGTTATTCTGATTTTACTGTTTTCATTAACGAAAGATAAAGCTCATATAGGATATCTCCGGTGGGCGGATCGCCCATATCCCAGGTAAAACGGCCTTTGCCTGCATCCAGTTCGCAGTCCACGAATGCATACATATTGCCGGGCTGACCTTCATATTCAAATATTTTGATGGCTTCGGCTCCCTGATTCAGCAAGGCTGTCCTTTCGCTTTTATTCAGGCGACCGATCTTTTCGTATTCACTTTCATTTTTCCCTGGAATGCCTTCTTTCTTGTAAAGTCTTCCATTTTCAAGCAAACAATAGGTCGTCACAGCTCCGGTAAAACCGCCGCCCGCGCCAAAAGTGATTCGTTGTCCCTCGTAATCTGCCGGGATGGTTTTGGTAGATTGACATCCGAAAAAGAGGATGAGGGAAAGAAGGAAAAGGATTCGCATGAGAAGTATGGTTGGAGGTTAAAAGAAGAATTTCCGGTTGCTGAAGCGGCATTATCCGGCAGTACTTTCTGCCCTCACAGCCTGATAGGCTTTGATTCCTTCTGCCAGACATTCCATGGCTTTTGCCAGGTCCTCTGTATTTAGGACGTAGGCGAGGCGCACCTCGTCACTACCGAGGCCAGGAGTGGCATAAAAGCCTGCCGCAGGCGCCATCATGACAGTAGCTCCTTTGTATTCAAAGGATTCCAGCATCCATTGGCAAAACTGCTCGGTATCCTCCACCGGGAGGCGCACCATCGCATAAAATGCGCCATTCACTTCCGGGCAAAGCACTCCCGGTATGGCATCCAAAGCCTGCTTGAGGAAGTCCCGGCGGATATTATATTCTCTATTTACGCCTTCATAATAAGAAGGTGGAAGTTGATAGGCTGCCTGTGCACCCAACTGGCCCAGGGTAGGAGGGGAGAGGCGCGCTTGCGCCATCTTCATGATGGCGCCCATCACTTCTGCATTGCGTGAGATCACACAACCGATACGTGCCCCGCAAGCGCTGAAGCGCTTGGAAACAGAGTCAACCACGATCACGTTTTCCTCCAGGCTATCCATCCCCAGGACAGAAGCATGTTTTTCTCCATCATATACAAACTCACGATATACTTCATCTGCAATCAGGTATAAATCATACTTCAGCACGATTTGCTTCAGCTTCTCAAGGGCTTCCAACTGATATACCACTCCGGTAGGATTGCCCGGATTACAAATCATGATCGCCTTGGTTCGTGGCGTGATCAGCTTTTCGAAAGCTTTTATATCAGGCAAGGCAAAGTCATCCTCGATGTGGGTAGTGATGGGCACTACTTTTACATTGGAAGCGATAGCAAATCCATTGTAGTTGGCATAAAAGGGTTCTGGAATGATGACTTCATCGTCAGGATTCATACAGGCTGCAAAGATGAAATTAAGCGCTTCAGAAGCGCCGGTCGTGACGATGACATCGTCTGGACGGATGAAGTAGTCCAGGCGCTTATAATAATCGCTAATGCTTTTTCTCAAAGGCGCGATGCCCTGGGAGTGGCTGTATTCCAGCACTTTGAGCTGTGCGTTGTCTATGGCCTGCCACCATTCGGCAGGGGTTTCTATATCGGGTTGGCCGATATTGAGGTGGTAGATATGTGTGCCGCGGGCTTTGGCCGCGTCGGCAAAGGGGACGAGCTTGCGGATCGGAGAAGCTGGCATGGCTTGCATGCGGTCAGATATAGTAGGCATAATCTTCGTTTTTTGTTCCAGATTACGGGTTCTGGGATGTTCGGCAAATTACATAAACCATGCACACTTTTCCCCAAATCCTTCTTACTTTTATAAAAACGTAACAATCCGCCCATTTTATGAAAATCCGCAACTTCCTTATCTTCTTTTCAGTAACGCTTCTCCTCTGGAGCTGTAACCGCGATCAGGTGACTGTCACGGACTTTGAGCCGCAAGGTGAAGTCCAGGACTTACAGTCCTTTACCATCAATTTTGACCAGGAGCTGGCTCCTGATGATGTGCAGGATCAGTGGCTCACTGAGGAGTTTGTGACTTTTAAGCCGGCTATTGCCGGCCGCTTCAAATGGCTCAACGCCAGTAGCCTGCTCTTCTCGCCCGAAGGGCCGCTGAAGCAAAGCCAGGACTACAGCGCCAGCGTGAATAAAGCTGTGCTTTTTGGTAAAAAACTCAAACTGCAAAGCAGTGATTACAGCTTCCATACGCCTTATTTTTCGGCTGTAGAAGCCGAGATTTATTGGGAACAGATTCCCCATTCCGATCATCGCGTGCGCGTGATGGCCAATCTGCTCTTCAATTATGATGTAGCGCCTCAGGCGCTTGCAGGGGCGCTCAGCGCTACGCGCGAAGGACAGGCGCACAGCAGCCTGGGGGTCACCAATGACCAGCCGTCTACACGGCTGACTGTCAACCTCGGTGAGATGCAACAGACGGAAACAGCTCAAAAATTTGAGCTGACACTCGCCAAAGGCTTGCAGCCTATGAACTCTGATCGTGGATTGCCCAGCAACAAAACCTTTTCCCTTGTCCTTTCACCCATCACTGAGATGCAGATCATCGGCGCTACCTCCAGTTTCAGTGGAGATAATGCCTGGGTGGAGCTGGTGGCAAGTCAGGCCGCTGACGACAAAAACCTCAAAAGTTACATTGAAGTTGAGCCCAAAGTAAGTGGCATGACTTTCTCCACGCGCCAGAATATCATTCGGATTGAAGGCGGTTTTAAGCCGGGAAGTACCTATAAAGTAAAGGTAAAAGCAGGCATGCCGGGCTTATTTGGGGGTTCACTCGAAGAAGCCTTTGAGCAGGAAGTAGCAGTTGCCAACCTGGAGCCTTCCCTGGATTTTTCGGATAAAGGCATGTACCTCGCTCGTGGAGGTTTTCAGAATTTGGCCTATGAAGGCGTCAATGTGGAAAAAGCCAAATTGTACGTTCATGAAGTTTTCAAAAACAACCTGCTCTTTTTCTTTTACCAGAATTACGAGTACCAAAATATGTACAATGATTATGGCAATGACTATGGCAGCGAATACTATGTGAGCTACTATGGGCAACAGCTATACGAAGAAGAGATCACCTTTGAGGCGACACCCAATATGCGCCAGCGCAAGACGCTCAACCTCGACAGGGTGCTTGATGAGCGTTTTAAAGGCATTTATATAGCGGAGGTTCGCTCTGATCAGGATTATTGGCTGCGCGACTCCAAGCTGATCTGTATCTCCGATATGGGCCTGATCACGAAAAAGGCAGGAAACGAGATCCTCGTTTTTGTCAATTCCATCAAGACGGCAGAGCCGCTTGCCAATGTCGAAATCAAAGTGATTTCTACAAACAACCAAACCCTTTTTTCCGCCAAAACAGGGCCTGACGGCATTGTTCGCTTTTCCGACACGCAGGAAGGCATGGAAGGATTTCATCCTGCGCTTATCACCGCCGAGTTTGGCGATGACTTCAACTTCCTCGATGTGCGCTCCGCACGGGTAGAAACATCGCGTTACGATGTGGGCGGCAAGTCTATCCCGCAATCGGGTTACGATTGCTTCATCTATGGTGACCGCGATCTCTATCGCCCTGGCGATAAAGCGCATATTTCTGCCATTATGCGTGATGCGAATTTGGGCATGGTGGGCAATATTCCCATCGTCCTCAAAGTATTCAATCCGCGCGGCGAATTGTTCCAGTCTTTTACCAAAGAACTGGACAGCCAGGGAGCCCTGGAGATCGAATTGGACATTCCTGATTTCGCCCAGACCGGTCGCTACCGCGTCGAATTGATGACGGGAGACGATCAGTTTATCCAGGACTACGCCATCAGCGTGGAGGACTTTGTGCCGGATAAAATCCGGGTGGCTGCCAAAGGCAATAAGGAGCGCTTCAAAATGGGCGAAAAACTCATCGTAGATGTGGATGCCGAATACCTCTTTGGCGCGCCTACTGCCAACCACAAATACGAAATGGACGTGCGGCTGCGGCATGCAACTTTTCAGTCTAAAAAATACAACGACTACAATTTTTATGTTTCGCAGACCTATAAAGATCGCCTGAAAACCCTCGAAAACACCTTTTTCGAAGGAAAACTCGATGAAAAGGGAGAAGTTCAGCAGACATTTGAAATTCCCACCAATATCGAGACACCCGGCTATATCAAAGGCACAGCGACAACCAGTGTTTTTGACCTGACAGGCAGAACGGTGAGCCGCGCGGTAGATTTTGATATTTTTCCCAATGACTACTATGTGGGAATCAAATCTGAGGGATACTACTACCGAGGTGTCAATCAGGACATTACATTTTCTGTGGCGGCAGTAGACAAAGATGACAAAGATGCGCAGGGCGTAACGGTCGAATTGAGCCTGGTGAAGCATGTCTGGAAGACTGTTTTGAGCAAATCCAACCGCACGGGCCGCTACCGCTATATTTCAGAAAGAGTAGAAGTAAATGTCTGGGACAAGAATATAGTGGTGAATGGCAAGGAGCAGAAGGTCAATTTCCAGGTAGAAAAATCAGGCAGCTATGAATTGCGTGCCAATGTAAAAGGCAATCAGTTTCGCGTTTCTCAGGGTTTCTATGCCTATTATCGCGGCAATTCAGGCAGGGGAGATTTTCAGATTGATAAAGAAGGCAGGGTGGATATCGTCCTGGATAAGGAAAAATATGCACCCGGTGAAAAAGCGCATGCGCTTTTTGTGACTCCTTTTGCCGGCAAAATGCTCGTCACAGTCGAGCGGGATAACATCCTCGAGCATCGGTATGTCAACGTCACCGGCAATTCCGTGGAATTGGATATTGACCTGGGACCTCAGCATTTGCCCAATGCCTATATCACGGCTACGCTTTTCCGCCCGCATACGGCCGACAACCAATCTCCCTTCCTCGTAGGGCATGGCTTTGCCCCGATCATGGTAGAAGACGCCAACAAGCATCTGGCTGTTGAAATAAAAGCGCCGACCCAAAAGGTGAAGCCACGGACGACCCAGAAAATAACGGTCAAAACAAAGGCAGAGCAGGACATCCGCGTGACGATAGCTGTGGTAGATGAAGGCATCCTTCAGATCAAAGGCTACAAAACCCCCGATCCCTATGCGTCCATGTACGCCAAACGCAGCTTGCAGGTGGAGAGCTATGACCTCTATGAGTATTTGCTCCCCGAGATCGTGGCTCCGAAAACCTCCTCACCTGCCGGTGGTGATGAAGGGCGCTCCAAGCGCCTCAATCCCGTCAAAGCCAAGCGCTTCAAGCTCTTGTCTTATTGGAGCGGCATCAAGCGCACCAATGCCAATGGTGAAGTCACCATTGACCTGAAGCTCCCCCAGTTTAATGGGGAAGTCCGCATCATGGCTGTCGCCTATAAAGGCGACCGTTTTGGCTCGGCAGATATGCCGATGAAAGTAGCCGATGACATCGTCTTACAGCCTTCCATACCACGTGTGCTCTCCGTGGGTGACACCCTGGTTATGCCTGTTTCAGTCATGAATACCACGGGTGAAGCGGGTTCAGCTCAGGTAAAAGTGGATGTTGAAGGACCGATAGAGTTGATCTCGGACAGAAGCCGTGCTGTGCGTTTGGCTGCCAATGGAACGGAAACCACCTATTTTACTTTGGTCGGAAAAAGTGAAGTCGGGACAGGAAAGATCACCATGACGACCACTGGTCTGGACAAAGTCCAGGAAGAAATTGAAATCGCTGTGCGCCCTATTTCGCCCTATATCCGCAAAGGAGATGGAGGTAGCATCAAGGCAGGAGAGGAGATTTCCTTTAGCATACCTGACAATTTTGTGGGTGGAACACAGGAAGCCTCGGTTACTGTCAGCGCTTTTCCCGGACAGGGTCTGGGCAGGCATTTCCGCTATTTGGTGCGCTATCCATACGGCTGCCTGGAGCAGACCACTTCCAGCGCTTTCCCCCAATTGTATTTCAATGAACTTGCCCAGCAACTGGCACCGGATCTATACAAGACCGGCAATCCGATCTACTTTGCGCAGCAAGGTGCTATCCGCATACAGGACATGATGCGCTATGATGGCGGATTCAGCTATTGGCCGGAGTACAATGGGGATGTCAATTGGTGGGCATCTGCTTTTGCCACGCATTACCTGGTTGAAGCCCAAAAGAAAGGCCTGAATGTCAATCAGCAGGTGCTGGAAAAGGCCCTGGATTACCTTGTAAGAAGGGCTGCCAACAGGGAAACCTATACTTATTATACCTATGAGGATGGTCGCCGTATTTCCAAAAATATCGCCAACAAATCGGCTGTTTACAGTCTCTATGTATTGGCACTGGCCGGTCGGCCTGAGATTTCCTTTATGAACTACTACCGCGCGCGGCCTCAACTGCTCACGGGTGATACCCGCTACCTGCTCGCGGGCGCTTATGCGCACGCCAAAGACTGGGCGGCCTTCAACGACCTGGTGCCCAGCAGCTACGCCACAGAGCGCACAGACCGCCTGACCGGCGGTAGCTTTGACTCGGAAATCCGAGCCAATGCCATCATGCTCAACGTCCTTCTGGACGTCAATCCCGATCACCCACAAGTACCTTTGATCATCAGCTACCTCAGCAAAAACATGGACAACATCTGGTCTACCCAGGATCGCGTCTGGACATTTTTGGGGATGGGAAAAGCTGCCAAACGGGCAGCCGAGTCCAACGTCACCATCGAGATGCTCGCTGATGGCAAGGTGGTCAACACCTTCAAGCCGGGGACCAGCAGTTTTTCTGCGACTGCTTTGGCAGGCAAAAAGATCAGCCTCCGTGCCGCAGGACAGGGAAATACCTATTATAGCTGGGACACCGAAGGGGTGCAGGTAAATGGAAAAGTGACAGAAGAGGACAAGGACCTCAAGGTGCGCAGAACCTATTATGACCGCTTTGGTACGGTCATCACGGATATGAACTTCAGCCAGGGTGACCTGATCGTCTGCCGACTCGCCCTTACCGGAGGCCCACGTTCCGTGGACAATATCGCCATTTCAGACCTCATCCCTGCGGGCTTTGAGATCGAAAACCCACGCCTGCGGACATCGGCCGATCTGGCCTGGGTCGACAAGCAAGGCAACCGCATGAATCCACAGTATGTGGACATCCGCGATGACAGGTTGCTGGTCTTTACCTCAGCCAGTGCAAATAATACCTATTATTACTACTACATGATGCGTGTCGTCAATACCGGAAATTACCGCCTGGCGCCTGTGGGTGCCGAGGCCATGTATGACCCGAATTATCGCTCATATCATGGAGCTGGTTTGGTGAAGGTGGTGGAGTAGGGTAAATAAAAAAACAAAATAATAACAAAAGAGGCTGCCAAATGGCAGCCTCTTTTTTATACAAAATAAAATAGTCTAAAATCTCTGCTCTCGCCTCTCTGCTCTCTATTCTCTGCTCTCGCCTCTCTGCTCTCTGCTCTCTGCTCCCGCCACCTCTCCTACCCCCAACGGCTAGCCTCATCAAACCATTTTCCCTTATTCAGGTGGAAGGTCCGTGTATCGCCTTCGAAAGTCAGGTAAGCAGGGAAATGTGCTACGCGGCCACCTGCTTCACGCCAGCAGAAAGTGAACCATGAAAGGAACATTTGCTGCATGGCAAGCTGGTAGTTCTCATAATTTTCGCGGTCAACGCCGCTGTTTTCCAGGTCATAGTCCTCTGGACCTAATTGGCGCATATTCGAAATCAGGCCGCCGTCGCGTGGCAATGGCTCCCAGGAAGCCAGGCTTGTGCCATCTATGGCACGAGGATGGAATGTCACCTGGTAGTTGTCAGTATTGACTTCAAAGTCAAAGAGATGCGTGACTTTGTCACCCTCACTGAAGGTTTCCGGATTACGGGTAGGTGTAATCCGGCGCAGGCCTTTAGCCATTTGTGGTAACAGGCTTTGCAGGTGCTTTTTGATATCTTCAATCACATCATGCTCTCTCGGCGCCAGATGTGCAAATGGATCAACATTTTCCACATGACGTTTGGGTTGAGCTTTGAGTTTAGGTTTGCTAAACTCAGTCGTCAGGGGCTTTTCTCCATCTGTATCCTCCTCCTGCTCATATTCTTCTTCTTTGGAGAAGTCTGAATAATCCATACCAGGCATGGGCACAGGGTCATAGTTTTCTTCTTCATGGTCCTGAGAAGGCCGTGAGAAGCCATTGAGTAGGAATGCAACGAGCAATACCACGATCACACCGATCACATTGTACCAGAGATAAGGTACCTGAGGGATGTCGATAAGCTTGTGGCCAAACTCCAATCCCAAAATCACAGCCTCGGCGGCCAGCGCGCCAAAGAAGACGCCTGTACCTCTAAGCCTTTTAAAGAAAAAGGCCGCCACAAAGATACCGAGTATCGGGCCATAGAAGATGGAGCCCAGGTGATTGACAGCCTGGATGAGGTTTTCCTCTTCCAGAGCTATGATCGCTATGGCGATTGCCACTATGCCCCATCCTAGTGTGAAGAGCTTGGAAGCTCCTACATAGGAAGCGTCGCTGCCGTTGCGTTTGAGGTGCCGCTGGTAGATGTCCACGGTCGTGACCGAGGCCAGGGAGTTGAGCTCGGAGGCTGTAGAGGACATCGCTGCGGAGAGGATCACCGCTATGAGCAGGCCGATAACGCCTATCGGCAGCATATTCAACACGAAGTGCAGGAAGACATAATCCCGGTTTTTGGTGATTCTCACCTTTACTTTTTCGGGATCTTTTTCCACCAACTCCACGCTCTCGCGGGTCAGTTGTTTCATTTCCAGGGCCAGAGCCTGGGCTTCTTCCTGTCGGTATTTTAACTCAAAAGACTCTTCGGGGGTCAGGTCTTCAGCCTTCAGCTCCAGCAATTCTGAGGCTTTGCGTTGCAGGGTCACATTGAGGCTGTCATTCAGCTCATTGAGTTGCTCGAAATTCTCCACCTGTCCGCTTTCAGCTATTTCTGTCCGCAATTTCTGGTCATAAAGTACCTCGGTTGTCTGATAGGAATAGATGTAGAAAATGAACATCAATGCACCCAAAAACAGGATCAGAAACTGCATGGGCACTTTGACCATGGCATTGAAGAGGAGTCCGGCCCGCATTTGGGTGACAGACCTGCCGGTCAGGTAGCGTTGTACCTGAGACTGATCCGTACCAAAATAGGAGAGTGCCAGAAAAGCACCGCCTATCAGGCCAGTGAGGAGGTTATATTTATTGTTGAAAAAATCATTGGGATTGGAAAAGTCGCCAAAGCTTTCAGGCATGGTGAAGGCATTGAGCTTGCCCATCTTTCCGGCGAGGAAAATAGCATCTCCGAAGGAGACATTGTCTGGCAGGGCCATGACCATCAGCACGCCGGCGATGGCCATCCCCAGAAATATCACCGCCATCTGGTATTTATGGGTCAAGGCAACGGCTTTGGTACCTCCCCAAAGGGTGTACAAAATGACGATACCGCCTATCACCACGGTAGTGAGATAAATATCCCAGCCCAGGGCTACTGCCAAAATCAGCGCAGGCGCGGATATGGTCAGGCCTGAAGCGATGCTTCGGGCTATCAAAAACAAAAAAGCCCCGAGCGTGCGGGTCTTGTTGTCAAATCTTTTTTCCAGATACTCGTAGGCCGTGAATACCTGGAGTCTGTGGTAAATCGGGATAAAAACGGCACAGATGATGATAATGGCCAGCGGCATACCCAGGTAAAACTGGACGAAGCGCATGCCGTCATCAAAGGCCTGGCCAGGAGTAGAGAGAAAAGTAATGGCACTTGCCTGGGTTGCCATCACAGACAGCCCGATGGTCCACCATTTCATCTCTTTATTGGCAAGCAGGTAGTTTTTGATGTCTTTAGCTCCTCTGCTTTTCCAGACGCCATATAGGACGATCAGCAGAATAGTGCCACCCATTACCAGCCAATCGATCAGGGAGAGCGTAGCAGTTTGATTCATGCGTAGGCGTTACTAAAAAGGTAAAACAAAAGAATAAGACCGGCCAATTCGACCAAAACAAAGGTATACACCTGTCTCCAGGACCGAAAAAATGGGAAAACGGATTTTACGCCTTCCTCTTCATGGCTGCTGTCATAACCGTCGTATGATTGACTATCTTCCATAAAGGCTAAAGTTGAATATATAAGTGAAAAAACAAACTAAAGGCCAATATATAAAAAATGTGGATAGATGGGAAAATCGACCAATTGGGAGAGTAGAAAATCCTGTAATTAGGGGAGGAGGATAGGTGATAAAAGGGGGAAGGGCCTCAAATACGTTGATTTTCCGTAAATGGAGATTTATATTTGAGTAACAGTTGATCTGGGGCTTAGTCTTTCATTTTTGTTTTTTTCTGTTTGGCTGATTTTTTTTGTTTTCATGTATTGGATTTCGCGTAATGCTTTTCACTTTTCTCCTAACCGCCAAACACAAAAGCCTATGTCTAACACCAATCAGCCGTTTTTCCAAGAAACTCCCCTCTTGTTCATTCGTGATGGGGAGACCTATGATCAAGCGGTCCAGCGTACGCTCCATGAGCAACAACGGATCATCGAAAAGTTGATGAAAGACAAACGTAGTTCATTGTCATGGCAGAACCTCCTGTTATTCGTAGCGGGATTCGTACTCTACCTGACACTTGCCAACGTCTGACAGCGGAATCTAAAGACATGACATTAGCCTGGCCCTTTGGGGCTGGGCTTTTGATTTTCAAATAGCGGGTTAGATTTTTTTGCTTAACTTTCTTTCTCATTTATTTTTTCAACCTAAGCAAAATTCTGATGACCAAAAGCTACGTTATTCTTATTTTGATATGCCTAAGCCTTTCTTTTTTGTCTGCCCAGGAGCTGACTTACCACACAGAGATTCTAAGCCCCAAAGCCCGCACAGCTGTTGTGAATATGAGCCAGCTTGGCCCAGACTTCAATACCAGCCTTTTTTCCATAGAAGCCCCCTCGCCTGACGGCGATAGCTACCGCGCCTACCTGGCGCGCGCCAAGCGGGAAAGCGCCCGCCGCTTCCCTGTGAAAGATGCCACACGCGTCCAGTCGCGGGCTGGGGCTGATCAACCCATCCTGCGCCAGGAATTTGGCGGCCCCACTACGCCTATAGGTATCCCTCTGGATACACATATCGCTGTCTCTGACAGCGGTCAGGTAGTAGGTGTCATCAACTTTTCTATCCGGGTGATGGATACGCTGGGAAATATGCTTTCACAGGCCTCCCTGGGCAATTTTTTCAATTCTATTGGTACAGAAGGAACCCTCTTTGATCCGAAAGTGCATTATGATCCCGATGAAGATAGATTTATCCTCTGTGCCCTCAGCCGCACAGATTCTTCCACCAATATTTACCTGGGATTTTCCCAAACGCATAATGCCGCAGGCAGTTGGAACCTGTATCGCCTGGAGGGAAATCCCCGCGACAACAACAGCTGGTTTGACTATCCGATGTTGTCTATCGGTACAAAGGAGGTTTTTTTGACGGGAAATTCTATCAGAAATAATGAGCCCTGGCAAACGGGATTTGAGGAAACCCTGATCTTTCAGATCGACAAATATGATGGCTACAGAGGGGATTCACTCGATATGCGTATTTGGTCCGATATTAAATTTGGGGTGCTTACGCTGCGCAATCTCTGCCCTGTAAAAGGAGGAGAAGGGAACTTTGGCCCCGGCCACTATTTCCTTTCCAACCGAAATTTTGACATACTGAATCCTGCCTTTTTCATCGTAAGGGTAAGCGATAGCCTGAATGCCCCCGGAGTAGGATTGGAGGTGAACCTCCGGGCATCGGATGTGCCTTATGGGCTGCCGCCCCGTGGGCCCCAGGCCCGTGTGGCAGATAGCCTGGATACCAATGACGCCCGCGTTTTGGACGCTTTTATCTTTAATGACAAAATACAGTTTGTCGGAAATACCATAGATACCACAAATGGCCATGCGGGAATCTACCATGGCACGATAAAAGATGTGAGTACCAGCAAGTTTATTACGGGCAATATTATCAGCGAAGCTCCCTATACTTTTGGCTATCCCAGCCTCGCTTTTACAGGATCTTCCGATCCTGCAGATGGAGATTTCGATGCGATCATCTTCTTTGATATGGTGGCAAAAGGGACTTTTCCTGCTACTACGGCCCTGTATTATGATGGCAATGGCGGATATTCTGACAGGATTCAAGTGAAAGAGGGAACAGATTTTATCGGCGTTTTGCCAAATGGAAATTTCAATTCAGAGCGCTGGGGCGACTATACAGGCAGCCAGCGGGCCTATTACCGTCCCGGCAAAGTATGGGTGATAGGCACCACAGGCAGATTGCTGGCACAGGCGGTGCCCAGCATCGCCGAGATCGACCGCCCCGGCGGTCTGGTCAGCATAGCTCCCGATCAGCCAAAGGCTGATGTTACTGTCTATCCCAATCCTGCGCAGGATTTCGTCACGGTGGAGTTTGACCTGCCCAAGGCAGATCACCTGGGCGTACACCTCCTCGACCTACAGGGTCGTATCGTCAAGACATTTTATGACTTTGACCCCTACCAGCAGGGGCGGATGCGCTTTTCTTTTGATACTTCGCCTTTGGCTTCCGGCATTTACCTGCTGCAAATCAGCACCGAAGCGGGTATACTTCTCAACCAAAAATTGGTGGTAAAATAATGCTATCAGACGAACACTTCATGCGGCAGGCGCTACGCCAGGCAGAAAGAGCATTTGAGTCCGGCGAAGTGCCGATAGGTGCCGTCGTGGTAAGCGATTTTCAGATCATCGGAAAAGGCTACAACCAGACTGAAATGCTACAGGATCCCACGGCCCATGCCGAGATGATCGCCATCACAGCCGCCTGCCAGCATCTGGGCAGCAAGTACCTGCCAGAATGCAGCATCTACGTCACCGTAGAGCCTTGCGTGATGTGCGCGGGAGCTCTGCGCTGGGCGCAGCTGGGACGCATTATCTATGGCGTAGCCGAGCCGAAAACGGGCTTTGGCCGTTTGGGGGCAGGGATCGTACATCCCCGGACGCTCATTACGACGGGATTGATGGAGGAGGAGTGCAAGGCTTTGATGCAGGAGTTTTTTAGGAAGAGGAGGGGGTAGGGGGGAGGAATTACGAATTACGAATTACGAATTACGAACAAGGAGTTACGAATAAGGAATTACGAACCAGGAACCCAAAAATCCCTATCCTCCCATCAGGAAATTTGCGAAAGCCCTAACGGCTTTTCCTCTGTGTGAAATCGCGTTTTTTTCCTGTGGAGACATCTCGGCAAAGCTTTGGCTATGTCCTTCAGGCTGAAAGACGGGATCGTAGCCGAATCCTCCTTCTCCCTGCCTTGCAGGCAGGATGTTTCCTTTGGCGATGCCATCATAATAGCGCATCTCATCGCCATCATAGAAGGCGATGACCGTGCGAAACTGTGCCTGACGGTCAGTTTTGTCTGAGAGCTCAGCCAGCAATTTGTCGATGTTGTCATCGGAGGAGCAGGCAGGGCCTGCGTAGCGGGCGGAGAATACGCCAGGGCGTCCTTCCAGGCTGGCGACTTCCAGCCCCGTATCATCTGCGAAGCAGGGGATGCCGGTATGATCAAAGAAAGCTTTTGCTTTCAGAGCGGCATTGCCTTCGAGCGTGAGCTCGGTTTCTTCTACCTCTATTTCCTCCACTAAGTCCTTGAAACTGAGGAGCTCGTATCTGCTGCCTATGATTTCGTTTATCTCCCGGAGCTTGTGGGGATTGTTGGTGCCAAAAAAGATTCTTGCTTTTTCCATGGCTTTATAGCCTTTCGTTAAGTTGCTGGAGAAGGAGGATGAGTTCCGCCTGTTTTTCCTGCTGCATGATAATGTCAATCAGGCCCGGCATAGGATAGATTTCCTGTCCGCCTTCCAGCTGTATCATTTGTTTTTCGCTTACGCCAGGAGAAAATACCAGGGAAAAAGGAACTGGCTGTTTGCTGAAGTCAAAAGCGGATTCATCGGATTTCAGTACACCAAACCCAATGAATTGTGTTTCCATGCCGGCCCTTTCGACACAATCCTTCAGGATAATGGTCATCGCACGGTTTTTGAAATCTGCTTCAGGCATCACCATCGCAATGCGTGCATTTGCCCGCATTTTCCATACGACTGGCGCTCCGCTTGTCAATTCGGATTGGACAGTTGCTTCTGGCGCAGGCAGGGTTTCAATAGGTTGTGTTTCTTTTGCCTGGGGTTCTTCTGCAATCGGCAATTCTGCTTTGGATTGGACTATTTCTTCAATTTTTTCTGGAGAAATAACTTCTTCATTATCAGGAACAAGCGCATCTGCCTGTATTTCCTCTTTGGGAATCACAAACAAATAGCGTCCATACAGACGAATGATATCTTCTGAGCTAAGCTCCATTTTTTGAGGAAAATCTACCACTTAGGTGCAAAATCCAGCTGGGTGCTTTTGAAAGCAGATTTGGGCGCTTTATAGGAAAAAGTAACTTTTTCCAGCAAATCTGCGAATTGAGCTTTTACCAGCGGAAAAATATCTCCGTGCTTCTCATAAGGCATATCGAGGCCGAGCTCTCTGCCAAGCTGAGCGATCAGCAACCAGGAGGGAAGCACATCGAAGATGTTGGCTTCATCGCGCCAGTTGTCTTTGATGACAGCGCCTTTGTCGAGGCGGCTTTTGGGCACGCGCATCCACATCTCAGGCGTCATTTGCTTGATTTGACGAGCCAGTTGGCTCTTTTGCGGCATGCCTTTGAAGTTGATGTAAACGCCTTCGCCTTCGATGGCATTGGCTGCGGGTAGCAGCACATCTACTTTATTGAAACTGCTCTGATGCTGATAGGCATGGGCGATCACGGCTATGCCGTCCAACTCCCCATCCATCGCAGCAAAGCTGCGGTCATTTTCCAGCGCATACAGCAGGCTGTAGGCATCGCTGCTCAATTTTTTCTGCAAGTCTTGCAGGCTGAGGGCTTTAAAAGCCAATTGTTCGCAGGCCGCTGCGTTTGGGGTGCGGTCATCCTGGATGAGCCAGTTGTCGCCAAAGCCTTCTTCCAGATGAGAAACATAGAAAATCTCTGTCGCCCCCTGAGCTTCTGCAAGCTCTTTCAGCATATAGTTGCTTTCGAGGGAAGCGTAGGCTGAACCCACAAAAAGCGTTTTGCCTTTATTGTCATTCAGCAATTTTGCAGCAGACTTGATGCCTGCCGAAAAATCTACTGCTTCTCCTTTCTGATACACACCAGAGACCCGATTTTCATTGTAAAAAGCGGTATTCAGGCGATGTGCGTCGGGCATCCACATTTTGTTGATTTCCTGGTTTTCACGCGGCGTGATGCGGATGACTTCGTTGTCACGTACCCAGAGGTTGATGTTGGTGCCGGTGCTGTCGTTCATGTCGATGGCCTCGACGCGAGCCATTTCCCAGACGCGCGCTTTGAAGCGGTTTTGCTTGCTGGTGAGCGCGCCCACCGGGCATATGTCGATGGTATTCATCGAATAAGGATCGTCAAAAACTTCACCTGGCGCTGTTGAAGGCAGGTTTTTGTCTCCACGATTGATAATGGTCAATTGGTTGGAGCCAGAGATTTCCTCTGCAAAGCGCACACAGCGTGTGCAGTTGATGCAGCGCTCGCCGTCCATGACCACACGGGGGCCCAGCTCGATGCGCTTGGGTTTGTGCACCTTTTGCACTTCGAATCGCGAGCCTTCGGGACCAAACTTATAGGTCCATATTTGCAGCGGACACTCCCCGGCCTGATCACAGATCGGGCAATCGAGGGGGTGGTTGGCGAGCATATATTCCAGCACGCCTTCCTGGGCGGTTTTGATCTCGGGAGAAGTACGATGGGTTTTGACAAACATGCCTGGGCCCAGGTTGGTGTTGCAGGATGTTGCGGGTTTGCGGCCCCAGTTGACTACGGGCTTGCCCTCTTCGTCAAATTGGAAATCGCCAGTAGCGCGATCACGCGCATGAAATCCCAGGTCGATCAGACACATCCGACAGTTGGTCGGCGTGGACATTTCCTTGTGGTAGCAGAAATATGGAATTTCGATGCCCTTGTCCAGGCAAAACTGTAGCAGACTGGGCCTGCCTTCAAATTCGTAATCTTTTCCGTCAATATTTACCGTAGCCATAAGATTGATTCGTATTTTTCAGGAGGTAAAACTAAGGATAAAAATGCTTTTCTAATAGGATAAAGAAATATCATAACACTCAGAAATCATGGCAAAAAACAACAGAAAGAAAAAGAAGCCTCAACAAGCCCCCTTATCTCCCCGAAAATACATCAAAGAAAAGGCTCGAAATTTTCCAATCGCGCATTGCTATTGCAATGAAGATTTTCAGGAAACGGGACTTGCGCAAATCATCGTGACCCGGCAACAGCCTTCAGGCAAATATATCAAGGGAATATTTTTGGTAGATATATTTTGCCTGGGGGTAAAAAACACAGGTTCTATGATGAATCAGGAGGAAGATGAAATAACTGAAACCTTTGAAAAATTGAATGAACAATCAGGCTATACAATGGCAGAAGTAGACTACCAGTTGGTTCATAGTATTATCTATGGAGGCCTGGCTTATGCCGCAGATATAGGTTTTTCCCCTAATCCGGATTTTATGCTTGCGCAGTATGTACTTGAACCCAGAGAAGCGGTTGAATTAATTCCATTGGAATTTGGAAAGGATGGAAGGCCATTTTTTGTAGAGGGTCCTTATGATAATGCGAAGCAGATCATGGCAAAATTGGATGCCTGGAATAAGCGTTAGGGGTTTTTCTTCCTCCAAACCAATTTCACTCCTGACAGCTGCTCCGTCTCAAAGCGTTCATCGGCTTTCACTTCAAAACCATTTTTCAGGTAAAAATCTATGGGAGAGCGATACGCTTTTCCGTCGCTTCTGAGATGTCGATCGTGATCGACGACCCAGCCATTCAGTTGACTTTCAACTGCTTTTGCTGCTTCCAGCAGCTTGCTCCCATATCCTTTCCCCTGCACAGCAGGGTCCAGTAGCATCGAAAACCAGCGATCGCCATCGCGATCGAAGGCAAATAGCCAGCCCTGCAATTCGCCTTGCGAATCCATCAGGACAAAATGCATGGGATTTTCCCATTTGATCAGGTAAGCCTCGAAAGCAGCCATGCTTTCGTAACTCACACCGGAGGTGAATTCGGATTGCCAAAGCTCGAAGATGCGTTCCTTATGGGAGGTTTCCAGGGAATGTGAACGCCTAATATTCATGGCCAATGGATTGGGGTTAAACAAGTCATCGGGATACTTTTTATCACAAGGGAATCCCAAATGGGCAAAACCGAAACAAAAATAGGGGTTTTTGTGGATTGCCCTTTCATTTGAAAGCTATTCAGATGCCTTGCTGCGAGGGGAGGCATTTTTTTAGGTAGAATCTTGAGTATTTGGTAATTTGATAAAAATTAGAAGCGATCAATGGGAATAGACTCCATTCAAATAAAAAATTTTAAATCCATTCACGATAGTGGGTCAATAAAGATCAATCCAATTAATGTATTGATTGGCCCAAATGGAGCTGGGAAAAGCAATTTTATCAGTTTCTTTAAATTCCTCAATCAATTATATAATCAACAGCTGCAACTGTATGTAAGTCGCTATGGACGCGCCGAAAACTTCCTGTATTTTGGAAGTAAAACATCAGATTTTATTTCAGGAAGAATAACTTTTGATAATGACTGGAAGAATGAATATGAGTTTAGAATGGAGCCTGAAACAGGCGATAATCTGTTTTTCACCTCAGAGTGGAGTAATTATTCCTACCCCGTAACTAAAAGACCCAATCGTAAACAAATTAGTTTTGGCGGAAATTTTGAAAGCGTCTTTCCAAATGATAGTGCTTATAGAAATGAATATTTAGGAACCCAATTTAAACAGTTTAAGGTTTTTCATTTTCACGACACAAGTTTCAATTCAAAATTAAAAAAACCTTCTAGCTCAATAGATTATGCCTTTTTAAGAGAGGATGGGGGAAATCTTGCTGCTTTTTTGTATCGCCTTTCCAATACCCACCTCAGTTATTTTCGGATGATTGAACAGGTGGTGAAGTCTATCGCTCCGTTTTTTGACAGATTCTATTTAGAACCTGATGAAATCAATTCAGAACAAATTTATTTAAGATGGTTTGAAAAAGGCTCAGATCAATTATTTACAGCTCACAATTTCTCTGATGGAACATTAAGGATGATTTGTCTAGCAACTCTTTTGCTTCAACCTGAAAAGCCTGATACAATCATTATAGATGAACCAGAACTTGGTTTGCACCCTTTTGCTCTAAACAAATTGGCTGCCATGCTAAAAAGCGCATCCTTGACTTCTCAAGTTATCATTTCTACCCAGTCCGTTAATCTGGTTAACGCCTTTTCACCTGATGACATTATTGTAGTAGAAAGAGAAAACAAGCAAACCGTTTTTAAAAGACAATCGGAGGAAGATTTGACAGACTGGTTAGAAGAGTTCTCTGTAGGCGAATTGTGGGAGAAAAACGTTCTTGGGGGGTTGCCTAAATGAGAGGTGTTTATATTATTGTTGAAGGACTAACTGAAAGTGAGTTTGTCAACGAATGTCTCGCTCCCTATTTCCATTTACATGGATTGTATGATGTGAGGCCTATTAGTCTTCAAACAAGTCCGGGCCATAAAGGCGGCGATATAAAATTTGATCGGTTTAAATGGAATGCTGGTGTGATTCTTAAAAGGGAAAAAGATATTCTCCTAACCTCATTGATAGATTTTTATCGCTTATATAAAGATTTTCCAGCTTTTCAGGAATCTAAAGGAATCGCAGATGTACAGGAAAGAATTGCCTTTCTGGGAAATGCAGTAAAAGAGCAAATCAGTCATGATCGCTTTCTTCCATACATTCAACTACATGAGTTTGAGGGCTTGCTGTTTGCGGATAAAAAGGGCTTTAACTACCTACCAGATGTTCCAGAAGACAATAAAAGAGAATTAGAAAGGATAATCGATGAGAATCCAAATCCTGAACTGATCAATGAGGGCGAAAATACGGCACCTTCAAAACGATTAAAAAAGCTAATTCCTGGTTATCAGAAACCTTTGCATGGCCCTATTATGGCCATTGAAATTGGTGTTCCTATTTTACGCCAAAAATGCCCTCGTTTTAATCTATGGGTTGAAAAAATTATTGCCTATTGTAAACCAGCAGCTTCATGAGAATGTGGCTTTACTCAAACATAGATGTGATATATTTCTTTTCTAATTTGCGAAAATGAAGCTAAAAAACAGGGTCATTTTTCTTTCCGAAAAAACAGTCATTTTCCTGCTTTTGGCCCTCACAGGGCTGATGCTTATCCAGGCCTTCGGCCCCGTCATCCAGCACCCCAACAACTACCTCTTCGCCGCAGGCGGCGATGGCCTCAAGACATACTACGCTTCCAGCTGGTTTGTTAAGCACAATCCCGCAGGGGCCCTGCATACAGGCTTTGCCTATCCTCACGGCAACCACCTCGTCTATGCAGACCTCAATCCCACGCTTTCGTGGTTGATGCGTTTTTTTAGCCGGAATGTCACAGACATTTCGGGCTATGTGCCAGGCATCATCAACTACAGCATGATCCTCAGCTTTTTCCCTGCTGTATTTTTCCTCTTTTTGATTCTGCGAAAAAATCATTTGAACCAGGGCTTCGCCTTTCTTTTTGCCATCGTCATCACCTGGCTTTCTCCTCAAATAGACCGTTTTACCGGCCATTATGCGCTTTCCTATATCTTCTTCGTGCCGATGATGTGGTATTTGCTGATTCGCTTATTTGAGGGAAAAAAAATTGCCCTTTGGCTGGGGCTATACCTGCTGGCGACGGTGATTTTTGAGTTTGCTCACCCTTATCATTTCCTGATTGGTGGCGGTTTTCTATTTGCTTATGCATTTGTGCATTTGTTGCAAAATTTTTCTGCCTGGCGAAAAAACCTGAAAATATACCTGCCTGTCTTCCTCCTGGGCGCTTTGCCCATTGTGATTTTGCTGGGCTGGCAAAAGGAGACGACTACCACTGCGACGGATTTTGTGAAATATCCTTATGGATTTGATTACTACCTGGCAGGCTTTGAGACGATATTTTTGCCTGCCCGACCTTCAGAATATCGCCCTTCTCCCTTATGGGAAGTCTATAAATATACCGGCATTTGGGATCACTTTTCGGATTCAGACAAAGACAGCCTGGAAGGCTCCGCTTATGTGGGGATTGTGGGTTTTATGATGCTGTGGGTCATATTCCTGCGAATGGGCTGGCTGCTTTTAGCGGGTTTACAATCCGCTATTCAATCCCCCGAAAAGCGCTTGCGCGCTTTTTGGCATCGAGGCGCAAAGCGCATCTTTCGCCCGGTGCTTCCGGCGCCTTTGGCGCCTGCGATCTGGGCAGCATTTCTGCTGCTGCCCCTGGCCACAGGCTGGCTATTTGACAAATTGCCCTTTCTGCTCGAAATGGCAGATTTTCTGCGACAGTTTCGTTCTCTGGGCCGCCTTGCCTGGCCTTTTTATTATGCTTTCATGGTGCTTTGCGCCTGGCTATTTTTTGCCTTGTACCGCAGGCTTCGCATGCAAAGCAGAGGCAGCCGTCTTTGGCTGGCGGGTGTATGGCTGATTTTGGGCGCATCGGCGCTCTGGATGTTGGAAGCGCGCATTCTGTATAAAGCACAAACCCAGTTTATTTTTCAAAATACCATTGACCCCAATTACAAAAACTGGAAAGCAGATTATACTGCTCTATTGACCGAAAAAGGCTACCAGCCCGATGATTTTCAGGCCATTCTGGCTTTTCCTTTTTACCATGTGGGTTCCGAAAAACTGGTCATGGAAGGCTGGCACGCCAGTTTTTTCTCCAAAGCAGCTTCCCTCAATCTGGGCTTGCCCATCGTCAATAATTATGTCGCCCGGGCGCCTTTGACGCCTTCTCTGGAAACCATACAATTGGTTGCGCATCCCCTCATCAGGAAGACTTTGCCAGCAAAGTTTCCCAATCAAAAGCCCCTTTTGCTGCTCTATACCTATACCGAGGAAAAACCGCCCATGCGGGAAGCCTATCTGATAGATCAATCTGAATTGCTTTTTCAGCTAGCCAATATGCACTTTGCTCTCCTGCCACTGGATGCTTTTGAGGATCAGGCTGAAGAAGCTGTGGAAAAGTTTGAAGGGCTGAAAGACAGCCTGTATCAGGCTGCTGTGGGCGTTTTTGTGACGGATTCAACGAATGCGATAGTGATCGAAGGATTTGATAAAGAGAAGGGAGAAATGAAGCATGTTGAAGAACGAAATGCGGTCATCTTTGAGGGCGAAATTCCTTCCGCAAGCGATAATACACCTATGGAGCTTTCCATTTGGGTGAAACTGGATATCGAATCCAATTACCTCCCGGGACTCATAGTCCAGCAATTTGAGGGCGAGACTTCTGTCAGTTGGGACTGGAAAGGCATGAAATCAACAACGGATGTTGTCGGAGAGTGGGCGCGGGTAGAAATCCCTTTTAGCCTGCAAAAAGCAGGAAACCGGATCAGGCTTTTCAGCGATGGGGAAAAATTGTCCTTTGACAATTTGCTGATTCGCCCGCAGGGCGTGGATGTCTACTGCGAAGCAGGGGGGAGGCTGGTTTTGAATAATTATTTTTTGAAATGAGGCTTTTTGTAGAAAAGCGATTCTGTGTCAGGAGTTTGAGTAAAAGTTTGAGTTTTAGTACGAGGTGTAGCGTACAAATTGTCTTGTACTATAACTTGAACTAAAACTCAAACCCAGAAATTCTTTTACTGCTTACTCTCCGTCGTCGTCATCATCATCATCGTCATCCCCATCGTCGCCTTCTTCTTCAATCCCGAGGAAAGTTCCATCACTTTCATACATCAGCTCGAAGCGCTGGTCTTTGTGCCTGATTTCGACATCATAGTAAATGCTGCCATTGGCGCGGGTGACCTCGTCAGCTTCGAGCATTTCGGCACCTGCATAGGTGTTCTGGATGGCCATTTTGATTACATCAGGAAGCTCTGAAGGGCTGATTTCGCGCTCTTTGTCGTCTGCGGAATTGGTAGCAGCAGCCGCTTCCTTGTTGGGTGCCTTGACGGTTTCAGATTGGTTGTTGTTCATATCCTGATTACAGGCGAATAGAAAAAGCGTCAGCGCCAGGGTGGTGAGAATAGAAATGATTTTATTCATAAGTTGGTTTTGGGTGAATGAAATTTTTCTGTTTCAAATATAATTTGAGAATCTATACAGAATCTATTTCCACAAAAAAGCAATGCTGTCCTTCCCGGTATTCATATTGCAGCTGTAGCTGCTGCGCTTTGCATATTTCCTGGCAGATGGCGAGGCCCAGTCCCAGGGAGTCCGAGGCATGGTTTTCTTTGTTAAAGCGCTCGAAAAGATGCTGAGTGCCTTTTTGAAAAGGCTGTCCGGGATTGCAGATGCGAAAACTGCTTTCGTTCAGAGAAATGCTGATAATGCAGCCTTCCGGGCTGTGCCGCAAGGCGTTTTTGAGCAGGTTGTCGAAAAGGATTTCGAGCAGGATGGAAGAGCCTGTGATCGTTTTTGATGCGGGGGAAAAATGTTTTTCAATCCCCTTCCCTTTTGCTTCAGCCAATTCCTCAAAACGGCCTACAGAGGCAGTAAGCACATCTTTTAAGGCGACTTGTTCTCCCAGCTCAAACTGCCTGTTTTCGATTTTCGCCAGCAAAAGCAGGCCTTCATTCAGGCGGCTAAGCCTGCGGAGAGAGAGGTTGGTATGCTGAATATGATTCAGCTGCTCCTCACTCAATCCTTCCTTTTGTGCCAAAAGGTCCAGCTCCAAAAGCGCCGCCGCCAGGGGCGTCTGTATCTCATGCGAAGCATTTTCGGTGAAGGCTTTCACCGCTTCAAAATCATGCTGCGCCTGCGCCGAAAAATCTTCCAAAACGGCCTTCAATTGCTGAAATTCAGCGATAGATGAGGCTGGCAAAGCCAGCTTTTTGTTTTGTACCAGGCGAAAATCTCCGAGTTTTTCCAGAGTTTGGAAAAAGGGCGTCCAAAGCTTGCGCAGCAAGCTGCGGTTGATCAGCAGGAGGCCTGCCAGGAGCAGCACAAACAATAGCGCCAGGGCGCTGCCCATGGCTTCCGCCAGGTCTTCAGCTTCGATCAGCGAAGCATGCAATACGATCTGATGGCTTTTTCCATTCACTGAATGGATGCTTTTCAATTGCCGAAAGGGCTGAAATTCTTTTTCCCCGGGATGAAAAATAAGGCTGTCCTTCCATTGAAGGAGGCTTGTGTCAGCTGTGCTGAGGGTGAGCTGCCGCTCCAACTTCCGAGGCCATGCCTCGGGGATGGTTTCGCCCGCATCCAGGGCTTTTTTTACCTCCTGAAGGTGCTCATACAGCTTTTCGTCCACTTCTTCATACAGGGCATTTTTCACCATCCAAAAACTCAGCAGGCCACCGATCGCAAATGCGATGAATGCATACAAAAAGTAGCTTCGGGTGGTAGCCTGAATCAGTTTCATGCCTGACTGAATTTATAGCCCAGGCCGTAGATGGTTTGGATATAATCCTTGCCTCCGGCCTCCTGTATCTTTTTTCGCAGATTTTTGATGTGGTTGTAGAGAAAATCGAAAGAATCTGCTTCGTCCATATAATCCCCCCAAAGGTGCTCCGCAATGGCCATCTTGGACAATACCCGGCCTTCGTTTACGACCAGAAAAAGCAGCAGCTCATATTCTTTGTTGCGCAGCGCCAGGCTTTTGTTGTGTATATGCACTTCGTGCTTTTCGGGTATGAGGGTAAATTCTTCAAAGCGAAGCTGCTCTTCCCCTTTGTGCTGCCTACGGCGCTCCAGGGCGCGCAAGCGCGCTTTTAACTCCGGCAAGTGAAAAGGCTTGCTGAGGTAATCGTCAGCACCGTATTCCAGTCCTTTGATGCGGTCATCTACGGCATTGCGCGCGGAGATGATGATGATACCCGTCTCGGGGCTATGCCGGCGCAGGGCTTTCACCAGTTCAAGTCCCTCTCCATCGGGCAGGCCGAGGTCTACCAGGGCCATATCATAGGGATAGAGAAAAATCTTTTCCTCAGCCTCCTGATAGCTGCCCACGGCTTCGCAGCGAAGCCCTTCATCGAGCGCGTAGCGCCGGATTATAGCCGCCAGGCTGGGATCGTCTTCTATGAGAAGGATTTTCATACGGGAAAATTAGGGAGAGATTCTGTATAGAATCTATACCGCATAAATCAGCACCCCAAAAGTCACAAGCCAACCCAGGATCGTCAGTTGGAGAAAAAGGTCTTTCAGGAGGACCTTCGTAGGACTGCCGCTTTTTTCCTCTACAAAAGTAATCTGCAAATAGCGCAGTATGCCCAAAATCACCCAAAAGACGGTGTAATAGAGGTTTTTATTTTTGAAAAAGGCCTGGCTATCCGGAGAGATGGTATAGGAAATATAAGCCACTACGGTCACAGAAGCCATCATGATCATGGCTCCATTGATAAATTCGAGGTTGTAGCCATCAATGGCTTTGCGGACTTTCTTGCCTTTGGCAAGCAGGAGGACATCGTCTCGCCTTTTGGCGAGACCCAAAAAGAGCGCCAGCAAAAAGGTGATGAGGATGATCCACATAGATAGGGCGATCCCGCCCACCATGGCTCCTACAAAAAGCCGCATCACGAAGCCGGTCGCGATCACGACGAGGTCTATGATGGGAATATGTTTGAGCTTAAAGGAATAAGCCGTATTCATGAGCAGATAAGCTGCTCCGAGTGCCAGCAGGGGCCAGCCGCCTGCCCAAAGGAATAATGCCATTCCTATCGCCAGTTGAAGAGCCATCTGAACAAATGCTGCCGCAGGTTGTACCGCGCCGGATGCGAGCGGGCGATTTTTTTTCTTGGGGTGTAGCCGATCCTCCTGACGATCTGCATAATCGTTGAGGATGTAGACGGTAGATGCGAACAGGCAGAATGCCGCGAAAGCAGCCAGGGTCTGCAGGAGCAGATTGAGGTCAAATTCGCCTCCTAAGCCCATTTTTTTTGCAAAAAAAGCAGGGAAGAAGATCAATACGTTTTTGACGTATTGGTGAGGGCGCATGAGCGCCAGGTGAGCATGCAGGTTTATTTTCTTCACGTCTACAAAGGAAAAAAGCTTTGTTCAACTTCAAAAGTCAAACAAAGCCTTTTTTTAATATGGTAAGGGAGAATTATTCCCAGCTTACTTTTTCCCCGCTTTCATACCATTTCTCATAATTTTTGCCGTAGGCCTTATCAATGGCATTTCGCTTGATTTTTAAGGTGGGAGTCAGGAGCTCGTTCTCCGGCGTCCAGCCTTCTTTAACAACCACGAGGCATTTTAATTTCTCATGATGCTCAAGCACAGGATTTACTTCATTCAAGGTTTCCTTGAGGCTATTGGTGACCTCTGCTTTGTCTTTCTCCAAAGCGCCTTCAGAAAGGACAATCAATGCAATAGGCTGTGGAATGCCCGTTCCAACCACACAAACCTGCTCTATATTGGAGTTGTTGCTCAACTTCATTTCGATGGGATTGGGCGCGACATATTTCGCTTTCGAGGTTTTGAAAATGTCTTTTACCCTGCCTGTAATCGTCAGGAAGCCATTGGCATCCTCTTCTCCTACATCCCCTGTATGAAGCCAGCCGTCCCGAAGGGTTTCTGCCGTTTTTTCCGGCTCTTTATAGTATTCCTCCATATTTGACATACAGCGCACACAAATTTCGCCCTCATCGGTGATTTTGGTTTCACAATCAGGGAGCGTCTTTCCCACAGAGCCAAACTTCCATGCCTGTGGCAGGTTGGAGTGCGAGTAAGCGGCATTTTCAGTCATGCCATATACTTCCATGATGCGGATGTTGAGTTTCTCATACCATTCAAGCAGACTGACCGGAATGGGAGCCGCGCCAGTAAGGCAGAGTTTGGCATTGGCGAGTCCCAGTTTTTCGCGGATTTTCTTTTTAATAATACCGCCAAGAATAGGAATAGAAATCAGGAGATTGAGGCGCGAAGGAGGAAACTTTGCCAAAACGCCCATTTGGAACTTTGTCCAAATACGCGGCACAGCCAGAAAAATGGTCGGTGCACAGGTGCCCAGATTTTCTACAAAAGTATCGAGAGATTGAGCAAAGTGTACCGAACCGCCCGTCACGAGTGATCCCATTTCAATCAATTGACGCTCGGCTATATGGGAAAGCGGAAGGTAGGAGAAAAATTTCTCGTTATCTCCGAGCGCCAACAATTCTTTGAATTGATGAATGGCAAAGCTCAGGGATCTGAATTTATGCACCACGCCTTTGGGTGTACCTGTGGTCCCGGAAGTATAAATGATGGTTGCAATCTCGTCAATGTCGCGATCTACCTCGCCTTCCAGGGGAGCTACCTCTTCAATAACTTCATCCCAGATCGGAAAACCAGCCTGTCCCAGCCTTGGGAAGGTAATGCAGTTGAAGCCTTCAGGGACGCCATCTTTCATAACAGCCCAATTGGGCTCATCCAGTTTGCCCACGAAGAGCAATTTTGCTTCACTATGCTCAAGGATATAAGAGACGGTTTCTCCATTTACATTGGGATAAATAGGAACAGAAACATGGCCTGCCATCAGGATGGCCATATCTGCCATGAGCCAATGCGCACAGTTTTTGGAAACCAGGGCGATTTTGGAGCCCGGTTCCCAGCCCTGGGATTGCAGGTAGGCAGCCATGCGGCGGACCTGGTTACCTGCTTCTTTCCAGGTATAGGTATTCCATTCCCCATCGATGGGTTGGTGCATATAAACCTGATCTCCTTTGGTACGCTCCCAATGGTAAAACATGGCCATGGGCGTTTTCAGCATAGATGTATCGAAAGTAGCAGCTTTAGCTGGAGTCATATAAGTATGGTATTAAATTATCGCTAGTTGAAAAATGTGACGCTTCATGTGAAAAATTGATTTAAAATAAATAAGAATCGGAGAGTTCGCAAGTATTGAACAAGTTTGCGCCATGAATTTCATTTTTTCCTGCCGTTAAATAGCTAATATTCTTTTAAATTCGTAGCATAAACATCTATACTTTTAATTTTGATATGCATAGCATAGAAATATTGGAACAAAAAATTTTGAATGACAAAACAAGTATTTACAGCCCAGGAACTTGCTGACCTGGCGGTCAGAGGGTTGCAGGAAATTAAGGCAAAGAAAATTGCGAAGCTAGATTTGCGAAATCTAGATACAGCCGTCACCGATTATTTCATTATAGCGACAGGCACTTCAGACCGACATGTCCAGGCCCTTGCCGACTCCGTGACCGAGGTCATGAAGGAGGAAGCAAAAGAATACACCTTCAATCATGAAGGGATGGATAAGGGTGAGTGGGTGGTTTTGGACTACGGCTCCGTCGTGGTTCATATTTTCCAATCCCAGAAACGTGATTTCTACAGGCTTGAGAACCTCTGGGGAGACGCTGAAGTAGAGCTTTTGGAAGACGTGGCCTAAGCCAACAGTTCACATTTCTCATTTTTTAATCGAAAAAGGGAAATCTCTTCACGCTTAATACGATTAAAATTGAGAGACAATACTTCAAGTTTTGGAAGCTTTTCAAAAGCCTCTAGTGACTGAACATTACATCCATTGATGTAAAGCTTTCGGAGATTGGGCAGCCTGTCAAATCGCGGCAGTTGCAGCCTCTGCTGAAACCTCGGAAATGACAGATCCAATTCTTCTAAATGGGGCAGATGCTCCAGAACTTTCCAATCCTTGATGACAGAATAGCTGGCATCTAGAATTTTAAGATGGGGAATACTTTTCAAGGGAGCAGAATCCTTGATTTCTTGCTGACTCATGTAAAGGGCCTCTATCTGCGGGAATAGCGCAACTGGTCGAAGGTCTTTGATGATGTAACCTTGTAAGTCCAATTCGGACAAAAATTTCAAGTTCCCAAATTCTTCTCTACCTAAATCTTCTTCCCTTAGATTATCCTTCAATACCCTTTGCCAAGCGTCATCTAAATATCCCCACCCTTTTTTGCTTTTAATTAACTTGGCTGACATAATTAACAGGTGGTTATGTCATGTAAATTAATAGAATTTCCCTTTCTGGTATTGTCTAAAAATTATGACCTATGTAAGATTGTTTCAGTAAATGGTAGAAAAGCATTTATAACGAGTCTATGAAGCAATTTGGGCTCCCTTAGGTGGTGAATAAAGCGCCATTAGCAGAAAGCAAACCAACACCTACGTATTTTTACCTATGTAATAAATACGTACAAAAAGGAGATTTTTACTGAAGTTGTTAAACTTGATCGAATGAAAAACTTACATATTTAATTTTTTCTCCCATGCCCATGAACTGTTTTTCATAGGTAGTTTTCACCTTTTTGTCCTCGGAAATGCGATCATCTTCATGTAAGTCAAAAGAAAGTTGATGAAAGTGGATATCCTGATATTCGACGAAAGTTTCCATACTGTATTGAAACAACTCGGTGTTGTCAGTTTTGTAATGAATCTTTCCTCCGGGCTTAATTACCTTTCTGTAAAGGTCCAGAAAAGTGGCATTTACCATGCGGTGTTTCGATTGGCGGTTTTTGGGAAAAGGATCGGGAAAAGTAATCCAGATTTCATCCGCTTCTCCGGCAGCAAAGTGCTCATCTATACTTAATAGATGAAGACAGAGAAAGCCGATATTGTGGATGCCAGCCTCTATAGCCTCTTTGGCTGGCCGCCACATGCGGTCCATTTTAAGGTCTATTCCCAGGTAATTTCGGTCAGGGTACATTTGAGCGAGGCCATAACTCAGTTCGGCCTTGCCGCATCCCAACTCCAGGGTGATGGGATTTTCGTTTCCAAAAAAGCTTTTCCAATTGCCTTGATTCTGAACATCGCTGTTGAAGCAGTTGTCAAAAAGCTGATATTGCTCTTTTTTGAGGGTTTTTCTTCTTGCCATGCTGCAAAAATATTGAAAAGCCTGGATTTTGGCGCGGAAAATGCTAATCACACAGCAAATTTGTCAGCTTGGAATTTGCCTACTGATATTGCAAATTTGCAGGCTATTATGTTGTTAATGTGAAGTGATTAAATTGATTTACAATAATGTCTTATTTGTTTACATCTGAATCCGTATCTGAAGGGCACCCGGATAAAGTAGCCGATCAGATTTCTGACGCCGTTCTGGATGCCATGCTGTCGCAGGATCCGAACTCTCGCGTCGCTTGCGAAACCCTTGTCACAACCGGCCAGGTAGTGCTTGCGGGAGAAATAACCACCGAAGCCTATGTGGACCTACAGGAAGTGGTACGCGAGACCATTACCCGAATTGGGTATACCTCTGATGAGTACATGTTCAGTGCGCATTCATGCGGAATCATGAATTCCTTGCATTCGCAATCTCCTGACATTGCCCGTGGGGTGGATGAGTCAGCAGAAAAAGAGCAAGGCGCGGGTGACCAGGGAATGATGTTTGGCTACGCTACCAGCGAGACCGAAGAATATATGCCTATGGCCCTGGCTTTTTCTCACCGTCTGGTGCAGGAATTGGCAAAAATTCGGAAAGAAGAACCTGAATTGATTGGCTACCTGAGGCCTGATTCCAAATCACAGGTAACCATTGAATATGATGATGATGGCAAGCCTTTGCGTGTTCATACAGTGGTCGTTTCTACCCAGCATGATGATTTCATCAAGCCGGCAGATGACAGTGCTGAAGCACAGGCAAAAGCTGACACAGCGATGCTCGCAAAGATTCGCGAAGATATCATCAACAAAGTTGTGCCTCGCGTTATCCCTCAGCATTTGCTGGTGGACACCATCTTCCATATCAACCCTACGGGTAAGTTTGTGATCGGTGGCCCACATGGCGACTCCGGCCTCACAGGCCGCAAAATCATCGTTGACACCTACGGTGGCAAAGGCGCACATGGTGGCGGAGCCTTCTCCGGCAAAGATGCCTCTAAAGTAGACCGCTCCGCGGCTTATGCTTCGCGTCATATCGCGAAAAACCTCGTAGCTGCAGGCGTAGCCGAGGAGGTCCTCGTACAACTTGCCTACGCCATCGGCGTAGCCGAGCCCGTCTCCATCAATGTCAATACCTACGGCACCTCCAATGTAGAGGCTTCTGACGCTGAAATCGCAGAAACCGTACGCAAAATGATTTCTTTCAAGCCAGCTGAAATCGTGAAACGATTTGGCTTGAAAAATCCTATTTTCTCTCCTACCGCTGCTTATGGCCACATGGGAAGAGATGCTTACGAAGAAGCGGTACCCGTTAGCTATGTCCAGGTTTCGATGGAAAACGGTGTTAAAACCGAGGTTAGAACACATGAAATGAAATCAGTAACTTTCTTCCCCTGGGAGAAACTCGACCTCGTCGATTCAATCAAAAAAGCTTTTTTTTTTGAAGTAGAAGAGGTGCGATAGTCGCAGGAGGCAGTTGACTGAGTACTGCAAACTAAAAAAAGCCGTTTGTCCACTGGGCAGGCGGCTTTCTGCATTCAGAGCAGATCAATCCAGTTTTAGGGGCACATCACGGCTAAAAGCCGTTTCAAAAGCGATAAAAGTATTGGTCCCTTCGATCCCATCAATGGGCTGAATCTTTTCATAGACTACATCACGCAGGTGGCTGTTGTTGACAGTATATATTTTCACCATGATGGCATAGCGGCCTGAGATGTTGTTGCATTCCACGATTTCGGGGATTTTGCGTAGCTCGTCTACGATGGCCTGCAGGTAGCGGGCTTCTTTTAGCATGATCATGGTAAAGGCGCAGGTCTCGTAGCCCAGCGGCCCTGCCCGCAGGGGAAATATGGGGTCCTTCAGGACCCCCGCCTCCCGCAATTTGCGCACGCGCTGGTGGACCAGCGAATTGGAAACTTTGAGCTCCTCAGCCAACTGGCTGAAGGGAATGCGCGCATTTTCCTGCAAGGCAGTCATGATGTCAATATCCAAAGGATCAAATTGATTTTTTAATTCGGTATACATAATCGGAAAAAGTAAAATTGACTTTATTTGCGTGAATGAAAGGTGATTTTGACACAAAATAAAGGGCGTGATGACAAATTTTTGCAAATATCGTACAAATCAGCTGAAATTTGAAGCGGAATAAACATCCATTTTATCTATCAAAACAACCCTTTAAGAGACCGAAATACATGACCTTTACAGCCATTTTCTCCATCAGCCTCATTCTGTTTACCGTGATTGACATCGTAGGCACTTTGCCTGTGATCATTGACATGAAGCGTCAGGGCGTTAGCATTGAATCTGGTAAGACCACCCTGGTCGCTGGCGCGCTTATGGTGGCCTTTTTGTTTTTTGGAGCGTCTTTGCTCCAGGTATTTGGCGTTGAAATCGCCTCCTTTGCCCTGGCGGGTTCCCTGATTATCTTTTTTATTGGCCTGGAAATGGTGCTGGGCATCCGCTTTTTCCGCGACCAACAGCAGGGAGGAGCTGGCAGCATCGTTCCTATGGCTTTTCCCCTGATCGCGGGAGCAGGTACCTTGACCACCATTCTCGCCCTCAAGGCGAAGTATGATAGCGGCAGCATCATCATTGGCATCCTGATCAACCTGATCTTGATCTTTCTGGTGCTCTATTTCTCCACTTACCTGGCGAAAAAGATGAGTGATTCAGTGACGAATACCTTGCGAAAGGTGTTTGGGATTATTCTGATTGCGATTGCTTTTCAGATGTTTAAGACGAATATTTTGGCTTAAGAAGAGAGACACTGGTAAATACAGATTAGACTGATATTCACTGTATAAAAACTGTTCCTATCAGTAGCATCAGTGTTTATCTGTGTCTATTTTTTCATTACAAAGCGCAATCCCATCAGCGCCGGCAAAATAATATTCACCAAATACAGCACAAAAGTACTGCTAAAAGCCGTCAGCGTAGCTACGCCAAAGCTGCCCATGATCGCCAGGGCGACCGACTCACGTATGCCCAGCTCTGAAAGAGCGATAGAAGGCACAATGGACTTGAGCAGCAGCACCGTGCTGGTCATGGCAAAGGCAAACGCCACTGTGCCTTCATATCCAAAAGCATACATCAGCAGGATGTATTGGAGCGAGAAGACCATATACCTGCTGCCTGCCAGCAGCAAAACCGCCCAGAGGCCCCGGCGCTCGACCTGCGAAATGGCCTCCAGCATGCGATGGAAAAGGACTTTGTCCAGTTTTACGAGATGAAGAATCCTGATAGGGATTTTGGGAAATAGGGCCATGAAAAAGGCGATTCCCATGCCTGCCAGGAGGCATATTTTTGCATAGAATATGTGGTTGGCAGAAAGCTGAAACCATTGTTGGAGGTGCTCGCTTTGCTCCATAAAAAAATACAGACTGGCAAGGCCACCCATCCAAAGGGTGATACCCATCTGGGCCAGCCCATCTACAAAGCTGAGGACAGTGGCCTCAACCCGATAGCCAGATTTGAGTGAAAATACACGGCCCATGAAAGCACCCAGGCCATTGGGGGTGAAGATGCCCGTTGAAATGCCCGTGAGCACCGCTCTAAAAGCCAGCCGAAAATCAATTTCGGGATAGTAGGGGCGCATCATGATCCGCCATTTGGCGGCTTCCAGGCCCCAGTTGAGGGGCGCAAGCGCCAGGCACAGCAGCAGCAAGCCGATGGCTTGCAGATCCAACTGGAAAAGGCTTTTCCAATGCTCCGCAGGCTCAGCGCGCAAGCGCCAGATGATGTAGCTGATCGCAGCTACCGAAATCAAAGCCTTTAGCCCCCGGCTAATCACCTTCGCCCAAACCGTGGTCGGGCGAGTCAATTCAACAAAAAGGGATTGAAGCTTGTTTTTCAAGGACAATTTCCGGTTTCGCAATTTGAGATTCAGATGGCAAGATCAATGTTTTTCTGCAAAGGAAAAATAGTTGGCAGTATGCAGTTGGCAGTTGGCAGTAACCCAAAACCCAAAACCCAAAACCCGAAACCCGAAACCCAAAACCCGAAACCCAAAACCCGAAACCCAAAACAATTCCTATCTTTACCCCATGGCAGAATCCCGCACAATCATCGGCATCGACCCCGGCACCAATGTGACCGGTTATGGCATCATTGAATGTGAGGGCAAAAAGATGAAATTGATCGGTTGTGGCGTGATTAAGCTGGGAAAAGCGGAGATCAGTCATCCTGAAAAATTGAAAAAAATTTTTGAACGGGTGAGCAGCCTGGTGAAAGAATTTGCGCCATCGGAGATGGCCCTGGAAGCGCCATTTCATGGCAAAAACGTGCAAGCCATGCTCAAGCTGGGCAGAGCCCAGGGAGTAGCCATGGCCGCAGGCCTGGCCCAGGGGCTCGAAATATTCGAGTATGCTCCCCGAAAAGTGAAAGTGGCCGTGACCGGCAGCGGCGCTGCCAGCAAAGAGCAGGTTGCGGCTATGCTGCAAAAGTTGCTCATATTTGAGGAATGGCCTACTTACCTCGATGCCACAGATGGCCTGGCCGTGGCTGTGTGTCACTTTTTTCAGAATAAAAACCTATCGCAGGGAAAAAGTTATAGCGGCTGGGATTCCTTTCTGAAGCAGAATTCGGATAGGAAGATTGAGAGGTGAGAGGGTAGAGAGTAGAGAACAGAGAACAGAGAACAGAGAACATAGAGTAGAGAACAGAGAACAGAGAGTAGAGAACAGAGAACAGAGAACAGAGAACAGAGAACAGAGAGTAGAGAATTGAAACTTATTTATGAAATTAAAAACCATTTCAGCAATCATTTTTATAGGCCTGCTTGCCTACGGCATTTGGTGGGTGGTAAACCTGATTTGGCTGCGTCCGAGCGATATTGACCTCTTTTTTTACCGCAGCTATATGGAGTTGAATGGCGATCGTCCAGAGAAACTGGCAGAGGCGGATATTGCGGTATTGGATGCCTTTCAGCCTTTTGATTATAGTTTTTCGGATCCGGGCGCTTCGCGCGAGCGCGATCACCAGGCCATGTACCAGCGGATGCTGGAGCAGCTACAGGAGTATGATCTGGAAGATCAGGATGCGCAGCAGCTTGTCAGCTATCAAATGCTTTCATTTGAGTTGGAAAAACGCATCGCTGCCAAGCCTTTTTTCTACCATCAACACCTTTTTGTCCCAGGAGGCGGGGCGCACCAGCAGTTGATTGACTACCTGGCGCATAGCTATCCGATCCGTGACCGCACGGAGGCGGAAAACTATTATGAAGACATAAAAGCCCTGGCTGATCATCTCAAAGATCTGATCAACAGCTTGAAAGAGCGCGCCCGGCGCGAGATGCTCCCGCCACGCCACCTGATGCAGGCAGCATCTGATGAGATGGCCCTCTTTCTGGCTGATCCGCCCCGGCGGAATATCCTCTACCTCTCCTTCGCCCGCAGGGCGATTCGCGTCAATCCCACCCAGTTGAATGAAGGCGAAGCCGTGGAGTTTATGGACAAAATCGAGTATGCACTGAGCCAAAAGGTTTACCCCGTATACCGCAGCTTGCAGCGCTACCTGGAGAGCCTCATTGAGGCTTGTCCTGAAGAGAGGGTTGCATCGCAAATGCCTGAGGGAGAGGCATATTATGCCTATTGTCTGAAGTGGATCGCCGAGACGGAGAAGTCTCCGCAGGAGCTGCATGACTACGGCCTGGCCGAGCTGCAATCGCTGGGCGAAATGCTGCGTTCTGAAGCCAATAGCATCCGCCGCCCCCTGGATACCACCATGGGAGCCTATTTTTCCCAAATCCCTTCCGCGACCCTGAGCCGCTATACAGATGACATGGCAGGCATAGATGCTTTGCTGGATGATTACCGAAAAATCATCAATGATGTCCGTGTCAAAATCACGGGAGCTATCGAGCAGGAACCTGTTAACAAGCTGATACAGGTGACATTTCTGGATACTTTTGCTTTTGAAAATGCGCCTCCCGTCCGCTATTACCCCTTGAGTCTGGGGGCAAAAGAGCAATACGGACAACCTGTTTTTGTAAACAGAAAGTCCAAAATGGTCTTTCGCCTCAAAGACCTGGAATCATATCCCAATTGGCCCATGCGCAACATCGCATATTACTATACCTATCCCGGTCGTCACCTGCAGCTCAGTTTGCAGCGGGAAAATGAAGACTTACCGCTGATCCGTCGGACAGCAGATTTTCCTGCTTTTGGTGGAGGATGGGCGCTCTACGCGACCACTTTAGCTGATGAGTTGGGCTTTCATCATGATCCCAACGCCGCCCTGCCGCGTGATACCTATTCGCGTCTGGGCTATTTGCAGGCGCAAATCCTGCAGGCCTGCTTTCTGGTCGTTGATCCAGGCTTGCATAGCCTGGGATGGAAGCGCGAACGCGCGATCCAATTTATTCAGGAAAATGTGGGCTTGGACGAAGCTGAGGCAACTTATTGGGTGGATCAAATCATCATAGAGCCGGGTAAATATTGCGCAGCATATCTGGGGCATCAAAAAATAATGGATGTGCGACAGGCTGCTAAAGCGCGCCTGGGAGCAAATTTTGTGTTGCAGGATTTTCATGCTTTGCTGCTGCAAAATGGATCTTTGCCGCTGGAGGTTTTGGAAAAAGTGGTTGAAGGATGGAAGGCCAGATAAATTGTGTAATGAGCCGCCATTTCTGTACAATGATCGTTTCTCATTTCGGTTTATATTTAGCTTGATTTTCAAAATTCTATATTGTTTTAGCATGAAAACCGTTCCATTTATTCTTTTTGCCCTGAGCCTTTCTTTCCTCCAATATGCATGTCAGGATCCTTGCAAGGATATAAATTGCCAGAATGGAGGGATTTGTATCTCTGGAACCTGCGACTGTCCGGATGGATATCTGGGCCAAAAATGTGAAGTGAAAATTGATCCTTGTGAAATCCAGCGATGCGTGAACGCAGATACCTGTGTCCTCAACTTTCGGGGAGAACCTCTCTGTATTTGTTCTGATGGTTTTGAGGGCGAAAGGTGCGACAGCAGTTGGGCAGATAAATTTATCGGCCGTTTTGATGTGACCGAAAGCTGCAACAGCAGCAACTTCTTCGAAGTTGAAATCGTAAGCGGGCCCCGCTTCAATGAGTTCACCGTGATCAATTTTCACGATAAGCAAAGCCAGGGAGAGTCCCGTGTGGTTGTCGAAACCGTCAACTCTGCTTCTCTCAATATCCGCCAACAATTCATGGAATTTGGCGAAGTAAGTGGGATTGGCTCTTTGCTCACTTCCCAAAAATTCACCCTTGATTATTCCGTCATCCTGAATGGCGATACACTTGTCTGCGGTGCGGTTTTAGAAAGAAAATTCTAAGCCTCCTCTTCTATCGCTTCGCGAAGGACACGGCAAGCCCAGCGCATTTCATCATCCGAGATCGTCAGCGGAGGTGAAATCCTGATTCCGTTATCAATGCTGAGAAAGCTGGTGCTCAACACGCCTTTTTTGAGCGCGCGTTTCAGTACCCTGCTGCAAGTATCATAGTCTTTGAGTAAGATGGCATAGAGCAATCCTTTGCCTCTTAACTCCTGAATAGCAGGATGTTGAAGCTCCTCCAGGAGAATGCTTTCCAGGACAGGCACGCGCTCCATAAGCTTGTCGCGCAGGATTTTTTCGAGCGAGGCCAGGCCCGCAGCACAGCAGACAGGATGACCACCAAAGGTGGAAATCAAACCCAACACGGGGTCTTTTTGGATGACCCGCAGGATGTCAGTACTGCTGACGATGGCTCCCATGGGCATGCCTCCGCCAAGTGCCTTGGCGAGTACCAGTATATCCGGCTCAAAGCCGAAATGCTCAAAGGCAAAGAATTTGCCTGTGCGGCCAAAAGCGGTCTGGATTTCATCCAGTATCATCAAAGCTCCCACCTCATCGCAGCGCTTGCGCACTGCCTGGAGGTAGCCTTCGGCTGGCACGACAACCCCTCCGGCGCCCTGTATGGGCTCTATCACCACACAGGCTGTCTGGGTATCTATTTTCGACAGATCGTCGAAATCATTGAAGTGGATGAAATCCACTTCGGGCAAAAAGGGGCCATAGCCCTGCTTCATCCGCGCATTGCCGGTGATGCTGATGGCACCATGGGTGCTGCCGTGATAGGAGTTGTGGCAGGCGAGCAGGCGCTGCCTGCCGGTATATTTTTTGGCGACTTTGAGTGCGCCTTCGATGGCGTTTGCGCCACTATTGCTGAAGTAGACTTTCTCAAATTTTCCTCCCAAAAGCTCCACCAAACGCCCCGCCAATTGCACCTGAGGGCTGATCACACCCTCGCCATATACGAGCGTATGCATGTACAAGGCAGCCTGTTTTTGCACGGCTTCCACAACTTCCGGGGCGCTGTGCCCCACATTGTTGACGCAAATACCTGCGATAAAATCAATGATTTTTTTACCTTCAGGGGTGTAGAGGTACACACCTTCGGCCCGGGTGACTTCGAGCGCCGTAGGCGTTTCAGAAGTATTGGCTACAAAGCGGTGAAAGTCGGAGATCATTTGTTTTGACATGGGACAAAATTACGTTTTCCCCTGAATTTTCCACCTTTACCATAAGCATGACATCCTTTCGGGATTAAAGGATTATTCCTATAATTTTCTTAGTAAAGGACAAAAAATGAAAGTCATGAATTATAAACATCCTCAAAGTCCTGAAGGGACGCTATATACTACGATCGGGCAAAGCCCGATCATTCGATTCACACCAGGTCTTAAAGCCCTGAAAGGGCGATAT
>JAUIGE010000076.1 GCA_030430205.1 Bacteroidia bacterium | reverse complement strand
ATCTCGCCAAAGCTTACATCATCCCCACCTTGGTGGCAGGTGTTTTATTGACGGTTATTGGGCTCGGGCTATTCTTTACCAATAAATCGAGAATTACACAGTTTGAAAAAGCTTACCAGGAAGATTCTGTGGCATTTGTCGCTTCAGAATTGAAACGTGCCGATGCTACATTAAAGGAATATAAAAACGTAGTGTTTACGGCCATTCCGCTCATTATTGTAGCTTGTGCTTTGGTTCTATTTTTTGTGAGTACACCCATTTGGCGGGCCAGCATGATTACTACCATCGCTATGTTGGCGGTTATTTTAGTGATTGATGGCTTGGCACACGCCCGCATTGCCGAATACAACAAGCAACTTTTAGTGGCCGAACAAGAATTGAAAAAATAAAATGGAGCACTTCAAAACGCTATCAGCATATTTAGAATATTTGGAGCTTCCGCGCCCGGAGCACCCTTGTTAGGGGTGATTTAGTATACGGGCGTACCTACTATGATTTTGACTCGGGGCAATTGCAGGAAAATGGCATTCCCAGTATTGAGCAAATTGCAGAGCGGCTGTCGGTTTCGCAGCGATATCTGAGTGATACCTTGAAAAAAGAGACAGGCAAAACTTCAACCGAACATTTGCAACTCTTTCTGATAGACGAAGCGAAGAATATTTTGATGGAACCCAATAAGACTGTTTCTGAAGTGGCCTACGAGTTGGGCTTTGAGTACCCGCCCTATTTTTCGAGACTATTCAAGAAGAGAGAAGGAATCAGTCCTACAGAGTACAGAGAAAAGTATAGAATGAATTAACTTTTTGACCGGCAATCAGTAATTTATAGATTTTTTCCTTAACAAGTAAAAACCTACCGTGTGGAATTAGTTCCAATTTTTCAGGAATTCTTATCAGTATCAAACTACCTAGTTATAAGAGACCGGATTTAGCGGAGGATATAGCGGATGATACCCAGCGAGAATTTCCGCTAGTCGGGCGGTTTGTTACATCCAAACAAGTTTTTGTTACTTCCTGACAAGCCCCTTTCCCAGGGCTTTTCCATCTTGCAGATGAGATTTTTTCAATAGCCTTTTTCTAACCCCAATCCTATACATTATGAATAGCCAGGATTTTTTATCCCTCGCTAATCAGGTCTTCTTACACCATTACCAGAACCCTGATTTTGATGTTTCCAGCTTTGCCCTGAAAATGGGCGTCAGCCGGGTACATCTGTCCCGAAATCTGAAGCGCCTTACAGGCCGAAACGCTTCCTGCTACCTGCGCGAAAAGCGCCTGAAGATAGCCGCTGAGCGGCTCAGGACAGAGCCTGATACAAGCATCACAGAAATTGCCTTTGATGCCGGCTTTAGCAGCCATGCCTATTTCTCTCAATGCTTTTACCAGCTCTTTCGTATGCCCCCCAGCGACTGGAAAATAACTAATGTCTAGCATAGCCAGAAAATTGTCAAAGTGGTCTGGACAGAATCTATGCATACAGTAGAATAGCTTACAAGCGTGGCATAGGCAGTTACGGTATAAGAGCTGCTTCCGGCAGAAAAAGCGGCTACTTAACAAAGGGGAATGCTCAGCAGTAAAGGAATAGTTCGTGTCGAAGCAAAGCGGACCGTTTACGCTGGATGGCATGCCGGCAGTTATGCTATAGCGCACAAAAGGAGCCATGACAAAATCCCCATCAAAGCCCGGACCTTCTCACGAAGGACAGTTCTTCTCCCCGACCATTAGCCGTTCCCATAGCACTCTGATTGGTTATACAGCCTCATAGATATACGACTGGCCAGGCACCGCAGAAAAGAGCCTGATAAACTGAGACATGATGATGATGTTCTTAAGCATAAGTTCTGTTTTTAAGGGTTTGGTTAAAGATTGAGCGTCAAAGTTCATTTGATAAACCCAAAATAAAAGCATGCTCCCCCTTAGCCTAGAATCCTTTATCCAACAGTCGGTCCATTGTCCCAACGGTCAATTTTCATTTAATTTGCCGCTGGATCAACCGATGGATCAGGCTGGCCGCGCCCGGGAAAATAAGCCTGCTATATCCCGATCATCGCCATTGGTGGCGAGTCTATGGCCTTTTGCACGCTTTGAAAGGCGGCCGCCCAGGTCGTGCCGCTGTTGGAGTCGCTGCCTGTCGTCTTGACGTGGTAGGTGGTCGCCGAGCAAGTTCGAAAGGGAAAGAAATCGTCTCATAAAAAAAGTTAAGCGTGTTTACCAAAAATTCAAAACATCGCTAAATAGCATATTTTAAAAAGTCGAAACAGAACTTTGCGACGAAGTGACCTGAGCTTGCGACGAAATGGCCTGGATTTATTCAAATTGCCTTTAATTTTAAAAAACTGCTTTCCGGGATAAGCATTCTTGGAAAATTTTCTTTTTTTGAGGGGAAATGTTTAATTCTATATGAGTAAAGCCAGGTTGCAAGTATTAATAGTGGAAGACGATGCTTTATTTGCTGTAGAGTTACAGATGTTGGTGGAGGAAATCGGTTATCAGGTGATCGACATTGTGGATAACTCTGCACAGGCGCTGGATTTGATTTTTAGTAATCCCCCGGATCTGGTGCTTATGGATATTGACATCAAGGGCAGACTGAGTGGGGTAGAGATAGGCCAAAAGATCAGACATTTAAACTTGCCAATCCTTTACATTACGAGCTTCGACGACTCCGGTGTTTATAACCAGGCCCGAAAATCCCAAATGATCGGCTATCTGGTAAAACCCTTGAGCAAATACTCCATACAGTCGGCTATACGGTTGGCAATGCAAAATCTTTTTTCCAGTCGCAAACCTGCTGATGATCAACAACAGGAGGATAACTTCGTTCTGGACAATTATTTTTTCTTCAAAAAAAGGCAGATTTACCAAAAAGTTACGTTAAACGAAATCGCTTTGATCGAGGCAGATGGTGACTACATCAATGTATATACCACGGACAGAGAAAAATTTGTCGCGCGCATGCCCATTAGTGCCATTGAAAACCAGCTGCCTTCCCAATTTTTTTATAGGGTACACCGCTCATATATTGTAAATTTGAATACGATTTCTTCCATCAACTTTAAGGATAATTTGCTTATGATCGGAGGTAAATCTATCCCTGTCAGCAAATCGCGCAAGAAGGAACTCTCTGATTTGATCACTAAAATTGACTAAGAAAAAGATCAAAAATAAGTAACTCCAATCTGAAGATGAAGAGTTGACACGGGTTTACACAGATTAAACTGATATACACGGGAAATAAAATGGTAAATAATGGTTGGATTGAATTCAAAGAAGAGAGGTCCAGACAAATAAACAGACATCAAAAACAAGCCTCTTAACAGTGAAAATCTGTCAAATCAGTAAGAATCTGTGTCTATTCTCTATTTTTGGGAGCTACTTATTTTCAAACTTTCACTAATTGTTGCTTATGCAAAAGAAAAGATTTGCAGTCCTCATATCCCTTTTTTTACTCTCCTGTATATGTTTTGCCCAAATTCCAGATAGCCTGCTCCAAAAGCTACGTCAAGCCGAATCTGATACAGACAGGATAAATGCCCGGATTTCGATTGGCCAGTGGGCTTCGACCAATGATGGAAAAATCCTGGATTCACTTGCAGCAGAGTTAGCTACTTTTTCCACCCGGACAGGCATCAAAAAGGGACATGCATGGGCAAATTCCCATTATGCCATCTCTGCTTATTATCAGAATAAAACTTCCCGATCCGACTCATGCTTTAGCCTGGCTGCCGACCAATTTGCCGCATTGAACATGCATGAGGAGGCGATCACCAATCGCACCAAATCAGGGATTATCAAGATGCTACAGGGAGATTTTGAACAGGCTATCGCCATCTTTGACCAATCTATACAGGCCAGTGCCAGGCACAATCTGCTTTTTCCGCTGTGCCATGCCCTCAATGAGAAAGCTACTGCATTTCACTACCAGGGAGAATATGATAGCGCTCAGGTCTATTATGAAAAAACCATTGACCTGGCAAAAAAACAGGAATTCAATTATGAGCGCAGCCTCTATAATCTCTCAGTATTGTATAGTGAGCAATACAAACTCCAGCAAGCCAATCTCATCTTACAACAGTTGTACGAAAGCCAAAAAGCCTCGGGAAAGAGTCGTATAGAACAGGGTAAAACCCTAAGTGCTATTGGCGAGAATTATCGCCTGCTGGGCGACTTTCCAGAAGCGATCGACCATCTGCTGCAAAGCGCCGAACTTCTCGAAGCGGCTGGCGAATGGAACTTTGTCAGTAGCGTTTATAGCCAGTTGGCAAAGGTTTACCTGAATATAGAAGACACCGTCCAAAATCTTGCTTTTCACCAAAAAGCCCTGCAACTCAGTCAAAATGGAGGCAATTTTGATAACAAAGCACAGTTGCTTTATGATATGGCTATCTCCTATGAGCATTATCGCCAATACCCGAAAGCCCTTGCGCTTCTGGACAGCATCATTTTTCTAAGCGAAAAATATACATTGGACGAAAAAGCACTGGATGCTTATAATCTCAAATTAAAAATCCTGGCCTCACTGCAGCAATGGGAACAGCTGTGGAACAGCATCCAACAGTTGGAAGAAATAGTCTGGTCTCATCAACCACCATTAAAACCTCATTTTGTTTTTGAAGGAAAGACCAGGTATTATTTGGGAAAAAAAGCGTATCAAAAAGCCCTCGAACAATTCGTGGCGATACCCGACTCGATTTTGAATTCTGATAACCTCATCACAAACGGAGAATATTATAACCTGGGATATCAGGTATATAAGGGTATAGGAAATGCTGAAAAAGCCCTCTATTTCTATGAACGTGATCAGGCCATACAGGACTCTCTGATCAATACCAACAGTATTCGAAAGCTTGCTGTGGCGCAGTACCAAAATGAAAAAAAACAGCTTATTTGGGAAAAAGAGCAGCAGGAAGCCCTGTACCAGGCAGAGCAGCAAGCCAAAAAAAACCAGCGCAACGGTTTTATCGTGGGCTTGATCGCTTTAGGTCTGATAGCCTTTTTGTTTTATCGAAATTTTCGGATCAAACGCAAAGCCGCAGATGTGTTGACGAAGAAAAACCAGTTGATCGAAAAGCAAAAAGAGGAGCTGACGAAACTGAATCACCTTAAAGATCGCATCTTTGCAATCCTGGGGCATGATTTGCGCAAGCCTGCTTTGGCCTTTCGGGGCCTTTCCAAAAAGCTGGCCTATCTAATTCAAAAGGAAGATTTTCAGACCCTCCAAAAAATCGGGATACAGCTCGAAGCAGATGCAGACCAGCTCCATTCACTTACTGACAACATTCTGCATTGGGCATTGATTCAAAAGTCAGACTATACTTATAGGCCTCAAACGTTTGATTTGGCAGAATCTATCGCCGATGTGACGGCTATTTTTGAGCGGGCCGCTCAAATCAAATCCGTTCAAATAGACAACCAGGTACATGACCAACTGCTGGTCAAGGCAGATCCTCATGCCATACAGACTGTCATCCGCAACCTGCTGGACAATGCTGTCAAGTACACCGATGCAGGTGGAAAAATCACCCTACAGGCAGAAAATACAGCCAATACCATTCAGTTCAGCATACAGGATACCGGGACCGGCATCCCGCCGGAACAGCAGCAACAGCTTTTCGCTTTGCAGGCAGAAAAAAGTCAAACCGGCACCGCTGGCGAGCAGGGTACCGGTTTGGGTTTGCATTTGGTAAACGAACTTGTCCACCAAAATGGTGGACAAATTCGTGTGCAAAGCGAAGTGAATGTGGGAACCACATTCGAAGTGGAGCTGCCGAAGGCAGGGTGAGTTAATTCTTTACCACCTTCAGCAAATACCGTTTCCCATTCGGGCTCTGGATAGCCAGGTAATACATGCCTGGAGCATTGTTATTCAGTGAAAAACGCATCTCCTGTTGAGTCAGGCCCCCCTGTTGAATGATACGTCCCAGCTGGTCGCTCAGCATATAAGACCAACCCTCCATAGAGGCCAGGTTACTTGTCAGCGTAAATTGATCTGTAGTTGGATTGGGATATAGCTGGAAGTAGGTATTTTTGTACAAATCCATTGTTACTTCCACTTCCTGGCTCCAGATAGCACGGCCATCAGGATGCACCAATTTGAGGCGGTAGCGATTGACATTGCTCATGCCATGGGCATCGATGAAGTGGTAATTTTCCTGACCATTCACATAATCGACTTCAGCGATACTTTGCCAGCCGTCCTCTTCATTTTGCCATTTCTCCACTTCAATATGGGTCAACTCAAATTCGTAAACAATTTGCCAGTTGAGTTGTACATCATGCGCGTTGAGCTGATGAGCCTGCAGATCAAGGGAGTTGGCCCGCGCATGGCGATTGTTGCCTGAGGGCAATACGGTGATCACAAAATCTCTGAACTGCCCTGCGCAGTTGCCATTGTAGGGGATGACGCGGATCGTCGATGAGACAGGAACCCCTGAGTTATTTTGCGCAGTAAATTGTAAGCTGTTCATACCCAGGATGCCCAAAATACCTATTGGCTGATTATTGGGGTTGGTATTGAACCAAAGGATACTTGAAGCATTTTGCCCTGTAAAAAGGAAGTCCAGGGAAGTGCCCGCCACCACTGTCGTGTCCGAAATGGGGGAAAGGGTGGCCTGTAAGGCAGGCATGGAGACATTGGAAGATGCTACGCCTCCACAGCCATTGGGGACAGTAGCCTTCACCCAATAGGTGGGGGTAGTAGCACTCAGGCTTACGATCACGCTCTGCCCATTTTTAACAACACCTTTTTGGGCCGTTACAGTTCCCAAAGCGTGGGCATTGGCATTTGCCTCTGGGTCTTCATCATAAAAAGTAAATGCAGTAGCTTTTTTCCCCGGATCGGAAACCCAGTCTGCCAGATTAAGCTGTGCATTACCGCCACCACAGCCTTGTTGTGGCAGGTTGAAATCCGGCGTGAATTTTTTCTTCACTTTGAAGCGAAGCTGAACCGGAGCGGACTCGCAGCCGGACTTGGTCTGGCTGACCCAGTAGAACGTATTGCCGGTACTGCCGGTAGAAGGCGCGGGTGTGTCGCCCAGGGCCGTTCCCGGATTGCCGTTATTGTCAGCATACCAGTTGAGCGTAGCGCCTGGGAAATAAGCTGGATTGCCCTGGATGATCTCGGTATCGAGATTGGGACTGGGATTGTCCTGGCAGACTGTGATGCGGATTTGGCCGCAGCCTGTGCAGTTTTGTTCGGCAAGTGCAGGACCAGCCTCTATGGTCAGGCTGATCGTTTTGGAAGTCTGATAAGGCGCTGTACCTACGGTATAGGTGATGCTGTAGGTGCCGAGATCCGGCTCATTGTCATTATTGGTGTCAGGAAAGGCAGAAGCCAGCAGTTGCAGGGGATGGGTCGAAACGGTGACATCGCCGCTGAAGCTACCGCAGTCAGGGGTATTGGCTCCCAGGGCGACGGTAAGCGGAAAGCTTATAGGACAGACGGTGTAGACACCCCCATTGAGGTCCCAATCTGCGATAAAGTCGGAGTCGTCAACGACCTTTACCGCACAAGCCTGATTGGCCGGATTGCCATAGCAATCAGTAGCGCGGAGCGTGACCGTGAGGCCCGATTGGCCGACATCAGCACCCGAAAAGCTGTTAGCATCTATGCTGCCCAGACTGATGTTGCTGTCTACATTATCACTGGCTGATGCCCCTGCCTGGATGGCCTGTGCAAGACTAAGCTGCGTCGTGCCGGCCTGACAGCTATTTCCATCAAAAGGAATCACCACTTCGATGGGCTGTGTGGGGCAGCTGATCTGCGGAGCAATGGCGTCCTGTAGTACAATCAGTGCCTGGCAGGTGATGGAGTCGGTATTCCCACTTTGATCTATGGCCCGGAAGCTGATATCCAGGTTGTTAAAAGGACAACTCCCAGAGCCTACTTGATAGCCACTTAGGCTTTGGATAACCTGGATATTGGCGGGAGCGCTACAGTTATCACTTAGCGAAAGCTGGCTCTTCAGGTCAGGAATGCTCGCATAACCTCCCTGGTCGAAAGACACCGGGACTGGGCTGGCAGGACAACTCAGCGACGGA
>JAUIGE010000075.1 GCA_030430205.1 Bacteroidia bacterium | reverse complement strand
CTGGATATTGGCGGGAGCGCTACAGTTATCACTTAGCGAAAGCTGGCTCTTCAGGTCAGGAATGCTCGCATAACCTCCCTGGTCGAAAGACACCGGGACTGGGCTGGCAGGACAACTCAGCGACGGAGCAAGAGGGTCTACCACGGATACCGTGGCCGTACAGGAATGAAAATTGCCAGCGGGATCTGTGACCGTGAGTGTCACCACAGGTGTTTGACCTATATGGCTACAGTCAAATGTATGGGGGCTTACCGCCATACTGATCGGGCAGTTGTCATAGCTGCCATTATTCACATCCGAAGGACTTAACGTACCCTGGCCATTGGCATCCAGCTGTACGACTGCGTTTTTGCATATCGCCACAGGACTCAGCGTATCTCCTACTGTCAGGCTTATCTGGCAGGTGCCTATGGCCTGATTATGCTGATCCGTCGCTGTTAGGGTAATGGTATTTGTGCCTATATCGGCACAGCCCAACTGCTTTATGGCACTGCCATCTATGCTAAATGCCAGTGAACCGCAGGCTCCATTGCTGCCGTTGTCCAAAGTAAAAGCTGCGAGGCTGTAACTGCCGTTGGCATCGAGCTGCACGCTCTCGCTGCTGACACAGGCCATCGTAGGCACGGGCTTTAGGCCCTGAAACTCATAAGCTCCCATATCCACGGTGCCGCTATTGTAGCGGCGGGGATCGCCAGCCAGGTCGGTGGTGACTCCGGCGGGGATGCTGTCGTTGATGCCTGCGTTGATCGCAGGGGAGCAGGACTGGAGGGTGAAGTCGCCGTTGGCGGGGTCGGTGAAGAGGGGATCGGCATCGAGGTTGCCGCCCTGGTCGGTGCCCTGATTAGATTGCCAAATCCCGCCAGGTTTACTGCCTGGAATAAGTGAGTTTGTTACATCAACTTGGCTTCCAGGCTGAACATATACATGATCATTGCCTGCTACCGAATTATTTTGCCCGAAAATACAATTGCTGATATGGGTAAAATAATCGCTTGACTCTGAATTAGCCAAAATAGCTCCACCTCCTCTTCCAGTTAACAATGCATTCGTAGCATCATTATTCACAAAGGTACAATTGACAAATTTAATATTGCCTTTGAAGGCATTTGGTATACCATCATTATACTGTCTAACCCGTACAGCCCCTCCACCCTCAGCAGAATTTCTATCAAAAAAACAGTTTGAAAATAAATAATTGATTTCTCCTCCTGACAAAGGAACAATACCATCTGAATTAGCATAAGTTGATACGGCTCCCCCATCATTTACTGAGGCATTATTCGAAAACATACAATTATTCAGACCAACTTGTAATGTGCCCGAAAAGACTTGGTCCGCTAAGGCTCCTCCATACGAATGTGCATAGTTTCCCGAAAATGTACAAGATGAAAAATCAGGCTTACTCTCACCAAATCCAGCCACAATCAGTACTGCTCCTCCATTATTACCTGCAGAGTCAGCAGAAAAGGTACAATAGGAAAGTTGCGGATTACTCGCTCCCGTTCCACCATAGCAGCAGAGTCCTCCCCCGTTATCGCTCGCAGAGTTACCTCTGATTACACATTTTTCAAGGGTAGGGCTACATTCCCGACTCGTCATTTCTCCATTCAGATATACTCCGCCTCCGTTGCTAGCGGGAAAACTGCCGTTTGCATTCCCACCTGTGATGGTCAAGCCTTCCAGCAGGGTAGCGGAGGTGATACTGCCATGAGCAGTCGTGCCATCTATATTGACCACCTGGTAGGCATTTTCAGCGTCATTGAGAATCGACAGGGTAGCACCGGCACCATTGATTTGGTCATCTCCATTGAAGTCCCCACTCAGGATGGTCTCATTGCCCGCTACGCGCTGGCTTTTGGCGGTCTCCGTCCCGGCGAAGCCGCCGTAGAGTTGGATACCATCGGTATCTATGTAGAAGGTTTTGGTGCGGGGATCGCTGGGGGAGGCACTGCCGGACTTATCTTGGGTCGGGAAGTAGGTGCCCTTCGCCACCCAAATCTCCACGCCTGGGCAGCTAGTCGCCACAAAATCTATAGCATCCTGCAGATCGGTAAAGGCATCCGCCCAGGAGCTGCCATCATGAGCGCCTGTGGCGGCGGAGTCTACAAATACCGTCGTCGGACAGCAGGCCGCAAAAGCACCCTGAAACTCATAAGCTCCCATATCCACGGTGCCGCTATTGTAGCGGCGGGGATTGCCGGCCAGGTCGGTGGTGACTCCGGCAGGGATGCTGTCGTTGATGCCTGCGTTGATCGCTGGGGAGCAGGACTGGAGGGTGAAGTCGCCGTTGGCGGGGTCGGTGAAGAGGGGATCGGCGTCGAGGTTGCCGCCCTGGTCTGTGGCCAGCACATCCCAGTTGCCATTCTGGTCATAAGCATCTTCGATGATGCTATGGCTGACAAGGACGTTGTGGGTTGAATCTGGTTCAATATAAATATTGGGGCCGCTTGATCTTGAGTGTGAACCATTAAAAGAGTTAGCCCAAAATATGCAATTGGAAATCCGGACCTGAGTGACCTTCGCATTAATAGACACAGCTCCTCCAGCTGCAAACCCTCCTGTTGAAACAGCCTGATTGCCAATAAAACTACAATTGACAATTTCTCCCGTTGAAGCTTCTATTAGCTGTGGGGGATTTGTAGAAGTTGAAATATCTACACGAAACCTAATAGCCCCTCCTTGCTCTGCTTTATTATCACGAAAGAGAGAGTTGACTATTTTGATATCACCTAAAGCATCTGTATAGGCTGTATATGTAAAAATTGCTCCACCAAATAGGGCATGGTTATCTTGGAATATGCAATCAGATATTTTCGAGAGTGTAGTGCCAAGATTTCCCCAAATACTAATCGCTCCCCCGAAAAATGCATAATTATTCTCAAATACACAGTTTGATATGGTAGGGCTACAGATACCTTCTTCGGCATTTACAAACATAGCTCCCCCACTTCTAAAATCCCATGGGAAAGAAACATCAGCATTTCCCTTTACCAAAGTGAAACCACTGATCAGGGTATTGGCGCTGATACCTGTCGGAGCAGCATTACTGGTGTATGAACCATCTATATGCATGATGGTATAGACATTATCCGTGCTATCGCCCAGCGTGCCTATATCTCCACTGAGGATAGTCTCATTGCCCGCTACGCGCTGGCTTTTGGCCGTCTCCGTCCCGGCGAAGCCGCCGTAGAGTTGGATACCATCGGTATCTATGTAGAAGGTTTTGGTGCGGGGATCGCTGGGAGAGGCACTACCGGACTTATCTTGGGTGGGGAAGTAGGTGCCAGCAGCCACCCAAATCTCCACGCCCGGGCAGGTATTGGCTACCAGGTCTATGGCATCCTGCAGATCAGTAAAGGCATCCGCCCAGGAGCTGCCATCCTGGACGCCCGTGGCGGCGGAGTCTACAAATACCGTCGTCGGACAGCAGGCCGCAAAAGCACCCTGAAATTCATAAGCTCCCATATCCACGGTGCCGCTATTGTAGCGGCGGGGATTGCCGGCCAGGTCGGTGGTGACTCCGGCGGGGATGCTGTCGTTGATGCCTGCGTCTATCGCAGGGGAGCAGGACTTCAGGCTGAAGTCGCCGTTGGCGGGGTCGGTGAACTGTGGGTTTACAGCATTGATGATGCCATTGCCAGAGGAATATGTGCTGCCTGCCTGGGTCAGGCAGTGGCTGACGTTGATGTTGGAAGAATATGAGAAAAGATCTTCCTGCGTATTTTCCCAAAAAATACAATTGCTGACGGAGGCACTGGTGGACAAATCATTGTAAGTAGAAAGCCCTTGGCCATAATTTTTGTAAAAAACACAGTGGGTAAAGCGGGCAAAGTAATAGAAGGTCCTTGCTCCAAAACTGCCATTTTCCGTCAACACGCAATGATCCATGGAAAAAGTAGAACGACCACCATACAAGCCTTCCTGATTCTTTGCAAAGACAGAGCGCACGACTTTCATGCTATCAGAAAAGGAAAAAGCAACTGCCTCCGCTTCTGTGTGCAGGGTAAATTCACAATCTGCTATCAGTCCTCCCTGTGCTTTATTGTAATAAAGGCCACTGCCAGAAGAATAGGAGCCATTTCCCATAAACTTACAGTTTGAAATGGTGGGAACAGATGCCTCATTGTATATCCCCCCCCCGTTTTGGCTTTTTATCTCTTTGAATGCAAAATAAATCGGGTCATTGTATGTATCAGCATTCCCTCCTACAATCGTGACCCCATCTATCACAGCTTGTGTACTGAGTCCTACCGTAACCATCACATGAAAAGCATTTTCGGCATTTCCGCTGATTTGCACATTGCCAGTGGAAAAAGTGATGCTGTCATTTTGCAGAAAATCACCGCTTAGAATCGTTGGATAGAGGTCTGGCTTGCGATCCGTGCGCTGCCCCTCGCTTCCATTGAATCCGCCATAGAGTTGTATATCGCGATTACAGAAAAATGCTCTGTCGCGAGGGTCTGTAGAATTAGGATCGGGAGACTGCTGCGGGAAATAAGTACCCTGCGCTACCCATACTTCTGCCTGACAGCAAGCTGCCACATCTAATCCGTCCTGCAGGTCGGTAAAGGCATCGGTCCAGGAGCTGCCGTCATTCGCGCCGGTAGCTGCCAAATCCACAAAAACGATTGTAGGGCAGCAAGCTACATAGGTACCCTGATACTCATAAGCACCCATATCCACGGTGCCGCTATTGTAGATGCGGGGGTTGCCGTCGAGGTCGGTGGTGACACCAGCGGGGATGCTGTCATTGGTGCCGGCATCTATGGCAGGCGAGCAGGAAGTGAGGCGAAAATCGCCCTGACGGGCATCCACGAAGTGGGGACAGACATCATTGATGATGCCATTGCCGGAGGCAAATTCACTGCCTGCCTGAGTGAGACAGTGGCTGACATTGGCGACGCCAGTGGTGTTCCTTGTGATATCTGCTTCATTTTCCCAAAAAATGCAGTTACTTATACTGACAATCGCAGGGAGGTACGAAGCATATATGTTAAGCCCGGCTCCAATATTACCATAGAAGGTACAATGGGTAAATCTTGCTTTCCCTCTGACCACACTGGCACCTGAAGACCCACTAAGACGAAAAACGCCACATTCAGAAAAAGTACAATGATCTGCTGTATAATTAGAAGTATTGCCTGACAAGCCCCAATCTCCACACTTTTCAAACACGGAGTTTTTCACCTGCATATTAGTTGATGAGCCTATTAACATCCCGCCCCTGTCATTTCTGGAAAAAAAACAATCGGAGATCAGGCCAGAATTGGCCTCAGTATAATAAACTCCAAAACTACCCGCATGATCCGTGATACGACAGTTCGATATTTTGGGAGATGAAGAAGCAAAATACATTCCCGCTCCTCTGGAATTTTGAAAGTAGACTCCAGCGTACTGATAAGTCGAGCCCGAGCCATCAGGATTCCCTCCCACGATGGAAAAACCATCTATGATGGATTGAGGGGTCAGGTTTGCTGTGACAAAGACATGCTGGGCATTTTCGCCGAAGTTGAATGTTTCAACCCTACCCAACGAAAAATAAACGCTGTCATCTTGCGAAAAATCACCACTCAAAGTCGTCACATGTGTAGCAGGATCGCGCTGGGAAAGCAGGCTTTCTGTCCCATTAAACCCCCCATAGAGTTTGATGTCAAGATTGCGGAAGAAGGCTCTGTTTCTGGGATTGCTTGAATATCCAGAATTGGGATATTCCGTAGGGAAGTAGGTACCCGCAGCCACCCAGACTTCATCACCACTGGAAGCATTATTCAGCGCCTTTTGCAGGCTCTGAAAGGCGGCCGCCCAGGTCGTGCCGCTGTTGCTGTCGCTGCCTGTCGTCTTGACGTAGTAGGTGGTCGCTGAAGCTGACAAGGCTCCGAAAGACAGGCACAAGGCTAGTAGGGTTTTCTGCAAGTTTAAATTCAAAAGCAAGTTCGAAAGGGAAAGAAATCGTCTCATAAAAAATGTTAAGCGTGTTTACCAAAAATTCGAAACATCGCTAAATAGCATATTTTAAAAAATCGAAACAGAACTTTGCGACGAAGTGACCTGAGCTTGCGGTGAAATGACTTTTTTTGATTTGAGGATGAGAGAATACCCAGCTTGGCATCCTCCCATCCTCCTATCCTCAAATTAATTCCTCACCACCTTCAGCAAATACCGTTTCCCATTCGGGCTCTGGATGGCCAGGTAATACATGCCTGGAGCATTGTTATTCAGTGAAAAACGCATCTCCTGTTGAGTCAGGCCCCCCTGTTGAATGATACGTCCCAGCTGGTCGCTCAGCATATAAGACCAACCCTCCATAGAGGCCAGGTTACTTGTCAGCGTAAACTGATCTGTAGTTGGATTGGGATATAGCTGGAAGTAGGTATTTTTGTACAAATCCATTGTTACTTCCACTTCCTGGCTCCAGACAGCACGGCCATCAGGATGCACCAGTTTGAGGCGATAGCGGTTTATATTGCTCATGCCATGGGCATCGATGAAGTGGTAACTTTCGAGGCCGTCTACATAATCGACTTCAGCGATACTTTGCCAGCTGGCCTCTTCATTTTGCCATTTCTCCACTTCAAAATAGGCCAATTCATACTCATATACGATTTGCCAGTCAAGCTGCACATCGTGTGCATTGAGCTGATGAGCCTGTAGCTCAAGGGAGTTGGCCCGCGCATAGCGGTTGTTGCCTGAGGGCAATACGGTGATCACAAAATCTCTGAACTGCCCTGCGCAGTTGCCATTGTAGGGGATGACGCGGATCGTTGCTGATACAGGGAACCCAAAGTAATTCTGCGCTGTAAATTGTAAGCTGCTTAAGCCGGAAGTGCCCAAAATACCGACCGGCTGATTACCAGGGAGGGTATTGACCCAAAAAATATGGGAAGCATTTTGTCCTGTAAAAAGGAAGTTCAGGGGAGTGCCCGCCACCACTGTCGTGTCCGAAATGGGGGAAAGGGTGGCCTGCAAAACAGGCATGGAGATATGAGAGGAAGCCACGCCTCCACAGCCGTTGGGGACAGTCGCCTTCACCCAATAGGTGGGCGTAGCGGCACTCAGGCCTACGATCAGGCGCTGCCCTTTTTGAACGACACCTTTATTTGCAGTTACGGTTCCCAAAGGACGTGCATATGGATTTGCCTCCGGGTCTTCCTCATAAAAGGTATAAGCTGAAGCCTTGCCTGCAGGGTCCGAAACCCAGGCGGCCAGGTCCAGCCGTGCCGTGCCGCCACCACAGCCCTGCTGTGGCAGGTTGAAATCCGGCGTGAATTTTTTCTTCACTTTGAAGCGAAGCTGAACCGGAGCGGACTCGCAGCCGGACTTGGTCTGGCTGACCCAGTAGAACGTATTGCCCGAACTGCCGGTAGAAGGCGCGGGTGTGCTGCCCAGGGCTGTTCCCGGATTGCCGTTATTGTCGGCATACCAGTTGAGCGTAGCGCCCGGGAAATAACCCGGATTGCCTTGTGTGATCTCGGTATCGAGATTAGGTGCGGGCTCGTCCTGGCAGACTGTGATCTGTATCTGGCCGCAGCCCGTACAGTTTTGTTCGGCAAGAGCAGGACCAGCCTCTATGGTCAGGCTGATCGTTTTGGAAGTCTGATAAGGCGCAGTACCTACGGTATAGGTGATGCTGTAGGTGCCGAGGTCCGGCTCATTGTCATTATTGGTGTCAGGAAAGGCAGAAGCCAGCAGTTGCAGGGGATGGGTCGAAACGGTGACATCGCCGCTGAAGCTACCGCAGGTAGGAGTATTGGCTCCCAGGGTGACGGTAAGCGGAAAGCTTATAGGACAGACGGTGTAGACACCCCCATTGAGGTCCCAATCTGCGATAAAGTCGGAGTCGTCAACGACGTTTACCGCACAAGCCTGATTGGCCGGATTGCCATAGCAATCAGTAGCGCGGAGCGTGACCGTGAGGCCCGATTGGCCGACATCAGCACTCGAAAAGCTGTTAGCATCTATGCTGCCCAGACTGATGTTGCTGTCTACATTATCACTGGCTGATGCCCCTGCCTGGATGGCCTGTGCAAGACTAAGCTGCGTC
>JAUIGE010000044.1 GCA_030430205.1 Bacteroidia bacterium | reverse complement strand
CTAAAAATATTGCCTTTTTTCTTGCTTTTTAACACGGTTCATTTCGACAGCCTGCCCTGAGCTTGTCGAAGGAGCCTGCCCTGAGCTTGTCGAAGGAGCCTGCCCTGAGCTTGTCGAAGGGAGTCTTTGAGGAGAAATCTCCTGAACTTATTAAAAGACTTATTATCAATAACTCATGAGATTTCTCTTCGCAAAGCCTTATCGAAATGACAAACCCCTTTTAGTGATTTCACTAAATGTCTCGATGAACCAAAAGCTTTTGCTTTTGGCTTATAACATCCCCCGCCCTAGACGGCCCCTTCGAAAGGGGCCTGGCGTAGTCCTGAGAGGAATTTTATTCCCTATCTGATACCGTCATCAGCCCCCTTTTGAAGGGGGCAGCCTGCCCTGAGAGAAGCCGAAGGGTCCAGGAGGAGGGGATGTCACAAGACAACGCTTTTAGCTCCTTCCACGAAAATTGTCAGAGAACCAAAAAAAAATCACATTTCCTGTTAAGGTTTTGTTGCGTCCTTCCGAATACTACAGACAAAACAAAAGCTGAAACTATGAAATCTCTCCTCTTCTCTCTGATTTTGCTCTCCAGCCTGAGCCTAACGGCTCAGCAAAGCATCCGACAGGTAGTCGGAAGCATGGGGGGCAGCTACAGTGCCGGTGGCACTACGCTCAGCATGACTGTCGGCGAAGCCGTGGTCGGCTCCCATCAGGCCAACAGCCAGGCCGCCATCAAAGGCTTTCAGCGGCCTATACAGCTGCTCATCCCCCAGCGCCTCGGCCTGCTGCCCAGCCCCAACGCTCAAAGCTTTCTCCTCAGCGAACTCTACCCCAATCCCGCCTCTGAGCGCGCTTTCCTGCACTACCAGGCAGAAAATGCCCGCATCAGCATCACCGATGTTGAGGGAAAAGTATTGTGGATACATCAAACTGAACAAGTCGAAGGCATCCTGAGCCTTCCCATACACGAACTGGCAGAAGGCATGTATTTCGTGACCCTCGGTAGCCTTGACTCTCAAAAGACCCACAAACTCATCATCACCCGATAAAAACCGCAAAAACAAAAAATAATATCATGAAAAAGTTAACTCTCCTTCTCGCCTTCCTGGCGACAGCTACCTTTTTGTCTGCGCAGGCCCCTCAGGGCATCAACTTCCAGACCGTCATTTATGACAACAACAACCTGCCCGTCAGCAACCAGACCATAGATGTGCGCTTCAGCATCATGAGCGATATTTTGCCCAATACAGTCATTTACCAGGAAGAACATAACAATGTCAGCACCGATGATTATGGACAAATATCTTTGGTAATCGGACAGGGCAGCGCCCTGATCCATACCTTTGCCAATGCCAGCTGGGGCAGCGGCGATATGTACGACCTGAAAGTGGAAGTGGACCTTACGGCCCTGGGAACCAGCTATGTAAGCATGGGCACCAACAAACTTTATACTGTGCCTTATGCCTTTTATGCCGATAAAGCAGGATCTGTAGAGGGCATGTGGGAAAAGAATGGAAATGACATTTATTATAAAAATGGCAATGTGGGTGTCGGCACCCAAAATCCTACAGCACAGCTGCATGTCGGCAGAGGAGGCGCCATGGCTTTCAGCCACGGACCGACCACCCAGCAGGCAGACCTGATTTCGCTTTACGCCAACCGCATCGGCCTGACAGGCATGACGGGCCTGGGTTTCGAAAGCAAAGCTTTCACCAATGGAAATGGCCAGGTCGCCAATGAACGCATCCTGTACAGCCGCGCTGAAGGCGGGTTTGCATGGTACCTCCGCAGCCTTGCTGATGGTGGCACAAGCGCTGCCATGATCATGAATCGCGATGGCGAAATGGGGATAGATATGGCCAATCCTAAAGCGCTTTTGCATATCAATCAAAACAGATCTATCACCAATAGCCGCGATGGCTCATTTATCATAGGCAAAACAACACAGTCTTACCTGACAATGGATGCCAACGAAATCCAGACACGCAATGGATTCAATGGCTCGGGAACGACGCTCCGCCTCAACCGTCTGGCGGGTGATGTTGCCATTGCAGAAAAGGGAAATGGTCGCCTGGGAATAGGCACTTTGTTTCCGGCTACCGCCCTGCATGTAGCCGTAGGTACCAATGCCAACCTGAATGATGCAACAGGCTACTTGATTTTGGGGAAAGAAAATGACCAAAATCTTGTCATTGACAACAATGAGATCCAGTCCAGAGATGATAAAGCGGCCTCTAACCTCTTATTGCAAAAAAGCGGTGGGAAAGTAGGTATCGGTGCTGCAAACAGCAATTCACGCCTCAATGTACGCGATGAAAGCTGGCAATTGCGCCTCGACAATCCCACCAACGGCGCAGCCGACTGGCTGATCGGAGCATCCGCCAGCAATTGGCCGGTAGGAGACGACAAGCTCGTCTTCAGCACCACGGCCAATTCTTATGAAGGTACCCTCACCCTCCACGGAAATCCCAAAGGCGCCAGCATCGGCACTCAAACCCTGCCTGACGGCTACAGACTCGCCGTAGACGGAAAGATCATCTGCGAAGAGCTGCATGTAGAAATGTCCCAAAACTGGCCAGACTACGTCTTTTCAGATGCGTACCAGCTGAAATCACTGGAAGAGCTGAAAGCTTCCATTGAGCAAAACCATCACTTACCTGGAATTCCCAATGCCAGGACAGTAGAAGAAAACGGACTGGATATGGCAGCTATGATGCGCCTGCAAATGGAGAAGATTGAAGAGCTCACGCTTTATATCATTCAGTTGAATGAGCGGATAAAGGAATTGGAAGATTAGCAGATTAGAAGATTTGCAGATGAGGAAAAACATCTTAAATCATAAAAATCAGCGTAAATCTGCGTCAAAAATCTTCTCCCAAAAAAACAACTCACCATGAAAAATATACCATACATCACCGCCATCCTGATCAGCTTTTTGCTGACGACAACAGGCTTTTCCCAGCAGTCCGAAGCTTTCTACTACTATCAAAATCAGCAAACAGCTTTGCAGCTTTGCACGGAGAAGGTTCTGCTGCGTTTTGCAGAAGATATTTCCTGGGAGCAGAAGCAAAGGCTATTGGGTCAAAACAGCTTTTTGGAACCCCAATACATGAAACCCATGATTGGTGTGGACATCGTGCCTGTCCGCAGAGGCGTGGAAGCAGCAGATTTGCTGCTGAGCCTGCGCGAGCTTTCTGCCAACAAAAGCATCGCTTTTGCCCACCCTTTCTATTGGATAGAAGGAACGGACAAGCCCCTGAGCTATCGGGATGACATCCTGGTAAAACTTGCCCCAGGGCAAAGCAAATCATCCCTTTTAGCCCTTGCAGAACAGCACAAACTGCGTATCGGCCCCCAATCCCTGGAAGAGCATGGCATCTATCAACTCATCCTTTCCCCTGGGGACGACGCCCTCGCCATGGCCAACCGCCTGCACCTGCTCCCTGAATTCAGCTTTGCTGAGCCCAATTTCTTTGGAGAGCATCCCGGCCATGCCGTCCCGCCCAATGACCCTGAATTGGCCAATCAATATCCCATCGCCAACAATGGCAGCATCCCCGCTGTAGGCGGAATCGCCGGCGCGGATATGCGTGTGCTGGATGCGTGGGAATACACCACAGGCTGCCCGGACATCACCATCGCCATCCTCGATGATGGCATCGACCTGAACCATCCCGACCTCATGGCCAACCTGGTGCCCGGTTTTGATGCGCTCTTTGTAGGCGGAGCGGGGATGCGCTTCCCTGGCGATACGCACGGCACAGCCTGTGCGGGCACAGCCGCCGCCAAAGGCGACAACGGCATAGGCGTCGCAGGCGTCGCTTATGATTGCAGCATCATGCCTGTAAGGGTATTTTCAGACACCTTTGGTGCGTCAAGCGCATCTTTTATGTGGGGATTTTTTTTCGCCGCGCTGAGTGGCGCGGATGTACTCTCCAACTCCTGGGGATGGGGTCAATCCAATACGATCGACTTTGGAATCTTTTGGGCCGCAAGCCAGGGCCGCAATGGCAAAGGATGTGTAATCCTTTCTTCTTCAGGCAACAGCAACAATACGACGGTGGGATATCCCGCCCGCAATCCTTTTGTGATCGCCGTAGGTGCTGGCAATCAATGCGATGAGCGCAAGCGCAGCCACAGTTCGCAGAGCTGGATAGATGATACCCTCAACTGTAGAAAAACGGCAAACGCAGACCCACAGGGCGTATCCTGTGATATGGACAGCTGCTGGGGCAGCAACTATGGCACCGCCATGGAATTGCTGGCTCCGGGCATATTGGTGAGGACCACCTTTGAAAACAACGGCTATTCCTGGTTTCTTGGCACCTCTGCCGCCTGTCCCAACGCCGCTGGGGTGGCGGGCCTGGTGCTTTCCGCCAATCCCAACCTCAGTGGGTTGGAAGTACGGGAAATTCTCAATACTTCCGCCCGTAAACTTCCGTCCTACATTCAATTTAATATCCCCATCCTCTTCCCTTTTGGAAGCTGGAATCCGGAAGTAGGATATGGTGTGCCACATGCAGAGAATGCCGTAAAGGAAGCGCTAAAAAGCATTACCCTCTATGTACAGGATGAAGACTTCAAAGCGCCGCCCCTGGCGGCTATCCGCTATGGCGAATACGCCCTGTATGCGGGAAGAAATGTCACAAACACCCTCCCACCGGGAAATGTAAATATAGAACCACCTGCCCCCATTACTTTTTTCCAGGCTGGTACGAAAGTGATTTTGAAAGCAGGCTTTCATGCAAAACAAAACACCCTTTTCACCGCAAGGCTGGTATCTAATGGCTGTCCCGTTAAGTAGTGGGTAGTGGGCAGTGGGTAGTGGGCAGTGGGCAGTGGGCAGTGGGGTTCCTGACTGCATACTGAATACTGCATACTGCATACTGAATACTGCATACTGAATACTGGATTATCTTTGATTAATCCGTAATTTGAAGGTAAATTGAACAAAACGCCGGGGGCAATTTGCCTCCTGCGTTTTTCGGCATAACAATGAAGGGAATATTCCATAGTAAACCGATGTTGTTGCTTAGCTTTTTGCTGGGCTGCTTTGCTTTTGTACATGGACAGATGACGATCAATGAGGCTGATGACTTCCTGTGTAAAACCAGTACGTATCTCAAGTATATGCAACACGACAGCATTATCTATTATTCGGATGCCGCTAGTAAAGCATTTGAAAAGGTAGGAGACTGGGATAGCTACATTCAGACAATGATGAAGAAAGGCAGCTCACTTAGCGATAAAAGGCTGTTGTCGGAGGCACAGGCGGTCTATGAAAAAGCGCTTTTTGTTGCCATGAGCCGACTTAACAGTTCCGATCCCTTGTTTACAAATCTATATGCAGGCCTCGGGCTATTGTCTCTCTGGCAAGCCAATTATCCCGAAGCGATCAACTGGTTTAGCAAACAAATTAAAATTGAGCCTGATAAGAACAGCGAAAGCGTTGCGGGAGCAGAGATCAACATCGGACTCGTTTATGTTTATTTGTGGAGATTTGAAGAAAGCCGCACCCACTGTAAAATTGGTATTGAGATCCTCAAACGTCTCGGAAAAGCAAATCACTCCTTTGTCAGCAATGCCTATACGAATATAGGTCTTTGTTATTCTAATGAGGATGAATACGAGCTCGCCCTGAGCTATTTTGAGCAGGCCCTGGATATTTTGGTCGAGGCAAAAATCCCCAATAAAGGGGCAATTGCCAATGTATATGGGAATATTGGCAATATGCACAATCACCTAAAAAACTATACTCTCGGCCTGGACTACATGAATAAGTCCCTGAAATTGCAGCGGGAAACCTGGGGAGAAAAGCATACATGGGTGGCACATTGTTATCACAATATTGGACGGATACTGCAGGCCCAGGGGAAGCATTCAGAAGCTATAAAATACACCCAAAAGGCCCTCAAAATTCGGCAAGAGCTGCTGCCGATGCATCACAAGGACATCATTAAAACCTATACTTTTCTGGGAATCTGTTATAAATCACTCGACCAATACGACCTTGCCCTGCAATCCTATAAAGAAGGGATTTCCTTCCGGGAGCAGGTAGCCCCACAAGCCATGGAATTGGTTTTCCCCCACGAAGGCATGTCTGAGATATATGAAATGCGGGAGGATTTTGAGGAAGCAATCAGGGAAATGGATAAAGCGATTTTAATCCTACAATCTGAAGAGGGCTGGGATAAAGTTAAAAATAAGCCCAAGTTGATTTTCTACTTCACCCGCAAGGCGAAACTGCTTAAAAAATATGCAGCTAGCTCAGCTGCTCCTAAAAACATTGCCCTGCAAAAAGAAGCGCTTCAATGCTACCGCAAAGCTTGCGAACTCAGCGATTATGTACAACGCCAGCGGCATGATGATGCTTCCAAAAATAAAATAGCACAAAACGGGCAGGAATATGGAAAATTGGGACTCTCTCTTGCTTTTTCTCTGTACGAAACGAACCCTACAGAAGCTTATTTGGAACAGGTTTTTTGGTTTATCGAAAACAACAAAGCCAGCCTGCTGCATGAGGTTGTGCAAAAAAGCCAGGCAGAATTACTCGCAGGTATACCGGATAGCCTGCGGGAATTGGAGCGCAGCCTCAGCCTGGATTTCACTTTTTATGACCAGCAATTGCAGCATGAATTGACCCTTGAGCACGAAGGGGATACAATCCAGCTGAAAAAACTCAAGCAAAAGACTTTTTCTATCCGCAACCAACGGGATTCTCTCCGATTTGCCCTTGAAAAAGACTATCCTGTTTTTCGATGGCTGAATTTTGAAGCGCAGAAACCCAGCCTTGCCAGGGTCCAGGCGGAAATCGGTTCAACAGACGCCCTCATCCTCGAATATGCATTCGTAGACTCTTTTTTATATCTGATTGCCATTGAGGCAAATGAAGTCAAGGCATTCCAGCTTAGCTGGAGTGAGGCCGATGAGCAATCGGTGGGACAGTTTATCGCTTTTCTACACGATAGCCAAAGAGCGCAAAATGAAGGCTACGAATCAGCCTACCTCCAGGCATACGAAAGCCTGGCTTTTCCCCTTTACCAAAAACTGCTGGAGCCTGCTCTTTCAGCTTTTCCCCAAAGTAAGCAGCTCACCATCATACCTGATAAAGCCCTGGGGCATTTGCCTTTTGAGGCCTTATTGACGGCTCCCCTTCTTTCCGAGACCTCTTCCCGCTACCAGGATATGGCTTTCGTTTTGAAATCCTATGCCGTCAAATACAATTATTCTGCTTCGCTGCCGGTATCTGACAGCCTGGTCCAACAGCTGCCCAGGGGCAGGCTCGCTGCCTTTGCCCCTCAATATGAGGGAGAAGTTTGGGCGAGTTCGCGGGAAGTTTTCCAGCGATTTTCCGGAGAAAGTGACTTTCAGTTCAGCAAATTGCCCGCAACAGAACAGGAGGTAAGCCAGATAGAAAAAATGCTGGGAGGCGAGGTATGGGCAGGAGCAGCAGCCAGCAAGCAGGCTTTTTTGAAAGAAGCGGGCAACTATCGCTTCCTCCACCTGGCGATGCACGCCTTCACCAACGACAGCATGCCCTTGCGGTCAGGCCTGGTTTTTTCGCCCGGCGAGGATCGTTTTCTCTATACCTACGAAATCTACAACCTGCCCCTGCGGGCAGAGCTCACCGTCCTCAGCGCCTGTCATACAGGCTTCGGCAAATACCAGCAAGGCGAAGGCATCATGAGCCTCGCCCGCGCCTTCCGCTACGCGGGCTCCCCCAATATCGTCATGAGCCTATGGCAGGCCGACGACCAGAGCACAGCCAAATTGATGGATTTTTTCTACAAAAACCTCAAAGACGGCATGGGAAAAGACGAGGCCTTGCGGCAGGCCAAGCTTTCATTTATCGCTGATGGTGAGCGCCCGATGCCCTATTTTTGGGCTGGATTTGTGCTGATGGGCGATGGAGAGGCCGTGGATTGGGGAGGGGATAATTATGGTATCCTCCTGGCTATCGCCGTTTTGGCGGTTGTGATTTTGGGTTTTATTGGGTGGCGTGTCTCCTCCATGCAAGTAGGCCGGAAGCAATTAGGATAAGCAAAAATCCTAAAATCAAGCCTACCTTATTTTTTTCCCAAAAAGAAAGAGGCACCTCAAATACCGCCCCATTCTCCCCCATACTCACCCAGGCGGCCCAATAGACCGGCAAGCGAAAAGCCGGGCTGCTCAATTTGTCATTTTTCAGGTATTCCAGCTGTGCTTTTTGCAGGGCAATGTCTTTGGGGTCTCCTGCTTTCAGAAAGCTGTAATACAGCTCCATCAGTTTTTGGGAACTCTGGTCGGAGATGCTCCAGAGGGTAGCCGTCACGCTGGGCACACCGGCGAAATGAAAAGCACGCGCCAGGCTGTTGATGCCTTCCCCTTTTTGCTGCTGCCCCCAGGCAGTGTTGCAGGCGCTGAGGACGATCATATCAGCTTGCAGTTTCATGCTGTAAACTTCATCGAGTCGAAGGAGATTATCCAGGCTATCCCGGGTTTTGGTAAAAATCAGGGCGGACTGTAAAGGATGTTGGGTGTCGAGCAAAGAGTGGGTCGCCAGATGCAGCAGGCGGGCCTCTTGACTTTGGGAAACAAAATTGGCTTTGGTGGCCTGCTCATTGAGCCAGGAGGTGCCGCGCATCATCCGGGCAAGGGCCCGGGCTTCATCATCTGAAAAAGGCAGCTTGGAAAGACTGCCTGAGCGGAGGTTATCTTTGATAAGCTGGTTTTTGATGGAATCTTTGCTGAGGCTCTGCAGGTATTTCAGGGTAAAATCGTCAAACTCCAGCCCAAAAGAGACAAAAGAACCCTGCGATTCTTCCGCTGAAGTTTCATCCAACAGCATATGGCAAAAATAGCTGTAACTGACGGCATACTGAGAAATCAGCATATTTTCGGCTTTCGTCCAGGATGTGCCCGGCCTGAGCTGGAGCGCCTGAAAAGGGATGCTGTGCAGCACATCATCTGCCACGATGGTCAGCCTTCGAATCCCCTGAGAACCCGGCCAGGTGAGTGGCTTTTCCAAAAGAAGCCGATACAATTCATGCGCAGCATGAAGATACTGCTGCTCAGCCACCTGCGCGGAATCCCGCACAAAATCCAGTTCGCTGATCGCCCGGCGATATCGATAGAGCTGCAGGAAAAAATCCCTGGAGATAGGAAGCGTGTCAAGCTGAAAATGCGCTTCAGCAATCGAAAAAATATACAGCCTTTTTTTCCCTACAAAATATTTGATCAGCAATTGGCTGCTATCCAGAACCTGCTGAAGCTGGTTTAGGCCAGCCACGGCCAGCTCATTTCTCAAAGCAGCATAGAGCGGATAGGCTTTTTCCAGGTTTTTTTTGAGGGAAAAAAGCTGTTGTTTTTCCTGGAAAAGAAGCTGATTCAGGGAATCAATCTTTCCAGAGGGAGCCTGTTCCAGCTGACGCAGGAGGCGGTTGGTCGTCGCCCGATGGCGACTGAGCAAAGCCATCGTATCGGCAGATACGCCTGCCAGCTGCAGCGCCTGCTGCTCACTGACATATTCGCGCAGCACAAAGGCATTTGCCTTTTGAGCTATCAGGAAAGCCTCTTCCAGCAAGGCTGGCTTATTTTCCAGGGCCGCGAGCCTGTATTTCACTTCGATGAGATCCTCATAAAAATCATGGGTATAGCTCCCCAGCAAAATCATGGAGGCCGATTCGTCAAAAGCCAATTTGATTTCTTCTATGCATCTCACCGCATCTTCCAGCTGGTATGCAGCCAGATGCAAATCTGACAAGCGGTGGTTTTCTTCAAATTTTTTCAAAAAACACTGCCCTTTGCCCCGCATGATTTCCATCAGCCAGATCTCCCTGCTCACAAAGGAGGGATCAGGGTTTTGGGAAGGGTCATTTTCCTGAAAGGATGGCAAAAAGGTCTTTAAGGCCTTTTGGTAGCTTTTCAGGGCTGCATCATATCGGGCAAGCTCCTGCTGAGCTGCGGCGATCAGGATGTACAATTTGCCGAGTTCGCGTTGGTTGGGGGCTTTTTGGTAAAAGGGCAAAAGGGATTCAAAGCTTTGGAGCGCTTTCAGCGGCTGAGCTGCCTGAAGGTAAATTTCTCCGAGCAGTTTTTTTGCCTCTGCTGCCGCAGCTTTGTCCTGCCCTGCCTGGCGGAGAGAAGTCTCCGCAGCCCTTATTGCCTCCGGCAATAGGTCTTTTGCCAGGGCAAGCTTTGCCTCAAAAAAGGCAAAGGTGCCATCCTGCGGATCATAGAGGCGGCGCGCCTCCTCAAACTGCTGGAGCGCCTTTTGCAAGTCGCCCTGGTAGAAAAAAGCCTGCCCCAGCAGCTTGTGGTTTTTCCAAAGGGTGGTGCTGTCAGCCAGCTCTTTTGCGAGAGAAATGCCTTTTTTCAGGTACAAAACGGCTTTTGCATAATCTCCCTGCTGGGTATAGCCTGCGGCCAGGTTGCCATAGACAGGCCCCAGCCAGCTGCTGTCATGGGCAGCTTCAAAGGCTGCCGCCGCAGCTTCATACTGGGCCTGCGAGCCCACGATATCGCCTGTCTTCTCCTGGCTGAAAGCCAGGAAGTAGCGGATCTTCGCCTGAATAGCAGGCTTGTCTTTGGGCGCTTCGCCCAGGCCTTGCTGTAGCTGGCTGATAGAGGATTCGTAATCCTCTGTATAATAGCCTTCGTAAAAAATACCTCTGTATTTTTCCAAAAATGCAGCCTCCAGGCTGTCCTCTGCCTGCTGGGAAAAGAGTTTGCCTGATGGCAAAAAAAGCATCAACAGCCCCAAAAGGCCGTTTACAAAAGCTTTTTTTCCACCGCACCTCAAAGCTTAACAAATTTTTGATGGTACAAGCCCTGCGCTGATTTCAATTGCATGATGTACATGCCTGCGGGCAATTCTGGCAGGGAGAAATGCCTTTGGTATAGGCCGCCCTGCGGTGCCGTTTGCTTCCAGTTTTCCAGCACTTTACCCGAAAAATCCAGCAGATTCAATTCAAAAACGGGAGCCACCTCCGCATGGAAATCAATGGTCAAAAGGAGCTTTTCGCTTATAGGATTGGGAGAAATCAGGATGGCGGGTTCCATAGGGCTGAAAAATGGCTGGCTGCTGCCGCGCAGGCCGGTATTACAGGGAAAAAATTCTGTGCATTCATCCCAGGTACTGACCACCGCTGGCGCTGTGATAAAAGCAGGCTGTGTATCAAAGGTAATAGCTGCGGTATTGAGAATTGTCGTTTGGTTGGGGAGAAAAGGCTGTGTACAAATCTTAAATTTGACATAGGAAAAAGCATCTTCATAGGAATACATTTCGGGAATGGTCTGATGGGTTCCCGGGAGAAAAATCCCCATAAAATCGAGCTGGAGCTTGTGTCCGATAAGATTCCAGTTGGGCTGGAACTCATAGTCCAGCAGGGCAAAACTGTTAGGATCCAGCAAAGGAGGGAGGGTATCCATCAGGAATACATGGTGGGCAAAATCATTTCCATCATTGAAAAAACCGATGGTGTATTCCAGGCTTTCCTCTGGCATATGGGGCTTGAGGCAACTTCTGTTGACGATTTTAAAATTGGGGTCATGCGGAAATCTCCGCGAGAGAAAGGAGCTGTTTTGGCTGCTCCCGCTACCCGTACAATTCACCTTGTAGGTGGTGCGCAGGCTGAGGGATTTTCCGGGTCTGATAAGGACGGTAGCGGGCACATATACATAGCGAACTTCGTCTTTGTCAAGTCCTGTAAACTCCCAGCTGAGTTTTCGATTGAAACTACCCACCGAATCCAGGATCAGGTTCCTGTTTTTCACCCAGCTATTATACACCAGGATGTCAGAGGTATCGGGGCTGATTTCATTGGAATTGTAATACAATTCTATACAGCCATTTACAGCTGAGCTGCTGTCTGTATTGCTAAAAGCGATGATGAAGAAATTTTCATAGCCGTAGGCTGTGGCCCAGCTGCTGTAGAGATCAGCCTGTCCACTCATCTTGATGACGGGATTGCTTTGGCTGCTGCCAGAGCCTACACTTCCGGTGAAGACCCGCTTTGGCGGCGGCAAATTGGTATCATAGGCTTTGACGAAATAACTTTCGGTGATATAGCCCCCCGCCTGTGGCGGGAATTTATGGCCAGGATCATACTGCTGGCCAAAGGTTCCATCCCCATACAGGGTGAAAACATGCGCATTGCTGTCTGTTTTGGTATGGTACTGCACCCATCCGTTTTGATTGCTACTCACCTCCAGGGTATCCTGGGCGCTGGCGCTGTCCCAGCCCAAGCCGAATAACAAAATCGTCAGGAGAAATAGTCTGTTTTTTCCCATGTCCTTATGCATTAATAGTTTATCAGTTTGCAGTTTACAGTTTGCAGTTTGCAGTTTGCAGTTTACAGTTTGCAGTTTGCAGTTTACAGTTTGCAGTTTACAGTTTGCAGTTTACAGTTTGCAGTATGCAGTCAAGAACCACACTGCCCACTGCCCACTGCAAACTTCCCACTGCCCACTGCCCACTGCCCACTGCATTACTTAAATGTATGGTCTTACCCTATATAAAGCAAAAGGCCGGCAAACGTGACATGAGTAAAAAAAGCAGCAGGTTTCCCTGCTGCTTCAATAAGATAGGCAAGGGCCCTATCAATGCATAAGAACTAATTTCATCGAATACAGCTTTCCTTGATGAAAGACATGAACGAAGTATATTCCATCTGCCAACATAGACAAATCATAATCTCTGCTGGACAATACATGGGTATAGCTTTGGATGGTGGCACCATTTGGAGTTGTAATGGTAACTTTGTCAAAATTGATTTCAGCTTCCGCCTTCCCTGCATGAATCTGGAATCGTGCGACTGTAGGATTCGGTACGATCTTGGGTTCCAAGATGCCGGAAAAAGGCTTTGCAAGCTTGGATGGTGTACACCAGATTTCGGGCTGGTTTTCGCAATTTCCATTGGTAAATACCATCGAAATATTGACGATACAGACAATACAGCCATCTTTATAGCTGACAAATTGCAGGCAAATCAAATCTCCCAGGCCTTCGGCCGTTACGAAATCCCAGCCTCCGGAAGGATCGTTGACAAACAAGGGGATGTGGTTATTGTTATAGGTATTAATCAGGGTGAAAGAGTCGACAGCTGCGAGGCAGGCAGGATCTATCAGGCTGCTAAAGTCAAATTGCATTTGTCCGGCACACCAAATAGCAAATACAGATACGGGTGGCGGCGGGGGAATAACGACATACTGGACTGTGCAGGGGCATCCATGCGCGTCATAAGAGATTACCTCATAGCTATCGCCCGGAGAATAAGTCACTTCCATAGAAGTATTGCTTGAAGAAATGGCATTGCCGTTGATGACATAGTCAAAGGGGCCACTGGCTCCTGAGCAAGGCTCCAGCAAGACTTTTCCTTCTATGTTTACACAAACTTCCCTTATTTCTGTTAAGATCGGCTGGATATAGACTTCGTGGTAAATGGTCGCATTGGCTCCACAGTTTTTGAATACATCTATTGAGATGCCATAGCTTTTTCCCGCCTCAAAACCATTCCACAGCGTGGTGAAATCTACAGCTGCCACGGGACCAGGCAAGTAGGGTGTATAGTGTTTGGGAATCCATGGGCCCGGAGGATCCATCTCATGGATCGCCCAGCGATAGGAGTCTATGTCCTGCTGCATGCAGGAGAGATCTGGGATGATCGGATCACCTTCACAGACGGTGTCAGGCAGCGAGAAGCAGGGATCAAGGCAACAAGTGTCTTTGTCTACATAATAAGACCAGCTTGCCTCGCAGCCCCATCTGTTGCGAATGATGGCTGTATAAAGCGTCGGCTCGGTAGGACAAACCACGCGCTGGAAGCTGGTCGAAGCATCATCCCACTCCACCGTAAAAGGTGCGCCAGGATCATGGGTCGCCAGACCGAAGTTGTTCAGCAGATCATCCCCCAGGTTAAAGCAATTTTCTTCACAGCTCAATGGGTAAGCATTGATGACCAGCTGCTGAGTAGGTCGTGCTGCGATATAGACTTCACGGTAGGTGCTGGCGTTGGCACCGCAGTTTTTGAAAACATCTATAGAAATGCCATAGCTTTTCCCCGCTTCAAAACCATTCCATAAGGTGGTGAAATCTACAGAAGCTACTGGCCCTGACAGGTAGGGTGTATAATGCTTGGGAATCCAGGGATTAGGAGGGTCCATCTCATGGATCGCCCAGCGATAGGAGTCTATGTCCTGCTGCATGCAGGAAAGGTCAGGGAAAATCGGATCACCTTCACAGACGGTATCAGGCAGCGAAAAGCAGGGATCGAGGCAGCAGGTGTCTTTGTCAACAAAATAAGACCAACTTGCTTCACAGCCCCATCTGTTACGGATGATAGCTGTATAGAGAGTGGGCTCGGTAGGACAAACCACACGCTGGTAGCTGGTCGAAGCATCATCCCATTCCACCGTATAGGGCGCGCCCGGGTCATTGGTGGCGAGTCCAAAATTAAGGAGGATATCATCTCCTATGGTGAGACAATTGTCCTCACAACTTAATGGAAATGACTGAACGATCATTTGCTGAGTAGGCTGGGGGACAATGTAGACTTCGCGGTAAATGGTCGCATTCACGCCACAGGTTTTGAATACATCTATGGAAATGCCATAGGTCTTTCCAGCCTCAAAGCCACTCCACAGGCTAGTGAAATCCACTGAAACCACAGGCCCGGACAGGTAAGGCGTATAGTGTTTGGGAATCCAGGGGTTGGGAGGATCCATCTCATGGATTGCCCAGCGATAGGAGTCAATATTTTGACGCATACATGATAGGTCTGGGAAAATAGGCCCGTTCACACAGGCGGTATCCGGCAGCTCAAAACAGGGCTCCAGACAGCAGGTATCTTTGTCAACAAAGTAGGACCAGGTGCTCGTGCAACCCCATCTGTTGGTGACAAAAGCATAATAGGTGGTCGGCACATCGGGGCAAACGGTACGGGTAGGATTGGTCGAACCATTGTTCCAGCTCATGGTAAAAGGAGCCCCTTCGGTCAATGCCGGATCTGAATTGGGGTCGCATACCAGCGTCAGGCAGTCATCTTCACAACCCAAATATCCTGCGGAAAAGGAAAATTGGGGCGGCCGGGGTGCAATATAAACCTCTCTGTAGGTAGAGTGATTTCCACAGGCGTTAAACACATCAATCGAAATCCCATAACTTTTGCCTGCCTGATAGCCATTCCAGAGATTTTTAAGGTTTGTGGCAGGAACAGGACCGGGCAAATAAGGCGAATAATAAAGTGGAATCCAGGGCCCCGGAGGGTTCATCTCATGGATTACCCAGCGGTAACTGGTGATATTGCCAGGCATGCAGGACAAATTCGGAACGATGCTTGAATTGATACAAATCGTATCCGGCAGGGAGAAACAAGCCACAGGCGGCGGGGGACAATTCACCACCAAAATCTGAATATCTCTCCTTGTCTGACCTATTACCTGCCCGGCCCTTACTTCATCTATCTCGACCGTCGCTACAAATAGGCCCAATTGTGTGGGTGTCACACAGGCCTGGCCTGTAAGCGGGTCAATGGTCATGGCGGGATTGCCATTCATGAAATTTGCCAGCGTAAAAGGAGGATTATAAGCAACCGGGTTTCCACCCTGGTCCAGTGGCGCAACAAAGCGGTAATTCAATTGGTCACCATCGGGATCCGTAGCGGACAAGTCCACACAGCCTGATTGATTTACGCAAAATATGGTCGTAAACTGTGGATTGAAAGTGGGAGAACTGTTGCAAAGCTGGGGAGGAGGCATATTGGTATGCATGCGAAAACCGCCCGCATTTGTATTTATTACCCCACCATTTCTACAACAACTCGAAAACCGCAGATCATACCCATCGAGGTTGTTAGGCAGGTTGATGATCCCCTGGTAAACATGCTCCTCTACACAAAAACCAGATTGTGCGCAGTTAGCAGCATTGTTGAGAGGAAGGGTATCGATACTGATCCTGTTTAAATTGTGGTTGGAAATTGTACCGGAGGTCTGGTTTAAGGCTGAGAGGTTAATGTTTGCAAATAAATTCGCGCCATTACAATCTCTCAGGAGTCTCGCAGTAACCTGATACTGATTGCCGCCCAAACATTGGTATGTAATATTTCCGCCCACTATATGGCTTGCCCGTAGATGGGTCTGGAAGGCAAAACATAAGAAAAGCAGAAAGATGCTTTTATAGGTCCATAGATTTTTCATGCCACTTTTTGTTATGGTTATTTGAGAAAAAAAATTAAGAGAAAAGGTAAATTCCAGAAGGAGGATAATTTGAAGCGCTCTTTTTTCCTTCATCCTTAAAACTTCTCATGTGGCCCAAACGTGACCGAAAAAAAAGAAAAAAATCTTTTTGGCTAAATTATGTCACGTTTCCCTTTCAAAAGCTTTCTATACATAAGGCATACCTATCTATGACCCCAAAGAAGAACACACTTTCTACAGCAAAAAAGCAAGAGATGACCATCGCAACGAAACCTTTGACTGGGCGTTTCCAAAATTTCGGACTAAGTGCCGAAGAGTTTGAACAAATGCTGCGCAATATGCAGCAAGGGGACGACAGCCTCTTCGAGCGCGTATTTCTCGCACAGTTTGAAGATTGCATGAAATACCTGATGAATCGCTTTAAAATAGACCGCTCTCTGGCCTACGATGCGAGCATGGATGCCTTGCTCAAATTTCAGAAACGCCTGATGGAAGGCAAAATTCAATATGGGAATATGCGCTTTTTGTTTACGCGCATGGCGAGCCAGTTTTTGTCTAAACAGCTGAAAGACAGCCCTCTGATGGCTAACCTACAGGAAGAAGAGGAAGCTGGTGAGTGGCAGATAGATGAACTCGAAGATGAAGAAGTATTGCTTGCGCTCGACAAAGCCTGGGCCCAACTCTGTGATGCATGCAGCAAAATCCTTGACCATTTTTATTACCGAAAAAATTCTCTGAAAGAACTCGGTATGCAATGGGGAAAGTCAGAAGCTGCCATGCGCAAGCAAAAGCAGCGCTGCCTGGAAAAACTCAGGACCCTTTTTTCAACCTATTATCAACCCTGAAATCAAAATATTTTATCCAACCTTATCAGTAAATCCAAATAATGAAAACCTTACAAAAATATATAGACGGCAAGCTTTCGGAGGAAGAATTGGAGCAATTCAGCGAGCAACTGATCCAGGCAAAGCTGGATCACGACAAAAAGCGGCGCTGGGCGCAGCTGTTGGAGGCAGAGCATGGCGTAGCGAAAAAACCTTCCCGGAAATCTATATGGAATCGAAAAACAGGACTTTTTGGCCTGCTGCTGGCGGCCTCACTGGCGATAGTGGTAGCCTTCTTTTCGCTTTCCCAGGCCGATCCGGCGGATGCCTATATCGCCCTTGCCGATCAGCAGATTTCCAGGCTGTCCATCATGGGTGATCCCGCCTTTTTCCGCAAAGGCCAGCATGAAGTAGACAGCCTGCGCAAGGAAGCCAATCTGGCCTATGTAGGCAAAAAATATGAGGCAAGCATTCGCCTCTGGGAGCAGGTGATACTGGCCGGGAAGGCCAGACCGGAAGACCACTTTTACCTGGCGCTCTGCCAGTTGCAAAAGGCTCCTTCGGAGCCCCGGCTGGCGATAGCCTCTTTGGGAGAGGCGCGTGCCTCTCAGGGTCTTCAGGAAGAAATTTCCTGGGTAATGGCCCTGGCCTACCTGAAGGCCGGAGAGTTGGAGCTGGCCCGTGGGCAGCTGCGGAGGATTGTAGAGGAGCAGGCGTATATGGCGGCTGAGGCGGAGGGGCTACTTCTGGAGCTTAATTAAGTGGTAAAACCAGCCAGCCCAGCCGCCTGAAAAAATCAGACAACTGAGACTGGATGGGTAATGAATTATAAGGGAAGATGGGCTTTGGGCGTTTTCACTAGCGCTGTATGACTATTTTTTTCTGAAATAGGATTTTTCCATTTGCACCGACACGGGTCAGGTAGATACCAGGAGCAAGGTCTTCTAATTCCAGCGTGGTTTGGGATGAACCTACAGGTAGATTCCTGGCAAAAATCATTTTGCCCATGAGATCGAAAACCTGGACATTTCCATCTTCTTCCAAATCATAAGTCAATGTCAAATGACCTGAAGACGGATTAGGATAAATCTTAAATACCTCTGAGTCTGTTTCAAAAGCCGCTCTATGACCCTCCCCACAATCAATGACCTGGATATTAATATTGTCCGAAGCAGTACAGTTATTAGCATCTGTTACCGTAAAAGTATAGCTGTAAGCGCCTTTTAAAGGGGGCGAAAAGCCTGTCACCGAAGAAGTCGGATCTGCCAGATAAGTGGCTGGGGTCCAGCTATAAACAAAGGGTCCAACCCCTCCGCTAAATTCTGCCTCAAGTATCGCTGAGTATGTAAAACACAAATCAAAATCAGCCCCCAAATCAACAACCATATCACAAACGATCGACTGCCGCTCAAGACAAATGTTATCCACATCAACCTCAATACCGCCATTAGATCCTATCTCTTTGGGATAAATAAGCAGTTGGGAATAATTGGCATCTGATACCTTGGTGGGCAGGTTAAATGTATGCCATCCGACTGGGAAGTTTGTCAAATCAAGGGTCCACAAGATTATCCCAGTATAGTTCGGGATTACAGCATTATTAGTGGCTGTCACATTGTTTTCGAGCCTGATGATCAGTTCGGCAGGATTGCCATCCACATACACATCTATGCTTCCTGAAAGGTTTTGGCCTGCTGTCACCGCGACATCAGTCATGATTCCATCTCCGCGATGATTATTTCCAAATAAGATTTTCTTGGCTCGCAAATGTGCGAAATAATTGGTCACTCCCGTCCCTAGCGTAGGTTTCCCATGGCTATTTTCCCAATAGGTCACACAATTATTCGCAAAGGGTTCTAATGGGTTATTGTTGACACAGGAAGCTGTAACCTGAGAAAAGATACCATCATTGATGATATTATCGGGGCATAGCAGGCAGTCATCAGAAAGTTCTATCGTTGGTTCGAAGGTGGCACGGCACCCATTACTCTGATCAATGGCTAATACATAAATGGGGTTATTCAGATCCAGCGGATGCGGTCCTGTACAGCCATTGCTTGTGGTAGACAGTTGGCCATTTTGGTCAAACCAATAGTAGGCAAGAACACTCTGCGGGTCATCTACGCAGTAGAGGATATCATCACCTGGACAAGGCAGATTTGGCGATGTGATTGCTGATACTTCGGGGCTGCATAAGACGTGGAGGGTAAACTCCTCAGTATAGGTATGTCCACATAACTGGTATTCAAATATTATTTTGTAAAAACCACAATTATCATGACATACAAAAGGAAAGGGAGTGAAATTACCATTACACTCTACCCCATTACACAGACTTCCAAAGCCATCACATAATTCTGTCTGATTGGGATCTGTAAGGTTAAGTACATCAGGACTTCCACAGCCATGATAATGCATAATTTGGGGATTATTCACACCTGGAGTCACATCCTCAATCGTCAAATTATAAACAGTGCCTTCATCTACAAACAGCTCATTGGCTCCAAGAATCACATTGGATCCTTCACAAACTGAATTTGCTTTGAGCTGGATCGTCCCTGGAGGAGGGCACATTTGAAAATCGTCCATGAAAATTTGTAGGTTTTCATTCGCCACCCAGGTATCAGGTTCTTTCAAACGAATCTCCAGCACCTTAAAACGGTTATGATCTTGAGCAGAGATATCAAAAAAGGCCCCATATTGTATCCAACCGTTATGTGTGATATGAAGCGTGGTCAATATTATTTTTTCTTCCGAACAATTAGTGGATATGTTGTTGTCTTCCTTCAAAACAAGCTGAACCCTGTTCTCATGTGCATTGAGAAAAGGAGTATCTCCAATAGCTACATAAACAGAAACATAGTAATTGTCACCTTCAGGAAGTGGATTTTTCAAAATATTTGTAGCCCTCTCATCCGAGGTTATAGGCTGGTTAATATTATGTGGAATTTGCAAGCTTATCCCCGCATACCTTTCCAGGGAAGTACGCTCAGGTAAGGAAAACGTCCATTTGTTGGCAGGAATTTCGACATAATTGGTGACCGAAGTATTATAATCATAAACAAAATTAACATCGAATAAATCAGGTGTGTGGATCGGCACATCTTGAAAACTTATAGGCTTTCCACAATAAGATCTTTCCCAAAAATGAGCATTTTCTATCTGCCCTCCTCCCGTCACGGGCTGAGAAATGTCCTCAAAGGAGGGATTTTGGACCAGGTTCGCAGCAGTGTTTTGGGCCATTGCTTCATTTGCCCAACAGGCGAGGCTACATAAGGCAAAGAGTACGATTGCCTTTTTGATAAAGGTTAATTTCATGACAATAAAATGTTAAAGTAAAAAAGAAAGGGCCTGGTAGTTTTTATTGATTCAGGTTGATTGCTTAATGAGCAATCACTATTTTTTCTACCGCCAATCGTCCTTGCTCTGATCTGATTTCGACAGTATACATCCCTGAAGGCAAGGCCGAAACATCTATTTTTTCTACTCCATGAGTTTGGGATAACGGGCCAGATAGTAGCAACTGCCCGTGCATATTATAGATATTGACTGTCCCTTTTTCTTCCAAATTTTGAGCAAGAGATATATGTAAAAATGAGCTAACCGGGTTTGGATAAAATGTAAAGACAGCTTCTCCATTTTGCCCAGGCATAGCTTGTCTTCCACCACTTCGAATACAGCCTGCAGGCCTGCACCTTTGACTTGTACAGCCATCTGCTGTGGTGATGGTGAGGCAGACGATATATCCATTCAGGTCTGGATAAGTATGAACGGGAGGGTTTTGGCCATTCCAGCCTGTCTGATCTCCAAAATCCCAAATCCAACTGATGATATTGGAAGCTGCGGTGCTTGCATCTGTAAAAGCTACTTCACACTTCCCATGGGCAGTCTCATTTGAAGTCCAATTAAAATCTGCAAAGCAGAATCCTACGCCTTCACAATCATCATCCATGGCCAAATCGGCTACAGCTTTTGCTTCACAATCATTTGAATTACTAGCCACAACGCCTATGACCCCATTTCCTGGCGTGTAACTCAGGGGTCCTAAGCTTGCTCCAGTTCCTAATGGACCATTGTCATCATACCAGGTATAGGTTACGCCCGGTTCTGGATTTCCGGTCGCTGGGTCAAAGGCGGTATAAGTAACCAAATCCCCGGGACATACAACAGAGGGATTCGCTAAGGCAGCTACATTGGGGGAACACAACAATTCCGTATATACCGCCTCGGAATGCATAGCACCTGTATAGTCCTTATACAAAATCTCAAACTGGTAAAAATTTCCAGCGCCACAGATAATATTGCAAAACGTATAAGGGTAAAATGTGGCTGGGCTGGGATAATCATTTTCATCAATGGTACAATAGGTAACATTTCCTGCCAGGTTTTTGATTTTGATTCTGTACTCCTGAATACCTTCAGGAATGGAAACCTTTGCCTGTTTTGAACAAACAGAGCCAATGACAGAAGAAATATCAGGCACACTCTCTGTCATCACCAGGTCATCAATATAAATTTTTTGGTGAGAAGTAAATACAGGGAAACTTCCTCTTCTGAAAAAAATCCTATCGTATTTATTGGCATCCTGTGCATCAATGGTAAAGTTGAAATTGAGTTTGTACCAGGTTAAATCTCCTGGAAACTCTTCAAAATCAGCCAAACCTGGAGGATCCGAAACGATAAATTCATCATTACAAGGGTCGTTACTATTCTGCAAGGAAATTTTGACATCCACGAATACCATAGGATAGGAAATATTTTCGCCGGCAGCCCATACATTTAAATTATAATTCCCTGCTTGTAAAGGTGACCATAATTTCCCTCTCATTTTGTCAAATTTGATGAGTTCCCATTCAAATTCTTCTTTATAATAGTTATGCTCCAGCGTTGCTACTCTATCTCCATGATGAGGTAGCAGACCCGCTGGCAACCCATTGCCATTTCCGGCTCCATTTTCTAGCAATGCAGGAGCATTTTCTCCATCCCAGGGCGGAGCGTCTGTACATGCATGGTCCCAAAAGTCTGCTTGCTCAATCGGTGTAGGACCTGGTGAGCTCAGTGCTCCTCCTGTTTCAAAACTAGGATTTTTGACAAGGTTTTGCCCGTTGGCGGAAAAAACAAGACATAGCAATATTATGAGGGCGGTGAGCCCTTTCGGTTTAGACATCATGATGAAATGATATGGGTTAAACTATGCCTACTCTATTCTAGCTTTTCGGCTTCCGCTTCAGGATGTTATGGAATCAAAAGATCATGCATCTTAATGTTTTGCATGAAATTGAATCACAACTAAACATAAGACGCATGAAAAAAAATCTCATCACCAGCAAAATTGATTTTTTTAGAAAAACCAAAATTATCTTTGAACCCCATACCTTATTGAAAAGAAAGCAAGGCCAATAATGACTAATCCGAAGATCCAGTAATAATTCCTGGATGAGCGGTGAGTATAAGCCTCGCCCCAATGCGCAAAATTCGCCCAATAAAAAGGATGAGCTAAAGAGGGCGGAGCGTCTTTCAGGAAATCCCTGCGCGCCAGCGCAAAGGCCTCATCAGAAGCTTTTCCTTCTGCGAGATATCCATAAAATAGCGGGAAGATGCGCCCTGTCACGCGCGCATCCGCCTTCCAGCGGCTGGAAAGCACCGTAGCTGCGCCAGCATATCGAAAGGCTCTTCCCAGACTCATCAGGCCCTCACCTGCCTCCAGGCGGCCATCTCCTACTTCGCAGGAAGCCAGGCTGATCAGGTTGGCAGGCAGGCGGAGATTGTAAATCTCGTGGGTGTACAACCGATTGTCTTCTCCAGACTCCAATGGGAATTGGAGGTAGGACTGAGATGCGTTGGAGGTATCACTCTCGCCGTGGAGGGCGAGATGTAGCATGGCGTATTGGCTTACCAAGCTGCTAAAAGAAATTTTAGAAGAATAAAAGGCGTCAGAAAAATTTTCAGCTTTTACATTCGCCATTAACCCATCTGCTACCTGAGCATTTTGGGGTAGGCTTAAGATACCGCTGTAAGTTGGGGCAAAAATGGCTAATCCCTCCTTAGCTGGTTTTAGCGGATAGCTAAATTCTAATAAATTTAGCGCATGAACATATCGAATTTTGTACTGTGTAAACAAATAGGGAAGACTTCGAAAGTCCGATTTATCCATTGCTTCCTGATCCTGGTCCTCTATTGAAAGCAGCGCCTCAAATGGAATTTTATTTAAAGAACCATCTGCAATAATCAAAAGTGTCTCGATTTCATCAGAATCCAATATGCCACTCAACAAAAATTGAGATAGCTTTTCTGCCAAAAAGCTATAATTTTTGCAAGATTCGGGACTTAAGTCTTTTCCTTGTATTTCTTTCTCAAGATTTTCACTCCAGGATTTATAAGAGGAAGGAATATCTTTTTTGTACAAATGACTTTTTCCCTCCATGTATGTTAGGATGAACAGATCCTCATGGCCTTCAAAATAGCTGATAACCATCTGGCCTGGTATAACCTTATCAAAAGAAACAGCTTGAAGCGCGAAATCATAATACTTCGCATCCGATTGGAACACAGGCCAGTTTTCTCCCAAAAAATTGTATAGTTTCCTGTAGTCTTCTTCCTCTTTAAACAAATCATTGCGAATACTTTGCAAGGCTTCCTCCCTGGATCCTTTTCTAATCGCATTGTTCAGTTTCGTTTTAAAATAGCTGATTTTCCATCTTTTATTCTGTTCTTCCTGACGAAGGCTATCAGGTAAATTGGTTCTATAGAATTGTTCATTTTCTGTTAACTCATCAACCAATATAGCTCCATGATAGGATTCTGAGATTGCCCAGGCCCTTTGATAATGGCCAGATATGATTTTATCGTCAGACTCGTTTTGATTCAAATCCCAAATGGTTATAAAAGCCAATTCTGTGATCCACCTGGCATATTCATTCAGGATAAGCTTATTAGACTCGCCTATTCGTGATCTCCTTAACTCTTGAACTATCTGTGTAGCAGATTCACATAATTGAAGTGCTTCACCTAATTTTTTTTGTGCCCTTAACACTTCAATTTCAAGTTTTAGGAGGGGCAAAGCATCTTGCTTAAAAATGAGATTAAACGGGAAGGCTTCCTTGCTGAATCGATCCACAAAATATGTTAACCCACGATTAAGAGCTAGGTGCACACTATCCCATTCTCCTAACGCAAAAAAAGCTTTTGCAATAAGTTCTTCTCCTCTAGCCAGGTCGTCAGGTCTTGGGCTTTCGCCTGGCAAGAGACGTAACTGCTGTGATTTTTGAGCTGCAGCAAGAGCTTCAGGATACCGCCCTTGTGCCATCAAAATTTTAGACTCAAGCTCATAGGAAACAGGTATATAAAGTACTTTCCCTTCATGGACAATCGTTTTTGCCTGTTCCAAATAATAGGTTGCGCTATCAATTTTGCCCATTTCAAGGTAAGCATTTGAAAGGCCATGGGCAGCATGAACCCGCCACTTGGTATTATTCATACTAAAGGTCGCCAGATAATATGAAATAGCTAAACGCCATCTTTTCAAAAATGCCGCAACCCTTCCCGCATTAGCATAAGTTATTGGGATCCAGCTGGAAGTAGATGGCTTGCCTTCCATTTCCCAAATAGCTAGTGCTTTTTGATTGTAGGTCAACGAGGCAATCCAATCTCCCTGAAAGCGATAGGAGGAAGCTAAATTTTGGTAATCCAGGGATAAGTATTGATGAACAATACCCTCATTAATGGCTATTACCTCTTCAAAAGCTTTTTGCATCTTACCGAAATCCCCCACCCGCTGAAAAAGTAAACCAAGATTACCATTCAAACTGGAATAATGACTTCGGTCACTCCCACGATATTTTTGCAGGCTATCTCTTAGCCTTTCGGCATCATCAACAATTGAAAAAAGATCCGAATTTTTACCTAAAACTGTACTGGCCCATGCACAGGATTTTCGATATAATGGCCAAAACTGGTTGTGTTTAATTTCATCCAACAATGCGGGAAAAAGCAGCCAGGCAGAATCAGGGTTACTTGAATGATAAAGTTCTAGTGATTTCGCCGATAAGCGGTTTAATGCCAAGGAATCTCCTTGCTGAGCCTGGCAAAATGCCAGACTCAGCAGGAAGATAAAACTAAGCAAACGCATCTTTTTGATGCCTGCACATCTCATCATTAATTCGCTTTAATGATCTTATGGTTGACTGTTTGCTTTCCTGACTTGATTTGCAACACATACATGCCTTTTGCCAGCTTTTCAGTATCCAGGTTTAGGCTATTCCCTTGGACTGGGGTCCATGATTCTTGCAGAACAGTTCTGCCCTGAGCATCCAGGATGGAGATTTCAGAAATCAAAGGAGCTTCTTTTTCCCACTTCAACTGAAGCTGGGAATCGAAAGGATTAGGGCTGACATGCAATCCCATGGCATCTGATGGGATAGAAGCCTTCCTAAATGAACCTTCGCTGTGAGCGCAGATGTTGGAGGTAAATTCTATAATATGAACCAGCTCCCAGGCAGATCCATCCTCTTTCACCCTTACTTTCACCCTAAAATCCAACTCATCTTCTATGGGGAAATCTTCTGGCAATTCTGTTGAATAGAAAATATCTGTTTCAAATATATCCCCGTTCCAAAGCTCAGTAACCGTAAATGGCGGAGGCTCTTGCCCTTCGTTATCACTACTAATATCATACGACAGGACAAATGGATTAGAAGTACCTTCGGGTGAAGTGATTTCAACAAAATTACCTGATTTGTCCTTGATCGTGTACTGGATTTCAAGCACATCGAAACTTTCGCCCTCCAATTCAGAATACCTTACCTCAAGCCGATCAATAAATGAAACCGTTTCATTTCCTTCGTTTGCCATCCAACAGAGAGGCTCTCCTTCAAGGCTGGCATAACCTCCCAGACCTGGTCCTCTCATTCCATCTCCCACAATCACGATTATTCGATCATCGTGTTGCCCAAAGTACCTTTGAGGCATGCAAAACAAGAACAACAAGAGAATACTTAATCCCAAATGACCATTCATTTTACTTTTCATGTGATTCCATTTTTATCAAATTAAACAATAACTTTACACTTAGTGCAAATCATCGTGGACCAACATTCACATGAAGAACACTTTAAAGCCTCCCTGCACGGAGGCTTTTCTTTTTGTGTTCATCATTAAGACGCCTAACTTCGGTTACACATCACCAGCAAAACTCAAAAAATTGAAAAAAAATATTCCAGAAGCCGAGCTGATCCAGGGGATAAAAGAGGAAGGAGCCTTGAGACAGCATTATTCAGGCCTGCTTTATGAACAATATTTTGACTTCATTTATGCAGGCGTAAAACGCTATTCGCTCTCCTTTGACCAGGCGCATGACGCCTTTAGTGACGCTATCATCAAGGTATGTAGGCAGATTCAAAAAGGCGCCTTAGATGGCGATTCAAAGCTATCTGCCTACCTATATCGGGCTTTTTGCAACCGATGTGTAGATAATATTCGAAAAAATGCGTCTTCTATTATGCAGGAAGACATTGCCGATCATTATGAGCTGCCTTCCCCGGTCAGAAGTATTTTGGAAGAAATGGAACAACAAGAAAAATGGAACAAGCTGCAAATAGCCATGGATGAGTTGGGAGAAAAATGCAAGCGCCTTTTGCTGGAAATCGACTATTACGGCTACAGCCAGGAGGAAGTCGCCCAGCGTATGGGCTACAATAAAGCCTCCACCGTAGCAAATATGAAATATCGATGCCTCAAACGGCTCAAAGAAATACTACACCTAAAAACAGGCAAATCATGAATGGAGAAAATCAAGACCAGCTCCTTTTGTTTGAACAATATATATCCAAACAACTTGACTCAAAAGCTATAAAGGATTTTGAACAACAACTTCAGAAAGACCCTACTTTCAGGGAGTCTTTCAGGCATTTTCTAAAAAGTAAAGAGCTGATTTACAAAGCCGGTTACCAGGAAGAGAAAGCGCACTTTGAAAGCAAGAGGGAGGAAATGACCCACCGTCACGCCCAACTGCAAGTCGCGCAACAGAGGTTTATGCGCCGCAGGCGTTTGATGATGATGGCGGCGGTCTTTGTGATTCTTGTCGCCACGGTTTTTTTGCTTATCCCTTCCTCACCTTCTGCTACACCAGAGGAATTGTTTACAGCAAATTATGAAGCGCCAGAGGTTCCTGGCTTTTTATCCACCGATCAGGATAGTTTGCTGCGGGAAGCTTATTTGAGTTTTGACAAAAAAGATTTCCAAGATGCAAAAAGGCAATTTGAAGCCCTGGACAAAAATACTTTTACGCCTTCAGATCGCTCCGAAATAGCCCTTTATGAAGGAATAACGGCCCTTGAATTAGGCGAATATGCGCGGGCATTTACCCTCTTTGATCGGGCCGATCAACATCAACAACAAGCCGAATGGTATGAGGCATTGAGTTGGTTAAAGCAAGGAAATAGCCAGGAGGCCATTCAGGCTTTTCGCCACATTTCCGCGCAGGACAGGCACTATAAGCAGGATGCCAGCAAAAAAGTCCTTGAGGATTTGGGCCAGGCTGAGTAAGGACTTGTAATGGCAATTTTTAGACCACCAGCTAAACCGGATATTTCAAAATGAAAACCTTCCCCGCACTCCTTTTTCTCCTGGCATCTTTGCTTTCTTTCTTCGCATGTACTTCTCCCCGGCGACGGTCCCCGCCACCTGATCTTTCACCCTTCCAAAGACATGGCCTTTGTTATCAATGAGCTATCCTCCACGGTGCTTTCCCTGGCCCTCCAGCCCGAAATGGGCCAATTGACAGCCCTCCACAGGGCTTCTACCCTACCCGCTTCCTATACAGGCAAAAACGCCTGCGCAGATATTCACCTCAGCCCTGATGGCAACTTTTTGTATGCCTCCAACCGGGGCCATAACAGCATTGCTGTCTTTTCGGTGGGCGATGCCGGGGAATTGGCCTTGCTGGCGACCGAGTCCGTTCGGGGAGATTGGCCCCGCAATTTTGTGCTCTCAGCTGATGGAAAAAAGCTGCTGGTGGCTAATCAGAACAGTGATAATATCACGGTATTTGAGGTCGATGGACCAACGGGCCTGCTTCAGTTTAGCGGACATGAGATGGGGATGTCGCGCCCTGTGTTTTTGGGATTTTGAACTCACCCCCTTCTTTTCCCCCTCTCTGGCCAAAGCGCCAAAGAGGGGGAAGTCTGCTGGGAATGGACGGCGTCCATTGATGGGGTGAAATGGAATTTCGCGTGTTGTCAACGATGATATCGTTGGGGGATGTGGGACGGATTATAATCCGTCCCTACAGCTGGTTGAATGAAGGTCGTTCGGGAGAAATACCCGTTTTCAACGATAAAATCGTTGCGGGCGGTAGGGACGGATTACAATCCGTCCCGCAAATCATCGAACGAAAACCGTTCGAAAAAAATCCGGCAAGTTGCCGGAAATAGGAGCAAGATAAAATAATATTTATTTTATCTTGCTCATCGCTCCTATCAATATTTCTACCCCATGCAAACCACCAGAACCACCCTCCATCTCCTCCAGGAAAGCGATTTCCCAGAAATCCTTGCCATATTTCACGAGCTGGAAACCTTCAAATACATTGGTCCGCTGGACAATCGTTCAGATGAATTCTACCACGATTTTCTCCTCACCAGCATGCAATGGGCAACAGATCAGCAAGGCTTCTATTGGGTAGCACGCCTACATGAAAGCGGAGAGTTGGTTGGCTGCCTCAATTTGACACCTTTCCGCGATTCCGGGCGCATACAGGTCGGATTTCAGATCCGACGGAGATTTTGGGGGCAAGGCTTTGCCTCGGAGATCGCGCCGAAGGCGGTGGCGTATGGCTTTGAGGAATGGGGCCTGGAAGCCATGTATGGCTATTATGAGACGGAGCATCTGGCTTCGGGGCGGATTTTGGAGAAATTGGGATTTGAGGCTTTGGAGAAGATGGAGCTTGCCGATGAAGGGGTGGTGATTGAGGTGGTGGTGCTGGGGCGATAGACGCAGATAACGCGGGTTGTTATGATAAAAAGTGTAGGCTTGCATAGATTTTGCCAGTTCGGCATGGGCTGTATAGGAAAGATTCCTAACACTTTCACCCCAAGCAGCCGCAAAACACAAAGCCGATCAGGCAGACTCACATTAACAGCCAGAAAAAACCAAAATGGATAAAAACTCTACAAAATACCAGGTTGAAAGTAGCCCCGCTATTAAGTCAAATACCTCATCTTATAGTGAGAACTATATTTTATCTGGAAATGGGATATTCAATATTTATGGAAATTGCTCCGAAAGTGAAATTAAAAAGGCTATAAGTGAAGCCTCGGACTGGGGAATAAATCTAATACAATTTGCGAGGTCTTTTTCAGTGGATGATTCATTTCTGAGGTCTTTAAATGAGATGGTACTCACACCATTTCCGGATTGTAGCTTGCGGCTAAACCTCAACCGCTATGGGACATTTACAGATCTTGAATTATTAAGTAAAATCCCCAATATCAGAGACTTAAGAATCGAAACAAACAGGGAATTGGATTTGACTCCCATTAATAAATATTGCAGCCTGAGAAGATTAAGCATCGGAGAAGAAAGGGTAAAAATCCGGGAGATAGCAAAACACAAATCCATCAGGGATTTATTTGTCTTTGGTAATATAAAAGATGTTCAAGTGATAGGAGAAATGGAGAATCTTAGCAAGCTAACGATTTCGAAAAAGACCTTAAAAAGCCTTGATTTCCTGGAAAAACTGAAAGAATTGGAGGAGTTACATTTCTTTTTAGGGAGCACTAATAATTTACAATTCTTACCCCAAATCGGAAAAATCCAGAAATTGAGTTTTACCCTGGTAAGAATGCTAAAGATTGAAAATCTTTTACCCATAAACGATATGCAGCATATCAATGAAATCAAATTCGATAGTCAGCCGCACCTCACAGACTTAGATTGGTTAAAAAAATCAAACGTAAAAGTAGAGGTAATAAATTGCAGTAATTTTAAAAAATAGGCCAGGTGTAAAGCTCAAGGCCAAGGCCGGGTGTTTGGGTGGAAAGACGCCACCCCATCCTCAAAAATCAATAACCAATTCGCCCAAAATTCCAAATGAACATCCAGCCAGAAAAACACACCTCAAAATACGCCAGGCCCATAAATTTGTACTTGATTCCTGGGATGGGGACAGATCACAGGGTATTTGATGACTATCAATTTAACAAGTCTCTCGCGAAGCCAATTTGCATAAAATGGGTTGATTTTTTGCATGCGAAAAGCCTGGAAGAGTACGCTGGCATTCTGGCAAATCAAATTGATACAAGCCAGCCATTTGTACTGCTCGGAGTTTCCATGGGCGGCATGCTCGCATTGGAAATACGGAAACAGTATCCCACCGCTGGCCTAATTCTTATCTCATCGGCGATACACCCCAGTGAACTACCCGCCAGATACAAAATGGGACGAATAATCCCACTATACAGATTCCTGACAGATGGATTATTGAACCTGGTAGCCAATTGGAAGGGTTTTTATAGGGATGTTGACAAGGAAGAGAAAAAGCACCTGTACAAAGAAATGTTAAAAGGTACAGGTGGGCGCTTTTTGAAGTGGCAGATGGACGCAATCATTCACTGGCAAGAAAGCAAAGAGGAGTTGTCCTCAGCTAAAATTCTGCGGATTCATGGGTCAAATGACAAGGTCATTCCCCTAAAAAATATTCAATCAAGAATTGATTTCAGGATCGAAAAGGGGACGCATAAACTGGCGGTAAATCAATTCCAGAAAATCGGTAATTTGGTGAATGTGTTTATTGAAGAGGAGATAGGCTGATAGCGACACCCTTGCTATCTCCATCCTCGGCGGCAGCCGGGAAGTAATAGTGCTATACAAGCACGACAGCCTGAATCTGCACCTTGCCTAGCTGGGCTACCTCACCAACACTTTCAATGCATGGGATTACTGGCCCGCCACTGCCGACCGCCAACGGCCTGAGAGCTGGGGCAAATCCCCCGGCTACCTTTCCCGCTAAGTGCTTGAAAGGCCCTCATTTTGGCAAGAACAGCATAAGCAAATTGACTACTTTAAGCATAAATTTTCAAGATGATATCTTTTTTCTTAAAGCCTAATCAGATTGCCGCATTCATGTTTGCGATCCTTTCCGCTTTTAGCCTGCAAGCGCATCCTTCCTATGGTCTCGTTATCAATGAAGCGGGAGAATTGATTTTTTGCGATGTCCTCAATAATGCAGGCACCTTATGGAAATGGAGTAAAAAAAACGCTTTGGAAAAGCTCCTAACAGCTGAGCATTGCCATTTTATTTTCCAGGATCAGCAGGGCAATATCTGGGGTACCAACCACGAATATATCGAGCGAACCAAAAGCAACCTCAATAGCTTGTGGAAATATACGCCTGAGGGCAAAAAGGAAATCGTCATTCACAGGACCATCAATCCGGATTTCAGTGGAAATAATTTCACTATCGATTCGAAGGGCTTGATTTACTTCAATTGGGAGGATCAGATTTTTGTACGAGAAGTCGATGGTTCCCCTACCCTATTTGTGCCCGACACCTTTGAGCGGATCGTTTCCCTTCAAATGGATAAAAATGACAATCTCTATGTAGTCGAAAATGTGCTGCATGAAGGCTGCATTTTTCGCATCTCTCCCGAGAAAGAAATCAAGCTGATCGCAGATCACCTCAAGGAGATTCCTCCTCCAGATCCTCCCTTTCGGAAGGCCCGCTTCAATATGCTGTATGCAGCATTTGTCGGTTCCGGCGGCGAGATATTTGTCGCCAACAGCGGCAGTCGCCGCATCACCAAAATCCTTGCCGATGGCAAGCAAACGCATATTTACCACAGCGAAAAGCCCTATTATCCTGTCGCATATTGCGAGAGAAATGGCAAGGCCTATGTGATGGAAATGGGCTTCAAGCCGGGCAAAGGCAATTTAGGTTCGCGGATTCTACAGTTGAAAAATGGCAAAGCAGAGCTCATCGTAGATGTGGAAGAACCGCAGCTAAAGCGCGGAGCAGCAGGCGCCATGGACGAAGGTTCCGATTTTGGGTTTCTCCGCTTTTTAGGGATATTTTTGGGAATCTTTTTAGGCGGATGGGGCATTTACTTTTGGAGAAAAAGGTAGCTTAGGCTGCCAGCAAACTCCTTTCACTACGTCAAGCCTCCAACCAGCCACAACCGATTTCTATAGAAAAACCTTTTCTGAGGAACAAAGGCGCGCCCTGTGTTTTTGGTATTTTGGGTATCCATATTTTCCCTATTTTCACCCCATGCAAACTACCAGAACCACTCTCCAACTCCTCCGGGAAAGTGATTTCCCCGAAATCCTGGCCATGTTTCACGAGCCGGAAACCTTCAAATACATAGGTCCGCTGGCCCATCAATCAGATGATTTCTACAGAGATTTTCTCCGTACCCGCATGCATTGGGCTACAAGACAGCAAGGCTACTATTGGGTGGCACGCCTCCAGGAAAGCGGGGAACTGCTAGGCTGCCTCAATCTGACACCTTTTCGAGATTCGGAGCGCATACAGCTCGGATTTCAGATCCGACGGAAATTTTGGGGGCAGGGCTTTGCCTCGGAGATCGCGCCGAAGGCGGTGGCTTATGGCTTTGAAGAATGGGGCCTGGAAGCCATCTATGGCTATTACGAGACGGAGCATCTGGCTTCGGGGCGGATTCTGGAAAAATTAGGATTTGAGCCTCTGGAGCGCATCGAGCTGGCCGATGAGGGGGTGGCGATCGAGGTGGTGGTGTTGAAAAAAAAACCTGGCTCTCCCTCACCGCAAAAGTCTATTGCAGTGCTTCCATTTGTGAATATGAGCACAAATGAGGAAAATGAGTTTTTCAGTGATGGCATCACTGAGGAGATCATCAACGCCCTCACCCGGATTCCGGAGCTGCGGGTCACGTCACGTACATCCTCCTTTTATTTCAAAAACAAAAACCTGCCCATCCGCGAGATCGGCGAAAAGCTCAATGTCTCCCTGCTGCTCGAAGGCAGCGTGCGCCTGGCGGGCAGGATGATGCGTATCACCGCCCAGCTTATACATGCCGCAGAAGACTTCCACTTCTGGTCCGATACCTGGGACCGCAGCACCGACAATATCTTCGAGGTGCAGGACGAAGTCAGCCTGCTGATCGCAGAAAAATCCCGCGAATTTCTCGGTCACTTTGAGATTCAGGACCACCTGGTCAGCAGACAGACAGCAAGTCTGGATACCTACTCCTGGTACCTGAAAGGGCGTTATCATTTTAGAAAATGGAACCCCGAAGACGCCCGCAAGGCGGTCGAATGCTACGATCAGGCGCTGGCGCAGGACCCGCAGCATGCGGAGTCGATACTGGGCAAAGCTGACGCGCTCAGCTTCCTGGCAACCACCGGTAATCTTCCTGCGGAAGAATATATGCCCCATTATGAAAACCTGATCCGGGAGGCCCTGGATATAAACCCCCATTTGCCTGAGGGATATTACCAGCTATCTCATTTGCACTATTTCATATATGGCAACTTTGCCGATTCGTTGAAAGCAGCACAGCGCTCTTTTGAACTCAACCAAAACTATCCTGAGGCCAATCAGCAGATGGCCTTCCTGTACCTCTGCGCCGGCAGGCCGGATCTGGCCCGGCCCTATATCGAGCGAAGCTCGGAGATAGACCCCCTTTCGCAGGAAGCCTTGTTTTTCAAAGCCTATTACCTGTACCGCTCTGGTCACTTCCCGGAAGCCCTTGAGGTATTGAACCAATCCCTCGCCGACAATCCTTACAATGTCCCTTCCCACTCGGTGAAGGCTTACTGCCTGTTGAAGTTGGGTCAATATGAAGAGGCGCTGCATTATTTTGATCAGATTCCGCAGGAGATCGTGGTAGAAGAAGACAAGTTGGGCATACAGACCCTGGCCTACCACTTTTTGCAGGAAAACGAAAAAGCAGATGAGTTGATCCGGGATTTGGAGAAAAGGGCGCGGAAGCCGGAAGGTTTTCGGGCAAATTCTTTTTTGTTGTTTATCTATGGCCTTCGCAATGAAAAGGAAAAAGCCCTTGCCTGGGTAGAGCAGGAAATGCAGAAAGGTTCTTCCTTTCTCCTGCTGCATTATTCTGATCCCCTGACAGGCGAAGTCGGAAAAGACCCCGACTACCTGCAATACCAAAACCGCATTTTTGCCCTCGCAGAACAGGCTAAATCCCAAACCGCCAAAAAAGCATTGATTCCTTCCGAAGAGGTAGATGCTTTGCTCAACAAGCTCTATGAACTCATGGAAAAAGACGAACTTTTCCTCGATCTCAATCTCTCCCTCAAATCCCTGGCGGAGAAACTCCGCCTCCACCCCAACCAGCTCAGCTGGCTGATCAACGAAAAGACCAGCCAAAACTTCAACCAGTTTGTCAACTCCTATCGCGTAAAGGCTTTTCAGGAAAAAGCCCTTGATCCTCAACATGCCCACCTCAGTATTCTGGGCCTCGCCTTCGAAAGCGGGTTTAACTCGAAGACGGTTTTCAACACCTATTTTAAAAAAGAGGTGGGAATGACGCCCAAGGCGTGGATGGATAGGAAGTAATCAGTTCGGAATTACAATTCCGAACGCCCCCATTACAATCCCGAACGCGGAGCCCGTCGGGCTGCCCTATGTTTGCATCAGATTCACAAACAAACCCAACAAACAAAGATGCAAACAACTATGAAAGCAATCATTCAACCCAGTTACGGCGGCCCCGAAGTGCTCCAACTCGCAGAAGTAAAACTTCCTACTCCCGGCACCAAAGATGTGCTGATCAAAGTGATCGCCAGCTCCGTTACCACTGCCGACAGCATGATGATGACCGGCAAGCCTTATGTAGGGCGACTGATGATCGGTTTGACCAAACCCAAATACCCCACTCCCGGCACCGGCTTCGCCGGCATCGTGGAAGCCATCGGCACGGAAGTCACCGCCTATAAGGTCGGAGATGAGGTCTTTGGAGAAAGCCTGAAGACCTTTGGCACCCAGGCCGAATACCTGGTCCTTGCAGAGGATGACCTCTACATGCACAAACCTGCAGCGATCAGCTTCGAAGAAGCGGCTACCGTCGGCGACGGGGTGATGACCTCGATCAACTTTCTGACCATGGTCACAAAGCTACAGCCGGGTCAGCATGTGCTGATCAATGGTGCCGCAGGCAGCCTGGGGTCGGCAGCTGTTCAAATTGCCAGAAATCTTGGTGCCCGTGTCACTGCAGTATGCAGCGCAAAAAACATTGACTTTGTCAAAAAGCTGGGGGCTCATGAAGTGATCGATTATACCCGGGAAGACTTCACCTTGTGTGAGAATACATTTGACATCATCTACGATACCGTAGGCAAAAGCAGCTTCGCTGCTGCCAAACGGAGCCTCACCGCCCAGGGCGTTTACGCTTCTCCCGTGCTCAGCAGCAAGCTGCTCAAGGATGTGATCATTTCCAGCCTTTTTGGCAGCAAAAAGGCAAAATTTTCCGCCACCGGCGCTTTGCCTTTCAAAGTGAAGCAGCAGCTTCAGGCTACTGCCCGCGAGCTCCTCGCCCTCGGAAAGGTCAAGCCTTTCATCTCGAAGAAGTTCCGACTGGAAGAATTCCAGGATGCGCACGCCTACATCGCCTCCGGCCACAAGAAAGGCAATATTGTCTTTGTTAACAGTTGGCAGTAGGCAGTAGGCAGTAGGCAGTAGGCAGTAGGCAGTCAACGGTAAGAACACCCTGACTTTCTACAAACTTCAAACTTCAAACTTCAAACCATCCAAAACCATGAACTTTTCAAATATATCTCCCGATTCCAAACCCTACGGCCGCCTGGCCGGCATCTTCTACCTGCTCATCGCCTTCATTGGCCCCTTTAGCATCATGTATGTGCCCAGCGAGATCATCAGTGATCAGGCAGCTGAGACAGCGCAGAATCTGCTGGAAAAAGCTTCGCTTTTTCACTGGGGCGTAGGCGCCGACATCCTGACCTTTGCGATTGAAATCGCCCTCACTTCCATGCTCTTTCAGATGTTTAAAAAGGTAAACGGCACCTGGGCGACCATCGCTACTTATGCAAGATTCGCGATGATCGTGATCATGGGTATCAACCTGCTTGTCTACATAACTCCCCTTCTGATTCTGCAGAACCCTGATATGCTCAGCGCTTTCAATAGCGAACAACTGAACAGTCTTGTAGAGCTCTTTTTCAACATACATGCAAAAGGAATTTTGGTATGGGGCATCTTCTTCGGTATCCACCTGGTTTTCCTGGGACTGCTCGTTCAGGAATCCCCTCAACACCCCAGCCTGCTGGGAAGGTTGATGGTGATCGGTAGCAAGGGCTACATACTCGAAGCGATCAATGAGATATGTTTCTCGGGCAATGAGACTGTAGGGCTGATAGCCGATATCCTGCTTGCCGTTGTTATCGTCGGCGAACTGGGCTTTGCCATCTGGCTGGTGGTGAAGGGGATCAAGCCAAAAACCAATACCCTTTAACACAAAAACGAAAAATAAATAACCTTTAAAACCAAAAACTATGAAAAAGCAATTCATCATCATCATCCTGCTCGCCATGACGAGCATCACCTTCGCTCAGCAGACAGCTTCCCGTTTCGAACTGAAACTCGGCCTGGGCACCTCCTTCCTCGGTACCGGCGACATGCAAACGCTTCTGATCGAAAATGAGCTGAACTACAACATCAACCGCTATTTCAGCAGCAGCGCCAGCATTGGCTTTGCCACCAGCAATCGGGGCGTTTACGAAGCGACTTCTTACACCCAGGGAAATGTGAACATCTTCTTTTCCCCTTTCACCAACACTAAACGTCACGACCTGCGGATCGGCACCGGCCTGAGTGTCTACAAGGTTTCCGATACCTGGCAGAGCCTGGTCGTCATCGAGAACGGCGAAGTGGTGGTGTTGGAATATAGCTTCGAAAAACGCAGCTCAGTGGGCCTCAACGGCATCATCGCATACAGCTACGCCCTCACTGACAAGCTCTCGCTGGGCGCGAAAGTTTTCCTTCAGCCCTACAAAAACGGAGATATCAACACCGGTGCTTTGTTGACCCTGGGAGTTGGTTTGTAAAGCGCTGACTCAGCGCCTGTGAAGCCTGCCATTTCCGTGGATGCGGAGGTGGTGGGTTTTTTGTCGTCGGGCGCCCTGGCAATCGGGTTGATGTGGCTTGGGGGCAGAAAATGAAGGCATTCATCTTAAGTTGAAGCAACATAATCTATGACCTCAAAATGGTTTCCCATGGGCCGCTTTCGGCTATTTCCTTGAGTCCCGCATTCCGTTCCTTTAAAAAAGCCTGCATATATCGCGTGAGGAAAAGCACATTGGCCAATTTGCCAAGTATCCCAAAGGGCGCTTCAAAAACAAACACATCCCGCATCAGGGTACCCCCTTCCTCCTCATCAAAATAATGATGATGTTGAAAGGATTTAAAAGCTCCTTTGAGCTGTTTGTCACCAAAATAATTGGGGGAATCAAATCCATTGATTTCTGAAGTCAAATGCTGCCATACGCCAAGATGTCTGGCATGCCAGGTGATGGTATCGCCCAATTCTACGAGGCCTGAAGTCCGGCCTGCAACGGCCTTTTCGCCCGTTTTTCGGGTGGTATATTGATGAAGCTCGATGCTTCTGGCGAGATCGAAAACGCGCTGGATGGGCACGTGGATATGGGTTGTGAGGATGATTTGGGGCATATTGTTATTCGTTTCAACATAAATGATTTAGTTCGGGACTTTGTTGAAAAAACAGCGAAAATCATAGCTAACATAAAAAATCTGCGTCCACTCTTCTTCCTGTAAGTACAGTTGAAGAAATAGGCAAAAAAATCTCATCCGACAATCCTACATTAGGAAAAATTATAGTCTCAGAAAATCAGTATGAAAGCAAGTTCAACTCCTAACAGGATTAATGCAAAGCTAAAAAGAGACTCCTTTTACCCACAAATTTAAAATAGGATTTTCGTATTTTTCGATCCTATGTCCCGAATCATCCTTCTGATATTTCTCTGCTTTTTTATGCACTCGACCCTTTTCTCACAGGAATTGGATACGCTGAAATTTTGCAAAAAAGCAAAACACACTCCCCACGCATACAGCCAAACGCCTGAGATATTGGCGCATTACCTCACGGCAGATTACACCGATGCGGGAAGCAAAGTCTTGGCCATTTCTTCCTGGATAGCAACGAATATCCGCTACAATTATAAAGCTTTTGTAAAAAGGAAGATAACGGGTTGGGATAGCAAAATGGTGCTCAAAAAGCGGAAAGCACTTTGTGGAGAATATGCTCAGCTTTTCTATGATATGTGTCAATCCGTGGGCGTCAGGGCCGAAACCATCAACGGCTATACCCGCGATTTTGATTTGTTTCCAGATGACAAACTTTACCGGGATGAGCATGCCTGGTCGGCTGTCAAAATTGAGGGGAAATGGCATTTGTTGGACATCACCTGGGCAAGCGGCTATATCAAGCCGCGCAGTCAGTGGGGAGCGAGGCTAGGTTGGCGCCTTATGCGGATTCCTTATCACCAAAAATTCAAATACGTCCATCAATTGAATCCGAAATGGATATCTGTCCATCCCGAAAAGATGATCGAAACGCATATTCCGCTGCTGGATGATTTTCAGTTTCTGCGAAAAACGATGCCCATTGATAGCTTTATTCAGGGCAAAAAGGCTATCTCGTTTTTTCAGGAAAATTTTCCCAACAATGCTGCTCAACCTTCTTATCTCAACCAATATACAAGCCTGGATGAGCTGAGTAAAAAGCTTTCAGAAGCAGAAAGAGGCCATCATTCGAACCCTGCCAATCATCGAATCAAAGCCATCAACTACAATCAAGCTGTAGAAATAAGGACCTGGCAACTGGCTCAGAGGCAAGAAAAAGGGTTAGAACTCCGCCCCTCGGAACTGGAACAAGTCAGGCGTTGGAAATGGACGGCGGACTCTTGCTTTGCTCAATCCATCAAGGATAATCAAACCGAATTTCGGACCAAAGAGGCCAGGAGCCTGGCCTGGTACAAATTGCTGGAGAAGCAAAATCGCATTCTCATTGACAGCCTCCGGATCAGGAGCAGAACCAATATCCAGCAGATCAACCTGATCAAAAGGATTCGCGCACAGCGGGAAGCGCAGCTGCGTTTAGCTACAGATGGCATCCATCACTGGAGCAAATATGAGATGCGAAGATTAAGACGCCCGCAAAGAGCAAACCCCAAAACACAGGATAAAAGGTTTTTAGAGCTTTCCAAAGCCGCCGATCTGGGCGAAGAAGCACAGGCATTGACCCCGCTAAAAGATTCGCTTTTGGCACATCCTGATTCAGAAAAACGCTTGCAGGCTTTGCAAAATGAAGAAAAAGTAAAATTGCTTTTTGAGCAAAACCTAAGCTACATGAAATGGCACCTTACTGAAAGACGCAAAGGCTTCGGACTCATTTACAGAGATGAATCCTCCCTCTACAAGCCTTGGTTACATTCGAAATTCCAACAAGCTGACAGCCTCAACCGGCACATCACTTCGCCCTACCTCCAACAGATGTACGACAACCCCAAAGCAGCTTATAAACTCATGGCCAGCTACAAACGGCTTCAGGACAAGCGCATCAGGCATGTCATGCGTGCCAAACGCCTGTCCATGGAAGACCTGGGTGAGGATGCTTTATATGAACAAATCCGATTGGAATATGATGAAAATTTTAAACAATACCTCGACCAAATCAGCAACTACTACGCTTCCCAAAGAGCCATTCGAAAAAACCTGATCACATCGCGTCACACCCTCAAAAAAATCTCTCAAAGGCTGTATCAGGACATTCATTTAGAAAAATTGCGCCATCGTACCTACCGGCGACACCGCTTGCTGATCCAACAGGCAGAGGACCGCCGAATTCGATATTATTTTCCCTAACTTCCCTCCCAAAAGCACCACATGGACAAAAGAACCTTCCTCAAGCAAGTCGGCATGCTCGCAGTGGGCAGTGCCCCTTTTTTCAAGAATCTTGGCAATTGGGTCCGGGAAGTCGATCACCTGACGCCCGAAGAAGTCGCTCAGGACGAAGACTTCTGGATGCGTGTCCGCAGCGGCTACCGCCTCAAACCTGACTACATCAATCTCGAAAACGGCTATTACTGCATGATGCCCCAGGAGACCCTGGAGAATTACATCCATCATCTCCGCGAGATGAACTACCAGGCTTCCTATTATATGCGCACCGCGCAGTGGGACAATAAACACGCCATGCAGGCAAAGCTGGCTGAGTTGGCAGGCGTCAGTAAAGAGGAACTCATCATTACCCGCAATACGACGGAGTCACTGGACCTGATTATCAGCGGTTTCCCGTGGGAAAAAGGCGATGAGGCCGTGATGGCCGAGCAGGATTATGGCGCGATGCTCAACCAGTTTAAGCTGGTCGAAAGACGCTATGGCGTCGTCAACAAACGGATTTCCGTTCCGCTCCACCCCGCCAATGACGAAGAAATCGTCAAGGTATATGAGGACGCCATCACGCCCAAAACCAGGCTGTTGATGGTCTGTCACATGATCAATATCACGGGGCATATCCTGCCCGTTCGCAAAATTTGTGATATGGCCCACGCCCGGGGCGTGGAGGTGATGGTCGATGGGGCGCATGCCTTTGCTCAGATCGAATTTTCGATCAAGGACCTGAATTGTGATTATTATGGCACCAGCCTTCACAAATGGCTGAGCGTGCCTTTGGGAGCGGGGATGTTATATGTCAAAAAGGACAAAATACCCCAAATCTGGCCCCTCCTCGCGGAGTGGAACAGAGAGGATGACGACATCCTCAAACTCAACCACACAGGGACACATCCCTGTCATACCGACCTTGCCATCGGCAATGCACTCGAATACTACCAGCAGCTGGGCCCCGCCCGCAAAGAAGCGCGGCTGCGCTATCTGCAAAACTACTGGACGGACAAAGTCCGTGATCTCGACCACATCATCCTCAACACCCCCAAAGAGCGACATCGCTCCTGCGGCATCGCCAATGTCGGCGTCAAAGGCATGAAACCGCATGACATGGCAAAGACCCTGCTGAACAACTACCGCATCTGGACCGTCGCCATTGACGGAGCCGGTGTACAGGGATGTCGGATTACACCCAATATATTTACGAGTGTAAAAGAGCTGGATAGCTTTGTTGAAGCGCTTAAATCGCTGGGCTAATGAAAAATCAAAAACACCTCTTCCAACTCCCACCCGACATCCACTACCTCAATTGCGCCTATATGTCTCCCTTGCTGCGGTCGGTGGAGGAAAAAGGCGCCCAGGGCCTGGCTTTCAAGCGGGATCCTTCCCGCATCGTCCCACAGGACTTCTTCACAGAAGTAGAAGTCCTGCGGGCGAGCTTCGGCTCGCTGATCGGCGCTGAAGCGCAGCAATGCGCTCTCATCCCCGCCGCCTCCTACGGCCTCATGGCCGCTGTCAACAATGTGCCCTACAGCCCCGGCAAACATGCCATCACGATCTCGAAAGAATTTCCGAGTGGCTACTTCAGCCTGCAACGCTGGTGCGATGAGCATGGCGCAGCATTGCGGGTGATCGAGCCGGATCAGCAGCTTGCCCAGAAAGGCAAATTGTGGAGTGAAATGCTGCTCGAAGCCATCAACAAAGACACAGCCATGGTGCTGATCTCCGCCATCCATTGGATGGATGGGACGAAATTTGACCTGGCCCGAATCGGGCAGCGCTGCAGGGAGGTCGGCGCGACCTTTATCGTCGATGGAAGCCAGTCTGTGGGCGCGATGCCCATAGATGTGAAAGCCTGCCAGATTGACGCGCTCATCACGGTGACTTACAAATGGATGATGGGCCCCTACTCCATGGGCCTGGCCTATTATAGCGAAGCCTTCAACGAAGGCAAGCCGCTGGAAGAGTCCTGGATGAACCGCAGCAATGCGGTAGAATTCAGCAAATTGACAGATTATGATCCTGTCTATCGCCCTGGTGCGGGCCGCTATCAGGTCGGCCAAACCAGCAATTTCATCGCTGTGCCGATGATGATCGAAGCCATCCGGCAAATCAGGGAATGGCAACCATCAGAGATTCAAAAGCATGGTCAGGAACTCCTGACTCCTTTGCTGACTTATTTGCAAAATAAGGGAGTCGAGATGGAGGACGATGCCTGGCAGGCAAAACATCTGGTGGGCTTGCGCCTGCCGCAAGGCGTGGATTCACAGCAGCTTTTGGAAAGATTTAAGGAAAATAACATTTTCCTGTCCCTGCGCGGATCTTCTATCCGCCTTGCTCCACATGTCTATAATGATGCCGCTGATATACAACAGGTTTTGAATACCATCGACTCCTTTTCTGTGTAATCCTTCCTACATTTTGAGCTTTATTTTTTTGAAAAAGAGGGTGAATTTTGTGACATGAAAACTTTTTTCCTTTTCCTCCTCTTCCTTTCGCTCATGCTCAGCTCCTCCGCCCAGGACCACTTCTTTATCAAAGACTACCTGAAGATAGCAGCAGGAGAAAACGGTTTCAAAGAAAAAATGCCCGAATCCGCCTTCTGGGGCGGCAAAGTGCTCAATATCGGGGATCTCGATGGCGATGGCATCGCCGAGGTGCTGGTGGCCAGCAGCGCCACATGGGGGCCTGACTGGATTTTATTTTTAGACAAAAAAGGGCAGGTGCGGGATCAACAAAAACTCAGCCTGAGTTACGGCCCGAATATTACCGTAATCGGCGATGTCGATGGAGATGGGGTCGTGGATCTGGCCGGGGGAAGAAAAAACCATGGAGAAGGCAAAAGCTATGGCGGCGGCGCATTTGACATCATTTTTCTCCGAAAAAACGGAAGCGTCAAAAGCATACAACCAAACAATCCCGGAGAGGAGGGCTTCGACAAGCAGGTATCTGCCTATGAGGGCTTTGGCAGCCATATCTGCGGAATCGGCGATATCGACGGGGACAATATCCCGGACCTGCTGTGCCAGGGAAAATATGTGGCCCCGGAGCACGAAAAATACCGAAATTTCAGTTACGCGGCCTCCCTCTGGCTGATCATGCTGACCGCTGAAGGCAAGGTCAAATCCTATCGGGCGATCGACAACCAAAACAGGGATTTTTTTCCTCCTTTTTTCTTCAAACTGAATGAAGCGCCTTTTTCACATATTTTTCCGCTGGGTGATCTGGATGAAAATGGCGTGCCTGATGCGGGCATTATTTGTCCGGCGGAAAAAAGCATTCGCTTCCTTTTCTTCGAAAAAGGCGGCAAAATCAAAGAAATGGAAAGGATTTCCCTGAGTTGGGAGCAGTTTCGCCCTTTTAGCATCGACCTCAACAGCTGCTCCATCCAGCTGGTGGGTGACCTCAACCGCGACGGTCGCCGCGACCTCATGCTGTGCCAGCATGACAAGATGGAAGCCAACAGCATGGATGCTGATATCTTCATTTTGTATTTGAATCAGGCGAGACGCCCTTTCGCCATCGATCATCTAAGCGTGGCAAGCGAAAGCATTCGTCTGCCGCTCAAAGGTGGCCATTGCCTCGGAAGCAGCTTTGCTGCTTTGGGAGATATAGATGGGGATGACTATCCCGACTTTGCCTTCGGCGCCGTAGGCGAAAGAGAAAGCCCCCATTACCAGTTCGCAACAGGGGCACTATGGCTCATTTTTTCTACCTATGAGGCTGGAGAAGCCTACTCCGGCAAAAATAAATAGTCTTCCATCCTCTCATCTGCAAATCTGCAAATTACTTCTCCTCCCACTCCAACTCCTCATCCGTAGCCACCTGGTAAAATTCTTCTCCCTGGCAGCTGGTCAGGCCGGCAATGCCACCCAGGAAACATAGCGTATCGCAATTTTGGGTAACCACAGAAACTCCGCCATCAGCGATACACTGATCCTTGGTAAGGATGTAGACCTTTTCTCCCTGAAAAGTGTAGGAATGAACACTCATTTTGTCATCGGGACAGACTCTGTTGGAACTATTGATTTCGTCCTGTACGCATTGTGGAAGGGCTTTTAGCTCTTCTTTGTTACAGGCACTGAGACAAATAAGGGCGAGGGTACTTAGGATTAAAAACAGGTTTTTCATGGCTTCAATTAATTAGTTTTATCCATAGACGAATAAGCTTTTCTGATAGCTGCATACAGGATAAAATCGTTGGGCTTTTCGCTGAATTCGTGGGAAAGTTTTGTAATTTCGCGCTTTAGGAGGCCTTTGCCTCCCTGACAAAGGAAAATCGGAACAAACACCTTCAAACAAAAGGTGCTTTTTACTGTTTGTTCCCACAAAAAAAGAGGCAATCCCTTGGAAGAATACATCGAGATTTATGGTGCGCGGGAGCACAATTTGAAAAACATTGACCTCCGCATACCTCGCAACAAACTGGTCGTAATTACAGGCGTGAGTGGTTCAGGCAAAAGCTCTCTGGCTTTTGACACCCTCTATACGGAAGGCCAACGCCGCTACCTGGAAAGCTTTTCGGCTTATGCCCGCCAGTTTCTGGGCGATCTCCGGAGCCCAGATGTCGATAAAATTGATGGGCTTAGTCCCGTTATTGCCATTGAGCAAAAAACGACTTCCCGCAATCCCCGCTCCACAGTGGGGACTGTCACGGAGATCTACGATCTCTTCCGCCTGCTTTTTGCCCGGGCGGCTGACGCCTTCAGCTACGAAACCGGCAAGCGCATGGTGCGCATGACAGACGAGCAGGTGGTAGACGCCATCGGCGAGCAGTTTGGGGGCAAAAAAATGCTGATCCTCGCTCCCCTGATCAAATCCAGGAAAGGACATTATCGCGAGTTATTTGAAAACCTTGCCAAGCAAGGCTATAGCAAAGTCCGGGTAGATGGCGAAGTACAGGAGCTCGTCAAAGGCATGAAACTGAATCGTTACCAGATTCACGATATAGAACTGGTCGTAGACCGGATCAAAGTGGGGCAAGAGGACAAACGCCTTTTTGAAAGCGTAGAACGCGCCATGCAAATGGGTAGCGGTACCGTTCTTCTGGCGGATCATGACACAGCCGAAACCTTCTGGTACAGCCGCAACCTGATGGACCCGGAATCCGGCATCAGCTACGATGTTCCCTCTCCCAATACCTTTTCCTTCAACTCGCCTTATGGCGCATGCCCAGCCTGCAACGGCCTCGGCCAGGTATTTGAAGTGGATGAAGATACGGTGATCAAAGATCATTCGATTTCTATTCATCGGGGTGGAATCGGCCCATTGGGCGAATTCAGGGACATCTGGATGTTTCGCCAATTGCGAAAAATAGCCGAACACTACGGCTTTAAATTGACCGATCCCATCGAGAAAATTCCCGGGGATGCCCTCCGTTTTATCCTCGATGGCCAGAGCGAAGGCAAAGCGCCACGCATGAAGTTTATGGGCATCAAGGCTTTTGTTTTTGATTCCTACCACAGTTCTTCCTCCGAAAAAATCAAAAGCTGGGCGGAAGAATTTATGCGTATCAATACCTGTCCGACCTGTCAGGGCACACGCCTGAAAAAGGAAAGTCTGTATTTTAGAATAGGGGATAAAAACATCTCTGAGATCGCCCAGATGGACATCGGTAGCCTTACCGACTGGATCAATAATCTGGACGAAAAACTCAGTGAACGCCAATTGCTGATTGGCGAGGAGGTACTCAAGGAATTGCGCAAGCGCATCGGTTTCCTCCAGCAGGTAGGTCTCAACTACCTGGCCCTGGATCGTCCCGCCAAGACCTTGTCTGGCGGAGAAGCGCAACGCATTCGCCTGGCAACGCAGATCGGCTCACAGCTTGTGAATGTCCTCTATATCCTCGATGAGCCGAGCATCGGCTTGCACCAGCGCGACAACGAAAGGCTGATTGAGTCGCTCATTCAGCTCCGCGATCTCGGCAATTCCGTCCTGGTCGTCGAGCACGACAAAGATACCATGCTTGCCTCCGACCATATCATTGATTTTGGTCCGGGTGCTGGCATCCATGGAGGCGAGATCGTAGCGGAAGGCACACCGGCAGAAGTGCTGGCAACGCCCTGCTCTACAGCAGATTACCTCTCCGGACGCAAGACCATAGCTATACCGGCAAAAAGGAGAAAAGCCCGGGAAGAGCAGTTTATCGAGCTCAAAGGTGCCAGCGGCAACAACCTCAAATCGGTCGATGTGCAAATACCGCTAGGGGTATTTATCTGTGTTACAGGCGTTTCCGGCTCCGGCAAATCTACTCTGATCAACGAAACCCTTTTCCCCATCCTCAGCCAGGCGATCTACCGTTCCAAGAAAAAGCCCATGGATTATGAGGTTTTCGAAGGCCTGGAAAAGGTGAACAAAATCGTGCGGATCGACCAATCTGCCATCGGGCGCACACCGCGCTCCAACCCGGCAACCTATACCGGTCTTTTCACTTTTATCCGCCAGTTGTTTGCCCAACTGACAGAAGCGAAAATCAGAGGCTATAAAATCGGCCGTTTCTCTTTCAATGTGAAAGGCGGTCGCTGTGAGACCTGCCAGGGGGCAGGCGTGCGCACCATCGAGATGAATTTCCTCCCTGACGTCTACGTCAGTTGCGAGACCTGCCAGGGTCGCCGCTACAACCGCGAGACCCTTGAAGTCCGCTTCAAAGGCAAGTCCATCAGCGATGTGCTGGAGATGACCATCTCTGACGCCCTCGAATTCTTCGAAAATCAGCCGCGCATCAAGCGCAAGCTCAAAACCCTCAACGATGTAGGCCTCGGCTACATCACCCTTGGCCAGCCCGCCACTACCCTATCGGGAGGCGAAGCCCAGCGCGTAAAGATCGCAACCGAACTCAGCAAAAAAGACACAGGCAACACCTTTTATATCCTCGATGAGCCTACCACAGGCCTGCACTTTCAGGATATAGAACTGCTGCTAAAAGTCCTGCAAAAACTCGTTGATCGCGGCAATAGCGTGCTCGTCATCGAGCACAACCTCGATGTGATCAAGGTCGCCGATCATGTGATTGACCTGGGCCCGGAGGGCGGAGCCGGAGGCGGGAATATCATCGCTTCAGGTACGCCTGAGGAGGTAGCGCTGGTAGAGGCTTCTCATACGGGGAGATTTTTGAAGAAAGAATTGGAAGGGCTTGTGGTTTAGGAGGAAGAGTGGACGCAGATTCGTTATGATTTTTATGATTTACACAGTTATCAATTAACTTGTATTGTCCCTGGCTCTTAAACATAAAAAACCATAATTATCAGCGTCAATCAGCGTCAAAATTCTTCACCGTGTCAAATTCCATAAAAGTATCCCTCATCCAGGCAGCGCCCATCCACAACCACCTCCAGGCAAGCCTGCAAAAAGCCCTCGATCTCATCGATCAGGCAGCAGCGCAGGGCGCGCAGCTCGTCGCCTTCGCCGAAGGCTGGCTGAGCGGCTACCCCGCAATAGACTACTGCCCCGACATCGCCAAATGGGGCGACAAAGCCACTGAAGATGTATTCGTTGATGTTTGAGTTTCGGGTGAAGGAGTGATCCAGGAAATGGGCCTAAGTGTATGAAATAAACCAATGGAAACAGCATGTTTAGACATCAAGGCAAAAGCAGAACGTTAAAACATAACCTGCAAATTGCGATCGTACTTTCCTTCGTCGCGGGAATTGTCAATGTCACAGGATTTTTGGCTTTCAGGCAATTGACGACCAATGTGACCGGTCATTTTGCCCTTTTTATCAATGACCTTGCTAATTTTGAGTTTTGGAAAGGCACCATCTATTTCCTCTATATTTTTTCGTTTCTCCTGGGTTCTTTTTTCTCCGGTTTTCTGATTGAAAAATTCCGGGAAAATAAAAAGCTAAATGTCTACTTTCTGCCAACCCTCATCGAGTGCCTGATTTTCATATCCATCGGACTTGTAAGTGATGTCGTCGAACTGCAATCTCCTGACTTACTTGTCTGTTTACTCCTCTTTGCCATGGGGCTGCAAAACTCATTTGTAACCAAAATCTCAAATGCTGTGGTAAGAACAACGCACCTGACAGGTCTGTTTACCGATCTGGGAATCGACATTTCACAGTTGTTTTTTCCCCATTCACATCCCAACAAAGCCAAACTGAAAGCCAATATTAAACTGAGGATTTACATCATTTCATTCTTTTTTGCCGGTGGATTAAGCGGAGGATTTCTGTATTCCCAACTCGATTGGAAATTAAATACCTTGATTTTTGGCGCTTTTATTTTGCTTATCAGCCTATTTTATGATGATTTGAGGTATAGGTTGATCAGGACGAAAAGGAAATATAGGCAAAGGAAAAGAGGCAAACCATCAGTAAATGAAAGACCATTCACCCTATTCTCTACGCCTCATCCGTAAAATGTTTACGGCTCTTCTCCTGCGAAAATTTCTTTTCGTTGAATTGCTTTGAGCCTCCTTTCGGAATCGAAAGGCTTTCCCACTGCTCGCCTTTGGCGATTTTCCCCAGATAGACGATCTGGCCTATGTGATAGGCATAATGCGCCAGCTCTTCGTCAGGAAGTTTTGATTCATGGGGTATATTTTTTGGTAAAACACCGCCCGGGAGCAAGTCATACATTTTGACAAAAAGGCGTCTAAAAGTCGATGGGCTCATGTGGCAGAGGATTGTTTATAGAGATTTATAGGGGCTGTATCGATAATATTTGGGTCTGGAATCAATCCGCACATGCAACCACGCCACGCCCAGGCCTGCAGTGCTGAGCCATTTGGGTTGATCGCCCAGCTGCTTCTCCCATTCCATCCCCACACATTGCCAAAAGGCAATGATCTGTTCCTTTTGTGCATTTCTAACAAAACTTGCCAAGTGGGCATAACAGAGGTCGTCTGCCATGGGCGTGGGCACAATCAGGTGGGCGTCACCCCCCAGGTTGGGGAAACTGACGACGGGCTCCTCTGTGAAGAAATGCCTCTGAAAGGCAGAAGCATTTGCACTGATGCCGGATAGCATGGAACTCTCCACCATGACAAATTCGAAAGGCTCATCCAATTGGGCTGCGGTGATGGCTTTGACTTCCCAAAAGAATGCTTTGAAGGGAACTTCCCGGAGAAGTTGATTAAAGAAAAGAACGAAGTCAGTTGTTCCTTTTACCTGATCTATAAACTGTCGATTGGAGAGTTGTCGGCTTTTGTAAGTCAGTCGAAATCGTTGGATTTGGGGACTCAGGATTTGGATATCTGCTTGCCACATAGGAGATGTGTTTTGTGATTTTGATCTGTTTTGCGAACCCAACAAAAATACCCCTTTTCTCATGTCCAGAAAAATTTGGTTCCCAGGGTGATAGCAGAAAACACTTTTCCAGTTGCTCATTTTTTCGGATATTAGGGCTTCTACTTTAGCCTTATGCCAGAGCCTGTTTTTATCTTGACCAGAAATACTTGCGGAAGTGCATGGCGTCTTTTGGCGGGATATTGGGGGTATGGGCTATGGCATAAAGGCGGCCCTCAGACTGTGCAAAAACCCTCTTTCACCCACTATAAACGGGCCTTAGGAATGGTGACGAAATAAACTATCAGTTTCATTTTTTGCCAGGAGGTGTCATTTCGACAGCCTGCCCTGAGCTTGTCGAAGGAGCCTGCCCTGAGCTTGTCGAAGGAGCCTGCCCTGAGCTTGTCGAAGGGAGTCTTCGAGGAGAAATCTC
>JAUIGE010000080.1 GCA_030430205.1 Bacteroidia bacterium | reverse complement strand
GCTTCAATATGAGGGACTTTTTTCTTGGAACAAACCTCTCTTTAATCCCTACAGGGGATGGTGATTTTTTAATCCAATATCTGACAGGCCTTACCGATGAGGAAGCAAATGAAGTCACTTCAGCGGCAGGGACAGATTTCAACAAAATGTTTGAAGATGCAGAGAAATACAACGGCGGTGGCTTCGCCCTGTTCGACGGCTCCCAACTCAGTCCTGTTATCGAGAAACCAGAAATCCTGGGTAACCTCAATAAATTCATCTCCAAAGATGAAATCTGGTTCTCGCTCAATTTTTCAGAAGCCGAAAATGATTATTCGGTAATCTATAAAACCAGACTAGTCAGTCAATAAAAACCACTTATCTATTCCCATTTCCATTTGCGGGCAAAGCTGATTCGGTTTTGCCCGCTTATGCTTATATTCCATCCTGATCTAAAAAATCCACATGAAAAAATCATCTACCTACCTGATTTTAGCTGCTGCAGGGATGCTCTTCATGGGCACAGCTTCCGCTCAGCAAATCAAACCCACCACGGAAAAAGAACTAGTAGAGGCGGTCGAAAAGCACAGACAACTCTATGCTTCCACTCCACTCAAAGATTTCAAAGCTCGAAATATAGGCCCCACGAATATGTCTGGCCGAATCGTAGACATCGAAGTAGCCCAAAATCCCAACACCTTTTATATCGCCGCAGCATCTGGAGGCGTATGGAAGACGGAAGACAATGGCCAGTCCTTCACTCCGATCTTCGACCATCAGGGAGCGCTGGGAATTGGAGATATGGCACTTTCCTCATCGGATAATAATGTCCTTTGGGTAGGCACCGGAGAAAACAATTCCAGCCGATCCACCTATGCTGGTGCAGGAGTCTACAAATCCACTGATGCCGGAAAAACCTGGCAATTCATGGGCCTACCCCACTCACAGCACATCGGTCAGATCCAGATTCATCCGACCAATCCTGATATCGTTTGGGTAGGTTCTATGGGAGGACTTTACTCCCCAAACAAGGAGAGAGGACTTTACATGACTACTGACGGAGGAGAGTCATGGAAAAAAGTATTGTATATCGACGACAATACGGGTATTATCGACATCAAAGTACATCCGAATAATCCCGACATCCTGCTAGCAGCTTCCTGGGAGCGTATTAGGCAAGCACATGATTTCATTGGTAACGGAGAAGGCTCGGCTATCTGGCGCTCAGAAGATGGAGGTAAAACCTGGAAAAAAGCAGTGGATGGTTTCCCCCAAAACGAATTTGTAGGCAGAATTGGTTTTGATTTTGCACAGAGTAATCCTGATGTAGTCTATGCTTTGCATGACAACCAAGGCCCTTCAGACAAAGAACAAGAGGAGCCAAGAAGGCGGAGAAATCAAGAAGAGAACCCTTTGAAGTTTGAAGACTTTCAAGGCTTGTCTATAGAAGATGCTATGGGCCTAGAAGATGCTCGCTTAAATTCATTCCTTCGAAGAAATCAATTTGCTTCCAAATACACAGCCAGTGAAATCAAGCGACAGCTTCGAACCGGAAAAATCACAACAGCGCAAATCGCTAACTACAATGGA
>JAUIGE010000043.1 GCA_030430205.1 Bacteroidia bacterium | reverse complement strand
GGGATCAAATCCAGCAATTCTTTGACTCCGATATTGTGGCCTCCACTGCTTAAAGGCTTTTTCTGGGAGATTTTCATCGACAATTACAGTTTTGATTAATAATACGACTTTTGAATGAACACGACTAGTCTGAAATAGGCTATAACGTCTTCCTGATTGCATGTTGAGAGATTTTTTTTTCAAGGTAAGCTCTTCTTGCAGGCTTAACAAATTGCCTGTAACAAAGGCATCAGTTTTTGCGACCTATGGACAAAATATTCACTCCATGAAAGCAATTACCTACCCCCGATATGGGGGGCCAGAAGTCCTTCAATTGAAAGAAGTACCTTCTCCCACACCCAAAGACAAGGAAGTCCTTGTCAAAGTCCATGCAGCATCCGTCAACCCGCTCGACTGGCACCTGATGCGGGGAACGCCCTATTTGGTTCGCCTCATTTCGGGCTTGTTCCGACCGAAGGTCAAAATTTTGGGGGCGGATATCGCCGGAACGGTAGAGGCTGTTGGCAGCCAGGTGACGCAATTTAAGGCGGGAGACGAAGTCTATGGCGAGGTAAGCAAAACCGGCTTTGCCGAATACAGCTGTGTACAGGAAAAATTGCTGGCGCATAAGCCTGCGACTATCACTTTTGAAATGGCCGCGGCCATTCCCGTAGCTGCCTTGACAGCACTGCAAGGCCTCCGTGACCATGGCAATATTCAGCCAGGGCAGCAGGTCCTCATCAACGGCGCTTCCGGCGGCGTGGGAACATTTGCTGTGCAGATCGCCAAAGCCTTTGGCGCAGAAGTGACGGGGGTATGCAGTACCCGCAATGTGGAAACGGCCCGCGCCATCGGTGCCGATCATGTCATTGACTACAAGCTGGAAGATTTCACCCAAAACGGCAAGCAGTATGACCTGATCCTGGATATGGTGGCCAATTATACCGCAGCGGAATATAAGGGCTCTTTAAGCCCGGGCGGGAACTGTGTGGTGGTGGGTTTCTCCACGGCATCTCACATGATGAAAATCATGTTGGCGAGCAGCAAAAAGGCCCAGGCACATAAGCAAAACATCCTCACTTTCACGGCAAAACCCAATCAGGCAGACCTTATTTTCCTGAATAGCCTCCTTGAAACAGGAAAAGTCGTTCCTGTCATCGACAGAAGCTATCCGCTGGCACAGACTGCTGAAGCGATCGCTTACCTGGAGGAAGGCCATGCCCAGGGGAAGATTTTGATTAGCATAGAAAAGTGAACAAGCTTTTGAGGAAGGTGGGGTGATGGGAAAAGTGGTGATTGGGATGAAAAATCGGGCTAAGGCGATTTATGCCTTTGTGAATAAATCCTCCAACGTGATACTTTGGTCTATAGCAGCTAAGCTGTGTTTGTTTTTGCGAAGTCCAAAAGTAGTCACCATGGAAACAAAAATATGTTTTTTCGTTTGGGTGTAATATTGAAAAACCTGCTTTTTCCTTTCAATATTTTCTACCTCCTTTTTAGTTAGCTCATACTCCTGGCTACTGTATTTTATTTCAATTAAGTTGATCGAATGGTCCCCTCTGTCTATCAATAAATCTATTTGGGCACCAGACATATCATCTGTTGCTTTCACCACAAATGAAGAAACAGAAGTATAAATTCCAGAAATGCCCAGGGCCTTTTTAATCGGATCAATGTGCATCAGGCAAATGTTTTCAAAAGCATAGCCGCTCCAGGATTTGTAATGCTGCAGGTCGCTTAATTTTGTAAAATCTACTTTTGCATTCCCTGCAAGAGATTCCAAAAAGGTCAAATAAAATAAGCTGTAAGGATCCGTGAGGCGGTAAAGGCTCAACTGCTTTTTCTTGCCATATCCCGCATATATTTCGATAAAACCCGATTGATTGAGTTCGTTGAGAACGGTGGTCAACATACCGCCATTGCTAAATTTGGTGGCTTTTATAATCTCATCCCTGGTCATGCCTATCTTTTTGGTAGCTAAAGCCCGAATGATTTCAAGATGATTTTCGGGATTATCAAAAAGAGAGGCAAAAAGTCTGTCGAATTCCTTCCGTAAATATCCCTCTCTTTGGAAACAGATAGCATGTATATTTTGCACGGCAGATAGACCCGGTTTTACCTGATCCAAATACATAGGGATACCTCCCATCGCAAGGTAAAGTTGAGTGATTTGGTAGCGACTTAAATGAATGTCTTTGGCTTGTAAAAAAGCTTCTGTCTCTCCTAAAGAAAATGGTGATAAAAACATCAACTGTGTGACCCGGTTATGGAGGCCTCCTCTGTTATTAATGACTTTATCAATCATCCAGGAAGCTGCCGAGCCACAGATAACGAGTACGATGTGTTGATTGACAGCCCAGCTATTCCAAAACCATCCCAAACCTGTGAGAAATCCAGAGCGTTTGGTGGCTAACCAGGGTAATTCGTCCAAAAAAACAAGCATTTTTCCCGTTTTGCCTTTTTCTTCGAGTGCCTTGGACAATAGGTAAAAAGCCTCCAGCCAGGAGCCGGGTTTTTTGTTTATCTCATAATCCGGGAAAGCATTGCGTAAGGCAAAAATGAAATTTTGTAACTGGTCTGATTTTTTGGCGTGCTGCAAGCCAGTCAAGTCAAAGTCAATCTCGTCCTGATAGGTCTGCTTTATCAAAAAGGTTTTTCCTACCCGCCTTCGGCCAATCACAGCAATCAATTCAGGTTTAGGTGATTCAAGACTTAACTCAAGTACCTTTATCTCTTTTTCTCTGCCTGTAAGGATTTTTTTCATGGCCTATAATTTGAGCTCCATTTTGAAATAAAAGCAGGATATAATTAGCATATTCTGCTTTTACTATACCAAATATAGCAATTAAAGCGACCTATTAGTATCATAAGTTGCTTTAATTCTAAAAAAACAAAATATACTTTCAATTATGAAAGACTTCCCCTATCAATCACGACGCATTTTATCCAAAACCTCCTTACGCCGGTTCCAAAAATAAACCACTGTACATACGGAAATGATAAATAGAACAGCCCCTGCCACAGCCGAGACTGGCGTCAGTTTGTGGTAAAAAAAGGTGTCCAGCCCCAGGCCAAACCAGGACCCATAAAGGACCACAAAATGCAGGTTGTAAATGGAGAGTGTGCTTCTGCCCATTTCCAGGAAAACGGGAAATCTTTTCAAAACAGACTCCAGCAGCATAAATACGCCAAAAACCACCAACACATCACCCAGTCGCTGAAACAGGTAATTGTACCAGGCGACATCGTGAAAGAGTTGGATATCGGTGAAACGATAGAGATGCATCAAACCCGCTGCGGATTTATTCATAAACCATAGGCCGAGCAGGATAAAAATACCCGCCAGGGCGTGCAGGCTATGTTCCCATTTTTTTCTTCCCAACCAATGAAAAACCGTTCCCAGATAAGCCCCGATCAGGGCATACCCCAGCCAGGGGATGATCGTGAAGACAGAATTTTTCTTCACTATATAGTTTTTCAAGAATACCGGCCAGCCCTCCAGGCTGAGGTCATAATAGTTTCTTTCAAAAAGAAAAATGAGTATCCCGGCACTCAGGGCCAGTATTTGAAAGAGCAAAATGCGCTTTCCCCCCGAAACAACATACAGCAGGATAATGGAAAAAAGCGAAAGGCCGATGCAGTGCAACACATCTACCACCCATATATCCCGGGAGAAAGAGAAGGTAAAAAGTTCCCAAATGTTCAGGCGCAGCACATAGCCCATCAGAATGAGAGAAGCGCCTCGCTGGAGGCCCTTTCTGATGCGGGGATTTTGCAAAATCGGTCCCTCCCAGCGTATCAGCAGGTAGGTAAAGATCGTCCCCGAAATCGTGAAAAAGACCGGGGCCGTAATTCCCCGAAAATACAACCAGATGGAGAACAAAGTGTTGTTCTCGTCCCGAAATCCTGGTTCCAGCAGCAAATCAATAAAATGCCCCTGTAGCATCAACAGGATAGCGAAGGCCCGGAGGCCATCCAAAAAATATAACCTGCCTTTTGAAACTGATGCCATACTGAAAATGTGAGAGATCAAGCATACCCAAAAGCCTTTTTCAGCATGTAAGCTTCACGCCGAAAGGGTGCTACAAAGGTAAGAAAAGTAAATGGGATTGTAATCTGCTTTTGCTGTCACAACTTGAGCAGGCGCTGCTCCCCTACTCCGTCCATCCCCTGGATCAGCAGCAGGTAAACCCCCGCTGGAGCCACGGCTCCCTGCGCATCCCGTCCATCCCAGGAGGCATCGTAGATGCCGGGAGACATATTCCCGTCAATGAGTGACCGGACGAGACGACCCTTCAGGTCGTAGATACCCAGCCTCAGCGGGCCCGCCCGATTGACCTCATAGCGGATGTAGCTTTGCGCAGCAAAGGGATTCGGAAAGACCTCCAATGGCATCTGCATGGCCAGATTCGGGCCTATGGCCGTCGTGTTGAGCACACGTACGCTGTCAAGTATCACCGGCACCAGCGGTTTGTCATTCGCATTTACCCTGACCATCCCGATATCCAAAATCACCTGCAAGCCCTGTATGCAGGAGCCAAAGACGGCATAGCGCCTGTTCAGGCCCGGCTGCGCCGAGAGCGTAAAGTAAAATTGCGAGCCCGCGCTATTTGGCGCAACGTCTTTGGCCATGCCGATCACACCCGCCGAGTCGTGGTTCATGCTGATATGGTCCTCGTCCTGGATGGTATATCCGGGGCCACCCGAGCCGTCCCCTATCGGATCTCCGCCCTGTATCACAAAGTCCGTCACCACACGATGGAAGATCGTGGCGTCGTAAAAGCCTTTCCTCGACAATTTGATAAAATTGTTGGCGGTGATGGGCATGAGGTCTTCGCGGAGCTCTACGCGAAAGTTGCCCATGGAAGTGTAGAAGTCGGCCTGGGTTTGGGCCTGGGCGGTGAAGCTGGCGAGGAAGGCGGTTAGAAGGATGAATTTTTTCATAAACTTAAACTGGACTTACTCACAATAGGAGGTAGTTAAAAAAGGCAATAAGCCGTGAAAAATAGGTAATTATTACGCCAGCATTGTACTTCTATATACAAAAACGACTCAGAAATTATCTACTTCTGTGAAATTGGGTTAAGGGATTTTTGGGTGGGCCATTGTCTTGGGAAGGCAAAATTCCCGAGTTATGTAGTTTGAAAAGCAATGGTTATTTCAGGAAATAACGGCTAATATGACTGGCTAGCCGTAGAAATGAAAAAATCTAACGGCCTTCATTTCTCCAAATATCATTTGTCAGTACCTAAAAAATGTAAGTTGCTTTTGCCTATGTATCCTCCTATTATGCTCTTCTATTGGGGTTTATGTTAACTGAAATGTTTACCACTTAGCGGAAGGGGGAGCGTTGTTTTATCTTGGAAAATTGTGGTTTTTAACAATTTTCTAATACAAAATGAACTACTTGGCCTTTAACAATACATTTCAAGACTTCCCCATTATTTCTGTCAAAGACATTCAGAAGCGATTTCCTGATTTCGACAGCAGGCGGTTGGTGGAGTGGCAACGGAAAGGCTATATCCAAAAAGTGCGAAGAGGTTATTACTGCTTTGAGGACCGCAAAAAAGATGAGCGCTTTCTCTACTTCTCTGCCAATAAAATATACTCCCCCTCCTATGTATCTTTTGAAAGCGCACTGGCTTATTATAGCCTGATACCCGAGGGCGTTTTCACGACCACCTCTGCGACCACTCGCAACACCGCAAATTTCGAAACGTCCTTAGGCAATTTTGCCTACCGGCACCTGAAACCGAGCCTCTTTTTTGGTTACAGACTTCTTCAGGAAGAAGATTATACCCTAAAAATGGCAAATCCCGAAAAGGTGCTCCTGGATTATTTTTACCTGAACAGAATCAATACCCTCGCAGAAATGGAAGGGATGCGGTTCAATCTGCGTTTGGTGAAGGAAATGGTTGATTTTGAGAAAATGGGGAGGTATTTGGGGGTATTTGATTCGAAGGTTTTGAATAGGAGGATAAGCCTTATTTAAAAACGTGATATATGCTTAGTTTAGAAGAAATCAAACCGTATTATCCGGAATCATTGCAGCTTTTTGAGCGATTTATTATCCGGGAATATCTGCAATACAAAATCCTGGAAATCATTTTTGAAAGTCCCTATGAAAGCAAATTGGCCTTTATGGAGGGTACCTGCCTGCGCATTGTGCACGGAAACAATCGTTTCTCTGAAGACCTGGATTTTGATAATTTCAATCTCTCCGAAAATGATTTTAACACCATCACCGAGATTGTAAAAACCAGACTGGGCAAGCTAGGCTATGAGGTAGAAATGCGAAATGTGTATAAGGGAGCTTATCACTGCTATATCCGATTTCCGGATCTCCTACACAAAGAAGGCCTGTCCAATCACAAAGAAGAAAAAATCCTTATTCAACTTGATACAGAACCTCATCATTTTGATTACCAGGCAGATAACCCCATTTTAAATAAATTCGATGTTTTTACACAAATCAAAACCACGCCCCAGGATATCCTTTTAGCCCAGAAATTCTATGCAGTTGTAAATCGGAAAAGAAATAAAGGCAGAGACTTTTTTGACATTGTATTCTTACTCGGTCGAGGCCAAACACCAAATTATGCCTACTTATTTGAAAAAATAGGGGTGCAAACGCCCAAAGAGCTGAGGCAAAAGATTTTGGAAAAATGTTCGACGCTGGATATGAAAGAAATGGCCGCAGATGTAAAACCGTTTTTATTTAATCCGGAGGATGAGAAAAAGATTTTGTTGTTTCCGGCGTATTTGGAAGGGGTTGGGTTGGGGTGAGGGAATGGCTTTATGCCAAGATGGAGTTCTGATAGGGCATTTATAAGGTAAGGGAATGAACTTTTCAAGTGAAATGTTGGTAAATTTGGATTAATGAAAACAACCCTCTTCGATTTATTCTAAAATGCCATATCCTCTTTCTATTGTGGTGCAATTATGCCATATTTGAGTATAAAATAATTGCCCATGCCACAAGAAAATCAAGACTATCGAAAATTTACTACCCGAGCTGAATTAGATAAAGCAATGTCTTCGCTCGATGGAATATTGTTGGGGATTACAATGGACCAACGGATTAATGAAAAGGAGATTAATGAACTTAAAAGGTGGGTTGAAGCTCATCAAGAATTAGTTAGCAAATATCCATTCCAAGACTTTGCCCAAAGTATCCAGGAACTCGAAAAAGAAGATATCCCGGTAGATGAAATTCTCCTGGATATGAAATGGCTAATCAATAAGAATAAAAGAGACAATGAGTATTATGATGGATACACCATGGATCTACAAACACTCCAAGGAATCTGCCATGGAATTTTGGCTGATGGAGTCATTAATGATGAGGAGATAGTCAACCTCCAGAATTGGATAGATGAAAACGAGCACCTTGCTAAATATTATCCTTATGATGAAATCAGAAGTTTGTTAGTAACCATTCTCCAAGATGGAATAATTGAAGAACATGAACGAAAAATGCTCTTAGCCTTACTGAATGATTTTGTATTTATTCAGGACGATCAGGTGCGCCAAAAAATTGAAGAAGAACTGTCAGATGTGAAATTAATATCTGGCCTTTGCACCTTTGATCCATCTGTTGAGTTTGAGAATCATTACTTCTGTATTACGGGAACTTTAACACGAGGAAATCGCGGAGATTTGGTAAATCAGATTATATCCGCTGGTGGGAGCTATGTTAATAATGTCAGTTCAAAAACCAATTACTTAGTAGTCGGCGATAGTGGAAATCCCGCCTGGGCATTTGCATGCTATGGGCGAAAAGTTGAAAAGGCTATCAAGCTTAGGAAGGATGGGCAGAATATTATGATTGTGCATGAGTTTGATTTTTGGGATATATTGGATGATCACTTGTGATTTTCTTCTCTCTTGCCCAAATCTGTTACTTTTTCCTTTCTGCTTACAAAACCTTATTTTCAAATAAAGTTTATTGTACAAGCCCCTAAGGAACGGTGACGAAATAAACTATCAGTTTCATTTATTGCCTGGAGGTGTCATTTCGAGGAGTCTTCGAGGAGTCTTCGAGGAGAAATCTCCTGAGTTATTGATAATCAGGCTTTTAATGAATGAGTTCAGGAGATTTCTCCTCGCAAAGCCTCGTCGAAATGACAAACTACTTGAAACAAACTGATGATTTATTTTATCGCTATTCCTAAATAATATTAATGAAAATTATACCCCTCAAACAAAATAAAAACCTATGCTGGTGGTGCAATTCCCCAGCAAATTCAAAAGAGCATAAGTTCAAAAAGACTGACTTCGTTAGAATCTATGGAAAAGGTCCATACAAAGACTCAGAAACAAGACCTAATCTAATTTCTCCATCAGGTTTTAAATTTATTCAAGGTCCAGGGTCAAATCATATAAAATTTGACAATTCTCTTTGCTCAGAATGTAATACAACAAAGAGTCAACCATTTGATCAAGCCTATGATTTCTTTATGGAATTCTTTGTGAAAAATGTAGGTATAATTCTAGAAAAAGAGACAGTCGATTTAAGAGAAGTTTATGGAACAAATTGGGTTCAGGAGAAAAAAAATCTTTTACGGTATTTTGTTAAACATATTTGTTGTAGAGTAGCGTCTTTTAGCTTTCAAATAGATCCACAAATCATCAAATTTATGAATGGAGATATTACTCTAAATAACATTAATATTGATTTCCGAATTAAGTTAGGAATGTGGGTTTTGGAAAATGAGTATAAGAAAACGAGTATGCCATATACCAACTTGTTTCTTGGAAAATTAAGGTACTATGGATATTTAGAATCAAACGAAGTTCACCGCCTATCTAGCTGGATGTCTTACAGTTGTATGTCGATTTGTTATGTTTATGATCGTAATATTAGCCATCAAAAATACCCGGGTATCAAAGATTTTTTAGAAGGGCCCTATATTTTATTTAAGAAGGTAGATTTAAAAAATTGCCCTCCATTCAAACCAGATTTAGGCACTAAAAAACTCATTGAAATCCTTGAAAATTCTGATAAGGCTTTGGATGATGAAGATGGTATTAGATATAGTGAAGAATTAATGGATTTAGGTTTGTACCTAAAATATTTAAATCTGAAGTTGACTTAAATGGGGACTGTCAGTAAAAAACAACAAAACCCTCAACACATATCGCATTGAGGGTTTTCAGTGATCCCACCAGGACTCGAACCTGGAACCTACTGCTTAGAAGGCAGTTGCTCTATCCAATTGAGCTATGGGACCTAAAAGAACAATATTGAAAAGCCTGAGATTTTCAAAAAGTCTACAAAGATGCTAAGTTGCGTGTTTTCATACAAATATTAAAGTAGAAAAGATCCTGATCTTTTTGTAAAGTAACATGCTTATGAATCTGTTTGAATCTTTATACGCATCCCTCTATGATTCCCGAATCAAGGCAAATACGCCTGCAGGCGACAGCCCGCTCAGTGCCAATATCGTAATGTCTCTTTGTTTGATTGTATTTGTGGGGAGTGTAATCGCCATGATAGCGCTTATTTTTCCGGGTTTTGGAGATGGCGTGGAGGACTTGCTCAAAGACATCTTTGGCCGCAGGCTAGGCAGGAGTGTGGGCAAACTCCTGGTGATCTTTGGCCTGCTTATTTTTTACCCGATCGTACGCTTTACGGTAGGGACTCCCGCCAGGTATAAAAAGATCAAGGCAGATTTTAGCGGGCTGCCTGAAACTGAGCAACAACAAGTCGCCAGGAAAGGAGCATGGTTTCTGGGCGTGACGCTGGGGTCATTTGTGCTGCCTTTGCTGATTTGGTTAATCAAAAGTATGTTTTAAGCGCCTGGACGACTAGTAGATCCTGGATTAAGGTCCCCGGACCCAACATAACCTTATCATAATGATCTGCGGGAATCAGCGTCAACTCTTCTCCCATCTAAATCATAGACAAAAAAAAGAGTGAACAAAGGTTTTCACCGATATTCACTCTTTTGTTGTCGAGGTGGCAGGATTCGAACCTGCGGCCCCCTGCTCCCAAAGCAGGTGCGCTAACCGGACTGCGCCACACCTCGTATCCACCCTGGGTTTTGATGCCCTTGGGTATGCCTTTTTTCAAAAGCTTCGCAAAGGAAAGAATAATTTGGGACTCGTGCAAGGCTTTTGGAGATTTGTTTTTGAGGAGAGGAAGAGGGACGCTGATTTACATTGATTTTTTATGATTGAAGATGTTCAGGACACCGCATGTAAACATAAATAATCATAATAATCTGCGTCCATCCGCGTCAATTCCCTCTCTATCTCCAACAAAATCTTCCGTTTTAAGTACTACCTTTGCAGGCGTAAAAAATTCGCTTCGTACAACTCAAGAATTCATGTTTAGTCGAAATAAATCAGATCTCAAGGAACCGACAAAGCCAAAGGTGTCACGGGAAAGCTTTAAAAAAGCTTTAAAAATATTCAGGTTTATCCGCCCTTACCGCGGCTATTTTATTGTGGGGATGATCTTGCTGACTTTGTCAAGTTCGCTCTTTATGGTCTTTCCGTTTTTGGCGGGTTTGATGGTGGATATTGCTGCGGGGAAAGCCACTTTCGATTATAGCCTGGTAGAGGTAGGCCTGGGCCTGATGGCCCTGCTGATTGTGCAGGGAGCGATCTCGTTTTCGCGGGTTATCGCTTTTGCTATCGTGAGCGAAAAGGGCATCGCGGATATCCGCAAGGCGCTTTATCAAAAGCTGATTTCATTTCCCATCACTTTCTTTGAAGAAAATAAATCCGGTGACCTGATCAGCCGCCTGACGGCGGATGTCGAAAAGCTGTACAGCACTTTTTCGCTCTCTCTGGCCGAGTTCTTACGGCAGGTGATTATCCTCGTGAGCGGAATCGTATTTTTGGGCATCATTTCCCCCCAACTTTCCCTAATCATGATCCTGACCTTTCCGGGTGTGGTGATCGCAGCCATATTCTTTGGGCGCTTTATCCGGAAATTATCCAAAAAACGGCAGGAAGAACTCGCTCATTCCAACTCCCTTCTCAGCGAAAGCATACAGACGATCATGGTGATCAAGGCTTTTACCTCTGAGATTTTTGAGCTCAGGAAATACAACAAATCCATTTCCAATGTGGTCAGCGTTGCGCTGAAATACGCCCGAAGCCGGGCTGCATTTTCCGTCTTTATCGTTACGGTCATGTTTGGCGCCATTTTCTTTATTATCTGGCAAGGCGCGCTGATGGTGCAAAAAGGAGATATGTCCGTAGGAAATCTGGTAGCATTTATCACCTATACCGGTATCATCGGCGCCGCCATTGGAGGCCTCGGCAATTTTACGCCGGAAATTTTGGGCGCCATAGGCGCCACAGAACGCGTCCGCGAAATCCTCAATACCGAAAGCGAAGTAGAGCTGGAAGGTTTGCCTCCCATCGATTCATCGCCCATTGAAGGGCATATCAGCATCAGAGATGTTCGTTTTCGCTACCCTACCCGCCCCGACATAGAGGTCCTTCAAGGCATCAATATGGACATCAAGGCGGGCCAAAAAGTGGCGCTTGTGGGTCCTTCCGGTGCCGGAAAATCTACCATCATCCAGCTGTTGCTGCGCTTTTATGAGATTGAAGCTGGCGATATCCTCGTCGATGGCAAAAGCATCTACGACAGCAATATCCGCGACTACCGCCACAACCTGGCGCTGGTGCCACAGGAGGTCATCCTCTTTGGGGGCAGCATACGCGAAAATATCCTCTATGGCCGTGAAGACGCCACCGAAGCGGAAATCATCGCTGCCGCGGAGAAATCCAATTCCTGGGAGTTTATCAGCAAATTTCCCGAAGGGCTCGAAACGCTCATCGGTGAGCGCGGCGTGAAGCTCTCTGGCGGTCAGCGCCAGCGCATCGCGATCGCCCGCGCGATCCTCAAAGACCCCAAGATCCTCCTGCTCGACGAGGCCACCTCCTCGCTCGACGCAGAGTCGGAGAAGGTCGTACAGGACGCCCTGGACAAGCTGATGGAAGGACGTACCTCCATCATCATCGCCCACAGGCTGTCTACCATCCGCGATGTGGACCAAATCTATGTGCTGGATCAGGGCAAGATCGCGGAGACAGGTACGCATGAGGAGCTGTTTGAGCAAGCCGATGGCTTGTACCGAAGCCAGGCTGTACTGGGGGGATTGGGGTAAATAAAAAAAACCCTTCTTCAACCGAAGTCAAAGAAGGATTTTTTGTGGCGGAGAGGGCGGGATTCGAACCCGCGGAACCAGTTACGGTTCGCATGTTTAGCAAACATGTGGTTTCAGCCACTCACCCACCTCTCCAAACATGCTGTGCAAAGATAGCAATCTCTTTTTTCCTTGCTACACTTTTTTGTAAAAATTTCCTAAAAAATCGTACCCATACCTGGTACTCGTACTTTTTACCTATACATCACATAGTTGACAGCCTCTGCGATCCGCTTGGGACTTGGCAGGTAATAGTCAACAAAAACGCCGGAATAAGCGATAGGCGTATCCAGCCCATTGACTTTGACGACTGGCGCATCCAGGTAGTCAAATGCATGACGCTGGAGGATGTATGCGACTTCACTGGCGATAGAGCACTGAGGCGGTGCCTCATCTACTACTACAGCGCGGTTGGTCTTTTTGATCGATGTGATCAGGGTATCATAATCTATCGGTCGCAGAGAGCGCAGGTCGATGATTTCTGCATCGATTCCTTCTTTTGCCAAAGCATCGGCAGTCTCTACGCAGACATGGTACATCTTACCGTAGGTAATGAGGGTTACGTCCTTGCCCTGACGTTTGACGTCAGCTTTGTCGAGCGGCAGGAGAAAGTCTTCTCCCTCAGGCACCTCGCCTTTCATCCCGTACATCTGCTCAGACTCCATCACCAAAACGGGGTTAGGGTCGCGTATAGCTGCCTTCAGCAAGCCTTTGCCGTCGGCAGGGGTAGCACAGGAAACGACCTTGAGGCCGGGTACATTGGCGTAGAAAGACTCGAAACTCTGAGAGTGAGTCGCGGCCAATTGGCCGGCACTCTGGCTGGGGCCTCTGAATACAATGGGTACACTGTACTGTCCCCCACTCATTTGCAGCATTTTTGCTGCATTATTGATCACCTGGTCTATAGCTACCAACGAAAAATTGAAGGTCATAAACTCCACGATCGGGCGCAGCCCCATCATAGCAGAACCCACGCCTATACCGGCGAATCCCAGCTCTGCGATCGGTGTATCGATCACGCGCTCAGGACCAAATTCTTTGAGCATCCCCTGGCTCACCTTGTATGCGCCATTATACTGAGCTACTTCTTCTCCCATCAAATAAACGCGCTCATCGCGGCGCATTTCTTCCTGCATGGCTTCACGAAGCGCTTCTCTAAATTGTATTTCTCTCATGATTTTTTTCATCAGGCCTCGAAATTACATATTTTTTTGAGTTCTCCCATTCTTTTTAACTTGTAAAAAATCTCCCGATATCCTTATGAAAATCCTTTTGATCGAAGACGAGCCCAGCGTTTCCTCCTTTATCAAGCGAGGTCTTGAAGAACATGGCTTTGAGGTACAACAGGCTTTTGATGGAGATACAGGTTTCCGTCTGGCTCGACAAGGGCTTTTTGGCCTCATCATCCTTGATCTGATTTTACCTCATAAAAATGGCATGGAAGTCTGCCGTGAGCTCCGGGAAGAAGGACATAAAGATGTCCCAATCCTGATGCTGACCGCCCTCAGTACAACCTCTGACCTGGTCGCGGGCCTGGAGGCAGGTGCAGATGATTACCTGCGCAAGCCTTTCAAATTTCAGGAATTGCTGGCGCGCATACAGGCGCTTTCCCGGCGCAGGCAGATCATGCCAAATAACCGCAAATTGCGGGTAGCCAATCTGGAGATGGACCTCGACGGCAAGACCGTCACCCGGAACGGAAAAGAGATCACTCTGACCGCCAAGGAATTTAATTTGCTTGAGTATTTTATCCGGAATAAAGGCAGGGTCATTTCTCGAAATACCATTTTGGAACAGGTATGGGAGCTTGATTTTGATACAGGCACCAATGTGGTGGATGTCTATGTCAATTACCTCCGCAAAAAGGTTGACAAGGGTTTTTCTCCCAAACTTATCCATACAGTCATCGGCATGGGCTATGTTGTAAAAGAAAACTAAGATGAAAATTCGCCACCGCTTACCGCTGATTTTTACCCTTTCTACCAGCATGGTGCTCTTGGGCATGAGCCTGTTTGTGTATTATTTCAGTTCCAATTTTCGCCAAAAGGAATTTACCCGACACCTGCAGGAAAGGGTGGATATAACGGAAAAATTGTTTCTGGAATCAGAGAACATGAAGGCAGAAGTGTATAAGGATATTCGGGAAAAATTTCTCAGGGTGCTGCCAGATGAAACCGAGGAAGTCGGTCTGGCAGAGGCCGCAGAATTCGAAAAACTGAGGCAGAAATACCCCCCGGCCTTTGTTGAGCAACTGCAGGAGACTGGCTATGCCGAATTTGAGAAAAAACGCAGGCAGGGTGTGGGGCGTGTCTATGAAGCAGTAGGAGGAAATTATTGGGTGATCGTAACGGCAATTGATCAGGATGGCATACGAAAAATGGCCCATTTGAGGAGGATACTGATTTTTTCAGGCATTTTGGGTGTGGCACTTATCTTTTTGATTGCCTGGCTGGAAGGCCGTCAGATCCTGAAATCTATTTCAGATACCATTGCTAAAGCGAGATCTGTCAGCGCCTCCAATCTTCACCTCCGCCTCAAGGTGTATGATAAAAAGAACGAAATAGGCGAACTCGCCATTACTTTCAATAATATGCTGGACAGGCTGCAATCAGCCTTCGATATGCAGCGGAGTTTCATCAGCAATGCTTCTCATGAAATCAAAAATCCGTTGACAGCGATCATCGGAGAGGCTGAATTGGCATTGGAGAAAATGCGGAGCGGGGAAGAATACAAGCAATCGCTCCAAACCATCCTGGAAGAGGCTGAGCGCCTCGATATGCTGGTGATCAATCTGTTGAGCCTGGCCAAGACAGGCTTTGATGACAGCCAGATTTTGCGGGCGGATTTCCGCCTGGATGAGTTGCTGCTGGATATTGTATCGGATTTGCATACCCGAATCCCCAAAAGGAAAATCAAAATTGATTTTTCTCAGGCTCCCGAAAATTCCGACCACCTTCAACTCCACGGCAATCCCAATTTGCTGCGCATCGCATTCCTCAACCTGCTGGAAAATGCGTGTAAATTTTCTGAGTATAAGGAAGTACTCCTTTCTCTGAAAGAAGTGGAAGGCAGTCTACAAGTCTGGATATCAGATCAGGGTGTGGGTATTCCTTCCCGGGAGTTGCCCCGGATCCTGGAGCCCTTCTATCGGGCTCACAATGCGCGCAGCTTCAAAGGCTTTGGCATCGGGCTTCCTCTTACAGACAAAATCATCCAGATGCATCAGGCCGAGTTGGCTATTCACTCTATCGAAGGCAAAGGGACCGAAGTTCGTGTTATCTTTTCTTAAATTCTAATCTCATTCTAATCTCATCTTAACCTTGCTTTAAGAGGCATCTCGTTTAACAGGGTGTTATAACACCCTTTTACACGACTAAAATCCTCATACTTGAAATGAAATTTGGCTTTTTCTCTGAACTAAAACATGACCTCCCAGCGGGATTGGTAGTATTTTTGGTAGCATTGCCGCTTTGTTTGGGCATAGCCCTGGCAAGTGGCGCACCGATGTTTGCGGGCTTGATAGCCGGTATACTTGGCGGTACACTGGTAGCACTTTTGAGTGGCTCCAACCTGGGAGTAAGCGGCCCTGCCGCAGGTCTGATTGTGATTGTGATTGCTGGTCTTGAAGAGCTGGGGGGCAGTTTTCCTGCTTTCCTTCTGGCAGTAATGATTGCTGGTTTTCTCCAATTTTTGATGGGCGTCTTTAAGGCTGGATTTGTAACTTATTACTTTCCTTCAGCAGTCATCAAAGGCATGCTTGCAGCCATTGGTGTTATTATTATTTTAAAAGAAATCCCCCATGCACTCGGAGATGATGAGGCTGCGATTTTCAGCAGCAGATTCTGGCAGCGGGATGGTCACAATACCATTTCTGAGTTGGGAGCGATGTGGGATTTTCTGAGTCCCGGCGCCATTATCATCAGCCTGGTCTCTTTGGCCATCCTGATTTTATGGGATCGGCCTTTTATCAAAAGGCAAAACTGGGCAAAGATTGTCCCTGGTGCATTGGTAGCGGTGCTGGCGGGTATTGGCCTCAGCCTTTCTTATAATGCCTTTTTCCCTGAATTTTCCCTCGCCAGCAATCACCTTGTCAGCATCCCTGTCCTGGAAAAAGGCGAAAGCATGGTTTCTCTTCTGACTTTCCCGGACTTCTCTCAATGGAATAATCCCATTGTCTATAAAATTGCTGTCATTTTGGCGATCGTAGCCAGCCTGGAGACTTTGTTGACATCGGAAGCGACCGATAAGCTTGATCCCTACAAACGCAGTACCCCTCCCAATAAAGAATTGATTGCTCAGGGTGCAGGCAACTTTGTTGCTGGCCTGATAGGGGGCTTGCCTATCACACAGGTGATTGTCCGAAGCTCTGCAAATATTCAGACAGGTGGTAAAACCAGGGCGGCTTCTTTCTTCCATGGCATTTTGTTGCTGATATCGGTTTTGGCTATTCCCAATATCCTGAACCTGATTCCTCTGGCAAGTCTGGCAGCTATCCTGATGATGGTGGGCTTTAAATTGGCAAAACCTACCCTTTTTAAGCAAATGTATAAAATGGGTTGGCAGCAGTTTATCCCTTTTATGATCACTATCCTGGCAATCTTGTTTACAGACCTTTTGATAGGCATCGGCATCGGCATGGCCGTGGCGATATTTTTTATCCTGCGCAGCCATTACCTCAATGCTTTTTCTTTTCACAAAATACTCAAAGAGGATGAGTTCCACCTCAAATTGACCCTTGCTGAAGAAATCAGCTTTCTCAACAAAGCATCTTTGCTCAAACAACTCAAGGAGCTCCCTGATGGAGCCGAGGTGGAGATAGATGCATCTGCAACTGTGCATATTGACCATGATGTATTGGAACTCATTCAGGAATACAAACTGCAGGCAGCAAACAGGAATGTTTTAATAAAAATGACGGGCTTTCCACCTGATGGAGAAGTCAGGATTCCTGCGCCGGTTAAAATGAAATTCTCATGAAAACCATCCTCTTTCATACCCATTTCTCTGATTTTGCAGCTGAAAGGCTTGCTTCTGCCAGCCGTCTGGCTCATCAAAATGGGGCAAAGATCATTGTTTTAGCTCATATTGAGGTGCCAGATCCCTACGTGCATCCTACAGCATCTTTGCTCAACTTTGCTCTGGAAGAAGCACAAGAGAAGCGGGAAAAAGATTTTCTTGCGCTTAAAAGAAGCCTCCCGCAGGATTTGATGGGCAAAGTGGATTTACAGATGGAGCTGATTATAGGTAATCAGTTGGAGAGCATTTTGCTGGCTGCCAAAAAGTATCAGCCGAGTGTTATTTTGTTAGGAGATGAAGGAGCAAATAAAAGGACCTTTGTGATAGAAAAATTAATCAAATCGGCTCCCTGCCCTGTTCTGGCACTTTCGCCCAATATGGATATTTTGGCTTCACCCAACCTGGTTTATGCAACTAACTTCCGCAAGGAAGACCAACGGATCATCGATAAGTTGCTCGCATTTGCAGAGGATTTTTCGGGCAAATTACATTGCATTCACATAAAAAAGGATAAGGGAGAAATCGACCTTTCCAAAGTTATTCCCTGGCAACAACATTACAGAAAGGAAATTGAAAAAGGCCTGATTTCATTTGAAGTTTTGTACCAACAGGAGGTTTATCAGAACCTGGATGCCGCATGGAAAAAATACCAGCCGGGTTTTTGGGTTATGCCTTTGAAGCGCTCCAATTGGTGGAGAGGCTGGCTATCTCCCTCTTCCTCGGTCCTGGATGTCCTTCCTTCAAGTGCCCCCATATTTGCATTGAATTATAATTAGTCCAGCTTTCTCAATAAGTCCGCAGCTTCCTGGTGTTTATAGCCCTGGGAAGCTGCTGTTTTTTGTAGCAACTCTTTGGCTTCTGCCTTTTCGCCAGCCATGAGGTGAGCCCATGCCTGGTACCAGTGGGCTTGATCTGCCAGTGAAGGGCTTATTGAAGCTTGCTGAAAATAAGGAATAGCGGAAGCATACATTTTCTGCTGCATATAAGCAGCGCCTATCAACATGCAGGCATCGGCATATATCGTAGCATCGCTTGCGATCAGTTGTAACTCACGGATGGCCAGATCAAACTTTTCTTCCTTGAAAAGCCTCACCCCTTGCTGGAAAAGAGAGTCGGTGGAGTCACCCGCTCCCATAGTCTGGGAGTAGGTATAGGGCTGATAATAATCAGCATACAGGCTTTCGGTAGTTGCGGTTTTGGGTAAAAACAGGTAGCCCAGAGCCGCCAGCAGGATGATCGCTGCCGCGATAGAGATATAGCGACTCACAGGCGAAAATCGCCTGATCCGGGCCGCAGGCTCAGCCGCGGAGGCCTCCGCTATCCAGGAGCCGATTTCGGCTTTTTGGCGGGCGCGGGCGGGCAGTTCGCCCAATAGCTGCCAGCTTTGCTGCTGGCTGGAGAGCTCGGCCGCTAAGGCCGGGTCGGCCTGGAGCTGCTGCTCGAAATCGAGCTTTTCGGCTTCGCTTAACTCCTCCCGGAGATAAGCCAGTATGTTTTCGGTGTGATTCATTTTTCTATTTTTTTATGCAGCCAGCTTCGCCTGCACACAATCTGAAACACGCTTCATAAAGCGCTGTGCAGCATTTTTGGCTGTTTGATGGCTACTAAAGGCCAGCATCTCGGCTATCTTCGGCCAGGGGATCGGTGGGTCTTCTCTGCTCATGATGAGCAGCTCTTTGCCCCTTTCCCCCAACTCATCCAGACAGCCATCGAGTATATGCAGGCGTTCTTCTTTTTCAATATCGTCCTGAATGGAGCCTACAAAAAGGCTCGCTTCGGTCTGCTCTGTGATCGGATTGTGCCGCCCCGCTTCTGCGGTATCTTTCTTTCGCCAATTCAGCCAGATCCGCCGGCAGATCCCGATATAGTAGGTGCTGAGCTGCGCCTGAAACTGAAACTTATCCGCTTCCACGCTTTTAATCAGTACCAAAAAGCCTTCATTCATCAGTTCGTCCCGGTCTTCGTTCTTTCCGCCGTACTTCAGGACAAAACGCAGGATGTTATCCTTTGTATGCTGATAGAGCTGGACTACTGCTTCTTTTCTGCTCCCTTCATCTTTGATCCGGGCGACCAGCTCCTGCTCTGTGTATGTCTGTGCTTTATTCATATGTATGCATAAGGGGCTGATTGTAATCATTTGATCCCCCTTTCAGCCAAATTATAAAAATTTTCATTCCCGATGATTACAATTCTATAGGCTGCTATACTCATCTGGCGAATCGAAACAAACGGATTCAAAAACATTGAACTCAAACTTTTAAAAAATAACATCATGAAAAATTTAGCAATCATCATCGCCACCCTCCTGGCCCTTATCCTGAGTAGCTGTACAGAAGTCATCGATCCGATCATCAACACACCGCTCCAGCCTGCCAATTCGCTCAACGATTTTGACTATATGGGAGATCAGCACAATGAGGCCGTCCAGTATCTGCTTGACAACTTCTCAGACGAAATCGCCGCTAGGCAAGCCACAAACCCTCTGGGAGCAGAAGCCTTCATCTTTCAGGAAGCCTTGAAATATGCCAAAGTAGACTCTGTTTACTACATGGAATTCAGACACCTGCTTGACATGGGAAGCGATGACCTCTTCGCACGGAAAAACTTCTTCGACATAAAAAAACTGTCCCAAATACCGCCCTACAATCCTTTTGAAAGGCTTCAGCTTCAACTCGTGATAGATGATGTGACACAAATGCCACATAGCACGACCAAGGAGGTGAATGCGATCATCACCAAGATCATAGCCCTGGAAAGCAAGTATCTGAACAATGAAGACATTGAAAATGATGCGGCTTTCTTCGGAACCCTGAGTGTGATGCGCCATAGTGTTTTTCTCTGGGGACACAATCCCAACACAGGAGGCGCACAGTACGCTTCACGCCCCTGGTGGCAGATCGTTCTGGGAGATTGCATCGGTGCGGGCGTAGGCACGCTGCTGGGAGGACCCGCTACGGGTGTAGGCTTAGGTGCTGCGGTATCAGGTGCGCTGGCTACGAGTGAAGAATAAAATAAAAAATAGCCCATCAGGGCATGATCCAGAAGCCTTGCTGCTCCATGAGTGGCAAGGCTTTTTTCTTTCATGATAAAAAAAGTTAAAAAAATTCCTGATCCGATGATTACAATCCGGGGGCTAGCCATACTCATGTGGCAAATAGGAACAAATCCATTCAAACTTTTAAAAATAAGATCATGAAAAATTTAGCAATTATCCTTATCGCCCTCTTCGCTCTGAGCAGTTGTACAGAGATCATCGAGCCCATTCTTGACACGCCTCTCCAGCCAGAGAATTCTCTCAACGCTTATGATTACTACGGCCAACAGCATAATGAAAGTGTACAGTATCTGCTCGACAATTTCAAAGATGAAATTACCGCCATGCAAGTGACCGATCCATTGGGAGCAGAAGTTTTCATCTTTGAGAAAGCCTACGAACGTGCCCGGTTAGACTCAGCGAAATTTTACCATCAGGAATTTCGGACCCTACTGGGCCTTAGAGCAGATGAAGAGATCCCTAGCAAAAACTTTTTGGACCTGGAAAAATTAACCCAAACGCCACCATTCAATCCCTATGAAATGACACAATTTCAGAAAGTCATTGATGAGGTTTCACAAATGCCCTATAGCACCACCAAAGAGATCAATGCTATCATCACAAAAATCATAGCCCTGGAGACGAAGTATATGAATGATGAAGGCATCGTGCATGAAGAGCCATTTTTTGCAGGACTCAGTGTGATGCGTCACAGTACCTTCTTATGGGCAGGCAACAATCCCGGAGGCGGAGGCACCCCTACCGGCAAGGCTAAATGGTGGCAGACGCTGCTCGGCGATGTAGCCGGAGCACTTGTAGGAGGATTGGTAGCAGGACCTGCGGGAGCCATTGCCATCTCGGCCAGTACTTCTACTGCTGTAGCGCTTTCGGATTGATGAGAGAGTAGAGAGTAGAGAGTAGAGAGTAGAGAGTAGAGAGTAGAGAGCAGAGAATAGAGAATAGAGAATTTTATGCTCTCTCGCTCACACTTATGTAGTAAAATTCAATTTTCAATCAAAATTTAAGCAAAAATGAAAACTCAACAATATACCGCCAGCATCTTTCTCGCCCTTTTCCTCCTTCTTTTTTCTGCCTGTGAGGAACTCGACACGGTCATCGAGGAGCTCGATCTCTTCCCCGCAGGGGAGATATGCGACGGCAAGAAGATCCTCGAATTCGCTACGCTGAATGACATACAATCAGAACATGCCAGCCTCACCAGTGACTACAATACCGGCGGCGGCGACGAGCAAACCCTCCGTGACTGGGAAACAGCTAAAAACTTCTACTCGCTCCGCGCCAAAGAGGAAGACATGGACGAAGGCGTCATCGCTGATGATCCCAATTTTGATCCCTGGGATTACACCTCCGACGATGTCATGGAAGCCATGCTCAACGAAGATGGCATGGTCATCATCGCCAATGAGCTCTATCTGTGGAGCGATGGCTGTCTGATGCTCAAAACGCCTTTTGCCTGTGATAAAATTGCAGTTTTGCTCGATTTGAAAGACAAATTTGATGCCTTTGACTCCTTACCCACACCTGCCGAAAACCTGACTGATGCCATCCTGATTTCTATGGAAAACAACCAGGTAGACTTTGTCAACAATTGCGAGGATGCGCGCTATGACTTTGAAGCCATTTATGATGGCATATCCGTTGAATTACAGGGCCGTGAGCCGGAAATCAAAAGAGGCAATGTCTCACCTTGCGGAACCATCGTCTACGCCCAGATCACTGTCGTTGACAACAACCCCATGACAGAAATCATCACCCTCAAGATAGAGGCCATGGGCCTTTCCGATCTCACGCCCATGTACTACATCGGCATAGACGACCCCAACGCCAATACGGTCATCACCGATGGCAGCAACCCCACTTACCTGAACCAGCTATGGTCTACTGTGCCACAAGGCGAATACACCAACTACAATTCCTACCCCGGCAAGTGGGTGGAGATTGAAGTGCCTTATGACAGCCTGAATACCTTGAAGGTAGATGTGATCATGAAAACCGGTGGCTGGTCCAACTCCTGCATCGCCGCAGACAGCAGAGACATTGACCTGAAATGTCCTTTGATCCTGAACTATGAAATGATAGATCCGGTTGCCGGTAAATTCCTCTTTACCGTGAGTGGATTGGGTGTGTTGACAGGCTCTGTAGCCCTGGACTGGACTTTTGGAGATGGCAATGTCGGCACCTCCGCAGGCAACTCTGTCACCCATACCTACGGCTTGCCCTGCTTCTCGCAGGACTATACTGTCACGGCAACCTTTGCCAAGATCGACACCATGTGTAAGCATGTCATGACAGCTCACTTCACCATGGGAAATGCCTGCCATACCCACAAAATCGTCAAAAAGGACAATAAAAAAGTGGATGGCAAAAGGTATAAAATCAAGACAAAGTTCAAGTACAACTCCACCTTCGGCTATTCGAAATTCAAGAACAAATTTCGCTGGAGAAAGACAGGCACCAAAACGATCACGCCGATCTCTGTATCAGGCTTCTCGGTAGCTGTCGGAACGAGTTGCAATCCCACAGCTTATCCCCTCGGCGCCGACTCTCAAAGCGGCAAGAAGACCTTGCGCCAGAAAACAACCCTTGACGGCCAGGAGTATGTTTTTGACAAAAACAGCGTGTACCAGATGGGCTTCAGCCATGACAATGGCGCCTTTGGAAGCAAGACGCTGACGTATACGGCTTCTTGTCTGTAGGCAGTAGGCAGTAGGCAGTAGGCAGTAGGCAGTAGACTAGAAACCGGAGAATTTTAGCTAAATTTAAGATAACAAAACCCTGTGGACCACAACCCAAATGAACTCTTTATGAAAAAGCAATCCTTTCTCCTGTTTCTCAGTCTGCTGATGTGGTTCGGCTTCATGGATGCTCAGACCATCACGGTCCCTACCACCAACGACAACGAAATCACCTTTGAACCTGCCTCTTATCCCACTTTCCCAAAAATCAGCGGGGCATCCAGTTATCGCTATTTCTGGAACTTTGGGGACGGTCATTTCAAGATCATAGACAACAAAAACAATAATCTGCCCGCAGATGTCAAATTGCCCATAACTTATGGTTATGGGCAAACTGGCAATTATAAGGCACGTATGGAGTTGACCCAAATCTATTCTCCTCCGGTGCCTCCGGACGATGACGTAAAGCGCTCAGGCGCACCGACTGTCACCATCGGTTCGCTTAGCCAGCCTGAGACAGGCAACAACGTCAATATGCTGGGCAGCAGCCTGATGATTCACCCGGTACGGGAGGTTCGTCCGGGTTATCCGATGACTTTCATCGTGACTTATGACCTGAATGCCTGCCGGACCATGACCGGTATGCTTGAGTGGGAATTCATTTTCACCTACAATTCCTTCACCCTCGCTCCGCCCGTGGGCGGTGTGGCAGCCATCCTGGAGGGCTACAATAGCGAAACCCTCAATATTTCGGAATGCTCCTTTGGCAGCGGAATAGACTCGCTTTTCATCAATATTACCCGATTTACGCCCCCCAATCCTTCGGATGATGAACGCTATACTTTCTTCCTCAATTTTGAGGTGCCACTCGACATTAAAGTCGGTCAGCCTTTGAATGTCAAAGGCAGCTTTGGCGAGTTTGATCCACAAGGCAATATACCGCCTTGTGACAAATACGAATTGCCCGACATCTTTGTCGCCAAGTCCTACGACCCCAACTACAAGCTTGTCTCCAAAGACACCATTTCCACCAATCCTGCCCAACTGCTGCACTATATCGTGCATTTTCAAAATACCGGCGAAGGCCCTACAGACAGTATCAAAGTTACTGACAAGCTCGATCCCCGCCTCGATCCCAGCACCATACAGCTTACAGCCATGCGCATCGGCTATCAATACATCCCGGCAGACAGTCTGCTCAAGTATCCCAACCCCGCGCTCCTGCCTTCCCTCCCCTACCCCTGGACGACGAGCAATCCTACGCCTGTTTTCGCACAGACCGAAACGCAGCCACTTGCTGATAGCTTCGTCTGGGCATTCAAAAATGCCATCCTTCGGGGGACCAAAGAGTCGGGTTATGGCGAAGAGTTCAGCGAGCTGGAAACCACGGGAAGTTTTGAATTTGACATCTACACCTATCCTTTTATGGAATACGGGGTGGTGATTGAAAATAAGGTTGAAATATATTTTGATGACAATCCCGAAGTCGTGACCGCGCCTGCCCAGACCATCAAATACTGCTGCGATCAGTTGGCAGATTCGATGAATAAAGCCTCTTTTGATCTGAATATCTATTTCGATGCTACGAGATATCCTCATCTCATGGCTTATAGCCTGACTTCAGACTCGGCTGAGCAAGGCAAACGGCCTGTTGTACAGACCGCTGCAGGGAGCTTTCGCTTTGATTATGCGCCTGTAGCAGGCGGCTATAGTGGCCTGGATGTGCTCAGTATCATTGTCTGCGACAACAATACGCCCCCCACTTGCGACACAGTCCACATTCACATCTGCGCCAATACAGACCAAAAATTGGCCAATTACCCCTGTGACCGCACTTCAGTAGGCATAGGGGAAAATCTTTTCCCAGCTGAACTGCGCGTCTACCCCAATCCCGCTCAGGACTGGGTCATGATAGACTACAGCAGCCTGGGGCGCAAAGTGCAAAGAATAGCCCTCTACGATCTCCAGGGACACAAAATCCAGGATATCCCTTTCAGTGAAACCGGATTCAGCAAAGTATCTCTTTCAACATTGCCCGCAGGCTTGTATATTTTGCGGGTAAATGAGAGATGGGTTAAAAAAATTATGGTTCGCTGATGTTGACAAAAATTCCTTTTGTCGTTGGCTCACGCCCATTGGCGTCATACCGGAAATTTGTTTGGCTTTGCAAACAAATTATCCGGTATCTCCAGCGACAAGGGCAATCGGCCTTTGGTCCAGGAGATGCCGGATAAGGGTTTCCCAAAGCCTCAACCCTTTCCGGCATGACGTCCGGGGACGAGGGCAAACCAAACAGGTTTTGGAAACCTGTTTGGTTTTCATGCTCCTCCTCGGCAGCCCCCTTCTCGCCCAAAACATCCCTGACAGCTGCCTCCTCCAGGCGCAGGAACGCGCGCAAAACCCCGAAAAAGGCTCCTATCAGCCTTTTTTAAGCTGCGCACTGAAGCAGGCGCAAACGCAAGGAGATTCCCTGGCAATCTACTACGAAGTAGGTCGCAGACTTTACCGCAGCCTTCCCGCAGATGCCCATCTGCTGCTGGACACAGCCATTTTTTTATCACAGGAAAGCGACATCCGAAAAGGCCGTTCATGGCAATACAAGGCATATTTATTTGAAATAAACGGGCAATTTATCCCTGCGGAGCAAGCCTATAGCCTTGCGCTAGCCAACTACGAACAAGTCCAGGCGCCCCCGCTTCGCATCGCCAGCTGCGCCAAGTCCCTCGGCAATATCTACACCCGCTTTGCGGATTATGAGAAAGCTATCAGCTACCTGCAAAAAGCAGTCGACAACTTCCGCGCTGCGAATGACCACTCCCTACTTGCCATGACCCTTTCCGATCTTTCGAAAGCCTACTATTGGGAAGGGGAAGTGGAAAAGGCCAGTAAGCAGGCTAAAGAAGTGATGACCCTCCCTTCCCTCTCTGACCTGGAACTGGGCCTTGCAAAAGAAAATTTGGGCGCCTGCCTTTTGCAGCAAAAAGCTTATCCTCAGGGCATCCTGATGACTCATGAGGCCATCAGACACTTTTTGGCAATAGATTTTTTGGAGGCGGCGGCAGAAGCATATCGCTTGTTGGGGGAAACCTATACGGCATTGGGACAAATAGATTCCGCAAAAAGCGCCTTCCAAAGGGCTGCCATACAGGCAAAAAAAGCCTACGGCAATCAAACACGCCGCGAAGTCGGTCAGTGGTATATCGGTTGGGGAAATGTATTGATGCAGGAAAAAAACTGGGATGGCGCTTTGCAAAGCTTTCAACAAGCGCTTTATCATTGCCTGCCCGGTGTCATCGACACCCTCGATCCGCGAAAAAACTTTTCTCCAGATCAAATATATCGGGAAAATGTCTTCATCCAGGCATTGGAAGGCAAAGCGAAATGCTGGCGGGAGAAATACCTGCAGCAAGCCAAGCAAAACTATCTGCATGCCGTGATAGATGCGCTGGATTTGCTGTATGCCACGGAAGATAAATTTCGTAAAAGCTACGATTTTGAATCATCGCGCCTGCGCGTAGGTGCCTCGCGGCATCCGCGGGTGGAGATGTCGCTCTGGGCGATCAGCCAGCTGAAAGACAAGGAGAAATACATTGAACGCGCTTTTGCCTATGTAGAAAGCAGCAAGGCACTCGGGCTTTTGGAAGAATTGAAAAATGACCAGTCGCGCCAGTCTGTTCTGCCCAAAGCCGCAGCTTTTCAGTGGAGGGTGCAGGAAGTTGAAATCCGGGAGCTGGAAATGTCGCTGGGCCACGCGCCCAATGACAGCCTACGCGACCTCCTGCGCGAATTGCGCTTTCGACAGGCACAATTCATTGATTCGCTCGAACAGCTATATCCTGATTATTATCAATTTAAATACAACTACGCCAGCGTGACTTCGGATCAAATGATACACAAGCTCCCGCATAAAAGCAGCTTGATCGAATATTTCTACGGCGATGCAGGCGTCTACGCCTTCAAACTCTCTGCCTCCGGCCTCGAACTCTACCAGCTCGGTGAGCCCGGCAGCCTGACGGCTGCCATCGACATCCTGGAGCGCAGCCTGCGCTCCACCGATCCGGTCTCCCCTGCGCAATATGCGCAGGCAGCTTACCAACTCTACCAGCATTTGCTGGGACCACTGGGCGAGCTTTCAGCTCGCCTGGTCATCGTCCCAGATCGCGCTTTGGCGCGCATTCCTTTTGATGCGCTCGTAGCGCAGCTGCCTGATTCACCAAAATCATGGCAGGAACTGCCCTACCTGATCTATGACAAAAGCATAGCTTATGCCTGGTCGGCCACCCTGCTGCATGCCTTACAGCAGCAGCCCAAAGAGGGAAAAGGCATCTTTTCCCTCGCTCCGGTCTTTTACCAGCATCTGCCGCACCTGACCGCCGGCAAATCGCTCGGCCCTCATCTGCAATCCCTCTGGCCCCAAACCGAACTCCTTCAAGAGGAAGCCGCTACCAAAAATAATTTCCTCCAGCACCTCCAACAGCGCGAGCAGCCCTTTCGCATCCTCAACCTCTACACCCACGCCAAGGCAGACAGCCTCGCTTCCGGCCGTTCCTGGATCAGTTTCCGGGACGACCAGCCCGAACCCCTGCTCTACCTCAGCGAGCTCTACCACCTCCAGCTCGACGCCGAGCTCGCCGTACTCGGCGCCTGTGAGACAGGCATCGGCAAAGAATACCGGGGAGAAGGTCTGATGTCCTTCGCGCGTGGCTTCGCCTACGCAGGCTGCCAGAGCATCCTCTCGACCCTCTGGTCGAGTGATGAGCAGGCCACGGCCCAACTGTTGCAGGATTTCTTCAGCAAGCTGAAAGCCGGCGAAGCCAAAGACCTGGCGCTTGCCGATAGCAAGCGGGACTTCCTCGCTGCAAGCAGCGCGCGCACAGCGCTCGACTATCACCCTCGCCAATGGGCGAGTTTGATGGTGGTGGGCGATGCCCAGGCGATGTTCTCAGGCGCTTTCGCCTGGCTGATTGCAGGACTAGCTGTGCTAGTCCTGATTTTGATTGCCTTGTACTTCGTACTCAAACCCAAACTCAAACTCTCTTAACATCATGCAACACCCCACGACCCAGCTCGACCTCACTGCCTTCCCCCAGGCCCTCGATACCATCTGTGTCGAAGGAGGCACCTTCATGATGGGCAAAGATGACGAACTCAGTCACTCACCCCATTCTGTCAAACTCACCGACTTTCACATCTGCAAATACCCCGTCACCCAGGCCCTCTGGGAGGCAGTCATGCCTGCCGACAAACCCAATCCCTCCTTCTTCCGTGGTCCGCGCCGCCCGGTAGAACAGGTAAACTGGCATGAAGTTCAGGAATTCATCAAAATCCTCAACAAAAAGACAGGCCATACCTATCGGTTACCCACCGAGGCAGAGTGGGAATACGCCGCACGCGGAGGCAAACTCAGCCAAGGCTTCACCTACGCGGGCAGCGATAAGCTGAAGGAAGTTGCCTGGTTCGGCCAAAACAGCCATGGCGAAACCAAGCCAGTAGGCCTCAAACGACCCAACGAACTCGGCATCTACGATATGAGCGGCAATGTCTGGGAGTGGTGCGAGGACCGATGGTCTGGTGATTACTACCAGCAATGCGCAGACCTCGGCACAGTCGAAAATCCGCCTGGCCCTGATACGGGCAGCTACCGCGTGCTACGCGGCGGCTGCTGGCTCCGCGCTCCGCAGGGCTGCGGCTCCGCCTGTCGGAACTACCGCGTGCCGGAGTACCGTGACGACGATTTCGGCTTCCGCCTCGTGTTGTCCCCCAGGTAATGGATGCTTTTCCGGCTATTCCTGTGAGCTACGCAGGCGGTAGCTCCTGTGAGTGGGAGGAGGGACGACGACCGACGAGCAGGAGTAATCGCCGGAGTTTCCTGGGGTTTGGGGCGTAGCCCCAATTTTTTTATTTTTGCATGTGGAACAACATCGCAGGGCAACAACCGCGTGCAACGCGGCGGCAGCTGGATCAACAATCCGCAGAACTGCCGCTCCGCCTATCGGAACAACAACGTGCCGGAGAACCGTAACAACAATATCGGCTTCCGCCTCGTGTTGTCCCCCAGCTCACAGGAATGCCGGATAGCTTCCATTGACCAGATGTTGCTCCTGTGCTACCCCTCGGTAGCCGAATAAGCGATTTTTTCGCTCGAAGCAGCAGAATGAGTAGCATACTTTAGCGAAAGTCCTGCTGCTTCTTTACATTTGTGTAAAGCCTCGATAACGGAAATATTGACTTCACCCAATTATATGATGCAGATCCAGGACCTATTTCAGACATTAGGCATACAGCCTCAACTGCGGACAGATGTAGATGCTGCCGAGCTGATACGCTATACATATCGCAATAGCTATTGTGTGAATGAAGCAGGCAAGCTGACGGCTCTCAATCTCTGCGGCCTGGACCTCGCCTTTACGCATGAGCAAGCCAAAGCCTTTCTGGAATTTGACTGGGGTGAGTTGATCTCGCTCAATCTGAGCGAGAATCGATTTGCCAGCCTGCGGTTGCCAGCTATGCCGAAACTTCGTTTTTTGAATGTGAGTGAGGCAAAAAATCTATTTGACTTGTCTTTTTCGGCAGCACTGCCTGCCCTGGAAGAGTTGGATGTAAATGAATGTGAATTATCGAAACAGCTTGTTTTAGCAAATGGCTTTGCGGCACTGAAGTATCTGGATGTGAGCAGAAATAAGGAGCTGAGGGAACTGGTTTTGCAGGGAAGTTTCCCTTCCCTTTCCTACCTGGATGCCAGTAACAATAACCTGAAAACCCTTCAGTTCTCAGAGCCTCTTGCTGCTTTGCAGCATCTGTATCTGGGAGAAAATGTAATTGAGAATTGGGATTGGATCAAGCCGTTTCCGCAATTGGAGACCTTGCACACCAACCAAAATAGATTACGGAAACTACCTGCCACTGATGTTGAGGCCTTGGAAAATATTTTCCCTCGTTTACTCAACCTGAATGTAGATAAAAATGATTTTCCAGATACCATCAAGACCTTTTCAGAAGGTAAAAGATGTGACCTTCAAAAACTGGGAGATTACCTACTCGATTTTGCCAAAGGCAGTACCCTCGACAATGAATGTAAAGTGTTGCTAATTGGCAATGGCAACGTAGGCAAAAGCTGCCTGGTGAACCGCATCGTTCATGATAATTTCAATCCTGACTGGGATTCTACCCATGCCATTGTGATCATGGAGCCATTTGAAGATGAGCGGGTGAATCCCTGGAAGTTGAATTTTTGGGATTTTGGGGGGCAGGATATTTACCATGCTACGCACCGGCTTTTTATGCAGAGCAATGCGGTCTATCTGCTGTTGTGGGATAAGGAAACGGAAGGCAAATCTTTTACTGAGCGCACAGAAGCGGGCAAGCTTCGGAAATACCGGAATTTCAAACTCCCTTATTGGCTTGCCTATGCAAAAAGCCTGGGAAAGGGAAGCCCCATTCTGATTGTTCAGACAAAATGCTATATACCTGAAGATGAGGAGGTTTTACCAGAAATCCACAGGGCTTATCCTAAAATAAAATTTCACCATGTTGATTCGGGAAAAAAGGATTGGGATGAAAATGGGGTCGATGACTTATTGCGAAACATCAAACGTGCAGTAGGCAGAGTAAAACCCAAAGCAGAAATTCCTTCCAATTGGGTAGCTGTCAGGGAGGCCATCCGCAGCTTGCAGCAGAAAGATCAGAAATTGCCTGAAAAGGAAAGGGAGCATCAAAAGATGACCAAAGAAGCCTTCATTGAACTGGCTAGGCCATTTGAGGTAAAAGACCCGATCATGGTACTTCAATGGTTGAGTGAAACAGGCGTATTGTTTTATGACTTCAACCAGGAACGCTTGTTTAAAGGACAGATCATCCTGGATCAGGAATGGGCTATCAAAGCGATTTATACGCTTTTTGATCGGGAGGACTTCTACTATGGTAGCTTTCAGAATCAACAAGGGCGATTCAGTGGCAAGGATCTGGTGAAGGTCTGGAAAGCCCATAGTCAGGAGGCTTGGGAGCTTTTTGTCAGTTTTATGTTGTCTTGTGAGTTGTGTTTTGAGGTGGAAAAAGAAGAAAAGGACCGATGGACGCGTAAATTTGAAGAGCGGGAATTTATCGCTCCGCAAATGCTGAATGAAGAAGTCCCCAATAGCGTTGAGGATTTTTGGGAAGGCAGATCATCGCTCTATTTTCGATACAGCCAGGACTTTCTGCATTATGGCGTTATGCAGCGTTTTATTATCCGCACCCAGCAGTTGGCAGAGGTCAGAGATATCTGGCGGTATGGCATCGTCTTGAGAAAAGACAACGAACGGGCGCTGGTCAACTTTGAACAGATAGAGGAAGGTGAAGCCGTCAGGATGGAATTGCGCATCCGCGTTACGCCCGCAGGTAAATTCCTGCTCGACGCCATCCGCAACCTGATCGAAGAGCTCCAAAACAGCCCCGGCACTGAAAGCGCCAGCGTAGATGGAGAGAACTTCGTTTCTCTCCAGGACCTGCTCGCTCATGATTCGCAGGAAAAGCGGATCAAGTGCGAGAATGGGAAATATGCCGATTTTGAGGCTTTTAGGCCTTTTTTGCAGAAAGATAGCAATGCGAAAATTGATTCTCCAGATCCACATAAAATCACTTCTCCTATGAGCAAAACCCAGCAAGTCTCTGCACGCAAACATATCAAGAGTCTGATTGCTAAAAATGAATTCCATCAAGCATTAAGCCTCATCACCGAAGTCGATTCTTCGATGGAAAATGATGTAATACATCAATCAAGCCGTTTATATGGACTGGAAAATGAAGAAGCCAAAGGCCTTATCAATTCTGAAAATGCCAAGCTTACCCGCAATCAGATTCGGCACGCCCTCACACAATTAGCGGATAAAGTACCCGAGGGAGCCGTCATTGATATTGAAATGGCTCCGCAACAAGTCACCAAAGTACCTGCTTCTATTACTGAATCAATTAAATCTGACAGACCCAAAGTCTATTTCTCCTACGCCTGGGGCGATAACAAAGAAGAAGGCGAAAGCCGTCAGGAGATCGTGGATCGGATGTATGAGGCTTTAGAGAAAGACGGCTTTGAACTGGGAAGGGATAAGATGAGTGTGGAATATGCAGGACTGATAAGTGAGTTCATGCAGGAATTGGCAGAAGGCGATCTGGTAGTTGTATTTGTAAGCGAAAAATACTTAAAATCTCCTTATTGCATGTGGGAACTGTGTGAAATTTATCGCACCAGCATGCAGGATAAAAAACGATTTTCAACCCGCATTTTGCCCATTCGGGTAGAATCTCTTACACTGGACGGCCCTCGAAGCCTAAGACCATATATGACCTTTTGGCGAGATTTTTTTGAAGAATGGAGTGAGACCATCCGCGATTTCCCCCAGCAGGTAGGGCCACCTCAGTACGACCGTTTCAACAAAGCCAAAGTGATCAAGGATCAATTTGCTACAGTCGTTGATCATTTCAATGATATGAATTCAAGTACCAATACCCTTCTCAGCGAAAATGATTTCGAGCGGGTAAAATCAATGATTTTGAAACGATTGGGAAGATAATCCTGCTGGCCGCAGGCCTGCTCATCCTGCGGCGCATGCGCGCCACAAAAACGTAGGGGCGGATTATAATCCGCCCCTACAAGACAGCAGCGATGCTATCGCTGCCCTATATCCTACAACAAACTCTTAAACCGAGGCCGCTTCAATTTAATCTCCCCAAATTCCTCCTTCTTCTTCTCTTCAAATTCGCTGAAGTTGCCTTCAAAGAAGCGGATTTTGCCGTCGTCCTCATAGGAGAGGATGTGTGTCGCGAGGCGGTCGATAAACCAGCGGTCGTGCGAGATGACGATCACGCAACCGGCAAAGTTGTCGATCGCTTCTTCGAGCGCACGAAGGGTATTGACGTCGATATCATTGGTAGGCTCATCGAGCAGGAGCACGTTGCCGCCCTCTTTGAGGGTCATGGCGAGGTGCAGGCGGTTGCGCTCTCCACCGGAGAGGACACCGACTTTTTTCTGCTGATCGCTGCCGTTGAAGTTGAATTTACTGAGGTAGGCACGGGCGTGTAGCTCCATCTGCCCTACTGTGATAAACTCAGCGCCGCCGCTGATAACTTCGTAAATGCTTTTCTCAGGATCAAGGTCCTTGTGACGCTGGTCTACATAGGCGAGCTGTACGCTTTGGCCGATTTTGACGCTGCCAGCATCTGGCTGCTCTTCGCCCATGATCATGCGGAAGAGGGTGGTTTTACCCACACCGTTGGGCCCGATGATGCCTACGATGGCATTTTTGGGTATGCTGACGCTGAAGTCATCGATCAGCACGCGCTTGTCGTAGGCTTTTTTGAGGTGCTCGATTTCGATCACCTGATCACCCAGGCGCGGGCCTGGCGGGATGTATAGCTCGAGCTTCGCTTCGCGATCTTTCACCTCAGCATTGCTGAGGTCTTCGTAGGCATTGAGTCGGGCCTTGCCTTTGGCACGGCGGGCTTTGGGCGCCATGCGCGCCCATTCGAGCTCGCGCTTAAGCGTCTTTTGACGTTTGGATTCCTGCTTTTCCTCGGTGGCGAGGCGGGTCGTTTTTTGATCCAGCCAACTGCTGTAGTTGCCTTCCCATGGAATGCCTTCCCCCCGATCGAGTTCCAGTATCCAGCCTGCGACATTGTCGAGGAAGTAGCGGTCGTGCGTCACGGCGATGACCGTGCCGGGAAAGGATTTGAGAAATTGCTCCAGCCAGTGTACACTCTCGGCGTCGAGGTGGTTGGTAGGCTCATCGAGCAGCAGGATGTCAGGCTTGCTGAGCAGTAGGCGACAAAGGGCGACACGTCGCCTTTCTCCACCTGAAAGCACCGATACCTTTGCATCGTCGGGAGGACAACGCAGGGAATCCATCGCTACTTCCAGCGTATGATCAAGGTCCCAGGCATTCAAATGATCCATTTGATCCATGAGCTCTCCCTGCTCTTCGATCAGCTTCATCATGGCATCGTCATCCATGGGCTCTGCCATTTTCATAGAGATGTCTTCATAAGCCTGTGCTACATCTACGATGTGCTGCACGCCTTCCTGCACGATCTCTTTGACGGTTTTGTTTTCGTCCAAAACAGGCTCCTGAGAGAGGTAGCCGATTTTGTATTCTTTATCAAAAACGATTTTGCCCTGATAGTCCTGGTCGAGGCCAGCGATGATTTTCAGCAGGCTGGATTTACCGGCACCGTTGAGGCCCAGCACACCGATTTTTGCCCCATAATAAAAGGAAAGCCAGATATTTTTGAGGACTTGTTTTTTGGGAGGATAGATTTTCCCTACCCCTTGCATCGAAAAGATGATTTTTTTATCAGACATATTGTTAGTTCGCAGTTTTGAGTTTGCAGTCTTCAGGGCTATTAGAACTCTGACAGCGCTGAGGAGCGCAAATTTAGCATTTATTCTTCCTTTTTTTTCATTTTAAGCAAAGGAAGTATACCCATAAAAAACCAGCCTACAACTGGCAAAAAAAGGAGAATAGCGAGGCTCAGTTCTTTCTCTAAAAGAAGGCTTACAAGGGGAAACAGGATAAGAATAATGAACACAAGCCAGCTCATTTGCTTTCGGTTGTCTTTCCTTTTTTTCTCTGGAAAAGCTGCCAATGCTGTCCGGGCTTGCTCCAATAAGGGTTTCAGAAAGGAAAAATCAGCATGGTTTTCATACACCACCAGCGATTTATACAGTTCTCGCGCATAGCTGACGGCTACCGCCTGGTTATTGCCCGCCCGCATAAAGAGCAACTGCTCATCCAGTTTTTCAGCCAGAGGCTTGAGTTTTTGCTCCCGAAGAGCCTGGAGCTGATCGCTCATCATATTCAATCCACAATGCCCACAGCGCTGCGGCCCAAAAGCCGAATTTTCCTCCCTGCAGTGCGGACAATTCATTTTTCGTTCTGGAAGCATGCGGATTCGTTTTTCGTTTTTTTGTTTTTCATTTTTTCCAGTCTGTGTGCTGACCATCCTTATCTCTTGTCTCGCTTCCCGCCTCTCGCCTCCCTCCCCTTGCCTTTCGTCATTCCAAGCTCTAAATTAGAAACAGAATTACAAATTCCCGAGAATAATGCAAAACACGAAACCCAAAACTCGAAACTCAAAACATATCTTATGAAATTCCCTGTATTAAATTTTCAAAAATGGATAGACGAAAACCGTCATTTGCTCAAGCCACCCGTTGGCAACAAAGTAGTCTATGAAGAGACTGAGGACTTCATCGTCATGGTCGTAGGTGGCCCCAATCAACGCACAGACTATCATTACAATGAGACAGAAGAGTTTTTTTTAATGATCGAAGGCGATATGGTCCTCCGTATTCAGGAAAATGGCCAACCTCTGGATGTAGAAATAAAAGAGGGCGAAATTTTCCTTTTACCCCCCAAAGTGCCGCACTCTCCCCAGCGGAAAGCCAATACTGTCGGGCTGGTCATAGAGCGCCAACGCGACGATCACCACAAAGACGGGCTGATGTGGTTTTGTCAAAAATGCAATAACAAATTGTATGAGGAATATTTTCCGATGGAAAATATCATGACGCAAATGCAGGGTGTATTTGCGAAGTTTTATGCTTCTGAGGAAAGTCGCACTTGCGATAACTGCGGCACGGTATTGCCCGCACCTGAAAATTGACTTAGTAGCGGATAAATTTTCCGCTTATTTGGTTACTGACCGTTGTCAGGCGGTAGAAATACACCCCGGAGGCCAATTCGGGCCTCAGTTCCTGTTGACGCTGCGCGTCGACTGACCAATGCTGTTTGTAAACGGTTTGACCAGTAGCTGTCAGGATTTCGAGCCTGGCAGCTATTTTTTCTGTCCCCAGGTATACCCGCAATAACTCTCCTTTTTCATACGAATGAAGTGAAAGCAAACTCAGGCGATTGAATATTTCAACCGTATTGGAGTGACTGAAATGTCCATCACGGGTGATGGATTTAATGCGATAATAATGCGTGCCATCCTGCGGATTTTCATCCAAAAAGCGATGTTGGGCCCTTGCTTCCACATCTAAAGAAGCGATGGTATGGAAAAAAGCGCCGTCCAGAGATCGCTCAATATCAATACCCGCCAATTGCTCGCTTTCCCCTACCTTATTCCACTCCAGCATATTGCCTTCTGCCGTGGCCCAACCCTCTAGTTGGGATGCTGGGGCAGGCAACAAAGCCTCATCTGAGATGAGCATAGAGAAGTCGCACATGGCTCCATCATAGCCATCAATTAAAATATAATAAGTGGTATTGGCCGTTGCAAAAAAAGTAAAAGATAAATCTCCAGTGGTGCCCGTAGAATAGCAGCTCTTGCCAGAAAGATCAAAAACAGCTCCAGAGCCTGTGGCAGCGGGATCTTTACAATCCTTGATGGTAGTGACCATAAATTGCAAGCCATTGCCTGTGCTCTGAGGATTGGCAGTACACATTTGGTTGAAAATGTTCAGCGAATACAGCTGTGAAGCAGGAGCTGTCCATTCGTACCAAAGAGAGTTTTGCCAGGTAATCCCTCCTCCGGCACAACCGGAAGTAGGATTAGCGGAAGCCGTCGTATTATTATCCGAAGCATCTGTATTGGCACAGCTTACAGAGCTCAATAAAGCTGATGACAAATTGTTGGTTGAGCTGTATCCACTGCCAGATGAAAGGGCTAAAGCAGAATCACATCTATCATGTGCCGGGGGAGGGCTATTGTTGAGCAGATTATAAGTAACTGAAAGAGGCCCTTCCTGGCCAGAGGCTTCTATATAGAGGATATATTCCATTGGAAAGGTAAATCGTGATCCCGGTGTGGAGCTTTTCATCCAAAGGGCGGCATCGCGGAAGTTCACGCTATTTGTGCCACAGCCTGAGGTATTTATAGTTCCGGGATTAGAAGAGCTGACCGTAAATGCACTGCAATCTCCACTGAGCAAAAACCAATTAAAGCTGGAGGTGGTATGGCTGATGTTAATATCAACATCTCCACACTCGGGAACCAGGAGGCGAAAAAACATCCCACCATTGTTACCCCCATTGCTACATAACTGGTCATTTGTAGTGAAGCTGCCTGGAAATGAAGCAAGGTTGCGAGTCGTAGTTACCCCATCCTGAAGGAGAATCGCGCTGGAACAAAGCATGCCGCTGGGTGGTGCGGGGTCAGTAATGGTAAAACGGCCAGAGCCCCTCAGGCCATTGGCTCCTGAAAGGCGGATATAGCAGGTATCCGTAACATCCATCCATATTTGGATGGCGGATTCATCGGGTGCCGGACAACTCGTCCCACCGATGGAGGGCAGGCCCTTATGGTCATCATTACATGCAAGTTCTTTTCCTCCTGCACAAGGGCAGTCTTCAAACACCTGCAGAGAAGTATTGAACCCACTTGAGCAAGTCTCTATACTTACTGTACCAGAGATCGGGGGCGTATAAGCAACCCAAACATCTAATGAGTCTCCGTTTGTACAGGATGAGACATCCGTACCAGTAGCGACCAAGGTAGAGAAGGCATAGGTCCCGGCTAATATCCTACTGGCATGCCTGCAACTATCAGTTTCAATAGGGGAAGGGCAGCTCACACAGGTAACGTTGGCTGTTTGACAACCTGGCGCAAATTGATTGGGGCAGGTAGAGTTAGCATAAAATACGACTTCATAACTGCCAGGTGAAGGTGCTACAAAATTAATGCTATTACTGGCCATGCCTGCAAGTACCAGATTTGCGGGAATAAGGTTTGAACCACGATAAATAGAAACGTAAGTAGGGCTAGACATGATAATCGCATAGGTTTCCCCTCCCTGAGCGGAAAGAATCGTAGCGAAATCCTTAAAAAACACACATGGACCAAATTCAACTGTGTCCAAAGCTGTGACCGGAGCAGCGGCTGCTCCAAATGATAATGCAGAGGTGCACTGAGCAAGCGATTTAGCACCTATTCCCCCAAGAAAAATGAGCCCCAAAATAGCTCTCAACACATACGCCTTCATAGGTAAATAAATGAAAAGGTAAAGAGCAGGTCAAAAATCACCCTCACCGGATAAATAACTGTTAATGAAAGGATTCATTCTCCTTTCCCTCCCAATGGTAGTTGTGGGTCCATGACCACAGTACACCAAAACTTCATCTCCCAAAGGGAGTATCTTGTTTACAATACTATCCATCAAAACAGGGTATGATCCTCCGGGTAGGTCAACCCGACCAATACTGCCCATAAACAACACATCTCCTGAAAACAACTGTCCACTTTTCCGATGAAAGAAGCTAATATGGCCCGGCGAATGTCCCGGGCTAAAAATCACCTCCAATTTGCTGTTTCCAAAAACGACTTCATCTCCCTCTTCCAATAACAGATCCGGCATGGGTGAGGGAGCAGGAGATAGGCCCATCAGAGCAGCATAGGCTGGTACGGAGGCCAATTCTCCAACCACTCCCTGATGCGTGGCAAATTTCAGGCCGTAACGCTTTTTTACAAAATCATTCCCCAACATATGATCCACATGACCATGCGTATTCAGCAGATAAGCTGGTTTTATCCCTTCCTCTTCTATGTAATCGGCCAGCATACTTTCCTCCTGTTGACTATAACATCCCGGATCAATAACAACTCCCGCCCCACTTTCATCTGAAATGACGTAGGTATTTTCCTGATAAAGATTAAACGTAAAAGTTTTTACTTTTAACATAATTGCAATTTTTCGCCTTACTCTGAATAATATTCCCAAAATATCATGCGAATATAAATACAAAAAGGGGGCAATGCCCCCTTTTTCGATTAGCCCGGAAAACGACTAATTCTATAATTTCAGGAAACGACCGGTTTTTTTGATTTCCAGTCCTCCAATAATTTCATAGTTATAAATACCTTCTACCCAATCCGAAAGCTGAATCCGACGCAGGAATCTATTCTTATCGATGCTTGTTTCATACATCAATCGTCCCATTTGGTCAAATATTCTTACGGTGTATACATCATTGATTTTACCCAATGACTCAATGGTAAGTACATCCTTTACCGGACTCGGATAGACGTGAAAAGCCAGAAAGTCTTCCTTTCCTTCAAACCTTACCTCCACAATATTGGAGAAGTTGAAGGCGCCATTAAAGTCAACCTGTTTCAAGCGGTAATAGTTAATATTGGCCTGATAAGTATTATCCAAATAGCCATAAGTGGTTGGCGCAGTAGTGTTGCCAGCACCATTTACTCTACCAATATCTTCAAAAAACTCTCCATCGATACTTCTCTGTATCATAAAGTAGTCATTGTTTTGCTCATTGGCAGTCTCCCAACGCAGCTGAATGTTTCTGCTATCCAGGCGATCAGCAGTAAAACTGATCCACTCTACAGGCAGAGAAGTGGAAGGAATGGTAATATTAGAACCATAGTTATAGGTACTACCATAGGAGCCTACACTTGCCGGAGTATTAGGATGATTTGACCAATAAGAAACCGTGCCATTCGAAAGTCCCTGATTAAAAGAAACAGAAAGCGGCTCTGTGGGGTCAATATACTTCATCACTATATGCGCAAGGGTATCCGGTGTATTTTGGATTTCGTAGGTTACAGGGAAAGGTGAGAAAAAAGTAAAATTCACCCAGTTTACATCCACAATAGAGGCAGTAGTGTTAGATACAGCCAAAGAATAGGGGTTTCCCGTCAATTCTGAGTTGGTAGCTGTGACACAAATACCTTTTCCACAAGGGGTGTTTGCAGCAACAGAGGCAATAGAAGAGCCAAAAGCCGCTGAATTGTAGTTTAGGTACAAGTCCCCCCCTGCATGATGTATGGGATCAGGTGCAGCGGATGCCAAAATGGAAAAACTCAATGTTGAATCTGAAGGATTTACAGAAACATTGGTAAAAGAATAAGTAATCGCTTGGCCAACTGATGCAAGACTGAGTAAAAGCAAGGGTAAAAAAATAATAGATTTCCGGGCCTTCATAAGCTTTATTGTTTGTGAATTTATCTCGTGCGAAAGTTTAAAGTTGCAAACTAAATAAACAATTATTGGACCAATCCTGAAAAATAGGCGGGACTAAAATTAGTCCCGCCATTTCTTTTCATCATTATCATGGCACCTGACTCATAAAACCACGGTTTGCAAGCCAGATAAGGAAGATATCATTGGACTGAACCAGTCCGTTCATATCCATATCTCCGTTATAGTATCCTGCCAATCCGCGGGCAGGGAGCCACTCAAGGAAGATGTCATTACTCTGAATCAGTCCATTTCCATCTGCATCACCTCCATACATGAGGTATGGTCCTGTTGGAGATAGCTCTCTCATTGGATTTATACCAAATGCTGAGATTGTACCATTGAAGAAGTCCACAGGGACTGTTGGTCCAGGCAGATTGATCGTGGTATCACTCATGATCGACAGATGGTTCCTGTGTTTCACTTCGACATAGTAATTGCCGGGAGCAACATTCAGGAAGTTGATTGGTGAAAAATTATCTACGTTCACGATATCTCCATCACGCTGGATGAGTGCGGCCACACTGTCGACAATTACAGTACTGTCATTTGCGTCTCTCAGTCTCACACAGACCCAATCTACAATAGCATTATTGCCCGTAGTCTGGAACAAGGTGGTATCCACCGTGTAAGTACCAAAGTAAGGATCGGTAGCTGGGATGTAACGGGATATTCTCAGGTTATCATCCATCAACATGCTGGTGCTATTGTAAGGACCTTCAAGCATGGCTTTTACGCTCACATTGATTCCGGCAGATGGAGGATTGAGCAAGGTCACAGAATCTGTGTTAGATACACAACCGTTGATGTCAATCACAGAAACATAATAGGTACCTGCGGAGAGATTCGTCGCTACTGAGGTATTCTGAGCGTTGCTCCAGTTGTAGGTGGCAATTGCCGTAGAGGTCACAACCACTGCTGTCGCTTCACCATCCGATCCGCCAAATACGGTGATAGGATTGGTTTCGAATGCCAGCACAAATGGGGACTCATTAACAGTTACATAGACAGTATCACTGACTGTGAAACAACCTTCAGTTACTGTCCAGATAAATTGCTCAGTAGTATTCGCAGTCAACCCAATGGCTGAAATAACCGGACTATTACTATTTGGAGCAATGGTTACTCCTACAGGAACTGTCCATTGGCCTACAGCACTTCCTACAGGCGTATTCGCTCTGAGGAAGAAGGTATCGGCCGAACAAATAGTCGTATCTGGTGTGAAGATGGTCGCAGTCGGCATGGCTGTTGGAGCCTGTACGGTTACATTCGCTGTACATGCGTCCTGGTTTCCACCCGGATCGGTGACGATCAGAACCACCTGGTTGACACCCAGATCAGCACAAGTGAAGCTATCAGGTGCTACAAGTAAGTCAAGATCACACAGATCGAGGCTTCCGGCATCTACATCAGATGCAGCAACTACTACAGAACCGCTCGCATTCAGGGTAACAGTTACATCCTGACAAATTGCCTGCGGAGGAATGTTATCCTGAACTTCGACATTAGCAAAGCAGAAGTTGGAATTGCCACTGGCATCAGTTGCGGTCAACTTCACCCGGTTATTTCCGACATCAGCACAACTAAAGTTTTGCTGAGATAAGGTCAGAGATACCATACTACAGTTATCGAAGCTGCCGGCATCTACCAGATTCACAGGTACAAAGACCTGACCGTTAGGTCCAAGAGCTACGGATACAGAAGTGGCACATGCAGGTGTTGGAGGCAAATTGTCAATTATCGACACATTGGAGCTACATGTACTGCTATTTCCAAAGGCATCTGTCACAGTCAGGGTCACCACATTGCCACCAAACTGGTTGCAGTAGAAAGTATCCTGATCTATGGTCACACTCTGCACACCACAGTTGTCTTTGCTACCGCCATCAACCATTGCAGCTGTGATCACAGCATATCCTCTGACGTTCAATGGGACTGTCACTGGCTGGCATATTGCCGTTGGTGGGAGGTTATCAACTACCGTGACGAGTGATGAGCAAGTGGCTGTGAGGCCAGAAGCATCGGTCACAGTAAGAACAACCGCTACAGGAGCGCCAGTATCATTACAATCAAACGTATTTGGAGAAACACTCAATGAGCTCAATGTACAATTGTCTGTGCTGCCTCCATCTACATCCGACCCTGTGATGCTAGCGACGCCATTGGCATCAAGGCTTACTGTGGTCGGAGCACAAAGTGCTGTAGGCGGAGTCGAATCATTTACAAGGACAGTCACCTGACATGTCGCACTGTTGGCAGATGCATCCGTCACAGTGATAACTACCTGATTGGACAAACCAACATCCTGACAGCCAAAGCTTGTCTGGCTAGCAAGTGTATCAGCAAGCGCGCAGTTATCAGAAGCGAATGGCACAACCGTCGTTGGATCCAATGTTGCCTGGTTGTTTGTTCCCAGGTAAAGAACAGCTGTGCTGTTACAGAAGATGGTTGGAGCAGTTGTATCTACCACTGTCACAGTCGCCGTACAGACATCTGTTCTGGACTGACCATTGGAAACGGTCAATGTCACAGGATTTGTCTGTCCGATATTGCTGCAATCGAAAGATGATGGGTTGATGCTCAGGCTAATCGGTCCACCACATGATGTTCCGCTACCGGCATCTACATCGCTTGCCGCAATAAATGCCTGTCCATTTCCATCCAAAGCGACTGTTATTGAGGCACATCTGGCCGTAGGTGCTGCTGTATCTATCACTGCTACTGGTGAAGTACATCTGGCTGTATTCTGACTTGCATCAGATACTGTTACCCCTACCAGGACAGTATTTCCAACATCAGCACATCCAAAAGTTGAAGGCGCTACAGCAATCGATGTCACGCCACAGTTGTCCTGGGTCTGAGCTACCACATCAGAAGATGTGACAGAGGCCTGACCATTTGGATCCAGTGATATCGTGAGTGGAGAACAACTTACCGTTGGAGCCAGGGTATCCAGCACCGTTATAATGGTCTGACAGTCATCCTGATTTCCACTAAAGTCTGTTACCAATAAGGTAGTTGTCACTGGTGTACCCAGGTCATTGCAATCAAATGTATTTGGATTCACACTTAGAGAAGCGATTCCACGATCATCACTGCTGCCGGCATCTACGTCGCTTGCTATAATGGAAGCTTGTCCATTCGCATCGAGATATACAGTCAGCTGAGAAATACAAGCTGCAACGGGTGGCACATTATCACCGATAGTTACAGTTGTCTGACAAGTAGCGGTATTGCCACTGGCATCTGTAACAGTCAGCGTGACGATGGAAGGATTACCCACATCTGCTGTAGTGAAGTTGGTCTTATCAATGCTGGAACTTACGATGGCACAGTTGTCTGTGCTACCTGCATCGACATCAGAAACTGCGAGTGTAGCCATGCCTTGTGAATCAAGGTTGATCGTCAAAGCGCTTACACAGTTTGCCACAGGTGCAATCGTGTCCTCAACTGTAACAGTTGCTGTACAAGTAGCTGTATTTCCAGAAGAATCTGCTACAAGCAATTCAACCACTACAGGAGAAAGGACATCATTACATCCAAATGCAGCGGTAGGACCGTGTCCCTGACCAGGCGTACGGCTTACAGCCAGGCTTACAGCGCTACAGTTATCAGTACTACCAGCATCAACCGCTGAAGCACTCGCTGCTGCGTTGCCATTAGCATCCAGATACACTGTCACATCCTGACAAAGTGCAGTTGGCGCGCCGCCTTCAGTCAAGGTAACTGTGAAGGAACATGTCGTTCTATTCTGAGAGCCATCGATTGCTGTATAAGTAACCGTTCTGGTGCCCGTCCGGAAAATAGTGTTGGGCGTGACATTGCTGCTCACAGTAACACTGCCACAATTATCTGTGGCAACAGGAACCACCCATGAAATGGCTGAGTCACAATTTTGCGTCAACATCTTATTGATGTTCTGTGGACAAACAATCACAGGTGGAGTGGTGTCCTGTACAGTCACTATTGATATGCAAGAGGCTGTCAGGCCATTTACATCGGTAACCGTCAATACAACAGAGTTGGCACCCAGATCGGTACAATCGAAGCTTGTTGGGTTTGCACTGATAGATGCGATACCGCAGTTATCACTACTTCCATTATCCACATCACTTGCTACGATAGAAGCCACGCTATTTTGATTCAAAGAAACCTGAATATCTGTACACAACGCCGCTGGAGGCAGGTTGTCTTCTACTGTGACAGTTGCCGTACAACTGCTGCTATTTTGGCTTCGATCAAAGACAGTCAATACAACCGGCTGGGTCTGGCCTATATCATTACAGTCGAAGCTTGAAGGACTCACTCCTATGGATACCGTACCACAGTTATCACTGCTTCCCGCATCCACATCGCTACCACCTATTACAGCTGTTCCATTTGCATCAAGCTGTACAGTAATATCCTGACACAAGGCCACAGGTGGTACAGTCTCGCTCACAGTTACTGTTGTAGTACAAGAGGATTGGTTTCCGAATCCATCGTCCACAGTCAGTGTAACCGTGTTTGCTCCGATGTTCTGACAGTCGAAAGTCGTAGGACTTACTGCCAGGCTCAGGATTGAAGCACAATCATCAGAGCTACCATTGTCAACATCAGAAGCAGCTATGCTTGCCTGACCATTGCCATTTAGTACAACGCTGGCTGGCTTACAGATCGCTGTCGGTGCTGTATCGTCCTTGATCACCACTTTTGCAGTAAGCGTAGCGCCACAAGTTGCGCCATTGAAGTAAGAATAGGTAATGAAGAACACTCCACTTCCTGTAGTTACACCTTGCAGAGAAGGATCAAAGCTTGCAGTACCATTACCATTATCCGTAATCACTCCTCCTACACTGATAGAGAAAGTAGCTGAAGTACCAGGTCCTGATGGCAGCGGACTACCTGTCAAGGTCACTGGGCCAGCATTGGGACAGTATGTGCTATCCAAACCAGTTATGGTTGCCAATGGAGCAGACACGACAGAGATAGAAATACTGGCTGAGTCTACACAGCCGATAGCATCTTCTCCTATCACCTGGATATTCACACTTCTTGTGTCAATATCAATTGTGACAAAGTTATCCAAAGGCCCGCCACCTGCGACGACAGTTGCACTGTCTACTGTCCAGATATGGTTGGCATAAGTCTGTGCTAATGTATAGGTAATGCCTACCGAATTTTCACAAGCCACCAATTGTGGATTGATGAAGGTCGGCGTAACAGGCTTGTTCACCGTTACATCAAATGGCAGCACAGCTGAGCATGCAGCATTCTTTTTAATATAATAAGTAGTAGTTGTTGTGGGTGAAACGACCAGGTTGGTCAATTGATTTGCTCCGGTTGCAGGGATACCTGTGTGGTAGGTCAATGTGCCTGCCAGTAAGTTGGTATCCACAACGACGACCGAACCTAAATCATAGCTATCACCCAGACAGATTTTCGCTGTGTCAGCAGTTCCCAACCTTGGTCCTGTATTCACTTCAAATGTGAATGACTTACTGCTTGATGTGCAACCATTTAGACTGGCGGTCACCGTAACAGTTCCCATTTTAACCGAATTGGATGGGTTCAAAGCAATCCAGGCGGGTATCTGACCGATAGTTGCTGTATCTGAGCCTGCGGAAAGTCCCAAAAATGCGGAACTGGAAACCGTCCATGTAAAGACCGTATTTGGATCTGCAGGGTTCGCGGTCAGGCTGATAGGCCCGAGTGTATCACCAGGACATACAGAAGGTAGATTAGGAATCGAATTCAGCGTTAGCTGAGGTGCGATCGTTACCTCGATTGTATCATTCGCTGTACAATTATTGGCATCTGTTTCAACCACTATCAATTGGTGAGGACCACCTGGGATGTTGTTCCAATGTACAATAATGCTATCCCGGAAGTTGGCTGAGCCAAAGCTTCCACCTGAGTTTAATAACCAGAAGTAGCTACTACCTACAGTTGGATTAGCGATGTAATAGGTAATCGAAGCGCCCCCACAAACTGAATCAGCTCCCACAATAGTAGGTGTTGGTCCGCTACTCACAGTGAAGACCACTGTATCACGACCCACACAACCACCATTATCTGTTAGAGCCAATTCTACCGTTACCGTTCCACTTCCTGTTCCGGTAAAGCCAGTATTCGAACCATTAACTGGACCAGGAGTTCCATTAAGCTGGCCTACAGCAGTTCCTGTTTGGCCGATAATGGCCCAGGTATAGGTATGAGGCAACGGTGGTTGGTATGGCGTTCCACTAACCGTTCCCTGCAACAGACGCTGATCGCCAGAGCAAATCGTGGTGCCACCATTCGTCACACTAATTGTCACATCAGGATTAGGCAGAATGGTAACATCTACAAAGAAAGATGTTCCCTGACAATTGCCCGGCACACTGTAGGGTGTCACTACATAGCGAACCGTTCTGAAGGCTTGTGATACAAGCAGGAAGAGAGAATCATTAATAAATGAACCACTCACCGGACTGGTACTTTCACCTCCTACATCTGGGGCATTCTGAGCAAACCATGTGAAGTTGGCTGCTGCGCCATTTCCACTATTATTCACTATTCCCTGTAGATCTATGTTCAATAATGTTTGGTCACATGTTGTCGTCGCAACACCGAAAGCTACAGGAATTGTCTCATCTATGGTAACCGTAGACTGACAGGTTGAAGAATTGCCATAGGCATCCGTGACTGTCAGAGTCACCGTATTAGGTCCAATATCCGAGCAATCGAAAGTATTGGGAGATACAGACAGGCTGGCTACAGCACAATTGTCGCTTGAGCCATTATCTACATCAGAACCTGTGATCAATCGGAAACTGTTAGGCGTAAGCTGAACAGTGATATCCTGGCAAAGTGCTACAGGCGGCACCAGATCCTGAACCGTGACTGTCGCGCTGCATGCAGCAGTATTCTGACTTCCATCCGTTACGGTCAGAGTTACAGTATTCTGTCCAACAGTATTGCAATCGAAACTGGAAGGAGCAATACTTAAGCTTACCGCTCCACAGACATCGCTGCTTCCATTGTCAATATCACTGGCTGTGATGCTTGCCTGGCCATTCGCATCCAACTGGATGGTGAAGTCCTGGCAAAGTGCCGTTGGAGGTGTCACATCTTCAACTGTCACGACTGAGATACAACTTGCAGTATTGTTATTGACATCTGTTACTGTCAATACCACTGGGTTGTTATTACCCAGCTTGCTACAGTCAAATGAAGAAGGTGTAACACTCAAACTTGCAATACCACATGCATCGCTGCTGCCATTATCAGTCTGGCTTGCTGTGATAGAGGCAAAACCGTTGGCATCCAGCTGTACTGTGATATCCTGGCAGAGAGCCGTTGGAGCCACATTGTCCTCTACTGTTACAGTAGCTGAACACTGAGCCGTGTTTCCATTTACATCCGTTACTGTCATGCTTACTCCATTGGTACCTACATTATTACAGTCAAATGCAGTCGGAGAAACGCTCAGAGATGCGATACCACAGGCATCTGTACTTCCGGAACCAATATCACTACCAGCGATAGAAGCTCTGCCTTGTGGATCGAGTTGGATGGTAATATCCTGACAGATAGCCGTCGGAGGCACATTGTCTTCGACTGTAGCTGTGGACCTACATTCAGCAGTATTGCCATTCACATCTGTTACAGTTAGGGTAACTGTATTGGCGCCCACATCCTGACAGCTAAATGCAAGCGGGCTTGCGCTCAATCCTGCAATGCCACAGGCATCACTGCTATTGTTGTCTACATCACTGGAAGTGATAGAAGCATTTCCATTTGCATCCAACTGTACCGTGATATCCTGACAAAGAGCTGTCGGAGCCACATTGTCGGAGACAGTTACATTCACTGTGCAAGCGGCACTGTTGCCACTGGCATCTGTTGCGGTCAAAGTAACCGCAACCTGACCGACAGCACTGCAATCAAATGTATTAGGCGAAGCCAACAGGCTGGCGATAGCACAATTATCAGAAGAGCCACCATCTACATCGCTTGCAGCGAGGCTGCCGTCACCATTCGCATCCAGCTCCACGGTAGTGGTCTGACATACCACGGTCGGAGCCAGGTTATCTTCTACGGTAACTGTAGCTGAACAAGTCGCAGTATTACCATTGGCATCTGCCACTGTCAGGCTAACTGTATTTGAGCCAATATGCTGGCAGTCAAATATTGCAGGAGAGACATTCAGACTGGCAATGCTACAAGCATCACTGGAGCCATTATCTACATCGCTGCCATTAATTGAAGCGCTGCCATTTGCATCCAACTGAACCGTAATATCCTGGCATATGGCTACAGGTGGCACCTGATCTATTACAGTAACAGTTGCCTGGCAACTGGCAGTATTGCCATTTACATCAGTCACAGTCAGGAATGTTCCTGTCTGGCTAACATCATTACATGTAAAGTTAGAAGGCGAAACGCTATAAGAAGCGATGCCACAAGCGTCACTGCTGCCATTATCTACCTGGCTGGCAGTTATGGATGCATTGCCATTGGCATCCAGCTGGACGGTTACATCCTGACAGAAGACCGTTGGCGGCACATTATCCTCAATGGTAACAGTAGTTGTACACTGATCAGAATTGCCTGCGCGGTCATATACCTCGAGTGTTACTGTATTTGGTCCAACATCATTACAGGTAAACAAGCTCGGTGTTACAGTTGCTACAGAGATAAAGCAGTTATCTGAACTGGCATTATTCACATCACTTGCCACTACTACTGCATCCCCATTGGCATCCAACTGGACGGTCACAGGCAAACAATTCGCAACAGGTGGAATGATATCTTCTACAGTCACATTTGGTGAACAGGTAGAGACATTCTGGCTGGCATCTGTAAAGAATACCGTTACAGGAACAACTCCCAGATCACCACAACCCAGGGTTGATGGGCTCACGCTAATGGAGACAATATCACAATTGTCTGAACTGCCCGCGTCAATATCGCTGGCAATCAGCGTTGCAACTCCATTGGCATCCAACTGAATCGTAACATCCTGACAAATTGCGGTTGGAGGAATATTGTCGAGAACAACAACATTCGCCGTACAGTTTGCACTGTTACCATTCACATCTGTAACAGTTAGCACAACTGGGTTTTGCCCCACATCACTACAATCAAAAGTATTTGGAGAAACGCTGAGAGACTGTATCGCACAGTTATCCGTACTACCCGCATCTATATCACTGCCTGTAAGGCTTGCGCTACCAGAAGCATCCAGGGCAAGTGTTGTGCCCTGACACAAGGCGGTCGGAGCCAGGTTATCTTCTACAGTAACAATAGAAGCACAACTAGCTGTGTTGTTGCTATTATCAGTTACGGTAAGGGTAACAGTATTAGCTCCGACATCATTACAGTCAAAGTTCGTTTGAGAAGCGCTCAAACTTGCTATTGAACAGTTATCGGAACTATTCGCATCTATATCATTTGCGGAAATACTTGCATCTCCATTGGCATCGAGTTGGATGGTAATATCCTGACACAATGCCGTTGGAGGCACATTGTCTTCCACAGTCACATTAGCTGTACAATCAGCTGTGTTATTGCTACCATCTGTTACGGTCAGCACTACGGTATTGCTACCCAGGTTCTGACAAGTAAAGCTGGATGGTGCAATACTCAGGTTGACAGCCGCACAGTTATCAGATGATCCGGCATCCACATCGCTGGCTACGATGCTGGCATTACCAGTAGCATCCAGCTGGATTGTTAAATCCTGGCAAAGAGCCACGGGAGCAAGCCCATCTACAACCGTCACATCAGCAGTACATGTAGCTGTATTGGTGCTTCCGTCTTCAACAGTAAGAGTTACCGTATTGCTTCCCAAATTGCTACAGTCGAATGTATTGGGGGAAACAGAGAGAGAGCTAATAGCGCAATTATCTGTTGATCCGGCATCCACATCGCTGGCTACCATACTGGCTATGCCATTTGCATCCAGGTTAACTGTGATGTCCTGGCAAAGCGCTGTTGGTGGCAGCAAATCCTGTACGGTAACATTGGCCGTGCAATTTGCGGTATTGCTACTTGCATCTGTTACTGTCAAAGTAACCACCACTGGGTTGCTTGCCAGATCATTGCAATCAAACTGACTGGGGTTCACTGCTAAAGTGAAGTTTGGACAATTATCACTCGCTGATACCAGCACATCACTCGGAACGATCGTGGCCTGACCATTTGCGTCCAACTGGACAGAAGTACTCAGACAAGTGACCGTTGGGTCAATATTATCCTCAACTGTGATGGTAGCGGAGCAACTTGAGCTGTTAGAATTATTGTCAACAACCGTCAGGGTCACCACATTTCTACCCGTATTCGAGCAATCGAATGTACTCGGATTGACACTGAGTGAGGCAAGACCACAGGCATCAGATGATCCTGCATCGACATCACTCGTAGCGATGCTCGCATTGCCGGAGGCATCCAGGCTGATAGTCAGGTCCTGACAAAGCGCCAGCGGGGCCACATTGTCTTCGACTGTTACTCCAGCCGTACAACTCGCGCTATTGCTGCTGCCGTCGGTGACAGTCAGGGTAACTGTATTCGGATTGCCAGCTATGCTTGTACAATCAAAAGTCGTTGGGCTAACACCCAGACTGATTGTTCCA
>JAUIGE010000042.1 GCA_030430205.1 Bacteroidia bacterium | reverse complement strand
TTCGAGCATATATCATCACAGCCCAAAAACAACAAATTAGGCCATTTCATGCCCTATGCGACTTGTTTGATCAGAAGGCACTTGCCAAACAACTTGCCGCTGTTTAGGGGAGGCTGAATAGTTACAAAAGATTACTGAGACTACCTTTGCTTTGGGGGATATTGAGGATTGATAAGGCGCTCTGTAGGCCAGCACTTGGAAGAAAGCTCTGGATGAAGAGTGGACGTTGAGGCGTCTTTCTACATCAAAAATTACCCGTAAGGCAATTTGTAAATGGCATTTTTTCAGTAATAATTGAAAGACAGCGATAAGCAACCATCGCACGATTGAAATATTCCAATCCTTCTACATGATAAGATTCGATCATACAAGTGAACTCTGTACGAATTGTTTTTCTGTGTAATTTCTTCTCGCATTGCAAAAGATCTTCAATGGAATCTATCAAAGGCCATTGGTCATAATTCAGGTAGAGGAAATAACCTTGATCGTTATAGCTTTTGGCTATCAAGCTTAAAGCTAATTTTGCCTGAACTCGAAGGCTATCAAAATACATCAAATGAATTCCTTGCCAAATGGAACAAATCTGAATATGATGAATACTATGGCCTTCCTGAATTTTCACAAATACATCTATTGAATCAATGCAGTTTGTATAAAAGGAATCTGATCTTGCTGATTGAAATGCCATCAGAGCTTCTACATCCTGAATTTTCTTTTCCCAAGCTTCTTTTTCTGCAAGGGAAATGCGATCAGGTTTTTGGCCGTAGAGGACAAGTGTTCCATAGAAAAGCATGATGAGGATGGCTGAGCATTTTGTATTCATCATTTGTTTTTTATTTGAAATTCCCCCAAAAACCACCCCAAATACGCCTCCAAAGCGTCCCCTGGTAATCTCATAAATCTCATTCTTCCAATTTCCCATTCTCCATCAACATAAACTTCTCTTTATCAGTCTGTAGCACCTCCACCCATTCAAATCGGTTTTTATCCAAAACATCAAATCCCACCATCTCCAGATACGTTTCTGCTACAGATTTTTCAACAAAAATCTTTCCACTGCCTGCCCAATGGCGGTCCTGGCCATTCTTCTTTACACCTGATATCCAGTATTCATCTCCTGTTTCCAAATCGTAATATCCTCCTCCGTAAGGTGCTTTTTTAAATGCCTTTCCATTGAAATAGACGCTCTTTCCACTTTTGGAAAATTGCACTTTGCCAATCCAGGCTGGACCATTATGGTTGGGATTGACCTGCTCGATGTACATGATTTTTTCTTGCATGGGCTTCGCTTTTGTCACAAAGTTGAGGTTATTTTTACCATTTCTTGTCACAAAGTTGAGGTTATTTTTCCTGTTTCCTGTAACAAAGCATAGGTTATTTTCACCAATTCCTGTCACAAAGCATAGCTTATTAACCTCTTTCCGAATATCCCAACCGATCTCACCCCAATCTCTTTCTATTTTGTAGAACAAATATTTTGTGTAGATTTGTTCTACAAAGTAAAAACAAATGAAAGGAAATCACCTCGGTGAATTTGAAGAACTGCTTCTCATCATGGTATTGATCCTGGATGAGGAAGCTTATGTCATGAAGTTAAAGGATGAATTGCTGCAACAGGCGAATCGTCGGGCGACGATCGGTTCGCTGCACAGTACGCTGAGCAGGCTGGAGAAAAAAGGGATGCTCAAGTCCGAGCTTACAGGCGCTACCCAGGAGCGCGGCGGTCGCCGCAAGCGCGTCTACCAGCTCACAGCCGATGGCAAAGCCGCCTTGGCCCAAGCCAAGGAATTGCGCGAGCGCCTCTGGTCCCAGATTCCCCGTCTTTCACTTGAAATAGGATATGCCTGACCAGCCCGACCACCGGCCACCCAGGATCACCGACAGGCTGATCAAGCGCCTCTGCAAAGAGGAGCTGGTAGAGGAGATTTTGGGCAATTTATACGTCCATGCTCAAGCGCTTTAACCTACCAACCATTCACATACCCATGTTTCGCTTCAATCTCCTGATTACCTTTCGCCAGTTGTGGAAAAATCGCCTGCACAGCGTGTTGAATATCGCTGGTTTTGCCCTGGGTCTTCTGTGCACCCTCATCCTGCTTTTTTACATACAGGAGGAGCAAAGTTATGATAGCTTTCATGCTGATGCAGACAAGATTTACCGGGTTTTGCGGACTGCCGAGGTGAATGGCGATCAATATGATATTGGCGTCACTTCCGGGCCTTATGGACCGGCTCTGATGACGGATTTTCCTGGTCAGATAGCCTCATTTGTGCGGATAGCTCCCCGCGAACGGCTGATGTCGGTAGGAGAAAAACATTTTCGGGAAGAGCATGTGTTCTATGCTGACACCAATTTTTTCAGCTTCTTTTCCTTCCCACTGCTTAGGGGAGATGCGAAAACCGTTTTGGCGCAGCCCAACTCGATTGTATTGGGCGAAAGCATGGCTGAGAAATATTTTGGTACGGAAGATCCTATCGGACAAACGGTCATGATAGACAACGAACATCTTTTTCAGGTCACAGGCATCATGGGAAAAGCTGCCGCCAAATCACATCTGGAGATGGATTGTGTAGCCTCTATCCAATTTTATCGCCAGGAAAATTTTATGAACCGCTGGTGGTGGAACAGCCTGCTGACCTATGCAAAAATAGATAATCCGGCGGAAGCAGCGCGCATAGAAGCGGGCTTTCCCGCCTTTATGGACAAGTATTTTGAGGAGGACTTCATCAAAAATGGCAGCCGCATAGACCTGAAGCTGGAGCCGCTTGCGCTATCTTATTTTCACCGCGAAATGCGCTTTGATATGGTGCGGCATGGCAACAAAAAGACCGTCAATATCCTGGGACTGGCAGCGATCGCGATCTTGCTGATTGCCTGTTTCAATTACATCAATCTGGCGATTGCAGCCTCGCACCGCCGGGCGCGTGAGGTAGGGATCCGCAAGGTCCTGGGGAGCCATCCCAGACGGATCGCCATGCAATTTTTGGGCGAAGCGCTGACCGTGATTTTGCTTTCTGTGCTGCTGGCAGTTATCGGAACGACAGCCCTGCTACCGCTTTTCAACCAGTATTTTGGGCTGGAAGTGGCCATAAACTGGCGGGACTCCAACATCCTGGGCCTTTTTGCCGTTCTGATCGCCGCCATGCTGCTGCTTTCGGCCGTATTGCCTGCGACCATTCTGGCGCGCTTTCGCCCGGTAGAATCGCTGAAGGGGAAAGTCTTTACTTTTAGCAAATACATTTGGCTGCGAAAAGGCCTGGTCGTTGTGCAGTTTGGGATATCTATCTTTCTGATCATCGGCACCCTCCTGATCCAGCGTCAAATCAGTTTTATTGAAAACAAAGACCTGGGTTTTGACGGAGAGGCCGTCATGCTCATTCAGGCTGATAATGATGAGATAGCGGCCAGCCTTCCGCTCTTTGAAGAGCAATTGCTCGAAAAGCCCGAAGTGCTTTCAGTCTCTACCATGACAGGCCCTCCGGGCGGTTTTCACGATGGAACCTCCATCTCGACCCCGGAGCGGAGCGATCCGATGCGCATCCGCACGGCTCTTGTGGATCACGATTATCTCGAGACCTTCGGTATCGAAGTGTCGGCAGGCCGCAATTTCTCCCGTGAGCATGTCACGGATATGGGAGGAGCAGCCCTGCTCAATGAAACCGCCGCCCGCGAGCTCGGCTGGACAGCCGAAGAGGCCATAGGCAAAATGGTGAGTTTGCCCATGTTTGACACCACTGACCGACAGGTCATAGGCCTGGTCAAAGACTATCATTTTGCTTCCCTGCACGATGAAATCGAGCCGCTGGTCATCGCGCTCAGCGAGCGCCCCTGGCTGATCGGCATCCGGCTGGATGCCACGAAACTTGCCGAAGGCATCGCCCTGATAGAAGAAAAGTGGAAGGCGCATGCACCTCATTATCCGATCAGTTATACTTTTGCAGATGAAAGCCTGGCCCGGCTCTATGAGAGTGAGCAAAAACAAAGCAAGGTGTTTTCCACCTTTTCGATGATTTCGATCTTCCTGGCCTGCCTGGGGATCTTTGGGTTGGTGTCTCATGCTACGCTGGAGCGCAGGAAAGAAATCAGCATCCGCAAGGTGCTGGGTGCCAAAGTGAAAGATATCCTGGCTTTGGTTTCCAAAGAATTTGTGCTGCTGATAGCCATCTCCTGCATCCTTTCCACTCCTGTGGTGATCTATTTTATCCAGGATTGGCTGGAGGCCTTTGCCTACCGCATAGAACTGGGTCCCCTGTGGTATTTCTTCCTGTTGGGAGGCCTGATTGCCCTGCTGATCGCCCTGGGCAGCATCGGCTGGCTGGCGCTGCGCGCAGCCGTGCGCAATCCCGCGGACAGCCTGCGGAATGAGTAGGAGTGGATTGCATCCATTGCTCAAAAGCATGCAACCCAGCCCTTCCTTTGTTCTTTTTTTCTGCCAAAAATGCTTTTACCTTAAGGAGATAAACCCAAATGCCATCCCTTATGCGAAGCATCTACCTGATATTGCTACTATCTTTTGTTCTGACTTTTGGCCTTTCGCAGCAGATGGATGCGATCAAGGTGGGGGAGTCTTACAATATTTTTGACAATTCTTTGGTCGGCGAGATCTCTCCCATAGCCGCCTATCCAGAGATAGGAAATGGGATTGTAGCAGTAATTTTTCACCAGCGTATACCTCCTTGCGGCGCTCCGCAGACCATGGATTTTTTGCGTTATGTGATATCTGCAGATGCCGGGAAGCATTGGAATATTGGGCCAGCCATTGTACCACCGGATTTTGCGGGCTGCTATGGTATCGGTCCTATAAATCCGCAAAGAACTTCATACCCCAGTTATCCGGGATTATCTTTTTTTTCCAGGAATAACAGCTCAGATCCAGACAGCCTTGCCTTAATATACGCTGCATCAGGCAGAGAAAATATCTGGTACAGTGATTTCGTGCAAGGACTTATTTTGAATCCGCTTTCTGCCAATTATCAGATTGCTCAGGAAAATTATATGCAAAGGGGCGGAAAGCAATATTTTGTTTACAGCCTCACAGCGCAAAATAATAATTTAGGAAATTCCACTTTTTGGTATACTTCCAGAGGACTGGATGGAGTAGGATGGTCTCCTGAAATTCATCTGAATAAAGGAACTTACCTCCCTGGTCAACGAAAAATGGAATGGAAAAACCTGAACTTCCTGAAGCCTTTTTATTTTAAGGGATATGATGGGAGAGAACGTGGGACGGAGCCTTTGATAGCTTTTGATCCTTCCGGAAAATATGCCTGGATAGGGCAATTGGGAGATTTAGAAGGAGGAGCAGATACAAGCTATAATCCGATTTTGTATCATAGCATGGATGGAGGAGAAAACTGGAGTCAGCCCATGGAACTGAATTTGGGAGACTTTCCTGCTTTGCGAAAATTACTTCAATCCGCCAAAACTGTTGTTGACACAGTAGGTTTTGATCAGCTGGGAAATCCAATTTTGGATAGTGTTGCTTTTGCTACAGGTAAACCCACTTGTTACCCTCAGATGGATCTCACTGTGGATGCCTTTGGAAACCCTCATTTGTTTATACAGATAAAAGCGGCTTCTTCGAGAAAACACCCTAAATCAGGCTACAATTATTATTTTAATGATTTTTTTTATGGAATTTTTGATTTGACCCGAAGTGAATGTGGCGAATGGAAGTTACTCCAATTGGGGAATCTGGAAGCCAGAGATGGCCATCTTGATAATCTACCAGGGACGAACATGTATGGTCAGTCTTTCTTTCCCCAACTTAGCCGAACAGCCGATGGGAAAAGAATATTTTTTAGCTGGACAGATACTGATACTTCACAAAGAGGAACAGTAAATGAATTTCCTGATCTCAAAGGGCGTGGCTTGGATATTGTCGCCCAAAAATTGACACCTGTAGTCAATTGGACAGTCAATGATACATTTTGGCACGAAAGGGTTTACTTCCCCCATACTTCTGATATTTGCTTTAGAGACTCAAATACAAGCACAATACCTACTTTGGTACTAAAGCCAATCCAAAACGGCAGCCTGGGTCCAATCTCCCATTGGTATTTCCCCCACATCAGCTACCCCGATAGCTCCTTCACCCAGCCCGTCACCTACCTGCAGGATTGCAGGCAGAATCCTATCGCGGCTTCCAGCCAGCTGACGCATCCCAGCTGCGGACAAGCTGATGGCAACATCAGCCTGACGGTCACCGGCGGCAAGCCGCCTTATCAGTTTCAATGGGATTCCCTGGCAAACTTTGCCCAGACTCCCCAACTCAAAAATGTACCTGGCGGCCTCTATTCGCTGCTGATCACCGATGATCAAGGCTGCGAGCAGCCAGTTGACATCGCTCTGGATGAGCAAAATGCGCCACAAATCGCCTTGGATTCGATCTCCATCCAACGGCCTGCCTGCCACGGATTGAAAAATGGAAAAATGGCCGTTCAGGCTGCAGGAAGTGCATGGACTTACCTTTGGTCAAGTGGTGAAACAACAGCTCAGGCCAGTCAACTGGCAGGCGGGCGGGTTACGCTTCGGGTAACAGATTCCAGCGGCTGTGCCGCTTTTGGCGGTTGGCAGCTGGACGAGCCTGATCCCATCAGGACATCTGTCAAAATAGAAAACGTTCGTTGTCCCGGAGAAAAAAATGGCGCTGTGCAGCTCGCAGCCAGAGGAGGACATGGCGGTCCTTATCGCTACCATTGGTCCAATGGCTGGAGTGGGGAGCGAATAGGGGGACTTGAAGGCGGCGTCTATCGCTGCACGATATGGGATGTCGCGGGCTGCAAACAGCTTAAGGATATACAGCTAGCCAAACCCCAGGCCATGGAGTTGGATTTCTCATCTACACCCACCACCAATTGTGTCAGCGTTGATGGCACAGCCTCTGCAAATGTAACAGGCGGAACAGCTCCTTTTGATTATAGTTGGGCAGGGAGTGGAAATGGGAGCTTTATTTTCGGATTGAATGCAGGGAAATACCAGCTGCGAGTGACCGACGATCTTGGCTGCGTGGCTTTTGGAGATGTTCATGTTGGCAATAGCATCAAGGTCACGCCTGAAGTGCATGCAAAAATTGAAGGAGCAAGCTTCCTGGACCCTGATTCAGGCAGGATCGAATTGTTGGTTTCTGGAGGCATTCCGCCATTCAGGTATACCTGGGAACATGGTCCTACAAGCTCTTTTATTCGGGGAAAAGCGGGCAATGCCTATGTTTGCAAGATCAGCCAGCAAAGTGCCTGCCCTTATAAAGTGGGATTTTGGATTCCAGAGGATCAGCCGATGAAACTTAGTTTTTCCCTGGATAATCCCTCTGCTTCTCAGGGAATGAGAGATTTGTTTATCGAGGCCCATGCCAGCAGAGGCAAGCCTCCCTACAATTACCGCTGGTCCACAGGCGACAGCCTGTCGCTCCTCCAGGCGCAAGCGCCTGGAAGCTATACTGTCAGGGCGACAGATGCCAAAGGCAGGCAGCAAACGGGTTCCATCAGCCTGAATGGCAGCAGCCATCCTTTTCCGCAGACAGAGGTCCTGCATCCCTGTGACAGCAGCGCCACAGGCGCTATCAGCCTGCTACTCCCCGGAAATCCAGGGGATTTCGGCATACAGTGGGCCCATGGCCCTACGACTAGCAGCCTTCAGGGCTTGTCGCCAGGCGACTATAGCGTCACCCTATTTGACAGCCTGCGCGGCTGTGCCGAGACCTTCAGCTATACACTTGGAAAGCTTGCAGCTTTCAGCATACAGGCACATCCGCATCCCGTCTCCTGCAAAGGCGCGGCCGATGGCCGCATCGACCTCCAAATCACCGGCGGCAACGCCAGCTACCAAAGCCTCTGGGCGCATGGCGCCACAGGCGACCACCTGCGCGGCCTCGTGCCGGGGAGCTATACCGTCAGGGTCACCGACCCTGCGGGGTGTGTAGACAGCCTGGCTGTCAGGGTGGGAGAAGCAGTCGACAGCCTGCGGTTGGCAGTGGGCAGCGGGCCGGATGGGAATCCGGGCGGGCGAGGCATCGCCTTTGCAGCTGCTTCCGGCGGCTGGCCGCCTTATAGCTATCGCTGGGATAGCCAGCCGGTGCAGCTGACGGATACCGCCAAAAATCTTTTTGGCGGGAGCTATGAGGTGATGGTCACCGACTCGGTGGGATGTATTGTCCGTGGAGAAGCCATCGTAGATGCCTGGGTCGGAATCGGGCAAGACAAATGGCCTGGAAGGCTGGCCATCGTTCCCAATCCCAACCAGGGCGAATTTTGGATAGAATTCGAATTGGAATCACCTCAAATGATTGATATTCAAATATTTAACCTGGCAGGCGAGCGGGTGTATAGCGAAGCCCCCGGCATGCATCGCTTTTTGCAAAAGCAAGTTAAACTCAGCAACTTGACAACAGGGATGTATTTGCTTCAAGTGCAAATAGGTGCATATCTTATAAGAGACAAGCTCCTCATCGTCCCAAACTAACTCTTCCTTTCCCTATGAAAAAGATATACCTGATCCCCCTCTTCCTGCTCACGGCAATCGCTGCCTCTTCGCAGCAGACCCACGCCATCAAAATCGGTGAATCATCCGACGCATTCACCAATATCATTCCCATAACGCCATCGGTTTACTGCATGCCGGATGTTGGGGCTGGGGTGGTCACAGCTCTGTACCGAAAAAATATTTATACCTGTGGAGGACCTTTTTCGGAGAAAGGAATAAACCTGATTTCCATATCAAGCGATGGTGGAAAAAGCTGGGATGTAGGCCCGGATACGGTTCCGCCTGCATTTAATGGCTGTTATGGCCGAGGCCCCATCTATACCCTGAGCAATAACCGTTTGAGTTATTTTCCTTCTATGACGATGTTTTCCAGGAATAATAGCCCGCTTTTGGATAGTCTTGCTTTGGTTTCTATTTCTGCCTTAAATTTTGAGACCTATGCTGGATTTGCACATAGTATAGTCATGAATCCTGCCTCTCCTGCCTATACCCTAAGGGATGAAGGATTTTTTAATGAAACGATTTACCTCCCCTACAGCCTGACTCCCCAGCTCATACCGGGCTCCTCTCAGAATTTCTGGCTCACGGCTTACTATTTTGATGGCTTAAGGGTGGGCCCTGATATGTACCTGATAAAAGGGAAATATAAGCCGCTGTCGAAAGAAATTGATTGGGCGACGGAAAAGAAGATAAAAATTAAAAGTCCATTCGGTACGACTGTTGGAAAAGCGGCTTCTCCTGTGGTAGCCTTTGATCCCAGCGGAAAATATGGATGGATGGCTTTTTTAGGAGATTTGCCGGGTGGGCAGGACTCCACCTATAATCCTGTTTTTATGAAAACAGAGGATTTTGGGGCGAGTTGGGGAGAGCCAGAAGAGGTGGACCTCTCTATGTTTTTGGGACTGAGGGAAAGTATGTTAAATAGCCAGACAGGGGCCCGTCCGACCGGGAAAGCCACTTGTGGCTATGATGGAGTACTCACGGTAGACGAAAATGGGAATCCCCATTTCCTGGTCACTATCGCTGCTGCCAGTACAGAGTTTATCAATCAGGCTGACTACAAAGTATATCCGGAAAGCTTTCTGGCTTTGTATGATGTCACACGCCTGGCTTGTGAGGAGGATTGGCAGCTCATTCATGTAGATAATTTGAATGCCATGCGGGGGGCTTTTGGCGATACGATCACCCCCCTCACATTTGATACCTATGTTCAAATCAGCAGATCAAAGGATGGAAGCAAAATCCTGTATAGCTGGACAGATTCAGATACCACAGGCCAGGCCCGGCCTACCAACGGTGCGCCTGATCTCAAGGGCCGTGCCCTCGATATACAGACAGGCTTGATGACGCCGGTGGTCAACTGGACAGCGAATGACACAAGCTGGCAAGGTCTTGTGCTGAATCCCAAAACATCCACCCTTTGCCTGCAAAAACAGGACACCTTTACCCTGCCAACCGTAGTCCTGAAAATGGACTCCAATGTTTGGTCTGCTCCCTCCTCCTATTGGTACTTTCCCCATATCAGCTATGCCCAGGCGGATTTTAGCATTCCTTTCCGCACAGAATTTACCTGTAGCCAGGTAGAGATTCTCCCTTCAGCCCAAATCACAGAACCAGGCTGCGGCCTGGCGAATGGAGCCATCCAGCTAAATCCTGTAGGAGGACAGGCTCCCTATAGCTTCCAGTGGGGCGCAAACGCCCATTTTGCGGACTCTGCCCAGGTAGGGAAGCTGGCAGCAGGTTTCTATAGGCTGAGCATCACAGACAGCCGGGGCTGTCAATCGCAAACAGAATTTATCCTCAACAATCCGAATCCGCCTCCCGTCAGCATTGACTCCCTCTCCGTGCAAATCCCCCTATGCCATGGCGACAGCAATGGCCGCATCCTGGCGATCACCCCGCTTAGCAGCCTGAGTTTTCTCTGGTCCAATGGCGAGACCACACCCCTGGCCACCGCCCTGCCGGCTGGCAGGCACGAACTGAAAGTGAGCACCGCCAATGGCTGTGAGTTTTTTTGGGTCTATGAAATGGAAGAGCCCGACTCTTTGCAGGTAGAGGTAAAGACCACACCTTCTGTCTGCGCCTTTGATCAGGCTGGCTCTGCCCATGCTCTGGTAACAGGGGGGCTCGGAGCCCCCTATACCATCAAATGGTCGAATGGCTGGCAGGGGGAAAAAGCGGTAGGCTTAAACGGTGGGCCCCTCGCCTATACCATCTCTGACCATGGCGGCTGCCAGCTTATGGATACCATTCAGATCCCAGGTTCTACAGAGCCTTTGCGCTATGAAAGCATTGAAGTCAAGCCTTCAACCAGCTGTCAATACCCCAATTATGATGGGGAAATCAAAGTAAAAGGGGCCGGTGGGACAGCCCCTTATCGAAATTTCTGGTATGGATTTTATCCCTCCGATTCGATTCAGCGCCTTGCGCCAGGCCTTTATACTTTTGAACTGATAGATTCATTGGGATGCTCCATTCATGAGGAAGCTTTTATTGCCGGGCCTACGCCTGATTTCCCGGTCGTCAGATTGAGCATGACAGACTCTATCTGTGATGGAGGGCCTGATTTTGACCTCGAAATCCAGGTATTAGGAGGCAATCCTCCTTTTACCTATACCTGGCTTCGGGATTTTGGAACCAGCAGTACGGTAGTAGGAAGTGGGCCGGTGCTTTCGGATGTATATTCTTTCAGAACCACCTGCCTGATAGAACAAGCCAGCGGTTGTGACCTCCTCGTAAAAACGCGGCCCTGGAGTAAATGGAAAGCAGTGCCTGATTTTGGCTTTGCAAGGCCTCATCCGAATCCTCAGGGGCCTCAGGGCGTCATTCAGGCGGCAGCATCCAGGGTGAAAAAGCCTTTTGACTATAGCTATCAGTGGGATTCAGGAGAAAGGACTTCTGTGATAAGTGGCCTTTCGCCCGGAAACTATGGTGCCACATTTACAGATTCTGGTTGGTGCACAGTGGCAGCTGCATTTGAATTGGAGCCCGCCTTTAGCCCGTATAAAATTTCCGCAGAGATCGTACATGATTGCAAAAGTCTGGGAATGGGAGAAATCCGTTTGCATATCCCTCCAGCCCTTCAGGCTTACAGCCTGCAATGGGAGCACGGCCCGACCCATTCCAGCCTGACAGGCCTTTATCCCGGCACCTATAGGCTGGCTGTTTTTGATAGTACGAGCTTTTGTGTGGAAAAATACAGCTTCCACCTTCGGGAATCCCTTCCCCTCGAAGTCAAAGCCCAGGTCACGCCGATCGCCTGCAAAGGCGGAAATGATGGCCGCATCGACCTCACGGTCTGTGGGGGCAGCGGCTATCCCCTGATTCACTGGAGCACAGGCGACAGCAGCCAGCATCTTCAAAACCTGCCTTTAGGCAGTTATACTGTCCATGTGACGGACGAAATGGCCTGCCATCAGGATAGCCTGACGGTAGTCATGACCGAGGTGCAGGACAGCCTCAAAGTGGCGGCAGCTACGCCTGCCATGCCGCAGCCTGTATTCCAGGGCAAAGCTTTTGCCACTGCTTCCGGCGGCTGGCCGCCCTATACCTACAGCTGGAATTCCTGGCCCGTCCAGGACAGAGATACCGCTCACTACCTGCCCACAGGCATGTATCAGGTGATCGCCACAGATCGCAGGGGCTGTATAGCCTCTGACTCTGTCCGGGTCGATACCCGCCTGGGGATAGAACAGCTTTTCTCAGCTGAAATTCATGTGTATCCCAATCCGAACTCGGGAGATTTTTGGCTGGATATATCAGCTGAATTTCCCCAGCAGATAGAATTGGAAATATTCGACATACAGGGAAAAATCCTGGCAAAAGAGGTCTTAGGCCACCAATCGGCCCTTCATCACAGGATTCAATTAGAAGAAGTAAGGGCGGGAATGTACTTCCTGAAAGTGAAAATTGGAAAAGGAATCTGGAGAGAAAAAATTTTAATAAAAAGGTAAGCGCTAAAAACCATCACCACTCAGGTCCCGCCTCCCGCTTCCCGCCTCCCCAAAAAACCTTCCACCAAAAGAGAGGGCGCTTCACCTGCTTCACCCAATTTTTTTGTGAATCGGCATAGATATCCTGTAGAAAATCCATCACAAAGCGGTTGTTATACACCCGTTTCATCAGAAAGCGAATCAGCCTTGGATAAAACATCATCCGCTGGAATACATATCCGAGCTGAAGCTCGCGGCCCATCACGCGCCGGATGCGCCTGTCATAGCCGCGCATAAAGCGCGCGGAAAAGTCCTGGGCCTGTACACAGGCTATCGCCTGATCGGCGGCGATCACGCCGCTAAAAATCGCGTTGCCGATGTCTTCCCCCGTCAGGGGGTCGATCAGGTGACCAGCGTCACCTACGAGCATATAGCGCTCCCCGGAAAGCTTCCGCTTTTTCGATCCCATCGGCAGGCCAAAGCCACGGATGTCATCCACCAGCTCCGCCTGGGCGAAGCGATCCTTAAATGCTGGATTTTCTGCTAAAATCCGCTGTAAGTTGTGCTTGAGGTTGTATTTGCGTTCGCTGATTTTATCAGAGCGCATGGCGAGGCCGACATTCGCTTCCCGATCAGCTAAGGGGAAAATCCAAAGATAGCCAGGGATCAATTCTTCCATATAATGAAGCTCGATAGCGTGGCTCTATTCATGGATTCCACCCACATTTTTGTAATAGGCGCGCACCCCGCCTGCATGGTGTTTGGGGTCCATCAGGATGCCTTCAACAAGCTGAATGCACGCATGACGGCGGATTTCCGAGATCAGAAAATGGTCGAAATCAAATCGTTTGATGACATAGCCGGGCGCGATGCCCTGGGGGGCCTGGGTTTTATCCAGCTCCAATTCCAGCGCTTCCATTTCCGGTACGCTAAGGCGGAGGCCCCACATATCTGCCTGTTTTTGAGAGGCTCGCAGGCGATCCATGATCGCGGGGTCCATGCGGTTGAGGACCGTAGATACCTTGCCGCTGAGGGCATCGCCACAGATTTTGTCTCTGGGAAAAGTCTCTTTTTCAACCAGCACACAGCCCACACCCTGATAGGCAAGTTGGAGCGCAGCAGCGGCTCCTCCCGGTCCGGCCCCAATGATACAAATATCACGCTCAATCATCCCTTAGGTCTTTCGTACGCAAACTCGAACCCAAACTTAAACTTCTTAAGCATCCCGACGCATCAATACATAGTAGGCCAGGCCTACAAAGACACCACAGGTAAGCAGAGAGAGCCCCAAATCGCCCCAGTCAAGGCCGACAAAGAGGTCTTGTAAGGAGCTGATGCTTTCGTCTTCTTTATTATTTCCCGGGCCAAAGTTGGGCATTCTGAAGAATGCAGGGGGGATGGGATTATTCTGCAATTGAAGCGGGAGAAAATCTGTCCAAAGCGTGATGTCTTCCTCTTTTCCAAAATGTTTTCCCTTATAGGCCATCGCCACCACATTTTCGATAAAGCTATAAGCAAAAACGATTATCAGAGAAAGGCCGGCTTTCTTCACCAAAACGGTGATCAACATGGCAAAACTCAGGTAGCCTATGCATTGAATAAAAAAGGGCAGCATAAACTCTATGCCCTGCCAGGGACTTACCCCTGCTTCAGCCTCCGTAAAAATCTGACCCATCACCAGGATGTAACCGGTCAGCATAACGGTAAATGCTGCACTCAGCAGGAAAATCAGCCAAAATTTAGATACCACAAAGTCTCTTCGGTCAAGGCCGTCAATCATATTTTGCCGCATCGTCTTGAAGCTGAACTCATTGCTGATATCAATGATGATGATCACAGCCAGGATCATCTGGTAAAATCCAGCCAGCCAGGCCAGGTTGTTCCAGATAATCGGGAAGTCAAAAATTGAAATCTTGATGCCCGTCATCATGGTCGCCATTTTGACATTCGGCTGACTCAATATCTCTTCAAACATGCGAAAAATCGCATAATTGCCCCCCGCAAAAGTGAGCAGAAAAATCGCCACGATCCCCCAGAATATAGGGTAATGACGGATTTTATGGAGTTGTATTTTCAGTAAGTTGAACATAAGAGGATGAGCAGATGAGCAGATGAGCAGATTTGCAGATTAGTTACTTGTTAATTCTAAAAAGTTTTGTTCAAGGCTCATGCTTTTCAGGTTGAGATGAGAAAGCACGATGCCTTTTTCGAAAAGGAACTGGTTGATGGCTTTACCATCGGTCGTACCATCGATGATGATTTCTACCAGATGTCCATTGGAGTTGACGCCTCTTATGGCAGGGAAATCGCTCAATGCGGATTTAAGGGCTTCATTGTCATCGGCTTTGAGCTCGATGAGGGTGGACTCTTTATCGCCTGAGATTTGGTCTACTTTGCCTGCAAAGAGGAGTTTGCCAAATTTCAGCACCGCAACGTCGGTGCAGACTTTTTCGACTTCGTCCAGCAGGTGGCTGGCCAGGAGGATGGTGACACCTTCTTCGGCTATGCTTTTGATGAGTTGTCGGATTTCAGCTATCCCCTGGGGATCAAGGCCGTTGGTGGGCTCGTCGAGGACGAGCACTTCGGGCTCATTGAGCAGGGCGGCTGCGATGGCCAGGCGCTGCTTCATGCCCAGGGAGTAGGTCTTAAAACGGTCTTGTTTTCGCTCCAGCAAACCTACGCGCTTCAGCACGATATCTATGCGGCTGTGAGGCGCCCCCTTGATATCAGCGATGATTTTGAGGTTGCGCTCAGCATTGAGATAGGGATAAAAATTGGGGGTCTCAAGGATAGCACCTATGCGCTTGCGCTGTTGCTTATCTGGCGCTTCGCCAAACCAGCGAAAGCTTCCTTCATCGGAATTGAGTACGCCAAGCAACATACCCAGGGTTGTGGTCTTACCACTTCCATTGGGCCCCAGTATGCCATAGATGCTTCCCCGCTTTACCTCCAGATTCAATCTATTGACAGCTGTAAGCTTGCCATATCTTTTTGTCAGTTGATTGATCTTTAAAACCAGAGGCTGAGTTGAAGATGTCGCAAATTTTTGGATATTGGGTTCTGAGTGTGAAGATTGAGAGTCCAAATTTTTGTTATTTGAGGATAAGTAGGGTAGAGAAAAGGAAAATTACAAGAAAACAGATTAAATACATCATTTCACATGAATCCATATAAAGCGATCCCCGCAGACCAGCAAAAAGCCTTTGCCAGAACCCTCCACAAGAGGTTGTCGGGCTATTTTCGGGAGGGAAACCGGACCCGAAAAGCAGACCACAGAATCTGGTTTAAAGCAATTTTTGCATTTGGCCTGCTGATCATCCCCTATGCTATCCTTTTCATGATGGAAATGCCGCTTTGGGCGTTTTTTATCCTGTACTTCCTTCACTCTTTTGGGCAATTGATGATTGCCTTCAATATCGGTCATGACGCCAATCATGGCGCACTCACGTCCAATAAACGATGGACCCGAATCCTCTATCTTACCTATGACCTCGTAGGACTCAACTCCTATATATGGCGGATCATGCACAGCAATGGCCATCATCCGCATACGAATATCAATCCGCAGGATCAGTCCATCATGGGACGCGGCTTATTTCGTTTTTCTCCCAAAGATGCCCGCTATGGCATTCACAAAATACAGCATATCTATGTATGGTTTTTTTATGCCCTGGTAACCCTGGATTATGTCTTTGTAAGAGACTTCAAGTTTATGTTTGGAAATGGAGAATACAATGTATGGATGCGGAGAAAGAAGCATGCAGCCAAAGAATATATTTTCCTTTTTGCCCACAAGATATTTTATGTAGGCTATACGCTGATTATTCCCGCACTCTTTCTGGACGTGGGTTTTGGCTATATTTTTCTGGCATTTGTCCTTAGCCATCTGGTGATGGGTTCACTTATGGCCTGGTCCTTTCAGGTGACGCATACCATCGAGGATACGTATTATCCAGAAGATACAAAAGAGTTTGAGCACTACTTCGTGCACATCTTTGCCACAACGGCAGATTATGCCTGGCGCAATCCTGTATGGAACTGGTTGTTGGGAGGGCTCAATATGCACCTGGTGCATCACTTAGGGCCGGCTACCTGCCATGTACACTACCTGGCAATGACCAAAATCATGGCGCAAACCGCCGCTGAATTTGGAATCCCTTATCGGGAAAGCAGGACTTTTTGGGGTGCTGTCATGTCACACATCCGTTTTTTGAAAGACCTGGGCAGCCCGAACTCAGTCTATGATATAGCACCGAGTGCGGAGCCGCTGGTAGCTTAGCTACAGGATCAGGCAAAGCCTGTTGTTCCCCCAAAATTGGGTGGCAACTTCATCTCTTTTTCCTGCATCGGAACTTCACCGTGGTGACGCTCGAATTTTTCGAAATTATCCTTCAGGGCCAGCAAAAAGCGCTTGGCATGCTGGGGCGTCATGATGATGCGCGAGCGCACTTCCGCTTTGGGCGTACCAGGCAATACCTGGATAAAGTCGAAGACAAACTCAGAATTGGAATGAGAAATCACAGCAAGATTGCTGTATACGCCATGCGCGATATCTGCGGGCAATTCAATATTGAGCTGATTGGGTTGTTGTTGTTTATTTTTTTCCATAGGCCAAGTATACGTGATAGGTAGATAAAGTGGCTAAGTTAGGGATAAATTTGATTATCACTTGCCGCTGGCCTATTTTTGCGGTCTTAGCAAAATAATGCGGATGAAACTATCTCAGTTTAATTTAGAAATACCCGAAGAGCTGGTTGCCATGCACCCAGCTGAGCCCAGAGACGAGGCCCGACTATTAGTTGCCCATCGTGAAACCGGTACCATTGAGCATCGCCTGTTCAAAGATATTCTTGAATATCTTGACGAAGATGATGTAATGGTTCTCAACAACACCAAGGTTTTTCCCGCCCGATTGATCGGCCAAAAAGAAAAAACAGGTGCGCGTATAGAAGTCTTTCTGCTGCGCGAGTTGAGCCCCAAGCAAAAGCTTTGGGATGTGCTGGTAGAACCTGCGCGTAAAATACGTGTTGGCAATAAATTGTTTTTCGGAGAAAATGACCTGGTCGCAGAGGTTGTAGACAACACGACTTCCCGTGGAAGGACTATCCGTTTTCTCTTTGATGGAGAAAACGAAGAACTCCATAGCCTGATCAACAAATTGGGCAGGACCCCAATTCCTCCCTATATTCAGGCTGAGCGTGAAGACATCCCTGAAGACAGGGAGCGTTACCAGACGGTCTTTGCCTCTGAAGTGGGAGCTGTAGCTGCGCCTACGGCGGGGCTTCACTTCACACGTGAATTGCTCAAACGACTGGAGCTCAAGGGCATAGAGCAAACTTTCCTGACATTGCATGTCGGTATCGGCTCCTTTAGCCCTGTGGAGGTCGAAGACCTCTCCAAGCACCGCATGGCCTCAGAATACTTCGTCATTCCTGACGATACGGTATTGATGGTCAATGAAGCCAAGCGCAAAAAGCGCCGCGTCATTGCCGCCGGCACCTCGGTTATGCGTTCTCTGGAGTCTTCCGTCTCCGCGAGCAAAATGCTCAATCCGGCTGATGGCTGGACCGATAAATTTATTTATCCACCCTTCCAATTTAACATTGCCAATACATTTATCACCAACCTGCATCGCCCCAAATCCACCCTCCTGATGATGGTGGCCGCGTTTGCTGGGTATGATTTCACCATGGAATGTTATGAGGAAGCTATCAAGGAAAAATACCGCTTTCATAGCTATGGCGACGCCATGTTAGTGTTGTAAATGGATGAAATAAAGGCACTTTTAACCCAGCAAAACATACCATTTGATCCACTGGATTTTCTGGTGAATCTGATATTGGCTGCGCTGCTCTGCACAATTTTGGCATGGGCTTACGGCCGTTTTGGCCGTTCTCTCTCCAACCGCGAGCGCTTCGCTTCCAATTTTGTTTTGCTGGGTATCACTACCATGGTCATCATCTCGATCGTCAAATCCTCTTTGGCGCTTTCTCTGGGCCTGGTAGGCGCGCTCTCCATCGTGCGCTTTCGCTCCGCGATCAAAGAGCCCGAAGAACTCACCTTCCTTTTTGTCACCATCGCCATCGGCCTGGGTCTGGGTGCCAACCAGCGTTGGCTGACACTCATGGCATTCCTTTTTATCTTAGCCGCCATTGTCATCCGCGGCCTCCGGCAGTTCAATCCTTCCAGCCAAAGCCTGTACCTGAGCCTGCGCCTCTCCAAAGAAAATCCCGATGATCTCGAAAGCATCATCACCCTGCTCAGGCAACACTGCCGCACCGTCAAACTCAAACGAGTAGATGAAGGGAGCAGCTCCCTGGAAGCCGCCTTTGCCCTGACCTTTGCTCAGGTGGAGGCCTTCAGTGCCTGCCGAAAGGCATTGTTGGATGGATATCCGGAGATCTCGTTGACATTTTTGGATGAAAAGGTGCTTTTGTGAAGCATTTGTTTGAGTGAACACGTAAAAAAGTGTATTTTTAATACAGGCCAATATATTAAGAATATGATAAGAACTATTTTTAAAGCAGAAGACAACAGTTTTACCATCAAATTGCCAGACCATTTTTTGGGAAAGGAAATTGAACTTATTGCTTTTATTGTTGAAGAAGTGAAAAAAAAAATAATTCCCTCTTCTAATAATAAAAGCTTTAATGCCATCCAAATAGATACAAAAGGATTTACTTTTAATCGGGATGAAGCAAATGAGCGCTAGAATTTTCCTAAAAAAATGCACCATGGACAAGTGATCCAGGAAAAACTCCTTATTCAAAATCCTTTTTTGTAAACCATTCTTCCAATTTTTCCCTTAGCCCTGCCTCTGTCTCCCCCGTCAAATTCCACAAATAAAAAGGCGCTTCGCCTTTCATCGTTCGCCAGCGCCAATCCCATTGGCTGGCAGTGCGATGCTCCCCATTGTCATACCACCAGGCGGTATAGAGTTGGAGCTCACCTTGCCTGAGCGCGCCGAAAAAAACTTCCTGTCCGGCGATCAGTCGCTTTTCTACATAAGCGAAAGTATAGCCGCTTCCCATCCAGCAGATCGCTGGAGTGTGATCTCCTGCCCAGGAGCGGACAGGCTGTTTGATATACAAAAGCAGGCTTTCTGATTCGAAATGGGCGACTCCTTCCTCTATCGAAATTTGCTTCATGCCCGGAACCTCCAGTGCGCTAAGCGCCTCAAAAGATTCAGGAACGGTGTAAAGATCTCGTTGGAGGTTGAGGTATAGGATGCTGAAGAGGAGGAGAATGGCGTAGAGGAGAGGGGAAGAGTGGGAGTAGTGAAAGTGAGGCTTGTTCTGAGGCTCTGCGGAGGAGTGAGAGTGGGAAGAGACGCGCCACCGGATCCAGAAGTACATCGGTAGGATGACGTAGATCGCCAGACAAGACAGGCCGATGATCTCATGGCTCATGGTTTCGGGCATGGAGTGAAACATGACGAGGCATAAGATGCGGAAAAAATTGGCGATCAGAATCAGGAAGGTGGCGAGGCCCAAATGAAGGATAATTTGAAGAAGGGAAAAGGAAATGTCATTTTTTCGCTCTGCAAATGCGAGCAACATGCAGACAAGAATAAGTCCGGTGACGATCATATTGAGGCCGAGGCATTCGGGATCTACAGTGAATGAATGTCCGTTCAGGACGAAGATATTGCCTTGCAGGATCACATCTTTGTCAAAGATGCTGATCACCTGAGCCGCCATGCGGCTCCAGGCAAGGCGCAAAGGAAAGGTAAAGACCGTCCCCAGGTATTTCAATACCGGAGAGCTCACCGCTATCAGCACCAGCGGCAAATAGCCCATGCGGCCGATGCGGCTTTCCACGATGAATATCATCGTCATCCCCGCCCCCATCAGGAAGAAAATCTTCATGTGAAGAAAGGCATACAGCCCCAGACAAATCGCAGCTGGGATCGCATACAGAGACCTGAACCGCCCTTTTTCTCTAACCCGAAAGACAAAAGGTATAGCCATCAGACCCAAAATCAGGTTCAAATCCCAGGTGAAATAGATCGCCAGCGTCTGCCAGGACAGCAGCACACAGGAGCCAATCAGTACTCCTGTAATCAGTTTATTTCTATTTTTCTGAACATTCTTCATCATAAAAATCAGCCTAAATCAGCCTCCCCCTTCCCTTAAAATCGCTTTTTCAAAAGCTGCCAAACAGCCACCCATCCCACAAGCACAATCAGTGCCCACTCATGCGGCTCGGGCGCTGCGCCCGAAGTCCCCACCAATTTCCCAAAGCCAGGGTTGGCTTTTTTTGTGGGAACATCTGCATTGTCCAGACTGTTTTCATTTTCGTCTATGCCCATCCGTTCATAGTCTGCATCCGTCTCCAGCACGATCAGGCTGCTGATCGGACTCACCACAAAAGCCTCTTCGGCTTGCCGGAGCCATTGATCTTCGAGCGCTTCGCGATCGAAGTACTGGCGACCGATCTTGCGCAGCAAGTCATTGTAGGCAAACAGCCTGAAAAGATGATCCGGGGCTTCCTGGCTCGCTTTTTCGCTGGAATCCACCTCCATCACCAACTTCATCCGGGCATCTGTCAGACAGATTTGGTGGGCATCGGCGGGCTCTACCCAAAATTGATTTTTCGCCAGTAAATCCTCCAATTCATCCATGCTTCCCTCGGCATAGTCAAGCAGCTGAAAAGCTTTCAGGCTTTGCCAATAGGGGGACAATTGATGGCCCAGATTGAAGAGCCTGGGCTTTTCCGCCCGCTCCAGCTGGAAGTGCTGTAAGCGGCTGGCAAAAGGCGAGTCGTCGAGCTCGGAGAGGATAGGCCCTTCTTTGGGCGAACGGCTGATTATCAGCGTTTTCTCGGGATAGGCTATCTCATGCAGAGGGATGAGGCTAAAGGCCATTTTCTGCAAAGTGGAAAAAGCCTCCAGCTGATTTTTTCGGGTCAAACGTGTTTTTTGAGGCAAAAAAGCATAGACTTCTTTGTCTTTCACACGATCCCACACCCGCAGCCAATCCCGCTTTGTCCAGGCCTTATTGCCGTCCAGAATCACAGTTTTCGGATGAAAGGAAAAAGCTTCAGGCTGAAAATGAGAAACGGAAATTTTCTTCCCGTTGAAGCTAAAGCTGCCTTTTCCTATCGGCGGTTTTTCAAAGGAAAAAGAGCGATTTTCCAGGTATTTTCCTTTGTAGACAAAGCTGCCATCTTCCTGTTTCCGCAAGCGGAAAGGCAAATCCGGCTTCGCGGGTATTCCGCCTTCAAAAGTCACGCGCATGACTTCCTGCGCATCGCCGGCCGGAGGTCCCTGGAAGCTAAAATCTTCCATCACGAGCCTGTCCCCTTCCATGCGCAGGGGCATGCTCATGCCTACTTTGAAGAAGCGATCTTCCGTCGGCAGGCAGGGAAAGACACTGACAGTCACCCGATTACCTTCCTGCCAATGCAGGAGCGCGGGGTCCCGGCGTTCTACGCCCACGATGGTCACGTATGCGCTATCGGCTTTGGAGCGTGTGCTGAGGCGGGATCTGCGTTCCACGCCATTTACCCAAAGCGAAAGGGAAGTGACCACGGCACCATCCGGCAGGTGAAAGCTATACAGCGCTTCCTGCTGGCGGGGCCTTCTGCTTTCATCCCCATTGTGGATGTGCAGGGTCTTTTGGGTGTAGGCGATTCGGTAAGCAGGGTAAATGTGGATGTCACTCTCGACCTTTGAGGTCCGCAGGTCATCGCCTCGCCAGAGGCGGCGGATGGCCAGGTGGTGTTCGCCATATTGGCTTTTCAGCACCTTCAGGATGTCCTGGGGAGGTATATGCAATTTTCCCCATACCAGCTGCCCCATCAGGGCCAGCGGATCATGCACATCTGTGCTGTTGATATTGAGTCGGTCAAAGCTGGCCCAGCCACGGGGATTTTGGATGTGGCTCATCAGGATTTTTTTCGTGAAATAGTTTTTCGGCAGTTGCTGCGCAAGGACCAGAGAAGGAGGAATGCTCTGCTGATAGGCTGTTTTCCAGCTTTCCTGAGCCCTTTCTATATGGCTGTCCACCTGCTGCCAGCGAAACAAATACAGGCAGGTGAACAAGATCGCCACGCTAAATCCCAGAATGTAGGCTTGCCTGAGTTGGGTAGAAGTATCGGATTTGAAAAAATAAGAAGCAAAAGTTGTTACATAAAAAATAGTGATCACCCCATGAGCCGGAATCCCAAAAAACCAACAGCTCGCAATGCCCAGCAAGGCTATGGGCAGCATATAGATGGTCATATAAATGGAAAGCGCAAGGCCCAGCCCACAAAACATATACAGGCCATATTGGGCCGCAGGGGGGAGATGATGGCGATAGGGAAAAGCCAGCCATGCGATATGCATCAGGAAGAGCAAAATGCTCATCCACTCCACATAAGGCGCAAAAACGGTCAGTTCGGTATTGAGCGAATGGGCGCTGATGGAGAAGAGAATCAGCGAATTGCTGAAGAGCCGCGCATCCAGTTTGCGGAATACGCGACTGTGCTGCAGATAGTTATGGCGGAGCATCGCAAAGAAATAGAAAACACAGATTCCGTAGTTTAACCAGAAAAAACTGCCGGAATCGAAGAAGTCCTGCCCGCTGAAGTAGTTTTTTTTCAGTAAATAAATAATGTAGGAAATGGCTATCAGAATCAGACCGAGTCTGTATAGTTTGGTGGTTTGGGGTGATTCCTGCATGAGGATTTGGTTTGAGGGTAAAGGATGAATATTCCTTTATACTTTAAATAGTACTTTGTGTTTCAAAGTAAATGAAATTTTATCTGCCTGGGGAGAAAATTTCTTTGTAAGGAAGCGGGGTTGAGGTATGCCTTGATGGGTGAGCTGGCATTTGTGTATTTGCTGGTGGGGGATCGTATGGAGGAGTTGAAATTTTTGTTTGAAGGTGGTTGAATGCTCAAAAACTCCTAACTTTAAGAAAATATGATCATCATGAAGAAAGCTACAAAGCTTCAGGATATACATCTCAGTTTCAGACCAGTACCTCTTAAAGTAGAGGAATTATATGACTTTTATGTTCCTGCAAAACAAGCCAGAGGAAGTAATGTGACCCAAAGAATGGTCAGGTCATTACAAGAGAACAAAGGCCTCAACCAGCACATTTTATTTTCGGGTTATAAAGGATGTGGAAAAAGTACAGAATTAAGCATTTTGCAAAAAGACCTGGAGGATGATTTTTTGATCATCAATTTTTCTGTCAATGAGGAGCTTGATCCCATCAGCCTTCATTACATTGAGTTGTTCATTGTGACCATGGAGAGGCTTTTTGACATTGCAAATAGGAAGAACCTGGCTATCAACCAGGAATTTATTGCGAGCATTGAAAGTTGGATTGCAACGAAAGACATTCAGGATATTAAAGAAAAATATATTGGAGGGGAAATAGAAGGAGGTGCCGGAATCTCATTTCTTTCAAGCTTCTTTGCAAAATTCAAATTTGCAGCAAAGGCAAGCAAATCCTTGAAAGAGGTGCTTAGCAGAAAGGTTGAGCCCAAACTCTCAGAACTGATATTTCACTGCAATGCACTTATTCGGGAAATCAGAAACGGCCTTTCCACTTTAAACAAAAAAGATTTATTAATCATCATTGAAGATTTGGACAAAATTCCCCTGGACCGTTCTCAGGAATTATTTTATAATTACTCTCAACAGCTCACTCAGCTTCAGGTAAACGCCATTTTCACCTTTCCCATAGGTCTTTTTTACAATCCCCTATTTAATACCATCCGCCATCAATTTTCTGATTTGGATATCCTGCTTCCTATGATCAAGGTAAAGAATAAGGATGAAAGCGAAAACCAGACGGGAATTGATATCATGCTGGATATAGTAGAAAAGCGAATGGATATATCTCTTTTCGAGGACAAGTCATTGTTATTGAAAATGATTCAGTACAGTGGCGGTTGTTTGCGGGATTTGTTTTTAATGATCAAAGAATCGGCAGATGCCGCCCGGGATTTTGACCGGAAAGTTATTTCAGAAGCAGATTTTCAGCAGGCATATTTTAGGCTAAAAAGGGAGTACGATGCCAATATCGCTGATAAGGTCATAGATGGAGAAGTGAAAACTTCTGTGGATACTTATTTTGAAGAATTGGTAAACCTGGCGAAAGACCCCAAAAAGTCTTGTCACAATTCAGACGTTGTCATGGATTTACGTCAAAATCTGACAATTTTAGGCTATAATGGAGAAGGATGGTGCGATGTGCATCCCATCGTGCGGGATATATTGACAGAAAGAGGTAAATTAGGGTAATGGAGGTCAATGAAAATTACTTTACCAACCAACAACGACTTTTTCGGTTTTTGACTGAGCCTGGGGCTTCAGGCTATGTTTTTGCATGTACGCCATACCCCCAAATCATTCCTGAAATAAATAAGCAGCTAATTGAGCAGGCAACCACAAAAAAGGGGTTGGCTCTTGAGCTTTTCTTTTTGCCAAATGAAAGCGACCTCAGCCTTCCGGAACAATTTCGGGATTTGATTAGAAGAAAAATGCCCTTCGGAGGGGATGGCATCATTGTTCCTAATTTAGGGTTTCTGATTGCTGATAAGGGCAGTGATTTCCTTTTGCAGTTGAACTTTGCGAGAGAATTTTTGCAAAATCTTGGATATCCTATTTTATTTTGGGTAGATACGCAGGCGCTTGCTCAGATTAACAAACAGGCTGCCGATTTGTATTCTCAACGGGCGGGGAGTACGGTGTTTTTTGAGGAGAACATTCAAAATGGAGTAGAAGGATTATTAAATACAACACCCAGTTTCTCTGGCTTGGCAATTTCAGAAAAAGAAAATTTTTCAAATAAAATTGCTCTTTATAAAAAACAAATTCTCGATGCCCAAAAAATGGTTGGAGATAAACATCAAAGTGTTGTAAACCTTGTGATAGATTTAATAGGAGTTTATTTGGAGGTAGGTTTATATGAAAAAGCTCAAGAATTATTAAAGCAATACAATGAATTACTTCCTAATACATCATTGACTTGGAAGGCAAGAGGAGATATCGCCTACCAAAATTCTAAGTATAAACAATCTTTAGCGTATTATTTAATCGCCAAAAATCTGGCAAAAGGAAAACCAGAGTTTGAGGAAATATCAATTTCAATTATTTGGGTAAATTTTTTCCTACAGGATTATGATAATGCGCTAAAATTAAGTTTGGAATACAAGGATCATATTGAATCTAAAAGCATAAAAAATTATAAAGAATTTGTTAATGCATATGAACTCCTTGGGATTGCTTATAGTCACGTTGGTGATTATTTAAAAACAATAAAATACCTAAAGAAAAGTCTTGAATATTTAGATAAAAATGAACCAAAACAATTCAGAAGAAAAGGATTGATTCTTGGGAATTTAGGTGTTACCTATCAGATTCTAAGGCAATGGCAAGAAGCTCAAAAGTATATTGATTATTCAATTCAACATTTGCTAACAAGTGGCCTTTCAAAATCGCATCCTATTTTAGTTACGGCTTTTAACCAGCTTCAAGAAATAAACAAAAACTTAAGTTAGTTGAGTATATAAAACGGGTGTAGCAGGGGTATCAAAAGGCTTATCCTTTTTACAGAGGAAGCTGGGCCGGATTTCCTGATTGTGAGCTGGCTTGTGCGTAATCCGGCCCTTAAACTTCGGGGATTGCCCACAAGAAGCCCAATCACACATCCCGAAATCCCCGAAAGCGTTTTCATTTGTTAAAAAAAGCAATTGAAGAACTACGATATGTGAGTCAAAAATTGGAGGGTTTTTAGTTTGAGTTTGGGTACGAGTTTGAGTACGAGTTTTTTAAAACTCCACCCGATAGCTAATCACCGGCAAAATACTCGATCCCACCTGTGTCACCTCACCATCCACCAGCCTATCGTATTCACGATAGATAGCGGGTGAATTTTGCAGCAGATTCTTGATCTGTATGGCCCAGACACCGGAGCGGTGCTCATGGTTGCGGCGATAGGTCAGGGTGAAATCCCAGATAACGAGCGGCACTTCCTTGCCTTCCCAGGCACGCGTCTCGTCGTAGACGGTCTCCCGCGCTTCGCGCGAGGCCTCCAGATCCAGCGGTGTATACCGCTGCGGACCGATCAGCGAGAGCGCGCTGTTCAAACCCAAAAAGTGGTTGTTGGTCTTGCCAACCCGCTTTTCCTTGCCGATCAGCAAGTTGGATTTGTAGCCATTGTTAAAAGCTGTGCTCCGCCAGATGCCATCGCCCGCCACATAGCGCGAGTCAAAAATGCTCACATTCATCAGGTAATACAGCCCATGTTGGGTATAGCGCTCCAGGCTCAGGTCGATACCTGTATTATAGCCTTCGCCTATGTTTTCCAGTGCGCGGATCTGGTCCAACTCACTGAGGTTAACCACTGAAAATGAGCCATTTACTTCGGCAGGTGCATTGAAAAGGCGTTGGTAATACACTTCTGCTTTGAACTGATGGTTTTCCAAAAACCGCAGATAATAGCCCAAAACAAAGTGATGACTTTTGATGAAATCGAGGTCGAGGTTAGGCTGGAAGGCATTTCCTTCCGCATCAGAAAGGCTTAGCTGATAGGTAGCAAAACTTTCTACCTGGGAGTGGCGGCCATAGCCGAGCGCCAGCGACTGCTGACGGTTGAGTTGGTAGCGGAGCCCCGCCCGGGGTTCAACCGAATATTTATCATTCAGGTCAAAATAGAGGAAATGTACCCCCAGATTTAAGCTGAGTTTATGTGTCAGGCGAAATTTGGACTGGGTATAAGCCTGCACCCGCAGGGTTTTTCCGGCTGCGTCCACCAGCGTATTCAGGCTATCATTTACATAATCGTAAGCCTGAGTCAGATGCTCATGATCTGTATAGGTGAGCATGAGTCCTGTTTTGTTGAAATGCCGCTGGCTAAGGCGTGTTTGCAGAGAGGTGGAAAAGCTGATGGGCAGACGTTTGTACTCGTTGCGGTCGCGCAAGCGAAAGCTCTGGTCATCTTCATAATAGGTCTTATTATCCAGTTGGCGGCTATAGGAGCCGACCAAAGCAGATTGCCATACGCTTTTTTCATTGACAGGCAATTTATGCGTAAAGCCCAGCACACCCATATCCGAATCCAATCGCAACTCAAAGCGATCTATATCTTCTTCCCAAAGCGAAGAATCTGTTTCTGCTTCCCGCAGCCGTTTGCTCAGGCCGCCGATGCCAAATACACCAAATGTGCCCGCCTTTGCCGTGGGAAAATTCAGTTTGAAGGAAATATCCTGAAATTCAGGGAGTTGCAGGTAGTTGATCAGCAGATTTGCTGCTGTCAGGGTAGAAAAGCGATAATTGACCAAATAGGAAGATTGGCCTCCTTTTTTAAAAGGGCCTTCTGCCATCAGGTCTACCCCCAGCACGCTGCCCTGCAGCGTATATTCACGTCGCTCGTTATTTCCGTTGCGGAAATAGAGGTCAAAAACGCTGGAGGTGGCATTGCCAAATTCGGCAGGAAATGCGCTGACGAAGAAGTCAGAATTGGTCAGCACATTGTTGCTGAAAATGGTGAAAGTACCGCCATTGGAGCCGATGCGCGCAAAGTGGTTGGGGTTGGGCAGCTCGATGCCTTCGAGCTTGTAGAGCATGCCGCGCGGCGTATTGGCACGAACCGACATCTGATTGTCAGATATCAGGCCATTGTCCACGACGCCGGCAAAGTTGGCGATCAGGCGGGTCGGATCGTCCATCCCCCCCGCAAATTTGCGGGTTTCCTCGATCTCAAAAGAGATCGCACTGACACTGGAGAGCTCGCTGCGCGGGCGGCCTTTCTCACGCGGAGGCGTGAGGGTGACCTCCTCCATTTCATAATATCTTTCCTCCAACTGTACTTCCAGGACCACTTCCTTGGCCGAACTCACCAGGATTCCCGGCCGCGTAAAGCTCAGGTAATCCGGATGCGCAAAGGCGATATCATGCCTGCCAATGGGAACATTTTTTAATAAAAATTCCCCTTTCAAATTGCTGATCGCATCTACAGGTGGGTTGCTTGTGAGCACGCGGATACGCACACTGTCCAGCGGTTGCTGGGTATAGGCATCGAGGATCGTACCTCTAACGGTCTGGCTAAAGTCCTGAGCAGGAAGGAGTTGGGTGAAAAAAATGCCTGCTAATATGGAGAGGAGGAACTTATTCATTATAAACAATTATATATCAGCGTCGAAATTAACGCGGCAAATGTACAATTGTTTGGGAGGCGATGCTAATGATTAAGGCCTAAGTACCTAAGTGATTTTTGGCAGGTATATTGACGAGTTTAAATTCAAAAGGCCGCCCGATTGAGCAGCCCTTTAAATAGATTATGTAGCAGATACCTTAGTTATCTACACAAGTCACTTTTACATTTTCTCCGCCAGCAAAAGCAGCCAATGCTTCTGCAGAAGCTTGGTTAGCTTCTTTGTAGTCATCGATGACTCCTTTTTTACCACAAACTTCAGCCTGAGGAATTTCGGTTAGCTGACCATCGACTTCCCATGAATAGGTACAAGTAGTACATTTTTCACCACAAGAAGCGAGAAACATAGCTGAAGCAGCAGCTATAGCAAAGAAAATTTTTACTCTTTTCATAATTATGAATTGAATTAGGATGGAAAATATTAGAATGGGGTAAAGAACTTTGGTGAATCAAAGAACAGAAAATTTTGTACAAATTGCTATTGTTTTCGGGAATAAGTTGCCACAATCCAAAAAGATAACATCACAGGAACAAGGTATAAATAAGGATATGGAACCTGTATCAAAGCATAAAAAATGGCAAAATAGAACTTGAGGCCCCACAGGAAGAAATAGCTCAATTCCACTTTTTTGCGGCGAAAGAAGAAGATCAGCCCTACAAAAGCAGCAGCCAGGATGCTTCCAATCAGGTGGACATGCTGGATATTTTTGATCTGCCCAAAGACATCTCCCTCAGCATCATAAAAGTGAACCGCCAGCCCAAATCCATGCTTTAAAGCATAAGGAAACCCATCGTCATCGCCTGCAGTCCAGGCCCCCATGGCAGCACGATCATAGTGCCCTTGCCCTTTGCTAAAGGTCGTCCAGTCCTGAGAAAGAAAAGGCAGGATATAAATCAGGATTATGCCTGCAAAAATGATGAGCCCGCTAATAAAGGCCTTCTTTTTGTTTTCCTGAAAGAACCAGGCCAGAAAGTAAAAAGGAACCCAAAACAGCAGAGAAAAGCGCGATAGGATCGTCAATATAAAGCCTGTGCTCCTCAGCCAAAGCCCGCCTGCAAGCAGGCTATAAGCCAGGATGAAATAATAGCCTACATCCATCAATTCAATGGTATGCGAAAACATGATGCGGCTGAAAAAATGCGCATGATGCTGCAAGCCAACCAAAATGATCACAAAGGGCCCGATGGCCAATAACAGCATCCAAAAGGGAGCTATTTTTTGTTTGCCCAAAATCCGATAATACAGGACCATTCCAATCAGGAAAATACCCCAGGCGATCCATCGGCTATCAAATTGCCCCAGCTCTGAGATCACAAAAGGCAGCCACTGGAAGGGCATATAAGTGGGGTTCAGTTTGTAGCCAAAGCCCATGTATTCAGCATAGACGGGCTGGCCGTCTCCCCTTCCCAGCAAGCGCTGGGCAAACAGATCCACCGAGGGGATGACATCCCCTGTGATCTCCAGTCCCACTTTATACTCCGCCCAAATGCGGATCAGGTAGACAGTAGAAACGATCGCTCCCCCCAGCAAAATGGCCCAAAGGCCATATTTAGTCAGGCGGGGTGTGAGCCATGCGAGCTCAGGCGCCTCCTTTTGCAGGGACTTCCTACCGATGCCCAGCATCGGGATGAGGCCGATGATCGCGGCCAGGGCCGTGAAGACGATGGGCGTAGCATATATCCCAAAGGCATTTCTGTTAAATACAAAGAGGTATATTTCACCCATCATGGCAAAAAATACAAGGGCCATAGGCCAGGGAATAGAAAAGAAGGAAAGAAGTTTTTTGCTACGGTCTGCCATACTTGCCTTTTTTGAAAATGGCTATTTTGACAAAGATAGAAAGCGAGGCTTTAGGATTGCGAAAAAGCGAAGCTTTTTTTGGGTAGTGCCGCGGATAGCGGTAGTTTTGGGGAGGCGAGAGCCGGGAAGCGGGAAGCGAGACAAGAGACAAGAGACAAGAGATCAGAGACAAGAGATCTGAGACAAGAGACGCGAAACCCGAAACCCGAAACCCGAAACTCAAAACCCGAAACCCAAAACAATTCTTTATGTACGACTTAACAATCATAGGATCAGGACCCGGAGGATATGTAGCAGCGATACGCGCCGCGCAGCTCGGCATGAAAACGGCCATCATTGAAAAAGAAAGCTCTCTTGGGGGCACTTGCCTCAATATTGGCTGCATCCCCTCAAAAGCCATGCTCGACTCCAGTGAGCATTTTTACAATGCTGGCCATACCTTTGCAACGCACGGCATCAAGATCAGCGATTTGCAGGTAGATCTGGCTCAAATGGTCGCCAGAAAGGCAGATGTGGTCAAAAAAACAACCGATGGCATCGCTTTCCTCATGCGCAAAAACAAGATTGATGTCTTTGAAGGCTTTGGCTCTTTTGTAAATAAAAATACAATCAAAGTCACCCGGGCAGATGGCAGCACAGAAGAGGTCAAAACACAAAAAACCATCATCGCCACAGGCTCTGACGTATTCAGCCTGCCCGGCATTGAGATTGATGGTAAAGCCATCATTTCCTCTACAGAAGCATTGGAACTCACTACTTTGCCTAAGCAAATGGTCGTCATCGGTGGAGGCGTGATCGCCTGTGAGATGGCTTCTGTATTTGCCCGTCTGGGCACAGAAGTGACCATACTTGAGTATGCGGATCGCCTCATCCCGGGCATGGATGCGGATTTGGGTAAGGAATTGGCCAAAGTCCTGAAGCGGGATTTGAAAATCAAAGTCAACCTCAGCCACAAGGTGACGGGCGCTTCGGTAGACAAAGGCGTGGTGACAGTGACAGCCGAAAATAAAAAAGGCGAAGAGGTCTCTTTCGCAGGAGATATCTGCCTCATGGCAGTAGGACGCAAACCCTATACAGAAGGCCTCGGCCTTGAACATATCGGTATCGAAACCGATCGCGGCCGTATCCCTGTGGATGAAAAGCTTCAGACAAGCGTCGAAGGCATTTACGCCCTGGGCGATGTGATCAAAGGCCCTATGCTCGCGCATAAAGCTTCTGAAGAAGGCATGTTTGTGGCTGAAGTCATGGCCGGACAGCACCCGCATATCAACTACCGGGCGATCCCCGGCGTGGTCTATACCTGGCCTGAAGTGGCAGGCGTGGGCTATACTGAAGAAGAGCTCAAGGAAAACGGCACCCCCTACAAAGTAGGGCAATTTCCCTTCCGCGCCTCGGGGCGCGCACGCGCCAGCATGGATGACGGCTTTGGCTTCGTCAAAATCCTCGCCCACAAAGAGACCGACGAAATGCTCGGCATGCACATCATCGGCCCCAGGGCCGCAGATATGATCAACGAGGGCGTCATCGGCCTCGAATTTCGTGCCTCAGCGGAAGACCTCGCGATCTTTTCGCATCCACATCCCACCTTCTCCGAAGCCATCAAGGAAGCAGCCCTGGGTGCTACCGGAGACAGGGTAATTCATATGTAAAACAAGTTTCGGGTTTCGGGTTCTGAGTTTCGGGTACCTGAATAGCCAGCTCGAAACCCAAAACTCGAAACCCAAAACCTCCCCCATCCATGTTCCAACACCTCCGTCAACTCTTCATCCAATCTATCGATCTGAAACCGGGCACGGACGTGCGTGGGACGATCGACTCGATCAAAAACCATATCGAGATCAAGGGCTATAATGTCTGGATTCTGGCGGCAGCGGCGGTGATTGCCTCCATTGGACTGGATCAAAACAGCCAGGCTGTCATCATCGGTGCGATGCTGATATCGCCGCTGATGTCGCCCATTTTGGGCGTGGGGCTGTCGATCGGTATCAACGATCGGGAAACCCTTTTCAAATCCATAGAAAGCCTCACCGTGGCGAGTATAGCGGCTTTGCTGATGAGTACGCTCTACTTTTTGATCACGCCCTTTGGCGATTTCAATGAGCAGATTCGCGCGAGGACACAGCCGACTTTGTTGGATGTGGGCATAGGTTTTTTTGGCGGAGTGGCGGGTATCGTTTCTACTTCGAGAAAGGATAAGACGAACGCCATACCAGGCGTGGCGATTGCGACGGCATTGATGCCGCCGATCTGTGTGGCGGGTTATGGCCTGGCCAATCAGGCCTGGGACATCTTTTTTGGAGCTTTTTACCTCTTTTTCCTCAATGCCTTTTTCATAGCCTTATCTACTTTCCTGATTGTGCGTTTTCTCAAGTTTCCCTTCAAAGAGTTTGTTGATAAGCAGACAAAAAGGAGGGTGAGCCGATGGATGGCACTTTTTGTGATTCTGATTATGGTGCCGAGCGGACTGCTTTTTTATTCTGTGGTGAAATACGAAAACTTAAAGCGCAAAGCGGATACTTTCCTGAATGCTGAGGTGAATAAAAACGGCCATTTGGTCATAGATCAACATGTCTATAGAGGTACGCCAGATACGATACAGGCGGTGGTGAGTGGACCTTTTTATGATTCGCTGGCAGTAAGCGAAATACGTGAAAAGTTGAAATCCCCCAGCTATGGCCTTGATAATTGTTATCTGGACCTGATTCAGCTTTCCAACGAAAATGTAAATGCGGAAGAAGTCGGCAACCTGGCGGAAAGAAGGGCAGAATCCCGCTTTGAGGAGCGCTTTTTGAAAGCCCTGAATGCCAAAAATGTGGAACTGGATGGGAAAGACAAATCGCTTTATCTGCTGCAGCACCAGCTCGATAGCCTGCAAAATATCATCCACAAACTACCTTTGATCCAAAACGAAATACAACCTTTCTTTCCTGAATTGTTGTCGATCAATTGTGCCTATACCTCTTCTGATTCCATCACCATCTGCCTCGTCCAATGGGATACAAAAAAGCTGAGTACAAGTACTCAGCGTAGACGGAATTCACAGGTCGAAAAATTCCTCATGGTGCGGCTGAAGGTCGATTCAGTTAGGGTTGGCATGTGATCATTCCCCAAAAAGATCTTCTATTTGGTTAACTTGGTAGGCTTGGTCCACGGCTTTGATTTTTCTTTTAAATCTTCAACGGAGGTAAATTCATTTTTTTCAAGAGCAGCCTTAACTTCTGCATGGTAAATATTTTGCATTTCACCAGCATATTTAGGGTTTCCTTCAAAATCATAGCCCAAAACTTCATCCTTCTTCTCTTCAACATAAGTTGAGAGCATAGAACGGACAACCTTAAGGAAGTGAACATCCTGAATTTGGATGAGGTATTGATCAATTTGAATTTTAAGATCTGTATTTGTCATCATGCCTAATTTTTCGTTCAACTATCATTCAATCTCAATATTAATCGTCTTCCTTCTGCCTTTTTTATCCAATAAAAAACGCTCACGATACAGCATATAAGCTGCCTCGCCTACATCCTGAAGGTAGACATAATTAAATCCTGCGGAGAAAAGGGCTCCAATGCCTGGGACAAGGCCTGCTGCCTTTTTGGAGATGGTCTGCTCGACGATCTCTTTGATGATGCGCTGTGAAACGAGGCTTGTGGCATTTTTGCTCACATGGCGTGCAGCATACTCACCTCCGACGCCATTTTCCAATTCTTCTATTCTACCCGCTTCAAAATCTTTTAATTCGGACAATCCCCGCTGCTTTTCGATCACATCGGAGGCCGTAGCCACCTTAAATACCCGCATCATATACTCCAGCTCAAATTCACGATGCCCCTTTTCTGCATCTTCTTCATCCAGATCATAGCCATAACATATAGCTACCTGATGAATGCTGCGCAGCGAAAGCATAAAGAGCGCAGGCAAATCCGCCAGCAAACCGGGCCATCCCACCAGGCCGGTGCCGGCCCCACTCACCGCAGCCATGCGGGTATTGGAAGTTATGAAGTCCTGAGACACATTGTCCAGGTCAAAAATGGAAGCTTTTTTCAGCTCCAGAACCGTCTCTGAATTAATCTGATATTCTTTGGTCGCTTTTAGTACCGTGCTTTTATCAACAGTAAATTGCGAGAAATCGCGCAGCTTTTCAGCTATGCCTTCGGCCAGCCCTCCGGCGCTGGAGCGCACACTTTCGGGAATCAGCTTCTCTGTCAACCAGTTGAGAGGTTTGCTGACGACATCCGTCGCCCGGTTGAGAAAGCTGGGCTTTCTGCCTTTCCATCCTGCAATTTCATTCAGGATATCGTGTTCCGCTTTATTGAGTTTTGCCATGGGGTAAAGTTTCTGGTTTTGAGTTTCGTGTTTTGAGTTTCGTGTTTCGGGTTTTGGCCTGGTACGGAACTCGAAACCCGAAACCTGAAACCCGAAACCCGAAACGTTTATCTTGCCTTTGTTCGTGAGGAAGCGTTTGAAAGTTACGATTTTTCGATAAGTTTCTTTGCCTCAATCTTTTCAGCTACCGCCTCCAGTCAAAGCCTTCAACACCTTCTCCCGCCTGCGCTGGGAGACTGGCAGCTGGGTTCCATCTTTCAACTCAATGTAGCCTCCATCTTTTTTTACCCAGGATGCCACCTGGGACAAGGCGATCAGATGGGATTGATGGATGCGGATAAAGCGATAGGGAGTGAGGAGTTCTTCATACTCTTTGAGGGTGCGGGAAACCAATAGCTTTTCTCCATTGGTGAAGAAAAAATGCGTGTAGTTGTTGTCGCCCTGACAGCGGACAATCTGACCTACCTGAACAAAATCAACCCTTTCAGCTGTGGGAAGGGCTAACCTACGTTGGGTATCTGGCGTCTGGATATTATCCAAAAATGCCCTTAGCTTTTGGTTTTCCCGGCGCGCCATCCAGCGCTCTTTTACCTTTTCCACGGCGCTTTTCAGCTCCTTGGTATGAAGCGGTTTGAGCAAATAATCCAAAGCGCAAAACTTGATCGCCTGCAAAGCATACTGATCATAAGCCGTGACAAAAACGACTTCAAAGTCGATCGTCGGCAAGCTCTCCAATAGCTCAAAGCCATTTTCCTGAGGCATCTCGATATCGAGAAAAACGACTGCCGGCGCATGCTGCAGTATCGCCTCGCGGCCCTGGGCCGCGGAAGCACAGCTGGAAACCAGCTCCACCTCCGGACAGTATCTCTCCAGCATGCGCCGGAGGTTTTCGCGGTTGCCCGCTTCGTCTTCTATGATGATTGCTTTCATGGGGGAAGAACAGTTTTGGGTTTTGGGTTTTGAGTTTCGGGTTTCGGGTTTCGGGTTTTGGCCTGGTACGAAACCCGAAACGGCTATTAATCTTCCGTCGGAATCCACACCTCCACCCGCGTTCCGGTAGCTGCAAGCTCGTCATACATGCGATCGTGGAGCATGATGCGAAAATCGCCGCCATAGCGATGGCCTAATTTTTCCATGCGCTCCTGCGTCAGTTTCATGCCCAGGCCGTTGCCCTGGGTGATTTTTTCGGCCTGGAGGGCAAGGGTGTTTTCAATGCCGATGCCATTGTCTTCAATGCTTAGCAGGAGTTGCTGCTTGAGTTTGTCGATTTTGATAAAAATCTTGCCTTCTGCCCCCATGCCCGCGATGCCGTGCAGGATGGCGTTTTCTACATAGGGCTGCAGCATCATGCTGGGGACTTCTGTATTGTGGATGTCGATGCGGGGATCGATCTGGATTTCCCATTGGAAATGGTGGCGGAGGGCTTCGAGCTCCAGGTAGTTGCGTAGCAAGTCGACCTCATCAGCCAGCGGAATCATCTCTTCCTGGGAGTGGCTGAGGACCTGTCGCATCAGGGTAGAAAACTGCGAAAGGTAATGATTTGCCTCCTCCGGTCTGGCGCTGTCTACCAGGTTCTGGATAGAACCCATGGCATTGAAAAGAAAGTGCGGATTGAGCTGGGCACGGATGCCTTTGAGCTCGCGCTCAAGGGTGAGGCGACGGGCGGCTTCGCGACGGCGCGTGCGGCGGCGATAGAGCCGCAAAAGCAGAAAAAACAAGATAGGAGAGCTCAGGAGAAACAAAGCTACCGGCCAGAGCACCTCCGCCTCAAGCCAGGGATTGTCATTTTTGTCCTTGTAAACTATCCATTTGGCTCTGTGCAGTAGGTTTTCGGGACGGCTTAATATGTCTTCCCCCCATTCAGATTGTATGATGCCCTCTTTATCTATTAAAAAACCATAATAGCGTTTACTCCCCTCCAGATCCAAAGCCCATAAACCCGGATTTCCAGCAAATTGGGGCGGAAATTTGGTGCCGGGAATAGAGCTGCTGGCTTCCCTAAATGGGATCTCAGAACTTCCCTCGGAAGAATTTAAATCGATAATTCTCGGAATTAAATTCCAGGGAATGGAACTATATCCCGCCCTGGGAAACCTCTGGGCTTTATTGGGATGTTCAACCAGCCTAAGCTCAAGTTCAGGAAATTCATCATTTAATTGTTGGAAAAGCTGAATTTCATCCAGGGTGAAGGAAGCGGAAAAAATCAGCAGGCAGGCTTCTCCTTGCCATGAGTTAAGTTCGAATTCTCGACCCTCTGTATCCTGTAATATGAAAGGCGGAATATGCATGCCTTGTTTTAAGTTGTCGGCACGTTCCATAGCCTGTCTTACAGGCCTGTTTAAGCTTTCATCCTGACAGTTTTCCAAAAAACTTTCTGCCAGTTCATCCAGCAGGTGAATACTAATATTCTTTTCCTTGTAGCAATCAACCAGCATTTGAGCTTGCTTAACGTACCTGGGATAGCCATCAAATACCATAGAGATGAAATGATATTGATTTTCAGCGGAGATTTTTCCCTTTGGAGCGGATTCAAAGTCATGAGCGCTTGTCAAGGAAAGTTTATAATAAAAAAAGGAATTCAGGTATTCTTTGTACCAAAATGAACTTTCGAGATGAAATGCAGAAACATTCAGCTGGAAAAGATCTTCCAGTGGGGGAGGGGGGATCAAAAGAGATTCCAAATCATTCGATCGCTTTTTCCCCCAGCTATCCTGTTGTAAATCATAGAAATACCTCATTTCTGTTTTGAAAAAGGCCTCAAAGGCGGGCGCAAACCCATCATGTGCTTTTTCATCGTAAAAAATCAGGGAGGCTTTTTGTTCGGATTGAATTTCCAGGAGCATTTCTGCTGCTGACCGGGATGAAAAAAGATCTTTTTTAGGCTTTAATAAGCGCCTGGCTCGCCAATCCTGACCTCTGAAAGTCTGGATATATTCCTGCATAAAGGCATTTTCAGCAGCTCTATCCCCACTGAATACCGTATGGCTATACATTTCGCTAAATTCCTTTTTGTCGAATAAGAAATTCTTGTCGAATAAATCCAATTCCTCCTTTGATAAACCTGCTTCTTTTGCAAGCCATTCATTAAATGGCTTTTCGGAAGAGGCTTCCAGCAGATTTATGTGGACGCGCAAATGATCTCCGGGCATCAGGAAGAGGATGAGCGGGTTTTTCACTCCTTTGACCGAAAGATGGACGCGGGAAGCCTCGTACAGTTCAAATGAAAAACGAAAACTTCCATCTTTCTCCAACTTCAGCGCTTGTTTTCGGTCGTCTATGCCATATATATATATGCCCACATCGCTCAGCTTCAGATCATCCGTCTGCCTGTAATGAAGCTGTCCACTAATGACTGTCTGTGTGGTGTGAGGCAGATCGTGGAGTAATTTGTATGAAACCTGAGCCTGAGCAGGATTTTTCGAAGGGAAACCCAGCATCTGGCCCAGGTGCTGTCGAAATAGATTTTTGCTAAAATATTCATCATAAATAGCCATCATGGCCTTTTGCCTTTCGAGCGAGACATCCTTTTGGCCCAATGCCTGCTCATATATTTGCTCGATAAAAGCATCTCCCATAGGATCCAACTCATTCAGATGATACCAGAAACTCGCTCCGGCCAGGGCTTCCTGTGCCTCAAACAGATCATGATCTGTAGGTGGGTGATAGGAGTCAAAAGAAAAGCGCTTTTCATTTTTGTCCTCTTCGAACAACACCCTTTTTATTTGAATATGATAAAAGTGCTGATCATCTGCTTCCTCCTGTAACGAAAGGGTGTAAACGATCAAGCTGGAAGCATCCCAATTGCTCGTAGAAGCATATTTACTGAATACCTCAACATGGGCTGCTTTTCCGGCATCCAGCTTTTTTTTGATGTCAAAAGGAAGGGAATTTTGAGCCTGAAGGAACTGGGTGCTTAAAAGCATCAACAGGATTCCAGATAGGATGGAAAGTTTCATAATTGATTTTTGCATGGAAAATATAGCTTATTTTCTATCAATATCGGCCTGATAAGAGCCATATGTATGGGGAAATGAGAACCTTTCCCTACAAAATGAGGGCATCCTTGCTACGAATGAGAAAATGATGTTTAAATTTGACGTTCGATCATTCAAAAGTGATGGTAGATTTTATCAAAATAGAAATTGTAAATACATGAAATTTGGTACAAAAGCAGTCCACGCGGGCGTAGAGCCCGATCCAACCACAGGGGCGATCATGACGCCCATCTATCAGACCAGCACCTACGTCCAGGCAGCGCCTGGAGATCATAAGGGCTATGAATATGCCCGTACACAAAACCCCACGCGCAGCGCGCTTGAAAAAGCACTTGCTGAACTGGAAAATGGCAAGTTTGCCAGTTGTTTTGGTTCCGGCATGGCCGCAACCGATACCATCATCAAGCTGCTCAAGCCTGGAGATGAAGTCATCTCCACCAATGATCTCTATGGCGGTACCTACCGCATGTTCACCAAGGTCTACGCCAAATATGGCATCAAATTCCACTTCGTGGATATGCAGGACATGGCCCATGTCAAGGCTGCAATCAATGAAAATACCAAAATGCTTTGGCTGGAAACACCCACCAATCCGCTGATTCGCATCATTGACATCGCCGCGGCGGTAGATATCGCCAAAGCCAATAAGTTGATGACTGTCGTCGACAATACCTTTGCTTCTGCGGCTTTGCAAAATCCGCTGGACCTGGGCGCTGATGTCGTGCTGCACTCCATGACCAAATATATGGGCGGCCACTCTGACTGTGTGATGGGCTGTCTGATTGTAAAAGATGCAGAGCTGGACGCGCAAATCAAGTTTTTGCAAAACTCATGCGGCGCTGTTCCCGGCCCTCAGGACTGTTTTTTGATGCTGAGAGGCATCAAGACTTTGGGTATCCGTATGCGGGCTCATTGTGAGAACGGCGAAAAAATAGCGCATTTTCTCCGCAATCATCCCAAAGTAGGCAAAGTCTACTGGCCAGGGTTTGAAGATCATGCAGGCCATGAGATCGCGAAGCGTCAGATGAAAGGCTTTGGCGGAATGATTTCATTTACCCTGAAGGAAGACAGCATGGAAAATGCCCTCAAAGTGCTCAGCGGGACGCATTTATTTGCGCTCGCAGAAAGCCTGGGAGGCGTAGAATCACTGATCGGCCATCCGGCCAGCATGACGCATGCCTCCATTCCGAAAGCGGAAAGGGAGAAATCAGGGCTCTCCGATACGCTGATCCGCCTTTCTGTCGGCATTGAAGATGCCGATGACCTGATCGCAGACCTCAATCAAGCTTTGGGCTAAAAGCTTTTTAAAAAAAAATAGATTGCCTACCTTCGGGCTGGCAATTCAATCTAGAAAAAATCTTATGGCTGAAGTTATCAATATGCCGCTTTTGAGCGACACCATGGAGGAAGGGGTCATTGCGGCCTGGCATAAAAAAGTAGGTGACAAAGTTAGCAATGGGGATCTCCTCGCGGAGATCGAGACAGATAAGGCCACGATGGACTTTGAGTCACCTTTTGCTGGAGTTTTGTTGCACATAGGCGTGGAAGCAGGTGAGGCCCTCACCGTCGGCAAATTGCTGGCTGTCATAGGGGAAAAAGGAGAAGATATCTCTGCCTATCTGTCTGGAAAAACCGCTACAGCACCTGCCGCAAAAGCAAGCAAGGGTGCGCCCGCCGCTCCGGCAGCGGTAAGCACACAGGCTGCCGCTCCGGCTGTGAAGGTAAATGCCAACGTCATTCAGATGCCCCTCCTAAGTGATACCATGGAAGAAGGCACCATCGCCGCATGGCACAAAAAAGTAGGTGACGCTGTTGATAATGGAGATCTGCTCGCAGAGATTGAAACGGACAAAGCCACGATGGATTTTGAATCCCCCTTCAAGGGAACTCTCCTGCATATCGGCGTTGAGGCAGGCTCTGCTATCAAAGTAGGCGCTTTGCTGGCGGTGATTGGAGAAAAAGGAACGGATATTTCAGCTTTGCTGAATGCTCCGATGGTGCAGGCTGAAGCTGAGGCTGCGCCTCAGGTGGAAGTGGAGGAGAGTAAGAGTTTGAGTTCAAGTACGAGTTCAAGTACAAGTGGGGGAGAAACTGTGTCCAGCAATGGACGGAGCAAGGCTTCGCCTTTGGCGAAGGCTATGGCCAAAGAGCGAGGCATCGACCTCGCCAAGGTGACCGGCTCCGGTACCGACGGGCGCATCGTGAAGCGCGATATTGAAAACTTCAAGGAAACGGCGGCTGCAAGCCCGGCAACATCAGCGCCCATGCAGCCTTTGGCTGTGGCAGGTCAGGAAAGCTTCGAAGAAGTCAAGCTCAGCCAGATGCGCAAAGCCATCGCGCGCCGCCTGGGCGAAAGCAAATTCCAGGCACCTCATTTTTATCTCACCATGGAGATAGATATGGATGACGCCATCGCTGCCCGCAAGCAACTCAATGAGGTGGCTCCAGCCAAAATATCTTTCAATGATATGGCGATCAAAGCTGTCGCTGCTGCCCTGCGCAAGCATCCGGACATCAACGCCTCCTGGATGGGCGATCGTATTCGCTACAACCATCATATCCATATCGGCATGGCTGTGGCTGTGCCCGAAGGCCTGGTTGTGCCTGTGATCCGCTTTGTGGATCAAAAAGGGCTGAGTGCCATCTCGGCGGATGCCAAGTCTCTCGCGGGCAAAGCCCGCGACAAGAAGCTCAGCCTCGAAGAGATGCAAGGAAATACCTTTACTGTATCTAACCTGGGCATGTTTGGCATTGAAGAATTCACTGCCATCATCAACCCGCCCGATGCATGTATCCTGGCTATAGGAGCCATTAAGCAAGTCCCGGTCGTCAAAGATGGCCAGATTGTTCCCGGCAACAGGATGAAAGTGACTTTGAGCTGTGACCACCGTGTGGTCGATGGCGCAAAAGGCGCTGCCTTCCTTGTTACCTTTAAAGAAATGATGGAAGAACCCGTACGGATTTTGCTTTAATCAACAATTTATGAAATCTTTTTTCCCTTTCCTGTTGGTACTTCTGGTGCTGGTAGCATGTAAGAGTACGAGTAATCTTAATGGCGAAGAGGCTGGAGGTGAAAAGAAAATCATCCCCCAGGGCCTGATAATAGCTGGATTCAATTCCCCCGAATCCGTTTTGCTGACTCGCTCAAATATGTTTGTCTCTAATGTCGGTTTGGAACTTGCCCCTAAATCAGAAGATCTGGATGGGTATATTTCTAAACTTAGCACCAGTGGGGAAATGCAAATGGAGCGCTTTATCACGGATTTGAACGCTCCCAAAGGGATGGCTGAAATTAACGGCACCATATATGTCGCTGATATCGACAAAGTCAAAGCATTCAAAAGTGAAAGCGGTGAGCTGATTCAGACCTACGAATTTCTATCCTATGGAGCGAGTTTTCTGAATGATATTACTGCAAAATCTGCTAGTGAATTGCTTATTTCAGATACAGACTTAAACCTGATTTTTACCCTCAATGTCAGAAGTGGGGAAGTGGGGAAAATTCCGCTCCCTGATAATTTTGTGGGCGTAAACGGCCTGTATTGCGACCCGCTTACTGACATTACATTTCTCGTAGGCTTTGGAAGCAATGGGGAAGGAAATGGCAGAGTGGCGATCATGTATCCTTCCGATGATCCCAACGGTAGTCCCGGACCGATAGAAGTACTGGAAACTCCAACAGGCAGTTATGACGGGGTCGTTTTTATAGAAAGCAAATATATTGTCTTTTCTGACTGGGGGAATGGAGAAGGAAGATTGCGTTATTACGATATCAATACGAAAGAAACCTGGTTGATGAACCTGGAAAACAGCATTGGTGGTCCCGCTGATTTTGCATTTGATGCACTCAACAAGTGCCTGTGGATTCCCGGTATGCAGGATGGGATGATTTATCAGGAATTTTTGGATTTTTATTGAGAGGCGAGAGGCGAGAGGCGAGAGGCGAGAGGCGAGAGCAGAGAGCAGAGAGCAGAGAGCAGAGAGGAGAGATAAGAGATAAGAGATAAGAGAGTTGTAAAATGGAGCTATCATGAAAGCGTATTTTTTGGATATGTTTGCCTATGATAATTGGGCCAATCAACTGGTTCTCAGTGAGCTTGTGAAGCATGACATCCGCGATGAAAAGGTTCATCACTGGCTCAATCATATCGTCAATGCCGAGAAAATATGGTTTGAACGTATCCAAACGGGCAGCATGAAAACCATGCCCTGGGAGGAATATCCTCTTTCAAGTCTCTACAGTCGAATGCATGCCATTCATGAGGAGATCATGAGCTGGCTCCGCGATCGCTCAGATGAAGAGCTGGCGAAAGGAATCGCACAGTACACCACCACTCAAGGCGAAGCCTTTCAAACTCCCTGGATACAAATCCTGGCCCATGTAGTCAATCACTCGACCCACCACCGTGGGCAGGTCGTAGCGCGCATGCGCGAGCAGGGGATTGCCCCACCTTCCACAGATTACATCTTTTTCCTGAGATCAGTTTGAGGCGGAAGAGTGGACCCCGGTTAACCGGAACCACTTATTTTGCTCATTATTTATAATCCTTCGGAGGATCTTTTTCCGGCATCTCCAGGGTGCCTGGAATCCCCAGCTGCGGAAATTCTTTCCGCATGGGATGGTACTCAAAGTCTTCCGGCAGGAAAATCCGGCGGAGATCAGGATGGCCATTGAATCGGATCCCCATCATATCCCATGCCTCGCGCTCAAACCAATTGGCCGCGCCCCAGACAGGGATCACCGAATCCAGGCTCGGGTCATCTTCTTCCACAAAAGTGCTGATACGCAATCGCTGACGATCCGCCATATTCACGATATTATAGGCTATTTCGAAGCGATTCTCATCCGTATAATGATCCACTGTGGAAATATCTGCCAGGTATGAAAAGCCAAATTGCTCTTTCAGGCTTTTACAGACTGCCACTATATCCTGAGAATGAACCACGATTGTCATCTCACCGGCATAGGAGCGTACATCAACGATCTTATCGTGGAAGTTGCTTTCTTTTATTTTTTCTATCAGTTGATTTTCCATGTTATTAACTATTGAATGGGCCAGCTTTCAGGATGATCTTTCCACTGAAAAATAGTAGCCATTTCTTCTTCGCGAATGTATTTCATGTCCGTTGCCTTGCTAAGCAGGGCACCCAGGTGTGTCAGGGTATCAAATGGGGTGCCGGTCCTTCCAAAAGTCTTGTGTGCCTCGGCAAAGCCATATCCAAATATAGCAATGGTCCCCAAAACAGTAGCGCCCGTTTCCTGTACGGCCACTACAGCCGCAGCACTGCTGCTACCGGTCGAGATCAAGTCTTCGACTACTACATAAGGTAGCTCCGGTTTGACCATCCCTTCAATCTGGTTTTGAAGACCGTGAGACTTGGGCGTAGGGCGCACATAGATAAAAGGAAGTCCCATCTCATCAGCTACCAGAGCACCCAGGGCGATACCGCCTGTAGCTACGCCAGCTATGGCCCCCGCTTCAGGGAAACGCTCGCGGATCTTCTCCACAAATGCCATTTTTACCGCCTGCCGTACTGTAGGGTAAGAAAGGATCAGGCGGTTGTCACAATAGATGGGAGACTTCCAGCCAGAGCTCCAGGTAAAGGGCTGATTTATGCTCAGACGTACTGCTTTGATTTTTAGCAAATACTCTGCAATTTGGGATTCATTTTCGCTTATTGAAGTTTGCATAGGTTAGAGCGACAGAACGATTTATGCTATTTTAGGATATAACTATTTGATTATTAACAACTTAATGGGAAATGTACGCCAGTCTGATTTGGGTACTTTCTCCTGAGCTCGAAGTTATGAAAATTTTTGCTTATAACTTATGTCTGGAATTCGTCAGCAAGGGCGAAGGGCAAAATTATGAATTTTCCCTTATCTCTTTTGCTGACCTGATGGGGCATTTATTTAAGGGAATGGACTTTGATGACCAGGTGTTTTATGTTGAAGCACGTCATGAGGAGGTCTTTCTCCAAGAAGTCTTTGAGCTCCAGACCAATGATATTTGGCGCGGGCTGCGGGTCACCATCAAACTGGTTTTTCCTTCTTCCAGGGTAAAGGAAGACTTTTTAGATGATTTCCTGGATATGTTTAAGCACAAAGATGCTGCTGGTGGTCTGGTAGAAAATGAAAAAGGAGAATATCTCTACATTTATAGTCGATCGCGCTGGTCTCTTCCCAAGGGAGGGGTAGAATGGCGGGAAGAAGTAGAGGCAGCTGCCTTAAGGGAAGTACAGGAAGAAGCGGGATTGATTGAGGTAGAAGTCTTGCACCCTTTGTTGAAAACCTATCACACCTTTCGCAGAAAAAGATATTGGGTACTCAAAATTACCCATTGGTACAAGATGAAGGCTTCTTCCGAAGAGGTTTTGGTACCCCAAAAAGAAGAAGGAATCACAGACATCAATTGGTTTTCTCAGGACCAGCTTCTTGAAATTCAAAAAGAAACCTACCCCCTGATCAGGGAAATTTTGTTATCAGAACGAAGCATCAAATTGCAGGAGCAAATATCAGAGAAATAAGCGCAGCTAATTCTTTTTCCTCAACCTGGAAATATAATATACCAGGCCCCCAATTACCAAAAGCAACACACTGACGGAGAGCCAGTAACGAATCCGGGCTTTTCTATTGAGCGATTTTTTTTCGACACTTATCTGGTCCAGCTGTTTTTGCTTTTGGGTAAATTCATTTTCTATTTTCAGGCCCGCGAGGAGATTCGCTTTTTCTTCCTGTTCCAGGCTATCCCTGATAGCCGTAGCTAATTCCAGATAGTGGAGGGCACTATCACTGTTATTGAGCGTCTTATACAGATCTCTCAACTGATCATAAATAATCAGGGTGAAATCCTTCATTTGCTGTTCTTCCACCACTTTCAGCAGGCGCTTGAGGATAACCTCCACACTGTCGTAGCGCTTGCGGTTGCGGTATACTGCCGCCTCTTCGAGGAGAAATTGGGGGGGGAGGTATCGAAATTGCGACTTCTGATAAGCTTCTTTAGAAAGCTGAAGAAACCTCCAACCCGTCTCAGGCCTGCCTGCCCGGGTATTTTGATAGGAAATATTAAAATAAACCATCGAAAGCAGGTTGGGATTTTGCATCCTTTCTGCCATTTTCAGGGCTTTTTCCAAAGAGTCAATAGCGATATCTGATTCCTCTTTATCATATATCGCAGACATATTGTTCAGAAGTGTGATATATCGAACGGTATCTTTCGCCTCTCTAAAAAGATTGAGAGATCTTTCATAGAAATCTTTCGCTTTGTCATTTTCACCTCTTTTGGTGTACAAATTCGCTACATTATTGTAGGTGCGTCCCAGCGTGAGTGGAGTTTCTGTTTTAATATTAATGTGTTCAAGCACCTTCAATTGGTATTGAAGGGCGAGGTCTCCCAGTCCCAATTCATTGTAGGCATTGCCCATGATGCTATAGACCCTGATCAGATTGGAAGTATCCTGTTTTTCCTCAAAAAAGGGAAGTGCCTGTATGGCATTTTCCAGACCATCAGTCCATTTTCCCCTTCTGATCTGGTTGCTTGCCAATTGGACGTTACACTTGGCTACAAATGCATCGTCCTTGTATTGTTTGCCCATCACAAGGGCAGAATTCAGGTGCGAGAGGCTTTGGTCAATATCTTCAGAAGATAGTGCCAGGCCAAGCTGAAATAAGGTGTGTGCCCTTGCCTCTCCTTTTTGAGTAAACAAAACCTTCCGTAAACTATCTACCTTTTCCTGGTTATTTGGCTGGGCCAAAAGTGGATGAGCCAGACAACCCATGATGAACAAAAAAATACTTGTTGACCAAATTTTTCTCATAAGACAGGCAAGCGATTATTGCTTCATTTTACGAAATTTACCCTAACATTCAAAAATCATTTCAACTTGACTTTTGACTCTGTCAATTCCAGAACAAAGCCCTGAGAACCTACCAACGGATACTCACATCGAAAATGATGCCGAAACATTTCTTCATCCTGGAAAATTTTCCCTAAAGTAGAATTGTTATGATTAAAAACCAATCTGACCTCTCTGGATGTATCCCTGTTATGATGCAACAAAATGCGTGCAAAGGTCTCTTTGTGAGGGAGTTGGTGACGGCTTCCGTCTGTGCTGACGATAAAGGTATCGCAATCGATCAGGTCAAGCAATTCGGAACTGATACTGGCTCTGCTGGCATGATGCGAAAGCTTCAAAGCATCCAGCCTCAGCGGATCTTCCGCCGTATATCCCAGCGCTCGCAATGCTTCGACTACATCCGAAGCCCAGGCATCTCCGAGCATCAAAATCCGCTTATCGCGGTATTCAAAAACAAAGCTGATGCTGCTGGCATTGGCCACCGAGGCATCGGCCCTTTCGGGCCGGCGGGAGAGCGCTTCGAGCGAAAGAGAATAATCATTGGGGTCAAGAGACCGCTCCTGGCTGGTCTCTTTTTGCCAGTTATGGTGAAGCCGTTGCAGGGCTGAAACAGAGGGAGTTAGCACTGATATTTCAGCTCCTGAAACAGAGAGGGTGCTGTAGCGTTTGATCGGTTGCTTATGCCAGTTGGCATGTTGCCGGAGGTAATCTTCCAGGCGTATGCCCTGGCCGATGCTGCGGCTGGCCTGCTCATCCAACTCAGCCAGGCTGATGCCGCGCTGGGAGCCGGGCTCTTCCCCCAACCAGGCCGATAGCAATTCGCCTGAATTAAACCAGAACTGCTGTATCCAGTCCGGCGGTATGGCCGGATCGTTGCATAGCGCAAGGATACCACCGATGTGGTCCTGGTCCACATGCGTCACGACCATGAGGTCGATTTTAGCCTTTTGCTGTATCAATTGCTCCGCCACAGCCTTGCCAAATTCCTGGTAAGACCTGACCAGACCGCCATCTACCCAGATATAATGCAGCTGCCCGTCATCTCCCAAAAACTCCAGCAGCAAACAATCCCCATTGTGAGCTGGCAGGGCGTAGAGCCGCAGCATTTCCGCTTTCTTTGCGGGAAGAAAGCGTTTAGGAAGGGAAATTTTTCCTTTCAATAGCTCCCAAAAGGCTTTCAGTTGGATGTATAGTTTTTGTGTAAATTTCAATGCTGCTGTATTAGGGTTTTATCACAGCAGGTAAAGCCTTGCCTTCATCAATAAAATCCATGGACAGGGAGTTGACGCAGTGGCGGGTATTTTTGGCGGTAAATCCTTCTCCTTCAAATACATGGCCCAAATGTCCTCCGCAATTGTTGCAGAGAATTTCTGTCCGTCGGCCATCGGCATCGACCTTCCGCCTGACGGCGGTTGGGATTTCGTCATCGAAGCTTGGCCAGCCACAGCGGGAGTCAAACTTGTCCTGAGAGGCATATAGGGGCGCATTACAGCGGCGGCAGATATAGGTGCCGCTCGCTTTATTGTCGAGCAATTTGCCAGTATAAGGGGCTTCGGTCCCTTTATGCAGGATGATGCGTTCTTCTTCCGGACTTAATTGATTAAATTTCATATTTGACTTTTTAAAACGAATGAGTACATGGAGTCACTGCTTACAAAAATAGCAAATTGCCGCATTTGTGAGGCACATTTACCGATGGGCCCACGTCCTGTAGTGCAATTAAGCGAAAGCTGCCGTATTGTCCTGATTGGCCAGGCCCCTGGCCGTCGAGTGCACGAAAGCGGCATCCCCTGGGATGATCCCAGTGGCAAGCGGCTACGCAAATGGCTCGGTATCTCCGATGAGCTTTTTTATGATGAAAGCAAAATTGGCATTTTGCCGATGGGCTTTTGTTATCCCGGTACGGGCAAGTCGGGGGACCTTCCTCCAAGGCCCGAATGCGCCCCAGCCTGGCATGCCCCTGTTTGGGAGAAAATGCCGGAAGTCCGGCTGAAAATCCTGATTGGAAGATTCGCGCAGGAGTTTTATCTCCGGGAAAAAAAGTTTAAAACATTGACACAAAATGTCTTGAATTATGAAAAATTTCTCCCCCATTATTTTCCTATTCCTCATCCTTCTCCCAGAAATATAGCCTGGTTCAAAAAAAATCCCTGGTTTGAAGACATTGCGCTGCCTCATCTTAGCTTGTATGTCCAACAAGCACTTTCCAGCTAATTCTCGAAATATGCTATTTTCACTAATAATAGTTGATTTCTTACATGATCATCCATTTGGATTTATTTTTCGATAAGGAAATATTGCCATAACCAAACTGTTGCCAGGAGCTTTCTTTTCAGCATTTAAGGGAAAATAATCAGCAGAAAGGATCAGAGAAAAAGTTTAATTATGAGCCTTTTATATACACCCATAATCATTTTTTTTGTTGCAATTGTATAAAAATAATGGTTAAATTTGCCCTCGCCTTAAGAAAGAAAAAAATACCTTCTTGCACAGAATTAAAGATTTTTATAAGTCCTTCCCTATCCCAAAATTACCCTCTTAGATGAAGCACCCTCCCAGGGTGCTTTTTTTGCTTTACCAAAGCAGTTCCAGACCATCAAAACCCAGAGAAACCCCGGTGGGCAAATGAGCTTCTACCTGCTCATGGTTTCCCATCAGATGGCTCATGTGAATGAAGTAAGTTTGTTCGGGTTGTAGTTCCTCTACTACTTCTAAAGCCTCTTCAAGGGTAAAATGAGAATAATGCTTGTTATGGTGCAAGGCATCCAGAACGAGAAATTTCAGGCCGTGCAATTTTTCCTTAGAACTATCAGGAATAAAATTGGTATCTGTCAGGTAAGCAAAATCATCTGCGCGGAAGCCCAGGACCGGCAATTTGCCATGAAGCAAAGGAATGGGAAGAAGCTCAATATCTCCTACCTGGAAAGGCATCTCACCGATATCTGATATCTGAAAGCGCGGTACGCCATGGTAGGGGTTCTTCTCAAAAGCGTAGTCATAGGCGAGCCTCAGGCGCTTCTGTACCCTTGGCAGGGCATAAATGGGCAAGTCCTCGCCCTGGCGGAAAAAAAAGGGACGCACATCATCGAGGCCAGCCACATGATCCTGATGCTCATGGGTGAAAACCACTGCGTCCAGGCGGGTGATACCCGCCCGTAACATCTGCTGCCGGAAGTCCGGCCCCGTATCAAAAACCAGCGTCGTACGCTCGCTTTGCAATACGCCTGAGGTCCTCAGGCGCTTGTCCCGGGGGTCTGCCGATTGGCAGACCTGACACTTGCAGCCGATGACCGGCACGCCCTGGGACGTGCCCGAACCCGTCAGGATAAATTTCATTCAGCCTCTTTTTTGATCCGTTCCACCATCCTGACCTGCTCCTCTGTTAGTTTTTCCAGGTCTATTTCCAGGTCTTTTATGATCTCCACAATGGTATTGATCTTGCTTTCCAGGGGAAAAAACTTGTTGACGATGATCATCTTTTCCTGCATCACCATGCAGTAGCCGCCTTGAAAATTGCCTTTTTCATAGCGAATGGAGTAATCCTGACTTTTGAGTATGGCTTGCAGCTTTTCCTGGGTGGTACGTGTTATTCGCATAAATATTCTTATACACGAATTTACGAACCCACTATTCCCCTTCCAACCATCGCGCTGGCGAAATCTCCTGTAAACAAAAAAATCCCCGGAAATTCCGGGGATTTGGGGAGCCCTCGCTCCGATTTTCACCACCTTTTTGAACCTATTTGATGACAAACCTCTTCACCTGGCGACCAGTGGGCAGTTCTACTTTGTAGTAGTAGGTGCCTGCTTCCAGGCCTTCCAAAGAGAATGTCTCCGTATAATCACCCGCTTTTTGTGTCTTGCTGCTCAGGGTTTTGAGGGTGATGCCCTCACTGTTGAGCAGGCTGACGGTCACCTGACCGGTTTTTTCTACTGTGTAGCGCAGCTGGTTGCTGTTGCTGGAAGGGTTTGGAAAAACCGTTAATTCCTGCTCATCATCCAGTTGCTGGCGCTCCGGGCGCTCAGGCAGGCTGCCATCCCAAAGCAAAAATGCTACAGGCTCAGAAGTCACTTTTCTGAGATGTCCCATTGTACCACCGCCCTGAGGTCCATGCTGCGGCCCTTTGTGCATGTGAGGGTGACCTTTTCCCCCTTTGCCTTCCATGCCTCTTTCTTGTCGCTTGATCGGGCGATCGCCCTCTTTTTCCTTGCGGATGTCAGCCAGATTTTCGGTACGGATTTGGTCTAAATCCTCTTTCCAGCTTTTCCTGTCGTCAGCGACTTCATCCAGCAGCTTGTAGATGCTGCTCTCGTGGGCATCTGCGATGGCCCAGGCGCGGGTCATCAGCTGGCGATGTGCCTTTTGTTGTGCGCGCATCTGCTCGATTTGCTCTTCTGTAGGCTCGGGGCGTTGTTGTGGACGCTCAGTTCCTTTTTTCTGATGAAAAGCTTTCTTCTGCTCATGTTTCTCCTCCCGCTGGTTTTTCAGCTCCGCACGGATGGCGTCCAATTCCTGCTGCTCCGCAGCGGAGAGAATCAAGTCAAGTTTGGCGCGTTGCGCCTGCATCACAGGAAGAATATTTTCTTCCACATACGCACGGGATTCCTCGTGAAGTGCTTTCTTCGCTTCCTTGAACGCCTTGCGTTCTTCCTGGCTGGGCTGCTGGCCGAAGGCCTGACTGAGGCTCAAAAAGCCGATAAGGAGAAAACTGATTACAACAATTTGGTTTTTCATTAGCGTTAATTTTAGTTGTTTTTGTTTCATTTGCTCCTTAGATGCCGTTATACCTTCAATGTTTAACCGGCAATTCACGATTTGCTACAGAATTGCTTTTTTTTGCAACCAATGAATGTTTTTATGCTTCGAATACTATCTCTCCTCAGTCTCTCTCTGCTGCTGCTAAGCTGCATTTCTACCGCGCCACAGACCACTGACAGCTCCCCCACCAGCTATAATCCCGACAATTTTCATGTCGGAGAGGATCAACCCAGACGCAATCCGGAGGATGGCGCTACTGCCCGCGAATGCGAGCCTGTCTCTGCGGAGAAAATTCGTTCCGAATTGCTGGCCGGGGTGAATCAGCTGCGTAGGCAGGGATGTGATTGTATGGGGACGATGATGCCGAAGGCGGGGGCTTTGAAGTGGGATGAGGATAAAGCCTATACTGCAGAATTACATGCAAATAAGACCGCCAAAGGTGATATTCCATTAGAATTAGTTGGAACCTGGACAAATTCGGTTAATGGAGAGAATTCGGGGCAATCTTTAATTTTACAAAATGAAGGCGCTAATGATGTTGCAAGGTTAATTATTTCCCTTCAACTTCGAACTGACCAATGCCAACAACTCATGAACAAAGACTTCAGGAAAATCGGCGCCAGCAAGCAGGGCTGCTATTGGAGCGTGGTATTGGAATAAAAAAAATGAGGTTCATCGAGGATTTTAGTGGAGTTCAAAAAACGAAGCTTTTGAGATGTAACACCCCTTGCGCAAAATCGCCCCCTCAAGGGGGCTAGCGCTGCCCAGAAGGCGTTTTAACGCCTTTCAATCAACGTCAGCCCCCTTGAGGGGGCGTCCAGGACGAGGGGTGTTTCATGCACCGGAGCACTGCTCCACTAAAGACCTCGAT
>JAUIGE010000074.1 GCA_030430205.1 Bacteroidia bacterium | reverse complement strand
CAAATCCAGCAATTCTTTGACTCCGATATTGTGGCCTCCACTGCTTAAAGGCTTTTTCTGGGAGATTTTCATCGACAATTACAGTTTTGATTAATAATACGACTTTTGAATGAACACGACTAATGGACAATGGATAATGGACAATGGAACAAATGGTCTTACATTGTCAATTTTCCATTTTCAATTGTCCATTTTCTTCATTTTCTTCATTTTCCCTCGTCAAGAAACTGTGTTCAAAGTCAGGCAAAGCTTAGGAAGCCTTCATCAGTATAAAATAATATATTCGAAATATTGATACAATTGCCCTGATTAGCAGATGGGGGGATTGGGACTTGTGAATGGGGTTAGGCAAAAGCTGAGGAGCTGGTGTATGCTATCGGCTGAGGGGAAGAGGGACAAGCCTAATTCATGGTATAGTTCCGGGACGCTTTTGCTAAAAGCCTGCTTCATCATCTGATCGAGTTTTTCAATTGTGTTTACAGGATTTTGCTGGTATTGCTGCCAGATTTGCAGCGCGCCGAGCTGTGCGATGGCGTATTCTATGCTGTAGAAGGGAGCTTCAAACAGGTGAAAATGGCGCAGCCAATGCTGGGAGAGTTCCTCCTCAAAAGGCGTCCAACGGACTTCATCTCCATGAAACCGCAGATACTGCTGCTTCCAGCAGGCATTGCGTGCTTCGGCTGTCATCTCCGGATGGCGGTATACTTCATGCTGAAAGGCATCCAAAGCCAGCGTAAGCGCCAGCAGGGAAAAAATGCGGTACAATTGGGTCTTCACCACCTGCTGCTGCGCAGCAGCATCTCCAAAAAACAAATCACTGTGGCTGAGCCCCAGCAGCTCAAAAGTCAGGGCCACCAGCTCCCCCGCCTCCGGCGGGATAGGCCGCAGGCTCTTCAAAGCCTGCCCATGGCCCAGCACAAAATGGGTCGCATGCCCCAGCTCATGGATGACCTGTGTCAGCCCCTGCGGGCTGCCTTCATAGGCCGCCATCACCAGGGGCAGCCTGTCCTGCTTCATTTGGTAGGTCATTGCTCCCATCATTTTGCCGGGTCGGCTGAGCAGGTCCAGGCGCTCGCTCGCTCGCATGCGGTCAAAATGGCTGGCCCATTCAGCCTGCAGCTTTTTCATAAAAGCTGAGAGTGCATGCATCAGGTCAGGCTCTTCCTGATGCTGAACCATAGGCGTGGGAGGGCCGCAGGCCAGGTCCCAGGGATACATTTCCTCCCACTGCATCTCCTGCTTATGCGCCTGATACATGGCCGTTTGAAAAGCCGGCAAATGCTTCGCCATGAGCTGATGAAAGTGGAGGCAATCCTCTGGCTGATAAGCCGTCCGATCCAACTCCTCAAAGCGGAGTTGCACATAGTCTGCCTTTCCGGCAGCGAGGGCAAGTTGGTTGCGGAGCATTAGCTGCTCTTCAAAGAGCTCCTGAAAGAATGTGGTATCTGCCCTGCGGGCAGCGTTGGTGGCGTGCCAGGCAGCTTCGCGGCTGCCCCTGTCGGGCGCTTTCATGATGGCCGCAATCTCTTGCGGGCTGTTCTTTTTGCCTGCAAATTCGATGCGGGCGGCCATCAGCCGCTGGGGGTGTTTGCCAGCAGTTTGCTGAAGGCTTGCGCGCAGGCGCGCAGATTCGGGATCCTTGGCCGACAGCCTGAGCTGCTGGCTGACAAAAGCCTGATAGCTATCAGGCAAAAGCGCATGCCAGGCTTGCATTTTTTGCAAGGCAGCAGTGAGGGCTGGCTCGTGGGCGGCTATTGCCGCCTGGGATTTTTGCAAAAACTGCTGGTAGCTCTGTAAAAGTGCTGGATCATCCAATGACCCTAAATATTGGAAATAATGCACGTTTTGCGCATCTTGTATTTCCCCCATGAAACTATCCCAACGGTCCAACCATTTTTGAAATGAATCGGCATCTTTGGGCAAATCGGAGAGCAATTGCTGAAAAAAATCGCCTATATCCCTTTCCTGGATTTTATTTTTACGTAAAAGCGCCTGATAGGCCTTTTGTGAGGCTGTTGATGTATGCTCCATTTTCATGTTGAGGGTTGCGAAGCAAAAAAATCACAATCTATGCCAAGATGATTTTTTTACCAATATAAAACGACAATACGGTCAGTGGAAAGACTTAGAAAATTATATCATTCTCTTTCGAAAACAGAAGTTCGATACCTGAAATCCTACCTGGAAGCTTTTCACAGCAAAGGGGAAAATAAGGCATTGAAGCTGGTAGAGTTGTTGGAATGTAAAGAGGAAATCAGCCAGGATGAGGCATCGCGCATGCTTTATGGCAATCCTAAGTCCAAGGCCATGATCATGCTGCGTTCTCGCCTGCTGGAGCGCATCCTGGATGTGCTCACCCTGAGCATCAACCTGCACGGCAACCCCATTTATAAAGAAGATCCTCCGCTGGTAGAGGTGGTGCAGATTTTCAAGATGTACAGCCAGGCGATGCTGCTGCGCCGCAGGGGGTTGAATGAGTTGGCGGAGGAGCTTTTGGAAAAAATAGACAAGCAATCCGAGCTTCAGGGGATTCCTGAAGGGAAAATCCTCGCGCTCGTACAGCTTCGCAATATGTCTTCTTCTCCCCAGGCAGTAGGCTGGAAGCTGAAAAGCGAAATAGAAGAAGCCATAGCCCAATACCAGCGCGACATCATCGCTGCGGGATATTTTGATGAGTTTCGGGTTTTGTATTCGAGCAAAACCTCATCCGATCCCGAAAAAGTCACCTTTCTCAGGAAAGCTACTGCCGAACTGGAAAGCTTGCTGGAAAGCAAATACAGTGTGCGCACGCACTACTACTACCTGGATATGCTGGTATCGCTTCACTCGCTTTTGCGGGAGGTGGATGTCTGCCGCAATGTCCTGCAGGAGCAGGTGGACCTGGTGGCCTCTCAGCCGGGGCTGAAAACCTCCACCCGTCAGGGTATTCCGATGATCCGGCTGGCGAGGTTGGAGCTGATGCTCGGCAATTTTGAAGCAGCCTTTCAGGCGGCAGAGCGGGCCAAGTGGACCTTCAATCCCCGCCGCAACAACTACCTCAGCGCAACGGTTTATTACCTTTTTGCCAGCATTTATACTGACCGCATCAAAGAAGTCTTTGAAGACCTGCAGAGCCTGCCTCCTTTGCTGGAGCGCAAAAAGAATTTTCCCTCCACGCCCATCATTCAATATCTTTTCTCCTGTGCATGGTTTACCATGGGAGATTTTAAGCGGGCGAGCCACGCCTTCGATGAGACAGAGAGCCTGCTCAATGACAAAGGCGGCTGGAACATTGGGCTTCGGATCTATGAAATCATTATTCTTATCGAAAAAGGCAGCCTGGACCTGGCCTCCAACCGCATAGAAACCCTGCGCAAGCATATCGGCAGGTACAAGGTCAGCGAAAGGGAAAACCTCATTTACCGCTATCTGTATCTGCTGGAAAAGTCTGCTTTTGATTTTTCCGAAAAACTACCCGAAATGACAGAAATCCTTGAAAAGCTGAACTTTCAGGTGAAATGGATTCCCGTCAGCCATGAGGTGATTCGCTTTGACACCTGGATCAAAAGCAAGACGGAAGGAGAATCCTTTTATGATCTGCTTTTGGCGGATATAAAGGAGTTGGTGCGATAGGTTTTGGGTTTTGGGTTTCGGGTTTCGAGTTTCGAGTTTTGGGTTTCGGGTTTTGGGTTTCGGGTTTTGGGTTTTTGGGGGTTAGTTTTTTTCGAAAAAAACGGCTACTTCATCCAGGCTTTTGCGCTGCAAATCCGGCACTTCTGCTCCCTCTGCCGGGTATCCGACAGGGATCAGGAGGAAAGGCCTTTCGTTATCGGGACGATTCAGAATTTTTTGTAAAAATTTGAGGGGGCTGGGCGTATGCGTAAGCGATACCAGGCCCGCCTGGTGGATGGCTGTCAGCAACATGCCTGTAGCGAGTCCGACGGACTCATTGACGTAGTAGTTGTTTTTTTTCTCCCCTCCTTCGGTTTCATATATTCTTCGAAAGACGATGATCAGCCAGGGCACCGTTTCCAAAAACGGCTTGTGCCAATCCGTCCCGAAGGGCTGTAAGTCTTCCAGCCAGCTTTCGGACATGCGTCCGTGGTAATTGGTGTATTCTTCCTCCTCCGCGGCTTCGCGGATGGCTTTTTTGAGGGCGGGGTCACTGACCGCGCAAAAGGTCCAGGGCTGCTTATGCGCGCCTGAAGGCGCGGTGGAGGCGGCCATGATGAGCTGCCCGATCACCTCTTTGGGAACCCATTTATCAGAAAACTCGCGCACGCTGCGCCGCTCGTCCATATAGGCGTAAAAGTCCCGGGCTTTTTGCTGCATTTCAGCTTCGGTGAAGTCCTGGGCTTTATAGGGGATGAAAGTAGAAGAAATCATAGGAGTTTGAATTAGTACTTTTTTCTTCAGTACAGGACAATTTTTCAGGCAAGCCTCCAAAAGTCCCGAAGGGACGCTATATTCAGCATGGGGCGAAGCCCCATGAAGGTGAACGACTCCCATAGAAGTCCTGAAAGGACGACATATCTTAAAACGCCATACCCAATATATCGCCCTTTCAGGGCTTTAATGCCTGGTGTTAATCGAATGATCGGGCTTTGCCCGATCCTGGAATATGACGTCCCTTCGGGACTTTGGGATTGTTCATCATTCATAGGTTTCATTTTTTGTCCTGTACTAATACTTTTTTTAATCCAGGTAAACCACAAAACTGTCAATGATCAGATCGAGCTTGTCTACCCCTTCCGTCTTGGAGCTAAATAGCTTATTTCCGCTAAATCCGCCAATAAATGCTTTGACTTGCTGGGGGCGGCGAGGCCTCAAAACGATATAAAAAAACTTTTTTTGTTTGGTTAAAATGCCCGTCTGATAGGAATCCACCGTTCCGCCATATTCCCAGTTTAGGCCAAAGAAATTGACCGGACTTTTGTTGATTTTGGTAAGGTCAAGCAAACTCAGCCCTGCCTGCAGGCCGTCGTGGGTATGCCATTTGCCTTCCTTTCCCAAAATGTGAACGGCCTTGATTTGGGTGCGCTCCTGTGGGTCTTTCCACTGGATAGCCAGTTCTTCGTCCATGCCTTTGAACAAAAAAGTGACGGCAGTCTTTTTGTTAAAAATGGTCAATTCGCCTCTTTTCACCGAAGGTCCATAGAGACGGATGAGTTCGTCTTCTGATGTATTGACGCGGATGGGGCCTATGCGCTCTCCGGGAATCACGAGGAAGTCCAGCTTCTCGCGTTCTCGTTGCTCTTCCGGGCTCATAATAGGCTGGCCATCAGATGCATCTGTAAATGAGCGGGTGCGCTGGTTGGCTGCGGGGCGCGGTTGTGCGGGCTTGAAGATGCCCGTCAAGTCCTGCCTGACAAAAAGGATTCCTCCGCCATGTACCCAGCCCAAAACGCTGTCTTTGGTACGTATCAAATACCAGGTGTCATGGTAGGATTGGTCCCGGAGTTTATAGGTCTCCTTCCTCATGGTCCGTTGGTACAGATAGCGGGCTTCTTCGCCCTCGGCCATCACAGCGACCTGCTTCATGTCGCGGCCGGGCTGCTCTTTTACCTTGAGGTTGGCCACCCAGGATCGGACCGTATTGGGTTTTGCCATTTCCTGAAATTCCTGCGCTGCATCATTCAGCACATTGAGGGCTTCCTGCGGCGTAGAAGGGATAATCGGCTGGTCGCCGGTGCGGTTATTGGCGTCAGGAGGCTGACAGCCGAGCAAAAGAATGAGGACGGATATATGTGTAAAAAGCCTTTTCATGCGAATATTTCCACGAATTTACGAAAAAAATAAGCTATTTTGAGATCGTTTCCCCAAACAATTATTCATGCGCATTCCAGAGCAAAAAGTAGAAGAGATTTATAATGCTGTCGACATCGTCGAGGTGGTCTCTGACTATCTGCCGCTCAAAAAGCGGGGAGGAAACTACTGGGCGCTTTCTCCTTTCGCCAACGAAAAAACGCCCTCCTTTGCGGTATCTCCTGCCAAGGGCATCTACAAGGATTTCAGCACGGGTAAAGGCGGCAATGCCGTCAATTTCCTGATGGAAATGGAGGGATATACCTATCCCGAAGCCCTCCGCCACCTGGCAAAAAAATACGGCATCGAGCTGGAAGAAGCCGAGGAATCTGAAGAAGAAAAGGTGGGCCGGGACAAAAGGCAAAGCCTTTTCATCGTCAATGAATTTGCCTCCAAATGGTTTCACCAACAACTGCTGGAGTCCGAGGAAGGCCGCAAAATCGGCCTGAGCTACTTCAAAGAGCGGGGCATTCTTCAAAAAACCATAGAAGATTTTCAGCTTGGCTATGCGCCAGACAGCTGGGAAGCTTTCACCGAAGCGGCGGTTGCCCAAAAGCACAATCCTGAGTTTTTGACGGATCTGGGCCTCAGCGGCACTTCCGAAAAGAGCGGCAAGCTCTATGATCGTTTTCGTGGGCGGGTGATGTTTCCCATCACCAACCATACCGGCAAGGTAGTCGGTTTTGGCGGGCGCGTCCTGACGAGCGAAAAGCAGATGGCGAAGTACATCAATTCGTCAGAATCCGCTGTTTACAACAAAAGCCAGATCCTCTATGGCCTCTATCATGCCAGGCAGCATGTGCGCAACGAGGATCAATGTATCCTCACGGAGGGCTATATGGATACGATCGTTTTGCATCAAAACGGCATCCAAAATGTGGTGGCATCCAGCGGCACGGCGCTGACGCCGGAGCAGATACGGCTGATCCGCCGCTTCACCAAAAATGTCCTCATGATCTACGACGGCGACGCCGCCGGGGTGAAAGCCGCGATGCGGGGCATCGACCTCTTGCTGGAAGAGGGCATGAATGCCCAGGTGCTGGTCCTTCCGGACAACCATGATCCCGATTCCTATATCGGCGAGCATGGCAGCGCGGCCTTTCGCGAGTTTGCCAGGGCGGAGGCCAAAAGCTTTTTGGACTTTAAGCTGGACAACCTCAGCCAGCAGCTCGATGTGTCCGATCCCGCTCAGCAGGCTGAGCTGATACGCGCCATTTCCGATACGCTGGCGCGGCTGCCAGACATGCTCAAGCGCCAGCTTTTTGTCAAAAATACAGCCGAAAGGCTGGATATCTCCGAAGAACTCATGGCCCGGGCCGTGCATGAAGCGATGCAATCGCTGGGCAAACAACAGCGCCGTGAGGCGCAACGGCAGCAGCGATTTGATCCTAAGCCGGAGGCTGAGGTGAAGCCCCTGCGGGCTTTTGAAACCCTGGATCTTGCCCGGCAAGAGAAAGAGCTGCTCCGCATTTTGCTCAACCATCACGACAAGAGCTTTGAACTGCATCCTACCGAAAACCTCGAAGAGGTCGAAAACATCCGCCTGATAGACTTTTTCATGGACGAACTCGAAGGACTTCCCTTTGAAAACACGGTCTACGAAAACCTGAAAGAGGAAATATTCAAAGTGTATCGCCAAAACGAAACGCTCCAATTGCACCAATACCTGAGCCATCCAGACCCTGCCATCACGAGCCTGACAGCGGATTTGCTGTCGCTGGCCGAAGTCCCCAGCGAAAACTGGCGCAAGCGCGGCGTGATGGTCCCCCCCATAGATCACGATCTCTCCCGCGCCGTGCAATCGGCCATGTACCACTACCAGCGCCGCAAAGTCGGCAAACTGCTCGACGAGCTACAGGAAAAAATGAAAGTCATGAAGGAGGAGGAAGAAGACGAGCTCTTCGAAATGTTCATGTACCTGACCAAAATGCGGAAGGAAGTGGCGGAAAAGCTGGGGATAGTGGTGGAGAAATAGGCTTTTTGTTTTGGAGGCTGGGGGGGGTAAAGGGAGTTTTGAATAGGTTTCTGTATAATGGAAAGGAGTTGCAGGATGAGTTAAACTTGGGCTGGTATGACTATGGGGCTAGGATGTATGACCCAGCCTTAGGAAGGTGGAATGGGGTAGATGCTAGTGCGGAAACATATTCTTTTTTCTCTCCTTATCATTTTGTCGGTAATAATCCAATAAAGTTTGTTGATTTTGATGGAAAGGATTATTGGGTTGTAAATGAAGAAGGAGCTTTAGTTGATCATATCAAAAATGATGAAAGGAATCAAATAGCAGTTATTAATAAAGATGGAGAACTTGACTTTCATGAATTGAATGATCAAGAATTTGATTCAGAGCAACTTGAGAATTTTACTGATGATAATATAGGGGATCATTTAGTTACTTTTATTTCAGATGAAAACATTAATGCCCTAATGAGTCATGGTAATGTGCATTATAGAGAGTTTGATGACCGATGGCCATTTGCAAATACAGAAAGCTTTAGGAGAATGGACTATCCTGCTGCATATATGCTTCCACTAATGGGAGTTCCTATTGGTTCGGATAACATTACTCAATTTGATGGTCAGTTTGGTTTTTTCATTTTTGAAAATAATAAGGTTGCATATAATATTTTTGACTCTGGTCAATTTTTATGGGGCCAAGCAATGAAACGGCTGGGTTTCAGTTATGCGAGTACTTGGTTTGGTTCTAATATGAATGAAATCTTTTCGGGTTTTGATTCTGAAGCAGATCAACAGGCTATAAAGGCAGGCTTTAATTATAACGTATCCACTTCAAAATCTTCAATTGATAAATTTAAGGATGTACTAGCAGCCTGTCGGAGAGAGCTATAACTTTCCAAAATAATTCGTAATTTACGAAAATAATAAAATTCCATATAGATGCGGAAATTTATAGAAGCAGATCGTCGTCAATACAGTTTACTCCCACCC
>JAUIGE010000041.1 GCA_030430205.1 Bacteroidia bacterium | reverse complement strand
GTCTTCGGAACAGCCCAGGGCCGGGAGCTGCTATGAGGAGTGAGGAAGGGAAAGCAGGTAGGATGACAGCTCTGAGTTTCGAAAGAGCTGGCGACCTACCTGCAACCGACTGAGCGACGAATACCTTTGGACCTGATTTCAGAGGGGCTTTCCCTCTGGTGGAGCGAATGGCTATGATGTATTGGGCTTACTGCCATTCAGTATCGGCCTGGCACCGGGCTGGATTACGCGCAAAGTAAAGACCATCTCAAAGGCATGAAATCCGGCCCAGCGGGAGATAAATAGCAGGCGAATAAAGGAACACCTATATTTTCTCATACGGTTAATCTCGTTGATTTCATTTTTGACGTTATCTGTTGTCCTTTCACAAAGGTCTGTATATAAAAATTTTGGAACTTTTTCAGTACCATTAAAATGTTGGTCCTTCCAATCAGCATAAACTACGTATCGTTGGTTTAACTTAAAAGGAAATCCACAATCGCCATTTCCAATTCCCGTAAAAATTTCTACTTCTATCTGAGTATTTTTTCCTTTTAAAATTTTCGTAGTTTCGAATACGATGACATGATAGTATAAAGTTGTTACTCTTTTTTGAGTGCCAGATAAAAAATATGGGATAGATTTTTTTCTGATAGAAATAACTTGACCTACTAATATTACATCATTTTTCCTAAATGCTTCCTTCGTACTCTTCTTTCCAATACAAGTACAACAAAAAGACATATTCCAAACAGAAAGTAATAACAATAAAGAAATAGTGATTTTATTCATTTTTTTCTCCTTTAATTCCTAATGGGTTAGTGCCATCGCTAGTTCCTATATTTTCTAATAATTTAACTTTCGCGTCTGTAACAGGATCTGTATTACCTTCAAGAGCATCTTTTGCATAATTTATTATTGTTTTTACATCATTGTCACTTATTGGCTTTAATTCTAATGTACCTATTTGATATTCCATAATACCTCCTTCTCCTGGAAAGTACTTATCTGTGATACCATCATTATCCCCATCCTTATCATCAAGGCCAAAAAAATGCCCAAATTCATGAGTTACTAAATCGGGATAATCACCTAAATCCTTATATTCATGATGATGATTCATCTCCGCCCTTCTTCCATTATATGTGATGCCTCCTGTAAAACTTAAACCACTACTAATGAACTTTGAATTTAGTCCTTGATCCCCAGTATACGTATTCCCAATTTCATCATTCTCCCCCGTCTCTATACTTCTCATTTTAATTAAAACTTCAGAATAGTGTTTGTACTCTTTTCTCCTCAATTTTCCATTTTTACGATAAAAGTTTACTGTAGTAAAGGTATTAACAACCTCTTTCTCTGAAACGGTTGGGGGTTCCTTCACTGTTATTTGGAATGATACAGTATATCCATCAACCAATGCTTTTTTATTATTCCAATTATCTCTAGCTCTTAGTGCTTGACTGTATGCTTTTGAATTCGTGGTATATACATTTGCCACGATAATAATAGTCTTATCAGTATGATTAATCTTTACTCCAAAGTCATTTCCTCCAAAATCAACAAATTGAATTGGATTATTGCCAATACCAACATATGGACTAATACTTGGATATTTTTTTTCTAATGGATCTAAACTCAACCACCGCCCAATCCTTGAGTCATATATCCTTGCTCCAAAATCATAAGAGTTGCCTTGTCCTTTGATTTCGCTGTCCCCTTCCTTCCCATTGAAGCCGTACCTATAGTCACTGTTCTGCTGCCAAGATCGTCCACTCATCGTCATACCAAAAGGATACTACCCTACTCAAAAACCTCCATTTCTGTCAAAGAACTACTCCTTTAAGATAACAAGGAACCGCTATTTTATTTCAATTGAAAACAAAAAAAGGCCCGCAGGCCAGTTAATTTTTGGTGGAAGGTATGGCTGGAAATGTCTTTTCAGATTTTCGGGGATGAGCGTACTCTGAACTCGCACTTCGTACTCTCTTCTTGCAGGTGGAGTGCTTCCGAGACCTGGCGACTGCTCTGCATCTGACGACTGACGAATGCCTTATTTCCTAATATATCACCTTTGTATCCTCAGGAACTTTTAGCTTATTAAGATGAACAGAGTCTATATATAAGAAATTTAAATTGTTCAGGCACATTATATCTATTTTTTCATCTTGGATAGGATTTCCTATCATTTCAATTTTTGATAAGGAAGGTAGTTCACAAATTCCTCTTGGAAATTGTTCAACCTGATTTCTCCCAAAAGACAAGTATGAAAGTCTATTTAAGTTACTTAGAGACTTCAGCTCTAGAACTTTATTATCCGAAAAAGAAAATATCTTTAAGGATTTAGGTAATTTTTCACAATCAAACGTGCCACTGAGTTGATTACTATCTAGAATAAGAAATGTAAGTTTATTTAATTTTTTTATTTCTGGAAATTTATCAATTTGATTATTAGATAAATTTAAATCAACTAAGGATGTTAATTCTGGAAGGACCTCAATTTCCTTTATTTGATTATTAGACAAGTACAATGCTTTGAGAGAGTCAAGTTGAGTCAATTCGAAGGGTAATTTGGTGATATCACCACCCTTAATCGTAAGACTTATTATCCTACCATTTTTTCTAATAATATCAGTAGTTGCATTTTCAAATCCGTCTTTTTGTAATATCTGAAAAATGCTCCAGTCATCATTATCGTCGACATTTTCCTGATTATTATTAATATTTTGAGAGCATCCCCATATACAAATCAGACTGATTATTAGAATGGGAATAATTTTTTTAGCCACCTCCATTTTTCCAATTATTTATTTTGTATAGGCTGTTGTCCAATTCAATGGAATTATTTTTCTCTAATGATTTATCTTCGCCATTACGAAGGATTTCATTCCTTTTCTTATTTTTTTCTAAATTATCAGAAGGCCCCGTCCCAGTAAATTTTCGCTCTAACATCAAATGAATAACATCTGAATTTGCATTTAAAAATGCTTCGAAGTCTAACCCAAAACTCTCCATTTTCTGATCAATCACATTACCATCGGTCATGAAGGAGTTTCCAGGATCATGCCAGACCCCTGCATTATGCCCTGCAACATCTATCATCAAAAATGCAAGAAGTTCAGTTTTAGAAGTATTAAATGATTCGGCATATTGGGGAATTAGCCAAGACCTAATATTTGCATGGTTCCCTTTTTCGCCACGACTGCCACATCCTAGCCATGCAGCATGAGTACAGCTTTCTTTCGTTTTAGAGGAAAGGGCCCCAGGGTTTACAGTTGGATTCCCAGCAACTTCAATTGCTGTCTTCCAACTATAGTCGCTTTGACCTGGGTCTTTTCTTTTAACTCCAGAGCCAACATTATCATATCTTAAACCAGACAAATACTTTTGGCCAAATACAGATGCTAATTCTTCTGGTTCACCAACTGCTAAAAACGTATCTGAATCATCTAAATCACCAGGGTCTGGTACAGAACTCAACTGTATTACTTCGATTGGCATGTTAAAAGTCTTTTGGAGTAAGCTATTTGCACGCTCAATTGCCAATTTGACCTCTTGTTTACTTAATCCTGAATTACTTCCTATATAGATATAGATAATATTTTCATTCCCATCTGGATCAACCATAAGAATTGGGTTATTTCCAATTCCTGCATAAGGGCTCATTTCTGGATATTTTTTTGCTAAGGGGTCTAAACTCAACCATCGTCCAATCCTCGGATCATACATCCTCGCCCCAAAATCATAAGAATTCCCATCGCCCTTGATTTCTCCATCTCCTTCCATCCCATTAAACCCAAATCTATAATCACTGCTCTGCTGCCAACTCCGTCCCCCCATCACCATCCCAAAGGCATACTAATCCCGCAAACACCCTAAATCCGCCAAATCAGGCCACCAACACCACTTTTGTCAAGGAACCTTCCCTCTGCATCAACTCTGGCCCTGCGGTACTGCCGGCCGCAGGGATCGCGGGCTCTTTTTTCCGGCAGATCATAGAGCTTGCCACAGAGGTATCATCTCTTAAAAATGGTGATTATTTGCGAAAATTAAAAGCGACAAGTAGCTCCCTCTCTCCAAAAACGCTGCCCGTCATCCAGCTGGATAGGGGTCAAAAAAGGCCTTCAAACAGCTGCTTTTTTTTCTCCAAAAACTGCCGCTCTGCTTCATTTTGTACCAGGGAAAGTGCCCTGTCTATGCTCTCTATCGCTTTTTCCCTGTTTCCCTGCAAGGCAAAATACTCGGCATAGGAGCCATAATACAGATAGGCGCGCTGCTCCAGCCCGGCGGGATCCAACTTTTGCAGCAGCTTCAGGGCGATGGCATATTCCTTTCGCTGCAATTGCACGATGGCGATATTGAGCAGGTGAAAAGCCGATGGCTGTAACTCATACAATTTTTTGTAGAGTATCAGGATTTTGTCCCAATTGGTGGATTCGAATGTGGCGGCCTGGATGTGCTCCGCAGCGATGGCTGCTTCGAAGTGAAAGGACGAATATTCGTCCGATTCGACGGCCTGCGTCATGGCCTCATGGCCCATCATGATGAGCGGTAGATACCACTTTTTCCGGTCCTGGTTTTTGAGGTCGATGATCTCATTCTCTTCATTGACTTTGCTGTCAATGCGGGCGGTCTGGAAGCACATCAGCCCAAAAAGGGCATAGGCAGCGCCGGATTGCGTGAAGGGATTTCCGAGCAGCATCCTGCAAAGCCGCAAGGCTTCTCCACACAGTTCCTTGCGGATCAGCATATCTTTTCTGCCGGAGTGAAAACCTTCGTTGAAAATGAGGTAAATGACCTCCAGCACCCGATTCATCCGGGGGGGAAGCGCATTCCCCTGAGGTATTTCAAATGTGACTTCCTGCCCGGTTATGGCCTTGCGGGCGCGGGAAAGGCGCTTTTTGACCGTTTCCTCTTTGAGTAAAAGGGCTGAGGCTATCTCTTTGCTGCTAAAGCCGGAGATGGTTTTGAGGGCAAATGCTATTTGATCTTTGGGGTTGAGCACGGGATGGCAGGCCGTGAATATCATCCGCAGCTGGCTGTCGGCGATCTCATTGTCCAAAAACAGATCGTAGATCGCCATGGAGGCGGGGCCGTTTTCGACCATCGGAATGCGTTTTTTCTCCGCACTCAGCTTCCGAAAAAGGTCTATCACCCTGTTTTTGGCCGCTTGCATCAGCCAGCCTTCGGGATTGTCGGGCATCTTGCCGCGCCAGGCCAGCAAGGCCGAGGCAAAGGTGTCCTGCACCGCGTCTTCCACGGTTTCGAGATTTTCGAGGCCGAAAATCCGCGTCAAAACGGAGACCATCTTTCCCGACTGATGCCGGAAAAGATGATCTATCATTTTCTGCTCAGGCATCACTGAAAGTGCATGACTTCTCTGACTTCGACAGTGCCTCCGAACTCATAGTCCGGGTACCCCTGCGCGATCTCAATCGCGCCCTCATAGTCTTTGGCCGATACGATATAGTAGCCACCGATCAATTCTTTGACCTCCGTAGCGGCCTTATCTGTCACAGTCCTGTCAGGTCCCGTCACCCGCCGCAGGTCCGGGGTCAAGGCATGGCCGCTTTTCAATACCCCGGCTTCTTCCATTTTCTGCTGCCAGCCCCACCATTTGCCCATTTGCTGCTGCATTTGCTCGGGGGAAAGGTTCATTTCCTCATAGCTTTTGCCAATAAATACCAACATAAAGTCTTTCATATCATTTCTTATTTTTTCAAAAATTGTACGGATCGCCCACAGGGTTTTCTAATAAAAAACAAAATAGGGCAGTTTTTGAACCATTTAGGGCATAAAAGTTCATATAAGTGTTTCATAAAAGTAAATTAACCCATCCTACTAGACATTTTGCCTGCTTAGCCAGGCTGAAGAGAAGATTTAGACAGGATAAACATGATTTTCAGGATTTACAAGAAAACAAATGGCATCCTGTTAATCCTGAAAATCCTGAAATCCTGTCAAAAAAAGAGGTATGACAATTTTGTCTGGTAGCATGAAATTAACCCACAGCTTATATTTCCTTAAATCCCTTATATGGTTTTTATGGAAAGGCCCTTTGATCACATAGGAGCAAATTCATGAACCTCAATAGAGGTACCCGGAGCCCACGAAAGATGCGGATGGCCATCAAAAAGGGCTTTCACCTGCTCAGCGCTTTCGCCCTGCAGGATGCTGTAGCCCGTGACTTCCTTGCTGCTGCCAGACCACTTACCGCTGGCATCCAGCGCCGCGCCGGGCATCAGGGGAGCGCCCATGTCCACGATGGCATCTCCACACTTTTCTTTCCATGCCATCCAGGGCTTCATGCCTTCAGCGGCTTGCTCAGGGGTAACATTTGCCATGGCTGCCATAGCTGATGCGGGGGCGTAATAAACTGCAATAAACTTTTTCATTTTCGATTTGAATTAAAGGGTTAAAAATTGATTTTCACCCACATGACGGAGCCGAATTGGGAAAGGGGGACAAAAGGGCAAAACTTTTTTTATTTTTTTTCAATCCCTACCAGCAGCTTCACTTCCGTCCCCTCCGCTCCCGAGCGGATCAGCAATTCCCCGCCGATCTTATCGGCGCGCGTGCGGAGATTCACAAGGCCATTGCCTTGCTGATGGGTTTCGAGATCGAAACCGCCCCCATCGTCCTGGAAGCTGATCGTCAGCTGATCGGCTTCAAACTGCACCGCCAAATGCACATTCCGGCAATCGGCATGCTTAAGGGCATTGTTCATGACTTCCTTGAAGATCAGCACGATATGACGCTTTTGGTCCATAGGCAGGTTGCGGCTGCGCATCATCTCGGACAGGCCGATGGCCTGAAAGGCGACGCCCGTCTTGTCAAACAACTCATCGCCAAAGTCTTTCAGCAAGACCACCAGATCATAGACGGAGTCTTTGTTGGGATCGAGGACCCAGAGCAGGTCCTTCATGGAGTAATAGAGGCTATTGGAATTTTCGATGATTTTGTTGAGTTGAGGCACGATGTCGCTTCGGCCCTGAAGCTTTTTCTTGACGATCTCGCCAAAGAGCGAGATGACGGTCAGTTTGTGCCCGAGCTCATCGTGGAAGTCGGCGGCGGCATTTTTGCGCACCCTTTCCAGTTCCATCACCCGCCGCACATTGGTCTGGACGCGGTACTGGTGGAAGGAGCCAAAGGCCAGGGCCAGCAGGCCTGCCAGCAGCAGGTAAAACCACAGGCTCTGCCAGAAAGGCGGACGAATGATGATGCGCAGCTCATCGCCGGTCTCGTTCCAGACGCCGGCACTGTTGGAGCCTTTCACCTGAAAGGTATAGTCTCCGGGCGGCAGCTTGGAGAAGTTGACCTGCCGCGTGCCGCGCGTGGGATGCCAGACGGGGTCGTGGCCTTCCAGCCGATAGGCGTAGAGGTTGTCCTGCGGACGGATATAGTTGAGGGCGATGAAGCTGAGGGAAAATGAATTTTCGCCATACTTCAACTCCACTTTTTTGTCCTTGCTGTACAGCAAATTGATATGCTGGTCATTGCCATAGCTCAGCGAGGTAAGCCAGACGCGGGGCGGCATGGTATCGCTCTGAATTTCAGTTGAATAAAAGCGGGTATAGCCTTCTATTCCTCCAAAAAACATTTCTCCATCGGCAGCTTTATAGAAAGCTTTTCCATTAAATTCATTGCTCTGCAGGCCGTCGCGGCTGTCAAATTTTTCAAAACGCTTTTCTTTGATGTAAAAACGCGAAAGCCCATTGTTGGTACTGAGCCAAAGAGAATGGTCTTTTTCGTCTTCCAAAATCCCATATACCACATTGTTGGCGAGGCCCTGATGCTCAGTGAAAGGCTTGAAATGCAGCTTTTCGCCATCGTCTTCCACCTGTATCAGGCCATTGAATGTCCCCAGCCAGATGTTGCCTTTCTGATCCTCATGGATACAGAGGATGGTATGGTTGCGCAGGCTTTGGGTGTCGCGCGGATCGTGGTAGTAGATCTCGGGTATGGCATCCGGCAGGTCACTATGGGGCGAAATGATATTTCGATACAGGCTCAGGCCCATGGTAGAACCCAGCCAAAGGCGGTTTTTGCGGTCTTTTCGAATGCTGTAGATATTGTATCCGCGCTGCCGCATGCGATCGGGATCGGGGCTTATGCTGCAAGGCAAAAAATCATCCTTCACCGGATCGTAGACATTCAAGCCTCCGCTGAACCCCACATAGACATAGCCTTTTTCATCCTCAAAAAAGGAATTGACCTCACTGGCATTGCATTTTTGATTGATCAACAAATGCTCAAATACCAGCTCTCCCTCCGCAGATCTGCGGATGCGATCCAGCCCTGCGGGCGTACCTACCCACAGCCTTTGCCGCCGATCCTGCATGATCGTGGTGATGTAATTTTCCCTTACGGAATTCCATTTCCGGCCATTTTGCTGATAGATATCATATTTCCCGCTGCTATCGCAGTAGATCAGGCCATTGGCTGTGGCGATCCATACGCCACCCAGCGAATCTTTTGCCAGCCCACTGACATAGTGGTTGGGCAGCGAATGCAATTCGGGTGCATCCAGGTGATCGGAGAGGAAAACCGCCTGATCGGGGATCAGTTTTTCTATCCCACCTGTGGTATAGCCGATCCACAAAATTTCGGGATTGAGCTGGTCCAGATGGAGGCTGCGAATCAACTTATTGTTGAGGGGGGTTTCTTTATCGGGATGAAAATAAAAATGCTGCTTTTGGCTGGCATACTCTTTCTGATAGGGATCATAAGGCCAGACGTAGAGGCCATCCCCAATGGAGCCGATATACATATCTCCCCTGTAATTGTGCAGCACGCTGCTTACAGAGAGGCCCTCCTTATCCATTTCATGGGTTAAAAAATACTCCTTTTGGCCTGTTTCCGGATTCCATGAAAGCAAACCTTTATGGGTTCCTATCCAAAGGATGCCCCGGAGGTCTTCTGAGAGGCTATTGATAAAGGGCCGCTGGTATTCATTGCGGTCATTGACGACCCGGTTGATCTCAAAATTAACGGCCTCCACTTCTTCAGTCAGGCGGTTATACCTGCCCAGGCCACTGCCTGTACCTATCCAAAGGTTGCCTTTGCTGTCTTCAAATAAGCATTTGATAAAGCGAAAGCCTTTATTCTGCCCGTAGCTTCCGGGCGGCATGCAGCGATGAAAACGGATATGGCCGTTTTTTACTTCCAGGCGGTTCAGGCCGTTGGCGGTGCCCACCCATATCTGACCTTGCAGGTCTTCATAGATGCAGTTGATGTTTTCGCTGCTCAGCGAAGTAGGGTCATCTGCGATGGGCTGCATATTCTGAAAGCGCTCTTTCAGCGGATCAAAAAGGGCCAGCCCTTTCATGGACAAGCCTACCCAAAGATTGCCTTTGGTGTCGGCAAGCAGGGCGCTGACCTGGTTGTGGGGCAGAGAGGTCGAGTCAAAAGGCTCATTTTTGAAAACCTTAAACTCATAGCCATCATAACAATTCAGCCCGTCTTCAGTTCCAAACCACATCAGGCCCAGCTGGTCCTGAGTCATCGCAAAGATGGTACTTTGCGACAGTCCCTCCTCCAGGGAAATCACCTGTGATTTGTAGTTCTGAGCATACAAGCTCAAAATCCCTCCCAAAAGCAATATGATGCAAAACGTTTTTTTCATAAACAAAAAACAAAACAACCCAAAACCCGAAACCCGAAACCCAAAACCCGAAACTCGAAACCCGAAACCCGAAACCCAAAACCCAAAACCCAAAACACTCCTAAATATACAAAAGCTTAGCTTTTATTGTTACTTTTAAAAGAGCTACCCGTCTCAGAGCTAATTAAAAACATCCATATTTAACATATGAAAACACCATTATTCTTTACCAGTCTTTTCCTCCTCCTTTTCTCATTCAATAGCAGTTTTGCCCAATATGAAACCATCGACTTTGACTATACCCTGGGGTATTTCAATAATGGTCAGCCTTTGCCGGCAGAGGCCTATCTGATGTTTTCCGGTGCTGTGGACGCAGAGGTAGATTGGGTGGAAATCGCTGTTTTTCGCTCCATTGCGGATAAAAATCCGCTGGCGATCACTACCTGGAAGCGTTACAAAGAAAGTGGTACAGGCAGCTTTCGCATTCCGATGAACTACAAGCTCAAAGGTGGATCAGAATACAGTTTTCAGTTTTCTTATTTTAGAAAAGTAAGCCAGGAAGAAAAAAGCGCCCTGGTCGATCGCCTCACCGATGCTGTGTCAGCCTATCTGAGTCAGTTGATGGTAGAGAAAAATGGCGAGACCAAATTCAGCGGCTCCAGCAAAAGAGCCTATGACAACCTCAATACCCTCGTTCAGGATGGGCTGTATTATTATCGTTCTCAAAACAACCAGGTCTTTCCCGGCTTTTCCGATGTTCTGGATCGGGCTTTGGAAAAACTGGACGACGCTAATACAAATGATATAGGCCCCAGTGTCCAGATTGCCAGATCGGAGATCGGGCAGTTTTTTCAGTCCGAATGGCTGATACTGGTAGATACACGCAAAGTGGTGGACTATCCTACGGAGAAAATGCGCAATTCTCTGGCCATCAATGTGGGCTATGGAGGCGTATTTCTGGATGGTGGCTTGGAAAATCTTTCCTATGGCGTATCGCCTTATGTGGGCTTGTCATTTCCCCTCGCCAACCGCGCTTATGCCAACAGATTGCTGAGCAATACATCGCTTTCGATGGGCGTATTCACCTCCAACTTTACCAATGCAGACGACAAAGTCGTCAGTGGACCTATCTTTGGCCGCCCTTATTATGCGGGCCTGGGCTATTCCTTTTTCCGCTTTGTGCGGCTGAATGTAGGGGCGACCGCCCTGGAAGTTGTCGGCAGCTCCAATGTCGGCGGGGGCAATGCCTCCCTCAATATTGGGGAGATCAAGGTAGCGCCTTTTGTAGGCTTGAGTGCAGAGATTGACCTCTGGTTAGGGTTGAAAGACAAGCAAAGATAAATCCTCCTAAAAATGAAAAAACTATCCATACTTGGAATAATGATGCTTTTCGTCCTCACTTCCTGGGGGCAGGGCTATCCTTTTTCCCCAAAAAAATCTAAGTTCCAGGCACCCCGATTTTATGTACTGCTGGGGCAAGACTCTGTAAGTCAGCCCCCCACAGCATCCGAACTTCCGATGCCTTTGGAGGAAGAAGAAAATGAGGGAGTTCAGGAAGAAGCCAGGCCTACGGAGATCAGCGTGATCGTAAGCACGGATTCTGCCTATACAACTGCTCAAAATCAAAAAATGGATAGCTTGCTGGGACAGATGGCGCTTGTCAGAGCTCAGTTGCAGGAGCTGCAGGCTGCACATGAGCAGGCCGTCCAGGAGGCTGCTATGTACAAGGCAAGGCCTGACACCATTTACCAGGTAGATTCTTTGCGGGTGATGATGCCGACAGCAACAGAAACAGTAGCCAGAAGCCCTGAGAAAGACTATAGCACCCAGTTTTTACAATTGAATCAGCAATTGGATAGTTTGCAGATTTATATGAAAATGTGGGAACTAAAGATGGATAATAGCCTCAGAGACATGGCAGGTACACCTCCCACCCAGCCAGTTGAAACCGCTCCTGTCAAAGTGGAAGAAAAACCCCAAACTTTAACAACTCCTGCTGTAAAGGAAGTGGAAAAATCCCAGCCTGTTGCCAGCAACAAGGAGCCACTTATCGACCCCAAATTGCTTTCGCAGGTAGCAAAGCAAAATGAGCAGATAGAGGCTATCGAAAAGAAGATGGACCGCTACGCTGTCAATCATGCCGACGGCATAGCAGACCTGCGCAAATCCAATCTTGAAATCAAAAACCGCCTCGACAACCTGCTGCTTGCCCAGACGCTGAATAGTGCGACACAGCCCAGTCAGCCTGCACAGGTGGAAGTTATCGTGCCCAAAGACAGCAGCATGTCCCGCCAATTGGCGGAGATTAAGGCTCAGTTGGCGGTTGCCAGCCGGCAGGATGCAGGGGGCAGGATGCAGGGAGAAAGTGGCAGGGACAGCCTGCTTTTGCAGCAATTTGATTTGATGAGTCGGCAGATGGCTGTGATCGAAAGCGAACAGCAGGCCCTGCGGGTATCGAATGCACGCCTGCGCCAGCAGAAGGATTCGCTGACAACGAAACTGGCTGCCAGGCCTAAAGTACTCAGGGATACCGTCCTTCAAACACGGACTCAGACACAAATAAAAACCGATACCCTTCGCCTAAAAACAGAAGTATTGGGTTTGCAAAAAACCAATATTTACTTCAAAAAAGGCTCTGCCGATCTCTTTGATGCAGATTTGCCGGTTTTGGAAAAACTCGCGGAGCAACTGCTCGCGCATCCCGATCTGAAACTCTACCTGCGTGGCTACGCAGATAACCTTTCAGGCTCTGCCGCAACCAACCTGCGCCTCTCAGGAGAGCGCGCCCAGCAACTCAAAGACTTTTTCCTGAAAAAAGGCGTGGATGAAAAACGACTGATCGTGGAGTCTTACGGCTCGCAAAATTCCATTTACAAAAACAGCCTGGACAGGAGAGTTGAGCTGGAGGTAAAGGCTGAAAAGTAAAAGGCTAATCAGAGAAAGCTAGTTTGAAATTTATTGAAGATATTGTGGCCTTCTTTGGTAAAAATTCAATCTGATACTCCCTTTCTCTATGACTCAGCGTATTCTTTTGTTGGCATATTGCCTGCTCTTTCTGGCAAGTGCCTGTTCCCCTGGCCTGGAGCCGCAAGCGACGATGCCTCATAAGACCACTCAAAAAATAGACCTGGACATTGCAGAAGCCAATCGGCTGATGGAATTGCCTTTGGCTTGCATCCAAAATCCCCTCCCCTACAAGTCGGGGATCATCATCGACAAAGCAGAAGACCTGGCCATGCCGCAGGAACATCATCCAGCCTTTTATGGCTGTTTTGACTGGCACTCGTCCGTTCATGGACATTGGTCCCTGGTATATCTGCTCAAGACATTTCCTGACCTTAACCAAAGGGAAAAGGCCATTCAGATGCTCAGTGAGAACCTGACGGCCGAAAATATCCGGCAGGAAGTCGCTTATTTTTCCATGAATAAGGAAAGCGCTTCTTTTGAAAGGACCTACGGTTGGGCATGGCTGCTCAAGTTGCAGGAGGAGCTGCACAGCTGGGATGATTCCCTCGCGCAGCGATGGTTTGAAAACCTCAAGCCGCTGGCGGCTTATATTTCCACTGCTTACCAGGAATATCTGCCCAAACTATACTACCCGATCCGGGTGGGTGAGCACAGCAATACGGCCTTTGGCCTGAGTTTCGCCTATGACTACGCCCTGGCGGTCGGAGACAGCGCCCTTTCGGGCATAATCGCTGAGTCGGCCTTGCGGTTTTACAGCAAGGATGCCGGTTGCCCGATCAGCTGGGAACCCAGCGGTTACGACTTCCTCTCGCCCTGCCTGCAGGAAATGGACATCATGCGCAAGGTTTTGGATGTAAAAGCATTTGACACCTGGCTTTCCCGCTTCCTGCCTTCGCTGCACCAGGGCCAGCTGGCCCTCGAACCCGGCAAAATCCTGGACCGCTCCGACGGCAAGCTCGTCCACCTCGACGGGCTGAATTTTTCCAGAGCCTGGTGCCTCTACCCTTTGACAGAAAATATACATGCCTATAACCTCGCCACAGCGCATCTGGCCTACTCCCTGGATCAGATTTCAGACGGGGACTATGCGGGACAGCATTGGCTGGCTTCTTTTGCCCTCTATGCTTTTAAGATGAAGCTGGGAGAGTGAAAAATCGGGTTTGGAGGTCTTGGAGAAAACGTATTTTGTCCCTCCATCCTTTCAACAAAAAATCCATGAGAAAATTCTCCCTTTTCCTCTTCTCAATCCTCCTCTATAGCCTTTTCGTCCCATCCTACGCCCAGGATATTTTTGAAAAGGTCGCAGGCTCTGAGTCTGTTTTTGTTCAAAAAAATGTCATGATCTCCGCTCCTGATGGCGTAAAACTGGCGACGGATATCTACCGCATGGCGGAGGGAGGAAGGCCTGTAGCCAGGCCCTTGCCAATCCTGCTTCAGCGGACGCCTTATGGCAAAGCTTCCGAAAGATTTGTTTCCGTAGCAAGCCTGCTTGCTGCCAGAGGCTATGTGGTCGCCATTCAGGATGTGCGGGGGAGGTATGATTCAGAGGGTATTTTCACCAAATACAATCCGCTGGAATCTTCCGATGGCGCTGCTACCATCAGCTGGCTGTCGGCCTTGCCTTATGTCGATGGCAGAGTCGGTATGTGGGGCACCTCCTATGCCGCCCATACGCAGGCTGACGCCTCCAAACTCAATCCTCCTGGCCTGGGAGCCATGATCCTCAACATGGGCGGCATGGCCAATGCCTGGGACCATGCCGTGAGGCAAGGCGGCGCTTTTGAGTTGGGACGCGAATTGACCTGGGCATTCAGGCAAATCCCTGCGGATATCGCCGATCCTGTGGTCAGGGCGCATTTTGAAGCAGAAAAATTAGAGGATTGGTACGAGGCATGGCCTTTCCGCAAAGGCTTGAGTCCGCTCGCCATTGCACCCCATTTTGAGGCCTATATACTGGAAGAGTTGACGCATTCAGACTACGATGATTTCTGGCGGGAGATGGGCATCAATTGGGAGGAATATTACCAGCAGACGGCGGATGTGCCCATGGTACATATAGGCGGATGGTACGATATTTTTCTGCGCGGGACGCTGCAAAATTACCTGGTGCTTGACAGCTTGCAAGAGACCCCCAAATGGCTGATCATAGGCCCCTGGACGCATAGCGGCAACAGCAGAACCTATGCCGGAGATGTGGATTTTGGTGCGGCAGCGGCCATTCCTGATTTTCAGGAGGCATACCAGGGCATTTGGTTTGATTACCTGCTAAAGGGAAAAAAGAGCGATCGGCTGGCCACTGAGCCCATACAGATATTCATGATGGGCAGTGGAGATGGCTCCCAAAACAAAGACGGACGCCTGAACCATGGCGGATATTGGATGAATCTGGAAAGCTGGCCTCCAAAGGAGGTGCAAAAGACCGCTTTTTATTTTCATGAGGACGGAAGCCTCAGCCAGCAAAAGCCGCAGGCGGCCTCCTCCTCAACGACATTTACCTACGATCCCTCACATCCCGTTCCTACCCTGGGCGGCAATGTCTCTGCCCGCGTAAAAGACGGCGCATTCAACCAGCGCGAGCGCCCTGATTTTGTGGGGAGCAAAGCTCCCTACCTGCCAATCAAATCACGACAAGACGTGGTCGTCTTTCAGACTGAGCCTCTGGAAGAGGATCTTCGGATCCTGGGTCCCATAGAGGTGGAGCTATACTGCTCCTCTTCGGCAACAGACACCGACTTCACCATCAAACTGGTGGATGTTTATCCGCCATCGGCGGATTTTCCGCAAGGATTTGAGATGAACCTGACTGACGGCATCGTCAGGATGAGCTACAGAAACGGCAGGCACGAAAGAGAGCTGATCACAGCCGGAGAAACCTATCGCGTCCTGATCGAGCCTTTTCCTACTGCGAATATTTTCAAGAAAGGCCACCGCATCCGGGTGGATATTTCGAGCAGCAATTTTCCGCGCTGGGATGTCAATCCCAATACAGGCGAGCCGCTCGGAAAGCATCGCAGGATGATTGAGGCGGATAATACCGTTTTTCATTCGGCGGAGAGGCCGTCGCGCATCGTGTTGCCGGTTTTTCCGGATTAGGGAGAAAGCGCTGGTGGTATATTAATGTTTAGCTCAATAATATTTATCAATTCCTCCGAATCCTTTTATCAGCTTATTGTCCCTTGTTTTGGCGATAAAATTGTCAAGTCGCTTGAGAAACTCCTCGGGCCTTTTTCTTGCGGCTTCGATATAGGCGATCCTGATGCGTTTATATGCGGCGGAAAATTCCATATAGTTGTTCCAGACAGCCTGCTCGGATTTCAACTTGCCTATGATGTCCTGTGGAAAATGAAACTCTTCCTTTATGACTTTTTCAACATCATCTCTGATAGATTGGTGGATCATTCCATTTTCCCAAAGCCATTGTAGCCGCTCCTTATTAGCCTGTGAAAAAGAGGAGTTTTTTCTCCTTTTGCAAAAGCGTTGTATGCTTGTTTCATCATTTAAGGACTTGACAGTGCTGTCAATCCACCCAAAGCAAAGTGCTTCCTCCACGGCATCATTGTATAAAATTCGGGCTTTGCCCGTTTTTTTCAGAGGATACTCCAGCCAAATATCATCTTCTTCTTCAAAATGAATAGCCAGCCAATCTCTCCATTCTTGCCTTTTAGTGAAGTATTGGGTTCTTATTTCTTGCATTTGCTTTTAATCCCTCTCTTTCTTCTCAAAGATGCTTTCCAAAAATTCCTTATTAGTCCTTGTCCAGCGGTATTATATAGTGCTCTTGGATCTGTTTTCAATCTTATACCAATTACATGATATCCCATCATATTCAAAAGTTTCAATGAATTTCAGGCCCACTTTCTGAAGTATTTTATTGGATGCGGCGTTATCTATGTGAGCTGCAGCACAGATTTCTTCAAGATTCAATACGGTAAATCCATATTTCAGCGCTTCTACCGCTGTTTCAGTTGCGATCCCTTTACCCCAATATTTCCTTTTGATCCGGTAGCCCAGATCGTAGTACCCGTTCTGCTTGTTAAGGGACATCGTTTCGTACTTCAATCCGGACCAACCCACAAAATCATTTGTCGCTTTATCAACTATTGCCCAGCGTCCTATCCCAAATGTATCGTACTGCTGACGAATGCTTTTTATTATTTCTTTTGATTGTGCGACATTTTGTACGGGCTTGTTACCCAGGTATTTATGCACTTCAGGATCAGAGTCCAGTTCGTACATATCCATCAAATCGCCTTCAACAATTTCCCGTAAAATGAATTTGGGGGTTTCTGTGAAAATTTTCATGGGGCACATTTTATTGGCAATTGTTGGTTTCTCGAGGATTTTAGTGGAGTTCAAAAAACGAAGCTTTTGAATTTTACCCCCCCTGCGCAAAATCGCCCTCAAGCTCAGGGCAGGGGTGTCCTGGACGAGGGGTGTTTCATGCACAAGAGCACTGCTCCACTAAATATCTCGATGAGCCCAAATGTTTTATGCTGGCCTAATACTAAAACTACTCCCCCACAACCCACCATAAAAGCAAGGCCCAAATTCCTGGTTAATTTGATTTAATGAACTTTCCGACGTAATCTTCATCCTTTGAAATTACATGAATAAAATAAACCCCTGGCTCCAGAAAGCCCAAGGAGATGGGAAATGCCGATTCCCTTTGAACCATCTTTCCAAGCACATTGAATATCAATATTTCTTTAATGGGAGATTGTATCAAGGAAGATATGAAATCTGTTGCTGGATTGGGAAAAATCGAAATGGCTTTTGCCGCTTCCAGGTCATCAATTCCGACCAAACCGCAGTCTTCACTAAAAATGACTCCTGAGTCAACTGCATTGGCAAAAGTCACATTCGCAAAGCTGACATCATCCACTGTGATGCAAGATAACTGCGGATTATTTAAGGCATTAAATCCTCGGATAAATGTATTCGTGCCATTGCGGATATTCAACCTGTGCAACTGATTATTCTGACAAATCAATTCTTCAATGATTCCAAGATGGCTGACATCGAGTGAGGTCAGGTTGTTATCATGGACGTAAAGATCTAATATGTAGGGTGTGGGAGGAAGAATAATCGAATCTATTTGATTATGGCTGCAATTCAATAACACAAGATCCGAGCTGGCGGCGAGGTCAAGAAAGTTGATTTGATTACCTGAGCAACTGAGGCCGCCCAAATCCAGATGGGCAACATCGAGTTGAGTTAACTGATTATTGTCGCAAGATAGCGTAAACAGTCTCACATTATTGCTTACATCTAGCTGGGCAATATTATTATCACTGCAATTCAGCGTAAACAGCTTGGAATTTTGAGATACGTCCAAACTATCCAATTGATTGTCAATGGCAAGAAACCTGAATAGCAGGGGGTTTTTAGACAAGTCAATGCTACTGATCTGGTTTTTGTTGGTGTGGCTAAAAATATTCCAAATTTCAAGTGAGGTCAACGCAGAGTTGCTCGTTACATCCAGACTTGTTAACAGGTTGCCTCCAATATCCAAATCATCCAGGGAATCCAAATGGGTTACGTCAATTGTAGCAATGGCATTGCCTTCGAGGTTTATATGGGTCAGCAGCTCATTCTGGCTCAGGTCTATGCCTCCCAATTGATTAAAGGAGAGGTCAATATTTTCCAATTTGTCATTGACGCTAAGATCAACCGACATCAAATTGTTTCCCGATGCCAAAAGCCACTCAAGGTTTACAAAGGCTTCTATCCCAGTTAAATCTGAAATGCCAAGGGTATCTAATTCCAGAATTGTTACGGGCGCAGCGTCGCTGTTGTTAATATTACCATTGTGGCCATTGCTATCAATATTCGCATCAATTAAGGCCTGCTCAAAGATAGAGTCTGGGATCTGCGTAGTTTGAGCAAAAACAACAGAAACTGTGATAAGGGGGGTAAGGAGGTAGGATAATAAAGTTTTCATCATAACGAGTTTTAATCTCTTATTGAATTGCTTCTAAAGCACTCACATCATACACAACAAGCCAAAACATCCCCCTATCAGGTGATTATCATTATTTTTTTAGAAAAAAGCCTTCAGTGAAGTTACTGTAAACTATTCATTTTTTAAAAACCTCTTTACTCAAACCCGTATTGAATTTAATATTCGACCAGGTCACATGGATCCAAGGTTTTTCGCTTACATCTGCATTCCAGGTAGATTTTTTGTACTGGCGTTTTGTCGGAATCAACATGCCATTTATTTCCTCATACTGAAGCTTCATCAGGTTGGGGGTTTCCATCACACCAAAATCAGCCACAGTAAAAAGGAACTGATCGGCCAATGATGTCTGCTTATTTATATACAGCTGGTAAATATCCGTAGGCTTTTCTTCTGTTGAGTTAAAAGTGATTTTAACAACATCATATACGGTGTCATTTGCTGTTTTTTCTCCAATATACTCATAGTTCAGCCCGGGATCCAATAATTTTTGCATCATAGCAAACCAATAAAAATTGGTCGGTCTATTGAAAGCAACTCTTTTCAATCGAATGGAATCATTGAGGATTTTCCCATTATGCCTGAGCCAATATTCGCTCCCGTCATATCCCTGCTCAATTTGTCCTTCCAGTTCAGGGAAAGTTCGCTCATGACGGTCGTAAGATCCATAAGATAGCTCTCCATCAAAGAGGTATTTTTCTGTAGAAATATCCGCTTTGCCATCAGGCGTTTGATACGTATAGGTATATACTACATCTTTCTTTTTAAGGAGAGCCTGGTAATCTCCGGTCTTTTGCACCATTTTATAGATTAATTCATGACCTTTATTCTGAAAAGTAGGGATGGCTTCCTGTGGTGAGCTGGATTGGCTTTCATCGCTACAAGACAAAAGGAGGCTACTTAAAATAATGACTGTTATTAGACTACATTTCATTGCGTTCATTTTAATTTATTTGCTTTATCAGATGTATTTTTTGCCCAAAAATTTGCTTTCGTGTACATACACAATTAAATTGTGGGCGTACACAATAACTTTTTCGCGATGCAAGATAACAATATACAACAAAGCAGCACTTTCATCAAAGATGAAAAACTGAGCTGGGAGCCAGCAGGCGAAGGCGTAACCCGTAAGATCCTCGGCTATGATGACAAAATCATGATGGTCCGTGTTGATTTTCAAAAAGGAGGCATAGGCCCCATTCACAATCATTTTCACAGCCAAACCACCTATGTGACACGCGGTGTCTTTGAGGTGGTAATAGGCGGCGAAAAGCAGCTCCTCAAAGAAGGCGATGCCTTCTACATTCCTCCATTTGTGGATCATGGCGCTGTCTGCCTCGAAGCAGGCGAGCTCATTGATGTATTCAGTCCCATCCGTGAAGACTTTATGAAATAAGCCATGAAACAAATAAAAGGACTCCGCTGGTGGATCGTGGGCCTGGTGGCCCTGGCTACCATCATCAACTACATAGACCGCAACGCGCTCGGCATCCTGTGGCCGGAAATAGCCAAAGATATTGGCCTGGAAAACGAAGACTCCAAAAATGTCTATGCCACGATTTCGACTTTCTTTCTGATCGCCTATGCCTTCAGCAAAGGCCTTTCAGGCAGGCTGTTTGATATCATCGGCACCCGCATGGGCTTTGTTTTCTCCATTGTGCTGTGGTCGGTATCGGCCATGCTGCATGCTGTGGCCCGGGGAGCGCTGAGCTTCACCATCTTCCGGGTGATGCTCGGCATAGGAGAGGCCGGTAACTGGCCCGGAGCTACCAAAGCCAATGCGGAATGGTTTCCGATCAAAGAGCGCGCCCTCGCGCAGGGGATATTCAACTCAGGCGCATCCGTAGGAGCCATCATCTCGGCGCCGCTGGTAGCCATTATGTTTGGCTGGATTGGCTGGCAAATGACCTTTGTCATGATCGGTGGCCTGGGATTGCTATGGCTGATTCCCTGGCTGCTGATACACAAGGCAGGCCCAGACAAAAATAGCCTTATCACCAAAGAGGAACGCGAATACATCCTGAACGGACAGAAAAACAAAAAAGGCCTGAACGACAATCCAGAAGACAAAGGTCTTAGCTGGGCCCAATTGCTTCGCCATAAAGAAAGCTGGGCTGTGATCGTATCACGATTTTTGCTGGATCCCATCTGGTGGATGTTTGTGATCTGGTTGCCCATTTACCTGAATGATGTCTTTGGCTTTGAAGTGAAAGAAATCGGTGCTTTTGCATGGGTTCCCTATGTGGGCGCAGCGCTGGGCAGCATCTTTGGCGGATGGTTTGTCGGGCAACTGATAAAACGCGGCTGGTCGGTAGGAAAAGCCCGCAAGTGGGTGATCGGTGGCTCAGGCCTGATCATGCTGCCAGGCCTTTTGCTGGGCGCTACGGCCAGTAATCCTGTCTTTGCGATGATCCTCATCGCCGTGGTGCTATTTGGCTTCCAGGTTGCCATCGGCAATATACAGACGCTACCCAGCGACTTTTTCTCCGGAAAATCTGTGGGATCGCTTGCCGGGCTCGGAGGTTCTGCCGCTGCGCTGGGTTCCATCTTGCTTTCTACTTATATGATTCCCTGGCTCACAAAAGTTCCGGAATCTACACCCGGCGCAGACCCCAATTACCTGTCGGTATTCATCATGGGAGCACTCCTGGTGCCGCTGGGCCTTGCTGCCATATTTGTATGGGGAGGAAAGTTTGAACGGGTGGATTTGGAAGATTAGCAGCAAAACATATTCAATGATAACAAGCTGCGTTATCTGTGTCCAAATGAAGAATAGACACAGATAACGCAGTTTTTTTATCTGCGTCAAACTCTTCCACAACTTATAGGTGTTGATCGATCAAAATGGGATTCCCATCGGGATCGACTACCACACAACTGGCCGGGCCAGTAGTCGTTTCATCTGCTTCAGCAGCCATCTCAATTCCTTTTGCTTTTAGCTGCTTTTGCAGCTCTCTTACGTCCGTAAAGGACGCCAGGGGGCTCGCATTTTCATCCCAACCGGGGTTGAATGTCAGGATGTTTTTATCAAACATGCCCTGAAACAAGCCTACTGTGGCATTGCCATTTCTCAGGATCAGGTAGTTCATGGCGATATCGCCTGCAAAAATGGTGAAGCCCAGCTTCTCATAAAATGCCAGAGAGGCATGAATGTCTTTGACGGTCAGGCTGACGGAAAATGTACCCAGGTTCATCTTGTAGTAGTTTTTGTTGAAAATGAATTTTATGTGACGACTTGCAAGATACAATTTTGTCCCCTACCCTACTCCTCCCGCAAAGCATCCACCGGATTGCGCCTTCCTGCCTGCCACAGCTGCAGGCTGATCAGCAGGCTGACAAGCGTCAGCACCAGCACCGCCGCACCGCCAAAGGCGGTCCAGCCCGGCGTCGTTTTGTACACAAAACCTTCCAGCCAATCCTGCATCAGCAGGTAGGCCAGCGGCAAGCTGATCGCGCTTGCGATCACAAACAACACCGCAAACTCGCGGCCCAACAACCCGATCAACTGGCGCAGCGAAGCACCCAAAATCTTGCGGATACTGATCTCCTTGCGCCGATAGGCAAGGTTTTGCAGGATCAGGCCAAATACCCCCAGCAATACAATCAGCAGGCCCAGCCAGGTGGAGACAGAAGCAGCTTTGCCCAGCCGAATCTCGATATGATAGAGCGATTCCAGTTTTTCCTGCATCAAAAAACTGACGAAAGGCACTGCCGGAAAAGTACTTCTCCAGACTTCCTCGACGGCCTTTTTACCCGCTTCAGCCTGCCCTTTTTCAAAACGAAAAGAGAGGTATCGGTAAAGTGTCCAATCTGCATTGTGGATGAATACCACAGGTGAAATCGCATCGTGGAAGGAGGCAAAATGATAATCCTGCACCACGCCCACCACTTCCCATGGATTCGACCAGCCTTGTATCATCAGCTGCTTGCCGATGGGTTCTTCCCAACCCATTTGCTGGGCCATATTTTCATTGACCAAGAGGGTCATGGGGCGATGGCTCCTGCTATCTCCCTCAAAAAAGTGTCCCTCTTTCAGCCGCAGACCAAAAGTTTCCGCATAGGCTTCATCACAAAAAATGGGCGACACTTTGGGGGCATCTTCGGCGCTTTGGCCGACAGCATAGATAGCCGGCCTCATGCCGAAACGGCCATCTGGAATCTCAAAGGACATGCTCACGGAAGCCACTTCCGGCACTTCTTCGAAGCTTTGCTTCTGGGCGGCCAGCTTTTCATAGCCTTGCCTGTCCCAGGCCCGGGGCACCGAACTGACGACCAGGACATCATTTGCATCATATCCCAAATCTTGGTTAAAGAAGTAGGCGACTTGTTTATTTACCACAAAAAGGGAAGCCAACAGAAAGAGCGCCAGCCCAAACTGAATCACCAGCAGGCTACGCCTGAGCAACTGGCCGGAGGGTGATTTGTGCAGCTTGCCTTTCAGGCTCTGAACCGGGCGAAGGCCCGAGAGCACGACCGCAGGATAAATCCCTGCCAGGAGACCTGTAAGCAGGCTAATGGTTAGCAGTAAGGGCCAGACCATGCCCCAGGGCATGTATTCCATCCCCAGGGGCTTGCCCACCAGCTCCCGAAAGGTCGGAAGCAATAGCTCCGCCAGCCCAAGCGCTATGGCAAATGCAAACAGCGTTTGCAGGCAGGACTCAGCCAGAAACTGGAACATCAACTGGCTGCGGAGGCCGCCGAGAGCCTTGCGGACGCCGATTTCCTTGAGGCGGACGCCCGCTCTACCGATGCTGATATTGATGAAGTTGACGGCGGCCATAAACAGGATCAGGAGCGCTATCGCGCCCAGGGTGTAGATCATGCGCATGCGCTGACCGTCGCTTTCCTGAAGGTAATAGTCGTGCAAAGGCCTGAGCACAGGCGTGAGGTTGTCAGAAAAGCGCGCAGGCGCGTGGGTTTTCAGCAAGCGAGCCATAGGCTCGGTGAGTTGATCGGGCGTGACGCCCGGAGCTAGCTCCACAAAGCCCATCATGGCGATATTTGGCCAGGATTCATCGGCATCTTTTCCGCCAAAATAATCCATGTTTTCCATAGAAAGGAAGACCGTACAGTCCCCTTCAAAATAATTGACCACAGAGTTCATCGGCGCGCTTTGGAGTACTCCTGTGACGATATAATCCTTTTTCCCCTCTGAATCAGCCTGGGCAATCGGCGTTTCTATGGTCACGGTTTCTCCCAGTACATTTGTCCGGCCAAATAATTTTTCCGCCAGTTTATCCATCAATACCACGCCCTGGGGGTTTGTCATGGCTTTTTCATCCCCTTCCAGCAAAGGTATGCCATACATGGAAATCAGTGAAGGATCTCCCACCTGCACTTCTTCGCGAAAGCTTTTTTCCCCTACAGAAATATTGGAGGTGATGCCATGGATGCGGTAAAAATCTTTGACCAAATGGGGATATTCATCCCGCAGGGCTTTGGGCAGGGGTGCCAATGTCGTAAAAGGCAGGCCTATGCCTTCTTTTTTCCATTCGCTTTGCAGTATGTATTGCTGATCCAGGTTTTTCAACTCTTTGTTTACCTGAAATTCACTGTAAATATAGAGCCCGATCAGCAGCACAAAGGTGAGCCCGATGGCCATCCCCAGTATGTTGATACAGGCAAATACCGGGGTCTTGCGCAACTGACGCGCAGCAATTTTCAGAAAATGAAAAAGCATAAGAATGGTCGTTGGAGATTGTTATACTGCCTCTAAAAAGCATCGGGCCTGTCCACCCTGGCTGCGCCATTTGTCAAAGGAAGTGCCGAGCTGAGGCCGGGCATATTTCTCCACGATCTGGGGCAGCCTTGCAAGCAGATGCTTGGGGCAGGCATGGGCATCCAGGCGCATATAAGTATCTACGATATTCCAACTCCAATTTTGGTTATTCTCCATGCTTGTGAGGGGAATCAACATTTCAAATGTCAAATGGGCATGGGTTCGGGGATCTGCGATGACCGCAGTGAGCTGATAGGGTTTGTGATCCAGGGTGAGTTTTTTTCCTATACAATCGTTCAGATTTTTGCCAAAATACCGTTTTGCGCAGCTTTCCGTCATCACCACAGCCTGGGGAGAAGTAAGTGCCTGGAGGGCATTTCCCTTCATGATATCGCAATCAAAGACATCAAAGAAGTAGCTATCAGCACGCAGAACCGCTTTTTCCGTAAACATTTTGCCTTCATATCTGCCCACCATCTGCTTCTCACGAAGAAGGCGCGTTGCCGCCTTGACATCATCGCCAAACTCCTGCGATAAGGCATCCGCTAAAGGAAGCGGTGAAAAAATCCGCGTCGTGGCCAGGTTTTCCTGGCCGATCGAGGCCCCCACCTGGTAAATTCTTGCCTTTTCTTTCTTTTCGCCCTTTTCCTCTTTTTTCTCGCTTAACGGAAACAATTGAGAAAAAATAAAGCCAATAAAAAGCCCGATGATCGCGATGCTCAGGAGCGGGCGAAAAGTAGGATGCTGGATAAAAGATAGAGATTTCATAGGACAGAATTAACAGATGAACGAAATAAGGGTATACGGCTATTCGTGCCTAAGGGCCCGAATCGGATTAGCGATAGCCGCTTTTATCGACTGGAAGCTGATTGTCAGCCAGGCTACAAGCAAGGCCAGTCCTCCGGATATGGCGAAGATATCCCAGTTTTGGAGCAAGCTGATGCGATAGGCAAACTCCATGAGCCATTCAGTGGCTGCAAACCACAAGACAAGGGAAGCAAGCACAAAAGCTGCCAGAACCAGCAGCGTAAAATGCTGCGAAAGCAGCAGAACCAATTGGGGCACAGAAGCGCCCATGACCTTGCGGATGCCGATCTCCTTGGTACGCTGCTGCGCCATGAAGGCGCTCAGCCCAAACAAACCGATGCAGGCGATCAGTATCGCCAGGCCTGTAAAAACTGTCGCCAGTTTACTGACGCGCTGCTCATTCAGGTACATTTCGGCAAGATTTTCATCCAAAAAGGAATAGGTGAAAGGCTGTGTCGGGTTAAAGCTCTGCCAGCTGGCTTCCACCAGCGCGATTGCTTCAGAAAGGCTTTTGCCTTTCATCCTGACGGCCAGTTGGCCGCCGGGGCCATTGAAGACTTCTGTACTTTGAATGGCAAGATTGCCAATATCCAAATGCAGGGACTCAAAATGAAAGTCTTTCATGACGCCCACAATGGTAAATTCAAGCAAATTGCCGTCATCCTGCGGATTGAATAGCTTTTTGCCGACGGGATCTTTCAGCCCCAGATTTTTCACTGCTGATTCATTCAATATCAAAGCAAGCGAATCATCAAACTCTCTGGAAAAAGACCTTCCAGCCACCATTTCAAAATCCATGGTTTCGGCAAAATCATCATCTATTGCCAATGCTTTGGTAGTCAGTATTTCGGAAGAAGGGCGTTCCTGCACCATAAAGCCATAATAATAGCCGCCCGGCATGGCGGTGGTGCTGCCTGCAAACAGGATTTCGGGATGGGCAAGCAATTCTTGCTTGAAGCTCTCCCCTTTGGGGCCCAGCGTCCCAAACCGGTCAATCACCATGACCGGATCCTGGGTATAACCCTGGTTTTTTTCCTGCATAAATCCCAACTGCCGGTAGACGATCAGGGTTCCGGCTATCAAAAAAATAGATATGGCAAATTGAAAAACCACCAGCCCATTGCGCAGCATAGCGCCTTTTTGGCTGGTCTTAAAATTGCCTTTCAATACCGTAGCAGGGCTAAAGGAAGACAGCACAAAAGCGGGATAGCTCCCGGCTGCCAGGCCTACCAGGACCGCAAATCCCAGCAAAAACGGTATCAACCAGGCTGTCTGCCCAAAGTCCAGCACAAGCTGCTTATCAGCCCAGCTGTTGAAAAAGGGCAATCCCGCCCGTACCAGGGCTACCGCCACAAACAGACTCAGGAGCGAAACCACGATGGATTCCATCAAAAACTGACCGATCAACTGCTTTCTTACTGAGCCCATCACCTTGCGGACGCCTACTTCGCGTGCGCGCTCGGCGGAACGTGCCGTCGAAAGATTCATAAAATTGATGCAGGCAAGCAGCAAAATAAAAATCGCGATAGCGATGAAGAGGTAGATATAGGTGATGTTGCCATTGGGGCGGGCTTCTCCTTCCAATTGAGAATGCAGGTGAATATCTCTAAGCGGCTGAAGGAAATAGGAATAGCCATTTCCCGCCTTGATATATTCCTCATAAGAAACACTCATGCGCTGCTGAATCTGCCCCGAGGCATAATTGTCAACGATGGGGGGCAACTTGGCTTCCACGAGTCCGGCGTCTACGCCTTCTTCCAGCAGCAGATAGGTATAGGCTGAAAAGGAAATATAATTGGGTTGTTGTAAAAATTGCAGAATAGCTGTGGAGAGCAGCATATCAAAGCTGATATGGGAATTATTGGGCTGCTCTGCCAATATTCCGGTCACCAGCATTTCCCCCTGATTGGTGGTAAATTGCTTGCCGACCGCATCTGTGGTGCCAAAATATTTTTGGGCCAATTGCTCTGTTAATACAACAGAGTTGGGCTTTTTCAGGGCTGTGGCAGGGTCTCCCTGCAACAATGGAAAGCTAAATACCTCAAAGACATTTGAATCCGCAAACATCACATGCTCCTGATCTTCCTTGTAGACATCCTCTCCTATGGTGATCACCAAATCCTGAAAAGGCCGCAAAAGGCGGGTCGCCTTTTCAACCTCGGGCAGGTCTTCGGCCATAACAGCCGCAAATCCGCCGGGAATGATCGCATAATAGCTCGTATGGTCAGGGTAAATGCGCTCCAGCGCCATTCTGTGAATGCGATCCGCATTTTCGTGATGCTTGTCATAAGATAATTCATCCTGCACATGCAGGAGGATCAACAGACAACAGGCTATGCCGATGCTCAATCCCAGGATATTGATCAGGGAAAAGCCTTTTTTCCTCAATAAATTGCGAACAGCAATCTTGAAATAGTTTGTTAGCATAAAGAAATGGAAGATTTCTTCCATTATGGATCAAGAAATGTTCCAGCGAGATAACGGCTTGATAATGAGGGGATTAGAAGATTAGAGAATGTGAAGATGTGGGGGATTGTTTCGGGTTGAAACAGCTTTTTGTTTCAGATTGAAACAGCTGACCTGGAGCCTGAAAGGTAGACTTTCCGACAAAAACATGACTGGCTAAGATTTCGCCAAAAAATCAAAATCCGTCCCCGTCAGGCTTTGCACATGCCGGGTGATTTTTTCAATCTCCCAATCCCACCATTTTGCTTCCAGCAATTGCGCTATTTTTTCTGGAGAAAACCTTTTTTTGATCTCTCTGGTGGGATTTCCGCCGACGATGCTGTAAGCTGGGACATCTTTGGTGACCCAGGCGCCTGAGGCGATGATCGCACCATCACCGATGGTGACACCTGCCATGATGGTGGCTTTATAGCCGATCCACACATCGTTGCCGATGACAGTATCGCCTTTAAAAGGATAGCTTTTGCCTTCCATGGCATGCTCCCAGCCTTCGCCAAAAATGGCGAAGGGGTAAGCAGAAATGCTTTCTGTCAGGTGGTTGGCTCCGTTCATGATGAACGTCACGCCCGAAGCGATCATGCAAAACTTGCCGATGATCAGCTTGTCACCCGTGAAGTCAAACAGGTATTTGACGTTTTTTTCGAAATTGTGTACATCCTCAAAGTCGTCATAATAGGTGTAGTCGCCTACGATGATCTGATCGCTTTGAATGATGTTTTTGAGAAAACACAAGCGATCGTAATTTTTGAGAGGAAAGGCTTTGTCTTTGTCCGGACCAGTCATAAGACGAGGCTTATTTATCTCAATTCAACAATTCATCCAGCTTGTCGCGAAGCGCCTCTCCGCGAAGGTCCTTCGCGATGATCGTGCCTTCCTTGTCCAACAGGACAGTATGTGGGATGGAGTTGACAGCATAAAGCTGTCCGGCTTCACAGGACCAGCCTTTGAGGTCGGAGACATGCGGCCATGTCAGCTTATCGTCTTCAATGGCTTTCAGCCATTTTTCACGGTCGGTATCAAAAGATACCCCCAAAATTTCAAAGTCCTTCCCATTCAACTCTTTATACATAGCCACTACGTTGGGGTTTTCGCGGCGGCAGGGGCCGCACCAGCTCGCCCAAAAATCGATCAGAAGGTATTTACCTTTGAAGGCATCCAGCGAAATTTTTTCGCCAGTGGGGCTTTCCAGTGCAAAATTGACCGCAGGCTGACCTATCGCTACTTGCTTCAGCTTTGCGGAGCGTTCCGCCATTATCTTTACATAGGGACTGCTCGCCAAAGCAGGATCGAGACTCGCTATGATTTCATCCAGATTTTCAAAACCTCCTTCAAAAGACAAATAGGAAAAAGCCAGATAGGCGCTCACGGGCGAACTGTTATGGGTTTTCAGGTAGGTCTTTACATGCTCTTTTTTCTCCTCATCTATTCCATCCATCAGCTGTATAGCAGCATTTTTCTCCTCATCGTCACCCGCAGAGTCGGCCGCCCAATACATCGTAATGATTGCCTGCTCCTTGTCTTTGAAGACAGAAAGGCCTTTTTCAAAAGCATTGAATTCATCTTCAAGAGAAGAGCCTGTAATAACAGCATCACTCAGGCTGTCGAGATGAGCGCTTATCTGAATTTTTCCCGTTCCCATAAAGAAAGATTTCTTGCTATCTTTGTTTTTAGGAGAAATATAAAAGCGTTGTGGGACATCCAATATCCCGGAAAATATAAATTTCTCATTTTCAATCTCCGTTGAATCCAGGTTGACAAATTCGCCGGCTTCGTATCTTTGCAGGTATAAAGTAATTCCATCTCCCCCACGCATTGCGCCATTGATCGTGAAGGCATTAGGTGCAGATTCTGATGCAGATTTACACCCCCATAACAAAGCGATTGCAAATAAACAGTAGATAAACCTTTTCATGTTTCGAATTTTTATGACAGGATAAGTGTCTCATTTTCACGCCAATATGGCGTTATTTTTGCAAACTCAAAAATATTTCCTACCCTTTCGACGTGTATGCTCATACTATAACTAACCACAGTCTTCCTGTGTGGAAAATAACTGTATTTTCATGAATAAACCTTATTTCGTTGTACTGTTGCTGAGTCTCTTTCTTGCCTTTGGAAACCTCAGTGCCCAATATAATGCCCCTGCCAATGCTGCCTGCGAAAGCGAAGTAGCCAATCTTAAAGAACAGATAAGGCGCATCATCCTCGATTCGCAGGGATCGCTGGAGGAATCCGATAATAAACTGATGGCCGCTTTGCAGCGCATCAATGCACTGGAAGTAGAGAATGAGCGCTTGCGCGAGGAAGCCTACGCAAATGAAGATTCCAAAAGGAATCATAACCGCAGATTGGCCTCCCGGCTTCAGGAATCTGAAGCTCTGGCCGCCCGGCTCAGCGATGAAAACAACACCCTGCGCAAGCAGATGGAAGCGCTGCAAAACAATAAGCTTGCATACGAAACGACTTTCGTTTCTGAATTGGAAAGTGCCCAAAAGGCAGATCGCTCCCAGCTTCGCCAGCAGAAAGAAGCCTATCGGCTCATGGAAGCCAACCTCGACCATGCCTATAAAGAAATGGTACTGCTCAAAGCAGAATTGCGGGCAGCCCAATCTGAAGTAGAAACTTTCAAAAAAGAAAATCAGGAAATCCGCCGCCTGGCAAATACCCAAAAGAAAGGCTATGAGCAGCAGTTGATCACTACCCGGCAAGAGTTGAGGACAGTAGAAGGAGGGGAGAAAAAAGCTGTTGATAACAGTCTGGCTTCGCGCCAGATGATAGATTCCCTGAAGTTTGAGTTGGCATCCATGCAGCGCATGCTGGACATCCTCAACCACGCTGAGCGGGTAGAGCTAAACCGCGTAGAACGAATCGAAACCAATGAAAAAGGACTTCAGGAACTGAAGTTTAAGCTTGAAATCCGCGAGCAGTTGCTTTTTGCCCGCGAAAAAGACCTGGCACAGAGACAAAAGGAATTGGAATTGAAAGAGGAAAAGCTCGCATACCTTGTGGAAAAAGAAAAGGAGCTAAAGCTCCTGGAACAAAGGCTTCGCCATTACGCGGACCCAAAGGAGAGCTCCAATTCAAGGAATTAAAGAAGTTGCAGGTTTAGTCTCTGCTCTCTACTCTCTACTCTCTACTCTCTACTCTCTGCTCTCTACTCTCTACTCTCTACTCTCTACTCTCTACTCTCTGCTCTCTACTCTCTACTCTCTGCTCTACCCTCCCTTAAGCTTATTCAAAAAGGATTGGGCTTCAGCCTGCTGGATGTGTCCTTCGGAATGGGCAATCTGCTCCATCAGGCCCAGCGCCTGAATAACCATGCCTTCCTGAAAGTAAGCCAAAGCCAGGTACCAGGCTGCCTGTTGCTTATAGCTGCTCCCCGCCTCAATCATAGGAATGAGTTGTTGGGCTGCCTTGCCGGGCTCGTTAGCCCCGAGCTGACAGACAGCCAACAGCAATTTGCTGTCGTCCCGGTTGGGATAGCGCGCGATGCGCGCTTCCAGCTCGGCGATAGCCGGCTGGTAATTGTGCTGGCTGATGGCTCCCAGAGATGCCTCTGAAAGACCACTGGCAGGTGCCAGTTGGGTTACGGTCTGCTGAAAAGGGCTGGATTGTATATGATCAGAAACAAGCTCTGATGCAGTGGGTGTCGCGATTGTTTTGATAATAGGCGTAGGTTCTTTTTGAGGGGCGGAAAACAAATCCCAGGGTCCCCATATAGCCAGGCTTCCCAGGAGCATAGCTCCCACAAAGCCGGAGGCGAAACGCATGTTTCGGGAACGCCTGTGGGCGCGTTCCTTCTTGAGTGTCTGATAAACTTCGTGGATGCTTGCTGCCGCCTCATTTTTGCCCAAATGCTCCAAAGCAATGAGTGCTTCTCTTTGCAGCTTGATTTTTTGAGCCAATACAGGATCTCTTTGAGCCTCGTCCTCCAATGCATTTCTTTCTACTTCGATGATACGACGATCGAAGTAGGCCTCTATCCAGTCATTGTAGTTTTTAAATTCTGTCATCCCTCATCAAATATTCGACTTCGTTCATCCACAGTTCATAGTAATGCGATTTCAACTCCAATGCCTCTTCTTCTCCTGAAAGCTTGAGCATATTGGCGATGCTTTTGAAACTGCATTTCTGATGGTAATAACACATGAGAACCTGCTTTCCTGTATTGTCTAACCTATCGTACGCCCATCGGCTGGCTTCAAATACTTTATCATAATACCGCTCATCGCCCTCGTAGATTTCCTGTTGGATTTCTCTGCTGTAGGATTTTTTGGCTATTTCAAAAAAAGCCATCTTCAACCCTTCACTTCCCGTTTTATTTTCTCTCCAAATTTCCCAACAAGTTAAAAATATATATTCTTTCAGGTTGGCCACAGCTACAATTTTTTCGGTCAATACTTTTTCCCGAAATACCAGAATAGCCTCTTCGAGGATTTTTTCGGCCTCGACGCGGTTACACTTTGCTTTCTGTTTGAGTTTGGAAATGCAATACCCCTCGCACTCTACCAGCATATCGCGTATCGCAGCAGGATTGCCTTCCTGGAGGCGAGAACGAAGTTTTTCGAATGCTGAATTATTCATCGTAGTGGTTGGTAAGCAAGGGGAAAATATCTTTTCATCATAGGTCTGCGGTTGGTTTGTCAAATTTCATACCAGCACAAAAAAAACCGGTCAGGAAAACTCCTGACCGGTCATAAATTAGCTATTTTTTTTACCCTTAGTCTCTTGATCCGAAAAAGCGAAGCAAGAACATAAACAGGTTGACAAAGTCAAGGTATAGGTTTAAGGCACCCATAAGGGCCACTTTTTTCACCCCTTCCTGCTCTGTATCAGCATGTGCCCCTATCTGAAGCAGGCGCTGGGTATCGTAGGCTGTCAGGCCGCAGAAGATTCCCACACCGATAAATGAAATGATATAATCCATCATTTCAGAGCGCATGAAGAAATTCACCAAACTGGCAATGATCAAACCGATCAATCCCATAAAGAGAATGGAGCGAAACTTGGTCAGGTCAATTTTGGTGGTCATACCAATGATAGACATCACCCCAAAAGTACCGGCTGTGATAAAGAAAGTTTTGAAGATGGAAGCTCCTGTATACGCCACAAAAATGTAGGAAATACTCAATCCCATCAAAAAGGAGTACACACCAAAGACAAGACTGGCTGTGGAGTAACTCATTTTATGAATTCCAAATGAAAGGGCCAATACCCCAACCAAAGGAGAAAGCATCACAATGAAGCTGATCGGAGACTGGAGAAGCCATGGAAATTCACAAACACCTCCTTCGACAAAACATCCTTTCAATCCGGTTCCAAAATACCAGGCTGTCAAGCCGGTAATGGTCAATCCGATGGCCATGATGGCATATACCTGGCGCATAAAGGTTTGCGCCAGACTGGAATCAATTGCTTGTTTTGTTTGTACACGAGGGTCAAATCCCCCATTTTTTTGAAACATAATCTTCTTCTATTTTCTTATTGATAAACACACTTAGTCTTCAATTGTTTTCATCAAAGCTAAGTTAAAAATACAGCATTTATACGATAAAACCGAATCAATGATACAACTACACCAATTGGTAATCTAAACCGCTTGATTATCAATCTTATGGTGGGTATTATTGGCGGATTTTGTAGGTTTAGTTGATTCTTTTACATCTTAATAAAGCATTTTATGAGCCGGATATATTCCTTTTTTTTAGTATTCATCACTTTGCTGGTTGCACTACCAGCTTCCGCTCAGCGTAACCTGAAGTCCACGCCACCGATGCGCACGCTCAATGCGTCTGAAATCCAAATCGCCTTGAAAAATGCCCAGGTGCTGGGCAGTGTGCTGTATGTGGCAGCTCATCCCGATGATGAGAATACACGGCTGATCGCCTACCTCACCAATGGGCGAGGCTTTCATACCACTTACCTATCCCTCACCCGGGGTGACGGTGGCCAAAACCTGATCGGCACCGAAAAAGGGCCTTCACTCGGCCTGCTACGCAGCCAGGAACTGCTCGCTGCGCGCAATATAGACGGCGGCAACCAGCGCTTTACCCGCGCCATTGACTTTGGCTACTCCAAAGGACCCGGCGAGACCCTTCAAATATGGGATAGCGTCGCTATCCTCAAGGATGTCGTCATGACGATCCGCCAACTCCAGCCAGATGTGATTGTGACCCGATTTCCGGGTCCGGCAGATGGTGGCGGTGGCCACGGGCACCATACCTCCTCCTTTATCATTGCAAGAACGGCTTTTGATAAAGCTGCTGATCCGAAATTCTACCCCGAGCTGGGCAAAGTCTGGCAAGCCAAGCGCCTGATGTGGAATAATTGGAATCCTTTTTGGCAAAAAGACTATGACGCTTCCGGCCTGCTCAAAATGGACATCGGCTCTTATGATCCCTTGCTCGGCATGAGTTATGGCGAGATCGCTGACTGGGCCAGAAGCCAACACAAATGCCAGTCATTTGGTGCGAACCGCAACAGGGGCTCCCGCATGGAGTATCTCGATAATAAAGCAGGTGATCCGGCCAAAGAAGATCTTTTTGATAATATAGATGCCAGCTGGAGCCGCTTAAAAGGCGGAGCAGAGATAGGTGAGATCCTGGCCAGAGCTGAAAGAAATTTCACCCCTGCAAATCCTCAGTTGATCCTGAATGATTTGTTGAAAGCCTATCAGGCTATCAAAAAATTACCAGCGAGTCGCTGGAAAGATATCAAGCAAAAAGAGGTCGCAGACCTCATCATCAGCTCTTCAGGCCTCTGGTTTGAGGCGTTGACAGACGAGCCCACTGCCAGTCCCGGCGACAGCCTGCCTGTCTCTACCTTTGTACTCAATCGCATGGAATCATCCATCCAATGTCAGCAAGTCAATTATTTTTTCGCCGGACAATCCAGAGACAAACAAATCAGCCTCCTCAAAAAAGGAGAAAGCGTTCAGCTAAAAGACAATGAGACGCCTTATAAAGACGAGCGCAGGCTACAAGTCCCCTCCCATTTGGGCTATCCCTATTCCCCCACGCAGCCATATTGGTTGGCAGAAGAAGGTAAAAAAGGCATCTACGACGTAGGTAAGCAGGAGTTGATTGGTTTGCCGGAGACTCCGGCACCTTTGATGGCAGAGTTTGTTTTAGGCTTCAAAATGAAGGAAGAAATCGTAACCGTAGAATATACCCTGCCTGTTGTACATAAGTATGTAGACCGCGCCGTAGGCGAGTTATATCGCCCCTTTATCATCACGCCCAAAGTCACAATCAATATTGCCGAAAGTGTCTACCTCTTTGGTGACAACAAGGCGCAGGAGGTCAAGCTGCTCCTGAAGTCGCACAGCAATCGCCCGGTGAAGGGCAAACTGGCCTTTAACCTGCCTGAAGGCTGGAATATCGTCCCCGCAGTCATGGATTTAGATTTTTCGGAAAAAGGGAAGGAAATGCCGGTTACCGTTAAGGTAACGCCTCCCAATGGCCAAAGTGTGGGCCAATTGATTGCCATTGCAGATATAGAGGGTGAGGCCAGCTCTTTTGGTTTATACACCCTGGAGTATGACCACATCCCTACCCAGCTCATGTTTCCAAAATCCATTACCAAATTGGTAAAAGTAGACTTTGAGAAAAAAGGGCAAAACATCGCTTATATCATGGGTTCAGGAGATGAAATTCCTGTATGTCTGAGACAGGTGGGCTATGATGTGACCTTGCTGGAGGATGATGATGTCACCCTCGAAAACCTGCGCAAATACGACGCCGTCATCGCCGGTATCCGCGCCTACAATACCCGCGAAAGGTTGCCTTTCCTACAGGACCAAATTTTCAAATACATTGAAGAAGGTGGCACCTATATCGTGCAGTACAATACCAGCCGTGGGATGCTCACCCAGCAGCCCGCCCCCTACCCGATCACCCTCTCACGCGATCGCGTGACGGTAGAGGAAGCGCCGGTCAGGATGCTCGTCCCGGATCACTCCATCTTTACCTATCCCAATAAAATCACCTCCCGAGACTTCGATGGCTGGATACAGGAGCGAGGGCTCTATTTCCCCAGCGAATGGGACGAAAATTTTGTCGCCCTCACCGAGTGTAACGATCCCGGAGAAGACCCCAAGCAGGGCGCATTGCTGGTCGCCAGGTACGGAAAAGGCCATTATATCTATACGGGATATAGTTGGTTTAGAGAATTGCCGGCAGGTGTGCCGGGGGCTTATCGCATCTTTGCGAATATGCTTTCGATTGGGAAGTAGATTTTAACTCTACTTCTCAGGATCAGGGCTATGAGACAAAAATCTCATAGCCCTGTTTCATTTTTTCCCAAAATCAGCCTGTTTAATATTTGATGGCTTAGGCAAATGTTAGTTTTTTTTCAGCATCCATGGCTTTTGGAAACAGGATATTATTTTCCAAATGAATGTGCTGATGCAGGTCGTCTTCAAATTCTCTCAGCATTTCGAATGCCACCCTGTAAGTTGTGCAGGCATCCTCAGGTGGCGTATAGTTTTCACTCAATGCTGCTATTTTTCTAAATCTTTCTCCTTCGTTGTCGTGCTCCTGCATCATCATATTGATGGGGTTATGCACGCTGCCAAAGGCAGGTTTTTGTACATGATTACCAGCCGCCAATTTTCGCACAAAAGGAAACAATATCAATTCTTCCTTCTTCATGTGCATGGACAATTCTTGTGCTGAAGCCCTAAATAGCTGTTCAATTTCCAATAATTCCGGGTGGCGATCGCCATGGACTTTGGCGATTTTATATAAAAAAGCCTGCAGCTCAGGAATTTTTTTCTCCACATATCGGTGGTGCTTTTTTTCAATGTAATCCGCAAGCAAGTCCATATCCCAGGATTGAAAATCTTCTCCCGATTTTTCGGTTTGCCGGGTTGTCTGGTTTAATTCTTCGATGACTACATCGGCATTAAGTTTATTTTTCTCGCAGACCTCCTCAATGCTCCGGTTTCCTTTACAACAAAAATCAATGCCATACGATTTGAAAACCGAGGCTGTCCGATAATCTTTGGCGACTACTTCGCCGACGATATTTTCTTTTAAAAAATTCATGACGTTTATATTGATTTATATTGGACAATTTTGTCCGATTTATAGACACATTTTTAACGCTTCAGGACAAACAAACCCTCAGCCAGTCCATCTGTCAAATCCTGGATGCTTGTGGTCTTCAGCATTGTTTTTAACTCATCCCGGATAGTGACAAACTGAGTGTGTAGCGGGCAGGGTTTTGCTGCATTGCATTCTTCCAACCCCAATCCGCATCCATGGTAGATATTGTCCCCATCAATAGCATGTACAATCTGTAGCAAGGTGATTGGGCCATTTTCATTCTCTATCATTTCGTAGCCCCCAGTCGGTCCTTTGGTCGACATGATAAGCTTGTCTTTTGCCAATGCCTGCAATATTTTGGAGGTAAATGCTATAGGTGAATCAATTGCCCTGGAAATAGATTTCAAGCTGGATTTTTGGCCCTCTTTCGATTGAAGCCCGATATAGATGGCAGCTCTGATTCCGTATTCACAAGTTTTTGAAAACATGAGGAACAATATTTTATAGGGCAAATATAAGACTTTTTTGTATAATAGTGGACAATTTTATCCACTATTATATAAAACACGATTCCATGACAATTACAGGCCAAAAAAAGGCATTGAGAAAGGAAATGCTGGCCAGGCGAGCAGAATTATCCGGTTTAGCAAAGGCAAAATATGACCAATGGATTTGCCAATCCCTATGGGAACTCATAGAAACGCATGCGCATAAAACCGTTCATTGCTACCTGCCGATGAGAAGGGAAATCAACATTTTTCCATTGATAGAAATCCTTCTGGAAAATAAGATTCAGGTTGTTACACCTAAAACTTTCCCTAATCGAAAATTAGAAAACTTACTTCTGAGATCTTTGAATGAACTGGAAAAAGGCGTATTTGGGACCATGCACCCTGCCAGTGGCGAAGTGTATGTTGGGGAATATGACCTGATAATTGTCCCGGGCCTATCCTTTGATAGTGAAAATAACAGGCTGGGATATGGTGGAGGCTATTACGATAATTTTATGGTACACCACCCGGAGACACCCAAAGTGGGGATATTTTACCCTTTTCAGGAGGTTGAAAAAGTCCCATTGGAACCTCACGATGTCAGATTAGATGACATTTTGGTGGATAGGGCGTTTTTTACCGAAAATCATCAGGAAGTTTAATCCCAAAACAGAAATTTTGTAATAGACTTGTGAAGGGTGCAACCCTTTTTAGTTTGTCATGTCTCTAAGATCGAAGTAATTGAACAATTGGCCGTTGTCAAGGACATACACCAGTCGCTCGTGGAGCGATGTAAAAAAGGTGATCGCAAAGCGCAGTATAAAATATATCGCCTTTACTCAAAGGCGATGTTTAATGTCGCGCTGCGAATCACCAACAACTATGTGGAGGCAGAGGATGTCCTACAGGAGGCATTTGTGCGGGCTTTTCGCAAGCTGGATAGCTTCAAGGGAGATTCGACATTTGGGGCATGGCTGAAGCGGATCGTAGTGAATACAGCGATCAACCAATTGCGAAAAAACAAGGCCGATTTAGTCGGGTTAGATGATGAGCGGCTGGAGATGCGTTATGAAGAGAAAGAGGAACGCGATTGTCAGTGGAATATGAAAGAAATCCGCCAGGCAATCGCAGATTTACCGGAGGGCTATCGAGTGGTATTCTCTTTGTATTGTATCGAGGGCTATGACCATGCAGAGATTGGACATATTTTAGGTATAAGTGAAGCGACTTCGAAGTCGCAATATAGCAGAGCAAAGAAAAAATTGAGGGACGTCCTCAAAAGCAAGACATGATGAGTGAAAAACTGGAACAGTTTATCCGAGCAAACCGGGCGGAGCTCGATAGCTTTGAACCGGATGGAATGATCTGGGAACGGATAGACAGAAACTTACGGCCTGCCCGTATGGTCCGAAGAAAGCTGACCACCTGGGCAGCAGCAGCGGCAGTGACCCTTTTGGGCATCACTGCGGGCGTATGGGGTTTGCAGGAAGGCAGCCCTGCCCTTATCGTACAGCATGTACCGATTGAAGAAATAGTAGAAGAAACCTACACGCCCGAGCTGGCAGAAATCGAGTCCTATTACCAGTCTGTTATCGAAGAACAACAGATGCAATTGGTAAATTATCGGGAAGAAGGAATCGCGCTCGACGAAGCGGGAGCTTTCAGCCTGGGACAACTTCAGGAAATGTACAAAGACCTGCAAAAAGAGCTAGCCTATGGCGAAGACAAAGAAGTTGTAGTGAATGCCATGATCGAAAACCTAATGATGCAGATGGATATGCTGCGCCAACAGTTAATGATCCTGGAGAATATTAAAGTTCAGCGGAATGAACAAGCGAAGGAAGTGCACCTTTAACCAGATTAGTTTAGCGGCTAAGGTAAAGGTATTCACCTGGCTTTTGCTTCTGTGCTTTCCTGTCCTGGGAAATGCAAGCGAAGTAGAAGTCATCAAAACCATTCAAAAAGCCTACTCTCTCGATGGGGATGAGCTGATCAAGCTCAGCAACAAATACGGCAAGATTCACATCAATACCTGGAACAAAAAACAGGTGACCATTGAAGTGACAATCAGGGCCTATGGCCCCAACGAATACACAGCCCAAAAAAGGCTGGATGAGGTAGGTATTGAGTTTGATCGCGGAAGCGATGAGATCGAAATCGCTACCCAACACAGCCATGATATGGATGTGAAATTGGGCAAAAAAGGCGTCCACGTCACCTATCGTCTGAATTTACCGACATCCAACCCCCTCCAGATTCTAAGCAAATTTTCCGATATCTATATCGGCGACCGCGAGGGCAATGTCAATATCAAACATGCAAATGGTAAAATCGTCCTCGGGAAGCTAAATGGTTCCAAAAACAACCTCCAATTGGCCTTTGCCCAAACGGATATTGCCTATTTCGGCTCTGGAAATCTCAGCCTTTCCTACGGACGTCTGCAATTGACCAAAGCCAACAGCCTCAGCATGAAAGCCGATGGCACGCATATCGAAATCGGTCAGGCCAATGAGCTATACGTCCAAACCAACCTCTCCAACCTCAACATCAATGAGGTAAGAGAAATAAAAGGAACTTTCAACTCGGCAGATTTCCGCGTCGCTTACCTGGGGGGCACCCTGGACATGGAAGTAAAATATGCAAAAAGCTTCGAAATCGTCCACGTAGGGGATAATTTCAGGGGAGTACGGCTCCGATCCACCTACAGCCCCATACGCCTGGCATTTGGTTCGGAAGCCAACTTTCGCTTCCTCGCCAAAATCCAATTTGGCGAACTGAGCTATGACTCAGAGACAGTCTCCATGACCATCTTCGAAGACGAAGCCAACAAGCTCACTCAGTATATGGGCCGCTTCGGCAAACAATCCAAGCCCAAAGGCATGGTAGAGGTCGAGAGTCAATATGGACATATTAGGATTGAGTAGATTTGCAAATAATCTCTTATTTTTGCGGCGATGGACTACCGCATATTACTCTATTACAACTTTGTTAAAGTGGCTGATCCCGAGCAGGCTCGGGAGGAGCAGCAGGCCTTTTGTGATGCAAATGACCTGAAAGGCCGCATTTTGATTGCCCATGAGGGCATCAACGGGACCGTTTCAGGGCCCGATGAGCAGATAGAAGCTTATAAGGCTTTTATGGCTTCGCATCCGATTTTTAAAGACACCGAGTTCAAAGAAGACGAATTTTACGACCACAGCTTCCTGAAAATGCATGTGCGCGTCAAAGATGAAATCGTGCATTTTGGTGTAGAAAACTTTGATCCGACAGGGAGAAAGGGAAAATATGTAGAACCCGAAGAATTTCGGGAGGTACTCAAGCAGGCAGAAACCGATGAAAATATCGTCATCCTCGATGCCCGCTCCGACTACGAATACAATGTAGGCCGCTTCAAAGGCGCCACTACCCTGCCCATCCACAACTTCCGGGAGTTGCCTGAGCAGATGGATTTATTGAATAATCTTCGCGATAAGAAGATATACACCTATTGCACCGGCGGCATCAAATGCGAGAAAGTCTCGCTATGGCTCGAAGATCAGGGCTTCGACGAGGTTTACCAGCTTCATGGCGGCATCGTCCGCTACGGCAAGGAGGCCGGTGGCGAGGACTTCGAAGGAAGTTGCTATGTCTTCGACCAGCGCGTGGTCGTGCCCGTCAATAGCGTCAACCCCAAAGTCATCAGCACATGTGATGTCTGCGGTACCGAGACCGAAAAGATGATCAATTGTGCCAATGCAGCTTGCAACAAGCATTTTCTCATCTGCGATAGCTGCGCCGGGGAGTTGGAGGGGTGCTGCTCCAGGCCGTGCATGGAAGCGCCTCAAAGGCGTGCCTTTGATGGGAGAGGCTATTACCTCAGAGGGGTGAATAGCAAGAATTATGTGGGGGAATAAGATGGGCCTTCGTCCATTTAGTACCATGGTACGGCCTTTGTGCGTTAGATAAGAAAATCTTTGTTCATGCGAAAAAATACTTTTTTACCAGGCCTTTTTGCTTTGTTTCTCCTGATAGCGAGCTGCCAGGATGAGCCTTTCAAACCCCTCGAACAATCCAGAACCTATATGAACCTGCTCAACGCCTATGGGCCGGCGGCCAGAGTGGATGTATATCTGCGCTCTTTTGAGAGCGATGGATTGTTTGCCAGCAACATTGATTTCATGGAATCGTGGCCTAAAGGAGGCTATGCCTCCCTGATCACAACGACAGGCTTTGACAGCCTGGAGAAGGAGCCGGATACCTGGCTGCGCATCATAGACCGCAATAGTGGGGATGAAGTCATCCCGGAGGAAGGCTTCCGCCTCAATCCGGAAGTGAAAGCTTCTGTCGTACTGATTGATAGTGTTGGCAAAGCCAAATTGGTCAAGACCATAGACATCTTCGATGCGCCCGGCGATACTGCCGCCAATGTGCGCTTCATGAATGTCAATTATACCATGGCATCGGTTTCCTTACGAATAAAGAATGATTCCACTTTCAATATTGACCGCCTTAATTTTTTGAATTATTCTGGCTTTTCAAAAATAAAACCCGGCACCTACGATTTTGAATTTGTTTTTGATCAGGCCCAAAGTGTAGTGGCGACGCTCCCAGGCGTCAATATCCAGGCAGGAAATACCTATAATTTCTTTTTAACTCAGCTGGGAGGAGCTCCCAGAGCGGGAGTAGAAAGATTGGATTGATAATCCTACTTACTCTCCTTTCAATTTTGATATCTGGTCCCGGAGTTTTGCCGCAAGCTCATAATCTTCCTGACTCAATGCATCAGCCAGCATCTGGTTGAGCTTATCCAAATCCTGAGTAGTGGTTGGGGATATAGCCGACGGGATCGGGTCCTCTTCAGCCTCAATGGGGTCAGATTTTTCTACTTCTGCAAGAGAAAATTCACCTTCATCATCGGCATATTCTACATCTTCTTCATCCTGATCAATGATGATTCCAGCTTCATCCAAAACGCTTTCATAAGCGTAAATGGGAACTTTGAAGCGCACAGCTATGGCTACAGCATCGCTGGGACGGCTATCTATCTCATGGATTTCTCCATTGTGCTCCAAAATAAGTTTGGCGAAGAAAATGCCCTCATGCAGATCATTGATGATGATCTCCAGTAGATCAATCTCAAAATGTTTGGATAAATTGAAAATCAGGTCGTGTGTCATCGGCCTGTTGGTTTTGATATTTTCCAATTCAAAACCGATGGCCTGTGCCTCCGCACCACCAATGATAATAGGCAATCGGCGATTCCCCTCTGTTTCTCCCAGCACCAATGCAAAATGCCCAATAGGCGAGTGGCTGGAAGAAAGGCCAATAATTTCTAAATGTATTTTCTCCACCGAACGAGTTTTTTAAACTTAATGAATTTATCTGAAAAGGTAAATAGTGGGCAGTATACAGTTGGCAGTAGACAGTTGGCAGTATACAGTTGGCAGTAGACAGTACTTGACTGCACACTGCCAACTGCCAACTAATTCTTACTCTTCAAGTATGCATTCAACTTAGGAACGACCTCAAACAAATCTCCGATGATTCCATAATCAGCAACTTTGAAGAAAGGCGCTTCCGGGTCTTTGTTGATCACAACAATGGTCTTGCTGGAGCTCACGCCCGCCAAATGCTGGATAGCGCCGGAGATTCCGATAGCGATATACAGATTGGGAGCAATTTGTATTCCGGTCTGTCCAACGTGCTCATGATGGGGTCTCCATCCCATGTCAGCGGTAGGCTTGGAGCAAGCTGTGGCTGCACCGAGGTAGCCTGCAAGCTCCTCGATCATGGGCCAGTTTTCCGGGCCTTTCATGCCACGGCCAGCAGATACGACAGCATCTGCCTCCGTCAGCGAAATGCCTTCGGCAGCTTTGATGATCTCCTTTGCTACTGCATCAAAATCCTGCTCTGCAGCCTGGAAATCAGCATCTGTGACAGTTACCGCCGTTGGATTTTCTGCCACCTTATATCCATTGGTTTTGACGGTGACGACTATTTTGCCGCCGTTGACGTCAACGGTCTCTACCCCTTTGCCCGAATATGCAAGGCGCTCTGCCTTGAATTTGGCCGCGGGGTCGAGCAGCGTAGCTGCTCCGGAGACGGTGGTGGCGTCAAGTTTGACGCTTACACGGGGGGCAATCGCCCGCCCGTTATAGGTTTGAGCCATGACGACGACCGGGGCGTCGATTTCTTTCGCGACAGCGCTGACCGCAGCGGCGAAAGCCGTATTGGCAAAGGCATTCATGCGCTCATCAGCTACACGATGCACTTTGCTGACCCCATATTTCCCCAGCTCTTTCAGCTTATCTTCAGTCACCTGCCCTACTGACACAGCCTGAAGGTCTGTACCCATTGCCTGAGCCAGATCATAAGCATAAGTCGCCGCTTCGAATGTCGCTTTTTTGAATTCTCCCTGAGAGTTTTCAGCAAAAAGAAGTACTGACATATATTCTTATTCTTTGTTATCTGATTAAATAATTCCCTTATCTGCTAACACATCAATCAATTTCTCCGGCTGCTCAGCATCGATATACATCGTATTGCCTTTGGCTGGTGGATAAGTGAAACTGAGGGTAGTTGTCCTGGCCTCTGCATCCACACCGGAAACCACAGACAAAGGCTTTTTACGGGCAGCCATAATCCCTCTCATATTGGGGATTCGCCATTCTGCTATACCTTTCTGGCAGCTAACGACCAGTGGCAGAGAGCTCTCTACTACCTCAAAACCGCCATCTACCTCACGGTGGAGAATAACGTCTTTTTCTCCCTCCAGCTCCATCTGAGTGGCAAAGGATACAAAAGGCCATCCGAGTTTTTCGGCTACCAGGCCAGGGACCAGGCCACCGTTAAAGTCTATAGACTCTTTACCCATAAAGATGATGTCAAACTCTCTGGGATCGGCATATTCAGCGATCTCCTGGGCTACCTGGTGCGCATCAAGCGCAGCTTTGTCGACGCGGACAGCGTCATCAGCACCGATAGCGAGTGCTTTTCGCAAGGTTGGCTCTACCTCCCTGCCGCCTACAGAAATAACAGTTATAGAAACAGATTTTCCTTCTTTCTCTTTAAAATCCAATGCACGTGATAGCCCATACTCATCGTAAGGGTTGATCACAAATGTTACACCTGTTTTGTTGAGGGAAAGGCCGTCAGCCTCAAATTGTACTTTAGTAGTCGTATCAGGAACGTGGCTAATACAAACAAGAATTTTCATAAATTCACGAAGGTTTGAAAATTGAGGCACAAAGTTATAAAAAAAACGCCATTGGTAAAATGAATCAAGACAGCTTAAACCGCTTATTTTCCTTTCTGGAAGAAGATCCGGAAGATGCCTTCACCCTTTACTCCATTGCTTATGAGTATGCCAAAGGGGATCAGCATCTGTCTGCTATCCAATTTTTCCTCAAGTTACGCAAGATTCATCCCCAATACATGGGCTTGTATTATCATTTGGGAAAATCTTATGAAAAAGTCCAAAAAACAGCCGATGCTGAGAGAATTTATAGAGAAGGTATCAATATGGCACGCCAGCAGCGCGACAGGCATGCGCTGAGTGAGCTGCAAAGTGCGCTGAATGATTTGGAGGAAGATGATTAGCTGATGAGCAAATTAGCAGATGAGGGGATTAGGGGAAGGTTTTGATGAGGCCGCAGGCCTTGAGGGGAGATTGTGAGTTGACCTGTATGGGAATGGATTTTTTTTCGGCGATTTGGATGAGGTGCCGGACATCTGGATCATCTGGGTTTTGGAGAATCAGCAATTCAGGAATCCGCCGCATCAATACGCGGGTTGCCTCTGCGATACCTGGTTTGACCAGGTTGATATCCTGGATCTGATAGCGTTTCATTAAAGTTTCAACATATTGCAGCATTTGCTCCCGCTGCTGAGCAAGCTCAGCGCCCTTTATCACAGCCACAGGCTGTGCCTCCCTCGCCGCCTCCATCAGCTGGTCCAAAAACCAGCTGCTATGATCAAAAGGCTTCAGATGACGGTAATAGACCGTCCCGTGAAAATCATCGGGCCCGATGTAGGCATCATTCAGGATAGATCGGCTCAACAGGCCCGAAACGGGCGCATTCAACACCCCGGAGGGGATGGCATAATCATCCGTCGTGGCGGCGATGTCCGCCGTGCCGCCTATGTCAGAGATGACATAGAGATCCGATGAGATCGGCCAGTGCAGATACTGCGCATTCCAATCGGCTATGGCCGCTTTCAGCTCAAAAGTGATCACGCCCTTGGCGGTCCAGCCATCCACAAACACGATGGATGTGGAAGGGTGATGCCGACAGATGTATGCCAAAGCATTTTGATCTATGCCGCGATCGCGGATGATCGAGAGCGAGTAATGCCAGGCTTCACGCCCATATCGCTGGCGCAAAATGCGCCCCAGCAAGGCTCCCACGGGCGTGCCCGCCCGCGCCAGGGAAACCAGCGTGATTTCTCCCGCTATCTGCCCGGCAATATGCCGGGCCAACCCCACTGCTTCAGCAGCCATTCGTTCCCGATGGCGCTCCGTCAGCTCTCTGAAAAGCTGCAAATAGCCCGCCGAGGGCACTGGCTCCAAATGAATCATTTCGCTATAATGCTTTTTCTCTGTCTGAATCTTTTTTTCCTTTTCAGTCAGATTCACAAAAGGCATGTCTATCTGTTTGAGCAAAAAACGGGTATCCTCGGGCAGGTAGCTGCCGCTGATGGGGCTATTCATGGGTCAATGATGGGGTTGAAATGTCAATTGTTTGCCGATCTGGCTTCCCTGCGGGAAGCAGGCGAAGTCGCAGAGCTGCATAAAAGGGAGGTCACTTTGGCTGTCGCCAAAGCCCAAAAAGAGAGCATCTCCCGGGAGATGGTGCTCCTGAAGCCATGCGAGGGCTTTTTCCTTGCGTGAGCAAGGGGGGAGGATGGCCATATTATATAGATTATGGTGTATCATCCAGGAGGACGGGAGTAGTTTTTCCGTTGTCAAAAATGCCTTGAATTTTCCCAGCAAACCCATTTCCCCTTTTACCTCTATATACACCCCAAAGCCCTGATCAACAGCCATTTTGAATTGGAATTCAGCAAAAACTTCCGGCACGATAGCTTTCAATTCACCCAAAATATCTTTCAGTTCCTGCTGAAAGGAAGCCAGGCGGTTGATGGCGCTCCAGTCTTCCATCATTTTGCCCGAAGCATCCAGGATAATGGCGCCATGGCTCACGATTTTGAAGGAGGAAAATTCCATTTTCAGCAAGGCCAGAGAGGCAGATCTTCGGCCCGTTATCGGAATCAAGCGGCCTTTTTCCCTGATCACCTCAAAGAGAAGTTTTTGCTTGGGATCACGAAAACTGATCCAGTCTCCATTCCTGTTTTGTCCTACGGCCTCATACTTCAGGCCGTCTTTTTGCTTGCGGCGGCTGACGACAAAGGTGTCATCCAGGTCTATACAATTGATCAATTCAGGCATGTAGATGTACTTTTTGGGCGGAAAGCGAAGAAGGCAACTGATGCTGCTGCATGATCTCAGCGCTTTCATATACCACGATGATATGGCGGCCTTGCGGCAGGTTGTAGAGGTAATGCTGCAAGCCGCGCTGGTGATGGTCTGAGACTTCCATCCTGCTTTTGATGGCCCCATCCACTATCATGGGCGATTGCCCGGTAGATAAAAACAGGACATCCTGTCCCTGCTGCTCCAGTTGTTCGGCCAACAAAAAAGGCAGGTAATTACACTCTCCTGTCCCCAGTACGAGCAGAGGTTGCTCAGGTAGCGCGAGCTTACTTATTTTTGGCAAAAAATGATGTGGGTGTGTCTCGGCTATGCCTCGTCGCCCTAAATCCATCCTCACCGGCAGTGATGCATCGGGCATCGCATAGGGCTGGGGAAATTGTTTAAAATACAGGGGATTTTGATCAAAGGAAAAACGCCCTTTCAGCAAAGCTGAAACCTTCAGCCTGCAGCCCAGATCCTTTTCGATGATCGCTTCGCGCTCCGGACTGAGCCAGCTTACCAGGCTCAAAAAGTAGATTTGCTGAATATGGGGATTCAGGGCCAGATAGGCCCTGGCGAGCTGAGTCAGGGTGCGTCCGGTAGTGATTTCATCATCTACGAGCACAAGGGAGCGGGCTTCTTTAAATATCCTCTGAAAAGGAGGAAAGGGCTCATAGAGCAGGTGGTTCACAGCATGGCTGTGAGATTCATTAAATTGAAATGCCAAAGGCATTTGGGAGCTGCGGCAGCGCGTGCTATGGCAATAAAATGCCTCCAGCTCTGGCTTTTTTTCTTTCAAAGCCGCAAATATCCCGTGCCCCAATCCGGTAGCTGTCTCTGCCAGCCCCATCACACATAGTGGGCCTTCGACCGCGCCAGCGGTGGCGGCGAGTCGGGCACATTGTTTCCGAAAGATGGCTGGACGTACAGGGATGTACTTGCCCAGGACTTTGGAGACAAACAGAAAACTTCTGTTGGGATTTTGGCGGCTTGCAAAGCCCAAAAGCTCAGACAAGCCAACCAGTTCCTGGGTGGTTTCTATAGCAAGTTTGCCGGCAGCAATTTCAACCTGGTATCTACTCATTCTGCGGGCAGAGGATTCTTTTTATTGGATACAAACAAGTAAGTCCTTGACGGCCTTTTGTTTTCTTTCTTTAAGATCTCTTTCAAAAAAACCGGTTTTATAATACTGGCGGACAGCCTTGATCTTATTGGCTGCGAGGATTTCAATCTGCTTATCATCCAGCGGATAAAATACATTGGCAAAGTAGATTTTATCTGAATAACGCTCAGCCAGGCGGTTTTTTTGCGCCTGCAAAATCAGGATTTCATTATTATCCAGCAGCAACATCAGGCTGTCGCCTTTTTCTACCAGATACTCCTCATGCGCATAATAGGCAAAAAGAAGGCCTCTGTTGTCATTTTCGCGCACAGCGGCACATTCGATAAATTCCTCTTCATAAAATCCTTTCCAAATTTTGGCCGACTGAGTCAGCCGCATGATATCGTCGGTAAACTTATCTACCTGGTTGATCTCATAGCGGCAATTGGGCATGGGTTCAGCTGTGGTTTTTTCCTGTGCCTGAGCAGACAGCAGAAAACCTATAGACAATGCGGTGAGCAAAAAAATACGCATAATTGATAAAAAATTGAGAATTGAAAAAAGAGAATGAGTTGAGAAGATAAGGGAAAGAAGCGCTTTTCTGTCGGATAGATTGCTGTCGTTAAAATTCGGAGAAAAAGCAACCATTTGCAAATAGAGACTGAGGCTTACCTCTTCATGCTAAGTGCTGCCTGCGCCTTGTGCCGCTCTATCGCCAGCCGGATCAATTCGTCTATCAAAGCGGTGTAAGAAGTGCCGGCATGCTCCCAGAGCTGAGGATACATGCTGATGTTGGTGAAGCCAGGCAGGGTGTTAATCTCGTTTACATAAACGTCTCCCTCCTTTGTCATAAACATATCTACCCGGGCCATGCCTTCGCAACCCAACACCTGGTAAGCCTGTTTGGCGACCATTTGAAGTTGAAAAAGCTCTGCATCTGTCACATCAGCCGGGATGCTGAGCTGGGCTTCTGTTTCACTGACATATTTGGCATCGAAGGAGTACTCTTCCGCAGTAGCGATTTCACCTATATGCGTCACCTCTGGCTTTTCATTCCCCAATACAGCGCACTCCAGCTCTCTGCCCGTGATCATTTCCTCTATGATGATCTTGCGGTCATAATGAAAGGCGTCTTTGATGGCGGCGGAAAATTCAACCTGATTCCGGGCTTTATGCACGCCTACGGAAGAACCCATATTGGCGGGTTTGATAAAAAGGGGTGTACCCAGCTGATTGACCACGGCCATATAGTCTATGGCCTCTTTTTCATGGGCGTGAAAGACGAGGCCTTTGGCCACCATGAGGCCTGCTTCCCGCAAAAGCCTTTTTGCAAAATCCTTGTCCATAGCCACGGCAGAGCTCAGCACATCGGGCCCTACAAAGGGCAGGTCCAACACCCGCAAAAGCCCCTGCACGGTGCCGTCCTCGCCATAAGGGCCATGAATAATGGCAAAAATCACATCCGGTTGGGCGATCTCTTCCATGGTGTCGAGGCGGATGATCTGGTCCTGCTTGCGGCCTGGCACCAGAGCCAGCCGGGGTGCCTGCGTGGTCACGAAGGTATCTGCCAGATGTTCCTTCCCCAGGAGGCGCCAGCCGCCATTGGGATCGACCCCGATAAGCGTCAGCTTATGCTTCTCTTTATTTATAGCCGCCGCAATGTTGCGGGCTGAGCGAACCGAGATCTCATGCTCGGGAGATTTACCACCAAATAATAAAGCTATGTTCATGGATTGGTTTTTTGAATGTTTCGGGTTTCGGGTTTCGGGTTTTGAGTTTCGGGTTTTGAGTTTCGGGTTACTGCCAACTGCCTACTACCTACTGCCCACTGCCAACTGCCCACTGCCCACTAGAATTTTCTTCAATTTGCAAACTCTATCCGCAAATTTTAGGATATTCGTCTACATTTCCCAAAAACATCCTCAGGACTTGGGAGTTTTAAATAGCAAGTAAGCAGAAAGCAAGAACCCAACAACAAATCTTATGGAAGTTTTTCAAAAAATACTCATCTACCTCGGACTCAAAAAACCCGACCCTGATGCCCCTATTAACTTCAATATCAAGGTAATGCACGGCATCAACCGGATTTCTATCGTGATGTTTTTAATCTGTATCGTGCTCCTCATCATAAAATTTTCAAGTTAATGTGACATTTTTTTCAAATAGGTTTGACAAAAATACATTTTCTCCTAGCTTTGCATCACCAAAAAAAATGAGTTGGTGCGGTAGCTCAGTCGGTAGAGCAATGGACTGAAAATCCATGTGTCGGGGGTTCAATTCCCTCCCGCACCACCACAAAATTTCTAATCCCTTCATAATCAATGTATTATGAAGGGATTTTTCTTTATGGGTACACTATATGGGTACAGTTTTGTTATTTTTTTTCAATTATCTTGCAGATAGCTCAGATAGGTCTCTCCTAATATCCTAAATCTATGGCTATCATCTCATTAGAAGAACTTGAAAACAAGCTAGATTATTTCTACTCTCATTTCCAATGTACCAAGGAGCAATGCTTTTGCTATATGTTTCCAACTTGTACTAAGGGCAGAGAGATGCAAAACATGGATGACGAAGCTTTCGATAAACAAAGGAAAGAAATACTGAATGACAGCTTACCATTCAATGACAATGCGGATAACTACCTACTGGAAAAAGTTAAAAAACTCAAAGACAAGCTTTCCCGATTCCCCTATCCATATACTTTCAAGGAGATACGCCCCGACAGTGTAAAAACCCTTGGCACTCAAAACCTGACACAATGGATTAACAAGGAAGAACTTGAAAAGGAAATCGCTGGTATTGATTCAATACTCAACTTTCAGGAAAAGCGATATAGCCCGAGAAAGCCTATAACGATGACTTATAAGTATTATGCAAATGATGCTTCCAGAGACTACCATATTAACCTTCGCTTGCTCGATTGGCTGGAAGGTCATTTAGGAAAAAAATCAAGCAAAGAAGATATTGATGATAGCAGGATCAAGAGTTGGGCAACTCCTGCCGAAATCAAAAGGCATTTCATGCAATTAGCAGAAAATGGATTTATGCAGGAGGAAGAAGTCATGAACTTCTTGAGAGCTAATTATCTAGGATTCAACCCCAAAACAGAAATCAAAAAAATAGTCCTTCCAACCCTTACCCAAAAAGATATTAATTTTCTATTTAGGGAGTTTGCTTTGCGATATGACAGCAATCAAAAGGGGAGGTACTGTGAAATGATAATGGAAAATTTTGCCTGTTTTAATAACTCAAAATTTAAGTCCGTTCAAGGAAATTTTGGAGAGTATCCACCCAAAGAAGCACTCAAGTTTAAAAGCCCTTCCCCAGACTAAGTATAGGAAAAGGTATAGGAATCATAGGAATCTATTCTCCTGTACCCCTTAGCCCCGTTTCCAGCACTAAAATAATTTAAAATTTTAGTGTAATGAGTACATTTTTCACAAACGAAAGTCTAGTGATTATCCCCCAAGGGGAATTAATCAAAATCATGGATGAGCTTATCGCTCGCCATATCCAAAACCTTCCACGACCTACCATGCAGGAAGAGGAAGAACTACTTACTACAAGACAAGTAGCGGAACTACTCCATACCACCGTACAGAATGTCCATGCGAAGAAAAAGGAAGGTAAAATTCCTTTTGTCAGATTAGGGGCAAAAGTACTTTTCAAGAAGTCGGAAGTTATCGCTTCTCTCAAATCCGCTGTTCGGTCAAAGTCCTTTCATAGTAAATAGTAGATGGGGGACACTTTTTGTCCTAAAGGATATGATAGATACAGTGGGGATATGGTTTAGCGGAGAAAGCCTTTATCATTTAGATTTGCTTTCTCAACTTCCTCAGCGTCTTACCAATGTTGAGGAAAAGTATAGTAGTAGAAGTGGGGATTCGATTACGGGTAATCTAGAAAACCTGAGAGTTAGAATCTCCAATGAACGGGTTGGTATTATTGGAAGTGTTCCCAAATATGTATTGGGCGATAACTTCCAGATAGCAGACAGGAAAACGATTTATCAGTTTTGTGAAAAGTGTAGTGATGTGTTGCACTTCAATGTAGGAAAGGGGAATTTGTATAGAATAGATATGGGATTGAATTTGGAAACCATTCATAAGCCTACCCTTTACTATCCTTACTTGGGAGGTCTTCAACATTTCAAAAGATTGGAGCAGCCTGATAGCATCCGTTATCAGAATGGAGTGAGGAACTTTGTCATATATGACAAGTTGAAACAAACAAAAGCAGGTAGTCAAAAAGTTCCTAAGGCATTTTGGGGGAAGTACATCATGCGAATGGAATACCGCTTGCCAAAAACAAGGTCAATCAAAGACCATTTCCCTTTTGCCAGTCAGTTGAGGGAACTATGGGAAAAGCAGGTATTTGATAAGATGGAGAACACTTTCAAAGAAGTTTACCACCAGATAAACAAAGTGCATGGAATCAAGATAGATAGAGCTATTGCCAAAACCGATAAAGCTTTCGCAAGGCAATTACAAGCCCTTGGGATGGCCCAACTCGGTGGATATGATAGAGCTATTGCCTTTGCAAAAGAACTAAAGGAAGGCCGTTATTTGAACTGTGACAAGTCTTACCAACGAATGAGGACAAGGCTAAAAAACCTTCAAAGGGAATATGGAGAAAGTTACCCGAATGACTTCATTCAGGAATTGGATGCATTGGTGAATGGATTCACGATATGACAAAATCGACTTCCCATGATTGCCTAATCAACGTATAATCAAGTAAAACAGGGCATTCAAAAAGCACTGTTTTCTCTAAAGATTTAGGTTATTATGGGTAATTATCGTTGGGGATATACGACTGTAGAATCATGCAAGACGCTTTCTTTAAAACGGCTGAGGGAGTGGGGGTTTATTGAACCTAATTGCTATCAATCAACCGCTATAACCTTCTACACTGGCAAGGAGGAAACGGGAAGTATGCGTATTTGGATAAGTACCCTAAGCAATGATGCGTATGTACAGCTCAAATACTATTTTGAAGAGAAAGAGGGTAACAGGTATATTGATTACAAAATTCCCTTGGTAAAGGTTCCTTCCAATTTGGGTAAGGGCTTCCGCTACTATTTCCTATGTCCTGTTACTGGCAAAAAGTGCGTGAAGCTTTACCGTCCTCCCAGAGAAGATTATTTCCTGCATCGGGAAGCCTTTAAGGGCTTGCGATATGAGCAGCAAATCAAGTCTAAGAAAAGTAGAAGCTTTTGGAGTGGGCCTATTGGCTTGCTGTTCAAGAAGGAGGAGCTTTTGGAAAAAGTGGTGAACAAACCCAAATACGCAAAGCTGTATTATAGAGGAAAACCAACTCCTAGATTGAGGAGGTACTTGGAGGTGCAGGAAAAGTCTTCGCGGTATTCGAGAGCGGATTATGAGCGGATTTTGGAACGGAGTTTTTGAGATTAGTAAGAAGCTAAAGAATGAAGTAATTACTTTAATAGAGCTTGACAGAGAAGAATCTCTTATTAAACTAATAATGGATCAAGGGCAGCTAATAAAGTTTCATTCATCAACCCATACCATGCCAGTTGTATCTGCTTGAGCTTTAATAAAATCGGGTATTTGTCTTTTTAGAGCGAAAGTTCCTTTCAGGTCGGCTTCATGCAGATTTATTCCATACATGATTACTCGACTCGGGCCTACGCTTTCTTCAATCCAGCCTGTTCCAATCAGTTTTGCTCTACTCAGGTTTGCTCCGCTCAGTTTTGCTCCGCTCAGGTCGGCTTCGCTCAGGTTTGCTCCAATCAAGTCGGCTTTGCTCAGGTCGGCTTCGCTCAGGTTGGCTCTACTCAGGTCGGCTTCAATTAGGTTGGCTCTACTCAGGTTGGCTTCGCTCAGATCGGTTCTGCTCAGCCTGGCTTCATACAGGTTGGCTACATACAGGTTGGCTCTACTCAGGTTGGCTTCGCTCAGGTCGGTTTCGCTCAACCTGGCTCCGCTCAGGTTTGCTCCGCTCAGGTTTGCTCCGATCAGGTTCGCTCTTCTCAGGTCGGCTCTAATCAGGTCGGCTCCAATCAATTTTGCTCCGCTCAGGTTGACTTCATACAGGTTGGCTTCGTTCAGATTTACGTGGGAAAAATCGCCCCCCGTAAATATTCTGAAATAACTAAGCGAATCCAGTTTGCTTTCATATAATCCCACCAACAAATGCGCGCGCTCGGGGCTTACTTTTTTATCAGTTAAAGTGGTATCAGTCTCAAGATATTTATAGGGCTTAAAAGTGCGGCTTAACGCTATTATCCGTGCAATTAGTGGCTGAGATAATGAGTCTTTCTTATTGCCTTTATCATTCAATTCTTGACTAATCAAACCCATCACATTTCCCGATTCCAATACCAAAGAACTACGCCTGCCAGCTTCTAACAAATTCGTCTGCTGATCAAGTCGTATATTCTGTTTGCTTAATAAGCCATTCTGATTATTAAGTAGCCCGTTTTGATTCCATAATAACCACGCTGGAATGATTGCTACCATAACAAACCCGATAACTGCAAATACTCCAATCCTGGTAATTCGATAGAAAGCAGCCACAATCATATCAGAGATGTTATCCTTTGATACATCGCCTTCTAGCAATTTGTAAACGCCCTTTTTCAATCGAGGGCCAAAAAGCAAGAACCCCCCAGCGCTTTTCATTAGAGAATATCGTCTGTTCCAGGCTCTCTCTTCTCTCTGTTCGTATCTTTCCAGTTTTTTTTCTAACTGTTCGATTTTGCTATGTAACTCCTTTATATCTTGTTTATCTAATTCGGGCATATATCTGCAAATAAGGATTTATCTCAAGATATGAAAATTCAACAAATGATGGTACTTTGTCTTTCACTCCGACTTGTTAAGCTGGATTAAGTCAGGCGAAAAGTTCTAATCCTACCCGTTTTGATGGGATTAAAAAAAGCCTGGCAGATGATGCCAGGCTGTCACTTACATAAATAAGCTCTCTAATAAGAGTCTAAGTAGCTCCATAATGTCTCCTCCTAATTCCTCACACATCCCCAAAACAAATGCCTTAAGATAGGGTTTGACTATGGATAACTTATTTTTGCGGCCCAGGTCTTTCTTTTTTCGGTGGCGCCTGGTGCCTTTCGGCTTAGCCATGGGTGGCTAAGCCACCCTTGTTTTGTGAAAACATGCTTTAAAAAGTTGTTTTTTAAAACTTTTCACACGCTGTTGTAGCGTGCAAATTATAGCTGATAAAAGAAAAGAACGTTAGCAATCTCTACCCTCTACGGCGGTTGAATCTTGTTTGTTGATTATAGGAATTTATATTTGTTCAGGGCGTTTGCTTTTATGAGAATGTCAGGCGGTTACTACCTAACTATTTGCTCATGTTAAATTCAATAGAAACAGGATCGCTTGTATAAAAAGTACAAAGCTTATAGATAATTTTAGTACTCCTTTCTGCTTCTCCGAGGGCGTTACATATAATTTACAAGACTCAAAAAATTTTGGACATAAAACATTAGATTCCATTTTAGAACCTCCTACTGATTTATCTTTCAATCCCTATATCGTAATTATTGATCATCTAAGAATTCATCTTTCACTTGATAAAAAGGGTCAAAAAGTCTCTTTAAAAAATCTCTGAAATAACCCTGTTCATTTATGTAATCAACAATATGAGTTGGAATGTCTCCATGGCTTAAGTATGGATGATTTTCATATCCATATTTTGACAAATACTTAAAGTCCTCTTTAGAGTAATCTGTAAAAAGCTTCCTTATTATCCCAGTAGCTCTAATACTGTAATTAAAACATAGTGAATCTTCAAACATTAACCGTTTGTATTCCTGCCAATCCATTGTTCCCCAACCTCTATCAATTATTTCATTTGAACGACCTGTGGTCATTAAATCAACAGTGTCAAATGTAATTTTTACAATTGTGTTACTCCATGTAGCAATTAAGTCATAGAAATAGTCATTTTGTTCGTTAACCAATTTTGCTTTATTAGCCAATTCAGGAATAATTTGGAGAATATTTATAGCCTCATCTGGAATTGAATCTAACTCGGAGAGACTCTTCCCATTTTTAAGTAAGTAATTATCTTTCGCAACTTTAAATGGATTAATTCCAGCAATAATTAAGGCGTTTGGAAGAAAAGGCAATTCAGGAAAAGCTTGAGAAGTATAAGCAAATCCATGAATCCCTTTTGCCTCCATTAGTTGAGCAGCATAGGAGGCAATTTTATCCATTCTTTCAATCATGTATGTTGTTGGACTTTCTCCTTCATCTGCATTCCAATCCTCCATAAAATCCCAGGTAACTTTAAACAGTTCAAAATTTTTGGGGGAGAATATACTTTGATGCACATAAATTATTTCTTCCTCTTTCGGAATCCAAGGGATTAGCTTTAGTGTTGTAATATCATCGTCTTCCCAAGTTGGGACAAACGCAAAGACAGGTTTCTCATCAAAGAGAAAACTATAAATCGTTGCCTCTCGAACTATCCTTTCTTTCATTGGTGAAATAAGAATATATGAAATATCATCCTTACTAATAGTTGGAAAAATACTATGAAGGTGAGATGCATATGCTAAAAGCTCGGTATAAGCTTGCCTTTCTGTTTGAGAGCTTTTCTTAAGTTCAATGATTGCTATGCCAGAAAGGCCTGCAACAATACCTAATAGATCAGCCCTAATAGTACTATCCCCCTCTTTTTTGAGAGGCACTTCACAACCAAATAAAATCAATTCATGAAGGTTTACATAATGCTTTTTTAGCCTTTCTAATAATTCATTATAAATCAGTCTCTCAGGAGTAAGAGACATTATAGAATCTTCATTTTCATCAAAATTATATTTATCAGGAAAGCGATAATCAACAATTAGGAACGCCGTCAAAATAAATCATTAAAATTATGCGGCAATTCTGTATGACAATTTGGGCAGATCTTTGTGAAAATCAATTTTGTTTGAATCAATTTCTTCTGCTTTGGTTTTTCTGCCCGTTGTAT
>JAUIGE010000040.1 GCA_030430205.1 Bacteroidia bacterium | reverse complement strand
TTCATATTCACTGACCAAGGAACGCTTGAAATCTTCGCTGTAAGTTCGGCTTCGTTGTAACTGTTTTCCGTCTTTTAACATGAGATTTTTTGTTGAAAAACGGTCAACTTATTTCAGGGACGCACAAACAGGAAAGTGAATTGACTTTCCTGTTTCTGCAATTTTCTTAAAATTTTAGTTCGCCATCTTTTGCATAATAAATGGCATCGGCATTTTGCATGTCTTTGCAGAAGCAGCCTGGGCCACTGGCGTTGAATCCGAGTTTGGTGCAGCCGATGGGTGCCAGGCACAGCTCAATTTCTGATTTTTGAACCATCAAAAGGCGATCCTTAATCCGAAAAAGGCGTATCCGCGCGCGGATTTCTTCGCTGTCGCTGCTGCCGCGTGCTTCCAGATAATACAGATCATCTTTTTTCAGCAAGGCAAGTTCGGTGATGGTGCCATTATGCTGGCGAACAAGAGATTGATCCTCCATCAATCCCATGAGTTTTTGGCTGTTCATGGTGATAAGCCCACCATGGCCTGCGGTTTTTCCTACTTCCATGAGCATTTCGCCTACATGGTTTTCAGAATTGCTTTGAGCAAAAGCGCTGTGCATGCCCATGAGGAGAATCAGGAAGAGTGGAAGAAGAGTGGCGATACGTTTCATAATTTTTTCTTTTGTATGTGAAACTACTGTTTAAATGACACCTAGAAATCAAAAAGGTTGACTCCTACGGTGAATGTTTGGGTAGATGGCCCTCTTCCTTCTTCAAACATTTCGCTCAGGTTGTAGGTAGCATAAAGGTCCATCCATTTGAGGTCAAAGCGTGCCATCAATCCGTAACGAATGGGATTGAGGTTGAAGTCATCTACGTCCTTGACTGTACCCAATTCTTTGCTGACCTGCTTGCTGTGGGCCTTCCACAAAACACCCCCATAAACCCCAAAAGAGATACTCAGGCCGTCATCTGTCCAGGGACTGGTGTTGATATTCAGCAGCATCGGCACCTGAAAATAACGGGCTGTCAGCTTGTTTTTATCCAAAGAAACGGCTGAAGTTTCCAGTGTCAATTGGTCTTGTCCGGGGACAAGCGTGATGTCATTTTGGAAGTAATAGTTGGAGTAATCCACCGTCAAAGCAGTTTTTAAGTTGATCACCCCACGGCCTACCAGGCTGACAGTAGTTGGCAGAAAATGCAAGGCTACATGGCTTCCTACGCGGAAGTCGTTCAGTTCCATGCCTGCAGGAGCCGCTTCGCGGCCATAGACATTGCCACTAAAGTAGTTGGTGAGTCCCAGGTCCATTGCAAATGCATCTACTTCTGAGGTTTGGCGTTTCCGCTTTTTCCCGTCCTTGTTATCATCATCATCATCATCGGAATACCGGTAGCTGTCATTGTCTTTATCTTTATCTTCCCAGCTATCATAATCCCAATCTTTTTCCTTCTTTTTTTCATTGCCCTCATTGCTGTCCCAGGTGACATGCTTGTCTTCTCCATCATCAACAATGATGACTCTCTTTTTATTGAACTGAATCACCGTGGTGTCATTTGCTTTGACCTGAACTTTTTCTCTGCTTGTAGCAGAAGGTCTGTCTGCTTCTTTTTTGATGACCATCAAGGTATCTATTTGTGCCTGGGAGAAGCTTATCCCGAAGATCAGCGCGATACTTAAGATAATAGTTTTCATAATTGTTTTATTTTCTGGTTTCCAAAATTTCATTTTCTATCGACTGGCTTACATATCTCTGTGAGTGGTGTGGGTAAAGGAAAATTTACCCAAAACGAGCTCAAAGCGACTTTTCTTTTGCTTAAGTTCTTCCTGCTTTTCCAACTGATAACGTACGGGGCTGCGCACACCCAATTCGTCCAAGGTTTCGGAAGCAAGAGAAACAACCGTTATGGGGTCCAACTCGCTTAGCTTGATGTCCTTATAGAGAAGGTTTTTCTTCTCAGGGGCTGGAGCAGAGGCTGTTGAAGTTGGCGGGATTTCAGGAGCCGCATTCGTTAGGGAAATGGTAGACAGAGCTGGGAGTTTTATGGCTGCTACATGAATCCTGGGCGTTGCTTCTTCCTGAGTGGGAGTTTCCAAAGAACGGGGGGCGGGCTGTTGTCTGGTATTTTGGGGTAGGGAATGCTTGCCTGGCCTTGTCTTTTGAGGCACTAAGGCTTGGGCCACTGTCTCCTCCGGCAATATTGCCGGAACCTGCTCTGGCTGGCTGGCATCCAGGCTATCTGACTGATTGGCCAAAGCGGGACCGCTTTGCAGTGGCTGTTCTTGCCCTGGCCATAGGGCCACTGTGAGCAGGATGGCCACCGCTGCTGCCGCAGCGTACCACCACACAGGCGCTATGCGCCTCCGGGGCTGAATCTCAGCCTCTATGCCCGCCCACAAGTTCCTTGTAGGTTGGGGTTCGAAGCCTTCGAATTTTTCTTGCAATATGTTTTTTATGTCTTTACTCATTTTATGTTGAGTGTTAATTTTTGGAGAGGCGGGAAGCGAGAAGCGAGAGCAGAGACTAGGAACTTTTTACCAAAAATTGGTTTTGGCTTTCCATTTTCTCCTTTAGCAGTGCTTTTGCTCTTGAAAACTGCGACTTTGAGGTGCCGACGGAGATTCCGAGCATCTCTGCGATTTCCTTATGGGGGTATCCCTCGATGGCGTAGAGGTTAAAGACCGTCCGGTAACCCGTTGGCAGGCCTTGAACCAGGTCCAGGATCTCATCCCTGCTCATTTCCGAAAGCTGATCCGCATCCAACTCTACCTCATTAGCCTGATCAATGTCGACCATAAAATAGCGGGAACGCTTGCGGTAGTGCTCGATGGATGTGTGTACCATGATCCTTCTGATCCAACCCTCAAATGATCCATTTCCGCGAAATCCATTTATATGTTTAAAGACCTTGATGAATGCTTCCTGCAATACATCCTCTGCATCCTCCTGCTTATTTGTGTACCTAAGGCATACTCCAAACATTTTTCGGTGGTATTGCTGGTACAGCGCCTGCTGGTGAAGGCCGCTGCCTTTTTGGCAACCTTTGATTAACTCAGCTTCGGTGTAATGTAGGCGACGTTTCATCTTTGTTGTTAACTATAAGCTAGAAGATAGAAAGAGGAAAAGGGTTGCATGGCAGAGAAAAAAAATCAATTATTCTTGAAAAAAACACTCCTCACGCTGCAATTCCATCCGTTCAGAGAGATAGGGTGAGAAAAAGCATTCAGAGGTGCTAATATTTGTCTAGCTTTCGTTCTAAGCAAAAGGATGATATTGAACCAAAATAAATTAGGTATGAACCGGATAATAGTATCAATGTTGCTCGTTTTTGGCTGTGTGAGTGTCAACCTGCTTGTAGCTCAACTGCCTCAAAATCATCAGAATAACCTCAAGATGGTTATAGATGGGGATACGCTGCCCAGCGCCTGGGCTGGCGGGATGAATTCACCCCAATTCTCCGAATTGGATCTGGATCTTGATGGCAAGATGGACATGATGGTTTTTGACAGAGAGGATAATTCCTTTGCCACTTACTTGAATGTGGGAAGTCCCGGAAACAGGGCATACAAATATGCCCCCAAGTATGAGGAAGCATTTGTAGAATGCAATTGTACCGATTGGGCCCTTGCAGTGGACTACAATTGTGATGGGCTGCTCGATATTGTTTGCGGCGCCAATTCCTATATACAGGCTTATAAGCAAGTGGAAAAAAACCAGGGAATCTTCTTCCTGTCAGACTATAGTTACCTCAACTCTACTTTTGAAAACGGTTTTTACCTGTGGATTTTCTCTGCGAGGGTGGATCTGCCTGCGGTAGTAGACTTTGATGATGATGGGGATATGGACATCCTCAATTGGAAACTTGGCTACAATTTTATCGAGTATCATAAGAATTATGCCATGGAGGAGCTAGGGCGCTGTGATACTTTTCATTTGAGGGAAGAAACCGGTTGTTTTGGACACTTTCATGAAAGTGGTGCAGACAATAGCCTCATTTTGCACGATACGACCGTGCAGCTGCTTTGCCCACTGGGCAATTTTTCGCCCAGAGCAGAGTGCAGCGGCCTGATGAGGCCGGCCGGCAATGGCATCCCCGTCAATGACGGAAGGCATACAGGCTCGTCCACCCTGGTCTTAGACCTGGACGCCGATGGCATCAAGGATGTCCTGATCGGAGATGTTACCTTCAACAACATCAATGCCGCCCATAATTGCGGACGGGTAGACTATGCCTATATGGATTCGGTGGATGAGGCGTTTCCATCTTATGATGTGCCCATCAATATGGGCCTCTTCCCGGCGACATTTTATGTCGATGTAGACAATGACGACATCCGCGACCTCATAGTCGCGACTTGCACCACCGGCCGTGCCGAGAATAAGTACAGCACCCAATTGTACCTCAATAAGGGAAGCGATAATTACCCTGATTTTAAGTATAAAGGCAGGGCTTTTATGCAAAAGGACAATATTGACCAGGGCAGTGGTGCATCGCCTGCATTTTTTGATTTCAATGATGATGGCCTACTCGACCTTCTTGTAGGTGATGGAGGCATATTTGATACTGCTACGCAGATCTACGACAGCAGGCTGCTTTTGTACCAAAATGTAGGAGACCACGATGTGCCCATTTACAAATTGGTAGATGATAACTATCTGGGATTCAGTGGCGGTAGCCTGACAGCAGCGCGCCTTTCGCCTGCGGTAGGCGATCTCAACGGTGATGGAGATATGGATCTCCTTGTAGGTGCTGCGGATGGAACCATCCTCATGTTCGAAAATACAGCAGGACCCGCTAATCCGGCAGCTTTTACCCTGGTAACCAGCCAACTGGCTTCTATAGATGTGGGGGGAAATGCTGCTCCATTTCTGTATGACATAGATAAGGACCTGGATCTGGATTTGTTTATTGGTAACCTCAGAGGGAGGGTCGCTTTTTATGAAAATACGGGGACCGTTTCCAATGCCACTTTTACCCTGGTGACAGAGGAATATGGCTTTATTCAGGCAAAGGATAATTATGGGGGAAAATTCGAAGGAAACACCAAACCTATTATTGTAGACTTTGACAACGACAATGAGGTCGAAATGCTGGTAGGAAATATCAGGGGGGAAATAGAAGTGTATAAAAGCCTCAATAAGGCCTTGACGGATACGCTTCCGATTAGCACCATCTTATTTGGCTATGATTTTGGCAGCTATGCTTCTCCGGCTGCTGCTGTGCTGGATAGCACAGGCGATTTGACATATGTGGTCGGAATACAGCGTGGCGGATTGAAATTATTCAATTCCCTGCCGGATGAGCTTCCCGCACCGGTTTCTATCGACAAAAACCTGTTGGCTGATTTTGGGATAAAATTCTACCCCAATCCGGCGCATGATGGTATCTGGGTGGAAGTGGCTGATCAGCAGGGAAAAGCTGTTAGCTTGCGCATCATCAACCTGATGGGACAATCGCTTTCTAAACATGCGCTACCCCTGGCAGAAAACTATGTCAGCCTGGATCATCTGCCCGCAGGCATGTATTTGCTTCAGTTTGAGAAAGAAGGAAGAAGCGTGGTGAAGCGTTTGATTAAAGACTAACTCAGAGGTATTTTTCTCCCTGTTCCCGTTTTCTTACAACTTTTGCCGGGACACCATAAGCAAGGGCGTAGGGCTCTATATCGTTCAGCACGACAGCGCCCGCGCCCACAACGCTATGCGCGCCGATCCTTATCCCATGGATAAGGTTGGCGCCCAGAGAGAGGGCGCTAAAAGCGCCGATATGCACATGGCCGCCGGTAATGGCTCCGGGAGCCAGGCTGCTAAAGTCTTCCATGATGCAATCATGGTCCAGGGAGCTACGGGTATTGAGGATGCAAAAATTGCCAATTTTGCAGGCTGGATTGACGACTGCCCCTGCCATCAGCACGCTGCCATGGCCGATCTCACTCCGCTTGCCAATGCAAGCTGTGGGGTGAATCGCTTGGACAAAGCGGAAGTCCGCTTGGAGCTTTTGGATCTTTTCGACCACCTTGTGGCGAAGCCAGTTGTCACCTATGGTGACGATGCCTCCGGCGATCTGGAAGGCATTTTGCCAGTAAGGCAGGCTTTCTTCGGGGCCCAGAATGGGATAGCCCAGGAGCGTATCTCCTGCCTGGCGACTCTTATCGAGCAGGCCGGCGATCGCAAATCGCCCTTCCTTTTCGACTATGTCGATCACTACTTTGGCGTGGCCAGAGGCACCGATGAGAAGGATTTTTTCCATGGAAAAGAATCAAAAACCATTCAAAAAAAGGCAACTTATTGTCGTTTATTCAGTACTGCTAATGTCGTTATTTAGTTAAGTTAACGGTTAGTGAGTTTTTTTAAAAAACTTGAGACGCTCTGAGGACTTCCTTTGGGCGTTTTTTTATTGCTTTTTTATTTTTTCCAAATGCCTACCTCAATATAGCTTGCCGCTTCTTCCTGGTGAAATACCCGATGGGTGGCTTTCACAAAATCTTCTTCCTTCGCCTCAAAAATATTGTCCACATACTTCTGCGGATTCCTGTCTATGATCGGAAACCAGCTGCTTTGCACTTGTATCATGATTCTATGGCCTTTTTTGAAGGTGTGCAATACATCCTGAAGTGGAAGGTCCACGGTTTCAATTTTGTTAGAAATGAAGGGCTCTGGCTTTTCATAGCTATTGCGAAAACGTCCCCGAATGGATTCAGAGCGCACCATTTGCTGGTATCCTCCCATGTTTTTTTCGGGTTGATGCGGATAGGCGGAATGATTATCCGGATAGACATCAATCAATTTTACGACCCAATCGGCGTCGCTCTGGTCTGTTGAAACCTTCAACATAGCCATGATAGGTCCCGCCAGCGTGATGTCTTTTGTGAGCACATCGGTCTGAAAGACCAGGACATCAGCTCTGCGCGCTGCAAAGCGCTGATCCGCTGTCATATATTCTCTCGGCATGCCGGTGCTGATCTCTTCATGTGAAGGCACTGGGTGGGCAGGATCACTGACAAATTCACTGAAAGCCTGCGTCTCAATGGGTTCTGTTCGCAGCAGATCTCCTCCTTCTCTCAGGTAAAAGCGCACTTTTTCCAATTGTTTGGGAGGCCAGCTGTCAAATTTGTGCCACACATTGTAGCCCGTCTCAAACATATATGCCTCAGGCAATTTGCTGTCCGGCTTTCTCTTGAGGTGATGCATGAAAAAGGGAAATTCAATCTGATTCTGGTAAAAGGAAGAAGGTGCTGGCGTATCGCCAAAGTAGACATTGCCGAGCGAGGTGCCATCTCCTCTTGCCCAACCTCCATGCCTCCATGGGCCCATCACGATGGCATTTTTCGCATTGGGATTGTTTTTTTCAATGGTCTGGTAAATGTTGAGCGGACCATAGAGGTCCTCTGCGTCATACCAACCGCCTACGGTCAGGACGGCGCAGTTTACATTTTTCAAATGCGGCAGGAGGTTGTGCGCCTGCCAGAAGGCGTCGTAATTGGGATGCGCTATGAGGTCATTCCAAAATTTGTTGTCATCGCCCATCCAGTTTTTCGAATTCGAAAGGGGGCCGAGCTCTTCCAGGAAAAAGCGGTAGCCGTCAGGCGTACCGTGATTGAGGCGAGGGCCCCATTCTTTTTCGAGGCCCTTTCTGGGCCTGCCAAAGCTGTACATGAAATTGAAGCAATGGGGCAGGAAAAAAGCGCCATGATGATGAAAATCATCATACCACCAGTCGGCGATGGGAGCCTGTGGCGAAGCCGCGACGAGATTCGGGTGGGAGTTGATGACAGCGGCAGCTGTATAAAAGCCGGGATAGGAAATCCCCCACATGCCTACTTTGCCATTGTTGTTGTTGACATTTTTAGCCAGCCAATCAATGCTGTCCCAGGTATCTGTGCTTTCGTCTATGTCTTTTTTATCTGCATTTTTCCCCTTGAGCTGCGGCCTCATATCCTCAAAAACGCCTTCTGACATAAATTTGCCCCGCACATCCTGGTACACAAAGATAAATCCCTCCCGCATAAAAAGCGGTGATGGCCCGAGGCTGGACGGAAACTGATCCGCCTCATAAGGTGCCACCCGATAAGGCGTACGGATGTACATCATCGGATAAGTCTGGCTTTTGTCCTTCGGCGAATAAATCGTGGTAAAGAGCTTCACTCCATCGCGCATAGCGATATTGACCTGCTGCTTGTCATAGTGCGTAGCGATGTAGAGGGAATCGCGGTTTTGGGCAAAAAGCTGAAAACAGAAAAGGAAGAGGAAGGGAAGGAGGAAGTATTTTTTCATTGCTTTGGGTTATTGCGTGCTGTGCAATATTAGGGAAAAAGTGGAGGAAAAATAGCCGTAGTGACGGATGCAATCCGCCGCTATCTCCTCAATCCCCTCACCTCCGCCTCATCCTGCCTGGCCTTATCCTCCTGCCCCAACTGGCGATACATGATCGCACGATTGCCGTAGGCATTGGCATCATTGGGATTGATTTGGATGGCTTTAGTATAGGTGTCAATGGCCTTTTGATTTTGGCCGAGCGCTGCGTAAGAGGCACCTAAGTTGTTATAGGTGAGGGAATTTGGCGCTTCCAGCTGGATGGAACGTTCCAGATCCGAAGCGGCTTTTTCGTACTGCTGTTTTTGGTAGTAGACCAGGCCGCGGTTGGTATATGACTTGGCGAAGTTGGAATTATAGGAAAGTGCCTGGTTGTAATTTTCGAGGGCTTCATCGAATTTCCCCTGATAGTATTTTGCATTGCCACGGTGGTGATATGCTTCGAAATAGTTGTTTTTCTTCGCTATGGCCACGTCAAAATCTGCGATGGCTTCATCATATCGCTTGCTGCGATTGAGTACCAATCCGCGATTGTAGTAGCAAAAAGCCATAGTTGAGCGGTATTTTACCGCTTTGTTGAAATGGTCAAGCGCCGCTACATCGTCATTTTCGTCATAGAGCAAAACGCCCCGCATCAGCCACGCCCGACCACAGTTCGGGTGCTTGTCGATCACATCCGACCAAAGGCTACGGCTGTCTTTCCAGACTTTTGTCCGTTGAAAGGACATAAAAGCAAAAAGCAGCGCGATCGCCGCTGTGGCGTAAATGGCCATCTGATGGTACTTTTTCCATTGGGGATGTTGCCCCATTTGGTACAGCCCATAGCCCAAAATGAAGAAAAGACCGATGTAAGGGACATAGGTATAGCGTTCGGCCATGATCTGGCCACCTACCGCCACGACTTGTAAAGTCAGGGAAATCATGATCGCAAAAAATGCCACGCCAAAGGCGAAAAGGCGCGTTTTGCGCATCGAGAAGGCGGTCAGGCCCACGATCGCCAGGGCGATCAGCGGCATGATTTGGAGGTAGCCGGGTTCGGGCTCTCCCGTGGGAGGGTAGGGGATAAAAGAGGCCAGATTGATCGGCACAAATAGCTTGGCAAAGTACATGCTGAAGCCATAGGAGGCATAGTTGATCTTTTGTAAAAAGCTGTAACTCTCATTGATGGCATCAGCCTGTGTCCGCAGCGCGATGATTCCATAGACGACGGAAAGGGCAAGAAAGGGGACTTTTTCGATAAAAATACCCGCTTTCATCGGTCGCCTCAGCCAATAATCAATGGCAAATAAGCCTACAGGCATAGCGACAGCAGCAGACTTGGAGTTGAGCGAAAGCCAAAAATAGAGCAAGCCGAGGGCAAGCCATTTCCAGTTGCCTTCTTTTATTTTTTCCCATCCGCCACCTTCCACATACTTCAGGTATTCATTTACCGAAAGCAGCAAAAAGAAGGTATAAAGCACATCTTTATGCTCGGACAGCCAGGCCACAGATTCTACATGCATGGGATGGATCCCAAAAAACAGGCTCACAAAGAGGGCAACCTCTTCTTTCCCTCCCGCCAGGCGCCTGATCACAACAAATACCAAAAAGGTATTCAATAAATGAAAAAGGATTTGAAACAGGGTATACGACCAGGGCTTCAAGCCTGAAATCTGGTAATTGATGGCATAGACCAGCATGGTCAGCGGATGGTGGTTGGAAGAAACTTTTTCCGTAAACATCCGCTGAATATTCTCCCCACTGAGGCTGGTGATCATCGTATTTTCTGTGACATATACATTGTCATCCCAATTGGTGAATTCATTTTGGAAAAGGGGAAGAAATGTCAATAATGTCAGCAGGAGGATACCTCCCAAAATCAGTTTGTTGCGCTTTGCAAGCCCACCCGTCAAATCAGAAGAAGGGCCCCTTTGGCTGGAGCGTACCTTTTTTGCTGTGCGGGTGCTTTTTTTTGTCCTTCGGCTTGCCGAATCTTTTTGCTGAGCTGCTTTTCGTTTTGCCATGAATATTGGAGAGATGCTGAATTGGGAAGTAAGTTAACATATTGAGAGATTAGCTAAAAAATTTGTTTATTTAGCTATCCACTACAATACCATCTCATGAAAAAGTATTTACCCATCATTAGCTGGATTTTGCGCATCGTAGCTGCCTTGATCCTCCTGCAAACGCTTTACTTCAAGTTTGGCGGTAAGCCGGAAGCGATTCATATTTTTTCTACGCTCGGCGTTGAACCCTGGGGACGCATTGCCCTGGGTGTTTTGGAGCTGATTACAGCTATTCTCCTTGTGCTGCCCAGCACAGTTTGGTTGGGCGCTGTGATCGGGACGGGATTGATGTTTGGGGCCCTGAGTGCTCATCTTACAGTTTTGGGTATCGAAGTCCAGGGAGATGGAGGAGGTTTGTTTGTGATGGCCCTCATTACTTTGCTGGCATGTGTTTCTTTGTTAATTATACACCAAAATGCACTCAAAGCAGGTCTATCAAAAATTGTAGGAAGAAGCAGTTAAGGAAAGAAATGGCAAAAAAAGTACCCTCATCTCGCTATGCTGGTAAAAAACGAACCAGCGCCCCGAAGAAAAAACAACAGCGGAAAAGCTCTCCTGCACCTTCGCTGAGCTACTCCAGCTTAGGTGAATGGCTGAAAACGGATCGCAGGATATGGATTGCCTTGGCGGTGATCCTGCTGCTCACCGCCCTGGTCTATAGCCATGGCTTTAGCCATGAGTTTACCAATTGGGATGACGACGTCTACGTCATCAACAACCTCTCTATCAGAGCATTAGACGGTCCCCATCTCAACGAGATTTTCAAAGGAAAAACCTCCGAAGTTGCAGGCAATTATCACCCGATTACTGTCCTGAGTATGGCGGTGAATTACGCCATGGCAGAGACTGATTTCCCTGTTTATTTTGGGACAAATCTGCTTTTTCACCTACTCAATACCTTATTGGTTTTCTTTTTTGTCTTTCTGCTTTTTGATAAAAAATGGCTGGCTGCGCTGTTCACAGCTTTCTTTTTTGCCATACATCCCATGCATGTGGAGTCCGTAGCCTGGGTCGCAGAGCGAAAAGATGTGTTGTACACTTTTTTCTTTATGCTGACACTCATCGGCTACCTTCGGTATCTCGAAACGCGCAAACTGGGCCTCTATGTCCTCTTGCTTGTGTTTTTCAGCTTATCGCTTTTATCCAAGCCCGCAGCCGTGGTACTTCCCGTAGTGCTTTTGTTGATTGATTGGTACAAAAAACGTCCTTTTGATGCGAAAGCGCTTTTGGAAAAAGTGCCCTTTTTCATAGGAGCGATAGCGCTGGGCCTGGCGACGATGGAAATACAGAAGGACGCGGGGGCGCTGACCACCCACACCAATACTTTCCTTGACAAAATCATGGTCGCTTCCTATGGCTTTGTGACCTATATCGCCATGCTATTTGTGCCGATAAAACAGGCCGCTTACCATGCCTATCCTGAAAATGGCTTTCCCCTGATGTACAAAATTGCGCCGCTGATAGCTCTGGGAATAGGCGCTTTGGCGATCTGGTCAAAGAAATTTGGGCGAACAGGCTTGTTTGGTGCTTTGTTTTACCTGCTAAATATTGGACTGGTGCTTCAGATCATCGCTGTAGGCGATGTGGTCATTGCAGAGCGCTATACCTATGTGCCCTATATTGGCATTTTATTGTTGTTGGGGCTTTTGGTTCAGTATGTATGGGAGCAAAATAAAGAGAATAAAGCGCTCACCTACGCTGTCTTCGGCCTCCTGGGGCTTTTGGCGCTGAGTAGCTCCTTTGCAACTTTTCAGCGGGTGAAAGTATGGGAAAATACAGAAATCCTCTTCAGCGATGTCATCGCCAAATATCCTCATGCCGCAAGGCCTTATGTGAGCCGCGGCCACTACCGGGCTGACCTCGCCAACCGCCTCAGCGGCGAAGAAAATACAGCACGCAAGCGAGAATTGCAGGACAAAGCCCTGGCAGATTATGACAAAGTGCTGAGTATCAGGCCAGATTATATGGCTTATAATAATAGAGGAGACATTTTTATGAAGCGAAATGAAATTCGCAAAGCACTCTATGAGTTTCAGCAGGCGGTGAAAATCAATCCCAATTTTGCGATTGGATATGGAAATATGGCTTCCTGCCAATACAGCCTGGGAGAGAATCAGGCCTCAATGGAAAACATCAACCGGGCTATTCAGCTGAATGGCCGTCAGGGAATGTTTTATTTTATCCGCTCGCGCCTCTATCAGCGGCAGGGAGATGAGGCAAAAGCCCAGGAAAATGCACGCCTTGCGCGGCAGTTTGGGTATCCGGTGCCATAAAAAAACCGCCGACTGCATGGCAGCCGACGGGTCCCTTCGCGTATCGTACCCGGGAGCAGGCACTATTGAAAAGTCTTAGAACTCTTCCATTATTTTGCGCTTCATTTCTTCAAACTCTGCTTCGCTTATCACTCCCTCTTCCTTCAATGTAGCTAAATCTTTCAATTTCGCCAACTTTTCCTCCTGAGAACTGGCCTCGATCTCAATTGTTTGGTCTTTCTTATCATTTTCTTTTTGCTGCCAATTGCGCGTTTTGCGCTTCCCTTCTTCAAATTGCTCCTCATAGATCTCTTTGTAGGATAAAGGGTCAAAGTCCTCCAGTGTACCTCCTTTTTCGAAGTGCGCCACAAAAACCTGACCTACAGCATAAGTCGCAGCTCCCGACAGGATGGCGCTTGAAAGCCCTCCAATAAATGAACCCACACCAGGAATAGCTTTGATTAAAGAGGCTCCCAGCCTCGCTAAGACGCTGCTGCTCAGTGCAGCAATAAACCCTCTGCCCATTGACCGACTGAAATTCAGGCCGTAAAGCTGACATAGCTTTTGGAGCATGTCCAATTGAATGGCTGTCACAGCAGCGATGTCTACCAATAGAATGGGAATCAGGCCTCCACCTGCTGCAAGCAGGACGTGGTTGCGGATGAGGGTATCGGTTTTGGGTTGTTCAGACATGAAAATACGTTTGGGGTTCCTAGCTTTCTGCTGCGAGGCGTCTGAGAAAATCGGACTTGCGCCGTGCAGAGACATCAAGGGTGGTACCATTGGAGAGTTCCACATACCCACCCCGGCCACGGGTATAGTTTTTCAAAAACGCCAGGTTGATCAGGTGAGATTGATGAATGCGGAAAAAGTTGAAATCTTCCAGCATTTCTTCATATTCCTTGATGGTGCGGGAAACCAGTATTTTGCGCCCATCTGTGAGGAAGATGAAGGTATAATTGCGATCAGATTCGCAGCGAATGATGTCTTTGGGATCCACAACGGTAAAACCGTTGGTGGTGGGTAGTACTATCCGCTTAAAGGGTTGGCGGATACTCCGGATATTGTTGATCAGCGCCTGGAGCTGCTCATTGGAAGGTGCCTGCTCAGGATTATTTCGTTTATCAACGATACGCTTGACAGCCTCCTGCAATTCCTCAAAGTCTACAGGTTTAAGGATATAATCAGTTGCGGCAAACTTAAAAGCCTTGATCGCATACTGATCATAAGCGGTAGTGAAAATAACATCAAAGTCAATGTCTTCTGCCTGCTCCAGTACCTGGAAGCCATCTCCGTCTGTCAGCTCGATATCGAGCAGGAGAATATCAGGCTTATGTTCCTTGATTTTTTCAAGGGCTTCGGTTACTCCCTGAGCCATGGCCACGACTTGTACGCCATCGCAGGATTCATCAATGATATCTTTGAGCAGTTCCTGGCTGTTCAACTCATCCTCAACAATCAGTGCTTTTAACATAAATTTAAGAAGTAGATGCGTTAATTTAACTTATAATCGTACGAATTTAGTCAGAATCAGGCAATTATCATATCTATGACAAGCTATCGTCCGCTTTCCCTTATTCTTTTGTTTTCCCTGCTTTGGGGGTGTTTTCCTGCATTTGAGCAAAAACAGCCTGTGCTGGTAGATGTCGGAAAAACAGAGCTGGGCTATTACAACAACCATTATTTTGGGTTTAGCCTCAAGGTGCCGGAAGGCTGGCAATTTTTTGAAGCAGCCCAATTGTATCCCGAAAGTGAAAGGTATGCTGTCAAAGATGTAATGGTCAAAGATTCTGTCTCACAAAAAGCCCAGCTTGTTAAGCTGGGCGGCATAATTAAGCAAGTAAGTGAGACGGGCGAATTTTTGTCAAGCCTTCAGTTTCAGGCCAATTATGTGGGTGATTTTACGATCCCGGAAGAAAGCACGCTTTCTGAGCAAATCCTTCAATCCTATCAGGAAGATTTTCCTGATTTTCAACTTCAAGAGGCCCATAGAAAGCCCATAAATGGGCGTTTTTACTATATATGGGAAGGAGAAGTTGTGCGTGCCGACGCCAATTTTCAGCAGGCGTTTTACCTTCTTTTGACCAAAGACAAAACCTATGGGCTCAGTTTTATCCTGACTTATCAGGGGGAAAAGGATGAGCAGCTTTTGTCAGAAATGATCAACAATGCCTTCTGGCGATTTCGCGATTAAAATCGGAGACCTACATTCATGCCTACCCATTGCTGGATGCGCGTTTGGCCGTATACCTGATCCTGGAAGGTCCATAGCGGTGCGATGCCTTTGTCATTTAACTCTAAAGCGCGCTCAGAATTGGATACCATGACATTGTAGCTGGGGCCGGCGAAAAGGGTGACGGCTTCATTGAAGAAGGGAATACCGACGGTCAGTTTGACCTGATTGAGCAGGTTCAAATCTGTCATCCAACGTTCATAGCCTTCATTCACATGCCAGCTCATGGCTTCTACATTTGCGACGATGCTGTTGTTAAAAGGGCGAAACTGCGTTCCCAGGCCATAGCCAAAGGAGAAATAATTCAATTCATCCGTATAGCGTCCGCCAACGGCAAAAATGTTGTAGAAATGCTCGACGCCCATTTTCCAGGCGACTTGCGCGTTTAGCGCTTCAGAACTGGAGACTTCAAGCTGGCGGAAGCCATTCTCTTTGACAATGCTCAGCAGGCCAATGGGAATGCCATCCATTTCTTCAGAAATGTTCACCAACCCTATTTGGAGGCCTTTTACATGGCCGGCTATATTCACGCCACCGGCGATCTGGGCGCCGGTTACATCTCCGGCCACATTGCCAAAGCCTGCGAGCTGGATGCCATATACTTTTTCGGCTATATTTCCGAAACCTGCAATCTGGCCTCCACCGACATTTCCTCCGGCCACATTGCCAAAGCCTGCCACTTGCAGTCCGCCTACATGGCTACCCGCCACATTGCCAAAACCGGCAACCTGCGCTAAATGAACCTTTCCCCCAACGATGTTGCCAAAGCCGCCAAGCTGGACAGCGTAGAGATCATCACCAACGATATTGCCGAAGCCCGCGATCTGGGCTCCGATGGCGTCATCGCCTGTGATATTGCCAAAACCGGCAATCTGTACACCATAGGTATGTTTGCGGTTGATATTGAGGAAGCCGCCGATTTCGACGCCTTCTGTGGCGGCTGAAACGCCTGCTATCAGGTTGATTGATAGGTGGTTAATGCATTTTGCGCTTTTGAGGCCATTGGTGCCAATGGGCGAGATCAGCGTGAGCTGAGCTGGGCGGTGATAGGTTTCTTTTTTGTATCCGTCTTTAAATGGCTTTTGGGCATGTAAGCTCAAACTTCCGATGCAAAGTATCAGGGTGATGAGGAAGGTGTTGAAGTGTCTCATGTCTGTGTGATTTAATGCGTTTGTTTTTGATAATGCAAACATCAGACAAGTCCCAGGCAAAGTGAAATTTGTGGGAATGAACCGGGAAATGAATAGGATGAGGAAGGCAGGAAAGAAGAAGAATCCTTCTTTATGTCTGAATCACACCGGGATTGAAACGCTCCATATTCGGATTTCCATTGGCAGATTCAATGCCTTTGGAAATGACTTTGCGCGTGTCTCGCGGATCTATGATGCCATCCACCCAGATGCGTGCCGCAGCATAATAGGGCGAGAGTTGCTCTTCATAGCGTTCCGTTATTTCTTCCAACAGTTTTGCCTGTACGGCTTCATCTACTTCCTGGCCCTTCTTTTTGAGGGCGGAAGCCTGAATCTGCATGAGTGTATTGGCGGCAGTTGCTCCGCCCATGACCGCGATGCGGGCCGAAGGCCAGGCGTAGATCAGCCGGGGATCATAGGCTTTGCCACACATGGCATAGTTACCCGCTCCATAGGAATTGCCGATCACAAAGGTAAACTTGGGGACAACGCTGTTGGCGACTGCATTGACCATTTTTGCGCCATCTTTGATGATGCCGCCCTGCTCGGAACGCGTTCCGACCATAAAACCCGTCACATCGTGAAGGAAGACAAGCGGAATCCGCTTTTGGTTACAGTTCATGATAAAGCGAGTCGCTTTATCGGCCGAGTCGGAGTAGATGACGCCTCCAAAGCGCATCTCGCCTTTGGCGGTCTTGAGCAAGGTGCGCTGGTTGGCAACGATGCCAACAGACCACCCATCAATACGGGCATAGCCCGTAACGATACTCTGGCCAAAGCCAGCCTTGTACTCATCAAAACTATCCGCATCAATGATGCGGTAAAGGATATCCCTTATTTCATAAGGTTTGGTACGATCTGCGGGCAGTATGCCCATCAGCTCATGTGCCTCAAATTGAGGCGCTTTTGCTTTGACGCGGTCAAAGCCCGCGGTCGGGCCATGGCCCATTTTTCCGATCAAAGACTTCACCTGATCGAGGCAGCTCTTGTCGTCTTCCGCCTGATAATCACATACCCCTGAGAGGGTGTTGTGCATTTCGGCACCGCCGAGTTCTTCTATATCTGCTTTTTCGCCTATGGCGGACTGGACCAGTGCCGGGCCGGCCAGGAACACATAGCCTGTGCCTTTGACGATGAGAGCCTCATCGCTCATGATGGGCAGATAGGCTCCTCCTGCTACGCAGGGGCCCATGATGGCCGCGATTTGCGGGATGCCCTTGCTGCTCATGACCGCATTGTTGCGGAAGATGCGGCCAAAGTGTTCTTTGTCGGGAAATATCTCGTCCTGCATAGGCAGGAAAACCCCCGCGCTGTCCACCAGATAAATGGTGGGGAGGTGGTTTTCTATCGCAATCTCCTGCGCCCGCAGGTTCTTTTTTCCGCTCATCGGAAACCATGCCCCTGCCTTCACAGTCGCATCATTTGCGACGATCATGCAAAGGCGGCCTTCTACCCGGCCTATGCCGGTGACGACACCCGCGGAGGGCGCTCCGCCATATTCCTGGTACATGCCATCGGCGGCGAAAGCGCCGATTTCGAGGAAATCATTTTTGTCATCCAGCAAATAAGCAATTCGCTCGCGAGCAGTCATCTTACCTTTGGCCTTATGCTTCGCTATGGCTTTTTCTCCTCCCCCCAGATGAATGGCTTTTAACTTATGCTGCAAAACCCTCAATAACTCCCGGTTATGATCCTCATTGAGGTTGAATGTCATGTCTGTATCTGAAAATGCTTTTTTGCTCACGGACTATTGATTTGAAAGGTGTCTGCTATTGGAGGGCAAAGGTACTGCCTTTTTTGGGATTGAGAAAAAGGATGATTATTCCTAATAATCTGTAATGGGGCAAATTGTTTTACCTTGTGGCGCAGCTTAAAAGATTATTTCTTCGTCTATACGAAAACTTCCGTTTTATGCACCTTGTCTTTAGGCTTTCTCCCTACATACTTGTTTGGTTGATACTGATTTCTGGCTTTCAGGCCTGGGGGCAGGAGCTCAATATCCATGTGGGTTTTTCCCTTACCCCCGAGTTTACGACAGGATCTGTGGCTGGCAAAACGGATGATCCGATGAGTTTGCTGAACAATGGCCGGTTCACCTATAAGCCGGAAGCTCATTTTCGATTCAACTTTTTGGAATGGCTGGCCCTGGAGGGAGGGATTTATCAAAAAGACCGGGGGATAGGGGGTAAAAAGCCCATACTGGATCCATTTGGCAATGTCATTGACTATTCACATTTCTCTTCTCATTATACCTATTTGGGTTTTCCGCTGAAGTTGCACCTCAGTTGGCAGGACATTCATGTAGCGATTGGCCCTTCGCTGGAAATGCTCACAGGCTTTGGAGCCTATCAGAACGGCCATGCCGTGCCGGTAAGCTTTATTCCTTCCAGGAATATGGAAGTGGTCTTAAGTTGCCAGGTTGGCTGGGAGGCCCATCTCGCCTCCAATATCTACGGCTTTGTCGCCATCAATATGGATGCCCAATGGCAAAAAGCCCTTCAACCTACCGAATACCGCTTCGCAAGCATGGGGCTGATGGTCGGACTCAACGTTGATGTCCTTCAACGCAAGTAATCCAAAGCATATTCCTGCCAGATAGCCTGGCTTGGCCATGGCGCCACAAAGTCCATAGGCACTTTTTGTACAGGGTGAATGAGAGTCAATTTATGTGCAAAAAGGCAGATGGATTTATCAGGATTGAAAGCGGAGTCTCCATACTTCATATCGCCCTTGATGGGGCATCCTATGCTGGATAGCTGAACCCGAATCTGATGTTTGCGGCCGGTTTCCGGCCGTACTTCGACCAGGGCTTTGCCTGCATGATGATGGACGACTTTGTAAGTCAACCTGGCTATTTTGCTCTCGGGAACCTCCTTCTGGTAAGCCTTTATGATGTTCCTATCCTGAATCTTTTTCAGATAATGAACCAATTCTCTTTCAGGAGGGGTAGGCACATTTTGGGTGATAGCATAATAGACTTTTTTGACTTTTCGTTGCTGAAAGTCTTTGGAGATGCGCGTAGCCGCCTTCGAGGTCTTGGCAAGCGCCAGGACCCCTCCGGTGGGTCTGTCCAGGCGATGCAGCAAAGCTGCATAGACATTGCCGGGCTTATCATAAGCCTCTTTGATGTAGCGTTTCACCCACTCAAAGACACTGTCATCGCCAGTCTCATCGCCCTGAGAGAGCATGCAGAAGGGTTTATTTACGACAATCAGGTGATTGTCTTCGTAAAGAATCTCCATTTTTTGCTAATAGCTTTCCTGCTCGTTGGGGAAATCCCCGCTTTTGACATCAGTGATGTATTGCTCCATGCTGGCTTTCATCACATCGTATAGTTGTGCATATCTGCGCAGGAAGCGTGGGCTAAACTCCTTATTGATCCCCAACATATCATGGGTCACAAGGATCTGACCATCGCAGCCAGGCCCCGCGCCTATTCCGATGGTCGGAATTTTGACGGTTTCGGTGACCTTTTGAGCGAGATGCGCAGGGATTTTCTCCAACACCAGGGCAAAGCAGCCCAGTCGTTCGAGCATCAGCGCATCTTCAATGAGCTTTTCTGCCTCTTCTTCCTCTTTGGCCCTTACTTCGTAGGTCCCAAATTTATAGATGGACTGAGGCGTAAGCCCCAAATGCCCCATCACAGGGATGCCTGCGGATATGATGCGCTTCACAGAAGCGGAGATAAAACTCCCGCCTTCCATCTTGATGGCGTGAGCGCCAGACTCCTTCATGATGCGAATGGCGCTTTTGAGCGCATTTTTGGAATCCCCCTGGTAGGCACCAAAAGGAAGGTCTACCACAATGAGGGCTCTTTTGATGCCCCGCACCACAGATGATGCATGATCTATCATCTGCTCCAGGGTGATGGGTAGGGTGGTCTCATGCCCATGAATCACATTGGAGGCGGAGTCTCCTACCAGTACAGCGTCGATGCCAGCATCGTCTACAATGCGGGCCAGGGAGTAGTCATAGGCTGTGAGCATGGAAATTTTTTCGCCTCTCTGCTTCATCTCCCAAAGACGATGGGTGGTTACCCGCTTTTTTGTTTTCTTTGCGGTCGACATAATCTTATTTTTTTCGTTAAGGGGCTTGAGCTTTGCGTTTTGAGTTTCGTGTTTTGTGTTCCGAGTTATTACCCAAAACCCGAAACCCGAAACCCAGAACCCGAAACCCGAAACCCGAAACCCAGAACCCGAAACTATAAACTATCTTCTAAATAAGTGTAACAATTTGTCCAAATTGATTTAATATGAGATTTTCTGTTTTGTTTTTTGCCGTACTTCTTTTGTTTATCGGAGCCATGTCCTGCTCTACTGAAATAGATATCAATGCTCCGGAGAAGCCTATTTGGGCCGTTTATGGTGTGCTTAACCAGGAGGATTCCAGGCAATTTGTCCGAATATCCATGGGATTTCTTCCAGAAGGCAATGCCCTGGAATATGCCAAAGAGAATGATTTAAGCGTAAAGGATTTACGGGTCACTCTCACCGCCGAATCTGGCAAAACCTACCAGGCTAGCCAGTTGGATGAAGTCCTCAAAGAGCCGGAAAATGGCACATTTTATTCTCTGACCACTTTATATACCTTTGATACAGAGGGAGAAAATGCCTTGGTAGGTGGCGAAAAATATACGCTTCGGATCGCCAAAATCGGCGATGATGAGTTTGAGCTACACGCCGAAACAGCTTTGCCTTTAATCCCTCGTATCTCAAGACCTTCGCTTACCCTTTGCTCAGGCAATGGGAAAGGGTTGCAGGCGCTTTCTTTGGATAAAGAAACGAGGGTCGAGTGGTCGGATAAGCGGGCTCAGGAGGAAGGTGTAAGGGGAAAAGCCTTTGAATTACGTGCATTTTTGGCTTATGAGGAGAATGGCATGAGTGATACAGTGAAGTTTGGCCCCAGCCGAATGATCGATATCAAAGCCTGTGGCACACAGTATTGCTATCGCTTTCGCGAGAAGGAATTGATCTCTACCTTTCTTACAAGAATGGATCAGCAGCCTGGAGCCTTCTACACCTATGTAGATTCGCCGACCTGTTCTCAACCTGAGCTATTGGCGAATTCCTTCTGGTATGAATTAACCGCAATTGATAGTTTTTTGTACAATTATCGGCTGGCAAATGACCCTTTATTTACAGATTTTAATACTTCCCGCCCTGAGTTTAGCAATATTCTTGGAACAGAAACGGCCGTTGGCATATTCGGTTCTATCAGTATAACGCGCCAATATGCAGCATTTAACAGTTGCACACGGTATTTGCTTAATCTGAATGGAGAGCGGCAACCCAATCCAGGTTGTGCTTTCTAAAGCGTTGAAAAATGCAAAAATGCTCAGTAAAAGCAGGTAGGATATGTTGCGATATTTAACTTGAATTGTACCACAGAATACGTACATTTACGGTTCCTCGTATATCTCACTATCACTAATTGCACATACTGAGCATTGAGTCATGAATACAAAAATTCTCATTGTTGAGGATGATGAAGTCAATATCGTCATCGTTGAATATTTGCTTCAAAAAGAAGGCTTTGAAGTAGAAACTGCCTCAAATGGTGAAGAAGCTGTTGAAAAAGTTGAAGCGGATAAGTATGACCTCATTTTGATGGATATCGAAATGCCTATCATGAATGGGCTGGAGGCAACCCGCGCCATCAGAAGGCTTGCCCATGGCAAGAAAATCCCTATCATAGCCCTTACGGCCCATTCTGTGGAAGAAAAGCTCCGTGAAATTCGAAAAGCTGGTATGAATGGCTTCCTGCTGAAGCCGCTGGATCAGGCCAAAGCCTCCCAATTGATCAAGCAATATCTTTAACCTTTGTCTCTTTCCATTTATTCCTTACTTGGGCGAAAGCCAGAGGAGGAAAATGGCTATGGGAAAAAAGATAAAGTTGGGTAGCCAAACCGCATAAAAAGGCGGGAAGGTATCGCTAATCAATGCTTTCCCCGCAAAAAGCAGGATGATGTAAAAAAAGCTGATCATCAGCCCTATACCAATCTGAAGGGCGATGCCGCCCCTCGTTTTTCGCGATGACATCGCAAAGCCAATCAATGTGAGTATGATCACGGCGACCGGATCGGCAAATCTTCGATGCCGTTCAAAATATAGATTTTGAAGAATATCTGAGCCTCGCATTTCCTCTAGCCGAATAAATTCGGCGAGTTCTGTATTGGTCATGCTGGCTTCCAGCATCTCTTTGACAAAGATGTCGTCTGGTGACAATAAAAACGTGGTATCCAAATCCGCTATATATCGGAGGCTTTGGCGTTCTCCCTGAAAGTCCCTCCGCCATACTTTTTTCAAGTGCCAACTCCTCGTGCTATCTACCCACTGGGCTCTTTCTGCCTTGATACGGGTCAAAAAATCAGCTCCATCCTTGCGTTCAAGGGTGAAACCATGGCCTTCCATTTTATTTTTATTGTAAAAATTGATGTAGACATAGGTGTCGGCAGCGACTTTCTTATGCACATCTCTGTCCTTGTGAATCTTTCTTTTATTGAAATACTTGTATTCAAACTCAATCTGCTTTTCCGTGGCCCGCGGCACCATATAGCCTTTCAGGTAAAAAGAGCTGCCTGCCAGAAGTATGGCTGTAAAAAGATAGGGTGCCAGTAAGCGCAAAAAACTCACACCAGAGGTGAGGATGGGGATCAATTCGGTACGGTGAGCCAGGCGGGAGGTGAAAAATATCACCGCCAGAAAAATACAAACCGGCGAAAGCAAATTCGCCCAAAAAGGAATGAAATTCAGGTAATAATCACCAAAAAGTTCCGCCATGGGAATCTTTTTTTCAAATATTTCATCGCTTTTTTCGCTGAAGTCAACAACCACACAGATGATGATTACAATGGCCAAAAGAAAAAAGAAGGCCCCCAAAAATTTGAAGACAATATACCTGTCCAGGATTCTGGAGGTATTTCGAAAAAGCTTATTGAACAAAGACAGCATTTTGTGACTTTCTTTCGTCAGTATGAAAAATTCTTCTAAAAGTGTAACAAAACTAGCTAAAAATCAGGGCTAAAGTATAGAGGATAATTTTTCTCCATACGGGTTACAAAACATTTTTTTAAATTTGCGAGCTATGAGAAAAACGCTGGTCATCTTTATTGTACTTATATCTGCTATTGTGCTGCTTTCTTCCTGCGGGACAGAAGGGAAATTGCGTAAGCAAATGAACGTTTACGTCAAAAAAGGAACGGTGGAAGAGAAGGATACTGCAGCCTACTACTTTTATAATAATGAAAGCTACGAGAAGGCCTCTTTCATGTTCGAAGAGTTGATGAGCCTGAGAAGAGGGGATCAGAGATCTTCTGATTATCTGTATCATTTTGCTTATTGCAAATTCAATCAGAAGCTATTCATTTCGGCTTCCTACTACTTTCAGCAATACACCCAGCAGTACCCTTCAGGAGAAAAATATGAGGAAAGCGCCTTTATGGTGGCTTATTGCTACTACCTCCAATCGGATCCTCACTTCCTGGATCAGGAATACACCAAAAAAGCGATCAACCAGTTTCAGGTATTTGTCAATATATTTCCCAGCTCGGAAAAGGTCAAAGAGGCTAACGAGATCATGGCTGAGCTGCGCGAGAGATTGGCGAAAAAATCCTTTGAGCAAGCCAAACTTTACCTCAAAATCCAGAACTCCAAGGCCGCTGTGGAAGCGTTTAGAAATTTGATCCGCCAGTATCCAGACTCCCGCTATCGCGAAGAGGCTCAATTTTTGCTGGTACAGGCAGCTGTTGAATTAGCTGAAGTCAGTATTATTTCGAAGCGAAAAAATCGCTACCTGGATGCAATTGACTTTTATCAAAACTTTATTGATAGATATCCGAATAGCACTTTTGGCAAAGATGCCGAAAACCTGTACCAAAAAGCCCAACGTGGATTGGGGAAGATGGTGGGGTAATAGATTTGCAGATTAGCAGATTAGTAAATTAGCAGATTAGTAGATAGAAGAACGAAAAACGTTTAAATATGAGTGATAACAATTTTTTGCCTTTGGATGTGCAGAAGATCGCGAATCTTTCGGGTGGCAATGTGTACAAGTCCATCACGATTGCTTCCAAGCGCGCCAATCAGATTACCATTGAGATGAAGGAAGAACTGACGCATAAACTTGCGGAGTTTGCTCCTGCTTATGACAACCTTGAAGAGGTAATGGAAAACAAAGAACAGATTGAAATTTCTCGCTTCTACGAGCGAAAACCCAAATCCACGCAAGTAGCGATAGAGGAGTTTCTTGATGAGATGGTCTACTGGCGTGACCCTAACGATGGAACGCTTTGATGTGAAGGGTAAAAAGATCATCCTGGCTGTTTCTGGCAGCATAGCTGCTTATAAGGCAGTTTACTTGCTGAGGCTTTTGAAAAAAGCCGGAGCAGAAGTTCAGGTTGTCACAACTCCTGCAGTATCACATTTTATAGGAGAGCTGAGTTTCAGCTCTTTGTCAGGCCGGGAAGTCTTTTCCGGCCTTTGGAATGAAAACTGGTCTGCTCATGTGGAAATAGGTACATGGGCAGACTTGATGATTGTAGCACCCGCTACTGCCAATACCCTTGCCAAAATGGCCCATGGCCTTTGCGACAATGCCTTGTTGGCGGTTTATCTGGCAGCACGCTGCCCTGTGCTCATCGCTCCGGCGATGGATGCCGATATGTACATACATCCGTCCACGGAGCAAAACCTGAAGACGCTCGCGTCTTATGGCAACCACATCCTGCCGACGGGCGTCGGCTTTCTGGCCAGTGGCCTGGAAGGGCCTGGCAGGCTCATGGAGCCTGATGAGATATTCGCCGAGGCGGAGAAACTGCTGCAGTTGCAGCAGGATGGCCCTCTCAAGGGCCACAAGGTGCTGATCACAGCCGGGCCGACGCAGGAGGCGATTGATCCGGTTCGCTTTATTTCGAACCACTCTACAGGAAAGATGGGCTATGCCCTTGCCGAGACCGCCCAGCGCCTGGGCGCTGAGGTAACCCTCGTTTCAGGCCCGACAAATCTGCCCGATCCGCCGCAGCTAAGCTGCCTGCGGGTGAAATCTGCTCAGCAGATGTATGAGGCTGTACATGCGCATCTTGATGCGCAGGATATCGTGATTATGTCCGCGGCGGTAGGGGACTACCGCCCTCAGGAAGTCGCCAAAGAAAAGATCAAAAAAGGGGGAGATGAAATGGTATTGACTTTGGTGCGCACACAGGATATATTGAGCTCTGTAGGTGAAAAAAAGCGAAATAATCAGCTCCTGGTCGGTTTTGCCCTGGAAACAGAAAATGAAGAGCAAAATGCTTTGGGCAAACTGCGGAAGAAAAAGCTTGACCTGATCGTGCTGAATTCACTCAAAGATAAGGGAGCCGGATTTGCCCATGACACCAATCAAATTACTTTGATAGACAAAAATGAGCAAATCGAACGTTTTCCCTTAAAAGACAAAGCCCAGGTAGCTGAAGACATTTTTCAAAAAATATTGCAAATCCTTTCATCATGAAACTCCTTCCCATTTCCTTCTTGATTGCCTTTTTATCATGCTCTGGCCTTTTCGCACAGCAACTCAACTGCTCGGTATCCATTGATTACAACCAGGCAGGTGGTCAAAGTGACCGAATGATTTATGAGGAAATGCAAAAGGCAATTACGGAATACCTCAATTTTCAGGAGTGGAATACGGATGAAATGGAGTACTTTGAGCGAATCCGTGTCAATTTCCGCATCATTGTCAGTTCCCGTCCCTCGGCGGGATATTTCCGTTGCACAGGCAACATACAGATATACCGCCCCACCTTCAATTCTACTTATGAAACCATATTGGTCAATATCAGTGACCAATATTTCAATTTTAATTACAATATCGGGCAAGCCCTTCAATTCAATGAAAACAGCTATACCGATAACCTGACAGCGATGTTAAACTATTATGCTTACATCATTTTGGGTTTCGATTATGGCAGTTATGGCAAAGGTGCGGGGATGCCCTATTTTAAGAAAGCCCAGCAGTGGGTGAGTCTCTCAGCCTCCAGTCCGGAGCAGGGCTGGTCTTCTTCTGGCATCGGTCAAAATAATCGTTTTTGGCTGGCCGAAAACCTGACCAACAGCAGCTACCGCCAGTTTCATGACTTACTGTATAACTACCACCGCGGTGGCCTTGATCAACTAACTGAGAACATTCCGCGGGCCCGCCGGACCATGCTCGACAGCATGTCTGATTTGCAAAAACTGGTTCGTACCAATCCCCTCCTGATGGTTTCGCGCCTTTTCCTCGACGCCAAGAGCGATGAATTAATCAAAGTTTTTGGAGGAGCTTTTGTCAATGACAAAAAATCTTTTGTCGAGATCATGCAGGATATAGATCCGAAAAATTCGGAGAAGTATAATGCTGTGTTGGCTGGCGGCTAATTCCGCAGAAAATCATAAAGCCTTTTTCCTTGCGTTAAACCGAAAGAGCTTCTTTCAGTCTAACACTTAAGGAAATATTCTGTTTTATGCGAAGCACGCTACCTTTCTTCCTGATTCTCATCCTGATCGTCACTGCCTGCCAGCCAGAGGCAGAGATCATCCGCATTCCCGACAACGATGTGGTGCCTGACGAGACAGTTCCCCTGGTTCTGCAGGAAAGCTATGTCAACAAACTGTATATCGGCCTTTTGGGGCGAAAGCCCAACGAGCAGGAGTTGCAGCAAGCGCTTGCTATCCTCGGCCGCGATAATGCGGCTGTCAGTGATCGCGAAGAGGTGCTGGAATTGATTTTTCAATTCCCTGGATTCATTCAACGCATGTATGACATCGGGCGTGCGGAAATGCTCGCCAATTTGGACACGGCGGATATCAGCTTCCAGATATATATTTTTAACGAAGCGAAAAAGGACCCGCAATATGAGCCTTTCCTGCCCTTGATTGAGCAGGAATTAAACAAATTGGTTTTGCTCAAGCGCCTCCCGGCGGATTTGCTGGCGGGTAGGATAGGACGCATGGAAATGCATCGGAGAATGGCATTCAACTACTTCTATGATGAAATCAATATGGGCTCCCAAAACTTTGTGCTTTCCCTTTTTGAATATTTTTTGGGAAGATATCCTACTGCTTCGGAAGAAGAAACCGCTATCACTATCGTAGATGGATTTGGGGGGATTTTGTTTGGGAAAGAGGGCAATTCCAAAGCTGATTTCCTCGAAATATTTTTTTCCTCTACAGATTACTATGAGGGTCAGGTCATTGATGTGTACAATGATTTTTTGCTGCGTGAACCTGTATCGACCGAAATGGTCGAGGCTGTGCTCGTCTACAAGCAAAATGATGATTATGGAGAGATGCTCAAAACCATTCTGAGTAAAGATGAAGTCCTGGGAATTTGATGATATCCCCGATTTCCTGTTTAATTTTAAATCCAATACGGTATGTATTTCCATCAAAACATCCATTTTTCCATCGCCAGGCTTCTTTATTTTCCCCTCATCATCATTCTCTTTAGTTTCTTGTTTTCCTGTTCTAAAACGGAGCAAGTCTATCTGTATGAAGTAAATGAAGTGGAAGTCACCCAGGCAGGGGTAAACAAAAATACGCTAAAAAGCGATCTTGAATTTATATCACTGGCCTATTCAGATTTATTTGGAACTACCCTTACAGAAAACCAATTATTGGTTCTGGTGACGGGTTATAATGCTGTGGGGGATAAAGGCCTGATCGCGGATGTGATTATCCGCAACTTCCTCAACAATCCGGGCGCAGATGTGCCTTCAGCACAGCAAATGAGAGCAGATGTACCTGCTTTTATCCAAGCGACTTACCGTCGTTTTTATGTGCGGGAACCCGGTGAGTACGAACTTTGGTTTTTTGAAAACCTGATTGCAAATGATCCGGATATCACCCCTGAGATCATTTATTATGCCTTTCTGACTTCTGATGAGTATAGATATTTTTAGATTTCTATGAAAAGAAGAACTTTTCTCAAACAGACAGCCGCTTTGGCGGCATCTAGCGTTGCAGCGCCATTTATCCTGCCCGGTGGGCGTTTATTTGCCAGGACAGGCAGCAGGCGGGTAGGGCATGTGGTATTTTGCCTTTTTGCGGGCGGTATCCGCAATATCGAAGCCATCCAGCAAGCGGAAGGCAACCTGATGCCAGCTTCTTTTGAAGGGACTTCATCGGCAATGCCGGGCCTGGACCCCATTCCGGCCTCTCCCTGGTTTCAGAAGCTGGCAAAAGAGGGCACCCTCTTTCCTGAGTTGAGATATAGGGAAGGCCCTACGGGCCATTTCAACGGCCACACGGTGGCCGTGACAGGGCGCTACACAGATACGGGGCTCAACCTTCGCCAAAATCCGCAATTCCCAACGGTATTCGAGTATTACCTCAAACATAATTCTCCTGCCCAAACAGCCAAAAACGCCTGGTGGGTCTCCAATTCTTTGGGGCCCTATCCAGCGTTGAATTACAGCCAGGATCCCGGCTATGGCGCCAAATACGGTGCAAATCACATTGCCCCGACGGTGCTGCTCAATCCGAGTCTATACCCTGCGATCAGCAACCCCAAACAATTTCAGTTTCACGAAGAAGAACGCCTCAACCATGTCCGCAACTTTCTGGACCAAAGTTTTGGAAAACAAGCTGTAAATCAAGGTTTTGGCATCAGCAATACTGATTCTGAAACGAAACTGATTCAGGATTTTATCCAGTCTTTGATGGAAAAAGGCAACAGTGGCGCTTATAACAATCCCCTGGGGGTGTCGGGCATCCACGCCAACAATGACATCTACACCATGTTGTTTGCAGAGGAAATCATCAGGGAGTTTAAGCCGGAATTGCTGACGGTGAATATGACAGATGTTGACATCTGCCACCAAAATTTCACGGAATATTGCAATAATCTGCGGAAAGCAGACTATGCTGTTGCACACCTTTGGCATACCATCCAAAATACACCCGGGATGGCCGACGACACCCTTTTGGTGATTGTACCGGAGCATGGGCGCAACAAGGAACCCAATACGGTCCAGGATATCTATGGGCGCTTCGCGCTCGATCATACGGGCGATGCGACTTCCCGCGAAATATTCGCGATGATCCTGGGGCCGTCAGGCCTGGTGAAGAAAAACCAGGTCGTCGGGACGCCTTCTAATCCCAAAGGCGAAAGCATTGATATCGTCCCCACCATCGCTTATGCGCTGGGATTTGATGTAGATATACCCAATGGCAGATTGCCGGGTAGAGTGCTGATGGAAGCTTTTGAATAAAATAAAATGAAAAAATACATTCTCTTCCTTTTCGTGATCGTTTCACTTGTTGCATGCAAAACAGAGGATGATGGGCCCCCGCCCAATCCTTTTGATGTGAAGATAGACACACCGGATATGCCCCTGATTGAGCCGGATTCGGCTAGTTTATTGGGCTTACATAAATTTATTTTTTCACAGAGTTGTGCTGTGCCCGGTTGTCATGATGGCTCTTTTGAGCCGGATTACAGGACAGTTCAGTCAAGCTATTCAAGCCTGGTTTTTCATCCTGTGATAAAAAATACCCAGGACGGGCGATTTAAGGTGAGGGTAAAACCCTTTAGCGTGGCAGAGTCCTGGCTTCACCATCGGGTGACCACGCAGGATCAGGTCCTGGGGCGCATGCCCCTCTATGACAACCCGCTTACAGCGGGTCAGGTCAAGGCAATCGAAGATTGGATCCTGGCGGGCGCGCCCGATATGTTTGGCCATGTATCGGCTTTGCCCAACACCCAGCCACAATTTCTGGGCCTTGCAGCATTTCTGCAATTTGGACCTATCGAATACCGGATAGATACTACCCGGGACGATGTATTCGCGCCATTTGGTACCCTGAACAATAACCAGATGACACTCTGGCTGCGGGTGGAAGATGACAGCACACAGACAGCTGATTTACAGCTCAATGAAATGCTTTTCTCAGATGATCCTTTTGATTTTTCCAATGCCCGAAAAATCCAGGCAACCTATAGGGCTACGCCCAAAATTGTTCCAGACTTCTATGGCCCTGGGGCCGATGGCGATTTTCATTGGAAGATCGTGGTCAATACAAATACTTTTACCCCCAATGCCATCACCTATATGCGCTACCGGGCAAAAGATGGAGATCATACCGAAACTTTTGAGTTTCCTACTCCCGATCAGGGGATCGGTTGGCAGTTTTATATGTCTTTTTTTGTAGTACAGTAGGGGAGGCGGGACAGCGGGATGACGGGATGTCAGACTAAAGATTGGATATGTGATTAATCAATTTGATGTTATGAAGAATGCCTTTTATGTATTTTTTATCCTCATAGTATTAGGACTTACAAGTTGTAAAGAGGATGGCGGGGAAATATTTTCTCCTGTACCTGAAATCGAATTGATTTCGGTTGGCCCTATGCAGGTGATTGCTTTTCGTGATTCGATCGTCTTTGAAGTGAGCTATACGGATGGAGATGGGGATTTGGGCTCCATGACAGAAAATAACCTGTTTATTCTGGATGATCGCATACAACTGACGCATGGCTTTCGGGTGCAGGAAATTGTTCCTAATGGGGAGCGTGTTCCGATTACGGGTAGTTTGCGGATTATTTTGCCCAATACTATTATTACAGATGGCTCAGCGAGCGAAAAAGTGATTTTTAGCTTGTATATGGTAGACCAGGCTGGTCATGAGAGCAACCGCGTTTTTTCACCTGAAATAAGGGTGATCGAATAAAGTCCGCCCACTAATACCAAACATCTCCGTAACATTCTTTTTCACTTTTCTGTTTCTTGTTTATAATTTGGGGGGCAAATAAAAAAATGCCACGTCCGATAGGGTACGCAGCATTTTTGGCTTTGACTTTAGGTATCCCTATTACGGGGAAATGTGTTTTTAGGATGCGTTTTAGGGTGAATAATCAGGTAAAAAATTGTGAAAGAAAGTGAATTTAGGGCATTGATCAGCTTGTTGGAGGATGATGATCCCACTGTGTCTACCCATGTGGAAAGCAAATTGATTGAAATGGGCGGGGAGGTGATAAGCCGCCTGGAAAATGCATGGGAGACAGAAAAAGACGAAATCATTCAGCAACGCCTGGAAGATATCATTCAGGGGATACAGGAGCAAGACACCCTGGATCGCTTTATCGCCTGGAGAGATTCAGAGGAAAAGAATCTGATGGAAGGTTGGTTTTTGATGTCCAAATATCTTTATCCCAACATCAAGTATGCTACCTATACAAGCCGCGTAAATCGCCTGGTTAACCGAATCTGGTTGGAATTTCGGAGAGATATGACGACAGCTGAAAAGCTGATGGTAGTCAATTCGATGCTTTTTCGGGTGGAAAAATTTCGACCCGGAGGCCGCCAGATGCGCACACCGGGGGAGTTTTTGATGAATTTACTTTTTGAAAAAAGGAGGGGAGGGCCCTTTAGTCTGGGGGTTTTGTATAAAATCATTTGTGATAGGCTGGAGATACCGCTGGAAGCGGTGATTCTCCCGGGATACTTTGTGCTGCGATCAGAAAATGAGGAAAGCGAATTCTTTATTGATGTCTTTCAAAAAGGCGACTTTTTTGTCCGGGAAGATATTGCTCAGTTTTTGCAGGAAATGCATGCGAAGGAACAGGAGGCGGAAATATACAAGACAGTAGCGCCTGAAAATATTCTGGCAGTGATGATTAAAGGCCTTATGAAAGCTTTTGCCTATCAAAAAGAAAATGAAAGACTGAAATCCTTAAAAACATTATTGGACCTCCTTTAAAAACCTCCTGCCAACTGCATACTGCCAACTGTATACTGTCAACTGCCCTACACTTCCCAACCCTGCCAATTTCCCAGCTGATCACGTTTTACCGTGAATTCATAGACGAGATCCATAGCCGGCTGAATCGGCCGATATAGGTGTGGAAACAGCTCTTGATTGCGGGAGGATTCCCATTTCAGGGCTTCGCCCAAATTGTCCGACTTCATCGCCAGTATTCTCAATTCCTGGGCTTCTGCAAAATGCCTTGCGGCAGTTTCCTTCAGCTGGGCAGCCGTAGAGCAGTGAATGAAGCCATCATCTGCATAATGTGAAGGGATATATTCCCCTTTTTCTTTCGCTGAATCCCATTCCGCAGGAAATGCCAAATGGAAAATGAGGTCTGTTTTAGTTTCCAAAATCTATTTCGGTATTATCGCCAATGTTCAAACTCGTTTGATTGCCTTTAAGTACAGTATCGCTGCCAACTACGGAATGATCCAGCATAATCGTTTTTAGCGTCGAATAAGCCCCCAGGATGGAGTTTTTTACGATAGACTCCTGTATCACAGCATTGTCTGCAATGGCTACATAGGGACCCACGATGGAGTTGGAAATGCGGCAACCCTTGCCAATATGGACAGGGTGAATAATGACAGAATTGGGAAAGGAATAGGTATCAAGTTTCTCTATTCGCTCAAGCAAAATGCGGTTGGCGTCGAGAAGTGATTGCTTGCGTCCGCAATCAAACCAGTTTTCTATCCTGAGTGTGCGAAATTCAACGCCTTTTTTCACCATTTCCATCAAGGCATTTGTCAGCAAATACTCTTCATGGAGTGGCAAATCGGCTTTAGCCATTTCTTCCAATACCCCTACAAAGGTGGATATTTGAGAGATCTTGTAGATGCCTACCAGGGCGAGATTGCTGGTGGGAATGACAGGCTTTTCGATGAGTTTTTTTACAACCCTGTTTTCATTTAAAACCGCCACACCAAACTCCCGAGGATTGTCGACATCATGGACGCCCAACACAGCCCCTTCCATAGCCAATAAAGCCTGGATTTCATGGCCAAAAATGATGGTGTCTCCCAGCATGATGAGGATTTCATTTTCCTTTTTAAAGGTCTTCCTGGCTACCCAAAGGGCATGCCCCAGGCCCCTGCGGGGTTCCTGAACTATGAATTCAGCCTGGATGAGGTCCTTGTATTCTTCTTCTATATAAGCCTGAATTTTATCCCTGAGATAGCCTACAACAAATACTTGTTGGGTGATCCCTACTTTCAGCAGGCTTTCGATGATATGCCCGAGTATAGGCTTCCCGGCAACCGGTATGAGCGGTTTGGGTTGGGTATGTGTATGGGGGCGTAGTCGTGTGCCTACGCCAGCCACAGGGATTACGGCTTTCATATAAAGAGAAGATCAAAGTTTTATCTCGCCACCGTCTGTGTTGTAGTATTTTACCTTTGCAAAAGGCATGCTCGTATCGCTGGAAACTTTGATCCATTTACGATACTTGAAGTACCAACGCCACTGTATGCTTTTGAACCCGCCTTTTGTAAAATATGCTGCTACAAAAGGATTGAGGACAATTTTCAACTTTTTCTCCTTGTTCATCTTCATGATGAAATCTACATTATTCTGGATTTCATCAGCGATGAGGATAGAAGCCTGGATTTTTCCAGATCCATTACAACTGGGGCAGGTCTCAGCTGTGCTGATTTTTATCTGGGGGCGGACCCGCTGGCGGGTGATCTGCACCAGTCCAAAGCGGCTGATAGGAAGAATGGAGTGCCGCGCACGGTCATCTTTCATCACCTTGCGAAGGTGATCATTGAGCTTGCGTCGGTTTTCACTTTTCTTCATGTCGATAAAATCGATCACGATGATTCCCCCCATATCACGCAAGCGCAATTGTCTGGCAATCTCTTCGGCAGCTGCCATATTTACCTTGAGGGCAGTGTCCTCCAGGGTCGAATTGGTCAGGTTTTTTGAGCCACTGTTTACATCTATCACATGCATCGCTTCGGTATGCTCTATGACGAGATAGGCGCCATTGGCCATGGAAACAATCTTGCCGAAAGAAGCCTTTATCTGGCGCTCAAGCCCGAGATGCTGGAAAAGAGGGATCTTTCCTTTGTAATATTTTAGGGTTTTGAGCTGCTCAGGTTGATTAACGGAAAGATAGTTTTTGATGTCCTGAAAAGCCTGCTGATCATCTGTATAGATAGTGTCAAAACCCTGGCTCAGCATATCCCTGAGGATACTTGTAGCGCGGTTATGCTCGCTTAATACCTTGGAAGGAGCGCGGCCTTTCGCCATGGTCTCTGACATGGCCTCCCAGCGATCGAGTATCCCTGTGATGTCATTGCTGAGAGAAGCGGCGTCTTTGCCTTCGGCAGCCGTGCGGATGATCATCCCAAAATTGGGTGGCTTAAGGCTTTCTGCCAGTACTTTGAGGCGGCGACGCTCTTCAGAAGAGCGGATTTTTTTGGAGACAGATGTGACCCGCGAAAAGGGTACAAGTACCACATACTGTCCGGGGATAGAAATTTCGCTGGATAGGCGTGGCCCTTTGGTTGAAATGGGTTCTTTTACCACCTGTACCAAGATTTCCTGGCTAGGTTGCAGAACCTCTGCCATCTTTCCATGTTTATTGATATCTGGAACAGGCTTAACATTGTTGAGCTGTTTTTTCCCGGCTCCCTTAGCCGTTTTAACAAGCCGCATGTATTTGAGCATGGACTTGATTTGGGGGCCCAAATCGAAGTAGTGCAGAAAAGCATCCCGGGGATGGCCTACATCTACAAATGCTGCATTCAAGCCAGGAACTATTTTTTTGACCCTTCCTAAAAACAAATCCCCCACAGAAAATTCTTCTGTGAGCTTTTCATTGTGAAGTTCAACAATCAATTTATCATGCAAAATCCCAATTCGAAGCCCGTCGTCATTTTTGTTTACAACTAATTCATTCACGTGAGCATATATTTTTATTCGTGCAATACAAATATGCTTTTTCTCCTAAAGTAGGAAAAAAAGCCATCATTTAAGACGAAGCCTTTCAGAAAAATTGGGGATACTCAGTAAAAAAAATTGCCTGGAAGAGTTTTTATAGTCTGCGGTACTCAGTAGGCAGCTTACTCTCCCAGGCATGTGAAGAAATTATTTCTTCTTCTTGTGACGATTCTTTCTCAAGCGTTTTTTGCGTTTGTGTGTCGCAATTTTATGTCTTTTTCTTTTCTTTCCACAAGGCATAATGTTCCTCCTCGGTTTTTTTAAAGTTAATTTATTTGGTTCATCAAGTTTCTCGCAAGTTGTTTTAGCTCAGGGTCTTTCGCTTCCTTCAGGACGGTTTCCAATAAGTCCGAAACGCCTTCGGGCTGATTTAGCTGAACTTTGGCGTAAGCCAGGTAATAGCGAGCACTTTGATTTTCTGTCTGCAGTTGCAAGACTTTTTCGAAGCGGCCAAGCGCTTTGTCAAATTGGCCAGTCTGGATGGAAAACATTCCCAGGCTGTAGGTTGCTTGCACATTGTCGGGATTGATCTCCAATATTTTTCGGATAGTCAAAATTCCCTGCATGCTGTATTGTGGATTTTTACTTTCCACATAAGCGAGCCCCAAATAATAAAGTCCTTCTTCATTTTGGGGAGCTTGTTCTACAACTTTTTCCAGTTGGTTGATCGCCTGATTGCTGTATTGCTGAAAAAGCACAGTATCATTGGCGATATACTCCAGGCGACTTGCCTGCTGGTAAAGGCGACCGACTCGCAATCTTGCATTTAAAGAACTGTCATGTGCCAGGCTTTGTGAGGCGTAAATCGCTGCATAATCGAAGCGGTTTCTGGCGGAGAGGCGATTCACAATGGAATCAAGGAGCACTTTTTGAGTGTCTCCTGTATTTTTTTCTGCATCTGCTACCCATGCATCCAATTGAGGATCTGGGGCGAGAGGCGGCAGTTTTCCCTGAGGAATACTGGAAGCACTGGGTGTCACCATGGCTGAGCTACCTGTGTCTAACAAGCGCTCCTCCTGATTGTCCAGGTTGGTTTTATCAGCAAACATCAGGAGGATCAGGATTAATATCCCAGAGCCAATGACTATTAGCCGAAGAGGAAAACCGTTGACGCTTTGAGAAGGAGAGTTTTTTTCAACCATTATGAATAAGCCAATGCCTGTGGATTAATTCTCCTTGTTCATTGAAGAGCTTTTCACTCTTTCTACAAATACCTTTGCAGGTTTGAAGCTAGGGACATTGTGAGATGGTATCACAACGGGTTCATTTTTTGAAATGATCCTACCTATTTTCTCTTTACGATGTTTGACAACGAAGCTTCCGAACCCTCGCACGTAAACGTTCTCTCCATTTGCGAGAGAAGCCTTCACAACTGTAAAAAACGCTTCCAGGGAAGCGGACACATCGGCTTTGTCAATACCGGTTTTATTGGAGATTTCTACGATTACTTCTGCCTTAGTCACAGCTTGCTAAATTATTAATTATGAAACGATTAGACGTTTTGAGGGCGTCAAGAAATGCCATGCAAATTTAGTAGTTTCGGCCTAACCTCAAAACTTTTTACTGCAAAAACTCTTTGAAACTGAGCTATTTATTGAAAAGGATGGCATCATGATAGCTGAGAGGGGATAATAATTAGAAAAAAACATGTCTGGTATCGGAAAAAAAATCATTTCATGGTATGCTGAGCAGGGAAGAGAGCTTTCCTGGCGTGAAACAAAGGACCCTTATAAGATTTGGATTGCCGAGACTATCCTGCAACAAACCCGCATTCAGCAGGGCATTCAGTACTACTATCGGTTCATGGAGCGATTTCCTGACGTCGTCATGTTGGCAGAGGCAGAACAAGATGAGGTATTGAAATACTGGGAGGGCCTGGGCTATTATAGCCGTGCCCGTAACCTACATGCCGCTGCCCGGCAATTGGTGGAGGATTTTGGGGGAAACTTTCCCCATCATCACGATCAACTGATGCTACTCAAAGGAGTAGGTCCTTATACTTCAAGAGCTATTAGCTCCTTTGCTTTTGGCCAGGCTACTGGCGTATTGGATGGCAATGTCATGCGGGTAATGAGTCGTTTGCTCAGTGACCCTTCCCCCATCAATGAGCAAAAAACCCGGAAAAGCTGGCAGCTTATCATAGATGATTGGGTGGCAGGGCACGATTCCCGCGATTTCAATCATGCCATGATGGACCTGGGGGCTACTATTTGCACACCTACCAATCCAGGCTGCCTGATTTGTCCTCTTATGGATGGCTGTAAAGCTTATAAGGAAGGCACAATTGGTTTTTTGCCGCAAAAGAAAAAACTCAAACGCAAAGTCCGCTACTTTCAGTTTGTGATTTTGTACAATGAAAAAGATGAAATCGGTATCCAAAAACGCCCTGAAAAGGGCTTATGGGGAGGTCTGTATGAAGTTCCCAACCGGGAAGTATCGCTGCATAGCTGGGAAAAAGGGGAAATCACGAAAGGCTTACACTTTCATCATGAACTCAAGCATGTGTTCACGCATTTTGATATGATGATCAAAGTATATGAAGGGCCAGCAGCTCACTGGGAGGGATCGCCCAATATTCAATTTATCCCAATTGATAAAATATCTATATTTGCGTTTGCCAAAGGAGTTTTAAAAATCTTTGAACGTATGGGTTTTTAGGCAAAAATGGTAAATAGACCTTTTTATATGTCAACAGGCGGATTTAATCAACTGATACTCATCGGCAAATTGGGCGCTGATCCTTCATTGCAGTATGCGGAGCGAGGCAAAGCCCGCTGCAATATCGTATTGGTCTGTGCAGACCGTTTTATCAATGAAGAGCAAATAGCTGTAGAGCAGACTCATACCTTTGAAATTGAATTTCGGGAGGAGGAGGCCGAGCGCTTGCATCGCCTTTGCCGCAAAGGCAACCAGATTCTGGTAGAAGGGCGCTTGTCTGGCTGGAAAGACAAAGCAGGCCGCTCTCAGTTGAAGATTTGGGGAAATCGGTTTAGCTTGCTGAATAAACAACAAGAGGAAAAAACCAATTTGTGGCCTGAAGCCTCTCAACCCGTTGGGAAATTTCACTCCATGGGTATGTTGACAGATACAGAGGAAAAAGAATAAGTTTAATACTAGATTAAGTGGATCCTGATCCTTATTTATTTTTTCAATTCGGCCAATTATTGCAGACTTCCGTTTGGGATGCTATTTTGAATTGGCCCTGGGCTTTAAGCCTGCTATTTTTTGTTTTGCTCGCGATGTCCTTTCTGGTCTCCAGTGCGGAAGTCGCCTTTCTGACACTCAATGATAATGAGCTGGAAGACCTGCGAAATGATGAAGCCCCTACGGCAGAACGCGTTCTGCGCATGATACAAAGCCAGAAAAAAGCCGAGCGATTGCTGGCTACCATCCTGATTTCCAACAACTTCGTTAACGTATCAGCTATCCTGATAGCCACTTTTATCCTGCGTGACCAGATCGGCAACGAGCTTATTTTGCAGATAACCGACAGCTTTCATCTGGATATGATGGCATTTTTAGAAATCGGCGTCATTACGTTTCTGCTGCTTTTATTTGGAGAAATTGTCCCCAAGAAATATGCCCGCCTCAACCGGGTAAAGCTTGCCAAAGCCATGGTCGGACCTATGTTCCGCATCAGCTGGCTGACGGCTTTGCCAGCCAAGTGGCTCACAGAAGGCACTGATTTTATCAGTAAGCGGATCGAGAAAAAAGCCCATGAGGAAGATACTTCCCTTCAGGATTTGAAAAGCGCCATTGAACTGGCAGTCCCTTCGGCAGAAGCCAAAGAGGAACGTGAAATCCTCAAAGGCATTGTCAGTTTTGGCAATACTTCTGTCAAAGGCATCATGCGTGCCCGCGTGGATGTGCAGGCCCTCGACCTGGCTTATACTTTCGAAGACGTCATCAAAATCATCAATGAGCATAAATTTTCCCGCTTTCCTGTCTATGAGGAAAACCTGGACCAGGTGAAGGGAATATTACATATAAAAGCACTCTTGCCGCTTTTGGCTTCTCACCAGGCGGGGGATGAAATGAGCTGGCAAAATGAGATAACTGAGGCCTATTTTGTGCCTGAGAGCAAAAAAATAGATGATTTGCTGGATGAATTGAAGCAAAGGCGGGTGCATCTGGCGATAGTCGTAGATGAATATGGAGGAACAGCGGGCATCGTTACGCTGGAGGATATCATTGAAGAAATTTTTGGCGAAATCATAGATGAGTCTGATGCAGTAGATAATGTCTACCGTCAGATAGATGATAATGAGTACCTCTTTGAGGGACGGATCCCCCTGCTTGATATGCGAAAAATCATGGATCTGGATGAACAGCTATTCGAAGAAGTAAAGGGAGATAGCGATAGCCTGGCAGGATTGATTCTTGAGCTGAATGGAAAAATCCCAAAGGCAGGTGAAGTTGTGTCCTATGGAGATTTTGATTTTCATATAGAGGCAGCCAATAAATACCGAATTATTCGGGTTAAGATTGTGAGGAAAGTGGCCGGGGCAGAGGAGTAAGGTTTTGAGTTTCGGGTTAATTATGGAGATGCGAAAAATGATTTTTTGGAAAAAAATACAGCTGTTCATTCTTGTAATAGGAATGACCTTTTTGTTGAGTGCCTGCGGGGAAGAACTGCCGCCACGGGCGCGTCCGCATGGTTTTCACAGGATTTCTTTTCCTGAAAATGTAACATACAAAAAATTTGAAAGCCCTGATTGCCCTTTTGAATTTGAATATCCGGCTTATGCTGAGGTAAGCAGAATGAAGGAAGATTCCTGCTGGGTAGATATAGATTTCCCTCTTTACGATTTAAAATGGCACCTGACACATCGTTTCGTTCCTGAAACCAATATGACCACTGCCGAGCATTTCGAAGAGCATCGCAAACTCATCTACAAGCATAGCAAAAAAGCTACCCAGATAGCAGCCAGAGATTTTCAAACTGCTGAAGGCACAGGCAAAGCCTGGGAAGTCTATGGCAATGTAGGCACACCTGCCTACTACTTTTTGTCAGATTCTGCCCAGGAGAATATTCTGGTGATTTCCTTTTATTTCAATACTGCATTGAAAAATGACTCACTCGCTCCGGTGATCGAGTATATGCGAGGCGAAATGGAAAGGTCGCTTCAGAGCCTGAAGTGGAAGGAATAAGGCTTTATTTCCCTGTACATACCGGACAAGTACCTTGCAGGAGGACATTCTGCTCACTCACCCGAAAACCTTTCGGGAGAGATATTACGGGCACATGCACATCATTGATGCAAAGGGTTTGGCCGCAGTCAGCGCATTTGAAATGCACATGGTTGTGGTGGTGAGAAGTGGTGGCTTCACAGCCTCCCGCGCAAAGCGCGTATTTTGCTGCGCCCGCATCATCCAGGACTTTATGCACCAGACCTTTTTCTAAAAAGGTCGCCAGGGTCCGATAAATCGTGACACGGTCACATTGACCCTGCATTTCGTCTTCTATCTCAGGTTGAGATAAAGCCACTTTCCGGTCCATAAAGAGGGACAATACATCCATCCGGCTTTGCGTGATCCGCAATTGATGGGTATTCAAAATGTTTTTTGCTGGCTGCATCCGGATATTTGTTATTTGACAAAGCTACGAAATGGTTAACTTACTGCCTCATTTTATCAACCAATATGTATCCTAGAATCAGCGATTTTTTCAATGACATACTGGGCACGAACTTCTGCCTGCCTGTTCAAAGTTTCGGTTTTTTCATGGCTATGGCCTTTGTTGTGGCATATTTGATCCTCCGTAAAGAGTATCGCCGCCAGACCGAATTGGGCATTTTCCCGAAATGGAAAAGCCAGGAAGAAAAGGGAGGCCCGATTTCGATGAATGAAGTATGGCTGAATGCCCTGATTTATGGTCTTTTGGGTTTCAAGCTTTTCCTCATGTTTGAGGATTACGATGTTTTTTGTGACAATCCGCAGGATGCGGTTCTTTCCACCAGGGGCTCCTGGTTGGGTGCCTTGCTGCTTGCGGCAGCGGGAGGCGGATACAAACTGTATCAATACCGCAAGCTCAAAGACAGCAAAGCAGAGCTGGTAGAAGTAGAAAAAAGCCTAAGTGATGAGCTGGGGACTATTTTTACCATTGCTTTCATCAGCGGGGTAATCGGTGCAAAATTTTTCCACAATTTCGAATATTGGGATCAGTTTATGGAAGATCCCATCGGCCAATTGTTGTCTTTTTCGGGCCTGACATTTTATGGCGGCTTGCTGGTGGGGACCATGGCAGTGCTGTGGTATGTGAATAAAAGAGGCTATCAACTCTTGCCATTTGTAGATGGGGCGAGCATGATTTTGATATTGGGCTACGGCATTGGCCGGGTAGGTTGCCAGGTTTCTGGCGATGGCGACTGGGGGATTGACAATCCCAACCCCAAGCCAGATGGGCTTTCCTGGCTACCAGACTGGCTCTGGGCCTATGATTACCCGCACAATGTGGTTAAGCAGGGGATTCCCATCGAAGACTGTGCAGCGCACTGGGGAGAATACTGCAACCATTTGGCTGTGCCTGTTTTTCCTACGCCGATTTATGAAACCACCATGGCACTCATCATTTTTGCTGGGCTGTGGTTTATGCGCAAGCGCTTTCCGTATTGGGGACAATTGCTGAGCATGTATCTGGTTTTGAATGGTATTGAGCGTTTTTTGATAGAAAAAATACGAACCAATCCTGGTCAGTTTGGCGAAAACGCCTTTACACAAGCTGAAATCATCTCTTCCGTTTTGGTCCTGCTGGGCCTGACATTTTTTGTGCTTACGACTTTTGTTTGGAAGCGGAATTTGAAAAATACGGAGATTAAGCCGGTGAAGGCGGTTAAAGGGAAGAAGTAGGCAGTAAGCAGTAGTACGCTGTCAATTAAGTGCTTTTATATTCTGAATTTCATAATTTTAAAGAAGTTGAATTGAAAATTGAGAATGGAAAATTGACAATTAAGAACCAAATCGCTCATTATCCATTATCCATTATCCATTGTCCATTGTCCATTGTCCATTGTCCATTATCCATTATCCATTATCCATTGTCCATTATCTTCAACTCCTCCTAAAAAATGATTAGACATTTTAATAATGAAAATTAGCTGACAGCGTAGTAGACAAGACAGTATTATTTTAAATCGGCTATCAGGGCTTTTGCCTTTTCATGATAAGGGCCTTTGTCAATTGTTTCGAGCCATTTGATGGCATTTTCGGGTTCATTGAACAGGGTATAGGTGAGGGCCGCGTACCAGCGGGCGGGCTGTTGGAAGTTTCCCTTTGTCTCCGACAAAGGCAGAAAAGCGGCGAGCGCCGCATCCCGATTTTTGAGGTAATGCGCCGTCAGGCCGGCGTAGAAAATAAAAGCCCGCTCTGCGGGCTGATGGGCCTGAAGCTGCGCCAACACTGGCGCCAATGCCTCAAAATCCTTTTGTTCATACAATTCACAAGCTCTCCCAATCCGCCTGCTTTCCGCAGCATATTGCCTTTCCAGGCCCTTCAGGCTATCCACAGGAAAGCCATAGAAATAATATTTATGCGCAAAAGTCGCAGGCGTAAAAGCAGCTCCGCCTGATATTTTTCCCAAAAACAAACCTGCCACCACCGCAAGCAGCCCCCCAAGCATCCATGCATGGATTTTCCTTTTCTTTCCCCGCTGCTCATCTGCAATTTTCCTCATCCAATCACACTTTCCATCAACTCATAAGTCCAGTAAAGAAGCTTGAAAGCAACCCAAATCAGACCCACAATCATAAAAATGATAAACAACAATATCATCCAGATAATCCACCAGCCAGAGCCTTTGTGCTCTCCTTCCTCATAATAAGCCTGCATGAGGTGGAAATTGCGGGTATTCGCTTTGTTGAAAAAGTCTATGGCATCCCCTGCAATAGGAACAAAGCCCAATAGAAAGTCTACTCCTATGTTGAGCAGCATGAGGATGATCACCTTGCTGCTGATACCGTGGCGAACCATCGCCATGACCATCATCGCTGATATCAGCAGGCTGATGATGTCACCCAGAAATGGCACTATCCCAAACAAGGGATCCAGCCCGAATCGAAATTGAGTTCCCGGAAAGCGAAAGCGACTGTCCATCAGGCGGGTAAGCCTGCCAATCCATATCAATTCGGGGATAGGATCACGTTCAAGTTGTTCTTCCATTTCCTATTTCAAATGCGTTTCAAATAGTTTGAGGATGCGCTTATACTCATCAGCCCAACTGGAGGGCTCCTGGAAGCCATGGCCTTCCATGGGAAACATGGCGACTTCCCAGTCGTCCTTGCCCAATTCTATGAGGCGCTGTGCGAGGCGCACCACATCCTGAAAATGCACATTGGTGTCGATCATGCCGTGGCAGATCAGAAGGGGGCCATTCAGGCCTTCTGCATGGTAAATGGGCGAGCTTCGCACATAGGCGAGGCTGTCATCCTGTGGCTGGTTCAGCATGCTCGCGGTATAGGCATGGTTGTAATGTGCCCAATCCGTCACGGGCCGCAGCGCCGCTCCACAAGCAAATACATCGCTTTCCTTAAACATGGCCATCAGGCTGATAAAGCCTCCATACGAGCCCCCATAAATGCCTATTTTCTTGGGATCAATGTTGTATTCATCCACCAAATATTGGGCACCATCTACCTGATCACTCAGGTCTTTGCCGCCCATATCGCGGTAGACGGCTGTGCGCCAATCGCGGCCATAGCCCGCACTTGCCCGAAAATCCATGTCCAGTACCGTATAGCCCATGTCTACCAGCAGGTTGTGAAACATATATTCACGGAAGTAGCTGCTCCACCATTTGTGGGCATTTTGCAGGTAGCCTGCTCCGTGCACAAAAATAACCGCCGGCCCCTGGGCCGTTGGCTTTGTGGGGCGGTACAGACGCGCGTGCACTTTCTCTCCATCTGATGCCTTAACAGTCACATATTCCGGCTCACGCCAGGAATAGGATTGGAACTCATCCGACAGGGAAGCAGTGATTTGAATAGGTCGGCTGTCGGCTATATTATCCTGGATAAACAACTCTTCGGGCCGGTTTGCGCTGGAATGCAGGATGGCAAGGGTAGATTCGTCAGGCGAAAGAGTCACCTGGTTATTGCCGGGAATCCGGCTGATTTTCTCCCGTTTTCCCCCTTCCAAAGGCATACTGTAGAAATGCCTTTCGCCGGGATGTACTTCATTGCTTGTGAAATACCATGCTTTTTTATCAAGAGAAATTTGAGGAGAATAGATTTCAAATTTTCCTTTGGTCAGTGCTTTTTGTTGACCTGTTTCCACATTCACCCAATAGAGGTGCGAATAGCCCGAGGCTTCTGATTGAAACCAAAAACGTTGGTTGTCGGGCATCCAGCCTACAGTTCCTGGCCCCAGCCAGCGGACGATGCCCGGGCCACCTATCCATGCTTCATCATGCTGATGATCCAGCTTTTGAAGCAGTCCCGTCGCCAAATCAATTTTGGCGATCCAGCGGTCTTTGAAGTCCTGGGAGCGCACGACTGCGACTGCATGTCTGCTATCGGCAGACCAGAAGGGGCCGTATATGATACAAGCCTTTGGCTTGTCGAGCTGGGTTTCCTTGCCGTATTCGGCAAGGAATGCAGGTGCCTGCCTGACGCCAGGCAGGCTGTCGATGGATAGCGCTATGGCGCTATCTGCCTCTGTATCAAAGATATAAGAGCTATAGCTGCTCTCCGGACTTCCGACCTTGGGTCGGGCGCGAAGCTCTTTTGTAAATGCTGATGCATTGACATACTCAGGCACTTGTGTGTTGTTGGCTTTGCTGTCTTTTTCTATCCGATAGCTTATATAGCGGCCATCCGGGCTGATTTCCAATCCCTCTATATTGTCAGAGCCGTAATAAATCGCCTTAGGCCGTCTGGGGCCTTCTGCCTCGCGGGCTGTTTTTCTTTTTTCTTTTTCAGCTTCCCGCTCTTTTACAATCGCGATTAATTCCAATTCTTCTTTTTTGATCCACTCTTCGTTCTCGCTGCCTTTTTGATCTCCTTTATCTTCTTTCCCTTTTCGAAAATTGGTCAATTGGCGTATGAGGCCATTTTTCATTTCCCATTGGTACACATTTTCCTGTTGGGTAAAAAAAATGTCCTGACCATTTTGATGAAAAGCCAAAAAGCGTTCAGAATCTGAGGTAAGGGCAATAGCGCGGATTTCTCCACTGGCTACCTCCATCATGTAAAGGTCTCCATGCCTGCTAAAAAGCAGGCGGGAGCGATCCTCATTGTAGGTGCCCTTAAGGGGAAGGCTGGCCCGTTCAGCTTTGCTGACCTTGCTTGTCGTTTGATCGAGCAAAGAATATTGGTAAAGCGAGTCGCTGTCTGCCTTATCGGGATTCCATTGGAAATAGATTTTCTGTCCATCTGGAGACCAGGATATGGATTGTGGGCTTTCGCCGATCCAGGCAGGATCGCGCATGATTTTTTCGACAGTCAGCTCCTTGAGTGCCTGCCCGGAGAGGGAAACAAAAAGGAGGGAAATACCAAGAAGGAGCAGGAATTTTTTCATGCAATAATTACATTATGGAAGGAAACAGGATCAGTCTTTCCGCTTCAAACGGGGCACTTGCAGCCACCGCATGCGGCAGGAGGAGCCAATAAAATCAGCCCATTTGTCAGCAAAATTTTCAAAACATGCCATGCCGGAGGTTGGCATTTCAAACATTTGCTGGGATTTTTGCAGGTAGCGTACTGCCTGCTCCATGGTAGGATTGTGCCCAAAAATCATGATGGTATCAGACCCATTGGGCAGGTTGCCGATAAGTTGGACCAGGTCTGCCAGACCGCCAAAATACACTTCAGATTCTATCTGAATCTCCTTTGAATATCCGATCTGCTTTGCTACCAGTTTCGCTGTGCTATGCGCCCGCACGGCTGGTGAGCTGATGATCAGGTCAGGCATGAAATCATGGAATTTCAGGAGTTTTCCCAGGCGGGTGGAGTCGTTGACGCCGCGGTCCTTGAGAGGGCGCTGGATGTCTTCGACGCCTGCGGGCCAATCAGATTTGGCATGACGACATAAAACAAGTGTTTTCATTGGAATAATCATTCATTTTCAGGCTTGCAATATAACAAAAAGGACGGTCCGCACATGGGACCGTCCTTTTATCAGCTTTTGGTTCAGTAAGATGTATTATTGAGAAATAACCACCTTGAGTGTCTGGTGGAAAGTTTCTTTCTCTCCCTGAGCGCTTATTTCCATGAAATAAACGCCTGGATTCAGTTGAGATGTTTCCATCTGGAAAGCATGGCGACCTGCTGAGAGGGTCTCATTGACAAGGTTGCCTACTCGGCGGCCATCTACTGCAAACAAGCGTGCAGAAACCATCGCAGACTCAAGAAGGTCTATTCTCAGATTGCCGGTTCCTGAAGCAGGGTTGGGATAGAAGATCGCATCCAGTTGAGTGATTTCGAGAGGATTTTCTTCATTCTCTCCATCTCTCCTGCTGAAGCGGGCGTCTTTGGTAGCCCAGATACCATGACCGCGTGAAGCGAAGAAAATGGTATTGTCCTTATAGAGCACAAAATCGCTGGTCTCCTCATCGCGAACCACCGCGCGATAGCGGCGAACAAAAATGTCATAAACAGGATGGTTGCCGTAAGCATCCGATGTTTCTTTTGTGAATTGAGCCGCGATGATCGGGCTGGGAGGATTCACATTGAAATTGTCGGTAGAATACAGACCGTTTTCGTTGCCGATCAGCAGTCTTTTCTTTCCGCCTTCTTCCTGCAAAAACTCACAGGTGTAAGTAGGCACAGAAGGGGCCAATCTGTACAGGTAGTAAGAAGGTGCAACAGCTGCATTTTCTACAAGCCAAACATAGGAAGAAGGAGGAGCTGTCGGTAGCGGTGTGCCGCCATATCCACCAAAAGTAATGGCCAATCTACCTGGGGTAGAAGGGTCCGCAGCTATATCGGTGATCCACCTTCCTTTCATGTTGTTGATGATAGGAGGAGGGCTAATAGCAGTCAGGTCTACAACAAACTCTGTACGTGAAGCGTCAAATGTCTTGAGGTCGGTAGATCCGGTAATACGGATAATACGCCCCTTGCTGGTGCCTGCATAGACAATATGGTTGGCGTTGTCAGAAACCTCAATCGCGGTATAGTACTCATCAGCATCGAGGATATTATTTGTCAGGCGATCCCAACGTGGCAGAAGACCACTGGTATCTCCCAATGCAAAACGACAAATCCAGATATAATCACTGGCAGCAAGGTAAAGGTAATGAGGAACTGTCTGCAATCTGTCTCTTCCAACAGCCGTATTGATATTATCTCCTTTTTTGGTAATGAGGCTATCAGGGATAAATTCGTCCAAAACGAAAGGAGTATGGAAAGACTCTCCACCACGTGGAAATCTTGCATTATCCACAAGCCCTCCCGGCGGCTGTGTTCTACCAGTACGATCCACAAACCACGATCCCTGTGTAGAGTCTACTCCTTTTAGAGGGAAAAGGCGACCAAATTGGTCAGCATTGAGGGGGGCACCATAAAAGCGCTCAAAGGTACCTCCAAATGACCCATCAGAGCGAACAACGCCCCAATCTGTACCCTGCATAATGACACTGCCTGGATACAGGTAAGATGCAGCAACAGAACCCAGGTTAGAAGTACCGATGGTACCAAAACCTTTCAAAGAGGGTGGTCCGCCAGGGTTATTTTCTCTGTCATACAGCTCTTTCCACCAATTGTTATTGAGGATCATGCCATTATTGGCGGTCCCTGCAATGATAGATTCTTTTCCTTCCATGCCTACAGAAGTGACACTGAAAGCATTTGTGCCACCGTAGCCTTTTGTTCTTTGGTAAAAAGTAGTACCCAAATCATCGGAGCGGAAAATGCGTGTTCCTGTTCCAATGTAGAGTGTTTTGGGATTGTTGGGGTCAAAAGTAATGGTATAGACAGGGCTGGGAATGTAGTTGCGCGCGAGTGCGTTGGGGTTGTTGTGCTGAGCTGTCTGGACCCAGCCATTTGCCTCGGTGAGTGTATACCAGCTTTGGCCGGCGAGGATAAGGCCTTCTTCCGTTCCGGGTTTTACGCGGAGGACAAAAGCATCCAGGGAATTGCTTCCCAAAGGAGAGAAGCCTGGGCCACCGCGTGGCGCAAAGAGTCTCCATGTATCACCTCTGTCTTCAGATTTCCATACACCGCCCAGCTGGTTATTGCTGGAGTTACGGGTACCCGCAACATAGATGATGTCGGGATTGGCTGAAGCCACTTCAATTTCCATGCGGATAAAGCTCAATCGGCCATTGATGAAAAGATTTTTATCACCTACAGCTTTAAAGGTTTCACCTGCATTGGTAGACATATAGAGAGAGTCTGCTGTACCGACAAATACGCGGTCACCGGATACTTCTATATCAAAAGCCGGAGAGGATTTGAATTTTGCAGAACCATTGGCCTGCTTCAGGCTACCCAGGCCATCATCTGAATAATAAATGCCTTCCCGTGCAGCTATAAACAACCGGCCATTTTTACCCAACAGCAACTTCTGAATAGCCAACAGAGGGCCGTCATAGTTAAGCGTGGGAAAATCTTTGGTAGAGGCATTGTCATTGGACCAATCCTGTCCATTGTTTTTGGAGACATAGATTCCGCCACCGGGCAGTCCCATGTGACCAAAAGCGCCAGATGGGCTGGCAGGATTATATGTGCGTGGATTTTGATCTACCAGGGTATAGGGTTGGAATGCCGTTTCACCTGTTGAGATGTAAATCGTATTTCCTTCTCTCACCATGGAAGTAATATTGGGATTGCCGGTATAGCTTTCCACTTTGAACCAGGACAGGCCTTCGTTTTCAGACTTCCAGAGCCCACCTCCAGACGAGCCAGCCAGCAAATTGCCGTCAGCGTCAAAAATGATACTCCTTGTCTTACTGCCCAATCCCTCAGGACCAAAGTGCTCCCAGGTATATTGCGCATGCAGTTCAGTCGAAAAAACAAAAGAGATACATGCGGTTAAAAAAAAGTAAATAATTCTCTTCATGCGGCTTATTTTAAAAGAATGATTTCGTAAAATAACTATTAATACCGATATGACACAAATTTCCTCTTGCTATCATTAATGAGGAAATATGCAGCCTCTAAATTAGGAATATTTAGGAGTTTAATCGAAGGTCAATTCAAGGATTCTGTTACACAGAAATCCTCCTGCCAAGGATAAGGCCAAAGCCCGAAGCTCTTCCTTACAACCCTCTCTCCGAGTGATAACTGGATCGCACCAATGGGCCACTCTCTACATATTTCATCCCTTGTTCGTAGGCGTATGCTTTATAATGCTCGAACAGGTCGGGGTGAACAAATTCATGCACAGGGAGGTGCATCTTGGTAGGTTGAAGGTACTGGCCTATGCTGAGGACATCACAGCCATGGGCTGCAAGATCGGAAATCAACTCGTAGACTTCTTCTACGGTTTCGCTTAGACCCAGCATAAAGCCGGATTTTGTACGTATCCCCGCATCTTTGGTGCGTTGGATCTGCTCCAGGCTTCGGTCATACTTGGCTTGTGGGCGTACCCTTCGGTAAAGCCTTTTCACCGTTTCCATATTGTGGGAGATGATTTCCGGCTTTTCGTCCGTAATCAATTTCAGCGCATCCCAGCGGGATTTTACATCCGGGATCAGGGTTTCCATGGTCGTTTGGGGACTTGCCTTACGCACTTCGCGTATGGTTTCGGCCCAGATTCCTGCGCCACTGTCTTTCAGTTCATCCCGGTTGACCGAGGTGATGACAGCGTGCTTGACGCCCATTTTCTGAACTGCTTCTGCCACCCTTTTGGGTTCTTCTGTATCCAGGCCAGTGGCTCTGCCGGTAGCCACTGCGCAAAAAGAGCAGGACCTCGTACAGGTATTTCCCAAAATCATGAAAGTAGCCGTGCCAGCACCCCAACACTCTCCCATATTGGGACAGCGCGCACTTTGGCAGACAGTATGCAATTGCTGCTCTGTTACAAGCTTTTGGAGATTGCTGTAGTTTTCTCCATAGGGCAATTTCACTCGGAGCCAGCTCGGACGCTTGCCGTTGCCCGGCAAATTTTTGGCTGTCAGAGATTGTATGTTAATGGTTTTTGAAAGAGTCATTTTGGAAAAATTAGGCTTCAAATATAGGGCTTATTTTTCTACTTCTGCCGTAGTCCAGCTATTTCCCAGGACTGCCCCCAAAGTGATAGCCAGGAACATGCGTGGGTTATTGACTTTTGCCATCAGGGGGACATCTGAAAAGAAAAAATCCAGATTGGCGCCTAATTCCAGGCCATTGATGTAAGAATCCTTTTGGGCAAAATCCAAAAGCGCTGCTGCGCGCAGGCTCACACCCGGGTGGAGGTTGACTTTGCCAAATCCCGAGTTGAACACACTCGAAACGCCCACGATGTCCACATAGGAATGTTGGTCAGGATTGTATGGCTGTGGCTCTGGTGTCCCTAATTGCTGATAAATAGGGGAAGGGACAAAAATATCAAGGTAGTAGGGGCGTAACAAACCCAGTGCTGGCCCGATCTCCAGGGAGCCGCTTAAACGCAGGTAGGCCCCTTCGCGTCTGGGTACCCATTCACGTTGTAAGCCTGCATAGGGGGTAAGTACCATGAGGCGGTTGAGCTTGCCAAAGACATAGCGGGAGCCGCGATCCTGAAATTGAGATTCAATTTTGGTCTCACGGGCAGATTTTAGCCCATAAGCACGCAAGCCGAAAAGCCAGTTGCTGCCAGGTGTACCGTAAAGGTACCGAAAGTCAGAACCCAAACCCCGCGAGCTCAAGTGAAAACCCATCCCAAATCCACGCAAATCTCCTTCTTTTTCGCTCAACTGTCCCCAGCTTGTACTAGAAAATCCGAGCAACAAACAGAGAATGAAAATAAATGATTTCATGATGAATCGGCTTTTTAAAAAATCCTTTATCGAATACCTAAAACCTCAACGTCGAAGATGAGGTCTGCGTTGGGTGGAATAATGGAGTTGGGAGGGGTGCTGTCACCATAGGCTAAAGGGGCGGGCACTATCACTTTTACCTTGCTGCCTTTTGGCACTTCCATCAAGGCAATCCGCAAGCCATCTATCAGGGTTTGCATACTCAATTCTACTGTCTGAGCCCTGTCATAAGAGCTATCAAAGACTTTTCCATCTGAGAGCATGCCATGATAGTGTACTTCTACAAAATCATTTTTGTCTGCTACAGGGCCGTCACCCTTTTCCACAAAATACAACTTCACCTCACCTTCAAGCCTGATGATGGCTAAAGAATCTGCTATTTGAAATGGCTCATGCGCGATAGCCATAGGGATAGGCTCAGAGGCTTGAACCTGGTCTGCGGTTTGTGTGAGTTGCTTGTCATTGCCAATGCAGGCCATACTCAGCAACATGCTACCCATTAATGTTTTCCAAAGTATGCTCATCAGTAATTCAATTCTTCTTTTTTGGAACTAATGATCTCAAGCAACTTCCTCTCGGTCTCTACCAGGCTGTCCTTGCTTCGCCCTCCTGAAGCGTGAAAATGGCCTCCACCATCAAACAATAGCGCCACTTGCTGGGCAGAGAAGTCGCCTTTGCTGCGAAAACTCATTTTCACCATATCGTCTTTATCAATCATAAATGCGCCAAAATTGATGCCTTTTATGCTGAGACAATAGTTTACGAGCCCTTCGGTATCGCCGCTTTGTATATCAAACTGCTCAACGTCTTCTTTGTTAAGTCTAATATACGCACTATGATATTCTGGTAAAACAACCAATCTATTGGCGAGGGCATGCCCGAGCAGGCGCAGCCGTTTTTCGGGATCATTGCTGTACAAAGCCTCATGTATTTTGCTGGGGCTGGCGCCGGCATCCAAAAAATCTGCCGCCATGCGGTAGACTGCCGAACTGGTCGCCGGGAAGCGGAAAGAACCCGTATCTGTGGCCGTACCTGTGTACAGGCAGGTAGCTATCTCCTGATTGAGCAGGCTCAATTCACCTCTTTGGTCCATGAGACGATAGATCATCTCGGCCGTGGAGGAAGCTTCGTCGTCCCAAAATGTATGGGTAAAATCGTCTTTAGGGTCTCTATGATGGTCTATCATGATGCGGGCAGGCACCTGCCGGGCGGCATCATCGAGCGGCTCTATGCGCCGCAAGTCATTGAAATCCAGGCACATCAGCACATCGGCTGACTGGATCATTTTGGTTGCGGGGCCTTCTGGCCCTATGATGACCTCTTCCGTCCCAGGCAACCATTTGAGGTTGTCGGGATAGTCGGTGGGCGTGACCACGCGGATTTCATGCCCCAACTGCTTCAAATAATGGGCAAGGCCCAATGCAGAGCCGATGGCGTCGCCATCGGGGCGCTGATGCATCACAATGGATATCTTTTTAGGGCTGTCTAATAATTCTGAAATTGCTTCCAGTTCGTATACCGGCATATATGCTTCTATTTGGTCGCAAAATGCAAAAAACATTGGATAATCGGGTAGGGGAAAGTAGCTTTGCGGCCAAATTTGAATACGAAATGAGTAATATAACACTAACCATCATCAAACCAGACGCGGTAGGCAATGGCCATACCGGTAAAATTATTGACCAGATCATCCAGGCTGGCTTCAAAGTGCTTGAAATGAAGCAAATTCACATGAGCAAGGAGCAGGCAGGTGCTTTCTATGAAGTACATAAAGCACGTCCTTTTTACAATGACCTCGTTGAATTCATGACCAGCGGACCTTGTGTTCCTATGGTTTTGCAGAAGGAAAATGCAGTTGAAGACTTCCGCAAACTGATTGGCGCAACCAATCCTGCCGAAGCTGCCGAAGGCACCATTCGTCAGCGTTTTGCCAAGTCTATCGACGCCAACGCTATTCACGGATCCGATTCCGATGAGAACGCGCGCGGCGAGGCTGCTTTCTTTTTTAACTAAAAAAGAGGAAATGGAAATCTGGATTTTGTAATTTTGAAAAGAGCAACAGCAATTTTTATATCCAGATTTCCATTTTTAACTCCCAGATTATGTTCCGATTAGCTTTCCTTTTTCTCCTGAGTAGCCTGCTACTGACATCTTGTAAGCAAGACCAGCAAAGCCAAAACCAAAATTCACAAAATGGGACTGCTTCACCCCAGGCTTCTGCAAGCCAGGAATCTCCCAAAGAGCAATTGGACAAGGGAACAGCCTTTTTGACAAAAATGGAGGCCTTTGTGGCAGCCGAAGATTATGAAGGAGCCCAGCTTGAAGCCAATCAGGCTTCTTTTTACCTGGAGAATGCCGTAAAAATTGATCCCAATTATTCGGCTGCTGCTGCTCCCGCTCTTGCACGAGCTTATTATTACTGCAACCGTTTTAAAGATGCGCTTGAATGGTCCCAGAAAGCCTCTGATGCCGACCCCAGCAATCCTGCGTATTTTAAAATGAAGGCCATGGCTCACTTTAATTTGGGCAATATCCCCGACGCTCAGGAAAGCGTGGCCCAAAGCATCAGCCTGGATGGCAGCGAAGAAAATCGCCAGGCTATCGTGAAGGAAATGCTACGCATTGGTATGACCTCATTTGATTTTGGCTCTGTCTATATAGAGGATGGCTATCCTCAAAAAGGCAGCGATTACCAGAAATATGGCCTCGCCCTATATCGCCTTGCATTTGACCTGGACGGCCCTGAAAATAAAGAAGTGGCCCGCCAAATCGTCAATTGGGCCAAATACCTCGAAGATGAGGAAGTCGTAAAATTGTATGAGGAATATTTGAAATAGGCAAAAACAGTCGGCCTGCTTTCCTACAGATTACCTTTTTACTTCATCTGTAAAATGAAATTTTATGCCTGGAAATAGCTCCTGCGTAGAATTCAGATCCCAGGCGGAGGTCGCCAGGTAGACGTATTTGCCATGTTTGTCCTGGGCAAGGTTGCGCATTTTGCGTCGTTTGAAAGTAGAAAATTCCTCCTCATTTTTCCAACTGATCCAGCATGCTTTGTAGAAGTCTGCTGCTTCCCAGCGGCAGGAAGCCGTGTATTCATGCTCCAGGCGATATTGAATCACCTCAAATTGTAGCTGCCCTACGCAGCCGATGATCTTGCGGTTGGTGGCTTCCACCTCAAAATATTGGGCGAGTCCCTCGTCCATGAGCTGGTCTATGCCTTTGGCAAGCTGCTTGGACTTCATGGGGTCAGCATTTTCGATGTATTTGAAAATCTCAGGCGAAAAGCTCGGAATGCCATTAAAATGGATTTCTTCTCCCTCTGTAAGGGTATCACCGATTTTGAATTTGCCTGTATCGTGCAAACCGACGATATCGCCGGGATAAGCTTCGTCCACGATAGATTTTTTGGATGCCATAAATGTGGTGGGATTGCTGAAGCGGAGGTCTTTGCCCAGCCGCACATGGCGGTAGCTTTTTCCCCTTTCAAATGTGCCTGAACAGATCTTTACAAATGCGAGGCGGTCCCGATGCTTGGGGTCCATATTGGCGTGGATTTTAAAGACAAATCCTGTGAATTGCTCCTCATCGGGCTTGATTTCGCGCTCTGCCGTTTTGCTGGCACGGGGCGATGGTGCAATTTGGATAAAGCAATCCAATAGCTCTTTTACCCCAAAATTGTTGACAGCACTGCCAAAAAATACGGGTGAGAGCTCTCCCGAGAGGTATTCATTTTTATCAAAATCCGGATAAACTCCCTGAATCATTTCCACCTCCTCGCGCAAGCGTCCGGCAGCATCCCCGCCTATATGTTTTTCGAGTTTTTCATTCGAAAGGTCCTGAAACTTCACTACGTCTTTCTCCCGCTGTTTGCCATGTGGGTTGAACAGCACCAGGTTTCGCTCAAAGAGGTTGTAAACGCCTTTGAAATCAGGCCCCATGCCAATGGGCCAGCTCAGCGGTCGGGGATTGAGTCCGAGCTTCTGCTCGATCTCATCGATCAGATCGAAGGCATCCTTGCCGTAGCGGTCCATTTTATTGATGAAAACGATAACAGGGGTATCGCGCATGCGACAGACTTCGACGAGTTTCTCTGTCTGTGTCTCGACGCCCTTGGCGACGTCAATGACCACGATGACGCTGTCTACAGCGGTGAGGGTGCGGTAGGTATCTTCCGCAAAGTCCTGGTGGCCAGGGGTATCCAGGATGTTGACTTTCACGCCTTTGTATTCAAAGCCCATCACAGATGTCGCCACGGAGATTCCCCTCTGTCGTTCAATCTCCATAAAGTCGGAAGTAGTGTCCCGTTTGATTTTATTGGACTTCACGGCGCCAGCCACCTGTATCGCTCCACCAAAGAGGAGCAGTTTTTCTGTCAAAGTGGTCTTCCCCGCATCCGGGTGACTGATGATGGCGAAGGTACGCCTGCGCTTGATTTCTTCCTGAAATGTCATTCTCTATTCTTTCGATCCTTTTTTGAGGCCGCAAAGATAGGGAAAATTAGTGGATTAGCAGATTTGTAGATTAGAGGATTTGCAGAATAGAGGATCAATGTCATTAAGCAAAGATATCATCTCTTGCATCTCGGCGCGGATTACCCAAAAGCCAGCGAAAGAGCCACTGAATCGAGTTCAGCGCAGGCTACATCCGCGCCAGCTTTTCATAGAAAAGCAGATGCAGGCTGCTGTTGGCAGCAAAAAGTCTTTACAAGCTGCTATAGCAGCAAAAAAACGAATTGTTGGAGCGGATTTCGGCCTAAGGGTGGGCTCTTGCGCGCAATCCGCTCCAGAAGATTCTTTAGCTCAATGACATTGATTCGCAGATGATGAGGTCTAGTTGTTACCCAAAACCCGAAACTTCCTACCTCCTCACAAACCGGAGCGTATTGCCACGCGAGAGGTAAATGAGTTCCAACTCTGTTTCTGTCAGCTTGCTGATGCTGTAGCACATGGGCGTGCCGTCTTCGAGTTTTACCTGTAAATACTCGCCTTGGGTGGCAGAGGCATCACAGCTATCTACAATCGCGAAAAGGGATGCGGGGTCCAACTCTTCACCATAACCAGAGAAATAGTATTCTCCCTCGAAATGAATATGGTACATGCTATCTTCGAGACTTTGCCAGGCGCCTTTCAGGCGGGTATTGAGAGAAACAGGCTCCTGCTGGCTTCCTGCTTCCTGTGGTTGGGTTTCTGTTTTAGGGCTTGTACAGGAAATAAAGAGGGTTATTGTAATAAAAATAAGAGAAAAGATACGCATAGAAAGAAATTTGAAAAGGGTTTTAAAATCTGTCCGAAGATAGAATAATACCTTGCAATTTTCGTATAATGCAACAAAAATCACATTCAATTTACAAAAAGCAATTATTCCAACCATGAAAAAAACAACTCTGTTTATTACAATTCTCCTATTGAGTTTTTCCTTCTCTTTTGCCCAGTTTGAGGGAAAAGTAACCATGACCAATTCAGATGGACCTGGAAAAATGGTATTTTCCGTCAAAGGTGATCAGGTAAAAATGGTACCTGAGTTGGATAACAAAACTGCAACCATGTTTATGAATGGAAAAAGCGGTGATATGATCATGATCATGGAAGAAAAAGGGGAGAAATTTGGCATCAAATTGAACCTCAACGGCAACTCCATGATAGCCACGCAAATGCGCATGGCAATGGAGCAGGGCGGGGAAAAAGAAAGTAAAGCGGCAACCATGACATGGACAGGGGAAAAACAGACCATCAATGGACAAAGCTGCGAAAAAGTCACAGGTACCAACTCTGAGGGCAGCTATACTGCCTGGGTTGCCAAAGACATAAAGCTTAGCATAGCTGACCTTTTCCCGATCAATTCTCCTATGACCAATGAGATCAAGGAAAAAATGTTTTCCATGGGCATGGAAGGCTTCCCGATGCGCGTAAGTTCGACTGACAAAAACGGCAAAAAACTGGTCATGAATACAATGGTAGAAGAGACTTCTGTCTCTGAAAAAGATGTTACACCAGATCCGGGCATTGAGATCCTGGACATGGATAACTTTATGCAGGAAATCATGGCTGCCCAAAACGATCCCGCAAAGATGAAGAGCCTTGAAAAGAAGATGGAGCGTCTTCAGCACCTTATGGGAAATTAGGAGGGCAGTTCTTCCCTATCATTTCTATAATGAGATTTGAAAATATATGCGCAGGCTTAGGCCTGCGTTTTTTTGTTTGGAATGGCGGCTTTTGCCTATAGATGAATAACAAGCTTTTTGTACCTTTACCCTATGAAAAGAAGCTTGATTATCAGTTTTTTGCTTATAGGCTGGGGCCTGGGAATGGCCTGCGACTGCCAACCTAAAGAAAGCCCGCAAGCGGCTTATGCAGCAGCTGACATTGTCTTTGTGGGCAAAGTCATCAATGCAGAAACCAACTGGATGTCAGGAGGATATAAATATATTTTTCAGGTAGAAAGAAGTTGGAAGATGCCAACAGATACGCTTTTGTATCTCAAAACACCTCTCAAGGAAAACTGTGGAGTCCTTTTTGAAAAAGGCAAAAGCTATCTGGTATATGCCAACAAGGTGTTTACCGCCAAAGAGACCAATAGCTGCTCAGGGAGCAAGGCTGTGGAAGACGCTGAAGCTGAGCTTCAGTTGTGGGGGGAGGGGACCTTCCCTCAGGATCCCAAAAATCTCATGATGAATATGTGGACAGTGGGCATTGCCATGGTGACTGGCATGGTGTTTTTGGCTTTTGTGGTGTGGAGGGGGTCGAGAGGCGGGAGGAGAGGAGAGGAGAGAGGAGAGAGGAGAGAGGAGAGAATAGATGCGAATCCCTGATTAGTGTTGACCGCTTTGGTGAAAATAAATAGGATTATTAATAAGTGGACAAGTGCTTGTCCGGTCGTTCTTTTCCATGAGATTCAAGGTAGCTTTTTTTCTTG
>JAUIGE010000039.1 GCA_030430205.1 Bacteroidia bacterium | reverse complement strand
TCTGGCGGATGGCCATTGGAATAGGCATAGGCATGTCCTTGATTTTTCAAATTTTCAAAGAACTAAAATAAAAAAAGTGTGCAAAACTATATGTCACTTTTTGTTTAAAACTCTATGTCATCCGACACCAGGTATTGAACTAACAGTCAAGACAGTATCCCAAAATAGCTCAAATGACTCTTGATACTGAAAAACAGCAGTATTGATATAGTCCTTAAGGTTTTCCGTAATCGTTTCTTTCTTGCGCCAAATTAAGCTCAGGACAAAGCTTTCAACAAGAGGGAAACTGGAACTCAAGGATGGTACTAACTCGTGTAATTCAAAATTACATTTTTCTGGTATTTGAATAGAAAGTGCATCTATCAACCCTTTATTCAAAAAGCATTTATTCTCATCCTCAATTAAATGGTATAATTCCCCGCTCTTGGAAAAAGCCTCCTTAAGATTAGGGTATTTTGATATTAGAAAGCTTCCGAGAAGGTGATCTTCAAATCTTTCATAGGCTAAATAAATACCTTCTTCATCTTTCCCTTTTTCCGTCCAAAATATATTCTTGGAGAATACGCCTTCAGAAATTAGTTCCTCTAATAATCCAGGTTTCAAGCCATACTCCTGTGAAAACCTATGCAATAGTTTAAATGCTTTTTGGTAAGAGACAGGCTGGAGACGATTTTCAATTCTAAGAGAAATTATCTGATCAACGGCCTCCTTAACAATATTTATTCCTTTGGAATAATTTAATCGTATAGGTTCAGAAAGCTTGTTATTAATGCTATTTAGAAAAAGATCAATGATACTTGAAATGCCTTGAAAACCATCTGGTATCCTTTTTTCCCCAGCTTTAAATAAGGCTTCACAGAATAATCTTAAAAATAAAGGGTTTTGAAACTCTGGATGCAGTAAAGGAATTTCAGGCAATGCAATCTCGTAGTTTGCAAAAAAGATTTTTGTTGCTTCATACTCTTGAAATCTAAATCCATAGTGTCGGTAACGATGGATTAGATCGTCCATTAACTCTTCTCTTGGAAAAATTAATTCTGAATATGAAGACCGAATAGAAAATACTACACCTAGCCATTCATACCTCCTCACTTGCAATAGAAAACTTTTAATGTTTGACTTCCAGAAATATTTTCCTTTGCCTTCGTTAACTGCATCAATGATAAAAAGTGCTCTATTTCGGCTTAATTGAGCTTTTGCATTGATTGCACCTAAAAATTCGTCAATAGAACAACGGATCTTATTCTTTTTAAATATTTGAGTCCAGGGGTCTTCTTCGGTTACAAAATGCTGCCCCAGAAAAAAAAGGGTCAATAGGCCCATTGCATTTCTCTTACTAACTACATCTGCAAGTAAATGTGATTTGCCGATACCAGCTTCTCCCTCTACAATTAAAAAAGGTTGGTTTGCCAATTTAATCCGAAACCCATCAAAGAACCTTTTGAAATTGTAAACAGCTGTATCAAACTTGTTTAGTTGATGAATTTCCCAAGTGTATTTTTTATAAAACCTTTGTTGATCTTTTTTATCCGCTAATTTATCTTCTTCAGCTATATAGAATGATCTGATTTTATCTGATAATTGCTCTGCATCTTTGGTCAAACCTTGAAGTTGATCTACCTGAATTGGATTTATTCCAGAAAACTCCGTGGAAGTGAATAAACTAGAAAGGGAAACAGCAAGCTTTATAAGCGATTCTTTCTCAGTTTTAAGTTCATTTGTTTTCGGTATGGCTTGTTTACTTTCAATAATTAACTCGTGAAATAACTTATTGACGTCCTGACAAAAGGTCTTATCTCTAGAAATGCCAGAAAATATTTTAGAAATTTCTAGTTCCACATTGAGTTCTGGGGTATATCTTTTTCCCAAGTCAGAGATCGCTAGCTCTGTTTGAAATTTAAACCAATCATCAGAAAACTCTTCTTTATTAAACCAAAAGTATGTCAAACCTACATTTGGGGGCTTCTGTAACCGATTAATTAAATCAGAACTCCACCAAGGAATAAACTCTACGTCCATTCCTTTTTCTTTTGACCAATTATTCCATTTAGTTACTCTTTTATTCCATTTCTCAAGGAATGAAATTTGATTCTTTAACCTTGCGTCTGGTGGATCAATCGGAATTGCAATATGGTATTTCTTTAAATTGAGATGCTTCTCCAGAGTAGTTTTAACAGAGTCATCCAATTGATTCCATTGAGAAACTTCTAACGAACTAGTGAAAAATTTTGCCTGCCATGCCCACTCTTCATTATTATTTAAAACCCACAAGCATTCTACACCTGCATCAGGTTTTCCTTTTCGGATATATGTTTTCCTATTTTTTATATCTTCTACTCTTGCAAGTTGGCATACCAATTCTTCAAATCCATCATTTTGGGAATTATTTAGAGGTCTGATGTTGTTCCAATTGATGCTCATTATTATCTCTGTAAGGGCTTTTAATTTCACAAAAAAAGGCTTCTTTTTAAAATGGGCATAACAATTTAATTACCCCCTTCAAAAATAAAGATTTTCTCGGCTAGAATTGAATTTGCAGAAAAATGGCATTGAAATACTCCGATCCCTTTAAACCACAATCCATGGATTGCTAACAGAAATCCCACTACGTTCCAACATAGAAAAAGGCTTCTAGAAACTCCCCCCCAAAAAACCCCAAAAAGGACTCAAAACAAAAAGCTACAAGTCCTCTCATCATCATTACAACTTTTAAGCGTGGTGCAAAATGAATATAGCCTGGGACTCATGAATCAGGATCAGGCGTTGGATGATTTGTTTGGATACCTATCTTTGTAAATTTCCCATTTGAAAAAAAATGTCCACCTACTGAGTACACTTTATGAAAAAGAACCTTCCTCCCCACGCCTTCCTTCACCATGGATATATCCTGACAGATGAGGGTACTGAGGCAGACTCCAATGAGCAGTATATTGAAGCCGTAGGCGATAAGCTTGAATACTTTTTACTTTCCCTCAAAAACAAAAAGACTGCTACAGATAAAAAACTGTATGAAGAGCTTGTTTTAGCTATCCTAAGCTATCCTCATGTACCTCAATTTAAGCAGTTTTTATCCACCTGGCATTTCCAGAGGAAGAATTTTGATCAGTTTTTGAAAACTACGCAAGAGATGATCGCAGCGCATCCGGCTTATTTATTTGGCTCCTTAAATATGGCTTCCTATTACCTGGAACAGGAGGATTATGAAAAGACGAGAGCTGCTTTGGGAGAGAAGCTTGAGCTCAGGGAGCTTGCTCCTCAAAGGGAAATCTTTCATGTCACGGAGTTTGTTTCTTATTATCGGCTGGCAGGACACTATTATATCGAGACAGATAATATAGATAAGGCGATAGAGGTGCAGGAAATGTTGGCAGAAATTGATGAAGATAGGGCAAGGGAAATTTCCATGGCAATTTTGAAAAAAGGGATGGATAGAATGACAGCCAAGATGGAATTTCGAAAAGAGAGAACGGATAGCCTGGCTTATCAGGCAAGAGGATATAATACAGAGATTCAGACAGAGAGCCCTCCGGTTTTTATTCATGAGGAGATTAGGGATTTATATACCAATGACCTGAGTATTCCCCGCGAACGATTGACTCATATCCTCAAGCTGGAGAGAGACAGCCTCATAAAAGACCTTTCAGAAATATTGAAGGATGCTGTCCGTCGGTTTGAATACTATGAAGAAAAATCGAATGACGGATGGAAACGAGAGGAAGGAGAATTTGTCCTGCATGCCCTCGCCATCATGGCCGAACTCAAAGCCAGGGAAGGGCTTGAATCCATTTTTGACCTATTGAGGCAAGGGGACGAGTTGCTGGACTTTTTTCTCTCAGATTTTTTGACCGAAGATCTCTGGAAAGTATTATATGCCATTACCGCAGATGACTTAGAGCCTGTGGTAGATTTTGTCAAAGAGCCAGGATTATACACCTATGCAAGAGGCTGTGCCATCACTGTTTTTACGCATGTAGCTTATTACCAACCGGATAGAAAAGAGGAGGTTGCTACCATTTTTGGGCACTTATTAACTTTTTTCTGGGAAAATAGAAGAGACAAAAGCCTGCTTGACCCTGATTTTTTGGACTCAATTTTATATGCAATACTGGAAATGGGCAATCATGACTTATTGCCTCAGGTTAAATCCTTTTTTGAGGAGGAATTAGTAAGCAGTTTTGATTTCTCCTCATTTGAAAGCTACCAGGAAGCATTTGAGGAGAAATATCCTCCTTTCAGTTATCCCCTATTTGGAGACATCTTTTCATTTTATGATAAAGCAGTCAATACATGGGCTTACTATACAGAAGATAAAGCGGAGAATCAAAGGCCTGCTTCACCTCCAACATTACCCAAACCCCTATCGATGAGCCCGCCCAAGACCCACTTGCCAGGCCAGGTGAAAAAAGTGGGTCGCAATTCTCCCTGTCCCTGTGGGAGTGGGAAGAAGTATAAGAAGTGTTGTTTGGGGAAGTAGACTTCCATTGCACTTATTTCGTTTATTGCATCTATTAAAGAGTGCATAGTGAGACCTCATATCATCACATAAATACCCCCGCTCTTCCCTCTCAGGAAGATATCATCCTCGCCAGAGAAAGCAGCCGAAAGCTTGCGGTGAATATGGAGGTCAGGCAGGGTATGGAAATCTCCAATTTCTACCAGCCCGATTATAGCAAGGCATATAGGGAGATTATGGGCGAGGTCATCGCCCATATAGAGGTAAAGACCAATGAGCCTTTGACCAAGCACCGCGATCTTGACAGATATCTTTCTCCTTGCCCAAATCTGTCACTTTTGCCTTTCTACTTACAAGGGTATAATAATCAAAGACTTCACTCCGCTTTGGGATATCAAACTCCCAATCTATTCGACAAACAGCTACTACATTTGCAAAATGTAGCATAATCTTTTTTACTGTCTACTTTTTTTTGCAATTCCAACTCGTGATTACAACATGGGCTGGGACCGGGTATCTGAGTATATTCTGCTCAATTTTAAATTGGGAGTTGCCTATATTATGTAAGCTTGAACAACTCAACTGCATTATTTTATTCTTAACCTCACTAAACTATACTTAACCTCTTCATTCTTTCCTGGGTCAGGAGAAAAAAGCAGTAGAATAGCCTCATTCTCTGAAACCTGGGCCAAAGTTGAAGTTTTTGAGACCTTTTTATATTCCTTTGAATCTATCAGATGGTATCTTTTTTGATTCCCTTGCTTGTCAATAATGCTCATACAAATATCATCAGCAGAGGAACTTGTTATGTTCATTGCTTTGTAAACAACAGGCTTCTTATCAGGTTCCAGCGTCATATTCCTGGGGTCATCATTAAATAAAAGACAAACCTTGTCTTTTGCTGCCATAAGGCCATATGAAATTCGGTCGGGTGGCGTGCTTCCAGACGCAATCCTTAATCGTGATTGAATAGTCGAATTGAGTCCTGCAAAACCGATTCCTAACTGATCCTTTCGAATCCTGTTAAATTGATCGATACTACCTTTTGGACCTACCTGGATTACAAAAAGATCCTGACAGTAAAAATCTACAAAGGCATTATTATCTGAAGCATTACCCACACTTTGTCTTTCCTCACCAACCCAAATTAGTCCACCATTATCCCGAACCACCAATGAATACAAATCAGTTCTGAAGAGCGTCCAATCAATTATCTCATTTGCTTTTTCGGTTGACTTCCCAGCTATATCATGGGAAAAGGTATCTTTAATGAGAGATTCCGGGATTATTCCAATATTTGAATAGAGTACATCCAAGGTTTGTATGCTTATTTTCTGATAGGCTATCCCCCGCAGGATGCTGTTTCCTTTATCATTTTTTTCAAAATAACTGGCAGTTAGAATTAAATTTTCGTCAGGCCCAATTACCAATGCAAAATCTCTTACACCAGATCTGGAAAAACTTATCCCATATATGTCTGGCGGTGTATCATTTGAATTTACCTTACAAAGGTTAATTGAATTTGGGAACACCATTTTGCTACGTTCTACCGTAACTTCTTTTCTGATTTTATACCCTAAAGTGAATACATGTCCTTCGTTTGTAATCACAAAATCATCAGGACATTTGATCCCTTGGTTTTCATTGGTTACTAATTTTGTTGACCAAAGGGGAAGCATTTCACTTGAAAAAACTTTAACATAAAGTTCAGGAATGGGTTCCCGCTTATTTTCTCCATATACCTCTACTTGATATACCAAAAGCAATTTTGATTTATCAGGAGAAGTAAGAAAGAATGGAGAAGAAAACGAGTTCAATGCACTTTCATCAGCTTCAAATAGGAGTTTTTTTTCACCAGAAAACAGTAATGTTTTCTTGCTAATGAGTCGATAAAACATACTAACTGTTTTCTTTTTTTTCTCCTTTTTTAGCGTATAAAACAAGGCAATAAAATTCCCATTATTAGTAGAATAAATCTCTTTTAACATTTCCTCCTCTCCAAAAGCATGAGTAGTCTTTATTTCAAGTTTAAAGTTGGAATCCAGCTTTAGGAGGTGGAAGCTTTTAATTTTATTGCCGAATGGTTTTTGAAAGAAATAGTAGCCCCCATCATCTTTTTCCAAAAAATCAGGACTACAGATACCTTTTTCATCTATTATGTCCTCACATATGGTTAATTCATATGGAAGATCAGTTTGGGCGTTTACAGATATGGTGAAAAGGAAAATTAGATTGAAAAGGCAGGAGATAAGTTTTTTCATTGGGGTAGGGTTTATTTTCCCAAGTTCCCTTTTTCAAAATAAAAAAGCAAAGACTTAGCTTTTGAGATAAAATGACAAGCTACTTGAAACAAACTGATGGTTTATTTTATCTCTATTCCTAATATTAAAGATGGGTTCCTATGGTAGCAAGGAAAGGTTTTTCATTGATTTCTACAACTTGCTGGTTTGGAGATATCCTATTTTTACGTTTCCAAATCCCGCTGCCACGCAGCCTTTTGATCCTACCTGATCAGACATCTCGTTTGACCTATTCTACGGCCATCAAGCCCTACATACATAAAATAAACGCCAGCCGGAAGCTGCCTAATCGACAAGGTCGCTTTATTTTCAGTAGGGGAAAGGGGGCGCTGCAAGACCTGCTTCCCCTCAAGAGTTACCACATATACATATGCTTTTTGATTATGCTTTGGGAGTTGATAGTCGATATTGACCAGATGATGAGCGGGGTTCGGGTAAGGCTTGCCAAGCATAATCCCATGCTCTAACTCTGTTTGCGAGATCGCAGTAGCCGAGCTCGAAACAAACACATAGGTTTGATCCAGGCATTTACTTGTGTCATTCAAATTGTAAAAACGCATAGTCACCTTTGTTGTCCCACCATTTTGGTCTGGCGAAAGCACAAGTTGGAAGGAACTGTCGACTTCCTGATCCTGTAGCACCACATAAATACCTGCATCTTCAGATGAGTTGATTTCATAGGCAAATGAAAGATGATTCCAGGCAAAGGCAGTTCGATGACCCGGTGCCCGTTCATTCGCGATGCGTTTGGCAAAGATGCTATCTGTAGTGCCTGAAATGTTCTTCAGGTAGGAGCTTATCGTCACATCGCCATCTGCCGGGTCATACCAGGTCGTGTCTGGTGCATATAGCATTTCGTAGGATTGGGCCTGAGCATTTAGGGTCAGCGCGAGTAGCGTAATCAGGAAGATCAAGGTGTGTTTCATGTGAGTAAGGTGTTTATTTTCTCAATATAACAGAAGTCACCCAAAATACCCCACCCCCTTCGCCATCAGCACCGCCAAGAGCGGAATAATCACCACCACTACCAGCTCCAGCCGGATATACATAAAAATACTTTTAGGCACCTCCACAGACTCCTCCATATCCCCCTTTGCATGCTTGACAAAAAATATCGTTGGCGCAATCGATAGCAGCGTCATCGTGACCAGTAAGCCAATTTTGCATAGGAAAATCCAATTGTTGGAGTAGTAAGCCGCCGGCTTGCCTACGGCAAACCAAAGCGTCAGGCCTGCGGCCCAGACACAGATACCACCCATGCCATAGATGGCATCTATGATGGAAATCCGGCGGATTTCCCGCCGTGTCATGGTGGAGCGAATCAGGAGATGTTCGCTGACCAGGGCGCCCACTATAGCGAAAATGCTGAGGAAGTGGAGGTATTTGATGAGGATTTCTAAGGTCATGCCTTAAAGTAAAAAGAAAAAGGATTTTCAACAATTGATATCTGAAATTTTGGGTTTGTAGAGGACGTTATTGCTCGCCAAAATGGTGTATTTTTAATATGTTTTGGTGACTAATAAGCAAAATAGATAGGGAAAACCTTTCTTATCAAGACAGTTTGCGAGGAGCATATTGTTTTTGAATTGACAGGTACACAAAACGCCCCCTTATCAGAGCAGCTTACCAACTTTACCTATGCCCTCCAGCTTTCGTCGGATAATTTGATTATTGCAAAGCCACCCTCAAATTGGATGGGAAATTGGATGTCTGTTTTTCCTCAAGTCTATGCAACAGCAAAAGAATAGACTTCGCAAAAGGTGGAAAGAGAAAAACTACTGTTGGCTAAGTAAGCAACTCCATCAAACCATAAAGCGAAATAGCCATCACATCATCCTTCATAGGAAAATCATCTCCTCCAGCATAGACAACAAATTTTCGAGTTGGCTTAATGTCTTCACAAGCCTCAAAAAAGCCCCTGCTTAAATTTAAGGAAGTCCCTCGCTTAATTTCTACTGCCCACCGCTCTTTTGATGAGAACTCAATGACCAAATCAATTTCTGCCCCTCCAGCTGTGCGGTAATAATAAAGATTGACTCCTGAGGGCAAGTTTGATGCTATGTTTTCGACAACAAAGCCTTCCCAACTTTTACCTACGATGGGATGGCCTAACAAGTCATTATAGGTTGAAATATTGAGAAGAGCATGGGTAATGCCACTATCTCTCACATATATGCGAGGGGATTTTACTAATCGTTTCTTGATATTAGTCGAATAAGACTGAATTTTACGGATCAATAATAGATCAGTAAGTAAGTCTATGTATCTGGCAATTGTGGTATTTGAGACTTCTATATTCGCAGCAATTTTTGAGGCATTAATGCTTGTACCCTGACTATGGGCCAACATCATCCAGAATCTTTCGAGCGTTGTTGATGGAATTCGTGGGCCGAACTGGGGTATATCTCTTTCCAGATATGTTTTGATGAAATCGTACCGCCACTCCAGGCTAATCGTATCGTCCATACTCAACAAACTATCTGGGAACCCACCTCTAAGCCATAAGGCATTGAGTTTTTGAATATCTCCTGCATCCTGTAAATATTCAAGTACATTAACTCCATGGAGTTCGATATATGAAATGCGTCCTGCAAGGGTTTCACTTGATTGCTTCAATAGGTCAATAGAAGCTGATCCAAGGAAAAGGAATTGGCCTGTTCTGTTCCCAGCCCTTCTTTCCTTATCAATGATTCCACGGATAGGAGCAAAAATTTCTGGCGCTCTGTGAACTTCATCAAGAATGATAAGTTTTCCTCGATTTGCAGCATGAAAGGCTTCAATGTCACTGATCTTCTGTAAGTCCAGGCGATTTTCCAGATCAAGGTAAACTGAAGACATATTTTGAGAAATCTCAAATGCCAAAGTCGTTTTACCGACCTGCCTCGGCCCCATAAGCGCCACAGCAGGCATATTTGCCAGGCGTTTTTTTACCTTTTCTTCTATTGTTCTTTGTATCATCTATGTAAATCTAACATGAAATGTTAAAATTGCATAGTTATTTTGGGGTCTGTTTTCAAAAAATAGGATGACTTAGGGAAAATGAGAAGTCAAAATTCACTGAATAGCAAATTGCATGTACCCTCAAAAAACAAAAAAGCCGATCCCAAAGGAATCGACTTTTCATATCATCAGTCTGTGGCGCAAGCGGGAGTTGAACCCGCGACCTCAGGGTTATGAATCCTGCGCTCTAACCGTCTGAGCTACCGCGCCATATTTTTAAGGCGTGGCAAAGGTAGGGAGTTTTGGGTAATTTGAAAAGATAATTCTCTTTTTTATTCAAAAGGACGGCCGGGGGGCCGGTTGGCAGTCTACAGTCTACAGTCTCCAGTCTACAGTCTACAGTCTCGCCTCCCGCTTCTCGCCTCTCTACATCCACTCCCGCGCGTCGCTTTCGACGCGATACACCACATAATCGCGCAGGCGCTGCGCCATTTCCAGCTCCAGGTAGGGGATGTTGAAGGAACGGCCGGAGGCGGTGTGCAGCATCAGCGTTGCCAGGCCGTGCCGGCGCTGGTACCATCCCTGGTTGATGGTGACGGTCTGTACTTTGTAGAGAGAGAGCATTTTTTGGGATTGGGCGATGATCTGTTGGTGGGTGTAGATGACTTCGTCATCGATCCCCCAGCGCCACAGGCGCTGGTAGCGCCGCGCCAAAGGCTGCTGAACCAGCAGCCAGAGCAGGGCCGCCAGGCTGAGCCAGCCCCAGGCTAGCAGGGCCATCCCTACGGCAGGGATGATCCCCAGAAAGAGAAAGCGGCGGTATCCCGCCTTGGAGTGAATGCCTTGGAGGCTGAGGTCCGCCGGGTCATGACCCGGAAAGAGGCTTTCGCGCAGCGTACGGATATGGTGCCCATAGGCGCCCACGAGGCGGATCGTGCTGCGACGGCTGCTTTCGTCGCCTGCCAGGTGCAGGCGCACACGAAACATGCCGAAAATCTTCTGCAGGGGCTGCGTGCTCCACGAAAAGTATTGGATCTTCTTGCGTTGGGCGGAGCGCTCTTTGCGCTGAAATATGCCGTGTATGAGGCGATAGCCTCGGCGGGTCTCCGAAAAACGGAGATCGTAATAGGTCGTCACCGTCAGCACAAAGGTCAGCAGCCAGGAGGCGACCATCATGATCGGAAAAATCACCGTAACCGACAGGATAAATATGCTGATGGCCGTTTGTTCAATTTCCAGGCCGGTAGAATTCACCAGCCTATTCAGCCAATCATCGCCTATGACACTGGACAATTGCCCCAGGATAAAACCGCCAACGGCAAGTATTATGGCAAATCCCCGAAAAGGATTTTCGCTCAGCCCCGCCCGCAGCAAGTCTCGCACCGACAAGCGAAGCAATTCCGTAGACTTTCCCCCATCTCGCATCTCCCCTCTCTCCTCTCTGCTCTCTGCTCTCTCCTCTCTGCTCTCCCCTCTCTCCTCTCTGCTCTCCCCTCTCTCCTCTCTGCTCTCTGCTCTCTCCTCTCTGCTCTCCCCCCCCATCTTCTCCCGCTCTTCCAGCAAAAACTCCCGCAACTCTTCCGCCCGGCTCTTGCTCAAAGCTATGAGCGAAAGCTCGTTGTCTTTGGAGCCAGCCGTCTCTATGTCGACTTTGACGACATTCAGCAGGCGGTGCAGCACATTTTGCTCAAAATTGATGGACTGTATGCGGTCTATGGGAATGCTCAGCTTGAGCTTGCGCAACCAGCCTTTTTCCAGGACCAGGTCTTTGCCTTCCATATAGTAATACAGCCGAAAATAAGAGATAATGGAGACGATCACAGAGAAGGCCGAAAGGACGATACCGACCTGCGCTACCCAGCTATCAAAACGGCTTTCCCGGCTGTTGCTGCCAATGAGAAAGGCAATCAAAAGCGGCCAAAAGCGCGAAATGAGCCCTCTTACAAAGTTGACCAAAAGGAAGATGATGGCCAGCGGAGACTGGCGCGTAGGCTGGCTAAATTGCTCCTCAAGTTGTTGTAGCTTCGGTGCTTCCATCCTGCTTGATTTTGTTGAGCAAAAAGTCTTTGATGCGATGCGCCTCTTCGGGCTTGAGGCCCGGCACACTCAGGTCGCTGGAGCGACCGCCGGCAGTATATACTTTGAGGGAGGCAAGCTCCCATGCTTTTTCAATGATGCCCTGGCTCACCTCCGCATGTTGAATGCGGTTAAAAGGTACCGTTGTAAAGCGGCGACCCAGCCAGCCCTGGCGGTAATTGATGTCCCGCTCGCGCAAGGCATAGGCCTTTTGCCGAAATCGCGCACGCGTCACAAAGACGCTCAACACCATCAATACGGGCCATCCGGCCAGTACGCCGCCCCAGATCCAGGGATTGCTCCAACTGCCCGAGAAGGTCACCCCCAGCACCCCCGCCCCCAGCAGCAGGATCATGCTCAGCAGGTTTTGCGCCTGGCTCAATTCAAGATAAGCGGGAGGCAGCGGATGAAAATCCAGAGACTCTACCGCAGGCAGCTCCCCGATTTCAAGCTGTATATTTTCAAATTCCATCATCATAAAATTTTACTGCAAACTGCCCACTGCAAACTACCCACTGCAAACTGCCCACTGCCCACTGCCCACTGCAAACTACCCACTAATCCAACGCCCCATACTCCCGGATCAATTTCAACGAACGATCACGGTCCCCATCTATGGCTTTGACCAGGGCTTCCAGGGAATCAAACTTCTTCTCTTCCCGCAGGTATTCCAGTATTTCTACCCGGACGACCTCATCGTATATGTCGTCATCAAAATCGAAAACATACACTTCGGCGCCCAGCCCAAAGGTACCGACGGTCGGTTTGGTACCGATATTCATCATGCCATAATAGGCTTTTCCACGCACAAAGAAGCGCACAAAATAGACGCCTATGGCCGGACAGAGTTTGAGCGGATCGTCAATTTGGATATTTGCCGTGGGATAGCCGATTTTGCGGCCCAGCTTTTCGCCATGCACCACCGTACCCGAAAAGCCATAGGCATAGCCGAGGTAGCGGTTAGCCGTGATGATATCGCCCTCCTGCAATGCGTTGCGGATTTTGGTGGAGCTGACGTTGGCGTCATCTATGGCCTGAGCAGGAATTTCCTCCACCTCATAGTGGAATTGCTCCGCAAACTCACGCAATTTCTCTATGCCGCCTTCGCGGTTTTTGCCGAAACGATGATCATATCCAATGATGATCCTGTCCACCTGTACGGCATCTACCAGGATTTCCTGAATAAATACTTTGGGAGGCGTGCGGGAAAATTCGCGGGTAAAAGGGACGATGAGCAGCTTATCGATGCCATATTCGTCCAAAAGCCGAATTTTTTCATCCAGGGTCTGTAAGAGCCTCAGAGAATTGTTTTCGGGAAAAAGCACCAGGCGGGGATGCGGGTGAAAGGTAATCAGGACAGACTCACCGCCGATTGCCTGTGCGGCAGCCTTCAGGCGAGACAAGATCTTGCGGTGACCAATATGAACCCCATCAAAGGTCCCCAGCGTAGCTACCGCTTTAGAGCCTGCCTGATAAGATTCCAGGGAATGATATACTTCCATCTAAACTACTTAGGCGTTTTGAGCTCAAATTACTGACTTTCTTGTAAGCTTTTTTCAAAAACTTCGATTTCTAAGGCATCTTCCAACTTATAGTCGCCAATAAATGTTCGCTTTAGCTCCACTATATAAGCGCCTACGCCCAATAGCTGTCCCAGGTCATGTACCAGAGATCGGATGTAAGTCCCTTTGCTACAGTGAATTAAAGCTTTCACACGGGTTGGATCTTCGAATTCCAGCAACTCATATTTGTACACATGCACAAAGCGGGGGCGTACTTCCACATCTTTTCCTTTGTGGGCTGATTTGTATGCGCGTTTGCCGTTGATTTTGACGGCGGAAAAAATCGGAGGGTATTGCTTTATTTCGCCTCTAAAAGCGTCTATGGCAGTTTCTACAGCCGCTGCTGTGATATGCGAGGCATCTATGGGATTCTCCTCAGGGTGCTCCATATCAAAGGAAGCCGTGGTAGCGCCCAGCTTGAAGATGACTTCATAGCCCTTTCCCAATCCCTGAAGCGCTTCTGCCTGCTTGGTGGCTTTGCCGGTGCAAATCAGCAACAAACCCGTTGCCAAAGGGTCCAGGGTGCCTGCATGGCCCACCTTGATTTTTTTTACCTGAAGGGTACTTTTGAGCATGCCGCGCACCTTTCCTACCACATCAAAGGAGGTCCATCCTTTGGGTTTGTTGAAGAGGAGTATCTGTCCGGATTGAAAGTCTAACATGGGAAAACGCTTTGTCCTGCAAAAGTAAGTAAAATATTTTCCCTACCTTTGCACTCTTTTTAAACCAAAATTTGAAATCATATTTATGAAAATCACAGAAAAGAAGGCTGTAACCATCTCCTATACCCTCAAAAATGAAGGAGGACAAATCCTGGATCAGGCCACAACGGAGCGCCCTTTGGCCTATTTGCATGGCGTAGGAATGATGTTGCCAGCTTTTGAAACTGCTTTGGAAGGAATGACTGTTGGGGATATGATCAAGCCCGTATTGAGTGCTGCAGACGGATATGGCTTGCGTGAAGAAGAAGCTATCGTACCCCTGCCTGCCAATATTTTTGCAGAAGCTCCCGCAGAACAAATGGTTGTAGGAAATACCCTGCACATGCAGGATCAGGATGGAAATCCCATCCCGGGAACCATTCTTAGCATAGGCGAAGAAGAAGTTGTGATGGATTTCAACCATCCGCTTGCAGGAGTTGACCTTCACTTTGAAGTGATGGTGCTCGACGTGCGCAACGCAACTGAAGAAGAACTCGCTCATGGCCATATCCATGGTCCAGGCGGACATAATCACTAGGATTGTTTCGGGTTTTGAGTGTCGGGTTTCGGGTAAGTTTACTCGAAACCCAAAACCCAAAACCCGAAACCCAAAACTCGAAACCCAAAACTCGAAACCCAAAACTCGAAACCCAAAACTCGAAACCCAAAACTCGAACCACCCCCCCTCTACCAGGCCGCCCAAATCAAAGCTAGCGCACCCACTGCAAAGCAGTAATAAGCAAACCAGCTCAGCTGGCTGCGTTTGACAAGCGCGATCATCCACCGACAGGCAAAGATGCCTGTGATGAAAGCTGCGGCAAAGCCGATAGTTAAGGCGAGAAAGTTTCCGTTGGAAGTGCTGATCTCTCCGCTGCCGATGTCTTTGGCCATCTTGCCTAAGATGAGTGGTACGACCATCAGGAAGGAAAAGCGGGCAGCGCGGGCCCTGTCTATGCCGAGCAGGACAGAGGTGGAGATCGTCGCGCCTGAGCGCGAGATGCCCGGCAGGATGGCGATCGCCTGGGCGATGCCGATAATGATGCTGTGGCCAAAGCCTACTTTGCGCTCCGTATTTTTGGCACGATCTGCCAAAAAGAGCAAAAGTCCCGTTATCAGGAGCATAGCGCCTACCAGCAATATATTTTTACTGAAAAGTTGTTCGATTTCTTCTTCAAACAAAATCCCTACCAGGGCGGCCGGGATCATCGAAAGGATGATTTTGAGCGAAAACTTCGTTTCTTCATTCCATTTAAACTGGAATAAGCCTTTCAACAGCTCCACGATGTCTTTCCAAAAAACCACAACCGTGCTCAAGGCTGTCGCGGCATGGAGGACAACTGTCATCAGCAAGCTGGCCTCCGCTGTGCTGCTATCTCCAAGGATGGCCTTGGCGAGCTCCAAATGACCACTGCTGCTAACCGGAAGAAATTCGGTTAGGCCCTGGATGATCCCCAGGACGATTGCATTAAGAATTGCATTGAAAATTTCCATGTAGTGCGGGAAGCAGATATTATTCCATTTCTGCTACTTTCTGCGAAGAAGCGTCTTTTTCGCGGTACATGATGGCAAAAATAACTTCCACAAATCCACCTACAACGACGAAGGGCGCGATATATAGGGCTATGGAAAATTTCGTGGCGTCAATAAAAGGCTCCAGCGACATCAGGATAAAACCGAATGCGATGATGCCCACCCCGAGCAGCAGCAAGAGGTAGTTCTTTTTGGTAAAAGGCAAACTCTCCTTGCTTTTGTTGGAACTTGACACATTGGCGACACTCCCTACACGAGGCTTTGCTTCTGCTTTTTTAGAAAGGTTGACGTTTCCACGGTTTTGAGTCTTTACAACTCTTTTATTTCCAGCTTGCTTTGCAGTCATGATTTATTCCATTTTGAGAAGCCCAAAATAACGCAAATCCATTTAGTATTCCAATTAAGGAAAAGGGGTTTAACGCTTTGTTAAGATCGTGAAGAGTTTTATTTCTTCATCCTTTTTAGTTCAAATTCTTCCGGATTTCCTCCAGCAATTTTTCTGTCAATTCAAATTCTTTTGAACTCTCCTGAGCCAGGGTGACCGCCTTATTGGCGGTTTGGTAAGCCTCGCGGTACTTGCCTGCTTTGAAGAGCAGGCGGGCATAGAGGTCATTATTTTCATAAGAATTGTCCAGGCTGGTAGCCTGGCGAGCCAGGTTCAGCGCAGTTTGCAACTGCGCGGGATTGTCCACATGATCCAAAAATATGTTGGACATATGCACCAGCTCATCCAACTGTGTACTGCTGAATTTATCGAAAAATTCAACCACTGAACGCGCATAGAGGTCCCAGTTTTTTTGGGCTTCGGCATAGGTGATTTTGATCCGCGAAGCGGTTTTGCCTTTGTCTTTCAACTTGTCAGCCATTTCAACCAAACTGCGGTAGCCTGCATTATCGCCGGAAAGAGCCGCTTTCAGCGCGTTTTTCTTGAATACATCCGCGATCTTCGCCTCCACCGGGCCATTGCCCACCTGCTTGATATACTTCTTTTGCTTTTTGAGCAAAAGCTGAAATTCAGGTGAATTGACATCAAAAGTCAATTGCTCAATGGCTTCCCAGCCTTCCTTGCTCAGCAATTGCTTTTTGCTGCGTGAGTCAAAATACTCCCGCGCCGCCTCCTGGTAATCGCCGCCATCGGCTTTCTTTTTGATGGCATAAGCCAGAAGTTTTTCGCCCTCCAGGTCTCCGGCCTTGTATTTCATGTTGTCATAAGCAGCCAGGTTTTCCGGCCGAAGCGCAATCTCTGCTTCCCCCAAAAACTTGTCAGGCGCACGGTAACCCACCACTTTATGCACGACTTCTCCTTTGAAATTGATGAAAAACAAGGTCGGATAAGCCGTGATGCCATATTTGCGGGCAAACTCCGGGCCTTCGCCCTTCTCCATGTCAAATTTATAATTGACAAAGTTTTTGTTGTACACCTTACCGACTTCAGGGTCGGTGAAGGTATTGCGGGACATCATCTTGCAAGGGCCACACCACTCGGTATAGGCATCTACAAAGATGAGTTTGCGCTCTTTTTGAGCAGCGTCCAGGGTTTCCTGCCATGTACCATGGAAAAATTCCATGCCGGCATCCTGTGCTATTGCCTGCTGGGAAAAAAGGCCCAGCAGAAGCAGCAGAAGTATAATTTTACTTGATTTCATAGTTTTTTTTGTTAGAACGGAGAATAGAGAATAGAGAATAGAGAACAGAGAATAGAGAATAGAGAATAGAGAATAGAGAACAGAGAATAGAGATAATCGAGTTATGACATTCAAAAAACTAAAAACTATCCCTCCCCTACAAATTTAACTGAATTCCAAACCAAATCTGTCTGGGTTGTAAATAACGTGCAGGATTGTTTGCTGGTATGCCGTTGTCCTGCGGATCGGGATAGCGCGGATCGCGCCAGCTGATGGGCACATCGTCTCCGGGCTCATAAGCCCGGCCTGTCACACCATTGATGATGGTGGAGGACCGGTAGTTGGTGAGGTTTTCGACCTCAAAACTCAGGCTGAGAAACATATCTCTTCTTACCCCAAAGAAGAAGTCCCTGCTGATCCGCAGATTGGTCCAAAACCAGGGCGCGCCCACTTTGGCAAAAGGCTGATCGTCGATCTGCTCGTATTCGGGGCGGCCGGAGAGTTCATTGTTTTGAGAAAAGGCAAAAGGCGTATAGCGAAGGCCGGATTTAAAGGAGGAAGAAAGCGTAACGCGAAAACCTTCAAGCGGTATTTTCCCTAAATAAACCGTTGAATCTGGCGTAAAGACCAGCAGCATTTTCAGGTCAAAAGGCCTGTCCCAGGCCAGGAACTGTTCTTTGGTGGTATTGACAAAGCCTTGCTGGCGAATCTGCAAAGCAGATTCAGCGGCACTATTTGACTTGCCCGTGGCAATCTGATAGGCACCGCTCACGTTGCCGACGAAGCTGTTGCCGAGGCGGCGCGTAAGCCCCAGCTCCAGCCCGCGTATGCGGGCGTAGTCCTGGTTGATGTAGAAAGTTTTTTCTACAAATCGTCCGGTTTGGTCTTTCACCTCGATGCGGCGGCTGACGATATATTCAAATTTGTCATTGTAAAAAGCTGTCGCTGTCAGCGCCAGGTCCTTTGTAATCTGCGATTTTAAGCCTACTTCATAGGCCACCGTCACTTCCGGATTCAAATTGGGGTTACCCAAATTGGAAAGGAAGGAGCGATCCTGAAAGACAGGGTCGAGGCCTGCATAGACAAAGCGCGGATGCGGCAGACGCATCGAGTGGCCATAGTTGAAGTAGAGGACATTGTTGTCCGTCACTGGGAAGGAGACATTGATGCGCGGCAGGAGCCGCGCTTTCCAGCGGCGACCCGCCAGCGCAAAGCTTTGCTCCATATACTCTTCCCGGATGGCATCCAGCACCGGTGCTGCGGGATTGGCTACGGCCTCATCCACAAATTTGCCGGGTGCCCAGTAGTTGAGGCGCAGGCCCAGCGTAGCGATAATGCCTTTATAGCGAATTTCATCCTCAAAAAAGAGGCCTCCGGTCGCAGGACTGGCTTTCCACACATCGCTGCTGCGGCCGATGCTGGTAGAAGGCGTCGTCAATGAATCATTGATCTGGATGGGCGCGCCCACCCAGGGACGGGTCACATCTATCCACTGATAGGTTTGCTCTTTGTGCTCAAAGCCCATCCCGAGGTAGTGGATTTTGCTTTTGGACTTAAAGGTAAATTTGCTCTTCAGGGTGTATTCTTCCGCATAGTGATCGTGCCAAAGGGTAGAAATGCCGCCATTGTTGTAGAGGCCCGGACCCGGAAATACATAGACAAAGTTGTCATTGGGGTTAAAAATATCCACTTCGCCTGTGACGATAGAGGCCGGATCAAAAATTTGATCCACGGTCTCGGTGCGGAAAGGCCTGCCGTTGGCATCGGCGCGCAGGTTGGTAAACAGGCGACCGCCGGTAAGGCTGTAGCTCCAGCGCTCACCGAAAATGCCTTTGAGGTTCAGCACACTCAGGTTGGAGTGGTGGGTATAGGTGCTCGCATTGTCGAGATCGAGGCTAAAAGGAAACTGGAATCCCGGTTGAACCACCTGGTCATTGCCAATGATCTGAAGCGAGCGGGTGCTCTGGTTGATGTTGAGGCTGTGCTGATTGGTGAGGGTCAGGCGCATGCCTGGCTTGATTTTCAGCGCCAGCTTGACGGTATTTCCCCAGCTATTGTCCTGCCGTGGTGCCCAGATGGAGTCGTTGGCAGGAAAGATCGAGCTGTGAAGCTGATCGGCCGTCGGGCCAAAATAATTATCCGAAAGCATCATGCTTCCATTGACAAAAAATGTCAGTTTGTCATTTGTAAATGGAACCGGCCCCCCAAAGGAAATATTTCCTTCGTCTGTATTCCAGCTGGGGCCCTGATTCGTATTGAATCCGAGGTTGTCGCGGCGGTAGCTGCCGCTAAACTCAAACTTATCCGCGCCTTCGCGGATGTTGGTAGCGATCACGCCGGAGGTGCCTCCGCCGTATTCGGCGGAAGATCCGCCTGTGACGACCTTGACATTCTGCACCGCAGAAGCATTCACATCCACCCCAAAGCCGGTACCGGCCAGCGGGTCCTGGGCATTGATGCCATCCACCAGATATTCTGTCTCATAGACGCGGCCGCCGCGTATCTGTATGCCATCGGGATTTTGGCTTACGCCCACCTGCATCGCCACGACATCCTGCACATTGGTGACGCTCATCTGGGCGATGTCTTTGGCGGAGACATCCGTCTCCGACTGCCCTGATTCCAGGTCAATCAGGTTTTTCTTTCCGATAATCTCCACCTCGCCCAGGGTCGTACCCACTTCTTCCATCTTCACATTCAGCGTTCGGCTACCGCCTTCGGTTATGCTGATGCCATTGTAGATTTTTTCATTAAATCCCACATAGGTAAAGCGAACAGAGTAGTCTCCGGCCTTGATCCCTTTTATGCTATAATTGCCATTTCCATCCGTCAGCCCTCCTTTATAGGTACCAATGATAAAAACCGTAGCCCCAACCAGGGCTTCGCCTGTAGTTTCATGGGTGACTTTTCCGCTGATCTCACCATTTTGGGCAAAAAGGCTGGTCGAGAAAAGAGAAAATAAAGCAAAAAGAAGAAGAGTTGAATAAAGACGCATGCGGCAAAAATTTAGTTAACAGTATGCAAGGTTGGCAGTATGCAGGAATGGCGACCAAGCTGCCAACTGCTTACTCCCTACTGCAAACTGCATTAGAGGGTAAATATCGGGATATGGCGCTTGCTTCGCAAACCATAGTTGATCAAGATACAAGAATTAAACCTTAGCAGGTCAAGGCGAAAATAACGTGTAAAGCTGCTTTACATGTAGGGTGTTTCATGTAAAGAAAATGCGATTTTCTTTACATGAGAAAAATAAAAGAAACGATGACTTGGCAACCTCAAAATCTCCCATATAAGGAACGGTGACGAAATAAACTATCAGTTTCATTTTTCGCAAGGAGGTGTCATTTCGACAGCCTGCCCTGAGCTTGTCGAAGGAGCCTGCCCTGAGCTTGTCGAAGGAGCCTGCCCTGAGCTTGTCGAAGGGAGTCTTCGAGGAGAAATCTCCTGAGTTATTGATAATCAGGCTTTTAATGAATGAGTTCAGGAGATTTCTCCTCGCAAAGCCTCGTCGAAATGACAAACTACTTGAAACAAACTGATGATTTATTTTATCGCTATTCCATTAGTTTCGTTATTAACAGCCCCCTTTCATTAAAGGGGCTGTCTTTATCCCAATTTCAATAACCTGATGAAAAAACAAATTTCCACATTTTATATCCTGGTTTTTCTGGCGATACACATCTCTTTCGCCCAACAGCCCAACATCAACATCCAGCACTACAAATTCCAGCTGGAGTTGAACGACTCCACAGACAATATCCAGGGCAATGCCCTGATAGAGCTGCTGGTCACAGACAAAAGCAAAAAGAGCATCACGCTCGATCTGGTGGCCCAAAAAGGCGGAAAAGGCATGACCGTCTCTTCTGTAAAGGCGGGCGAAAAAGCAATGAGCTTTCAGCAAACAGGCGAAAGCCTGATTATCTCCCTCGCTGATTTCTCCGAAATCCCCGACCAACTCCAACTCGCCATCGCCTACGGCGGCATCCCGGCCGACGGCCTCATCATCGCCAAAAACAAATATGGCGACCGCACCTTCTTTGGCGACAACTGGCCCAACCGGGCCCACAACTGGTTGCCATGTGTGGATCATCCTGCGGATAAAGCCAGCGTCGAGTTTGTCGTCACGGCGCCCGAGCAGTATGCCATCATCGCCAATGGCGAGAAGCTGGAAGAATCCTCCCTCATGGATGGCACGAAACGCACGCATTGGAAAAGTACTGTCATCCTGCCGACCAAGGTCATGGTGATAGGCGCAGCCCGCTTTGCCATGGAAGTTTCAGGCCTGTATGAAGGCATCCCCGTCACGAGCTGGGTATATCCGCAGGATCGGGAAAAAGGTTTTTATGACTATGCCGTGGCGGTGCCTGTGCTCGAATTTATGGGGAGCCACATCGGCCCCTATCCCTACACCAAACTGGCGAATGTGCAGTCCAAAACCCGCTATGGCGGCATGGAAAATGCCAGTTGCATCTTCTATTCGGAGACCTCCGTGACGGGCGATCGCGAAAGCGAAAAACTCATTGCGCATGAGGTTGCGCATCAGTGGTTTGGCAATTCTGCCTCCGAGAAGGAGTGGGCCCACATCTGGCTGAGCGAAGGTTTTGCAACCTATTTTACACATCTCTATGTAGAGCATACCTATGGCCGCGAAGCCATGGTCAAAGACCTGCTCCAGGATCGCGCCCGCGTCCTGACTTTTCACAGGCTTTCGCCCCAACCCATCGTTGACACGACCATCACAGACCTCAACCTGCTGCTCAATCCCAACTCCTACCAGAAAGGGAGCTGGGTGCTGCACATGCTGCGCTATGTGATGGGAGATGCCGCTTTCTGGAAAGGCATTGCTGCATATTATGAAGAATTTCAGTTGGGAAATGCACTGACAAGCGACCTTCAGCGCGTTATGGAGCGCGTTTCGGGCCAGGATTTGGGCTGGTTTTTTGACCAATGGGTCTACCAGGCGGGACATCCCGTCTATGAAATCAGCTGGAAGGCCAAGAAACAGAAAGTGAAACTTTCGCTCTCCCAAAAGCAGGAACTGCTTTTTGACATGCCACTGGAAGTGGGGATTTATGTTGAAGGCGAGGCTGGGCCCCGGATCGAGCGAATCGTGATGAAGGAACGGGAGGCCCGTTTTGAGTTTGCCGTTGACGGCAAGGTGGAAAAGCTGGTATTGGACCCGAATGTTTGGGTTTTGATGGAGAAGGAAGCGGGAAAAAAATAAGGCTTGGTACTTCTTCTTAAACAATTTTTGATATTCGATTGGGGGTAATCCATCTGAGCGCTTAAAATTAAGCCGATGGATTTAAAAAAAACTCATCCAATTGGGGGAGGTTTTTGGGGGATAGGAGACATTTTGTAATTATGCCACTCCTTATAATTATGCCACCCCTTCGGGGTTTTGCGAATGTTGATGGATTATAGTTATAATCTTACCATCCCTTCGGGATTGAAAATTCGTAGGTTTTGGAAAAAACCTGTTTTCTGAAATCCCGAAGGAGCCTGCCCTGAGCCTGCCGAAGGGATGACAGAACAAAAGACGCTATATGAATTTAACTTGAGACAACTTCGAAGAAAGAGTGAGAGCGGGAAAGAAATCAAAACCCCAGCGTAAAAACCGTCCCCCGACCCTCGCGGGTCTGCACCGAAATATTGCCCCGATGCATCCGCATGATCTGACGCGAAAGGCTCAAACCGATGCCCGATCCTCTTTTTTTCGTGGTGAAAAAAGGGATAAAAATCTGCTGAAGGAATTCATCCGAAATTCCGGGTCCATTGTCTTCGACCTTGATCATGGCTTTGCCATCTGCGGGCTGCAGGACCTGCAGGGTGATTTTGGGGGAATCCTGCCCGTCCAATGCCTCCATGGCATTTTTGAGCAGGTTGATGAGGACTTGCGAGAGCAAGTCCGGGTCGCCCTGTATCTCAGGAGAAGGCTCCTGGATGTGCAGTTCGAAAAGGATGTCCCGCTTGTCCATCTCGGGCTGGAGCAGCGTCTGCGCGCTATGCGCAAGAAGGGAAAGCGGCAGCTTTTGAAATTGCGGCTTGGGGATACGCGCAAGGTTGCGGTAGGCATCCACAAAATGGAGCATGCCACGGGTACGCCCCATGATGGTCTTGATGCCATCGCGGATGTCGTCGGCATCCTCCTCTTCGAGCTGGGTGAGTTTTCCGGCCTCATCCGTTCCATCTTCCAGCAGGCCATCTATAGACTCGCTGAGCGATATGATGGGCGTGACAGAATTCATGATCTCATGCGTGAGCACGCGGATGAGTTTTTGCCAGGTGTCTATCTCCTGGGCCTCCAGTTCGCTGCGGATATTCTGCAAAGAAACGAGCTTGTATTCCTGATCCTGTAGCTTGAATTCGGTGCTTTGCACCGCGAGTTGTACGAGTTCATCCTGCAAAAGGACCTTTACCAGACGTCTTTCGCGCAGCTTCAGGCTTTGGATGATTTCATGCAATTTGGGATGGGTTTTTTCCAGCGCCTGAATGTTGTTCAGGTAGGGTTTGTTGAGCAGGTTTTTGGCTGCCCGGTTGAGGAGAAGGACTTCTCCTTCGGGATTGAAGCAGATCAGCGCGACGCGCACATGCTCGATCACATTTTGCAAATAACGATACTGAGACTCCTTCTCTGCCCGCAGGTTCTGAAACTCTGTCGTGACGAGCTGAAAAGCCTCTTTCAGGTCAGCAAAAGATTTGCCCTGGCGTGTAGAGACAAAGCTGTTGGTAAAATCATTGTATTTGACAGAAAGCAAAAAGCTGTGTAAATCCCGGTTGGTCTTTTCCACATATCGAATCAGCTCCGCACTTACCAGCAAGACCCCCACTCCGGCAAAGATCGTGGTCATAAACCAGTCTTCCTGCTGTAAGGCATAGATCAATACAAAGATGGTGGCGCAAAGCAGGATCACGCGGATCAGCACATTGAGACGAAAATTTCTCACAAGCTGTATTTATTCATTTTTCTATACAAAGTCGTCCTTCCCAGCCCCAATTCCCTGGCGGCCTTACTGAGGTTGCCATTATGCTTTTTGATGGCATGCTGAATGGCCACTTTTTCGACTTCTTCCAGATTAAAATCCTGGTTGAGGGCCTGAGAAGCTACATTTTCGGATTCCTGCTCCAGGGAAATAGAAAGGTCAGAAGCCTTGATTTCGCCCCGCTCTGCCATGATCACGGCGCGCTCCAACGTATGTTGCAGCTCCCGGATATTGCCTGGCCATTGGTATTGCTGCAGTTTGGTGATGGCTTCTTCCAATAGCTTGATGCCCTGGCGCTGGTATTTTTCGCTGTAGATTTTGAGGAAATGTTGGGACAAAAGGGGAATATCGCCTTTCCGATCCCGCAAAGCAGGCAATTGCAATTCCACTGTATTGATGCGGTAGATGAGGTCCTGGCGAAATTTATTTTCCTTCACCATCTCATAGAGCGGCATATTGGTAGCGCAGATCAGGCGAATGTCAATATCTATCGGCTGGTTGGAGCCGACGCGCGTGATACGCCGCGCCTGCAGCGCGGTCAATAGCTTTGCCTGCATAGGCAAAGAGAGATTTCCGATTTCATCGAGGAACAAAGTTCCCTGATTTGCCGCTTCAAAGCGGCCTTCCCGCGCTTCGCGCGCATCGGTGAAAGCGCCTTTCACATGCCCAAAAAGCTCCGCTTCAAACAAGCTCTCCGGCACCGCCCCCAGGTCTACATGCACAAAGGCCTGTTTGGCCCGGGGAGAGCGGCTGTGCAAGGCCCGCGCCACGAGCTCCTTGCCGGTGCCATTTTCTCCCAAAATCAGCACATTGGCGTCTGTGCCTGCGACTTTGTCGATGGAGGAATAGACTTTTTGCATGATGGCGGACTCGCCGATGATGCCCGAAAAGCCGATGGCTTTGGCCGTAGAGAAGGCCGGGGAACCCGGCTCGGCGGAGATGCTCGCGGCGCCGTGCGTCGCTTCAAAAGCGTTTTTGACAGCTGAAAGCAGGCGCTCATTGTCCCAGGGTTTCACGACGAAGTCGGTGGCCCCTTCTTTCATGGCCTTGACGGCCAGGTCGATCTCGCCGTAGGCGGTCATCAGCACCACCCGCGTAGTGGGGGAGATCTTATGGATTTTTTTCAACCAACGAAGCCCCTCCTTTCCACTGGTAAAGCCTGTCGTAAAGTTCATGTCCAGCAAGACGACATCGTAGCTGTCTCTCTCCAGCAAATCCGCAATGCGGTGCGGATCATTGGCGGTCTGCACCCTGGCATATTGCTTCTTGAGTACAATCCGTGCTGTCAACAGGATGTCGTCATCATCGTCAACGATCAGTATTTTTCCTTGTTTGGAGGTCATTTTTGTTTATGTTTCATTTTGAAACGCAGCAATGTACCACAGTGGAACAATCGCTTGCTTTCAAATAGAGAAAACGGAATGTAAATATCTATCTATCAATGCATTAGGCCCGGTGGCACATTTATTGACCTTAGAGGAAAGATAGAAGAATTAATCCGAAAAAGCTACCTTTCATGGCAATGGATCGACAAATTTCAAAGAAAAAGTGGTCGTTACAAAAAATCCTCGTTTACGTCGGGGTCCCCGCATTGTTGATATTTTTAGCAACGATGGTTTACCGGCAATCGGGAACTTCCCGCCTCAAAGTGCCAAAGGAGAGACTGACCGTCTCTACCGTAGACTATGGCGCCTTTCAGGAATTTATCGCTATAAACGGCGAAGTATTACCCCTGAATACTGTTTTTGTTACAGCTATTGAAGGCGGGCAGGTAAAAGAGATATATCTGGAAGGGGGTGAAAATGTGAAGAAAGGGGATTTGATCATGAAATTGACCAACCCTGGGTTGGAGCTCAATTATATGAACCTGCAGACCAATCTATTGGAGCAGGCAGATCAGCTTCGCAATACGAAAATCAACCTGGAGACCAGCGGCCTTGCCCTGGAAGATCAGCTGGCACAGCTTGATTATCAAATGAAAGACCTCAAACAGCAATACACGCGCAGCAAGCAGCTGTTTAAGGATCAGGTGATATCGGAGCAGGAGTTTCAAACGCTGGAAATCAGCTATGAGCAGGTTGCCAAGCGCCGCAGCATCATGCGCCGTCGCATAGATAAGGACTCAGTGCTGCGGGAGCAGCAGCTTTTCCAGGTGGAAAAGTCTCTGCGGCTTGTTGACCGCAACCTCGACGCCATTCAGCAAAGCCTCGCCAACCTGACGATCAAAGCGCCCGTCAGCGGGCAGCTGGGCAATATCCGTGTAGAAATCGGTCAGACGATTTCGCAGGGACAGCGCCTGGGGCAGGTCGATGAGCCGGACGGCTTCAAAGTGCGCGCGCGCATAGATGAGCACTACAACTCGCGCATCAGCGCGGGCCTGAAAGGGGATTTCCCCTATGCCGGTGATCGCTATTCGCTGGTGATCCGGAAGGTTTATCCCGAAATCAATAACGGTACTTTCGAAGTAGATATGGAGTTTGAAGGCTCGGTGGCTGACGGTATCAAGCGTGGACAAACGCTGCAAATTCGCCTCGCTTTAAGCGAGGAGACACAAGCCATATTGCTCGCCAGAGGCGGCTTCTACCAGTCTACGGGTGGCAATTGGGTTTATGTCGTGGATGGCGACATCGCCTACAAACGCGATATCCGCATCGGACGCCAGAGCGACCGCTTCTATGAAGTGCTTGAAGGTCTTGAAAAAGGCGAGAAGGTGGTCACTTCCAATTACCAGACTTTTAATGAAGTAGATCAATTGGTTCTTACTGAATAGATGCAACCTTTTGCCTCTGCAAATTATCTTTAGCTAAAGCTTATCCTACATTATTTACTATAACAAACCAACTTACCCCCCACGATATGATACGAATAGTCAATTTAACCAAGTACTACCGCACGGAGGAGATCGAAACTACAGCACTCAATGAAATCTCTTTGGAGGTCAAAGAAGGGGAGTTTCTTTCCATCATGGGTCCTTCGGGTTGTGGAAAGTCTACCCTGCTCAACATCCTCGGATTGATTGACAATCCATCTGGTGGGGAGTACCACTTCCTCGATCACGAGGTGTCGAAGTACAATGAGCGCCAGCGCGCCAACCTGCGCAAGATGAACATCGGCTTTGTTTTCCAAAGCTTTAACCTGATCGATGAGCTGACAGTATTCGAAAATGTCGAGCTGCCCCTCATTTATACAAAAATGAAAGCCTCTGATCGCAAGAAGCGCGTCGAAGAAGTGCTCGAAAGCATGAGCATGATGCACCGCCGCAACCACTTCCCACAGCAGCTTTCCGGTGGTCAGCAGCAGCGTGTCGCTGTGAGCCGCGCCATCGTCAACACCCCCAAAATCATCCTGGCGGATGAGCCTACAGGTAACCTGGACTCCGCCAACGGCAATGATGTGATGAAAATGTTGACCAAACTCAATGAGGAAGGCACCACCGTCATCATGGTGACGCACTCCTCAGCCAACGCTGAGTACGGTCACCGCATCGTGCGCCTGCTCGACGGCAAAATCGTTTCTGAAAACAGAACCAATATGCCGATCGACATGACGAAATAAGCATGTAAACAGCTTTTTTATAAATTATTGGACCTGGCCTTGGCCGGGTCTTTTGTTTTTTGGGGAAATTAAATGTCCTTATTGCTTAAGATAAATCCCCAAATTTATTGCTTCTATTCGTTGATAATATTTACTATATTCATAAATATTATTGTATGATTTAGATAGATGATTGTACTTGAATGGATTTAATAAATGCTGAAACTGAAGAGAAAATAAAGGGAATTATTGAAAGAGTTAGCTTGATTGAATTGAGAAAGCTTAAGCAGGATTCCCGGTTTATTTTTGATTGGTACCAAGAAAAGAATCATGAAGTTTACAAGATTCATTTACTTGATCAGGAAGAAATCTTAGGACTTATTTCTCTAATTGATATTCCCGAAGAGTTTAGGATTCACATTAACCTAATAGAATCTTCCGAAAAAAATAAGGGGAAAGGGAAAAAAATCAAAAACATACCAGGTTGTCTCATCTCATTTACGTGTAAGAAAGCTTTCTTAAATGGTTATGACGGCTTTGTTTTCTTAGTTCCTAAAACCCAGTTAATCAGTTACTATCAGATACAATATGGGTTCATTCAAATCGGAAATCAAATGGCAGTATTTGGGGAAACCTCAAAACTATTAATTTCAAAATACCTGAAAGATGGATAAGTACGAAAAAATATATACAGAACTCCGGAAGCAGTACTCAGATGAAGAAATAGCTGAATCCATGATGATTCCTCAAGATATGACGGTGGCTGAGAGGAAAAGCTCAAATGAAGAAATAAAAGCTTTTAGATTTAAGCTTTTAAGAGAAAGGACAAAAGATCAGCAGATCTTCTCCGATTTAATGAGGCTCCGATTTCAAATGGAAAACTATATCGATAAAGAAGCTTTCACTCCTGAGAAAAGTTTTGGGGTTTATTTGTCTGAGTATATTCGAATTTTGAATAGGACCAAGAAGTCACTCTCTGAAGATCTGGCAATACACTATACCCGACTTAGTAGGATTTTCAATGATAGAGAAGACCCTAATATTGAGTTTATTTACAGGCTTGAAAAGCATGCCGGCAATCTTATTCCAGCAGTATTATGGTGGAAATTGGTTGTGAAAAAGCAAGAATATGTCATTAAAAAAGATAATGAAACAAGAATTCGGGAAGCGGCGAAAGTTGAAAGCGTCCTTAAGTTTACTGCATAAATCAATTTGCCGAAACAGGTAAAAAACATGTCTACTCCCACAAAAACCCTTCGGCAAATCCTTCAGAAACTTCAGATTGAGCAACTCAATCCGATGCAGGAAGCAGCCCAAAAAGCGATCGACAGCTCCGATGAAGTGGTGCTGCTTTCCCCTACCGGCACCGGCAAGACCCTTGCCTTTTTGCTGCCCATCGTGGCTGCATTGGATGAAAACTGCACGGATGTGCAGGTGATGATCCTGGTGCCTTCGCGCGAACTCGCGATACAGATCGAGCAGGTCATCCGCGAGATGGGGACCGGCTATAAGGCGAATGCCGTCTACGGCGGCAGGCCGATCGCCAAAGACAAAATCGAACTGGCGCATGCGCCAGCCATCCTGATCGGGACGCCCGGCCGGGTGGCCGACCACCTGAGAAGAGAAACCTTCTCTACCGGGCACATCAGCACCCTGGTGCTGGACGAGTTTGACAAATCCCTCGAAATAGGTTTCGAGACCGAGATGCGGGAGATCCTCGTCTCCCTGCGCAATCTGCGCAGGAAGATATTGACCTCTGCTACGCATGAGGTAGAGATCCCCGACTTCGTCGGGCTGAAAGAGCCCAAAAAGCTCAACTTCGCGGCCGATGGGCCGCCCAAACTCCAGCTCCGGCGGATCCTTTCGCCTGACAAAGACAAGCTCGATACGCTTGTACAGGCCCTCTGCCACATCGGCAATAAGCCGGGCATCGTCTTCATCAACTTCAAAGAAAGCATACAGCGCATCAGCGACTACCTCAGCGAAAAGGGCATCGCCCACGGCTGCTACTACGGCGGCCTGGAGCAGCAGGACCGCGAGCGCGTCCTGATCAAATTTCGCAACGGCACCCACCAGCTCATCCTCGCCACAGACCTGGCCTCCCGCGGCCTCGACATCCCCGAGCTCGCTTTCATTATCCATTATCACCTGCCGGTCCATGAGCATGAATTCACCCACCGCAACGGCCGTACGGCCCGCATGCATAGCGATGGCACCGCCTATATCCTGCATTGGAGCGGAGAAGAATTGCCCTTCTTCATAGATGCTCCACAGGTGGAGAAATTGCAGGCAGCGCCGCTGCCGGAGCCGACGGGCTGGAAGACGATTTTCGTCTCGGGTGGCCGAAAAGATAAGATCTCCAAGGGAGATATTGCGGGCCTGCTTTTTAAGCAGGGAGGGCTTTCCTCAGATCAGGTCGGTGGCATCGAGCTGAAGCAGGATTGCGCTTTCGTCGCGCTAGCGGCGGGGGAAGTGGAGCGGGTGATCCGGGAGCTGGATAATTCCCGCCTGAAGCGGAAGAAGGTGCGGTTGCGGGTAGTGTAGCGGGGGAATCCAAATTTTGTTTATCTTTAAAGTTACATGGAAAACCTATCTATAGACCAATATGATCCTTTGATAGTAAGAGCTATTAAGCACTTCTGGGATACACGAAATGCACAGTTTCACGGAGGCAAGAAAGTTGACCAAGGGAATAGAGGAGCTGTGACAGGAGGAAAACAATTATACTTAGGACCTGGTAGATTGTCTGTTTAAGTTTCTGCTCATGCAATACCTGTTTTGAAACCATATAGGCCATTTAAGGGCATATAAGGCGAAAATGCGGTCATACTTATATGTTCTATATGCCCTTATATGGTTGTGCAAACAGGACTTTCTATGCGGTTCAAAGTATAAAATAAATGAGCCTCATTATTCTGCCAGGTCAGAATTCATTTTGACAAGTTACCTGGATCGGTATGTCTTGCTTTGTCAGAAACTGATGCTTGAAAAACACTATTCTGCAGCTTCATTAATTTGGTCTGATTCAAGCGGTCAATTTGGATCACTCGATGAAACGATTTCAATTCATTCATTTCTGCTAGCGTTTATGGGCCATTTGCAGGGCAAATCAAACCATTTTGATGTATGAAAATGTACGGGGAAAGATCAAATGGCAAACATCATGGAGTGGTCCTGACGAAGGCTTCTGTGGTTGAAAAAATGCTTGATTTGGTTGATTACGTACCAGAAAAAGATTTGCGTAAACTACGAGTCATAGAGCCTTCAGCTGGAGAGGGTGTTTTCACGCTCGCTATAATCAAAAGACTTTACAAATCAGCTATCGACTTTGGATTTGATTTTCAGCATGCGCTGGAGAACCTTGAGTTTTATGATATTGATAAGGCCAGTATGGAGATACTTAAAACCCGTGTGTCCTCTCTTATCAGGGAGTTAGGAGGCATTCCAATAGATTCGCTTTTCAAGCAGGGCGATTTTTTATTAATGGAACCCCAATCATGCGACCTAATCATCGGTAATCCTCCTTACGTAAGGCATGAAAATATTCCAGATGATCAAAAAGAGATTTACAAAACAAAATACCGAACATTTACCCATAGGAGTGATCTCTACATACCCTTTTACGAAAAAGGACTAAGTCTTTTAAAACCGAATGGTTGTCTTTCATTTATTTGTTCCAATAGATGGTTGAAAAATCAATATGGAAAAAACCTGAGGGAATTAATTTCTGCCCAATACCGTATTCAGGAAATAATTGATTTAGAAGAAGTAGATGCCTTTGAGGAATCTGTTATTGCTTATCCTGCTATTACAAACATTGTAAACTCACGGAACAAGGCGACGGCTCCTTATTTTCAATTGAGCGATCTGTCTTCGTTTATTCATTTTTCTCAGGAATCTCAACCCCAAAGGGAGCTCAACCAGGCAACTACCAATTGGTTCGCCCGGAAGTATGAGCATGGGAATATTCGTTTAAAACTCGCATCTATTGCTGAACAGGGCTTTTCAATTGGCATTGGCGTAGCCACAGGTCGAGACAAAATTTTCATCCGAAAAGATTTTAACAAACTAGTTGAACAGCAAGTGCTTCTTCCAATTTTGACTTCAAAAGGAGTAAAAGGAGATCAAATAAGCTGGCAGGGAAACTACTTAATCAATCCTTATGAAGCCGATGGAAAATTAATTGATCTTGATCATTACCCAAAAGCAAAAGCGTATTTTGAGGCAAATAGAGAGGCCCTTTCCAGTAGGCATATAGCGAAAAAGAACCCTGAAAACTGGTTTAGAACCATAGATAGAGTTCATTTCGGACTTAGAGAAACACCTAAAATCATTCTTCCAGATATTACGGGAAACAAATTTCTTCATATAGATAAAGGGGAGTTCTATCCTCACCATAATCTATATTATATTTCAGGAAAATCACTTGAAGAACTTGAGTTATTAGCAGCAATCCTCTTGTCTGATTTTGTAAAAAAGCAACTTCTTGAGGTTGGCAATAAAATGAATGGCGGGTATCCAAGGTGGCAAAGCCAGAATATCAAAAAACTAAAGCTCCCCATACTTTCTTCTATTCCTCAGACTACTTCTTCTCAGCTTATACATGCATATAAGGAAAAAGATTTTGCCTTGATCAACAAGCTGATAACGGTAGAAAATATTTCAACTTTTGAGGTAGAAGAAGGTCAATTGGTTTTATTTGAACCGTAACATTCGTATACAAAAATAATACAAACTCAATTTGCCAGCCCCTGATTTCCAATCATTATTGAAGCCTAATCGACCTGCCATTTTTTCAACCTCCCAAAAGTGCTGTTTGCATATAGCACTTTTGGAACCCACCCCCAATCCCCCTATTTTTACCCTTCAAAAAATAACATCATGTCCACCCCTCAACCCTCCCTCGAGGCGCTACGCGCCATCCTTCCCCAAATCGGGACCGTCAACTGGATCGGCTTGCGTCCGGGCCGCAAAATGCCCCTGCAATCCGTGCAGGCGACCACAGCCGCCCCCGGCGAAGGCCTCGACGGCGACCGCTTCGCCAATAAGCCGCAAAGCAAGCGGCAAGTCACCCTCATCCAGGGTGAGCACCTGGACGCGGTCGCGGCCATTTTGGGACAGGATCAGATAGATCCGGTGCTCACGCGCCGCAACATCGTGGTCCGCGGCATCAACCTGATGTCGCTGGAAGGCAAGCGTTTCCGCATCGGAGATGCCGTGCTGGAAGGCACCGGCCCCTGCGAGCCTTGCTCGCGCATGGAGGAAAACCTCGGCCCCGGCGGCTATAACGCCATGACAGGGCATGGAGGACTGTGTACCCGTGTGATTGAGGCCGGCGCGATTCGCGTGGGGGATGAGGTGAAGATTTTGGAAAATTGAAAGAGGTTACTCTTGAATTCCTCGTTCGCTCAGCCTTTTCTTTTTAAAAAAAACGCCATTGACAAATATGAACTTCCTCCAAAAGAAGATATCCCTCTCTCAACTAGACATTCTCCATCTCGATATCCCCCAAAAAATCGTCTTTCAATCTGCGATTGGCAAACGGCCTTCCAAGCAGGCATTGATCGTACGTTGGCAGGACCGCGAGGGAAATGTGGGCTATGGCGAAAGCTCCTCCCGGCCTGATCCTTTTTATTCAGATGAATTTATCGCTGCTTCCAAGCTTTGTATACAGGCCTTTGTCTTTCCTTTTTTGAAAAAAAAACAGAGCTATCAGGAAGTCCTGGCAGTGCTCAGCCGTGTGCGTGGCTGGAACTTCACCAAAGCCGCAGTTGAATATGCTATGCACGACCTGATCGAGCGAAGAGATGGAGATAGCATCTTTGATGAATGGCAAAGGCCCGCGATGGATCGGATTCCGATTGGGATATCCCTGGGGATACAGAAAGATAAGGAAGCTTTTGAAGAGGTGGTGGAAAAGTCGATACAGAAAGGCTATCGGAGATTGAAGTTTAAAATTATGCCCGGGATGAAGGTGTTTGAGTTTGCGTACGAGGGCCATTCTCCGGTCATTAGCTTTGATGCTAATGGGACTTTTTTGCGGAAAGATATTCCGCAGTTGGGGAAGTTTATTGCCTACGGCAATGCCCTGGAACAGCCTTTCCCTCCCCATCGGATCGACATCTACCAGGCTGCAAAGCAGGAATTTCCAGCGCTGAAAGTATGTGCTGACGAAGAAGTGAAAGGCATCGGCAATTTGATCAAATTGCACCAACTCAACGCGATTGACGAGTTGAACATCAAACCGGGCCGCATAGGCGGCCTCTACAACAGCCTGCAAATGGCAGACTACTGTCTTGACCACCACATCCCCGCCTGGGTAGGCGGGATGTTTGAGACCGGCATTGGCCGGGCGCTCAATGTGCGCTTTGCCGCGCATCTCCCCAGCGCCAGGGCGCATGACCTGAGCCCCTCTTCGCGCTATTTTGCGCGGGATATCGTGCAGCAACCGCTGAAGATGGAAGCCGATGGCTTCATGGAGGTTTCACAGGCGAAGCCTGTGGAGGTGGATGAAGACGCGATGAGGCAGTTTTTGGTTGATAAGATCAGCTTGAAATTGGATTGAACAGCGAGTGCTTTTTCAAACTCATGGACGTACACGCCATGAAGTATCGAATCTGACTTTTACATCCTGCTCTAATTTGGGGTGTTTGATACACTTAAAAACCCCAAAAATATGTAATTCCATCTCTCTCAGGAATCTCCCAACTTGCCTCTGTAATTTTCTACAAATCCCCAACATCATGAAGCAATCAATCCAAAATCTCCTCCTCAACAGCACCCTTCTCCTTTGTATCCTCACCTTTTCCAGTTGCTCTTTAACCAATATGTATGACGCCCGGACCATGGCGAAAGGCAAGAAAAACCTATCCCTTCGGATGGACTCTCATGTGCAGGTGGATTTGTTTAATGACAATATTTTGCCGGAGTCCAAGATTCAGGGGCTGATCCCCTTTGCGCCGGGCATCGAGTATGCCTGGGGAAGCAGGAGAAATGTAGACATGAGCCTGGGCCTGTCAGTGGCTGATGGCCTAAGTTATGGCACAAAAATCCGCTTAAGCGGCAAGCCAGGGGGACGCTTTGCGACGGCTTTGTATCCCAAATTGGCCCTGGGCTTTGGAACAGAGGACGCGGTCTTTGCGTTTCGTGTGCCTTTTTTGTTTTCGGTTTATGACAATAAAGACAGACTATCCGTGACTTATTCGCCAGCCTTTCAGTTCAGTAGTCAGGAACTTGCTGGCGATTCGCATCTGGCGCTATACAATTCGCTGAATGTGATGGCTGGCAAGAAGAATAAAATTTGCTTCTCTACCAGTTTTGTTCTGGCCGGGAAGTTGGCGGGTATGCAAACTACCATAGGGTATAACCTCCGATTTGGGAAAGGAAAATAGGGGGCAGTGGGGATTTTATTTCGAAAGCTCAATAGCTTCCTCCACCCGCGCCAGGAGCGCTTCTGCATCCGCCATCCCGCCTCTTACACACTCTTCAACCAACCTGCAATACTCAGCCGATAGCGCGCTGCCGAAGGATGCACTTCATGCTCTATCTCATCGCTTTTGAAAAAAACAGCCCTCCCGCCCAGCGGCAAAACTTCTTTTTCTCCCTCCTTCAGGTAGAGCGACAAGCGCCCGCCATGGTCGGGCCTCCAGTCCTCATTGAGGTAGGTGACCAGCGAAAATTTTCGCGCGCGATTGCTTTTAAACTGGTCGAGGTGTCGCTTATAAAAGCTACCTGGCTCGTAGTAGGCATAATGAAATTCATAGTCATTGATGCCGGTATAGCAGGAGCGGTTCAGGTACTGAATAAATTGTTCTACCCGCTCGAAAAAAGCCTGCTCGAAAGGATCTTTCGTGTCTTTCTCCAGCCAAAGGATTTCATCCCCCCGCACAAGCGTATTCTTTTGAAAATCGAATTTCCGCCCTATGCCTGCGGGGTGCATCAGGTCTGTATCCCTGGCGTGAAGAAGATTGGTGCGCAAGCCTGCCACCACCCAAGGGGGCAAAAAATCATCGGCACTGCCAAAGCCCTCGTCAATCATGCCGCTGATCAGCGGTTCGAATGAGGCTTCTGAATCTGTATCAAAAATTTCTTTCATCTATTTCCATTTAATCTTTGAGCTGTTCCAAATCTATGTTTTTCTATTGACAAAACGTGCCTCCTCCGCCTGCGGCGTTTTCTCCCCCAATTCCCGCCAGCGATAGCGCGCTGAAAATTCATGCGATTTCCCCTCCGCCATATCGGCGGTCATCTCCCCGAGTACCGGGCCCATCTTCATGCCATGGCCGCTACCGCCCGTGCTGACAGAAAGTCCCGCTACCAGCGGATGTTGGTCTATCCAAAAATGCCCGTCCAGGGTATCTGTATACAGACAGCGGCGGGTATAGACCAAAGGGGCATCGGCCAGGAGCGGAAAGCTTTTCGCCAAAAAATCCCGCATTTCCGCGACCTCTGCATCTGTGATTTGCCGATCATCCTGATCGGGATGCAGCGCCATACCGTCGGTATGCTTTGCGATTTTGACGATGCCCTGTTTCGGGTGCCAGGGGAAGCCATACCAGCCCGTATGGGCTATGTCCGCAGTAAAAACGCTGAGTTTGGGAACCTGAAACAGCCCTGGGGCCCGGGGTTTAAGCCAAAAGACGGGATGGCCGGTGGCCTTCATATAGGGTTGTAGTTCGGGGAGTAAATAGGGCGTATGCGCGCCCGCGGCGACGATGGCATGACCGCAGGGATAGCTTTTGCCTTCCCGCGTTTTGACCGCCTGTAAGCGGTTTTTTTCGATGACAAAGCCTTCGGCGGTTTGCCCCTCGTGGATCTCCACGCCCAGGGAGCGGCCATAAGCCGCCAGCTTTTCGATCACCCTGCCGGACTCCACCCAACCCGCCCGCGGGTTGAAGTGCGCATGAGGGTAGGTTTGGCTGTTGACAGCTGGGAAGCGCTGCTGAAGGGCCTGGGCATCCAGGACCTCGGAGGCGTAGCCGTGGGCCTGCAGCTGCTGGTAGCTGCTGTATTCGAAAGGCTGCCGTGCAGCCTCCCATCTGTCCCGGCAAAGCATGAGCATGCCTACTTCGTGGTAGAGTTCCTCTCCCAAAAGTTCGTTCCATTCATGCCACCGCCCGATGCTGCGCTCGGCCATGCGGAAATATTCCCTATCCGTGCCGTACTCCATGCGCACGATTTTGCTCACGTCAGTAGATGCCGCCAGGTGGTGCGGCAGGCTGTCGGGATTGAGAAGACCGACGCGGTATTTTCGCTTTGCGAGTTCGATGGCCGCAGAGAGGCCAAATATGCCACCGCCGATGATGAGGAAATCGTAGGCTTTCATCAGGGGAATAAGAATTTTCCTAAAAAAGTATTAAACTCAGCATTTCGTTCGCCAATTACGCCTTTTTCAGCTATTTATTCATTTCATTCAAAAGCTAAATTACAACATGAACCTTTCTTTTTTTTCAATAAAATCCACCTTCCGATGGATAGGAGTCGCTTTGCTTACACTGGTATTTCAAACAGCCCTGGCCCAGCCCGGTGGCGGTGGCACCAAAAATGACACCATCATGCCCTTTGAAAAAATCATCACGCCGCAGGCGGTCAGTGATGAAGGGCTCTTCACCGTTCACAAAATCAAAAGCAAATACTTCTTTGAGATTTCGGATGATTTACTGGAAAAGGAGATACTGGTCGTCAGCCGGATGGCTGGCACCGTCGATGGCCTCACTTTTGGTGGCGCCGGGATGAAGTCTCGCCCGCAGCAAGTCATCCGCTGGCAGCGCCATGAAAATAAATTGTTGCTTCGCTCGGTTTCTTACAACAGCGTTGCAAGTATGGAAAAACCCATTTACCAATCGCTTCGCAACAACAACTTTGAGCCCATCATCATGGTCTTTCCCATAAAGGCTTTTGGGAAAGACAGTACTTCTGTTATCATTGAGGTAAATGATCTTTTCGAAGAGGATGTACCCTTGCTGGGCGCATTGAATGACGGCCAGCGCAAGAAATTTGAAGTAAAAGGATTGGATTCGAAGTTGAGCCTGATCAACTGGATGAAAAGCTTTCCCCAGAATACAGAAGTACGCCATATCATGACCTATAAAGCGGGTAAGTTGCCTTCTGGCTCTTCTGCCGATTTGCTGTCAGTAGAGATGAATCAATCTTTTATTTTATTGCCCGAGGAGCCGATGATGCCACGGCGTTTTGATAGCAGGGTTGGGTATTTTTCTCTGGAACAATATGATTATGGCCGCGAAGATCATCGGGCGGCGAAGCGTCAGTATATCACCAGATGGCGCCTGGAGCCCAGTGATCCCGAGGCTTATGCCCGTGGAGAATTGGTGGACCCCATCAAACCGATCGAATATTATATCGATCCTGCTACCCCTACCAAATGGATACCCTACCTCAAGCAGGGCGTAGAAGACTGGCAGCGCGCCTTTGAAGCGGCTGGCTTCAAAAATGCGATCGTGGCCAAAGACGCGCCTACAAAAGAGGAAGATCCGGACTGGAGCCCGGAGGATGTGCGCTACTCGGTGATCCGCTATATCACCACTTCGATTCAAAACGCCCAGGGGCCGCATGTACATGATCCCCGCACAGGGGAGATACTCGAATCCGACATCATGTGGTATCACAACATCATGAACCTGCAACGCAATTGGTATTTCATACAGACTGCGGGGGCCAACCCCCAGGCGCGTCGTCCGAAGTTATCGGACGAGGTGATGGGCAGGTTGATCCGCTTTGTAGCGGCTCATGAGGTAGGACATACGCTGGGCTTACCCCACAATATGGGCGCGAGCTCAGCCTATCCTGTGGATTCTCTGCGTTCTGCTTCTTTTACCCAAAAAATGAATACCTCTCCCTCGATCATGGACTATGCGCGATTCAACTATATCGCCCAGCCTGAAGATGAAGGCGTCAACCTCATCCCTGATGTAGGCATTTATGATATCTATTCTATCAAATGGGGCTACAAACAGATAGCGGGAGCCAGGACGCCCGATGATGAGCGGAAGGTGCTCAATGAATGGATTCGTGAGCATGAAGGCGATCCCTTGTATCGTTTTGGCCGCCAGATGGCTAACCCCATTGACCCGAGTTCACAGACGGAAGATTTGGGAGATGATGCCGTAAAGGCCAGTACCTATGGCCTCATGAACCTGCAGCGGATATTGCCTTCTCTGGTAGAATGGACAGGAGAAGAGGCTGAAGACTATGCCGAACTGGAAGAGCTATACGGTCAGCTTGTAGGGCAAATGAACCGCTATATGGGGCATGTTGCTGCGAATGTGGGAGGGGTATATGAATTTTACAAAACCTATGATCAGGAAGGTGTCGTCTATGTTCATGTACCTAAAGCAAAGCAGAAGGAGTCTGTTGGGTTTATCAATGTAAACCTCTTTCAGACGCCTCAATGGCTGATCAGGCCCGAAGTGCTTCGCCGATTTGAATCGGCTGGGACTGTCGAGCGGATTCGCAGCATCCAGGTGCGCAGCCTCAATAACCTGCTCGATCCAGGCCGACTGGCCCGGGTGATCGAAAATGAAGCTCTCAATGGCGCAGAAGCCTACGGCTTACTTGAGATGATGAATAACATTCATCTGGGCGTATGGAAGGAGCTTTATTACAAAAAAAGCATAGACACCTATCGGCGTAACCTCCAGCGCGCCTATGTGGAGCGCCTTGAGTTTTTGCTCAATGAGGAGCAAGCTCCTCTTCCTGAGCGCGCGCAGCGCTTTGTGGGTTTTACCAAAATAGATGTCGGCCAATCCGACATCCGGGCTGCTGCCAGGGCAGAATTGATGAAGCTGTACAAGATGCTCCCCAGAGCGATTAAAATCGCTGTGGATGACTTATCTCGCCTCCATTTGGAAGACATTCAGGCTCGGATTGAGGATATTCTGGACATAGAGTAAGCCATGTTATGGCTAAGAAACCGGGGAAGACGGACGTCGGCAGGGGCATAGAAAAGCAGGCTGAAAAGGAAATTTGATTCCTTCATATTTGGTATGATACCGAGAAATTTTGCTTTTTTACGATTCAACCTTTTTTAAACCTAATTATTTTTACATGAAAAAACTACTATGGACATTCATGACCCTGTTCATTTTTACGGGTCTGTCCCAAGCGCAACAGACCGTTACCGGAACGGTAACCGGGGATAATGAACCCCTCGCAGGTGCTTCCATTTTGGTACAAGGCACTACTACCGGAACCTTTTCAGATGATGCTGGAAACTTCTCTATCAAAATGCCTGCCGGCACAAATACTTTGGTATTCAGCTTCACGGGATTCAGATCTCAGGAAGTTGTAGTGACCGGCTCAAGGGTAGACGTAACCCTGATCCCTGGATCCTATGTCCTGGACGAAGTTGTGGTAACAGCTTATGGTTCTCAAACCAAAAGAGAAATCACAGGTTCGGTAGTCTCCATCAATTCTGGGGAGATCGAGAAAATCCAGAACTCCAACATCGTACAGGGCCTGACCGGAAAAATCGCCGGTGTACAGATCATCGCCCAAAATGGTCAGCCTGGAGAAGGTCCCTCTGTACGGTTCAGAGGTATCGGTTCTATCAATGCCTCCAATGAGCCGCTTTATGTGGTGGATGGTGTGCCTTTCAACGGAAACATTAACTCTATCGCTACGCAAGATATTGAGTCAATGACTTTCCTGAAAGACGCTTCTTCCAACGCGCTCTACGGTAGCAGAGGTGCCAACGGTGTGATCATCGTTACTACCAAGAAAGGCAAGAAAAACGGAATCGAAATCACCCTGGACGTTAAGACAGGAAGAAACACAAGATCCGTTGCTGACTATGATGTGATCACCGATCCGGCTCAGTATTACGAAGCCTGGTATGACAGACATCGCATTGGCCTGATCAATCAGGGCATTTCTGCTGATACAGCTGCTATGATTGCTGCTGCAGAATTGATTTCTGGCGGAGAATTTTCTCTCGGCTACAACAACTACAACCTGCCTGATGATCAGGTACTTGATCCTTCTACCGGAAAAGTCCGCGCTGGCGCAAACCTGTTGTACCAGGATCTGTGGGCAGAAGAGCTATTTAGCCCTTCTTCCAGAAACGAAACCCACCTGGGTGTTAGGTCCATGACGGATAAAACCAATGCCTTCTTCTCTTTGGGATATTTGGATGATTCAGGCTATGCGCTGAAGTCAGGATTCCAGAGGATCACCGGCCGTGGTTCTATGGATTTCAAACCTTCCAAGTGGCTCAAAGTAGGTGGTAACATCAACTATGCGAATACCCAGCAGGATGCGCCTGTTCAGAACGTAGGTTCTTCTACTTATAGCAACCTCTTTAGCTGGGCCAGAAATGTAGGTCCTATCTATCCTGTATATGCAAGGGATGAGAATGGTGCACTTATGCTGGATCAGAATGGAGACAAGATTTATGACTTCGGTCAGGTGGGTGACGGCATCCCGGGCGTAAGGCCTTATGGTGCGTTTAACAACCCCGTAGCGACTACGCTATTGGACATAGACAAAAACAGCAGAGACAACCTCTCTACAAGAGTTTATGGTCGCATTACTTTCCTGGAAGACTTTGATTTCACTTACAACCTTTCTGCTGACTATATCGGTAGCAATATCACCACTTTTGCTACTCCAGTAGGTGGAGATGCCAGTGGCGTAAATGGTCGTCTGACCACTACTGCGACTACAGCATTGACTGTAGCTCATCAGCAACTGTTAAACTGGAAGAAATCTTTCGGTGAGCATACTTTTGCTGCTTTGGCAGGTCATGAGAGCAATGATTATCACTTCAGCTCTTTGAGCGCTTCTAAGACTCAGGCGCTGTTGGGTGATTTGGCTGTATTGAATAATGCTACCAATATCCAGTTTGCCACTGGATTTGAGACGGACTACAGAGTAGAAGGCTATTTCTCCAGACTGAATTATGACTTCAGAAATAAGTACTTCATCAACGCCAGCTTCCGTAGAGATGGAACTTCTGTTTTTTCTCCTGAAAGCCGTTGGGGAACATTCTACGGTGTCGGTGCTGCATGGGACATGACAGAGGAAAGCTTCCTCGATAATGTTGGCTTCCTGACAAGCCTGCGCCTGAAAGCCAGTTATGGACAGCAAGGAAACGACGCTATCCTGTATGAAGGTGGTGGAAGAAACTACTATTCTTATGTTGACCAGTACAATGTGATCAACGCAGGTGGTGGCGTACCAGGAGTTAGCTTCGTATCTCTCGGCAACACAGCCCTCAGATGGGAAAACTCTACCAACATCAACCTGGGCTTTGACGCAAGGTTCCTCAAAGATCGCTTCAGCCTGAATGTAGAGTACTTTATCCGCAAGGTAAATGATCTCTTGTTTTACAATCCGCTGCCTCTCTCTGAAGGACGTGGTTCTTTCCCTGATAATGTGGGAGATATGGAAAACAAAGGTATTGAGTTCACTGTAGGTGCTCAGGTCGTGAGAACACGCGATTTCACCTGGAACATCAACCTGAATGCAACTAACTTTACGAACCTGATTACACGTTTGCCTCAGGAGTTTATTGATGATGGCAACTTCAGACTGGAAGAAGGAAGAAACCGCTATGAGTACTACATGAGAGAGTATGCCGGAATCGAAACGGAGACAGGCGACGCTATGTGGTATATAGACGAGTTGGATGCAAATGGCGAGCCTACAGGCAACCGTTTGACTACCACTGAGTACAATGATGCCAACGAGTATTTTGTTGGAAAATCAGCTATTCCTGATCTATACGGTGGTTTTGCTACCAGCTTGACTTTCAAAGGCATCAGCCTGGATGTCAACTTTGCCTACCAGATGGGCGGATATGGATATGATGGTGTGTACCAAAACTCTTTGGGTTCTGCTCCAGACGTGGGACAAAACTACCACAAAGACATTTTCAATTCATGGACTCCAGAAAATACAGATGCAACTATTCCAAGGATCGACCTTTTTGATACACAGAATGACAACGCCTCTGACTTCTGGTTGGTGGATGCTTCTTACCTGTCTCTCCAGGATGTTATCCTGGGCTATGAGCTGCCTTCTTCTGTATACAGCAAAATCGGCGTCAATGGCCTGAGACTTTATGCTGCTGCCAGCAATGTGTACCTGTGGTCTGCACGTCAGGGATATGATCCTCGATTGAGTGTAGTTGGTAATGCCAGCAATGAGTACTCTATCATGAGGTCTATGTCTATCGGTGCAAATGTAAGATTCTAACAATCAAGCTTTTATATAATTTAAAAGAAATCCAATGAGAAATAAATTAATCATTATCATGGTATTGTTCATCGCGCTGATCGCGACGAGCTGCCAGAAAGAATTCCTGGATACCAAGCCAGCGAATACTATTTCGAATGCCCAACTCGCGGAAAATCCCGCAGCACTGCAAGCCATTATCAATGGTATCTATGCAAACCTCAGAACCTATGCCATCGGTGGCAATACAGGCCACATCGATTATGGGTTGAGAGGTGTCATGGCGGGTCTTGACATGATGAGTCATGACAATACCCTGTCTGTTTTCCACTGGTATGGTTTTTTCTATAACTATGATGCCCGTGTACAAACCTCCTCCAGAACCCGTATTATTTGGAATACTTACTACACACAAGTAGCGGAAGCCAACTCTGTGATCAATGCGATTGACCCTGCTACTGCAGATCCTGCTGCAAAAGCACTACTTGGACAGGCGCTGGCTTTGAGGGCCTTATTTACCTTCAATACAGCCAGAATCTACGCACATACCTATCTCGGACACGAAGGTGATCTCTGTATCCCTATGCCTAATGGCAAGTCTTTCGAAGGTAAAGCACGCGCTTCAGTGGGAGATGTATATGCTCAAATCAAGGCTGACCTGGAAGCTGCTGTTCCATTGTTGGAAGGATTTTCAAGGTCTACCAAGCAGGAAGTAAACCAGGCTGTTTCACAGGCTTTCCTCGCTCGTGTATACCTCGAGATGGGTGAGTGGTCAAAAGCTGCTGAGATGGCTTCTGCTGCACGTGCAGGCATGGCGCCTATGTCAGCTGCTGAGTGGTTGAGCGGTTTTTCTGATATCAATCAGTCTGAGTGTATGTGGGGAGCAGATATAGATGGCGAGTCTTCTACGATCTTTGCTTCTTTCTTCTCTCACTTTGACAATACCAACAATGGATATGCAGGTGTATTGGGCGTTTACAAACTGATTGATGCCAAACTGTATAGCCAGATTCCTGACTCTGACATCCGCAAATCTGCATTTGTAAGCCCGGATAGTGCCAATCCAACCTATCCTCAGCTTCCAGCTTATTCCAATATCAAGTTTAGAGATCCTTCCTTCTTCGAAGGAGATTATATCTACTTGCGTGTAGCTGAGATGTATCTCATCGAAGCCGAGGCAAAAGCCCGCTCAGGAGATGCTTCTGGCGCTGCTCAGGTTCTTTTTGACCTGGTAAGTACCAAAGATCCTGCTTATACCCTCTCTACAGCTACAGGTGATGATCTGATCGAAGAGATTTACCTTCAGAGAAGGATTGAACTTTGGGGTGAAGGTCATGCATGGTATGACCTGAAAAGACTGAAGAAGCCTTTGGAAAGAGATTATGCTGGTACCAACCATGCCTCTTTTGGCCTCTTCAACCTACCTGCTGAAGACAACAAATTCAGATTCCAGATTCCGGAAGATGAGTTGAACGCAAATGATGCGATCTCTGCTGCAGAGCAGAATCCTAACTAGTTGGCAGTGGACAGTTGGCAGTGGGATTTACTGAATACTGCAAACTGAATACTGCAAACTAAAAAAGATGGGCCATCCTTAGCTGGGTGGCTCATCTTTTTTATTCTGATCCATTACCCTAATCCTCCAGCTTCCCTTTCAGCGCCTCCAGCAACCTTTTCTCAAAATCTCCAATCACCCTTTTCGCCCAAAAATTTCCGTAGAAATTGAAACGGGTATGGATGCTGTAGCTACAGCTTAGGCTCAGGCGCGTCCGGTGCGGAGACAAAGCCTCCAGTTGATAGGCGATTTCTGTAAATTGAAAATACCCACTGCCCAGGATGTGCTTGTCCATCGGCAAGTCGCGCAGCGTGGATTTATCCATGTGGATGCGAAAATGCAAGGCCTTGAGGCTGTCTTTGTAAGAGATGGATTCGACCAGTTTCAGGCCATCCGAAAAATAGCCTACGCGGTAGGTCTTGCCATCCATTACTTCCAATTGGGATTTTACCGGGCGGGGAAGCCCGATGCGGTTGAAAAAACCAGGTGCATATTCTTCTTCCCTGATTTCGGGTACTTCTGTCAGGTGTTGCCAGATTTCTGCCGGGCTTTTCTCCAAAACTACTTCATTTTTGACTTCATAGGAGCTTTGTGGTGTGGGGAGCAAAGATTCCAAAGGGCTGAGAAGCAATGGCAGAAAAAGGATGACATACATCTTTTTCTCGTTTTGCCGCTTGATCCAATGGCTCAAAATCAAGCCGGAAAAACCTGCCATCAGCAGAAATGGCAGGCTCATGATCAGGATGCAAACTGCATCTTCCAGGCGCGTGCTAAAAGCAAGCAGGAAGAAAAAGAGCACGCTGAGCAGCGGGAAGAAAAACTGCCTGAGCCTCGAATTACCCACTTTATCACGAGCGATAAAGATAGGAATGACCCCTACAACCATAGGTACTATCCAAATAAAAGTGATGGAAGAAAGGCTGTAGAAGTTTTCTACAAGCTCCTCAAACCCGAATTCAAATTCGCCCAAAAGGCGAAACAGGAAGCCATAAAGGCCTCCAGTGATAATTCCCAGGTATTGTTTCATATAAAACTATATGTGTTTAGCGCGATTTAACCCATTGGGTGACTACCTCTGGTTCATCACCTTTCCTGAATCTCAGGATATACAGCCCGCTGCTCAAAAAGCCTAAATCAGCTTTCAGCTGATGTGCCCCCGTCTCCAGCTCCCCTTCAAAAAGGGTGTACACTTTCGCTCCGCTCAGGTCGTATAACTCCGCGACCACCAGGCTTCGCCCGACCAGGTGGAAATCCAGTTGTGCCTGATCACCAAATGGATTCGGATATTGTTGAAACCCTTCAAAATAGTATTTTGTTGAAGCGATATTGCTCTCGCCCGGACTCCCGACGGTGTGTATGGAGGCCCAGTTTTCGGGCAGGCTGTTGTCGAGTGATGGATCCAACAGTTCCATCGTAGGCCCCCTGCCCCTGGCAGGGAGGGGCCAGGGAGCTTCTGGCATATATGCCACCACATCCTGCTGTACAGCATTTCTATCCAGCAGCCTGACGACATCGCCTTCTTTTGACAAGTCAAAAGCAAAGCCGCCAATGGCATCGCGGATGTCAGGATAGATCGCCCTAAAGGCAAAAATAGATTTCGCCAGCACCAGATAGGCCTGTGGAGCCAGCGTGCGACCAGGCGGGATCACATAGCGACCGGCATTGCCTTTCAACTCCCAGCCTGAAAGGTCAATTTCCTTCGAGCTGACATTGTGCAACTCTACCCAGTCATCTGTATTGAAGGCTTCATCTGACTGATAGTTGATCTCATTGATGATGATATTTCCCAATTCTATGGGCTCTTCGATAAAATGCGGAATGATGGTCATCGGGCCTTTCATGTCCACTTCAATCTGAAGCTGGGTAGAGTCTGAAACTCCTGCCCCTTCCCAATGAGAGAATACCATGCCGCCCTGGGGGATGGCTGTGAGGGTGATAGGTACAGTCTGAAAGTAGTCCCCCTGCCAGCTTTTTTGCTTGATGGTCAGGCTGTTAAGCTGAATGTAGCCGTGTTTTGGGTCCTCGTTTTCAAGCCTAAGCGTATGAAAAGCGGGGAAACGAAACTGGTTGCGAATATGGCTTTTGAGGTAGGTCTGGCGATTGTTCGCAAAGATTTTCATGTTGCTCACCTGGTCCCGCCAGTAGCCGGTAAAACCGCCCCAACGCACATAATGCGCCTGGATTTCCGGCTCTATGGCCGACGACAGGCTATCTATGAAGTGGGTGACGCGTTCAGGCAAAAAGCGTGAGTTAAGCTCGTCGGCAAACTGATTGACAAACTGCTGGCGAAAGCCGAGGTTCTGTGTCAGTCTTCTGAAAAGCAAGGTCGACCAGGGCGGATTGGGCCAGCCGGGGCCATTGGGCTCCAGGGCAAAAGCAAGTGTATTGTTTTGATAATTGTTGGTATTCCAAATGCCAAAGCCAAAATCTGTGTCATAGAGGATCCACTTCCATTTGCTGCCATTGGCACGCCAAAATTTCACATTGTTGCCAGGCCAATCCTGGTTGTCGATGTAAATCTGGGTGACATAGTAGAGGATGAAATTGTCGATATCAATTTCATTAGCCACATGCGCATAAGGGCTTTCCTGCACCAGGTTATTGGTTTGTAGAAAATGAATCAGGTTCAGATAATCGCGATTATCGCCCTGCACGATGTCCCCCCCTGCTTCCAGCAGGTCTATGTCATCAGGATTTAGCTGATGTTTGGAGGCGAGCATGTGCTCATTGATCTTTTCGCGCATATTGTAAAAACCCCAATACGTCCCATTGATGTAGGTGACAGCAGGCCTGTAGGCTTGCACGCTCAGGTCTGTATCATGCATGAGACCTGTGAGCACAGCATCCCGCATCATGCTGTTGAGCCAGTCATTTCCCGCATTTCGCAGCACGATGGCCTGGAAGTTTTGGTAAGGAAGCTGGGGAAATAAAGGATAATTGATTTCTTCTGTGCCATATTTTTTTCGGGCAAAAATAGAAAACGAGCGCTGATCGTTAGCGCGGCTCCATGCCCCAAATATTTTGGCCCCCGCCTCAAAAGAGGTTCCCAGGCTTCCATCCTTTTCATACAAAGTAAAGTGAAGGGGCCGCTCCCAATCTTCCCAAAAATTGGCTCCAAAATGAGGTAATTCCGGGCTATAGGAGTTGCCATAGACATACATGCCATAGTCATCATCAAAAAAATTGTACGGGTCTGTCACCAGCGAAATGATCGGCAGCTGATGACGGGTATTGACCAGGTAGCTATGGCTTTGCAGAGGGGAAGGCCTCACATCGGCGCGCATGACCCTCGCCCTGACGACTGTATGTTGTCGGATCGGTATGGGGCCTGTATAGATAGCAGAGCTATCGTGAGGGAGGCTGGCATCCAGCGTATAGCGGATGGTGTCGGTGGCGGCTAGGCCGCTGAGTATGAGCGAAAAAGTATCTACCGGCCCGCCGGGATGGGAAAAGTCAATATGAGCCAGGCTGATGCCTGCATAGGAAAGGCCGCCATTGGGCTGGCCGGGAGTGGGCGTCTCAAAATACCGCTTGCTGCCATCGGCAGCGATGCCGAAGGAGATATCAGCGGGCAGATTTTCTGCCGGGAGCTCATCAATCAGTTGCTGATTGGGATTGAATAGGTAGATTGTTTCTCCTGCGGAGGAAATTTTAAAATTGCTGTGATTGTCCCGATCCTTGCCCGAAGCCCAGATGAGCAGATATTCGCCAGGGCCTATGATGACAGCCGGAAAAGCCCATTTTGCGGGCTTGTCTTTGTTGTCTGTGATTGTCCAGCCACTGAGGTTAAGCGGCTGACCAGCAGTATTGTATAGCTCAAACCAGTCTGGCTTGTCGCCATCTTCATCTTCAAAAACCGAATTGGAAGAGGCGACCTCATTGAGGCGTATTTGCTGAGCGAAGGAATCTGCCGGCAAGGCAAAAAAGCTCAAAAAAAACAGGGAGAGGAGAAATTTCCATATCATAAGGGTAAATATCGCGAAATTCCCCTTTTCCGAAAATGGGAAATCTATTTCCTCTACCGCAGCCAAATCAAAACTGCGCCCACCATCGTCATCACCAATATATAGCGGATAAAAAAAGCGTTGCTGACTTTCTCTATGAGCTTTATTCCCACAAAAAAGCCGAGAATGACGAAAGGTGCCAGGTAGAGGTTTTCTAAAAGTGAATCCTCATTGATTGTGCCCCAGGACCAGATGTGAAAAGGCAGTTTAAAGATATTGATGAAGAAGAATAGCCAGGCGGCTGTACCGATAAATGCCCTTTTGGGGAACTTTACGGCCAGGAAATAGATGTTGGTAAAAGCGCCGGCAAGGTTGCCCACCATGGTGGTGAAGCCCGCTCCCAGCCCCATCAGTGTAGCGAAGCTCCAGTGTTGGGGGATTTTGTCCTTTTGCATGCGCTGCAAAACCACAATCATGATACCGCTGATAAAAATAATTACAGCCATCACCTGCTTGAAAAGTGTTTCCGGCATTTTTTCCCCTACAAAAACACCTACCACCACCCCCACCGCCATCGGCGGAAAGAGTTTGAACAGGGTCTTCCAGTTCACATCCTTGCGGTAGTAAATGATGGCGAAGGTATCGCCGAGCACCAGCAGCGGCAGCAAAATGCCTGTAGAGGCCTTGCTCTCAAATGCCAGGGCCATCAGCGTAACGATGATGAAACCCAGCCCTTTAAAACCTGACTTGGCGAAGCCAAGGATGAAGGCCGAGCCGATTGCGAAGAGGTAAGAGTAGTCGATGGGAGATTATTTTGGGCACAAGCTAATCAAAAATCAATTTTCACCAACCTCCTGCATCCCCGATATGCCCCGTCCTTTGAACGCATGTGAACCACATAAACTCCTGCTGGCAGCTTGCCCAAATCAATTTTTGCCGAAGGAGGCAGGGCACTCATGCGCTGGCAGACGATCCCCTGCAGGTTCATGATCTCCAACCCGAATCCCTGATTCAAGCCTTCAAGGAAGAGCTCGTCCCTGCATGGATTGGGGTACAGCCGAATCTTTTCCTTCCACCGGCTTTCCTGCATACCCACATTCCCGCAAGGCAGGCCCAGCAAATATTTCCAAACATCTTCATAGACAGCTTTTCCTGTGGAATCCAAAGGCGTATCATCGTCGCGTATCATCAGGCTGTGGCTGACTGCCAGGCCAGGCCTGCTATCGATGGTATACAGGCGATGGCTATGGTCAAAGGGGCAGGCAGCGCCTTGTATGCGGAGGCTATCTCCGAAAGCTGCCATGCCCATCAGGGTCCAGTGCTGGTATTGCTCCGGAAAATCGACGATGTCGTCGTGCAGGTTGGCAAAGGCATAAAAAGCCGCCGCTGGCGTGCTTGAAGGCCTGGAAGCCCAAAAGGCGGGTTCGTTGAAGTGCTCGCTGAAATCATTGGGGGAGGCAAACATGATCACCCGATTTACCCGATGGTCTTTGGCGATCAGGGCGGCATGGCCGCCGCCTTGTGAATGTCCTGAAAGGACAAGCTGAGACCAGTGGATAGCGTTGCCGCTAAAGTAGGTATCCCAGCCTTCGGCTGGGTGCTGGGCATGCAGGTACTGCAGCAATCTGATCAGCCGATTGTTGATACAATCTACCGTATCCACCTGAATGTCAGGACTATAATTTATCCCTTCGATGATTTCTCTCCGAAATCTTTCGAAGCAGCTGCTATCGATGCTGTTGCGGCAGGGAGACTGGGCAGAGGTGCCGTTGGGGTATTTGAGGCTGAGGGCATGGTAGCCGTGGTTGGCGGCGAGAGCCGGGAAGTAGGTGGTGCTTTGAGGATGGTCGATGGTACCGACAAGGTGTAACAACAGCAGATTTTTCGGCTGGCAGCTGGGATTATGCCATGCGAAATGCTTTCGCAATTCGAAGGCGATGCGGGCATCGGTTTCAGAGGCGCGCACTTCGTAAGTGCGGAGAGAATCGGGATGGCAGGTCTGTGCACTTGCCGTGAAACTGAGGAGGATAAGTAGGGAAAAAAGAATTTTCATGCCCTCTTTCGGGTATACTTAGAAAAAACATCAATGTAGCGATCTGCAAAAATCACACTGGTGATTTTGCCAAATTTGATTTTGGTGGGAAGTTCATCAAAGAGGCCGGTGGCGCCAAAATGCTGGATGGAAACACTGTTCTTTTTGACCTGAACAACCGGGCCAATATTGAACGCAAACAGCTTATCCCCTTCGCATTCGATGATGATATTCTCACCGCTTTCCATAAAAGTTTTGAAGATCGAGCTCCAGCTTGTCAGGTCAATGGTCCCGGGAGACTTGATGCCTTCCTTCATTTTTTCCCAATCCATGATTTGGTCAACATATTTATCAAACTTGTTATACCGGATCTTTTTGATCTGGTCGATGGGCAGGATTTTAAAACCTTCCAACTGAAAATCATCTGTCTGTTGCAGGATCAGGAAATCCTTCGAATGCTCGACGATATACCCGCTATTGGTTTCGGAAAATTTTCCTTTTAGCTCGCTGACGATATGAGCAAGTTTTTGTTCTGTCTGAAAGGCTGCTATCTTTTTGGTGAGCTTCATGGCGTTAATTTTTTAAATGGTCTAAGGGAAACAAATAACAAAAAAATAGCCTGTCATAAAATGACAGGCTTCACAAAATCTCTTAATAAGAGATAAAGATTAGTCTACAATCTTAACGCTAACAGCGTTCAGGCCTTTACGACCTTCTTCTGTTTTGTAGCTAACTTTGTCTCCTTCACGGATGTCGTCGATCAATCCATTTGCATGGACAAAAATATCTTTACCTCCATCTTCTGGAGTAATAAATCCAAATCCTTTAGACTCATTGAAAAATTTTACTGTACCGGTATTCATTATGTAAATGTTATTGTAAATGAGCCGCGAAGGTATGCTTAATTTTCCACACTTCTTGAAAAACATGCATTTACTTTCAAAATATTTTTATTGTCCTCTTTTTTCGCTTAAAAAAGCAGAAGAAAAGAGAAAAGGGATCAGAGAAGTTTTATTTTTATCTCCATGACCATATCTGCTCAAATACTTGTTTCCGATGAAGGCAGCGTTCGCTACCTGACCATCCACCAACCGGCGAAGAAAAACGCCATCAGCGTGGCGATGTCCGCGCAATTGCGCGATGAGATGCATGCTGCCCTGGCAGATGCCAGCTGCCGTGTGATCGTCCTTCAAGGCGCTGAAAGCGACTTCTGTGCGGGTGCAGATTTGGATCTGCAGGCCGTGTCAGGCGGTTTTGATGTGGGCGAATTTTTGCGCACGCACTACAACCCCATGATACTGGCGATGCGCCAGAGCAACAAGCCCATCATCGCCAAAGTGCGCGGCAATGCTGTGGGCGTAGGCTGCAATTTTGCGCTGGCATGTGACATGGTCTTTGCGGATGAGACCGTCCGTTTTAGCCAGATTTTCAGCAAAATAGGCCTCTCTACCGATGGTGGAGGAGCTTTCTTTATGCTGGAGCGTCTGGGCTACCACAAAGCATTTGAACTGATCGCCCAGGGCGATATAGTGGATGCGCCATTAGCCACCGAGCTGAGGCTTGTCAACCGCGTGATCGCTTCCGAAGAACTCGACAGCTATGTCGATGAACTCGCCCAAAAGCTTGCCAATGGCCCTTTCCTCGCCATACAAGGCAACAAAGCCAACCTGCGCACAGCTATGGAAAGCGGGCTGGCCGCAGCCCTGGAGCAGGAAGCCAGCACCCAAAGCGTCAATTTTACTTCCAAAGATTTTATCGAAGGAGTAATGGCTTTTATCCAAAAGCGAAAACCAAACTGGAAAGGAGAGTAGGAGGAAGTTTTGGGTTTCGGGTTTCGGGTTTCGGGTTTCGGGTTTCGGGTTCCGGGTTTCGGGTTCCGGGTTTCAAGTCGTTACTCGAAACCCGAAACTCAAAACCCGAAACATCTCTCCCCTCCCTACGGGAAAGCCACACCAGGATAGTTGGTAACCTCAACCGGTGGGACGCTGCTGCCTTCAAAGGCGCTGTTGAGCGTGCGGATGAAGTGGTTGGCGATCAGCGCATTGCCCCGCGCTGTAGGGAATATACCGTCCAGTGAATAGAAGCTTCCATGGATATATTGGCCATTTACTTCAACCCCATTGATTACTTTGCCCTGGTCAATCTGGTTGAATAAAGTGTACATATCCACGAGTGCAACTCGTTTGCCATCCTTATTTGCTTCGTCTACGACCTCTTTGATTACCTGATTATAGGCGCGGATCATGTATTGGATATACAATACCTCATCCTCATCCAAAATGTATTTGTTGGGAATAGGGTTGTTCTCGCTGCTTCCCCAGCCAGAACCGATTTGTCCCAAAACCTGGTTGAAACAGGTGAGCAGAACCAAATCTGTCTTGCGGGCAGACAATATCTGGGTGGAGCAGGTCTCTACCCACAATTCCTGCGGTATGCAGTCCTGGTCATGGGCAAGGGGCTTTATGCAGTGAAAAAAAGGCATTTGAGTGATATCAGGCAGGTTGGCTACAAGCCCATGTGACTCCTTTTTTTCAAGCAATACTTCGAGCAAATTTTTCAAATGACTCTGGTAGCTTTCGACATCGGGAATGGGACTTCCCTTTCCGCCCAGGTAAGCAAACTGGAAAAAGTCTTCCAGGCCCAACCACAAAGTGAAAAAGGATGGAGCTGTCGTCTGAATAGCCTCAAAATAGCTTGTGGAGTCTCCCACGACCCGGTTGAGGTAAGGATTGTGCTCTGATGGGTTATGTATATCCGCCATGCGGAGCTGGGGGATACCCATATTGTTATAGGGGCCCTGCTCCTCCACAGGGGTACTCCAACTGCTGTTGGCGCGGGCCATGGATACGCGGGGCGTAGCGTCAAAATTGGTGCAGGTAGTGCGAAAACCATCCAGCTTTACATAGCTGGAACCATTGCCCTCAGTCATGGGCTGAGAAAAAGTGATCGCTTCTACATGATTGATTTGTCGGGCTAAAATAGCGGGAAAACTATTCATCTGGCCTTCGGCATACAGGCCACCCTCAGGAAGTTCTCCTCCTGCCAGCACTTCTCTGTTACTCAGGCCCGCCGTTAAAGACCCCCCAACTGCCAGAAAATTTGAAAAATCGAGTTCGCCGGATGTGGGTAAAGGAGGCTCAATCGTTGGTGTACAACCAAAGATGGAGAGTATGAATATGAGAACGAAAATGTGAGTTGTGTACTTTTGTTTCATCCAGAGTAATAAATTGCCGAAAAAGAAAGTGAATCTGAAAACCTTCTTGCTATCGTTTGGCAGTTGCCGCTCGTTGCCTGTTTCCATAAAAATTTATGCTCAAATAAACTCCCCAAAACGAATCAACAAAAAAAAGTTCAGTTTTCGTATGCAAGTGTCTATATATCATATCGAAGGTTTGGCCTAAAGCGTTGACTCAACGTGCTGAGAAAGCGTATTTTATCCCAAGGCTTATAGCTGTTGTCTGGGTTTGATAGGTGCCGGCAAATCCCTTTTGTTCAAAAGTAGACGTCCGCTCTCCTGTCGTCTCAAACATGACCGCCAAATCCACCTCCAGTTGATTGCCCCATTCGAGGCACAGGCCTCCTGTCGCACCCAGTCTGTTGGCATCGGGCATTTCGGGAGACATAAAACCATCCTGAACAGGAGAAAGGTCATAATATGTCCCCAAAAGCAGTTTTGCTTTGGAAGTCAATTGGATTTCCCCTCCCAATCTATAGGTAAAAGTATTTTTATAATTGGGTACAGAACCAAAATCTTCTTCCTGTACTGCGCCCGGCTCAAAGATAAAAGCCAGTGTATCAAAGGTATGCCAGGCGGTATAATTTATTTCAAAACAAATCAGTACGCCTTGCTGTGGCCGAAAAGCTGTTCCCAGGGTCAATACTGCCGGTAAGGGCAGGGAGGTCGTGAAAGCTTCGTCTGGAAATTCAGACGAGACAGAGACGGGGACATCATAGGAGGCGAGTCCCTGCAATTCTTTATAATTGACCGCTGAGCGGTAGTTGAGTCCAAAGCTCCATTCGCTATGTGGATTATAGAAGAGGCCTACATTCACCCCGAGGGCAGTGCCTTCACTGGATAGGCTGGCCGTGGGGTTGACACCCGTAGGAGGTATGCGGTTGGCCAGGATTGTCTTTTTAAAAAACAAACTGCTGCGCGCGATCACCAGGCCGGCACCGATCCCAAATTGGGTTCCGATGCGATAGCTCAGGGTGGGTTGGATAAAAAGGCTGTTGCGTCTGTTTTCCAGGGAAATAAACCTCCCATCCCAATCACGGGGCCATCGGATGCCATTGCCAAAAGGGCTATTGATGCTCAATCCCAGCCGTAAGGGGCTGTTTTCTCCCAGACGCAATATGCCATAAAAATAAAAGGGACTGAGGTAGCTCGGCTCAGAAAAACTAAGTCCTATACCAGGATTGGCTTGCAAATAAGCCGTATTGGAGACAGAAAAAGTGCCTCCTATCAGCAGTTGGGGAGCCTCAAAAGCTGCGGCTCCCGGATTGAAAAAAAGGCTGCTTGCATCCAACGGGATGGCTGTGCCTACCTGTCCCATAGCAAGAGACCTGCTTCCCAGCAGGTAAAGCTGAAAACCACTGCCAGATACAGTTATCTGAAAAATAAAAAATAAAGAAATCAGGAAGGAGAATGCTCTCATCTAGTACCGTGTTGTGCGTGAAAGTCGGTTATTTAGTTTGCAGTATTTAGTATGCAGTATGCAGTATGCAGTATGCAGGAATGTAAGTTTGCTTTCATTCAAATGAAAACTGCCCACTGCCAACTGCCAACTGCCAACTGCCCACTGCCAACTAAAAAGGTAAAGCTTTTCCGATACTGTCTCCTGTTAGATAAGTGTAGTGCAAAATTAGTTCATCGGGGCAAAAGATACAAAGCCTTTGGTATTTGACCAAGCCGGGTTTGTCGGTTGTGGTGAATATGTTTAGTTTTGCCCCTCAAAAAAAAGCGAAGATTTTGATACATGGCAAGAAGATCGTAGTGGTTATGCCTGCATACAATGCAGAGAAAACCCTCGAGATAACATACAAGGAAATCCCCCTGGACATAGTCGATGAGGTGATTTTGGTAGATGACAAAAGCAGGGATAATACCGCGGAGAAGGCAAGAGAGCTAGGCATCAATCATGTGATCGTGCATCCGCAAAACCGCGGATACGGTGGCAACCAGAAAACCTGTTATACAGAAGCCATCAAGATCGGCGCGGATATCGTCGTGATGCTGCATCCCGATTATCAGTACACGCCCAAGCTGCTGGAAGCCATGGTTTATCCCATCGCCAATGGTCTCTTTCCGGTAATGTTGGGGTCGCGGATTTTGGGAAAAGGCGCCCTCAAAGGCGGCATGCCCATGTACAAATACATCGCCAACCGCTTCCTCACCTGGTTTCAGAATATCTGGATGGGCCAGAAACTGGCCGAGTACCACACCGGCTACCGCGCATTCTCGCGCGAGATCCTCACCAGCCTTCCGCTGGAAGAAAACAGCGACGACTTCGTCTTCGACAACCAAATGCTCGCCCAAATCGCCTATGGCGGTTTCACCATAGGGGAAGTCACCTGCCCCACCAAATACTTCGACGACGCCTCCTCCATCAACTTTCGCCGCTCGGCGAAGTACGGCATGGGCGTGCTCGGCACCTCCCTGCTCTTCCGCTTCAACAAATGGGGATTGACGAAATCCAGGATTTTTGATCTGGAGAAAGGGAAGAGGTTGGAGAGGATTGAATAATTAGAGGATGTGAAGATTAGAGGATTCGGAAATGAGCTGATTTCAAGTGATCGGTCATCCTGGCATGATAATTCATCAACATGCACAAAAGCCCGAAGGGGAGCATGATAATTTGCGCCGCAGATGGCGCTGATTTTGGCAAATAAATGGAATTTTGGGATGAACTAAATTTGTGGGAATCTTTCATACTACCAGACAAAATTGTCATACCCCCTTTTTTGACAGGAATACAGGATTTTCAGGATTAACAGGATGCCATTTGTTTTTCTTGTAAATCCTGAAAATCATGTTTATCCTGGCTAAATCTTCTCTTCAGCTTGGCTAAGCAGGCAAAATGTCTAGTAGGATGGGAATCTTTATGATCTGTGGTGCACTGAGCGGGTTGTTTTATTGAAAATCCCGGCAAGCAGGGCAGGTGTGATTCAGGCCATTCAATCCTTTAAAAAGCACAAAACTGCGAGAGGAAAGCGCCAATTTGGAGTGGGAAAGCATCTGGTTGGGAAAATGGCTGACGATTTTAATGAAGCCATTTGCTCATCCTGAAAGAAGTTGAAGACTTGACGATGGCCTTTGGGCCTGATGAAGTTTATTAAATGATGATAAATTAAGGAAAAGCCAAGGGAGAAGGGCGGACTATTTCGAAGTCATCCTGTAATACCAATGGTTTGGCATTATATTTAAAACTGTAAATTATTTCCCAAAAAATTTTCTCTGTTTCTTCCATGTTATCATTAAACTCAAACCTATACTTAAAATCAAAAATTTTACCCACAGCATCTACATAAAAAGCCATCACAATAATTTGTTTGTCGGATTGTATTGAGTTTACAACTGAATAATATGCTGCATTTTTGTTAAAATTCAATTCTGTTCCTATGTAATTAATCAAAGATATTGACTTATTTATTTCTCCTAGTTCCTTTATACCATTATACATTTCAAGGACATAATCGCTAAGATTAATATTAAATTCTTGTTTTTCAACTGCAACTATTCCAATATGATTGTTACGGTTGATTTGCGATTGTGCAGCAAATAAACTTTCCTTGTCATCTATAATTTTCCAATTATTTGGATATTTTGTTTGAACAGATTTTAGGACATCATTATAGATGGTTAATCTTAATCCATTATGCTTTTCGTTATTTAAGGTTCCCCTCTTCACTTTTATTTCTTGACAGCTAAGAAGAAGGATTAAAGCCATTAAGTAACTTATTTTCATAATCACAATCTTTAGTTTGGATTCAATTTAATATAATGTTTCATACCCGCAGAAAATGTATTGCCCATAATTTTAGGTGTTGATGCGCTAACTTCTCCCCAAAGCTGTTCGGGACTTCCCCAGTCCCGAACCTACAGCCATGGGCCCCGCGTCCCCAGGTACAAAAAAAGTAATCCCCCGCCAGCCCAAATTTCCCCAGTCCCAAGCAAGCCACCGCTGCCACTCAGCTCGCTCCTAACATGAAGATAACTCTTCCTGTTTATCCAACCAAAAGAGATGGAATCTTATGAATCGCAAAGCGATTCAGGGCAAGGGCAGGATGGGAAATCCTGATCAGGGTGGACACTTTAGATTACTATCCCCCGCCGGGGTTTTCCCATAAAACCATAAAAGGAATATAAGGGCATATAAGGCAGGCCGTGAAAAGGCTTATATGAACTTTTATGGCCTTATATGGTGTGCAATCCCCCAAATAAGCCACACCCGATTACAAATGAAAAACGGCTCTCCAACTCCCGGCAAAGAAGCCATTTGCTCATCCTGAAAGAAGTTGAAGACTGACGATGGCAGCAAAAAAGGTGACAGCTCGAAGCCCGCACCGACCCGCAGCTGAGCCTAACAGATGCACCGAAAGCACTGGAACGGAGTCCGCGGAGTGAACAGGGCTGGGAGGTGCTATGAGGAGTGAGGAAGGGAAAGCAGGTAGGATGACAGCTCTGAGTTTCGAAAGAGCTGGC
>JAUIGE010000038.1 GCA_030430205.1 Bacteroidia bacterium | reverse complement strand
AACGGTGTAAATCAGTTCAATCAGCGAAAATCCGTGTCGATTCTTTAGAAAGGATAAACATGATATTTAGGATTTACAAGAAAAGACAAATGGCATCCTGTTAATCCTGAAAATCCTGTAATCCTGTCAAAAAAGGAGGTATGACAATTTTGTCTGGTAGGATGAGAAACGATAAAGAACCTGATACTTCAAGCTACGGAATTTTTGGGAGAAAATACAATTGTTTTTTTGGAGAAGGTCTCCACTTTTTCTTATTTCCCTGACTCCCTTCCAATCAGAAATTGTCGAAAAAGTTGTTTTTGTATGCTTTGATGACGAAAATTTCAGGCTATATGAAAATGCATTAAAAGAATAGCAGCATACCTATGGAAACCATCGATCAAATCCGCCTCAACTTCAGTCCGGAAAGCCTGCTGGCGTTGAATATAAGCCTGGGCTTCATCATGTTTGGCGTGGCGCTGGAGCTTCGTTGGGCAGATTTTAAGGCTTTGCTGAAAAATCCGAAGCCGATACTGGTCGGGGCGGGTTCGCAGTTTTTGCTGCTGCCGATGCTGACCTTCGGTCTGGTTTATGTCATAAATCCCGAGCCCGGCATGGCGCTGGGCATGATCCTGGTGGCCGCCTGTCCTGGCGGCAATGTCTCCAATTTCATGAGCCTCTATGCAAGAGGCAATGCCGCCCTCTCTGTCAGCCTGACGGCTCTTGCGACTATACTGGCGATCTTTATGACCCCTTTCAACCTGGCCTTTTGGGGCGGCATGTATGCGCCCACAGCGGCACTGATGCAGGAGGTCAGTTTGGATGTATGGGACATGGTGAAAACCGTCGGCACCCTTCTGGGTATTCCCTTATTATTGGGGATGTTGCTGACACAGTATTTTCCCCGGATAAGCAACAGACTTCAGCGGCCTATTCGCGTGCTTTCGATCTTTATTTTTGCAGGAATCGTGGGCCTGGCATTTTATAAAAATGTGGACCTTTTTGTGGAGCATATCCACCTGGTGTTTTTATTGGTACTGATCCACAATGCTGTCGCATTGGCCAGTGGTTATGGCTGGGCCAGCCTTTTTCGCCTCGGCTATCCCGAAAGAAAAAGCCTGAGCATTGAAACAGGGATTCAAAACTCAGGCTTAGGCCTTATTCTTATATTTTCTTTTTTCGATGGACTCGGCGGCATGGCCATAGTCGCTGCCTGGTGGGGCATCTGGCACATCATCGCCGGCCTTAGTGTGGCCTCCTTTTGGCGGCGTACTAGCGCAGCTTCTCCATTATCGCTGCCGGAATAGCATCCCTGTGCACAAGGATAGAAACCGTTCCCAGCTTAAAATAAGCTTCTGACATATAGAGATAGCCATCCAGGGGGCCGATCTCGCCCCATGAATTTTTCACCACATAGTACTTTTTCCCGGATTGATCCTTGACGATGCCCGTCAGGTGCATCAGGTGGTCGTCGGTCAGCGTATAGGTGTCAAAAGCCTTTTGACGGAGGCTTTGTGTAACCTCTTTTTCCTCTATGGGGGCTTTAAACAGGTTTTTTTGATCTTCTTTGCCCAGCTCTGCCCAGTCTATCTCCGGCACAACGGCAAGGCCGTTTCTTGGCGAAAAGCCGCGATCACTCACGTCTCCATCCCATTCGATGCTGAATCCATTTTTCAGCGCATTGTCTGCCAACTGAGTCAACTCATCTATAGGCAGGTTGAAGAACATGCCATGGGAAAAATTGTCAGGCACTTCCAGCACAAAAGGTCTGTAAAAAGGATGATGAGAAAAGGAGGTGAAGGAAATATAATCCTCCGGATTCAGGCCCGTTACCTCTTTTGCAAAGCTTTCGGCAGTATATTTTTTCCCTTTATATTCAAACTCCTGTGGCAATTCGCCGAGATAGGTATCCAGGATTTTTGAAGCCCCAGCCAGCCAGTTCTCCGGCATGGTGTTTTTGTTTTTGAGGAGAGAATCAGCATAGTTTTTCAGGGCTTTTTCCAACGCACTGTGGTCATGGGGTGCTTCGGGATCTATTTTTCCATCAAAAGCTTCCTCAGGCATAGCGCCAAATTCTTCGAGCACATTGATCACGTCATGGCCGAGGCCCCCTTCACTGAAATTGGCTTTTCCCTGAAAACGCAGGTATCGCTCCGCCTTTTTGAGGTAAGTCTGGCGGGCGGAATACATTTCAGAAAGATCTATCGGTTCTTTTCCCATACGGATCAATTCCGATTCCAGAAAAGAGGTGCAGGAGTAACTCCAACAGGTGCCGGTCCTCTCCTGATTTTTGATAGAAGTAACGGCCACTTTGTTCAATTCTTCAAACTGAAAACCCTTGAGAGATTGGGCGCGGAGAATAGAAAAACCAAAGGCCAGGAGGATAAATAAAAGCGCGATTTTGAGCTTCATGTGACTAGTAAATTGATGTGGATGAAAACAAAACTGCAATAATACGGATTTTTACAGTATGTGAGAAAGCATAGAGGAGGATGCACTCAAGAGAATAAGGGAAATGGGTAGATTAGTTGCAAATTTTGTTGTTACTTTCATGGATTAATCAGCGTCTCAGCACTTCAATGGAAATATTGCAAACTCACATAACTCAATTTGAAAGCAGGCTGACAGCAGCTGTCGAGCTATTTCGTCGCAAGGATGATATGTTGCCTTACCTGAAAGCGATAGCTGAGGAAGCCAGCTCGTTAGCCGAAGGCATAGTGGCTTTGGGGGATTTTGCTTTTGAGAAGTTGGAGGAAGAAGAAACTGCCTATTCGCTGTTTCATTTGCACTATGCCTGGGCTGATTCTGCCAAAGCCTTTTTGGTGTTGTGGCGGGATGTACTGCTGGAGGAGGAGAAAGCTCAAATATTGCTTTGGGATAAAAAAACAGATAAGAAGGCTGTCGAAAAATTGCGGGAAGATTCCTACAATGCCATCTCAGATGCTGCTTATCAGTTATTGGAGGCCATGAATGCGGCCAATGAAGAGGAAGAGAAAAAAAATATTGAAAACTGGAAACACCAGAAAAATCCCTGGCCAACCTATAAGGAGCAAATCCTGCTCCTGCCCGGGCAATGCCTGAATATTCAGGAGCGCTATACCCAATTGCAGGAAGTCGCTGAAATCTTTCGGCAAACGCGTGAAAAAATCAGAGGCCTGATTCTGGCCACAGAAAAGGAAAACGAAGAATTTAGCCTCCGGGCTAAAGATACGATAGGCCTGATCGGGGAGTGCCTCCCCGATGAGGGTGAGCCCCGACCTGGGCGCATTGCCTCCCGCCTGGAAGACATGAGCGCGCTCATGGATTTACCCAAGTTGCTCGAAGAGCTGAATGCGGACGTCCTCTTACTCACCGAAAAACTGCCCGAAAAGATGCGCCTGCCCATGGCTTCAGAAGGTGGAATGATCCAATACAAAGAGCTCGCGCTCCAAAAAAGCGTCCTTAACTGGCTCGAAGCCAAGATCATGCCTGTCGTATTTGAGATTTGGGAGATCGCAGAGCATGTGCGCAACAACATAAAAACGACTTTACTCAATATCCAAAACCGCAGCTCCGTACTGGCAGCCGAATTGAAAGAAGGAAAAGCCATACAGGCTACTCGCAAGGATGTCTGCCAGCCTTTGGATTTGTTTTTGGATAATGCCGCTAAATGGTATGGAGAACTCCAGGAGCAAAAAGAGGTGGTTGAAAGGCGCCTTGCCCGGAGCTTTTTCCTCTCTGGCATTTACCATCCGCAAGAGGAGTTCCTTTCGCTTCCTTTTCAATCATCCATTAAATACCTCAAGCAAAACAAAAATGAGTTTCGCCTGAGGGCTGAAAACTCCTGGTTGCAGATCCAGCAGCTGCTGCGAAAAATCCGGCAAACGGTCGTGGAGGAAGACAGCCTCAGCCCATCCGAAAAATTGATCAGATTTATCCAAAGTCGAAGACCAGAAGAAGCACATACCAATTACACCAGCATATTTTTGACCAAAGGTTATATAGGCGAGTCCTTTTGGGTCGGTCGCGAAAAGGAACTGAAGCATATCGCCCAATTGATAGAAAACTGGAACAAAGGGTTTCGGGGTGCAGTGGTTCTGCATGGCCAGAGAATGTCAGGGAAAAGCCTTTTTGGAGAGTTGGTCGCAAATCGCTTTTTCCCCAAAAACTGCATTCGCCTTCAGCCCAATAGCCTGCTCAAAATCAAAGGCCGTCGAATGACGACCTCCTACGACCTGGGCGAAGCCCTGGAATTTGTCCGAAAGCACAGCCTTAATTTCCGCCCCCTCATCTGGATAGATGACCTGGAATTGTGGCGCGAACCCCAGATTCCATTGAGCCAGAATATCAGAAACCTCCGCCACCATTTGGATAACTATGCTGATGATCAGTTCTTTATGATCAGCATGGGCAATTGGCTAAAAGACCATCTGGAGCAATACCACGAACTCGAACAGGTCCTACACTCCTCCATCCGCCTGGATCGGATGGACTTCAACGAAGTACTTGAGGCGATATGGATTCGCCATGGAGCCACAAATAAAAAACTTGTGGATGCGACCGGAAATGAAGCAGAACCCCGGCTTTTTCGCAAATGGGTCAGCAAACTCTATAAATCAGGAAAAGGAAATATAGGCGAAGCCATCAATCGTTGGGCCTATTCGATCGTGCAGGTAGATGAAGAAAATGTACAATTCAAGCCATCGCCACGCTATGGCCTGCCGGATTTCCTGACACCGGATGCGATCCTTTTGCTGGATGCCTTTATGATGAATAAGCGAACCAACGAGTACCAGCTTCGGAAGATGTTTGGTCCTGCATTCAAAACCAAATATAGCAACCTGCTCAATCAGCTGATTGGCGTAGGTGTATTGGTGCGGCAATTGGATGGTTGGCTGGAAGTCAATGAGCTGGTCGTCAACGATTTGGGGAAAATATTGGAGCACAAAAAAAGCCAACTTGCTTATTGATACTTACAAATGAATACGCCAATAGAAAATATCAATGCCATCCTGGATGGAATCTTTAGCTGGCCAGGCTTTTTTAGCCTGATGCTGCTACTCGTGCTGCTGTTTTTTGTCCTGCGAACGGCCAATAAGCTGCTTACCCGCTCGGCCAACTGGGGCAAAACCCTCAGCCTGCTGAAACAATGGATTCAGTATACCTTGCTCATTTATGAGCCTCTTGCACTGATTGTGATTGTGGGAGCCTTTGTCATGATCAACCCCATTTTTCATGGGCTGTTGCTCTTTCTGGCCATGTTGCTGGCTTTTTCTCACCTCCGCAACTACTTCAGTGGCAGGCTTTTGCTGCTCAATCCCCTCATTGCGCCAGGGCGCAAGATGAGCTGCCGCAAGGAGCGCGGCATCATCGTCGCCATGGGACGACAGGGCATCTCCCTGCAAACGCAGGAAGGCATCCATATCATCAGCTACACCCAACTCATGACTCACGGCTATGCCGTAGAGCCCGGCGACGAAGTCGGAGGCTATTTCAATCTGCAGATTGGCTGGGATGATTTGGATGATATAAGCGAACCTTCCGTTCATTTCATGGATATGATAGCTTCTGCTCCCTATCTGGACAGAAACTATAAGCCAGAAATCCTCAGTCCGATGGATGCTGAAAAACAGCTCCAGATCAAAGTACTCCTGTTAGAAGAAAGTCATTTATTTGAACTCATTTCCCTCATTCGGGAATGGGGATATAGTTGCCAGCTATTGGCGGATTAACACTATGGAAATCTTAACATCATACAACCTCATCATCGCGGCTTCTTCCGTGATTATTATTTCCTATTTCTTTGGGGAAATAGCCCGTAAAACCAATATTCCCTCGGTTCTGATGCTGATTGTGCTGGGGATTGTACTGAAGTTGGCCCTGGATACATGGGCCCCTATGGACATCAACTTTTTGCCGATCCTCGAAATTCTGGGCATTGTCGGACTGATCATGATCGTGCTGGAAGCTGCGTTGGAACTAGAGTTGAAGCGAGAAAAATATGTTCCCATTCTCAAAGCATTAAGTATAGCTCTGGTAGGGCTGCTGGCATCAGCATGGGTTGCCGCATTTATCCTGCACGAATTTATAGAAGGAATGGACTGGAAATCGGCCTGGCTCTATGCTACCCCACTATCTATTCTCTCCAGTGCGATCATCATCCCCAGTGTCAGCGGCCTCACTGAGACCAAAAAGGAGTTTCATGTCTATGAAAGTACCTTTTCCGATATCCTGGGCATCATGATGTTTTATTTTCTGGCGGGGCAAATGGATACCGGTGGCGGCCATAGCGAGGGAAATGGAATTGCCGGTTTTGCCGGTAGTGTGGTATTGACCATCGTTGTTTCTTTTGTGGCCAGTTACCTGATTGTCATGGTTTTCCAAAACATCAAGTCACATGTAAAACTCTTTTTGCTGATTGCTGTTTTGCTCCTCCTGTATGCCCTGGGCAAGCAGATGCACCTGTCATCGCTGATCATCATCCTGATATTTGGTTTGCTGATAGCAAATATGCGGCTGTTCTTCCGCGGGCCACTGGCCCGCTGGCTGGACCTTCGCAAAGCGAAGGAGATATACGAAGGCCTCCATGTCATCACCATGGAAACCGCCTTTGTGGTACGTACCTTCTTCTTCGTGATTTTTGGTCTGACCATTGACCTGGCCACCCTGACCAACCCCCATGATGCCATGATAGCTGGCCTGATCATCGTCAGCATATATGCCGTTCGGTACCTCCTGCTCCGGGTTTTTATTGGCAAAGACATTTTCCCCCAGCTATTTATCGCGCCCCGTGGTTTGATCACGATCCTGCTTTTTACCGCTATCACTGGCAAGATGATCATCGAAGGCTTTGATGCCAGCATCCTGCTGTACGTCATCATAGGCACCAGCCTCATCATGACTTTCGCGATGATCCGCGAAAAGCGGAGGACAAGCCAGGCCGTGCGAAAAGCACAAGCCAATCCGGTAGGATATGCCAAGTGGAAAGCGCCTGCTATTAAGGAAATCGAAAAATAGAGCGAATATCGAATAAAGAATAAGAAACAAGGAAGTTGCAGATTTGGCAAAAAGACATAACCTATCTTAAAAAAGTAGGGCCGCAGCGATCCAAAGCTCTGGCCAGTGAAGCGGGCATCCGGGTTTATCGCGATTTGCTGTATTATTATCCCCGAAAATATGTCGACAGGAGCCAGGTAAGCAGGGTGCGGGATCTGGTGGAAGATCATTATGCAACCCTTGTAGGGAAAATCACCCAGGTTACGGTCACCAAAAATAAGCAGGGAAGAGGCCGGCTGTTGGCCAGTTTTTCGGATGGTACCGGTATCATTGAACTGAACTGGTTCAGTGGCGTCAGCTGGCTGGAAAAGTACATCCGCAAGGGCGAAGAAATCGCCCTGTTTGGCAAAGCGACGCGCTTCAACCATCGGCTGCAGATGTCCCATCCTGAGATTGACTATCTCCATGAAGAGGGCAGGGCTCAAAATACCCTGCAGATTGTGCCCTTTTATCCTTCCACAGACAAGCTCTCCCGCGTGGGCCTGGACTCCAAAGGCTTTCGGAATGTCGTTTTTCAGCTGTTGGAGGAGGTCGGTGAGTTAATAGAGGAAAATCTTCCGCCGGAAGTCATCCGCTCCGAGCGGCTGATTTCTCACAAGGAAGCCTTGTACAATATCCATTTCCCCTCCAGTTTCGCCGCCTTGCAGGCGGCCCGCAGGCGATTAAAATTCGAAGAATTTTTCTTCTTCCAGCTGCTGCTCGCCCAAAAGCGAGGCACCCAGCGCGCCCGAAATCGCGCCAATCCCTTTCCCGAAATCGGGCATTATTTCAATACCTATTTTGACAAACATATTCCCTTTGAGCTGACCGACGCCCAAAAGCGCGTGCTCAAGGAGATACGCCGCGACCTCTGGTTGCCGGTGCAGATGAATCGCCTGATCCAGGGCGATGTGGGCAGCGGAAAGACCATGGTGGCTTTTATGTGCATGCTCATGGCCAAAGACAATGGCTTTCAGTCCTGCCTGATGGCACCGACGGAAATTTTGGCAGAGCAGCATTATAAAAAAATGAAGCAATATGCTGATCCTCTGGGGCTTAAGGTAGCGATGATCGTTGGGGGGCAAAGGAAAAAAGTGCGAACAGCTATGCTGGAGATGGCTGCTTCCGGTGAAGCAGATATAACCGTGGGTACCCACGCGCTGATCGAAGACACGGTGAAGTTTGCCCGCCTGGGCCTCTCTGTGGTGGACGAGCAGCACAAATTTGGCGTCGAGCAGCGCGCCCGCCTTTGGCAAAAGGCACAGCCTTATCCCCATAATATGGTGATGACAGCCACGCCCATCCCGCGTACGCTGGCCATGACGCTCTACGGCGACATCGACGTATCGGTGATAGATGAACTGCCCCCTGGGCGTGTGCCTATCAAGACTGCCTGGCGCGGGGAGTCCAAGCGCCTGGAGGTTTTTGGTTTTATCCGAAGAGAGCTGGAAAAAGGCAAACAGGCTTATGTGGTTTATCCTCTGGTAGAGGAATCCGAAAAACTGGATTATCTCGCTGCCATTCAGGGGAAAGAAATCATGGAGAAATATTTCAAAAATTACCGGGTTGGGCTGGTGCATGGACGCATGAAGGCGGAGGATAAGGAGGTGGAAATGCAGATGTTTGTGCAAAATAAAAGCCATATCCTGGTCTCGACCACGGTCATCGAGGTCGGCGTAGACGTGCCCAACGCTACGATTATGGTGATCGAAAATGCTGAAAAATTTGGTCTCTCGCAGCTGCATCAGCTGCGGGGGAGGGTAGGCCGCAATGCCGATCAGTCCTACTGCATTCTGATGTCAGGTAAAAAGGTCTCTAAGGAAGGCAAAGCCCGCCTGCAGGCGATGGTGGAGAGCACCGATGGCTTTAAGATTGCCGAAATCGACCTCAAACTCCGGGGGCCGGGAGATTTTCTCGGGACACGGCAGAGCGGCCTGCCAGAATTCCAGCTCGCCAACATTGCCGAAGATCAGGATATACTCCAGGCTGCGCGTGATGCTGCCTTTCAAATCTACGAAAGCGATGCCCTTTTTCAGAAACCGGAACATCGCCGCATGTCCCTGTTTTTTGAAAGCTACCTGAAAGCTTATGGCCGTTTTACGAATATGGCGTGATTGGGAAGATGGATTTATGAAAAAAAAGAAAATGAATTTTTTTTGTAAATTTTTTCTGATTCGCTTTTATATAAAATACGATAATCGTATTAAATTAAGTTATTGTATTTGTTATGTAAATTTCTGTATGACAGGTTATTGCATTTATTTTATGTCCGGTATTAAGTGGTGTATAATACCAGAGTATAAATACAATAAATGAATAATTCCTTTTAATGTAATAAATAATTCTCGAATTAAAAGTGTTGCACCTTGGAAGGATATTGCCCACTTTTACTTATATATTACTACCTGCTAATACTTAAATCATGCATTGCCATTAGATTTCAAAAGTAAAAAAAAGTTAGATTTTACGATCTCGTCAACATTGCTCAAAAATTATTCTTACTGATATGCTCGCACTCCTGTAGGGGGAGGCAAAACTATGCTTAAGCTTAAGTTGCTCAATACTATTTTTCAATTTTAACCTTTTCTAATTTTTATGGATCACCCTATCTATAGGCTAAGGCTACGGCCTTTTTACTTGCTCAGGGGTTTCAAAAAGAAGGGAGTACATGTTTTTATGCATGTAATTTGCCTTATTTTTGTTACTTCAACTATGTTATGGCTGGCGGGATGCCAGTCTCCTCAAGCTCAAAATTCCATAAACCCGGATGTCATCACAGAGAAAGTTGTCTTTTCTGCTGATGGAACGGGTATTACCCATGTCAAAGCCAAAGGCTATGAGATGAATTTGCATGCAGGAAAGATGGATATACTTGCTGCTGGAACATCCCGGCACCTTGCTATCCATTTTGAAAATGCCAGCAGTGGCATGGAACCTGAAGCGCCTGCCGAAACTGTCAATGAGCGCATTTACCGTAACCTTTATGAAAAGACAGATCTCAGGGTCTATGATAAAGGAAATGGTATGGCGGGATATGACTTTATTCTGGCCCCTGGTGCGAGTTCAGAAGTGATCTGCCTGAAGTTCGAAGGCGAGCAGGCAGCTTACCTGGACAAAGGCGAATTGGTACAGCCCATGGAGGATGGAAGCCAAATACGTCACACTGTTCCCATCGCTTATCAGGAGATAGATGGGGAGCGAATAGGAGTTGAAAGCGCCTTCCGATTGGAGGGTGACTGTTTGGGTTTTGAGGTAGGGGAATATAATCCCGATTATGCCCTGACGATTGATCCGAGCGTATATCGGCTCAATAACCCTCTCAATACTGTGATTGAGCGGATAGAGGTTTCTGATTGTTATTATGACGAGAATCTCAATCAGAGTATGGCTGCGGTTGCCGTAGAGGTATCCTGGGATCCTAATACGGCCCCAGGGCCAAGCTTCAATAGCAGCACTTCAGGAACCAGAATGGACAGAATTGAGGTGAAATTGGGGAGTGAAACACGATATATCTATCAGGAGTCACCCTACTTAAATAGTGGCTTTGGTATTGCTGGGTATAAGTTATTGTCTCCACCACAGGTAGTGACCTTTTTTATTCCTGCAAATGGGACTTCATTTACGGTTACTACCAATTTTATCACCACACCTACGTGTATTACCACCTCAGCATCTAACACGCTTCCAGCAGCTTGTGACCCCGTTCCTTGTGTGGCCGGTAATGGAATAGGTGGTAACGTATTTGAAGATTTTAGCTTCAACGGTACTATCGATCCCGGAGATACTGAGGGTGTGGAGGGGATCATCGTGAATGTCTATGATTGTGATGCGGCAGGCAATACAGATCCTACTCCCGTAGGAACTGCTACGAGTGATGTCAATGGCGATTATTATTTTTCAACTTTGGTAGCCGGTACACGCTATCGCATCGAATTTACTATTCCTGCGGCACTCAGTTACCTGGAGCCTACTTGTGGTACAAGTGATAACTATTCTGCAGTTCAATTTGCGGTATCGCCTTCCTGCGGTGTGAATTTTGGGGTGAATAACAAAGCCAATTTTTGTCAGCCTCAACCTTATTTATTCACTACCTGTTATGTGCGAGGTGATGCTACCAATTCGGCTGGTTTTAATGAGCCAACCATTGTTAGAATGAATTATGGCGTGGATAATAATAGCGGAAGCACCAACGCTTATTTTGCAAAACATGGTCAAACAGGTGCTGTTTGGGGACTTGCTTATGACCGCAAGCGAGGCTTGCTGTATTCCTCTTCTGTACTTCGTCGCCATGTAGGACTGGGGCCGCAGGGGTTGGGAGGCATCTATGTAACTCAGGTTGAAGGTGGTTCATATCCAACTTCTAACTTTATGGACCTGGATGCTGCCCCCTATAATTTTGACTTTGGGACAGAACCTGCCCGAGTAGGATTGAGCAGTAGCCCCAATGTGCTGAGTTATGACGGCAATGTGTTTGACGATGTCGGCAAAATGGGCATGGGCGATATCGACTACAATGAAGCTACTGACGAGCTATATCTGGTGAATTTGCAAGAGAAAAAGCTGTATCAAATTGATATGAGCGGATATTTAGGCTTCACCACGACTGCGAATACAACACCGGGAGCTTCTGATGTTGCTTCTTACGATATACCTGATCCCTGTAACAGTACAGGCAATATGCGCCCATGGGCTGTGAAAGCGACCAGTGATGGGAAGGTGTATATAGGCCTGGTATGTGATGGAGCGAATAGTGGTGAAAGGTCTGACTTGAGAGCCTATGTGTATGTCTTTGATCCAGTTACGAATTCTTTCAATACTACACCGGTGATGGATTTCCCTCTAACATACCCCAAGGGCGCTCCTGCTGTTGGCAATGATTTGGGAAATTGGAATAGCTGGTCGGATGATATTTACGATTACGAAGAAAGAGCCTTCTTTGAGGTACATCCACAACCTATCCTTTCAGACATCGAGTTTGATGTGGACGGAAGTATGGTTCTTGCTTTTATGGATAGGGCTGCTTCCCTTCAGATAGGTAGTTATGATGGATATCCAGATAATAGCACCTCTCAATTGGAAACAGGTATTGGTTCTGGAGATATTCTCCGTGCCTACGGCAAAGGAGGTGTTTTCATATTGGAAAACAATGCACAGGCAGGACCCGCCACGGGTTATGGTCCTGGCAACTCCCAGGGCCCTGGCTTTGGAGAATTCTATAATGATGACTGGTTGAATGGAGGTGGGAACCTTAGCCACGCAGAAATTGGCTTGGGAGGTATCGCTCTTGCACCCGGAACGGGACAAGTGGTAGGTACTTTTGCTGACCCCTATAACGGAACCATTTGGTCTGCTGGTACGAGGACTTATAACAACTCAACAGGCCAGTCTGTAGCAGAATATGTTATTTATAAAAATAACCCTGCACCTAGCAATGGCGGCCAGTTTGGAAAAGGTGGCGGCCTGGGTGACCTCGAGATGCTTTGTGATACCCTCGAGAAAATCGAGATCGGTAACTACATCTGGTGGGATAGAAACCGCAACGGTGTGCAGGATCCATGTGAATTGCCATTGCCAGGGGTAAACGTTTCCCTTTACAATGCGAGTAAGAGTTTAATTTCCACAACTATCACAGGACCTGAAGGGCAATATTACTTTTCCAGTGAGAATCTGGTATCTGGAAATCCTGAGATTGAAGCAGTTACCTCTTATTTTGTCGTATTCGGAACGGGTGGACAAGTGGACAGCAGAGGTGTACTTTTTGATTCCCTGGTCATTTCTCCCAAAAATACGACTTTAGCTCATATCGATTCAGACCTGGATACCATGTCTACCATGTTTGGGGGATTGCCTTTTATCTCCTTTACTACACCTAAAAATGGGAAAGTAGACCATACACTGGATGGCGGCTTCGGCCCTTTCAACTCATTAGGTAACCTCGTTTGGTTAGACTATAATGGAAATGGAAGCCAGGATCCTGGAGAGCCAGGCATTGCAGGAGTAGAGCTAAAACTTCAAATGTATGTCACAGCTTCCAATAGCTACGTAGATGCTACGGACATCAATGAAGTTCTGGTGCCTAACCAGACGACTGATGCAAACGGTAACTACCTCTTTGAGTTATTGCCGGATAGTATCTACAGGATTGTCATTATTGGTAGTAACTGGATAACAGGTCCTTTCTCACCTACAGGATTGTATTCCGGTTTTGAAGGAACTAGTGGCGATGGAGGTGACACACAGGATAACTCAGACGACAATGGTGATCAAGATGGCGTTCATATTCCGAATCAGATCGTCAGTCAAAATATTGACTTGCGGGGAGGCCAGGAGCCTATTGATGATGGAGACAGCAACCCCAGCACAGAATTGTCAATTGACTTTGGAGTAGTAGGCTATAACCTGGGTAACTATGTTTGGTTTGATGCGGATAATAGTGGCCATGTAAACGCCGCTGATGGCGTTTCTCCTGGTATCTCTGGGGTAACGGTACAGTTATTATCCTCGCCGAGCCTTAATCCGGTTGACCTTGACCCCGGTACACCCGGTGTGCAAAGTACCGTGACTACAGATGCCAACGGCTTCTATTTGTTTGAAGGTATTCCTGCAGGAAACTACCGCGTGCGACTTACCACCGTGCAATTTAGTGGAGCTTTGGCCAATCATTATTCTTCTACTGGTATAAATGAAGAGGATAACCCAAATAGTGATGGTGACCAGAATGATAATGGACTTGATCCAGGTGATGCTGGCTATCCAGGCTCACCTTCAGCAAACGGAATCTTAAGTGGGGTGGTAACAATAGGACCTGAGGATGTAGAACCTACGAATGAAGTCCCCATTCCGCCAGCAACAACTGCTGGTGAAGATGGAACGAATCTCGTAGATGGCCGTTCCAATCAAACCGTAGACTTTGGCTTGTATACACCGGTATCTCTTGGTGATATTGTATTTGTTGATACAGATGGGGATGGAACCCAAAATTCAGGGACAGAGCCCACTATTGGAGGGGTTACCCTGAAATTGCTGGTCAACAATGGTACAGGAACTTACGTCCAGGCTACCGATGTAAATGGGGGAACCATTATCGATATCACCACATCGGGTACAGGACAGTATTGTTTTCAAAACCTGCCTCCTGGGGAGTATATTGTACGAGTTGTAGGCAATACTTCTGGCTATGAATCTCCAACTACAAACGGAGGTGATCCAGATGGAAATGCGAGCAATGATGACAACAATGCATTTGATAACCCGCTTTCGGGTTTTGTAGAGACTTCTCCTGTCAGCTTGATCGTTGGCGATGAGCCAAACACAGCTGCAGATGGAGATGGAACCAGCAGTAACAAAACTGTTGACCTGGGTTTTCAGGGCTATAGTTTGGGGAACTATGTTTGGTTAGATGCTGATGGAAGCGGAAATGTTACAGTTTTGGATGGAGCAACTCCTGGTATTCCAAATGTGACATTGCAATTGTTGAATGCCGCAGGCAATCCGGTTAATCAGCCGGGCACTTCTAGCCCTTATACCACCACAACCGATGCGAATGGTTTTTACCAATTCTATGGTCTGGCAGCGGGCAGCTATCGCGTGCGTGTAGCAGCGAGTAACTTTAGCGGAGGCCTGAGTGGCATGTATCCCAGCAATGGCCCCAATGACAATGCAAACGCAGATAGTGACATGGATCAGGACGACAACGGTCTGGACAATGGTGATACCGGCTATCCAGGAGCTTTTGCCACCCATGGTGTCAGAAGCAGTGTGGTCACCCTCGGCGGGATTGATCCCGAGCCATTAAGTGAAACACCTACCCAAAACGGTGCAGCCGGCAATGACAACCATGGCACTTCGGATGCAAATAGCAACCTGACAGTAGACTTCGGTTTCTACAGTCCTGTTGAGATCGGTGACCTCGTTTGGTACGATGAAAATGTAGACGGAACACAGGATGGCCTGCCCAATGAGCCGGGTATCTCCAGTGTTGCGGTCAGCCTTCAGCTGCTGACACCTGCTGCTACTTACGTCACAGCAGTAGATGTAAATGGCAATCCTGTTGCAAACCAAAATACCAATGGCAGCGGAAATTATTGCTTTGGCAACCTGCCTCCCGGTACCTACCGGGTAGCTTTACTTTCCAGCAACTGGAATGCTGGCCAGGTCTTTGGTCCTGGCGGAACCTATGCCGGAGCCTTTGGTACGATAGGAAATGGGGGAGATGATGGTGATAATACCGATGACAATGGTAACCAGGATTTTATCTCAACGCCACCTCTACCAATCGTAAGCGAAGGGATTCAGTTGATCGTTGGTGACGAATCCGGAACCACAGCCGGTGGCAATACCAACGGGAAAGATCCAAGCATCGACTTTGGTATGTCAAGAGGGATGGCGATCGGAAACCGTATCTGGTTTGATACCAATAACAACGGTATCCTTGACCCGGGAGAACAAGGGCCCAATGGGGTAACCGTCCAACTCTATGAAGCGGATATCGCTGGTAACCCTGCAACTTTTGTTGATGAATTGATTACCTGTGGCGGAGGCTATTACCTCTTTCCATTCCTTACCCCTGACGATTATGTAGTGCTTATTCCTGCCTCCAATTTCAGCAGTGGAGGAGGACTGGAAGGCTATCATAGTTCACTTACAACGATGAATGGAAGTGGTGTTTTGACAGAAATTCCCGCGCCTGCTCCTAATGTAGATCAGGATGACAATGATGACAATGGGACCAAGGTCCTGAGCGGCCCATTTAATGGGGCAGTTCGCTCAGGTGTGATTACGCTTGACCCTACCGTTGGTGAACCTATCAGTGAAACAGACCCATCTAACATCTGTGTCGGAGGTGTCGTGGCAGTGGATCAACTGACCAATGAGACCATAGACTTTGGCTTCTACCGCGCAGCGGTAGGTAACCTTGTCTGGATAGACCATGAGAGCAATGACGGTCTGTTTGACAATGTCAATGAAGGTGGTTTTGGCAACGTACAGGTTCGACTTTTTGCTGCCAATGGCATCACAGAGATTCCCGTCGGTCCCGACGGTATACTCGGCACCAATGATGACGCCACAGGCGGCATGTTGACGAGTAGCCTGGCGGCGAGTTTGGGAGAATATTGCTTCAATGGCCTGGCAGAAGGTGACTATGTCATCAAGCTTACCACACCTTACGGCTATACCTCATCTTCCGGTACCAATGGATCTGCCACAGGTACCTATGAGCCTGCTCCAGACCCTGATGACAATATCAACAATGACGACAACGGTACCACCGGAATCGCAGGCAACACAGGTCTGGTAGTAACTAATGCCGTTAGCCTTCAGGCCGGGAATGGCGCTAAAGTCAACAATACTGTTGACAATGCTACAGGTGAAACCAAAGATGCTACCGTTGATTTTGCTTTATATCAGATGCATTCTGTAGGAAACCATGTCTATTATGACACAGACAATTCCAACAGCTTTGATATGGGTGAGCAGGGTGCTGATGGTGTTACTGTACAGTTGTACAATGCCACCACAAATGCTATCGTGAAAACGACCGCTACAGCCAATAATGGGTATTACCTATTCCCATTCCTTCAGCCGGGTGACTACTATGTAGTACTTCCTGCCACAAACTTCGTCCCCACGGGCCAGCTTGCCTGCTACCACAGTACAGGCACTAGCATCAATGGCAGCGGTGTACGGAGTGAAACGGCCGCGGTTGATCCTGATGGAAATGTAACAGATGGGGATGACAATGGTGCTTTGGCTACAGCTGGCATACACAATGGCGGGGTCGCATCGCCTGTATTTAGCCTGAATGCAGATGAGCCACTTCTCGAGCCAGCCACACCAGGCTATAACCTGCCGGGCCAGGATCCTTCTCCCGATATTCAAGGCAATTATACCGTTGACTTTGGTTTCTACAAAGGATTGATTGGAGATGTAGTCTTCGAGGATCTAGATAACAATGGCGAACGCCAACTGACCGAGCAAGGGCTCGGTAATGTAGAGGTACGTCTATATGCTGCCGATGGCAGCACCCAGATTCCTGCCGGCCCTGACGGCATCCTGGGAAGTGCCGATGACGGCAATGCGCCTATGCTCACAAGCAATTCAGCCGCTACCCGCGGACAATATTGCTTTAGCGGTCTCGCCAAAGGCGAATATATCGTCAAGGTAAGCGTGCCCGCAGGCTACGCTACTTCTACCGGAAACAATGCCCAGCCTACCGGACCTTATGAAGCAGCCCCTGATCCCGATGATAATGAGGAAGACGATGACAATGGCAGCGAAGAAATCATCGCTGGCGATACCCTGGCAACCAGCCTGGCTGTAAGCCTGGATCCCGGTGCTTTGGGTGCGCAAAACAACAATGAAGTCAACGATAATGACGGGACTACTAAAGATCCCAGCGTTGATTTTGCGCTCTTCCCGACCTTCTCTTTGGGTAATATGGTCTACTATGATACCGACAACAGCTCCAGCCTGACAGCAGGAGAGCAAGGGGTAGATGGGATTACTGTTGAGCTGTATTACGCTAATGGTCAGGGAAAACCAACGGGAACCGCCCTGGATACTGCTACCACCGCCAATGGCGGATTCTACTGCTTCGCCGGACTGCGTCCGGATGTCTATGTGGTTGTGCTGATCGCAGATAACTTTGATCCTGCCACAGGCGTACTTCGCAGCCACCACAGTTCAGGTACAAGTGTAAATGGCAGTTTTGTCCGTTCTGAAACGACGCCTGCATCGCCAGACCTGAACATAGATGGAGACGATAATGGCGCGCTGAATGTGAATCCTTTGGATCCTTTCTTCGGAGCAGTTGTGTCGCCCGCTATCACCCTGGATTGGCCTTTACCTGCCGGAGAAGAAGCGGTAAATGAAAGCCCACGGGAAGCTGGCAAAGCAGAAGATACACCTGATCGCCAGTCTAACTATACCGTCGACTTTGGCTTTTATAAAACAGCTATTGGTGACCTCGTTTTTGATGACAATGACAACAGCGGTACCATCACGGGAGCCGAAGGAGGCTATCCTGGTGGGGCAACCATCAAAATCTGCGCAGCAGATGGGGTAACAGCTATTCCTGTTGGACCAGATGGTATCTTGGGTACATCAGATGATGGACCTACCAACCCTGTGACTTCAGCTTCGGGTAGCTTCCGTTTCGACGGACTTCCTGCAGGGGAGTATGTCATCAAGCTGGAATTGCCAGTAGGCTATGTGAGTTCTTCTGGTATCAACGGTCACAGAACAGGTCCTTATGAGGAGCCTGCGCCTGATGCTGACAATGGTGGCGGAGACAATGTAAACAATGATGACAATGGTACGACCAGCATTCAGGCAACTGATCCCCTAAATCCGGGTGAGGTAGCTACGCTCCCTGTCACCCTGAATCCAGGGGATGCCGGAGCCAATACAAACAATGTGTTGACACATGCTGATGGGACCAGCTTTGACCCAACGGTTGACCTGGCTATTTACCGGGTACATTCTTTGGGTAATGTGGTCTTCTTTGACACGGATAACTCTGCTGATCGCCAAACCACAGAGGTAGGTGTCGACGGCGTAGAGGTAGAATTGTTTGATAACAATGGTGCATTCGTTTATCGTGACTCTACTCAGTCTGGTGGTAACTATTTGTTCCGCTACCTGGCCCCGGCTTTCCAATACCGCGCAGTGATTACTGCTGCGAACTTTGGTGCTGCGGGTACACTTTGGGGCTATTATAGCTCTGGAACAAGCATAGATAACAATGGCAACCAGCAGGAGACAGCGGCTCCCGATCCTGATGCAAATGCATCTGACAGTGATGATAATGGATTTTTCCAGCTCGGAGGAGCCTTTGATGGCTCAGTCGCAAGTGCCCTCGTCACCCTCGGTGACGGAGAGCCAACGCTGGAAGGAAGCCATCCTACTGCAGGTCGCCCCGATCCAACCACACCAGATAACCAATCCAATGTGACAGTAGACTTCGGTTTCTACACCGGTGGTTTGGGTAACCTGGTTTGGGATGACACCAACAACAATGGGTCTTTTGACAGTGGTGAACCACGTGTGCCGGGCATGGTCATGGAGTTGTATGCAGCTGATAAAAACACCAAAATCAATGTAGGACCAGATGGTCGCCTGGGTACAGCGGATGACAATGCAGGAGAGCATTTGACTGCTGCAAATGGAACCTACCGTTTCCGTCATCTTCCCGAAGGCAACTACTATATTATCCTGACACCCGTGGGTGATTTTGATACCTATATCAGCTCCACAGGTACGGTCGGTAGTGCCACAGGACCTTTTGAGCCTGCTCCAGATCCCGAGACGCTTGTCGTCAACAATGATGACAATGGCGAGCAGCAGAATATTCCTGCAGTAGGGGGAGCCCGTATTTGTACCCAATTGATTTCACTCGATCCAGGCAATGAACCCAATGTAAATAATGCTCAGGGTAACTCTGAGGACCGTTTCATTGATTTGGGGATCTGGAACCCGCTCTCCATTGGCAATTTTGTATGGGAGGACAATGGTCCGTGTAATATCGGCCATGGTAACAATGGGGCCTATGATCCTACAACTGAAAGTGGAATTGATGGCGTAGAACTCTGTGTTTACTATGACAACAACCAGGACGGTGAACCGGATAGCAATACGCCTATCCTGACAGATATTACAGCTGATGGAGGATTCTACCTCTTCGACTACCTGATTGAAGGTAATTATGTTGTTTGGGTAAAGCCTTCCAACTTTGGTCCAGGCGCTCCATTGGACAGCATGATCAGCTCTACTGTTACTGAGAGCGATCCTAACCTGGATTTCGATAACAATGACAACGGCATCGATAACAAAGCTCGCCGTACGCTGGGGATCTATTCCGGCTCTATCAATCTGTTGGATGATAACGAGCCCGAAAATGAAGACCCGCTGCATCCATTGGATGAAGATGGCGTAGCAGATGATGACAATGCAAATATGGCCGTAGACTTCGGCTTTGTGATGCCGGGTTATTATGGGGATTATGCATGGGATGACGTCAACCATGACGGCTACCAGGGAGATCCTTCCATTGAACCGCCTGTGGAAGGCATGATTGTCCGTTTGTACCAATGGCTCGGAGGCCCTCCTCCTCAGAATAATATTCTGATTGCTATCGATACAACAGATGCCAATGGAAAATATTTCTTTGAAGAATTGGCCCCATGTAGAGAGTATTCAGTCACTTTTGGGAATTTCCCACAGTACTATGAAGTGACCTCCACCAATATGGGTCCCAATGATTCCATTGACAGTGATGCACTCGATCTGACCTTTGCTACCTCCATTACCATGATTGAGCCTGAAGAGGTCGACATGAGATGGGATGCAGGCATCTACCTACCTACCGCCAATATAGGTGATCATGTGTGGGAAGACCTGGATGAAGACGGCTACCAGGAAAATGGCGAGCCGCCAGTAGAAGGGGTCATCGTGGTGCTGCACAACTGTGCAGGAGACTCCCTGGCTTCAGATACTACAGATGCATTAGGCCGTTATCTGTTTGAAGAATGGGATCCCGGAAGCTATTATGTGGAATTTCGCAATATTCCTGCTGGCTATGTATTCTCACCACAGGATGCAGGCAACTGGACAACGGATAGCCATGATTCCGATGTAAATCCCGCCACAGGACGTACTGTCTGTACACATCTTGATCCTCATGAGGAAGACCTCAACTGGGATGCAGGTATTTATCTACCCAAAGCAAGTCTGGGCAATAAAGTCTGGCATGATGTGGATGAAGACGGAAAACAAGGCCCCAATGAGCCTGGCAAGCCAGGAATCAGGGTTGTGCTGTACAATTGTGCAGGTGATTCTATAGATGAGACCACCACCAATGCACAAGGATTTTACCTCTTCGATGAGTTAACCCCCGGAGATTACTATGTAGCATTCCGTGACCTTCCTGTTTTCTGGGATTTTAGCCCAAAAGACAACTTAGGAAATGACGATGTGAACGATAGTGATGTAAATCCGAATGGTCAGACAGATTGTATTCATCTTGATCCAAAGGAAGATGAGAGAGATGTGGACGCAGGTATTTATTTGCCAAAAGCGAGCATAGGGGACAAGGTGTGGGAAGATTTGAATGAAAATGGTATCCAGGATCCCGGCGAGCCAGGGGTAGCAGGGCTATTTGTTGTGCTCACACGCGTCAATACCAGCATTGGGTATTTGGATACAGTTCAGACTGATCCTGCGGGTCGTTACTACTTCTCCGAAGTTCCTCCTGGAGACTATTACCTGGAATTTTTCCAAATTCCTGCTGGCTATGTCATCACCCAGAAGAATGCGGGTAGTGATCCGGCAGCTGACTCAGATGTCAATCCAGCCAACTGGAAGACAGATACCACCCTTCTTTCTCCTAATGAAGATGACCCAACCTGGGACCTGGGTATTTACATGCCCAAAGCCAGCCTGGGTAATAAAGTCTTCGAAGACGAGGATGAAGACGGTATCCAGGACCCAACAGAAACAGGTGTTTCAGGTATCAGGGTGGTATTGCATACCTGCAATGGCGATTCTCTGGATCAGACATTTACGGACAATACTGGTGAATACAATTTCGATGGGCTGACACCAGGGGATTACTATGTAATCTTTAAGGACATACCTTCTGACTATGTATTCTCTCCTAAAGATGCCGCCAGTAATGACGCCCTGGATTCTGATGCAGATGTAAACGGCCAGACGGCTTGTACACATCTCGATCCAGGCGAAGATGATGAAACGGTAGATGCTGGTATATATAAGCCATTGGCAAGTATCAGTGACTGTGTATGGTATGATCTGGATGAAGATGGCGTACAGGATGTAGGGGAAAATGGTATCGCAGGGGTAACCGTGAAACTCTATAAAGGTGACGGCACCTATGTAGATCAGCGAACGACCACTGTTCAGGGAAAATACCTGTTCGATGAGTTGGAGCCTGGTGATTACTACCTGGAATTCAGTACCTTACCCAATGGTTTTATCTTTAGTCCACAAGACGAAGGAGGTGATGACAGCAAGGACTCTGACGCTGATCCCACCACAGGTAAAACGCCGGTTACTACCCTTGATCCTGATGAAAATGATGAGAATTGGGACGCCGGTATCTATGAGCCTGCGGGAATATTGGGGTGCCGTGTTTGGGAAGACCACAATGGAAATGGAGCCAGAGAAGCCAACGAACCAGGTGTACCGGGTGTTAAAGTTATTTTGTACACCTGTGCCGGTGACTCAGTAGGGGAAACCTATACTGCAATTGATGGTGCATATCTTTTTGAGGCCCTTAGCTCTGGCAATTACTATATGCAATTTGTCAACCTCCCCGGTTCGGAGTGGCTATTTAGTCCCCAAAATGCAGCAGGTGTCAATGACACCCTGGACTCGGATGCCGATGCCAATGGCATCATCCCCTGTGTCTATTTAGCTCCTCGCGAGGATAACAGCATTCTCGATGTAGGTATCTATTTCCCACAAGCTTCCCTGGGTGATAAGGTCTGGGAAGACGATGACAAGGATGGCGAGCAAGATCCTTCAGAAACTGGCGTCCCTCATGTGCGGGTGGTTGTCTACAACTGTGCTGGTGACTCTATAGATCAGCAGTTCACTGATGTAAATGGCGTATTCCTCTTTGAGGAACTAGCCCCTGGGGACTACTATGTGGTTTTCAAAGACCTGCCAACCGGTTATGGTTTTAGTCCACAGGACGCTACAACTGACGGTGAAGACAGTGATGCAGATGCCAGCGGTCAAACCGCTTGTATCCACCTCAATCAGGGCGATGAAAATCGCACACTGGATGCAGGGATTATCCCGCCAACGGCAGAATTGGGAGATTATGTCTGGGAAGACATAGACGAAGATGGCCAGCAGGACAGCGATGAACCTCCAGTGATTGGTGTGAGAGTAGTCCTGCACAATTGTAATGGTGACTCTATCACACAGCAGCTCACTGCAGCTGATGGCAGCTATCTCTTTAGCAACCTGCCTGGTGGTGATTATTACCTTGTCTTTAAAGACATTCCAGCTGGCTATGAATTTACGGTGGCGGATCAGGGAACCGATGGCTCGGATAGTGATGCGGGTAGCAATGGACAAACCGCATGTATCCATCTGGCCCCAGGCCAGAGCGACCGCAGCCCTGACGCTGGTGTGCTTCCTGAAAAGCTGAAAGTATGTGAGGCTGAGGAGTTTATGCCAAATGGATTTGCCATGATCTTTACTTCAGGAGCCCATCCAGGCGTCAACCCACGCTGGAACTTTGACGCCAATGGCGGTGAGTTCACTACCTATGTCAATGGTACTGCAAGACTGACCGGTACCGTGGTCAACCATGCTGACGCCAGCCTCCGCTACTGCGTAGAACTGCGTCTGATAGACAAGCGTGACTGGGGACAGTGGACAGCTTTGGGACATGAAGTGAAAGCGCCGGAGAACGGACCTTCTATGAGTTGGGAGTTCCTTCAGGTCGACAGCCTGCACAGCAGACTGATAGGTAAAGGCAGCCTGGCCGGAGACACCATGTGTCTCAGTCACGAACCCATCAACCGAAAATTCGGTTTCCAGTTGGGGGATGGCGCGAACGCCAAGACCACTGACTATGGCCTGGGTGGATGGTTCCGCTTTGTGGAAAAAGCTACGGGAAACACAGGTACAGGGGACTTCAACGTCAACCTAGACAATTGCGTGAACCACAGCATCCTGCCTATCGCACCACAATTAGGAGCACTTGCCTTGCTGCAAGGTCCATATGATCAGGCAAATGACATCATGCGTGCAGATTTAAAGTCGCAGGGTGTATTGTCAGCTTCCCAGCCTTTCAGCGCTTCTCCCTGGAACTATTCCGGTACAGAAACGATAGGCACACAAGCACCTGACTCCATTGTAGACTGGGTATTGGTAGAACTGAGGGATGTTAATGATGCCCGCATCATTCTCTCTCGCCAGGCAGGCCTGTTGCTTCAGCGTGGACAAATCGTCCAGCCAGATGGCCACAGCCTGATGGAGATGCCGCAGGGCATCAGTAGCGCATACCTGGTAGTATACAACTGGAATCACCTTCCAGTGATGTCAGCCCAACCTTTGCAGAAGTTTGGAAATGTATATTTCCATGACTTCACCGAAGGTATGACTGCTGTATATCAGGATCTGACCGTACCCAATCAGGCAGCAGTTTTGATTCCTGGAGGCATCAGTCTGCTCTACGAAGGAGACGCGACAGGCGATGGACAAGTAAACTCTCTGGACCTTGGTCAGGTGATGACGCAGTATTTTAACAGTGGTGCTTTCATTACCGATGTCAACCTGGATGGAGTGATAAACTCACTCGATGTGGCTCGTTCCATGAGAAATTATTTTAAGCGCACACACGTACCTAGATAAGAAGAAGGTTATGGGGTTTGGGTTTGGGGTTCCCTATGTAAATGCGGAACCCTGAACTCAAAACCCACACCTCAAACCCCAAAACTTTTCAAATGAAAAAGATACAATATATCCTTCCGATCCTCCTGATATTCAGCAGTATGCTCTCTGCGCAGGAGGTCGCGATCTCCTACGAGATCGTGCCTACGACAGCCAATCAGTCAAGCATGCAGCTCTATCTGCAAAGTCTGACGGATGAGGCTAAGCCCATACGGGCAGTTAATTTTTCGCTGGCTTTGCCAGCGGGATGTGTACAGGTCAGTGGCCAGGAGGCCATTTTTTCGGAAGCCTGGACTGACTTCCTACAGGAAGTCCAGTTGACCGAAGGTCTGGATCTGAATTATAATAACTGGCACTACAGCCAGCGCTGGCAGTACGGTAATGCCGATCCGGGTTTGCCCAACACTACCGCAATTCTGGCCCCTGCTCAGGGAGAAAGCCCACTTCCATTTATGCTTATCTCGCTGGAAGGTAATTGCGCGGACAAAGCTTACCTGGAACAGCAAGCCGAGAACCCCATTAACCAAATGGGAGACGATCAGGTTTTACCAATTAAGTGGCAAGTGATTCATCCCAAAACAGAATTGGAGTTGGCCGAAGGCCTCCGGGTAGATATTTTTCCAAATCCTGTTCAAGACGAATTGCATGTGAAATTTGTGGGTGAAAGGCAGAGTGATTATCGCTTTGAACTGTTATCCATGGAAGGCAAAAGACTGATGGTTAGAGAGATGGGGTTAGATGAGGTAAATGAATGGAGTTGGCAGTTGACGGGACTACCTGCCGCAGTTTATGTACTTTCTGTTTCCGTATTACATGGCGATGGTGTACAAAACCAGCAATTAAAAATTATTAAAAAATAGAATTAACGAAAATTGAAGCCCTATAGATAGTAATCCTATTTTATCTACCCTCTTTTTTGACGGAAGAACTACCTGGTTCTTCCGTTTTTGCTTGATGAAATTGTAAGTTCTTTTTCATCTCGTCGACCCTTGTTGTTAAATACTTTTCAAGATGAAAAAGAACTTACTCATTCTGTTCACCCTGCTCCTTTTATCGCAAGTAGACCTGGTTTCCCAAAATGCCCATCAGCTTCCGCAGGAACTGCTTGATGAAATCGAGGCCCGCATAGAGGGAGGCCACTATACAGGCCTGGAAATAGGTATATTGGATTCCACAGGGATGCATTTCTATGGTTTTGGGAAAAGGAGCCTGAAAGATGCTTCTGCACCGGATGAGCATACCTTTTTTGAAATTGGTTCTATTTCCAAAGTATTTACCGGCATTCTGCTGGCGGATAGGGTAGTGGAGGGCAAAATGAAACTGGATGATCCCATCGAAAGCTATTTGCCCGAGGAAGTGCAGGTCCCTGCCTGGGAGGACCAAAAGATTTTGCTCAGGCAGCTTTCTACCCATACTTCCTCCCTGCCGCGCATGCCTTCCAATTTTTCGCCAGCAGACCCTATGAATCCCTTTGCGGATTATTCGGCGGAGGATTTGTACGAATTTTTGTCAGGCTATGAGCTGACACGGGAAATAGGCTCCCAGGCAGAATATTCCAACCTGGCGGTGGGTCTGCTGGGCCATATCATGGCCCTGGAATCTGGAAAAACATACGAAGCCTTGCTTCAGGAGCGGATTTGCGCAGCGCTTCAGCTGCAGGATACCCGGCTCAGGCTTACCGAAGAGGACAAAGTCCGCCTGGCTCAGCCCACCAGCCAGGGGCTGGCAAATGCAAGCTGGGATTTTGATTGCCTGGCCGCTTGTGGCGGCATTCACTCCACAGCAGCAGACATGCTGCGCTTTCTGGCTGCCCAGATCAAGCCGGAAGGCCCGCTCGCTGAGGCCATGCTGCTGAGTCAGCAGCCCCATGGCGAGCAGAAACTCGGCAATGCCGGGTTGGGACTCGGCTGGCTGTTAGTCGAACGCGATGGCAAAAAAGCCATCATCCATGATGGGGCCACAGGCGGTTTTCGCGCTTTTGCGGGCTGCATCCCTGCTGATAAGTATGCTTTTATCATCCTCTCCAACGCCACCACAAATGTCAACGACCTTGGGGCTTTTTTGCTGGGGTCTACACATGCTTTGCGTAAAATGGAGCCTGGCATTTTGTCCATCATTCGGCGAGAAATTGACCAAAAAGGGGTGAAAAAGGGCATGAAGCTGTATAAAAAGTTGCAAAAGGATAAAGAGAAAAATTATTTTTTAAGTGCTGCCAAACTCAATCAAATCGGGACCTACTATGTGCAGGTGGAGGCTTATGAGCAGGCCTTTGAGATTTTTGAACAATGCCAGGCCTTGTATCCTCGGGATGCTCATTGCCTATTTGCCCTGGGAGAGCTTTCTGAAAAGCGTAATCAGAAAGTCCAGGCAGAGACCTTTTACCGACTTTGCCTGGACCTGAATCCCACTCATGAAGCAGCTTTACAAAAGCTGAAAGAGTTGGAAGATTAATGCTGCACCAGCACCCGCTTTGTCATTCCCTGATAGGAAATGATGTACATGCCTGTGGGCAGTGAAGCCGTATCAAACTGTAGTGTCTTTTGAGCCGTTTTTTCACCTACTTTTTGTCCTAAAGTATTGAACAGGAGTACCTTGCCTTCAAAATCATTTGCTTCTATTTTTACATAAAAGCGCTCCTGGGCAGGGTTGGGAAAAATGCTGAAAGGCACCTGCTGAAGCGACAAATCATCTATGTCCATCGCCAAATCATTATTGGCTCCAAAAGTAGGAGCCTGGATGACAAAGCTACCGGTGCCATTGGGGACGCGGGCGTAGCCCATATCGGTTTGTTGTGTTCCAAAAATGACTTCGTCTACCAGCAAGGTATCGGCATCCAGCAGAAGCAGCTGCTCACCAGAAGCGGACAGCTTAAAGTTCATGTGCAAGGGCCCCTGGCTGCTGTCCTCATCCGCCCAAAAAATCAGGTAGCTTTTGGGGCCAATGGTGGTTCCCTGAGGAATTTCCCATTTGTCAAGATTGTCGGGTTTGTCGGTCAGGAAAAAACCGCTCAGGTCTACGATTTGGTTGGATTTGTTGTACAATTCTACCCAGTCGTCATACTGGCCTTTTTCGTCAACCTGGGTGGTCGAATTGGAAGCCATCAGCTCATTGATGACGATGTCTGAATTAGCAGAAGTACGTGCCTCTACCTGGTAGATAAAAACGTCATGCTCTGCGCCGGGAGGCATAAAAGTGGCTGTTTTGGCGTTATTATCCGCAATTCCTTCGATATAGTAGCGGATGTAGCTACCTGTGCCAAAGCCGGGTATTTGTGCGCCATAGACGCCATCGGCTGCTGCACCATCCTGGTGCATGCCGTCATCGTACATTTCTGTTTTTTCAAAAACATCTGTGAATCCTTCTGCATAATACAGCCAAACTTTATCAGCAGCCATGCCCGAGATCGTCGCGCTCACATCCACGGCTTCGCCGGCTTTGGGTCGCTGGAAAGCATTGCCGTTGACGGCATATTGGGCGAGGTTGATATCCAGCCCCGTCATACTCACTTCTGTATTGTTAAATAAAAAGCCTCTGCGGGTGGTGATAAAATTGCGCAATTCGTTTGTACCATCTGCCCACTGCTGGTAGGAGTAGAGTTTTTTTGGGTCATTTTGCACCAATTGATTGAGCTGAAGCACATAGCCATTGATGACGGGATAGAGGGTGAGCGGATCCATATAATCATTGAGGATCGTCCTGACATGGGCCAGGTACCGCTGACGCAGCTCAGGAACAGCAAACAGGCGATTCATCAGGGGAAATCGCGCGTCTTGCTCGTTGTAAAAAGGGCTCCAATTGGAGAAGCGGGATTCCATACAGGTATTTCCATCATACTCAAGAGGGACAACCAGCCCTGATTCTTTGTCCCAATACACATAATAATCCATACCGCCCTTCCAGACATACCCATCATCATCGGAAAAAATGATTTCCCGGGCCAAAAACCAAAGCGCCTTATCGACATCGATATAGTATTTTAAAGAATCCGCCAATTGGTTGAGCGGTAAATTATTGAGTTTATAGGTGGCCTGGATCAACTCATCCCATGGACGGGCTTTTCCGATCCTTTTGATCTGGTAATCTGTGTTATAGTCTGTTGAGTCAGGCCCATTGTAGTTCAAAGTTGATCTGCCTGTACCAAAAGGGTTGCCTCCGGGGCCGCCTATCCCACCAGCTCTCAGAGCTCTCCAGGAGGTGCCGTCATTGCTGAAAAACCATTCCTTGAAAAATTCTCCATTCAGTTGCTGCACATTGCCATAAGGCCCCCAATCCTGTCCATTGATTTTGAGGTGTGCAAAATTCGATTTCAGCGCAGGCGAAAACTTCCTGCCAATGTGGTTATACAACACCTCGCGAATCGAGGAGTGGTCATCAAAACCACAATTGAGGTTCAGGGTTTCATAACCCATTACATCCTGATTTTTGAGAAAATCCAGGGTGACATTGAAGGACTTTTTATCTGAATTATTGCGTAAAAAGGAAGTCGTACCTTTAAAGCGAATCCCCACACTGTCGTAGCGCTCCCCATCAATGATCACAGAGGCCATCAGGTCAGTGCCGCTGTTGTAGTTATTGGTCAGGATAGACCAGTAATTGGGTTGGGTAAAGAGGAACTCAATCTCTCGGACTACGCTTTCGTCATAGAATCCAGTAGTAGCCTCAGAACCCGTGAGCAGCATGCGGCCGTCTGCCGAAATTTTCATTTCACTCGGTAGAGATTGAGCTGTGGTAAGGGGAGGAAGTAGAAGGAAAAAGGGTAAAAAACTAAGCCAAATTTTTTTCATGAGATTACATTACATTAAAGTTAACCCTTACAACACGAATATTTTTCACTGAAAGGTTGCCCCATTATTAAGGAAAAGCAAAGAAATGAAGAAGGGCGGCTTTCACGGTAAAGGAAAAACAAAGACTTATCCGTACCTTTGCGACACGCAATGCAGCAATATCTTGAAAAGATAGGGCTGCATTTTTTGTTTCGGGTTTCGGGTTCTGGGTTTCGAGTTCTATTATGGTACCCGAAACCCGAAACCCGAAACCCGAAACTCAAAACCCGAAACCCGAAACTCAAAACCCGAAACTCAAAACCCGAAACCCGAAACCCTCAAACGTCAACCGTTTATCGTATGTCAGAAGAATCAAAACGACTGGCTTCGGCCAATGCATTTATAAGAGATTGGAAAAAGTGGGGCCCCTATGTGTCTGAACGTCAGTGGGGTACTGTGCGGGAAGACTATAGCGACCATGGCGATGCCTGGGGCTATTTGTCGCATGACAAGGCGCGCTCCAAGGCCTATCGCTGGGGCGAGGAAGGCCTCGCAGGTATCTGCGATGACAAGCAGCGAATCTGCTTTTCCCTGGCCTTGTGGAATGGTCAGGATTCCATCCTGAAGGAACGCCTGTTTGGTCTCACCGGCCCACAGGGCAATCATGGGGAAGACGTCAAGGAGTATTATTATTATCTGGATAATACCCCCACTCATTCCTACATGAAAATGCTGTATAAATACCCTCAACAGGCTTTTCCCTACGAAAAGCTTCTCAGGGAAAATCAGCTGCGAGACAGGAAGCAGCCTGAATATGAGTTGATGGACACGGGTATTTTTGAGGAAAACTGCTACTTCGATGTTTTTGTGGAATATGCCAAAGCATCAGAAGAAGATATCCTCATTCAAATCACGATTCACAATCGGGGGCCCAAAGCAGCACCCATCGCAGTCCTGCCTACCTTATGGTTTCGCAATACCTGGGAGTGGGGGAGAGAGCCTTACAAACCCCAAATGGTCTCTTTTCACCCGGGGGTGATAGATATAGAGCACAAAGATTTCGAGGCCATGAGCCTCTATTGTGAAGGCAATCCCAGCTTGCTGTTTACAGAGAATGAAACCAACCGAACCCATCTGTATGGGGAAGAAGAGAAGGCGGGCTTTTATAAAGACGGGATCAACCGTTTTGTGGTAGATGGTCAAAAAGATGCGGTAAAAACCAATCAAAAAGGCACCAAAGCTGCTGCCTTGTACCAATACAGGGTCCCTGCCGGCGGCAAAAAAATCATCCGCCTGCGGCTGGGTCCGGCCAATCGCCCCTTGCCCTTCGCGGCCCATGGCCACGATGTGGAGTCCCGCAAGCGGGAGGCAGATGCTTTTTACGCTGAACTGCAGCGAGGCATCAAGGGAGAGGATGCACGGGAAGTGCAGCGACAGGCCTATGCCGGTATGTTGTGGAACAAACAGTTCTACTATTATGATGTGTCCCAGTGGATCAAGGGAGACCCGGCGCATACTGCGCCGCCCGCCCGACGCAAACACGGGCGCAATGGCGCCTGGATTCACCTCAACAATGCAGATGTCATCTCCATGCCTGACAAATGGGAATATCCCTGGTACGCGGCCTGGGACCTGGCATTTCATTGCATTCCTCTGGCCGATCTCGATCCGGCCTTCGCCAAATGGCAGCTTTTGCTGCTGACAAAAGAGTGGTATATGCACCCCAATGGGCAGTTGCCTGCCTATGAGTGGAACTTCTCGGATGTGAATCCGCCTGTGCATGCCTGGGCGACCTGGCGGGTCTACCAGATGGACAAACAAAAAACAGGCAAGGGCGATATTCCTTTTCTCGAAGAAATCTACCACAAACTGCTGCTCAACTTTACCTGGTGGGTAAATCGCAAGGACAGGCAGGGGAAAAATATTTTTCAGGGAGGCTTCCTGGGCCTCGATAATATCGGGGTCTTTGACCGCAGCGCGGCCCTGCCGACGGGTGGCTTCATCGAGCAGGCTGACGGCAGCAGTTGGATGGCCATGTACAGCCTCAATCTGCTGCGCATTTCGCTGGAACTCGCCAAAACCAATCCTGTTTATCAGGCCATGGCAACCAAGTTTTTTGAGCATTTTCTCTACATAGCCGGAGCCATGACCAACCTGGGAGATCAGGGGATCAACCTCTGGGATGAAAAGGATAAATTCTTTTATGATGTGCTGAATCTGCCTGACAACCAGAAGATTAAGCTGAAAGTGCGTTCCATGGTGGGTTTGTCACCGCTTTTTGCGGTGGAGGTGCTGGAGCACGAATTGCTCGAAGCCATGCCCAAATTTGTGAAGCACATGGAGTGGTTCATGAAATACCGCCCCGATCTGGCGGAGCTGATATCGCGTTGGCAGAAAACGGGCCGCAAGAAAAAGCATTTGCTGTCCATCCTGCGCGGGCACCGCATGAAAGAAATCCTCAGGCGCATGCTGGACGAAACCGAGTTTTTGTCTGACTTTGGCATCCGCGCCCTTTCGCGCTATCATCTCGAAAATCCCTATGTCTTTCCTGTGGGTGGAAATGAATTTTCTGTGAAATACGTGGCTGCGGAGTCCGATTCCAGCTTCTTTGGGGGAAATTCCAATTGGAGGGGACCGGTCTGGTTTCCCATGAATTACCTGCTGATTGAGTCTCTCTATAAATTTTATAGCTACTATGGGGATGAGTTTCTGGTAGAATATCCGACAGGATCAGGCAAAAAAATGAACCTGCGAGAGGTGGCTGAAGAGTTGTCTCATCGCCTGACGCGCTTGTTTTTGCGTGATAAGGACGGCAGGAGGCCTGTATTTGGGAAGGATGAAAAATTCCAGTCGGACCCTCATTTTAAGGATCATATCCTTTTTTATGAGTACTTCGACGGCGACAACGGCCGCGGGGTGGGTGCTTCGCACCAGACGGGATGGACAGGCTTGATCGCGACTTTGTTGCAGGATCACGGCGCAGAGCCGGAGGAGGATGAGCCCAGGGAGCTGTGGCGCTGGTGAGGAAAAGCCGTTATTTCCATGGCCGCAGATGCTATCTGTACTTTGCCTTCGGTGGCGCGTATCGCCTCCAAAATCCGGCTGAAAAGCCGATCTTTGGTGCTGCCCCTGCTTTTAAAATCGACTACATACCGGAGCGTTAAACTGATCCAGTTTTCATCAAAACGCATATTGATCCAGGGCTCCAGGCGCGCCTTTTCGATTTGATACTGATCCGTCATTTTTTTCCAGGAAGCTTCTACCTCTTTGGCGTAGTTTCCCATTTCATCCTGGAGGATTTCGGTGAGCAGTTTTCGGGCTAAAACATAATCACAGTCGGTTTTGATGGGGATGATTATTTCATCCCACAGAAAAGGAAAATCTCCTGAATAGTTGAAAACGGGTTCTTTGAACACAAAGCTATTGGCCACGCGAACCATTTTTCCATTGTACAAATCTCCGCTCACCCAATCACCGATCTCCATGATCGTGGTACGTAGTACAGAGATGTCGATGACATCGCCTTTTATTCCGCCCAGCTTGACGCGATCTCCCACTTTGTAAAAGTGGGCAAAATGGATCGCCAGATAGCCCGCAATGCTGCCAATCACCTCCTGCAGTGCAAAGGCGATACCTGCGCCTGCTACCCCCAGGGCTACGCCCAATCCACTCAGGCGGACGTTAAAAACGGCCATGATCAGAATAAAGCTTGCCAGGTAAGCCAAAAAGGAAATCGTCTTCCGCATTTGAAACTTAAAAGCCCGCTCTTTCGCAATCCGTCCACTGAGCCTTTTCAAAAAACGGCTTGAAACCCAAATAACGGCCAGGCCCAGAATGAGCATGGCTATTTTGAGTATGAGAGGGTCCTGAAAGAGGGTCTTAATCTGATCCAACATGGTAAAAGGTTTTGCTCGCTATTGGGTATTCAAGTTACGGGAAATTGGGCATAAAAAAAGCCGGTCCATGGGACCGGCTCGTTCATTTATATAGAGAAGATGTTATTCTTCTTCTGCCTCATCATCCTGGATTTCTCCGGAAAGAATCTTCTCTACCAGCACAATGGCTTTGTTATTCATCACTTCAATCACACCTCCTGCAACTTTGTAAGTCTGGTCTTCTCCATTGGGGAGGCCCATGCGGATATTACCTTTTTTCAAAGTGGAAATAATGGGTGCGTGATTGGGTAGTACCTGAAAAAGACCTTCGCTACCCGGTACCAATACAGATACAATGGTGCCTTTGTAAACGGCCTGCTCAGGGGTTACAATTTCTATTTCAAACGTATTCTCCATATTCAAAGATAGTTTCGAGTTTTGGGTTTTGGGTTTCAGGTAACAACTCGAAACCCGAAACTCGAAACCCGAAACTTTGTTTTAGTTTGCTTCCGCCATCAGTTTTTCACCTTTTTCGATCGCTGACTCGATGTTACCAACGAGGTGGAAAGCGTTCTCAGGAAGGTGATCAAGCTCACCGTCGAGGATCATATTGAAACCGCGCATGGTGTCTTCGATAGAAACGAATGCACCTGCAAGGCCTGTAAATTGCTCCGCAACGAAGAAAGGCTGAGAGAGGAATTTCTGAACTTTACGGGCACGGTAGACCGTGTCTTTGTCATCGTCAGAAAGCTCGTCCATACCGAGGATGGCGATGATATCCTGAAGTTCTTTGTACTTCTGTAGGATTTGGATCACGCGCTGGGCACAGGCATAATGTGCGTCACCTACGATATCTGGCTGAAGAATTTTGGAGCTGGAAGACAGCGGATCCACAGCAGGATAGATACCCAAAGAAGCCAATGAACGGGAAAGCTCAGTGGTGGCGTCAAGGTGGGCAAAAGTCGTAGCAGGCGCGGGGTCAGTATAGTCATCCGCAGGTACGTAGATAGCCTGGATAGAGGTAATCGAACCACGCTTGGTAGAGGTGATTCGCTCCTGCATGGTACCCATCTCAGAGGCCAGCGTAGGCTGGTATCCTACCGCAGAAGGCATACGTCCAAGAAGCGCAGATACCTCAGAACCAGCCTGGGTAAAGCGGAAGATATTGTCGATAAAGAAAAGCACGTCACGACCGGTAGCATCGGTAGGCTCGCCGTCACGGAAGTACTCAGCAATGGTCAGACCTGTCAGGGCCACACGCGCACGCGCACCGGGAGGCTCATTCATCTGGCCAAACACCATCGTCAGTTTGGAATCTTTCAATCCCTCCCGATCAATTTTGTTCACGTCCCATCCGCCAGACTCCATGCTGTGCTTAAATTCGTCACCGTATTTTACTACACTTGCCTCGATCATCTCACGAAGGATGTCATTTCCTTCACGGGTACGCTCACCTACACCTGCAAACACAGACAGACCGTCGTGCGCCAGGGCGATGTTATTGATCAATTCCTGAATCAATACAGTTTTTCCTACACCAGCACCACCAAACAGTCCAATTTTTCCCCCTTTCAGATAAGGAGCAAGCAGGTCAATAACCTTGATACCTGTGGTCAGGACGATAGGCTCAGTAGAAAGGTCCTCAAACTTGGGAGCGGAGTTGTGGATAGAGTATCCGCCTTCTTTGGAAGGAGTCGGAAGTCCGTCAATGGCGTCTCCTGTTACATTAAACAAACGCCCTTTGATGGCCTCACCCACTGGCACCTTGATGGTGTCGCCTGTGTCAATGACATCCATGCCGCGCTGGAGGCCATCTGTTGAGTCCATGGCTATAGCGCGAACACGGTTTTCACCGAGGTGCTGCTGTACTTCCAGCACAAGGTCACTGTAGCCTTCGCGCTTGATAACAAGCGCGTTGTAAATTTTTGGAAGGTGTGAGCCCTCCGCACTAAAATCCGCATCGATTACAGGTCCAATTACCTGTGAAACTATACCTTTATTCATGCCTTATTATTAGATGATAGAACTTTCCTAAGTTTCAATAATTAGTGTATCTTTTACAATTGGCGCGCAAGTTACACTTATGACCCCTAAAATACAAGCTTCTCCTACAAAGAAATAGACGCAAAAAAGGCAATCACGGCAACTCAGACTAACTCCCGTAAAATTCATTCCTTTTTAAAAAAACTATTTGCTTCACTTTCGCGTTCCCATTCCAAATTTATTATTTAGCTTGCATCACCTATGAACTGGACATTCTGGCAGCTTTATTTGGCACTTAAGCCTAATATGGCAGAAATAAGGACTGGGAACAGTAATTGATGTTCAGTCAACCATGCTTTTGATAAATTGGCGAATCCAAACATAAAGCGTATTTTTAAACAAATAGTCCTTCAATTGGGACAGTAGTAGAAGCAGTATATGCCTGACAATAATCAAAATAACAAACAATCTCCCGGGGGGAGCAATTCATCTCCTAAAGGGAATGGAAATATCTATTGGATTTATGTGGCTATCTTCGTTTTTATCATCCTCGCAGCGATGTTTATCAATAGCAGTGAAGATGCCAAGAAACTTACCTCCAAAGATTTCTGGGATGATATTGAAAGTAAGCGTATCGAAAGGGTAGATTTTTATGAAAATGCCACTGACATTGATGTGTACCTGACCGAGGAAGGGCAGCGCAACCGCAAGTTGACAGAGGTCCGGGACGGCAATCCGCATTATACCTTTTCAGCAAAAAACCAGGATAAAATCTACGAGAGGCTACTCGAAGATAAAATCCCAACGGATACCAAGCGCAAAAAAGACTATTCCGCAGTTTTGCAAATCCTTTTGCCTATAGCTGTACTTGTCGCTCTCTGGTTCTTTTTTATGAAAAGAGTAGGAGGAGGAGGTGCCGGTGGGCAGATTTTCAATATTGGAAAAAGCCGCGCCAGCCTGTATGATAAAGAAAACAAAGTCAATGTGACTTTTGACGATGTGGCAGGGCTGGAAGAAGCCAAAGTAGAAGTGCAGGAGGTTGTTGAATTTCTGAAAGAACAGGAAAAATTCACCAAACTGGGTGGACATATTCCCAAAGGCGTATTGCTGGTAGGCCCTCCGGGAACAGGAAAGACCCTCCTGGCGAAAGCCGTTGCCGGCGAGGCCAAAGTGCCTTTCTTCTCACTCAGTGGCTCCGACTTCGTCGAGATGTTTGTGGGGGTAGGTGCCGCAAGGGTGCGTGACCTCTTCAAGCAAGCCAAGGAGAAAGCTCCCTGTATTGTTTTCATTGATGAAATTGACGCAGTAGGTCGCAGCCGTGGCCGCATGAATATGACAGGCGGCAATGACGAGCGGGAAAATACCCTCAACCAGCTGTTGGTGGAGATGGATGGTTTTGGCAGCAATTCAGGTGTCATCATCATGGCGGCTACCAACCGTCCCGATGTGCTCGACCCTGCTCTCCTGCGCGCAGGGCGTTTTGATCGGCAGATCGCCGTGGATCGTCCCGACTTGCAGGCAAGGGAAGCCATTTTTAAGGTTCACCTGAAAAACCTCAAATTGGCTGAAGGAGTTGATCCTGAGAAACTGGCGGCGCAGACGCCAGGATTTGTGGGCGCTGACATCATGAATGTCAGCAATGAAGCAGCCCTGATTGCTGCCCGCAAAGACAAGGAAGCCATCGGCATGGATGACTTCCAGGACGCCATAGACCGTGTCATTGGTGGACTTGAAAAAAAGACCAAAATCATTTCTCCTGAAGAAAAGAAAATAGTGGCTTACCATGAAGCGGGTCACGCCGTGGCCGGCTGGTTTATGGAGCATGCACATCCGCTTGTAAAGGTGTCTATCGTGCCGCGAGGCATCGCAGCCCTGGGCTATGCCCAGTACCTGCCCAAAGAGCAATACCTCTACACACGTCAGCAGATGATTGACCAGATGTGCATGACGCTGGGTGGCAGAGCGGCAGAGGAAATTATTTTCAACGAAATATCTACCGGTGCACAAAATGACCTGGAGCGCATTACCAGTACTGCCTATGCCATGGTGACCATCTATGGGATGAATGAAAGAATAGGACAGTTTTCCTTTTCCGGTGATAGCAGTGAATACAATTTCACCAAACCTTATTCAGAGGATACGGCCCGTATCATTGATGAAGAAGCCAAGAAATTGGTGGACGCTGCATATTTGCGGACCAAAAACCTGCTCATCGAACGAAGTGAAGAACTCGAAAAACTGGCGCAGGAACTTCTTGAAAAGGAAGTATTGTTTAAAGATGATCTGGAGCGCCTGATAGGTCCCAGACCTTTTGGCGATGACCAGCATGTTGTAGAACTGGTTCCCGAAAAAGTGGAAAAGAGTGATACAGAGCCTGTAGAGCCAGAAGCAAGTAAAACGTAATAGCCTGTATTAGACAGGTTGGGGATACTAATTTTTGGCGCTTCGCATTGCGGAGCGCCATTTTTAGTTTACTTCCGAAGGAAGTACGCCAAACTCATTGCGAAAGCAGCGGGAGAAGTAAGAGAGGTTGTTGAAACCTACTTCGTAGGCTATCTCAGAGACATTGCCGGCACCGGCTTCCAGTAACTGGCGGGCGCGCAAGAGCCGCATGTGACGGATAAACTGCCCGGGAGACTGCTGGCTCAGGTCCTGTATTTTTCGGTAAAAATGTGTTTTACTCATGCCCATTTCCTCTCTGAATGCCTCGGCATTAAAGGCGGAGTCGCCCATGCGCTCCTTAACCACTTCTCTGGCTTTCAGCAGAAAGCTTTGATCCGCCCCTTTGACAGAAGCTCCCAGAGGAGCAGGTACCGGAGAGGCGCCAGCCTCTTCTTCCGTGCCTTCAGCCTTTGTCTCAGGTCTGGGAAAGGAAAGAAAATAGCTCAGACCAGCCTCGGGCTGCTTTTCGACATGCAGGCTGGCGCCTGCCTGTATAGGCAAAATATTGCTGATTGCTGCGCCCAGCGCAGCCATGTGTGCTGCATCCTTGCAGCCAAATTGCAGCTGAAAGCTCCTGAAATCGGAGCTCAGGTGAAAGGATAACTGGATGTGATCCAGGCTTTTTCGGTCCAATTTTTCGAGTACATCCCTTGCCAAAGAGCTGAAAAAAGCCCTGTCGGTCTCAGGACCGAGCTGTCCCTTTAAAGTAGCCACTTTGTTCCAAATGATTTTTTGCTTTTGTGCCCGGTGCTGATGCCTGAAATAGAGCCGGAAAGAAAGGCCTGCCAGGCCGGCAACTAATATGGCACCGCATATATACAGCCATAAGGGAAAAGGACCTTCTTTCCTGGCTTGGTCAGGAGACTGCCAAACCTGGCTTTCATACAGGTATTCAGGGGAGGAAAGACGTTCCAGGCGTTGGTTCTCTTCAGCTTTTTGGATAGCCATCATCTTCTCAGAAGCCCATGAGCTTGTATCCTGGCCTTTTATGGAAAAAGGCGCAAATAGCATTATCCAACAGACAAATGGCAGGTAGCACTTTGGGTTCATCTCAGCCTAGGCCTCTTACTTTGGGGTTTAATTACTTCTAACCCACAAGCTACATAACTAAGAGGAGCGAGGCACTACACTTTTGTGTAGGATTTTTGGGGAGGGGGGCCGCGTCTATTCTTCATTTAAAAACAATAGAAAAGTGAACACTTTGTTTTAGGTTTGTATTTACAAAGGCGCAAAAGCTGAAGGGCGAAATAAATTGTCGAAAAAATGAAAGGATTCATTCAAAAGATAAAAGGTATATGCTGCCTGTTGGCGCTGCTCTATATGACGGCTTGTCAGCAGGAACACAAGCCAGCGGAGCTTTTGTCTGTGGAGAAAATGGTGGTTATCCTCAAAGAATTTCACGTGACAGAAGGCAGCGTCAGCCAGATGCGCTTATCGAGCGATCAGCGGACGGAATTGCGAAACCAGGCCTATGATAAATTGTTGGAAAAATATGAGATAGGACGGGAAACTTTTTACAGCAGCTATGAGTATTACCTTACTCAACCGATAATCATGGATACGATCTACACACGTATTATCAATCGGCTGAATAATCAATTACCAGAAGAACAATCCAAAAGGGGAAGGCAGTAGAGATGCGGTGCTACAACAAACATACATTTGAAAAGCTTGGCTTTGACGTGATCCGACGCGAAGTGGCCCGGCGTGCGATGAGCGAGGAAGCCCGGGAATTAGCGCTTGCCTTGCAGCCTATAGAGTCAATTGAAGGCCTGATGCTTGAGTTGACCAGGGTAAATGAATTGCGGGAATTGCTGCTTTTTGACAATGCTTTTCCCTTAAACCGCATGCCTGCCCTTGACCCGATTCTCCGCCGACTCGAACTGGAAGGAGACTGGCTGAAACTGGAAAATCTGTCAGCCCTCTGGCGCTGGCTGTTGTCCATCGGTGAGATTCGGGCTTTTATGAAAAGCAGAAAGGAAAAATACCCTGTCCTTCACGACTGGGTCTACAGCCTGCCCTTTCAAAAGGAATGGATCAGCCAGATCGAGCGCATACTCGATGAGCATGGCAACATAAGAGACAATGCCTCTCCCGAGCTTTTGCGCATCCGCAAAGAGCAAAAATCAGCCTCCAATGAGCTGCGAAGCATGCTCAACCGCATCCTGCGCAAAGCGCAGGAAAACAACTGGACCGAAGCTCCAGAAATCACCCTCCGCAATGACAGACTGGTCATTCCTGTCAAAGCAGACTCCAAAGGCCGTCTTGACGGCTTTGTACAGGACGTCTCTTCCTCCGGTAATACCGTTTTCATCGAGCCTACGGCTTCCCTCCATCTCAACAACCGCTTGCGCGAGTTGCAGATTCGGGAGCAGAATGAGCTCGTCCGCATTTTGCAGCAATTTACAGCCTATATCCGGCAGCATGCCGCGGAGCTCAGAGGCTTTCACCAGATCATGGTAGAGTTGGACCTGGTCCACGCCAAGGCAAAACTGGCCGTGGAGCTGGATGCCGTTCTCCCACTCATCAAGCCTGAAGAAAGCCATTTCCATATAAGAGAGGCCTATTATCCCCTGCTTTTGCTCAAAGCGAAAACGGAAAAAATGGAGGTTATCCCCCTGGAAGTGAGCCTCACAAAAGCTAACCGCATCATGGTGATTTCGGGCCCCAATGCAGGGGGAAAATCGGTTTCTCTCAAAACCGTTGGCCTGCTGCAACTGATGCTGCAAAGTGGCCTGCTGGTGCCTGTCGATGCCCGTTCGGTCTTCCGCATTTTTGATAGCCTCTTTTTGGATATAGGAGATGAGCAATCCGTCGAAAGTGACCTGAGTACCTATACTTCCCATCTCTATCAGATGCGTTTGATGGGAGACAACATGAATGAAAATTCCCTTTTTCTGATAGATGAATTTGGTAGCGGCACCGATCCCCAACTGGGGGGAGCGATAGCTGAGGCTTTTCTGGAGCGCTTTGTGCGTGTGGGTGCGTATGGCATTATCACGACCCACTACGGCAATATCAAGGAATATGCAGAAGTGACGGAAGGCATCACCAACGCAGCCATGCAATTTGATACAAAAGGCCTCAAGCCTACCTATCGCCTGCACGACGGCCTTCCCGGCAGGAGTTATGCTTTTGAGATCGCCAAAAGGGTAGGGGTTCATTTTACCATTTTGCGCAAGGCAAAACAAAAGATAGGCAAGAAGCAGATGACTTCTGAGCAGCTGATCCAGCAGTTGGAGGAGAAAAAACAGGAATTGGATAGGCTTGTTGTGGAAAACAAAGAGCGCGAGCGCAAACTCAGCAAATTGCTGGGAGAAAATGAGCACCTGGCGCAGGAACTCAACAGCAAACGCAAACGCGTGGTGAGGGATGCCAAGCTTGAAGCACAAAAGTTGATTCAGGATGCGAATAAAACCATCGAAAATACCATACGCGAAATCCGCGAGAAGCAGGCAGAGCGCGTAGCCACCAAGCGCCTGCGCAAAAACCTGGAAGAAGCCTTGCCAGAGGTTTTGCCAGAAGAAGAATTGCCGCAGGATGTGGGCAATAAGCGCGAGGAAGAAGCGATTCTCAAGATTTTACCGGATGAAATACCGCAAGCAGGCGATTTTGTCAGGTTAAAAAATTCCCGCTCCTATGGCCGCCTGGTTGAGTTGAAGGGGAAAAGGGGCATGATGGAGGTAGGCGATATGCGCATAGCGGTGAAGATCAAAGACATTTACAAGGTGGAGCCACCTAAGAAGGTGAAAAAAGAAGCCTTTAGGCCCAGCCGCTACCGCATGCCTATCGGGCAGGCCAAATTTGAACTGGATGTCATGGGGATGCGCGTGGAAGAAGCGCTTATAGAGGTGGAAAAGCTATTGGATCAGGCCATGCTCAATGGATTGGGATTTGTCAGAATCCTGCACGGAAAGGGCTCAGGAGCCCTGAGAGACGGCATCCGAAATTATCTCCGTGACCACGGAGCGGTACAAAGCCTCAAGGACGCGCCTGTTGAGGCGGGAGGAGAGGGCTGGACGGTGGTCGAGCTTGCGGGTTGATCCTGAGCCCCCACCAGAGCAGCAAGGGCAGGCTGCCATGTCCCAGTCGTATGAAAGTTTCCCAGAGGAATTGATCTGTGCTTTCCAGCGGAAAGTCTACCTCAAATCCTGCCACGATGCGCGCCAGCGCCGTCAGAAAGCCCCAGGTGATCCCGTAGATGAGAAAATATTTTTCTTTACCAGGCCAGAAGATGCCCACGGCCATCAGTATGTCAAGCAATCCCATAACCCATAAAAAATGCCTTGCTCCCTCTTCATTCAAGGGAAGTATGTCCAGTGTCATTTGGAGAAAGTTGCCCGGCAATGCCGGGTATCCCATGGCATAGAGGCCATGGCCGATGAAGGTGGCTGCTATCGCAATTTTTGCTGCCAGGATATATCCGCTAGAAAAAACAGGCTTTTTGTAAAAAGCCAGCAGGAAAAATGGCAAACTCCATTGAATCGCATGTTCCATGAGCTGGCCTATTTGAAAATAGCGAGATTTCCAATATAGTAGACTCAGTAAAAATAGGTAAGCGCCTCCGGTGATGATAATCGCCCTACTTAGGCGGATGTATTTTTCATAATGAAATAACCAAAGGGAAAAAGCACAAAAAAGGAAAAAGATTCCCACAATGATGCTATATGTCTCTATGCCTTTGCTTACTGCAATATTTCCTGCCCAATCTTGCCATTCCCTCCCCAGGAGGCTAAAAACCAGTTTTTCCATCCATGACTGATCCCAGAGCAGGCTCCTGTAAGGAGCATCCCATCTTATATGCTGCCAGGCCCTCCCTACAAAAAGAAGAAAACAAGTCCATGTAAGGATTTTGTTAAATTTATTCTTGTAACTTTGCAACATAATATATGAGACTTCAGCTATTGTAAATTTGAAAAAGATAAAATAAATACGTAAAATTACGCACTCTTTGGTTGCCGCCTATCGATCAATTGGTTTTTTTTATTTTTCCTTAACACATGAGATTTTTTTTATTCATTATTATCTTCTTGCTTTCCGTAATTTCTAGTCAGGCCGTTAACCTTCCTCCAGAATTGAAGGTAGTGAAAGAAAATCAGATGGTAAAGTTGAGTTGGCAGGTAAATCCAGAGCTGGATGTCACCCACTTTATCCTGGAGCGAAGCAATGATGCCATCGCTTTTAAGACCCTGGTAATCCTTACCAGGCCAGATACAGATGACAGTTCCAATCAATTCGTGCATATGGATGCCCTTCCCCTGGGAGAAGAGCATTTTTACCGCCTCAAGATGATAGGAAAAGATGGTGTATCCACCTACTCTAAAGTAGTAAGAGTGAATTGATCATATAAAGTCGATTTCACTTTCCCAGGCCATGCTGCATGGCAAATTTGGCCAGGCCCACCACATTTTTGACTTGTAGCTTGCTGAGCAAATTTTTTCGATGAGAGTCTACCGTGTGGGTAGAAATGAACAGTTTATCCGCGATTTCACGCGTGCTGTATTCTTTTGTGATCAGAATAAGTACTTCTTTTTCTCGGTCTGTCAGGTCATCAGGGGTCACGATCTCTGCGGTGTTGGACCTGAAAATGTCAAAGAGTAAATCCCTGACTTCATCGGGATAAAAAGGAATTCCCTTATTTACCGATTGAATGGCCTGGTAGACGATTGTTTTTCCAGCTGTTTTTAGCAAATAGCCCTGAGCGCCTGCCTCTATGGCCTTTTTTATGTAAAAGGCTTCATGATACATCGAAAGCATGATGATGCCTATGTGAGGATGGCTTTTCTGAAGGATTTGGGTGGCCTGGATGCCGTCCAGTTCTGGCATACTGATGTCCATCAAAATGATGTCAACTTGAATTTGTTCAAGCCTTTTGATCACTTCATTTCCATTGAGGGCAAATCCAACTACCTCAAAATCAGGATGTTGAGAAATGATGGAAGCCATGCCTTCCTGGACAATTTTATGGTCGTCTGCAATAAGAATCCGGGTTTTCATAAGTTTTGTTCTTCTTGTAGTGGGATTTCCAAAATGGCTTCCATGCCTTTGCCAATTTGTGTATTGAGATGCCAATTTCCCTGAATTTTGCTTACCCGCTGGTAGATATTCCAAAGGCCAAGGCCTGCCTCCTTTTGAGCTCGTTCAAGATCAAAACCCCTCCCATTATCCTCATAGATCATGCTGATGGCATCTTCCCTTCGGGTAATACTGAGAGTGATTTTATCCGGATCAGCATGTTTCAGGCTGTTATTTACCAACTCCTGGATGATACGGTATAGATTGGTTTCTATATGCGAAGGAAAACGCCTGTCGATTTTGAAAGTGTTTAATTCAAAAATAACCTTTCCATTCACCTCTACCATCTTTTTGAGCTCGGCCAGGGCAGTTATCAGGCCAAAATCCATCAAGGTACCTGAGGCCAGGTTGTGAGATATTCTTCTTATTTCCAGAATTGCCTGGTCCACCAGTTCGAGAGATTGCTTGCTATCTTCTTCTACATGCAGCTTTACCATGGCCAGCAAACTCCCCATTCTGTCATGTAGTTCCAGTGCAATCCTTTTGCGTTCTTTTTCCTGCCCATCCAGCATGGCGCTGAGGTTATGGGTCGCCTGCTCATTCAACAAATCATCTATCCTCAATTTCTGCAGTTCAAGTTGTTGTCGGCCAATGATATTTTCTTTCTTTCTTTTTTGCTGGAGGAAATAAATAAAAATGGAAAAAAGGAATACCGAAAACAAAAAACTGATAATGAGATAGTTACGCTCGTTTATGCTTTGGCTCCGTTTGGCCTCTTCCTTCAGGTTTTTCGCCTCCAGTTGGGTGATCAATTGATCTTTTTTCAAGCTTGTGTATTTCAATTGCATCTGCTCGATAAGGTGATGGTTTTTCAGCGCATGGTTTTGTTTATCCATCTCTGTTGCCAATACCTCATGCTGGTAGGCCTCTTCAAAGTTGTTGACTTTGACATAGCTCCGGGCATAGCCACGGTGGATTGCTGCAAGCATCTGAGCGTTTTCCAGTTTTTTAGCGATAAGGAAGGCGCTGTCGAGTTGAATCAGCGCCAGGTGGGGGAGTTTTTTTTCGCGATAAACTTCATTCAGGGCAAGCCTTATATTGGCCAGGGTTTCCCAATCACTGAGATGGATGATGCGGCCATAGGGCTTTTTCAATTCCTCCAAAGCTGTATTTTGGAGGGAAAGGGCCTTTTCGAAATTTCCTGTTGCTTGCTCATATTTTCCCAAGAGGTGGTACATGCTGGCATGCAAAGTATGCTCTTTGGGTAGTTTGAGCGCAAAAGCGAGGGCTTTGTCTGCGTATCGCCTCGCCAGCTGGAGGCTGTCGAGCAATGCCCAGGCTTCCGCCTGGAGATGGTGGGCCCGCGCCATGCGCTTGTAATCCAGATTTACAGAAGCGAGGCAGAGGGCCTCATCGGCATACCCAAAAACCTGATCTGGCAAGGCCAGATCGAGGTAAATGCCTGCCAGGTTGATACTGCCCGAAAGCAGCGGCTCCTTATTTTCCATGCCTTCGGCAGCCTCCAACATACCCAGGTAGTAGGTGCTGGCTTTGAACAATTGCCCATGCACTGCGCTTTGATTTCCCAGGACATTATAAGCGTGCAAAACCAGGTTTTGCTCAAAGGGGCCCATACTTTTGCCCATTTCGATGACCTGTTCGAGGGTTTTCTCAGCCTCTTCCTGCTTGTCCAGTGCAGCGTATATCACGCCCATCAGGTGCTTCGCTTTGAATGAAAAAGAAGGGCCTAAAAAGCGGCTGAAAGAATCACATAGGTAAATATGGTAAAAGGCACTGTCATAGCTTTTGATCCTCCATTCACTTAAAGCCAAATGGTAATGGGCCTGAAAAAAGAGTTCAGGAGGAGATTTTGAGGAAAGGAGAGACAAAAGAAGCTGGGAATAGGATTTTAATTGATAGGTATAGGTGTAGGAATAGGCAGCTTCCTGAAGCGCCAGCAGGATACGAATGCGGCTCGTATCAGTTTGTGCCTGAGCCAATTCCTGATCAAGAGCAAGCATCTCCGCACTGGGAGCTGCGACTTCTTTTCCCTCTGGTTGGGCAAAAACAGCCGATCCTCCCCCAAATAGGGAAAGGAGGAAAACTGCCGTTGCATAGCAATAAAACCTCATCGTCTTTTCCGTTAAAGCATTCATCGCACAATGTCGGCATTCTTCCTCCTTCAAATCTCCCCAATTCTAGGGATTTTACTCATCTGCAGATCATCTCGGTCCCTGCTTCTCCAACTCCGCCGCGCGCTTTGCGCGCTGCATGGGATTCTCCCGCTCCTGCCGCTCTTTGAAGAGCTGAAAGCGCGTAGGCATAGGCCTGGGAGGCCAGTAGTTGTTGCTGACGTCTACGTCAGCTGTCTCTACGTGCGGGTCCAGCACGATATTGACTATCGGCTGATCCACCATAAACACCTTGCAAATGGTATCAGCGCCCTGCCGCCAGATCTCTGCCGGAATCCGGATTTCTTCTTTGCTGCCATCTTCATAAGTAAATTCCAGGATCACAGGCATCACCAGACCGCCTTTGTTGCTAAAACAAATTTCGTAATACTGCTTGTTGCTGCTGAGGATATCCCGGGATTCCTGATCCAATGAATCCAGCCGTTTCTTATATTTTTGTTGATCCACGGCATCCACTGCATAGGGATCATCTTTGTTGTAAAAGTCCTGAAGCTCAGGGTATTTCTCCATGACAGTCTCCTTGATCTGCTCGCGGTTGCGGGTGACACCGATGTACTCAGGCTGAGCTTCGGCCTGTTTGCGGGCGAATTCTTTCTCCTGCTCAGGATTTTGAGTGTCCAGCTGGTACCAGCTGACGGCATCCATGGAAATGTCCACATGATCTGTGGTATAAAACCACCCTCGCCAAAACCAGTCGAGATCGACGCCAGAGGCGTCTTCCATGCTGCGGAAAAAATCCGCTGGCGTAGGATGCCGGAAGGCCCAGCGCTGGGCATATTCTTTGAAAGCGTGGTCGAAAAGCTCGCGGCCCATGATGGTTTCGCGCAGGATATTGAGCGCCGTGGCGGGCTTGGCGTAGGCATTGTTGCCAAACTGCCAGATCGACTCAGAGTTGGTCATGATGGGAGAAATGCGGCTTTTGTCGCCGCCCATATAGCCGGTGATATTGGCCGCAGGGCCCCTGCGGGAGGGATAATCGCGCTCCCATTCCACTTCCGTAAGGTATTGCACAAAGGTGTTGAGGCCTTCGTCCATCCAGGTCCACTGCCGCTCATCGGAGTTGATGATCATGGGGAAATAGTTGTGCCCTACCTCGTGAATGATCACGCCGATCATGCCGTATTTGGTGCGTTCACTGTAGGTGCCGTCAGCTTCCGGGCGGCCACCATTGAAGCAGATCATCGGATACTCCATGCCGATCCTGTCGGTATGCACAGAAATGGCCACGGGATAGGGATAATCTACTGTATATTTGGAGTAGGTGCGGATCGTATGGGCCACCACCATGGTCGAATAGCGCTCCCAAAGGGGATTGCCTTCTTTTGGATAATAAGACATGCAAAGCACGGAGCGATCGCCAAATTTGACCGTCATCGCGTCCCAAATGAACTTGCGGGAGGAGGCAAAAGCGAAGTCACGGACATTCTCGGCTTCGTAAATCCAGGTTTTGGTGCTTTCAGTTTTGCTTTTTTCATTGGCCAAAGCTTCCTCTGCATTCACGATAAAAACAGGTTTTTCAAAGGCTTTATAGGCCTGATCGAGGCGCTGGCGCTGCTCTGCTGTGAGGACTTCTTTGGGATTTTTCCACAGACCGGTGGAAGCGACCACATGGTCGGCAGGCACGGTCAGTTCTACATGATAATCTCCAAAGCTCAGGGTAAACTCTCCTCTTCCGAGGAATTGTTTGTTTTGCCAGCCGTCTACTTCATTGTAGACACAGAGGCGCGGAAAAAATTGCGCGATGGTATAGAGATAATTGTTTTCCTCAGGAAAGTATTCATAGCCGGAACGGCCGCCGATTTGCATGCGGTCATTGATATTGTACCACCATTTGATGCGAAACTGATAGCTTGCGCCGGGCTTCAGCCTGGCAGGCAAATCAATGCGCATCATAGTCTTATTGACCACATAGCTGAGGTCTCTGAGGTTTTTGTCCTTGACATATTCCAGCTTGAAGCCGCCGTCAAAGGTCGAATGCATGCGCTTCATGCTGCCGGGATTTATGCCTTTATTGATCTCATCTGTCGAAATCAATTTGGTATCCGAATCTTCGGCCCGCATATTCTGATCGAGTTGGAGCCAGAGGTAAGTCAATTCGTCGGGCGAATTGTTGTGGTAGGTGATGAGTTCCTCACCGTAGATGCGCTGATTTTCGTCGTCCAGACGGATTTTCATGTCGTAATCGACCTTCTGCTGCCAGTAGGCATGGCCCGGCGCGCCTGAGGCTGCGTGGTACTCATTGGGGGTGGGCAACTCTTCATAGAGTTGCTTGAATGGATTGGGTTTTTGGGGAGTTTGCGCCATCGCCAGGGAGGCACAGAGGGTAAGCAGAAAAACTAAAAAGCCAAACTTTCTCATGTCATAATTGCTTAAGGTTCTATCAAAATAAATTTTTGCCGGTCTCTACCATGAGTTGTATTGCAACAAGGGCAGCGAGGGCAGAAACGCCATAAATCCAATGTTTTCTCTTTAATCCAAAGATATTTACCACAATAAAAGAGATGAACAGGATGATCGCCACGATCCGTAGCTGCCCGATCTCCAGCCCAATATTAAAGGATAAAAGTGGGCTAAAAATGCTTTCTTCAGCATCCAGCATGGCTCGCAGGTAATTGGAAAACCCCAGGCCGTGGATCAATCCAAAGAAGAGAGAAATGCCATAATTGCGCATTTGGCGAAGGTCAAAGGTTTTTCCCTCGCTTCCCGGCTGTTGAAAAAAGTTGAAAATGGCTGTCATCAATATGGTCACAGGAATCAAAAATTCGATTAATTCTGAAGAAACATGCACGACATCCAGCGTCGCCAAAGCCAGCGAAACAGAATGTCCAATCGTAAATGCCGTGACTAAAACGGCTATCTTGCGCCAGTCCTGCACCAGATAGAGCGCACAGAGCGCCACCAGAAAGAGGATATGGTCATAGGCTGCTATGTCTGAGATGTGCTGAAAGCCGTATTCGATGTATAATTCAATGGTAGACATAAAATGAAATAATAATTTGCAGGTTTAATAATAACAATTCACAAGTCTAATTTGCAAAATAGATGTTTAAACGGATATTCATAGGATGTATGGTTTTTTTCATTTTGCCGATATCTTGGGCAGGCATGCATCCTTTTTTTCTGAGCATCATGAAAATTGATCACAATGCGCAGGCAAAGTCGGTCGAAATCACCATCAAAGTGGATACAGAAAATCTGGAGCAAGTCCTTGAGGATCAGATCGGTGAGCGCCTTTTGGTGGGCGAAAAAAATGAAAACGAAAACACCGATAACTATATAGAAAAATATTTGCAGCGCACCCTCTCCTTTGCCATCAATGGCAAAGAGATGCAGCCCTACTATCTGGGAAAAGAAGTGAAACTGGATGTCACCTGGCTTTACCTGGAAATCACAGATGTCGCCCAATTCAATCACCTCAAGCTCAAAAATACCTTGCTCCTGGAATCAGGAGATGCCCAGACAAACATTGTGCGCGTGAAAGCGAAAGGGAAGGAAAAAGGGGAAATCATGAAGGATGGAATGATATGGGCTGAGTTGTCGTTTTGAGGGCTTAATTCAATTACAATACTTATTGATCATCGCATAGGCATTGGGATCGCCCAGTTCACCGGCTTTGCTCCAGTCGAGGCATGCGCCATCTAAATCACCGCCCTGCATCTTGATCATGGCGCGGGCGTTGTAGCCGTTAAAATCCCGGGGATTGAGGCTGATCAGGTAGTCCATGTCTTCGACAGCTGCCTGAAAATTCTGCACATTGACCATCGCATTGGCGCGGGCCATGTAAAAGACCGGATTGCCGGGGTCGAGGCGGATGCAGGTGCTCAGGTCCGCGGCTGCGCCGCGAAAATCCCGCAGGCCCGTCTTGGCTTCCGCCCGTTTTTGGTAATACAAAGGTATTTTGGATTTTGACTCTATCGCCTGGTTAAAATCAGACATCGCTCCCAGAAAGTCTTCCAGGCTGAGCCGGGCCATGCCCCGCTGAAAATGCGCATCGGGATTTTTGGGGTCCAACTCCAATACCTGGGTGAAATCCTGCACGGCTCCCGGGTATTTCTTCTGCCGAAGCCGGGCGTAGCCCCGGTTATAATAGGCAAAGCGATTTTGCTCATTGAGCTCCAGTACCATGCTGAAATCTATTTCAGCTTTGTCAAATTCTTGTTGTTCAAGGAAAGAATATCCCCGCTTCATCAGCGCTTTTTCTGTGGAACTTTGCTTTTGTCCCCAGAGTGTGCAGCTTAGTAAGGCAAACAATATGTATAGCGCATAGGACTTCATCTGGCCCAAAGTATTTGATTATGAATGAAATAACACATCGCAGATGTTGGCCACAAAGATAGCCAATCCATCCAAGGACTTCAAACGCATGAAAAAAAGCTTTAGTGTAGAAACACGCTCCAAAGCTTTGTAGATTTGATAGTTCGTTGGTTTTGCGTTTTTTTAGCAAATGAATACAAAGCGCTGAGCTTTTTCCTTACAAACCCACAATTCTCCTTCATGAAAAAACTCCTGCAAGCGAGCCTTCAACGCATCCTGGGATTTGAACGCTACCTCTTTCTTTTTTCCTGGTTTAAAATTCAGACCTTAAAGTGGGACAAAAAAGAGGGCGATTTCAACTATTTCATGAGTTTGCTGCCGGAGGATGCACGCGTGCTGGATATTGGTGCCAATATCGGTATCATGACCGGCCTGCTGGCGAAGCGCTGTCCCCAGGGCAAAATTTTCGCCTTTGAGCCCATCCCTCAAAATTTTCGGGCCTTGCAGCGGATCGTGCGCTTTTTGAAAGCAGCGCATGTGCAGTGCTTTCAGCTTGCCCTCGGCAATGAGGAAAAAACGGTAGAAATGCTCATGCCCATCATGAAGGGCGTCAAAATGCAGGGATTGAGTCATGTGAAACATGAGACCATCGAAGGCTTTGATACGCCACAGGAGCATTTTGAAGTAGAACAAAAGCGCCTGGATGAGATGGATTTTTGGAAAAATGAAGCCATACACGCCATCAAAATAGATGTTGAAAACTACGAAGCTTTTGTCCTGCAGGGCGCCCGCCAGCTGCTCGCTACCCACAAACCCCTGATCTATGCGGAGCTGTGGGACAATGAAAACCGCAAGCTCTGCTTTGAATTGGCGGAAGAATTGGGCTATGGGATCTTTATCCTGGAAAAAGAAAAGCTTGTGCCTTTTGATCCGGGAAGCCATGAGAAGCAGAATTTTTTTTTGAGATGAGAGAGTAGAGAACAGAGATGAGAGAGTAGAGAACAGAGATGAGAGAGCTATTTGAATTAATTTTTCTTAAGAATTATGAAAAAATTACTATTCATTTTGTTACCCGTTTTTATCCTTTCCTGTCAGGAACCTGTTGGGAAAATCGGTGCTACAAGCGATGTGGGGCCTGATCCTGAGGATATCCGGATGGTTGAAGACATCTTTCAGGATTGCCTTGCCCATGGGGAAACCTATGAGATGCTGCGGCATCTCTGTCTGAATATCGGTCCCCGCCTGAGCGGTTCTGCACAGGCAGCGCAGGCGCTGGACTGGACGGCAGATATGATGACTCAAATGGGATTTGATTCCGTCTACCGGCAGGATGTGATGGTTCCTAACTGGAAGCGGGGCGCGGCGGAAAAATGCAATATCGCCGGAGAAAAGGAGGCTTTGGCCGTTTTGGCCATAGGCGGCTCTGTGGCGACGCCGGCAGGAGGCATCACGGCTGAAGTCGTGGAGGTACAGTCCCTGGATGAGGTGGACGATTTAGGTGAAAAGCTAAAAGGAAAAATTGTCTTTTATAACCGTGCCTTTGACCAAAGGAACATCAGCACCGGCGGCGGCTATGGAGGCGCTGTCGACCAGCGTGTCCACGGCGCGTCACGCGCCGCCAAGTACGGCGCTGCCGCCATCGTCATCCGATCTGTAAGCTCCGCTTTCGACGATGTGCCGCATACCGGCACTTTGTCTTATGCCGAAGAAGTGCCGCGCATTCCTGCGGCGGCCCTGGGCGTGCTTTCTGCCGACAAGCTTTCACAAAAGCTCAAAGAAAATGCTGCCCTGCAGCTATTCCTCAGCATGTCCTGCCAATGGCAGGAAGACGCTCCCTCTCACAATGTGATCGGCGAATTGAAGGGATCGGAGTATCCCGATCAGGTGATCCTGGTGGGAGGTCACATGGACTCCTGGGATGTCGGGCACGGCGCCCATGACGACGGCTCAGGCTGCATGCAGTCCATTCATGTCTTGCAGACATTCAAACGGCTGGGCATACAGCCCCGGCATACGATCCGCGCCGTCATGTTTATCAATGAAGAAAACGGCACCGCCGGCGGCAAAAAATATGCAGAATTGGCCAAAGCCAATGATAAAGAGAGCCACCTGGTGGCGATAGAGACGGATGCAGGCGGCTTTGTGCCGCGTGGGTTTGGGTTGAGTGCTACGCCTGAGCAGCTGGAAAAATGGCGCTCCTGGCTTCCCCTTTTTAACCCCAATATCATCAGCTATATCAACAATGGTGGCGGCGGCGTAGATATTCGGCCGCTCAATGAAGAAACCGGAACTCCCGTTGCCGGCCTGATCACGGACACCCAGCGCATGTTTGACCTCCATCACTCCGCCAATGATACCTTTGACAAGGTCAATCGTCGGGAGTTGGAGTTGGGTACTGCCTCGCTGACGGCTCTGATTTATTTGGTGGATAAGTATGGAATGTAGGGGGGAGGGAGAGGCGAGAAGCGAGAGTAGAGAAAAGAGAGGCGGGAGGCGAGACCAGGAGTGAAAAACGAAAAACGTTTAGCTATGGGGCTTTTTTCAAAATGGAGGGATCGATATATCAAAGAACCTATTGCCGAACAGGCGGCTGCGCTCATAGACAAAGGGCAGTACAACCTGGCGATCAGGGCTTTGGAACAGGGATTGGATATCGACCCTGACTATCCTTCTTTTTTGTGGCTGCGGGCGGATGTCGCAGTGAAAACAGGAGACCTCGCAGGTGCTGTCACCTGCTATGAAGAATTGGAGGATGTTTGGGGAGAGGAAAGCCCTGCGGCTTTATATGAAGCGAAAGCACAGGTTTTTTTTCAGCAAAAAAAATTTAGCAGCGTCATTCTGGCCCTTCAGCAGGCTGAAGAAAAAGGGATCGATCATATCGATCTGTTCTTCAACAGAGGCCTTGCCAATATGTACATACAGGATTATGAGGCTGCTTTGAAAGATTTTTTGATCGTAGAAAAAAGCAATCCTGATTTCCCTGATTTAGGGCCTGTGCTTGCAGAGACCTATTATTTTCTGAAAAAATACCGCACCTCTACGGCCTATTTTCGGTCTCTTGCCCAAAAACAGGATTTGACAGAAAATCAGTTTGATATGCTGGCCTATGCATACCTGGAAATGAAAGCCTACAAAAAGGCTTCTATCATTTATGGCACCTTAATCCGAAAATTTCCTGGAAATGCTGCCTACTATAACAACAGAGGCTATTGCTATACCTATCTGAATGAGGCAAAGCTGGCTATCAGCGATCTCAACAGCTCGCTGGAACTGGATCCGGAATTTGCTTTTGCCTATAACAACAGAGGCTATGCAAAGCTATTGCTAAATCAGCTGGAAGAAGCAAAAGCGGATATAGATCATTCGCTGGAGTTGGATGCCAGCAATGCCTGGGTTTACCGAAATCTGGCCTTTTATTTTATAGAAAAAAAAGAGCCTGAAACCGCACTGCGGCAATTGGAAAAGGCATTTGTAATCAATGGAGAGGTGCCCTTATTGTATTATGCAAAAGGGCTTGCTTTGCTTCAAATGGGAGAAAAGAAAGAAGCCATGCGCGCTTTTCGGATTGCGGGGAGTAGGGGAGATGCGCTGGCAAAAGCAAAATTGAAAGAATTGAATTTGGAGAATAGGGCCTAAAAGAAAGGGGTTCAAAAAAGCTTTTGAACCCCCTGATTTCATCTAAGCATATTCCTCTATCGGAGGACAGGTACACACAATATTTCTGTCTCCAAAAGTATTGTTGACCCTTTTGACACCCACCCAAAATTTATTGCTTTTGAGAGAAGTCACCGGATAGGCTGCGACGGAGCGGCTGTAGGGATATTCCCATGTATCGGCGGTGATTTCGGCGAGGGTGTGAGGCGAATTTTTGAGCATATTGTTTTCCGGATCCAGCTCGCCAGAGGCGACCTGCTCAATCTCCCCGCGAATCGCGATCATCGCATCGCAAAAGCGATCCAACTCTGAGAGCGGCTCGCTCTCCGTAGGCTCTATCATGATCGTCCCGGCCACAGGCCAGGAAACGGTCGGCGCATGAAAGCCATAGTCTATCAGACGCTTGGTGATATCGTCCACTTCGAGGCCGTATTTGTTTTTAAACTCGCGCATGTCGAGGATAAATTCATGGGCGCATCTGCCTTCTTTTCCTTCATAAAGGACCGTATAGTATTTCTTCAGCCTATCTTTCATGTAGTTGGCATTGAGGATCGCCATTTTGGATGCCAGGGTCAGACCATGATTGCCCAGCATTTTGATATAAGCATAAGAAATCAGCAGGATAGATGTGCTTCCAAACTGGGTAGCTGCGATCGCGCTGATCGCCTGCTCGCTATCTCTGCCCATGATGACATGGCCGGGAAGGAAAGGTGTCAGGTGGGCTGCTACACATATAGGGCCCATGCCCGGACCACCACCGCCATGAGGGATGGCAAAAGTCTTATGCAGGTTCAGGTGGCAGACATCTGCCCCGATAAAGCCCGGACTGGTCAGTCCCACCTGCGCATTCATGTTCGCGCCATCCATATATACCTGTCCGCCATGGCTGTGAATCACTTCACAGATTTCGCGGATAGACTCTTCAAAAACGCCAAAAGTGGAAGGATAGGTCACCATCACACAAGCCAGATTTTCTGCATGTGTAGCAGCTTTCAGCTTGAGGTCTTCCATATTGACATTGCCTGCCTCGTCGGTTTTGACGACGATCACCTTCATGCCTGCCATCACGGCGGAAGCCGGATTGGTGCCATGGGCAGAGTCAGGAATCAGCGCCACATTTCTGTGGGCGTTGCCCTGGCTTTTGTGAAAAGCCCTGATAACCATCAGGCCGGCATATTCGCCCTGTGCGCCTGAGTTTGGCTGAAAAGACACCCCGTCAAAGCCTGTGATCTTACAGAGCTGGTCTCCTAATTCCCGCACCATCTGATGGTAACCAGCAGCCTGACTGGAAGGGACAAAAGGATGTATTTTGCTGAACTCCGGCCAGCTTACCGGCATGAGTTGGGTGGCAGCGTTGAGTTTCATGGTACATGAACCCAGCGGAATCATGGCATTATTCAGAGAAAGGTCTTTGTCATCGAGGCTTTTGATGTAGCGCATCATGGCCGTCTCGGAGCGATACGAATTGAAGACGGGATGCTCCAGAAAAGGGGTATTTCTCTTCATTTTTGCAGGAATGGCCTCTTTTGCATCTTCCAGGAAAGGTGCGAGATCAACGGCCATCATCATCTGACCGCTGGCAGAAGCCACCAGACCCAGTATGTCAAGGACATCAGCAGGCTCAGTTGTTTCATTCAGCGAAATGCCAACATGGGTGGCGTCGATATAGCGGAAATTTACCTGTGCTTCCTCTGCGAGTTCGCGCAGCCTGTTTACCTGATCTGCATCAGCAAATTGCAGGCAGAGGGTATCGAAAAAGTTTTCGTTCAATTGTGTGACGCCCATGGCCTGTAGGCCCTGGTTGAGGGCTCGGCTGAGGTCATGGATGCGCGTAGCGATCCCACGGATGCCCTTGGGGCCATGCCAAACGGCATACATGCCGGCCATGATCGCAAGCAGCGCTTGCGCTGTGCAGATATTGGAAGTCGCTTTGTCGCGACGGATATGCTGCTCGCGTGTTTGCAGCGCCATCCGCAGGGCGGGTGTGCCCTGGGCATCTATAGAGAGGCCGATGATACGGCCTGGGAGCAGGCGCAAAAAATCTTCTGTCGTAGCAAAATATGCTGCATGTGGGCCACCAAAGCCCATTGGCACACCAAAACGCTGGCTGTTGCCTACGACTACATCCGCTCCAAATTCTGAAGGGGCCTGCAGCAAAGCCAGGCTCATCAGGTCAGCCGCTACGATCAAAAAGCTATCCTGTGCGTGAAGCTGGGCTGCCAATTCTGCATAGTTTACGATGCTGCCCCGCTCGTCTGGATATTGTACCAATGCGGCGAACACGGAATCATCAATGATGAACTCGCTGGCAGGCATGACTTTCACTTCGATGCCAACGGCCTCGGCCCGTGTTTGAACCACATCTATGGTCTGTGGCAGACAGGAAGAGGACAGCAGGATGGTGTTGGCCTCAGATTTACGGTCTTTTTTATGCTTTTGGGCAAAAGTCATGGACATGGCCTCAGCTGCTGCTGTGGGCTCGTCGAGCAGGGATGCGTTAGCCACTTCCAGACCTGTCAGGTCACTGATCACGGTTTGGAAATTGAGCAATGCCTCCAGGCGACCCTGGGAGATCTCCGCCTGATAAGGCGTATATTGGGTATACCAGCCTGGATTTTCAAAAATATTGCGCAAGATCACCGATGGGGTGATACAATCGTGATAGCCCAGGCCTATATAGCTTTTAAACACACTATTTTGTGCAGCAAGCTTACTGAGCTCCTGTAGGTAGATGTGTTCACTTTGTGCTTCACAAACGTCCAAAGGCTGATTCAGGCGAATAGAAGCAGGAATTGTCTGTGCGATGAGTTGATCCAGAGAATCCACTCCTACCTGCTCCAGCATACTTTGGAGTTCAGATGGCATCGGCCCAATATGACGGTCTACAAAACGGTCAGGATGAGCAAAACGGTTCGAAGTTGTCGTAGCTTGCATAAGTTTGTTCAATGCTTCGTTTTTGTGCGAAAAAATGGTGGCTTAAAATAAGTTGGCAAATTACGGTAATTCAATAGGATTTGAAAAGGCTTTTAACCCACATCAGATGCCTTTGTTTTCTATGCGACAAAGAAAGCTTGGAAAAAAACATTTTCTTCGCTGATGGATTTAAGTAAATGATCAAAAATAAGTAAATCCATATTTTGGAAGAGTTTGACGCAGATCACGCAGATTAAACTGATCTACTTATTTTTTTTCAAACTTTCACTATAAACAAAACCGATATATGTCTGAAAAAACCTATTACAATCCCGCTGACCTCGGAAAATTCGGCAAAGTGACCGACTGGCAGGAAACCCTGGGCAAGAAATTTTTTGATTACTATGGCGAAGTCTTCAAAGAAGGGGCACTCACCGCCCGCGAGAAAGCGCTGATCGCTTTGGCTGTGTCCCATGCCCTCCAATGTCCTTATTGTATAGATGCCTATACCAAGTCTACCCTGGCCAAAGGTTGTGAGGAAGAAGAGCTGATGGAGGCCGTACATGTCGCTGTCGCGATCCGCGGAGGCTCCAGTCTCGTACATGGGGTGCAGATGATGAATAAGGCGGATGAGATGTTGATGTAGGGGAAGCGGGAGGCGAGAGGTGAGATGAGAGAGTAGAGATGAGAGAGTAGAGAAGAGAGAGTAGAGATGAGAGAGTAGGGATGAGAGAGTAGAGATGAGAGAGTAGGGATGAGAGAGTAGAGATGAGAGAGTAGAGATGAGAGAGTAGAGATGAGAGAATTGAGAAACGTTTTTGAATATGAAATTGACTAAATCTTTGAAGGCTCGGGATCATGAGCTGGCCAATATTGAACGGCAGCTAGGGATACTGAGCGATGCTGAGGCGGTAGGCATACAGCCTTTTGAGGCCAAAATGGCCGGGATCGGCCTGGAGCCTTTGACTTCGCGTCAGCTGGAAATATTCCAGGTGAATGTAGGCAAGATGTGTAACCAGGTGTGCCAGCACTGCCATGTAGATGCGGGCCCTGACCGCAAGGAGATCATGACGAGGGAGACCATGCAACTTTGCCTGGATGCTATCAGGGGGACCACCATCAAAACGGTGGATTTGACGGGTGGAGCGCCGGAGATGAACCCGGATTTCCGGTGGTTTGTGGAGGAGCTATCAGCTCTGGGGATGCACATCATTGTGCGTTGCAACCTGACCATCATTGTTGCCAATAAGAAGTATCATGACTTACCAGAGTTTTTCAAAAAACACAAGGTCGAGGTCGTGTCTTCCCTTCCTTATTTTTCTGCCCGGCGAACAGACGCCCAGCGGGGCGATGGCGTTTTCGAACGTTCAATCCGCGCATTGGCCATGCTCAATGAGGTGGGTTACGGCATGGAAGGATCAGGGCTGATCCTGAATCTGGTGTACAACCCATCGGGTGCGTTTTTGCCCGAAGGGCAGGAGGTATTGGAGCCTCAATTCAAGAAAAAATTGAGGGATAAATTCAATATTGAATTCAACAGCCTCCTGGCAATTACCAATTTACCCATAAGCAGATTTCTCGATTATCTGGTGAATACGGGAAAATACGAAGACTATATGCAGGAATTGGTGAATGCATTTAATCCTGTGGCAGCAGAAAATGTCATGTGTAGAAATACCCTTTCCGTCGGATGGGATGGTTACCTCTTCGATTGTGATTTTAATCAGATGCTCAACCTGCCTTTGGAGGGGGATGCGCCAAGCCATATTCGGGATTTTGATATGCCCAAACTGTATGGCCGGAATATCATTCTCAACCAGCATTGTTATGGCTGTACAGCGGGTGCCGGATCAAGTTGCGGAGGAGAAGTTGCATGATATGATACGATAGAATAAATATTTTTTTTGTTCGAAGGGGTGCAAAAGCACTCCTTTTTTTTGTGTTATTTTTTCTGGAAGAATGCCTGCCTTTCATGCTCTTTTGAAAGTAGGAATAGGGAAAAATTTCCATTTCGAACCTTATCAACTGAAAATCTTTCGAAAAGGATAGTACCCTTTTTCACAGGTCTTACATACCAAATTCACGACAGATAGTAGTACCAATAATTACGGAGAGCCTACCAACTTTTACTGAAATTCGGATCATTTTTTCCACAAAACTGAAATTCATCGGTGGGAAAGCTTGGATTTGACCCTTTATCAACCCTATATTTCGACATATCAGGCAAAAAACTTACATCGTTCATTTTTTATTTAAATTAGTTTTCTGAGAAAATATTTCATGACCTAAGTGACTTTCTAATGCTTTAACAGTCGAATAGAAGGTTTTTTGAGAAGTATTATTCGATTTTTGAACCATTTTTGCACAAAAATAAACATCAATAGGTGAATGCATAAATCTTAAAATGTTTGTATTGGGTTAAAAATCTAACATGAATTTTTTAAGAAGTTTTTTCAAAACATCAGCATCAAAATAAATGGACTTGTGTAGGAGTCCATTTGAAAAGTTAAGAGGGAAATCGATTTGCACGACACAGAAAGAGAGAAAGTTAATCGAGGGGCGTATTTCCAATTTTAAATCGAGGATTCATCTTGTAACAGTCTGGCCTACTGGCCACGGCTGCTATGTCATTATATACCCAAAATATTGTATTCCATTTTTTCGAATAATTTTTTTCAGCGATTTCAATCACCATTTTATATGAACCGGAATCTTTACTCAACCCACTTTGCTCAGGTCAATTTTATTCAGACCAAGCTGATTCTCGCTGCTTCCCTTGTTTTCTTTTTGGGCTTTTCTGGCCCCAAAGCATACGGGGAAGATATCCCTGAGGAGCTAAAGCCCAAAAAGGAAGCTCCGCATTGTAACAATGTTACAGATGGAGGGGTGATCGGTGGTAGCGAAATTGATTGCGGCTCCTTTAATCCCGGATCAGTAATCAACGTTACTTCCCCAAGTGGAGGGAGTGGCGGATTGGAATACCTTTGGTTAAAAAATTCAATACCTAGTGGTCTGTCAAAGCTAAAAATTCGGGTTGACTTATTTGGCTGAAATTGAGAATTTGAAATTTAAATTTCTAAAGATTATGAATAAAAAATACATAGTCCGGTTGACAGATACCGAGCGTTCAG
>JAUIGE010000079.1 GCA_030430205.1 Bacteroidia bacterium | reverse complement strand
CACGCGAACGCCACTTGCCAGGTACCCGCTGGCTGATTGGCCACCGGATGGGCTGATAGAGCAGGTAGAGCCCCCCTCCGACCTGGGTGAATACGGTAAGGATGAGGAAGAGGGCGGCCCGGCGCAGGAACGTTTTGATAATACTCAACGTTAAAATATTTGCTTATCTTGATAATGTAAATTACAAACCCTATGGTCGAATCGAATATTGTGGATGAACTCATGCAAAGCCCGGAAGCCCCAATCATTGCTTCTGAACTTCAGCAACGTTTACGCAAGGAACAAGAAAAGCGCCAGGCTTTTTATGATTCTCTTTCAGCAGAAGAAAACAAAGTGGAGTTCATTAATGGAGAGATCGTGGTACAGTCTCCTGTAAAAAGGCATCATGGTCTCATCAGTGGTAACATTTATTCGATGATTAAGACTTTTGTGATAAAAAACGGATTGGGGGAAGTATTTTTCGAGAAAGCCATGATACGCCTCACCCGCAATGACTACGAACCGGATATCTGTTACTTTGACACTGCACAAGTCGCTGAATTCAACGAAGAGACCAGCTTGTTCCCGGCTCCACGACTGGTGGTGGAAGTGCTCTCCCCAAAGACAGAGGCTCGTGACCGGGGCGTCAAATTTCAGGATTACGCTTACCACGGTATACCCGAATACTGGATCGTCGATCCCAGGGAGCGGACTTTAGAACAATACCTGTTGCCCCAGGGCGATACGACCTACCAGCTTCACAAAAAATCGAATAACGGGGACGTAGAAGTGCAAGCCCTGCCAGGTCTAAGCCTACCCATTCCTGCCTTTTTTGATGAGCGGAAGGCGCAGGCGGAAGTGGAACGCTTACTAACTGCAACACCTAAGTAGATGGTTCAGGAGGTTACCCGGCGTTTCCCCGCTGGAAGTCCTCCCAGGTAATCGTTGCCTCAGGCTGGGAAAATGGTGCAGATGTGTCTACAACGCGGTACTGGAAGCCGCCCTGCCCTCGATCGCTCTTTTGTAATACATCATTTGCGCATTTGGCTGACATAACTGGAGCAAGAATTGCCAAAAGCTTGCATTATTGCTATTTTGAGTACCAAAACCTACGTCACCAAAGGTTTTGTGCAGCTACGCAAAGCCACAGAAAACCATCAACTATGCGTCACCTATACCTATCCCTGCTCTGTTCCTTTCTTGTTCCTCATCTTGCTTTTGCTCAACCTTTCACAGAAGTTTTACCTCCCAAAATGATTGGCGGCGTCACTGAAGGGCAGGCCCTGTTTCTCGATGTGGATAATGACGGGGATATGGATTTGCTCTTCAATGGCTTATTAACGGAAACCCAACTCTATATCAATGATGGTACAGGCCATTTGACTGAGGATACGGAGATCCCCTTCACGGATGTAATTTGGGGCAGCATTGCGCATGCCGACGTGGACGGGGATGATGATCAGGATGTTTTTATTTCCGGACAGGCCGGAGGCGCTTCAAGGGTTTCCGAGCTGTATATCAATGATGGAGTGGGCGGCTTTTCCAAGTCGGCAGAAAATACATTCAAAGGGGTTGCCGGCAGTTCTGTATTTTTCGGGGATATAGATCAGGATGGGGACCAGGACCTCCTGGTTTCCGGAAAAGACACCTTGAACAACTATTCTAATCTGGTTTATCAAAACGACGGGACCGGTATCTTCAGTCCACTAAGCACCTCCTTTGAAAGTATGGAAAGCTGGGCTGTGGCCCTATGCGATATTGACAACGATGACAATCTCGACGTGCTGATCAGCAATAGCCAGGGAAGTGCCTTGTTTACCAATGATGGCACCGGTCAGTTTAATGAGGATTCGATGGCCCTTTTTCCAGGCATTT
>JAUIGE010000004.1 GCA_030430205.1 Bacteroidia bacterium | reverse complement strand
CATTCACTGTCAGGTTCACTGTCGCAGTATCGCAAAGCGAGGGACTGCCGCTATCACAGATCTGGTATTGGAATGGATCAACAGGACCATTGTAGTCTGGCGCTGGCGTAAAAGTGACTGTGCCATCACCATGGTTGGTGATCGTTCCCTGGCTCGCTGGCGGCAAGGTGCCGATCAGGGTCAAAGTTGTCGGATCGAGGTTGCCATCGACATCGGTGTCGTTGGCGGCAAGATCGGTCGTGACGGGAGTGTCTTCAGGTGTATTGGTTGTATCATTTGTCGCCACAGGCTTGTCATTAACAGCATTCACTGTCAGGTTCACTGTCGCAGTATCACAAAGCGAGGGACTGCCGCTATCGCAGATCTGGTATTGGAAAGGATCAACAGGACCATTGTAGCCTGGCGCTGGCGTAAAAGTGACCGTGCCATCCCCATGGTTGGTAATCGTTCCCTGGCTCGCTGGCGGCAAGGTGCCGATCAGGGTCAGCGTCGTCGGATCGAGGTTCCCATCGGCATCGGTGTCGTTGGCGGCAAGATCGGTCGTGACGGGAGTGTCTTCAGGTGTGCTGTCACTGTCATCAACAGCCACGGGCTTATCATTAACAGCATTCACCGTCAGGTTCACTGTCGCAGTATCGCAAAGCGAGGGACTGCCGCTATCACAGATCTGGTATTGGAAAGGATCAACCGCTCCATTGTAGCCTGGCGCTGGGGTAAAAGTGACCGTGCCATCCCCATGGTTGGTGATCGTTCCCTGGCTCGCTGGCGGCAGCGTGCCGATCAGGGTCAGCGTCGTTGGATCGAGGTTCCCATCGACATCGGTGTCGTTGGCGGCAAGATCGGTCGTGACGGGAGTGTCTTCAGGTGTATTGGTTGTATCATTTGTCGCCACAGGCTTGTCATTAACAGCATTCACCGTCAGGTTCACTGTCGCAGTATCGCAAAGCGATGGACTGCCGCTATCACAGATCTGGTATTGGAAAGGATCAACAGGACCATTATAGCCTGGGGCTGGCGTGAAAGTGACCGTGCCATCCCCATTGTTGGTGATCGTGCCCTGGCTCGCTGGCGGCAAGGTGCCGATCAAGGTCAAAGTCGTTGGATCGAGGTTGCCATCGGCATCGGTGTCGTTGGCGGCAAGATCGGTCGTGACGGGAGTGTCTTCAGGCGTGCTGGTTGTATCATTTGTCGCCACAGGCTTGTCATTAACTGCATTCACCGTCAGGTTCACTGTCGCAGTATCACAAAGTGAGGGGCTGCCGCTATCGCAGATCTGGTATTGGAATGGATCAACAGGACCATTGTAGTCTGGCGCTGGGGTAAAAGTGACCGTGCCATCCCCATGGTTGGTGATCGTTCCCTGGCTCGCTGGCGGAAAGGTGCCGATCAGGGTCAAAGTTGTCGGATCGAGGTTGCCATCGGCATCGGTGTCGTTGGCGGCAAGATCGGTCGTGACGGGAGTGTCTTCAGGTGTGCTGGTTGTATCATTTGTCGCCACAGGCTTGTCATTAACAGCATTCACTGTCAGGTTCACTGTCGCAGTATCACAAAGTGATGGAGTGCCGCTATCGCAGATCTGGTATTGGAAAGGATCAACAGGACCATTGTAGCCTGGCGCTGGGGTGAAAGTGACAGTGCCATCCCCATGGTTGGTGATCGTGCCCTGGCTCGCTGGCGGCAAAGTGCCGATCAAAGTCAAAGTTGTCGGATCGAGGTTGCCATCGACATCGGTGTCGTTGGCGGCAAGATCGGTCGTAACAGGAGTGTCTTCAGGCGTGCTGGTTGTATCATTTGTCGCCACAGGCTTGTCATTAACAGCATTCACTGTCAGGTTCACTGTCGCAGTATCGCAAAGCGAGGGACTGCCGCTATCACAGATCTGGTATTGGAATGGATCAACAGGACCATTGTAGTCTGGCGCTGGCGTAAAAGTGACTGTGCCATCCCCATTGTTGGTGATCGTGCCCTGGCTCGCTGGCGGCAAGGTGCCGATCAAGGTCAAAGTTGTCGGATCCAGGTTGCCATCGGCATCGGTGTCGTTGGCGGCAAGATCGGTCGTGACGGGGGTGTCTTCAGGTGTGCTGTCGCTGTCATCGACAGCCACAGGTTTGTCATTAACCGCATTCACCGTCAGGTTCACTGTCGCAGTATCACAAAGTGATGGACTGCCGCTATCGCAGATCTGGTATTGGAAAGGATCAACCGCTCCATTGAAGTCTGGCGCTGGGGTAAAAGTGACTGTGCCATCCCCATGGTTGGTGATCGTGCCCTGGCTCGCTGGCGGCAGCGTGCCGATCAGGGTCAAAGTCGTTGGGTCCAGGTTGCCATCGGCATCGGTGTCGTTGGCGGCAAGGTCTGTTGTTATGGGCGTATCTTCCTGGGCATCTATCGTATCGTTTATAGCGATTGGGCTAGTATTAAACGGTAAGATCGTTAAATATACAGTGGCAGTATCACAATTAGTACCACTGGTATCACAAATTGAGTACAGAAAGCTGTCATTACCTGTAAATCCACTATTGGGACTATAGATGATCGTCCCATCAACATTGAAGATGAGGGTGCCATTCGCCGGGTTGCTAACAGGGTTTGCCACTGGAACGACTAAAGAATCTCCTTCAGGATCGTAATCATTAGCCAAAAGATCCAAAGAAATGGAACTATCACGAAGAGCTAGCCCGGCATCATCAGTTGCGATGATCGAGTTCCCCAAATCCCTTTCTATATTGATGATTAATTCCGCCGTATCGCAGAGGGAGGGGGTTCCAGCGTCGCATACCTCGTAGGAAATAATTTCCTGGCCCACAAACCCTGAATCAGGACTAAATACATAGGTCCCATCAGTATTCAATATAATTGTGCCATGAGCAGGCCCTGACAGAGGTATTGAATTGACAAGCAGGTTGTTCCCATCGGGATCGCCATCATTGCTGCTAACATTGCCAGTCACATCTTTTCCTTCTTCGCCCTCAGTCACATCATTGTTGGCTATGGGGGAGTTATTTCCGTTTTCCGTTGGTTGAGGAATTACATTTATATATACATTCGCTGTATCACAATTGCCTTCTACATCACATACCTCATAGCTAAACTGATCCTCTCCTGTAAAGGCAGGATTTGGCGTATAGGTATAGGTTCCATTTACATTGAGTGTCAAAGAGCCATGGGAAGGGGAGACAAGGGGGATGCTATTTACTGCCAAAGTTGTATCGGTCAGGTCCCAGTCATTTTGAAGCACATTGCCCGAAACAGATGTCCCTGCTGGCGTAGTATTGATATCATCAATGGCAAAAACCTGGTTGCAGTTAAAACCGCCGCTTCCATATGCTCCCCTCATATCTACAAATGCGGAGAACACCCTGATCTGGTTAATCGCTCCTACTAAAGGAGCCACATTGATTCTCACTTCATCATAAGGCACGCTTGTTCTGAAGCCCACATTTTGCTGGCCTGCCTGACTGCCAAAGAGCGTAACAAGTAAAGTCAGTTCCAATAAATTCCCGCCCGAGGCGCACTCCTGCTCTACACCATCCAAATAGGTGCATATTTCCAGGGCATCAAACAGATTTAGGTTTAATAAATAGTTTACATCTGCTATGGCAAATCCCACTGTACTTCCCGCAGGGTAAGTCGTCAAGGCATCTAACACAGCTATTGAACCCGTCCCTATGGCTCCCACGGCCATGGTGATGGTGGCATAATCTGCTGTATCTGAGCTGATCACATTCGGTGCATCTGTCACTGAACAGGCTACACAACCCACACTCTCAACACCTGTCAACTCGAAATCTATAATTACCGGAAAATCAGGATTGGTCAGCAAATAGCTGGTATCACAAGCCAGTGCCACCGGACAGAAGTCGGTAAAAAGCGCTGTATAGATGCGGGTAATGCCCACATCGGCACTCACCAGATTCGATATCGTTATTTTCACCTCATCATAGGTTGAATCTGTGATGAAGCCTACAATCCGCCTCCCATCATCTGTCAAAAGGGAGCTGCCCACTGAAACCAGATTTCCCTGACCCGAACGACATTCCTTCTGAACACCATCACGGTAGGTACAGAGGGTGATGCCATCCAGCAGCCCGACATCCAGCAGATTGGTATTTTCTATATCAAAGCCTGCAAAAGTTCCCCCAGGATAATCCGTCAATTGTTCCTTCACGGCCAGACTCCCAGATACCCCTACCCCAGCTGTTAAGATGATCTCGGCATAATCGGTGGTATCGCTATTGATCACATGCTGAGCATCGTCGATGCTACATCCCACACAGGCGATGCCATCGATCTCTGTATTTTCATTGTCTATCAACATCGGGTAATCAGGGATGGTCATACTCGTTGGCGTATTGCAGGCCAATTGTGGCCCTTCGCAGAAATGCTGAAGGATAACATTGTAGACCCTGGTCACGCTGACAGCTCCCAGCAAATTGGTCACCTCCAATTTCACCTGATCAAAGGGCAGGTTGGTGACAAAACCCACTACCTGACGGCCCGTTCCGGTCAGGATCGTTGACGATGAAGATATCAAAGAACCAGACAGGCTCGTCTCCTGAAGGCTACTATCCAGGTATGTTTGAATCGTAAGGCCAGATAATAAATCAGCACCTATCAATCCCGGATTCTCTATATCAAAGCCGACGAATGTGCCGCGTGCCACGGTATCTACGATATCCTCTACTGCGATAGAAGCTGTGGTGCCCAGGGCGGCAGCCAGGGTGATCGTCGCATAATTGCTTGTATCTGCATCTATTACTGATTCTGTATCATCTATTGAACAACTGGCACATACCAAACCTGTGATAGTCGTATTATCGCCATTGATCAGTACAGGATATGAAGTATTTGTCCAGGGAGTATGGACATTACAGGAAAGAGCTGGGCCCGAACAGAAGTCCTCCACTACAGCATGATATATCCGGGCGGAAAACAGGAGGCCGACCAGAGCCTGGTATTCTATCGTAATCTCATCAAAGTCCTGACTTGTGAAAAAGCCCAGGACCACATCGCCATTTCCATCCACCAGGCTGGTATTCACTCCTACAGTAGAAGTCACCGCAGGATAGGTCTCCTGCAAACTCCCGTTCAGGTAGGTCCGAATTGTCACAGAAGCCCCGATAGAGGTCTGCAAAAGGCCTGCTGAGCTCACTTTAAATCCGGCAAAGACGCCTCCGGAATAGGTATCATCGGTATCTTCCACACTCAGGGTACCATCACAACCCAGACCGGTTATACTCACAGAGGCAAAGTTTGCCAGATTCCCATCTACCACATTGCCTGCATTCGTAATGCCGCCCAGACATAGCGGGATAGCACTCCCTACATTATCCGTGATACTCCCGGTCAGATTATCGAAATCTGATCCGTTTACCAGGGGTAAGAGATCGTTGCAAGTGGGTAGTTGAAGATTGCTACCGTAAATAACTGACAATAGCTCAGGGCCAAGCGTACCCACTGCCAGTTCCCAATCCCCATCTACTCCTGAAATATCATTATTCACATGAACACCAGAAACAAAATCAGTTGAAAAATCAGGGATATGATCAACTTTCCCCGCTTCCATTTTTGAGACAAGAAGCAAACTCGAAAACAGTAAAAATAATATGCCCCGTTTTTGAAGTGGCTTAATAAAAGATTTGCCCGAACTGATTTTTTCTACAAAAAGGCTGGAATTATAAGGCCACCCTATTGGTAAGTGTATCCAATTTCTCATTGAACTAAATTTTTGAAGTGTACCAGGAGTCAGGTTTATAGGCATACTATAAACCCCAGAAATACAAAATGTCTTTGTATAGATTGAATAAAGTCGGCTTTGAAAAAAATGAATTATTAAGGAGGGGTGCGAGTATGATGTATAAGTAAATTAATAATAAAAAAACACAAAAGCAACACAACATCCTGAAAGAATATTATTCACACAGTAATATTCCCCAGGCACAATTCAAAGCCAATCTCCTTCCACTGGCAAACACAGAGCACAACATACTGATTTTCAACACATTACATACAGCATACCCCTTTATAAATCGTTTTAAAATTTCCAAACATTCCACTTCAGTATAAAAAAAATTTCTAAAATTTTCTTATATCATACCATAAAAACCAAGCATACTATTTAGAATTCAGTTCCATTCATATTATAAAATATACCATAATTGAAGTAGCATTCGGTAACATGATAATGTTGTATCACTTCCTAAACTCTCTACTTATGATTAGAATTAGGTGGCATCAGCGTTTTATTAACCTTCCAAATACCCTCTCACAATCCTAGCATTATACAACATCAAAATGTTATAATACCTCCCTTATTCTTACTGCCAATTAAAAATTGAACATTTTTTAATGATTTTTTTTCTCAAAATCTTACAGTTGATCATTTAGGGCACTTAGATTTAATCAATGAATTTTTCTAAATTAAAAATACAATCAAAAAAGGCGACTTGTAATTTACCAAAAATAGAAAACTCTCAGAATGAGTATAACCTCCAGTTCTTTGTAGTGTGCAATTGATCCTTTTTAGCTTATGATAGGAAATCAATAAGGAACGGTGACGAAATAAACTATCAGTTTCATTTTTTGCCAGGAGGTGTCATTTCGACAGCCTGCCCTGAGCTTGTCGAAGGGAGTCTTCTAGGAGAAATCTCCTGAGTTATTGATAATCAGGCTTTTAATACATGAGTTCAGGAGATTTCTCCTCGCAAAGCCTCGTCGAAATGACAAACTACTTGAAACAAACTGATGATTTATTTTATCGCTATTCCTAAAGAGAAACAGCTTATAGGACTTAAGTGATGATCAAATCTTATTCTTTGGATATACAGCCAGAAAAAAACAAAATATAACTTTAGATAATCTCAATGGTATCAATTTGCCCTAACTCGATGAATACGTCGATCTTGTTAAGCAAGGCTGCAAAAGGGGAAATCTTTGCAAAATCAACTTTTGTATTCATCTGCCTTTTGTTCCTATCCCATCATGCAAAGCCTCAACCCAATATTTTCTGTAGTCACATCATCTCTATGAAAGATGGGCTTGAGGGGCAAATTACAAATGCAGTTTTAAAGGATTCAAAAGGTGGCCTTTGGATTTGTAATAGCTATGGCCTGAATCATTATGATGGGTATTATTTTACCTTTTATCCGCTGGATGTCTTAACCTTCTCGAACCCTAATTTTGTTAAAAAAATCCAGGAGGACCAGGAAGGAAACCTATGGATATTTCTACATCATCCAAGTAATTCTCTGGATTCGCTTAATAAAAGGCAAACTCAGAATATCTTCATTTTTAGCCCTAAAACAGGTAAGGCCGTTCGCTTTGAGTCCTATTTTCGTGATAAGGTTCCTTTTAATCTGGGATTCAGAGATTTTTACTCTCCAGCTATAATTGATCCTCTGAATCGGATCTGGATTTGCACAGCAAATGGGGAGTTATTCCAATATCAACATGAGTTCAAAAAAGTATTTCATAGAGAGGGAGCATCTATAAGGGCCCTGACATGTGATAGGAATAACAATCTATACCTGACTACGGAATGGTCACTTATTTCTATAGATTCATCAGGAAAAGTGGTGGATGAAATCGGGTTGCCTCATAAAAGTTTTCATAAGGTCGTTCTTGATCATCAGGGAAGCCTATGGTTCATTACCAAAGATTTTGTCTCCAGTCCCCCCAAAATATGGGTAAAGAGAAAGGATAAAGATTGGGCCCCCTTTTCTTTCACCAAGGATGGCCTCCCATTCGATTTATCTAAGCATCCAGTTAATCGTTTGTATAAAAGCCCTAAAGGTTACTGGATTTTAAACTCAGAGTCACCTCGGGACTTATTATTATTTGACGAAAACGGAAGGTATATGCATGATTATCTGCCTTCTTTAAAACTGCATGGCCCCATAGAGATTTTGAGCATATTCGAAGAGGAAGACTTTTGGCTTGCGACCTCTCATGGCGTCATCAAATTATCCGTCGAAGAAAACCCTTTTAGGTTAATCCATCATTTTCCAGGAAAACTCTCGAAGTGCAGAGGAATTACAGAGGATGAAAATGGAAATATTCTTTTCCTGGACCATCATCTTTATCAATGGAATCCGAATACCAACCAAAAAAAACGTCTATCAAAAGATTCGGGAACTCATCTTTTATTTAAAAAAGATAGTCTCATTTACAACAGTGTTTATGGACCTAATATCCTGATAGAAACAAATGAATCAACCCTGAAAAGTAAATCCTACAATTTTATTGAAAACAACCAGTATTTAGCCATATCCCAAATTCAAACTCAAAACCCATATATACATTTGATTGGATGTGGAAAAGGCTTGCTTTATTTCGATACAGAAAAAAAGGAGATAATTCCTTTTGAAAAATACAATGGCTTTGAGGCAATAAAGGACGCTCAAATCACCTTTATCCATAGAAACAACTATGGAATCTGGTTGAGTTCAAGTGAGGGTCTTTTTTTGATGAAAGAAGAGGAAGGGATCGTCAGACAGTTTAATATGGCATCTGGTGATTTGCCGGTTAACTATATCAATCACATCCATGAAGATAAGGATGGGGTCTTCTGGATGGCGACGCGCGGGGGAGGCATTATCAAGTGGGAAGTAAACCCTACAGCTAATTATAGCTCAACCTATATGCAGTTTACTACTTCAAATGGCTTGTCCAATAATTATACTTATGCCATTTATGAAGATAAAAATGAAAACCTATGGATTCCCAGCAATTATGGGTTGGTCTGGATGGATAAAAAGAGTTTTCAGGTCCGGTCCTTTATCAGAGAAGACGGGCTTCCCAATGACGAATTTAATTTCACCTCTCACTATCAGGGGAAAGATGGCAGTTTGTATTTTGGAGGCCTGGGCGGGTTGATAAGCTTTCACCCCAAACATTTTGAGGACAAACTCATCTATGATGCACCTCTGAAGTTTTCTAAATTGATGCTTCTGGAACAGGGGAAGAATACGGAAACGGACCTAACCCAACTGCTTGCCTCAGAAAAGAAGATCAGGCTAAAGCCAGATGATAGATTTTATACATTTCACTTTTTATTAGCTGATTTGGATAAAAAGGAAAGACATAGCTATGCTTACAAAATTGAAGGATTTTCAGAAAACTGGCAACTGACCGAGGAGAACTATCTTCGAATTAATTCTCTCCCGTATGGCGAATATAGCTTGAAAATAAGAGGGCGGCATAAAAAGAAGGGGTGGTCAACCCAAATGTTAGAAGTGAAGTTGCAGGTCCTCAAACCTTTTTACATGCGTGTTTGGTTTATTTCGATCTGCATATTGACAATTTTTCTATCTGCACTCTTTATTTCATACCAATGGAGTAAGCGACATATCAGGGCAAAAAAGCGACTGGAAGCCGAAGTTCGAAAGCGGACCCAAAAGATTGAAGAAGACAAAAAAATGATTGCCAGGCAAGCAGCAGCGATCAAGAGACTTGACGAGTCAAAAACCCGCTTTTTCACCAATATAACGCATGAATTTCGCACGCCCTTATCTCTGATCATCGGTCCCCTGGAGCAGATTTCTACCCAAAAACTACCTCCTCTGGCAATAAAAAAGAAGATTGATTTAATCATAAAAAATGCCCAGAAATTGCTCAGGCTTATCAATCAATTGCTTGATCTTGCAAAACTCGAAAGTGGGCAGATGAAAATAGAGGTGGCTTCGGGTAACATAGTCCGTTTAACCAAAGAATTGGTTGACCGTTTCCAACCTTTAGCATTGAAAAAGGAGCAGCTGCTGGAATTTATTTGCCCCTTAGATACCTGGAAAACACACTTTGATAAAGATAAGTGGGAAAAAATCATTTATAATTTACTTTCAAATGCGATAAAATACAGCCCCAATGGTAATCCCATTCAACTTCATCTGGATAAAATCCAGCATAGCGATGGTGAGTTAATTCTCCTAAAAGTAGTTGACAATGGGGTTGGCATGAGTCCGGCCCAAATTGAGCACATATTCGAACGATTTTATCAAAATCCGAATACATACGAAAATGACTATGGTGGAACTGGAATAGGCCTGGCACTTGTAAAGGAATTGGTTGAATTGCAGGACGGCAAGATCGAGGTCATTAGCAAACCCCAGCTAGGTTCTACCTTTAAGGTAAGCATTCCTATAAGGATACCTTTTGCGGGAAACTCTCAGCCCGAAAAACCCCAATCAGATTTTGTTTGTGATGCTCCCTATCAACTTTCTTCCGACACTGCTTCATTATACCCTAAAAAGGATTCAGGATCAAAACTCAAATTATTGATTGTAGAAGATAATGAGGAAATGCGCCAATTCATCAGAGATTGTTTAAACCCGAAAGTATATCACATCATTGAAGCAAAAGATGGAGAAGAAGGTATAGACCTGGCATTGGGAATAGTACCCGACCTGATCATTACAGATGTAATGATGCCCCAAGTCAATGGCTTTATCCTCGTAGAAACGATTCGAAAACATATCAGCACATCCCATATCCCAATCATTATGTTAAGTGCAAAAACATCTATGGATGACCGTATGAAAGGATTTCACCGCGGCGTAGATATTTACCTCACCAAACCATTCAGCCCCAGAGAATTGAGCATCCGGGTAGATAACCTCATCGAAATCCGCAACCGCCTTCAAAACCGCTACGTGCAAAGTAGTAGGCTCGTATATCTAAAGGAATACCAAGCTGAAGATAAGTTTATCACTCAAATCAAGGACTTTATTGTTCAAAACCTGAATGAGCATCAATTGAATGGAGATATTATCGGTGATGAAGTAGGGCTTAGCAGGGTTCACCTCCACCGGAAAATCAAGGCACTTACCAATCTCTCTACCAGTGAATTCATCAAAAAAATTCGCCTGGAACAAGCTACTAAATTATTGAAAACAGGACAGTTTAATGTGTCTGAAGTGGCCTATGAAGCGGGATTTTCTTCTCCTTCCCAATTTTCCAAAGATTTCAAAAAAGCATTTGGCAAAGCTCCTTCAAAAATAGAAAATAATTAGGATCTGACCTCTCAGCACTTTGGCCATTTCGGGGGTTGGCCAAAGCTCAAAACATTTTCAAATCCCCCCTACAAGAGCCTACAAGGTCAATTTGTAACCAGAAAGCAAGGAATTGTAACACACAAACATGTGATTATTTCACAATATAAGTTGGTTTGTAGTCAGACCCCTCTTACTGGTTGATAATTGAATTTTTCATATAACAAACAATTTTTAAAGGGTAAAAATCATGACTCAAATTTCAATCATTACGAAAGACTCTGCTTTCCTGGAGAGGGTATTATCTACCTTTGAACAAGTAGATATAGATGTTGTTTTTTCGGCAGGAAATTTATGCGCGTTCTACATGTCACTTAACGCAAAAGGTGATCCTGAAATCCTTCTACTGGATCTGCAAATTATTGAAAAAATGAAAGACCTTGACAAGGTCAAAATTTTGCTCCCTAAGACAAAGATTATCATTGCATCGGACTCAGATCAAAAAAGAATTACTCAAAAAGTTTTGAAAAAAGGAATAGACGGGTTTATTCTGAAAGATGCCTGCCTCCATTATCTTGTAGAAGCAATTAAGGAAATTGGCAATGGAAATGCTTTCATAGCTCCCCAGGTTACGCGAACCATTTTGGAGTACCTTGAGGGTAACTTAAATTTTGCAAGAGCTTTTCAGCTTACAGAAATCGAAACAGGAATAGTAGAATATTTAATTGAAGGGCTTAGTTATAAAATGATCGGCGAGTCTTTACAAATCAGCATTGACTCTGTCAGGTATCACATTAAGAATATTTACAAAAAAATGCGGATCAACAGTAAGATTGAATTGATACAAAAAGCGGGAATAATCTAGTGGTCTGTGTTTGGGATTAAAACCCCACTGGCATTTTTTCCCACTTGCCCAAATTGATCAACTTATGTCGAATAGAAAACTCAATATCCTTCTTGTTGTATGCTCTCCTCTACAGAAGACAAGAATGAAATCCAGGAATGTTTGGACGTAGGCGCAACAAAGTTTTATACCAAACCTTTAGCAGACAAGGAAATGATAACATTTATAAGAGAATTGCAGACCCTATTTTGTTGCTAAGCCCGACGACATCTTTTCTGAAAACATATCAAAAAATAGCCTGAAGGTCTTACCCCAATCAGAAGGGTCCTGAGGAAGTATTTTTGCATTTTATTGTCGAAAATATCCCCCTTTCGTATTGAACAAATACTGGATACTTTTGCAACTTCCCTAACATATTTACAATCAACAATTCTCAGCATGATCAAAAAGACAATAAGTGTACTCCTCATCCTCCTTTCCATCTCTATCCTAGGCATAGCCCAAAACACCTCTGCGAAGGATGCTTCGGCGGATAAAAACCTAAAACTCCGTGGCGTAGCCGAAATAGGCTTTGTGGGCGTATTGGGTAATCAGGTCCAGTTTAGCAAGGGTGGCACCTATTTCAATTATGTAAAAAATGGAGGACAAGATAATTTGTTCCCGATCAACAGGCTGTCCCTGGAATTGGAAATCAAAAAAAGGCATACGTTGACCTTTCTGTATCAACCGCTTCGACTGGAATCTACGGCTGTATTGATCGATGATCTCGTCGTGGATGACTTGACCTTCCCCGCTGGCACAGGAGTCAATTTCCTGTACAATTTCCCGTTTTTCCGCTTCAGTTATATGAAGGAATTGGCCCCCAATAATGAGAAATTCGACTTTGCTCTGGGCGCCTCCTTGCAGCTTCGCAATGCGACTATTTCATTCGAATCGACAGATGGCTCGCTTTTTCGCTCCAACAGAGATGTCGGTCCGGTTCCGATCCTGAAGTTCCGCACCCGTTACAAACCCCATCCACGGACTTACACAGAGATGGAAGCCGATGGCTTTTATGCGCCCATCAGCTACCTCAATGGTAGCGACACGGAGGTGATTGGTGCCATCCTGGACGCAAGCCTGCGTCAGGGCTTGAAGGTGACCGACGAGGTCGGTGTATTCCTGAACCTGCGCTACCTCGGCGGTGGAGCCGTAGGGACTTCTGATGATGGACCGGAACCCGGCGATGGCTATGTGAAGAACTGGCTGCACTTTGGAACTGTGAGTGTGGGCTTTATTTATGAGTTTGCTGAGTTTTGAGGGGAAGTGTCGTTTTCTCGATAAGAGCTACATTTTTGAACCATATAAGGGCATGAAGTTCCTATAAGTTTGCTGACATAAAGGTCTTATATGAACTTCAATGCCTTTTATGGTTTTATAGTTTTCTGAAAACTTTTCTGAATAACAATTGCAAAATCAGGAATCTGGTTCCGATGAAATTATGCATCAATTGTTCCTCAAAAGAACAATGCATACTATCTACAAATTTTGTCTGTATTTCGCCTGCCAGTTGATGTTCACTTCTGCTTTGGCAGAAATTCATCAGGATACCTTTGCACTCGTGGGCTATGCCCAGGTAAATGGAATCACAACGGGTGGTGAGGGTGGAAGTAGCGTCACTGTAACCACCGGAAACGAACTGCAGGACGCCATCAAAAACAAAGGGAACCAGCCTTTGACTATCTATGTAAATGGTGTCATCACTCCCCAAAACTCAGTGGGACTGAGTAAAATCGACCTGAAAGATGTGGATGACGTCTCCATCCTGGGTCTGGGATATGGCGCTGAATTTGATGGTATTGGCATCAAAATCTGGCGGGCCAGCAATATCATCATCAGAAACCTGAAAATCCACCATGTGGATATCGGGGATAAGGATTGCATCAGTATTGAAGGTCCTTCGGACCATATCTGGGTCGATCATTGCGAATTGTACAATGAATATCAGACTGTTGGCAAAGATGATTATGATGGATTGTTTGACATCAAAAGGGCATCAGATTATATCACCTTTTCCTGGAATTACCTCCATGATAGCTGGAAATGCAGCCTCTCGGGAAGTTCAGAAAGTGACACCTTCAACAGACATGTGACTTATCATCACAACCTCTATGAAAATGCAAACTCCCGTATGCCCCTTTTCCGTGGCGGGACTGGACATATTTTCAATAATTATTATCTGGATGTGGTATCAACAGCGATCAACTCGCGTTTGAATGCCTGCATTCTGATTGAGCAAAACTATTTTAAAAATGTCCATAACCCCTGGGTTTCTGCCTTTAGCAATATCCTCGGGGCGGTCGATACTGTAGGAAATATACGGGTCAACAGTCCTTTTGACTATTCCTCAAGTGATACACATCAACCGCTCAGTTGCACCCTTAGCATCCCTTATACCTATGCTGATGTATTGCATCCTGCATCAGATGTTCCGGATATTCTTCGCCAAAAAGCAGGTGTAGGTAAAATTTTTATTTCAAATGCCCCTACCGGTCTTTCAGAAACTTTTACAAAAGGCATTCATATTTACCCAAATCCAGCTTCCGAAGAGGTCAACATACAGTTTGAGGAACAAACTCCTGCTCTTGTCAGTGTCCGGCTATTCAATGCTATCGGACAACTCGTAGCGGGAACAGATCCAAAATCTCCTGTAACAACGGATTCAGCTTTCAAACTGAAAACGACGGGCCTGAAGCCAGGAGCGTATTTGCTATGGATCCAGGTTGATAAACGCCATTTTTCAAAACGGGTGCTGATCAAATAGGTATTTCACACTGCCCTTCTTGCAAAGGATTCAACCCGGTGGCTGTGAGGACTGGGATGGCCGAAAGGTGACCTGTATTTATCAGGAATACAATAACTATGGGCCAGGGGCTTTGCCTGCAATTTAGGGCTCCGTGGAGCTCCCAGTTGAACTCAACTCTTGTATGGCGGTATAACCCAGACACCATCTTTGCACGCTCTAATTTCCCTGTTGACAGCGGTTATGTGGCAGATTCTATGGAATTATGGATCACGCACGACCGTTTTGAAGCATCAGGCTATGCAGATCGGGCTGGTACCATCCTGTATGCAGGAAGAGATGGCTATCCTGCTTATCCGGAAGCTGACTGGTCCCTACAGGCAAATTGACCAAAGGGCTAAACCGTGTGCCGGTTGAAAACCTCGGACTGACTCCGGGAATATATTTGTATAAGCTGGAAATTGATGGGGCCCTAATAGGCGGAAAGTTGTTGAAAAATTAAGTGTTTATGGATTTTCTCCCAATTATCTGCAGGAAGGATAAAAAATGGATAGAGTTTGAGTAATCAGGATATAAGAGATAGGAATCAAAAAAATAATTTGCCCTGGTTGATTTATGGGTCACAAACGAAAAGATAAGGATGGAAAAAAATCCTCATTCAACCCTCATGTCTCCTACATATTTTGAAAAACGCTATTATGAAACGCTATACCCAAAACCTTATTCCTTGCATCACTTTACTACTGGCAACTTTGCTTCTTTCCTTCCAATGCACAACACAATCAGGTGCGCCCGAAGCCAGAATTGAGACTAACAAACAAGCTTTGTCCATACGAGAAATTCCTACAGATATTTCCTGGTCTCAACGCATGTCCCTATCCGTGATGAAGCGGGCTCCAGAAGCCTGGATGAACGACTTTTCCACCTCTCCTCAATGGACCTATACACATGGTCTTCTTTTTGGAGCCATGTTAAAAGCGGGCATCACCTACAAGGATGACCGATATTTCGATTATGTAAAAGCATATGGAGATACCATGATCCGAAATGATGGAAGCATCCGCGATTATGATATAACAGCCTTTAATATTGACAACATTGCCCTGGGGCCTGTTATGATCCATTTATTTGAGGAAACGGGAGAGGACAGGTTCAAAAAGGCTTTTTATACCCTTAATAAACAACTCCACTGGCAGCCTCAGACAACCGACGGGGGGTATTGGCATAAGCTCAGGTACCCATGGCAAATGTGGCTGGACGGCCTGTTTATGGGCGAGCCCTTTCAAACTGAGTTTGCCGCAAAATATGGCCAGCCTGAATTATTTGATAACATCGTGGAGCAATTTGTCCTGGCAGAGGAACATACGCGCGACCCCGAAACGGGGCTTCTCTATCATGGCTGGGATGAAAGTCATTTGCAGAGCTGGGCAGATAAGGAAACGGGCTGTTCGCCGCATTTCTGGGCCAGAGCTATTGGCTGGTATGTGATGGGAATCGTGGATGTCCTGGAATATCTGCCAAAAGATCATCCCGGTCATGAGCAATTGATCACAATCCTGGATAGGACGCTTTCAGCGGTCGTGAAAGTCCAGGACCCAGAGACTGCCACCTGGTGGCAAATCATGAATCACCCCAACCGGGAAGGCAATTACCTGGAATCTACAGCCTCTTGCATGTTTACCTATGCCATACTCAAAGGCGTCAATGAAGGCTACCTCGACACGTCTTATAAGGATTTAGGGAAAAAAAGCTATGAAGGCTTATTGAATACATTCATCAAAGTGGATGAAAATGACGGAGAAGTCCATCTGACAAAATGCTGTTCAGTCGCCGGGCTTGGGGGCAATCCCTATCGCGATGGCTCATATGAATACTACATAGGCGAAAAGATTAGAGATAATGACTCCAAAGGCATGGGACCATTTATCCTTGCGAGCCTGGAAATCGAGCGAATGCAGAAATAGTTTTAATCAGCAGGGATTCGCATCTATTCTCTATTTACCCTCTCAAACACCATCCCTCGACGTTCAAACTCCAAACTGGCGAGGATAAAAGGACCGGTCCCTTTAGGATCATTATCTCTAATTGTTTCTGAAATATAATAATCATACTCACCGCTACGGTAGGGCTTTCCGCCCAGCCCTGCCACAGCGCAACATCTCGTAAGGCTCATTATGCCTAGCTCATCAATTGTCACCAAATGATCCAGGATTCCCTGAAAGGCCTTTTTTGCAATATCCATGTATTTTTCTTCCAGATAGCCCTGATTCACCCCTCTGCTTAAGGCATAAGCAAACATGCATGCCACAGATGCCTCTTCATAATTGCCTTTTTTTTCGCGTTTATTAATTACCTGAGACCAAAGACTAGTTTCAGGATTTTGGTAGATAGTAATGGTAGCTGCCAGGCGATTGAGGATTTGCTGCAGCTCTACCCTGCCGGAATAACTTGCAGGCAAATGATCCAGGACATCTACCAATGCCATCGCGTACCAGCCCATCGCCCTACCCCAGACTTCAGGGGATTGTCCAGTCCTGACATCCGACCATTTTTGCAGCTTGCTTTCATCCCATCCATGACGCAATAGCCCTGTCTTGGGTTCTTTTGCCTCTTTATCCATCAAAATAAACTGCTTAACCACATCGTCAAAAGCTTTGGCCTCGTCAAATCGTTGGCCATACTCCGCCAAAAAAGGCGAAGCCATGTAGAGCCCATCCAACCACATTTGTCTGGGATACCTCAATTTATGCCAATAACCGCCTTCGTTTGTACGGGGTTGCCAGCGCAACTGCGTACGCAGGCTTTCAATCGCTTCGCGATACCGTTCGTCTCCAGAGCGGTCATATAGCAGAAAAAGCATCTTCCCCGCATTGATATGATCAATATTAAATTCCGTTACATCATATCCTTTAATTTTTCCACTTCCATCGATCATGGTGTCTGCGTAGGCCTTAGCATACTCCCAGAATCGCTCATCGCCATTATGTTGCCAAGTCCGTTGCATCGCCATCATGATCAGCCCATTTGTATAGGCCCAGCGGGGTGTCTCCCGAAAATCCGTCATCCAGGCATCTGGATTTCGGTGCATAATTGACAAGGCCATCCGCTCAGACCATAGTGCTTTGTCAGGAATCAGCATTTTTTCCATCATGGGGTTAGCTTTTCCTTCGGAAATCGCAAAATAGGCTGACAAACCAATGCCAGAGACTAAGAGCAAAAAGGCAAAATATCTTGAGAACTTTGAGGCAGTCATACTGGTTGCGGTTAACAGTGGGCAGTTCGCAGGTCGCAGTAGGCAGTAATCCAAACAGATTACTGCCTACTGCCCTCTATTTCCTGCCAACTGGTACAGGCGCTAGTAACCAGGATTTTGGTAGCCTTCGCTATTAGGCATTGCGTCTATTTGATTTTGAGGAATAAAGCGCAAAGCATGGAAATCTTTGATAAAAGGAGCGGCATCAGGATTATGCATCTTTACCCGGTCAATCAATCTTCCTGTGCGCTTCAGGTCAAAGAATCTTTGACATTCTGTAGCCAGCTCACGTCCTCTCTCATCAAGGATGAAATCGATATCAAGATCTCCGGCACCTATCCTCATTTCAGCTTCTTTGCCTTCCACTGAGCGAGCTTCACGAAGCATGTTCATCCATCCCAAAGCAGCACTTGTATTTCCATTCATCATTTCTGCTTCCGAAGCAATCAGATACATTTCTGAGATTCTAAAAACAATGAAGTCACGCTTGGTGGTTGCAATGGTTAGGTCAAGGCGGGTGGTATCTTCATACCGCTTGGTGATGGGGAAGTAAAACTGACGGTTGATGATCTCATCATTGGGAGTGCCATCGGGCAGGTACATATCATTGATATCAATGATGGCGTAGCCTTTGGTGGGATGGAAAGCACGAATATTATCCACAGTAAATCTGGCCTTTTCCGTCTCTGGTACAGGCGTCACAGAGAAGTAAATCGCTGTATCCCCTTGCTCAAACATGGGTTTGAGGTTTAGGGAGTCAGGAATGGCTTTCTCGACGCCATCAATAAAGACTTTGCCACCTCGCCAGCGAGGGCGTGCACCAGAAGTATTGCAAATCCAATTATTCTTAAAGGAACCATAAAAACGCTCATCTACTTCGGGATCAAAGGATTCTATAAAATGGCGGGTAGGCATCCAACGCTGGAATCCCCGGCCGTTTTGCTTGTCTCGAAGCATACCCCAGCTCAGGTTTTCGTAGCGAATTTCATACATTACGTGTCCCTGGTTACCTCCCTCACGTTGGATAAGACCAGCTGTCTCGTATTCACTTCCATTGGGATCAGTCAGACCTGATTTGGTATATATCAGGTCATCTGAATAATTCACGCCCCATATTGCCTCCTGGTTTTTGATATTGTCAATGGCAAACAGCTCCTTCCAGCTATCTTCGAGGCCGAAGTTATAATCTTCAATGACTCTTTTGGCATAGACAGCGGCGCTGTCATAGTTTTGGCGATAGAGGTGAGCCCTTGCCAGGAAGGCTTCAGCAGCCGGTTTTGTGATGCGGCCATATTCATTGGCAGGCCACTCCACAGGCAAATAAGGACGTGCTTCACGCAGATCTGTAAAGATCTGCTCATAGAAGGTCGCCTGTGGCGTCCGGTTGGCTTCACGCTCGGCAATTTCTGTTGGTGCTGTGGCGAAATGTACATCCCCCCAAATCTCAGTGATAAGCCAAAGCGTATGGGCTCGCAGAAACTTCACTTCTGCCTTGCGCATATCACGAATGGCAGGATTGGCAAAAGGCACATCGTCGATCCTATCCAGGATCAGGTTGCAGGTGTTGAGTCCACGATAGAGCTCCCGCCATATCGCCCCCACCCTCTCCTGCTCCTCAGCATTGGTGAAAGAGTTATACAGACAAAAACCGAGTGAGCGGTTATCCAGCCCATAGGTATAGAGGTCCGTGCCGGATTCGGTCAGGTCCCATGCATTCTCTTTGCCATACCATGCACGCAGGGTCACATAGGCTGAGTTAATCAAGGTTTCAAAGGCTTCAGGAGAGTCATCTATACTGGAAGAGTTGATCCCACTAAGGTATTCCTCATCCAGGAAGCCTTTACATGCGGTCAGGGAGACCAGCACAGAGCAAATAAAAAATATTTTTATGTAACGCATATTCTAGGAGTTCTAAATTTTTAATAATAATCCAAATAGCTCAATATCAATCAATTAAGCGTAAGATTTGCACCAAACATAACAACCCTGGCAAGAGGATAGGAGATACTACCCTTGCGCTCAGGATCAAGGCCATCAGCCAGGTTGCTATACAAAATGAAGGGGTTTCTGGTACTCATATACAACCTTAGGTTGCTAAATTTTGCCTTCTGAAGCACATCCTTGGGGAGGTTATATCCCAAAGTGATGTTCTTTACTTTGATGAAAGAACCATCAACGTAGCGCAGGGTACTTTCAAATGGCAATTCTGCGCGAGATGCGTCATAGCGTGGATACGCATTGGTAGGGTTATCTGGGGTCCAGTAATCTACAGCAATCATGTTGTCATACATGCGGGGATCGTATGCATAAGCGCCGGCATTGAGCATAGGGCCCCATACTGCGTACATATTGACTGTCATGTCAAAATTCATGAAGTTGAAAGTGTTGATAAAACTACCGCTCCACTTTGCCTGAGGTGTACCCAATATCACACGGTCATCAAAGTCGATCACACCATTTTCGTCTACATCTTGCACCTTGATTTCACCTGGAGCTGTAAAAGTAGGATCGTCTTCTTCCCCAAACTGCCAGATACCTTCTTTATTGAAGTCATAATGTACCGAAATCGGACTGCCTACAAACCAGTTGTTCCCTTCATCTTCGGTCAGACCGGAAGCAAGCGCAACGATTTTTTCTCTGCTGCCAAAGAAGGAAATATTGGATGACCAGGTAAACCTGCGTGTATCAATATTGATGGTTCTGAGCAATAGCTCCCACCCCCAGGAACTGGTTTCTCCTGCATTGACAAACACATTGTCAAATCCGGAGGTAGGCGGCAGTTGATCTTTTAGCAAAAGGCGGTCTGTTTTAGCCTGAAAGAGGTCCAGGTTACCTGAGATGCGGTTTTCAAAAAAGCCAAAGTCAAAACCTAGATTGACCTGCTGGGTGCGTTCCCATTGCAAGTCAAGGCTAGCCAGCGCGACCGGACGATAACCGAAATAGGGAACCTCTTGTCCGGGCGCTCCAAATTCGTAGAATAAGGGGTTGACATTTAGCGCCGCAGCGGTAGAATAGGGATCAATTGCAGCGTTGCCAGTAGACCCGTATCCAATCCGAAGTTTCAGGTCATTTAAGGTCTTGGAATCTTGCAATTTACCCAATTCTGAAATCCTCCATGCAAAACTTCCCGCAGGGAAAAAGGACCATTTATTGCCTGGAGCCAGCTGAGAAGCACCATCATAACGGCCAGAAATATTAAAAATGTAGCGGTCATTATATATATAGTTTACACGACCCAATACAGAGGATAAAGCCGTCTCAGTCAGATCGCTTGCCGTTTGCTGCATCTGATTGGAAGAAAAATTGTACCAAAGCGTTTGGTCAAATTGCTGTTCCTGCCCAGAAATAGAATAATTCTCATTTCGTGAATACCGCAACTCCTGTGCAGCAGTGACATTCAATCTGTGATCCCCAAAATTTCTGTTAAAAGTCAGGATGTTGTTCCACAAATAGCTGTTGCCATAATAAAAAGAGGCGCCAGAAACAGGGAATCCTTCTGTAGGCACCTTTTGTGGATACAAATAACCAAAGCGATTGGTATTGATATCGGCATTGATATTGGTGCGAAATGATAGCCCGGGAAGGATCTGTGCCTGGGCAAAAGCAGTAGCAAAAACGCGGGTTTCACGTCTCTCCTCTACATCCTCAAGCCATGCAAGAGGGCTTTTACGGGGGTTGGCAAAGTTGGGCTGATAAATATAATTTCCTGTACTGTCATAAGCAGGAACGATCGGTGATGAAATAACCGCATCTGTATAGCGGGGACCACGGCCCTCACGCTGCCGGTAAGAAATAATGGACGAAGTACCAATAGAAAGCCAATTATTGACTTTGGTAGAAAGGTTCAGCCTATAGGTATATCGGTAAAAATCATCCGCTTTGATCACCCCTTTTTCCCTAAAATAGTTAAAGGAGGTGCTGTAATTGGTTTTTTCATTTCCGCCGGTAAAGGCCAGGTGATAGTCTTGCTGATTGCCCGTCCGGGTTACCAGATCTTGCCAGTCTGTAGACGTACCGTTTTCATAGCCCTGAATTTCATCTCCCAGAAATACGTTGAGGGGATTCGGCTCTACGTCCCAATTATTAATGTCTTTGTTGGCATCTATTTTTGCCTGGATAAAGCCATCACGATCGTAAACAGGTACTTTCTGAAAAGGGTTCGCTGAACCATAATAGGTGTTAAAGGAAATCTGTGAAGTACCTTTTTTCCCTTTTTTGGTGGTGATCAAAATAACCCCATTTGCGCCACGGCTACCATATATTGCCGTAGAGGAAGCATCTTTCAAAATCTCAATAGATTCGATATCAGCCTGATTGATGTCGATATTATCGCCATAAGGCACCCCATCTACCAGGACAAGAGGCGCATTGGTAGCATTGAGTGAGCGACGGCCGCGTACAAGGATATCAAAATCAGACCCTGCACGACCATTGTCGCGGGAAATTTCTACCCCAGGGATACGCCCCTGAAGGCCATCCAATACATTATTGGATTTCACATCTGTCAGGGCATCTCCCCGGACAGAGACTATTGCACCTGTGAGGTCACTTTTCTGCATGGTACCATAGCCTACTACCACGACTTCGTCGAGGGTACTGCCATTGTCGATAGACAAGCTGATATTGATGGTGGTTTGATCACCGACAGCCACTTCCTGCGTCTCATACCCCAGGTAAGAGAACACCAGGGTGTCAGAAGCCGCAGCTTTAATACTGAATTCTCCCTCTTCATTCGTAAGGGCTCCCCTTTGGGTTCCTTTCACCAGAATACGGGCGGCACTCAAAGATGCATTGTCCTCTCCTTGCACAGTACCCCTAACGGTAGAGGTTTGGCCCAATGCTCCCAAGGGGAGGCTTAACAGTAGGCACCAGGCTAGGAGTGTTGATTTGATGTTGGATTTGTCTCTTGCTCGATTCATAAGTATGTAGATATATGTTAATATCAATTGTTTTAACCAAAGTAATAAGATTAGCCTCATTCCGGCTATTCAGAATTCAACAGTTAGCAAGCCACAATTAACATTCATCGCTGGAAATGCCTTTTTCTGCAATTTTATCCCTATTATCCTCCTTTCCTTTTCCCTATCCTTCAATTAATGATGCCTACTTGCAAAAAGAAGAATGGCCAATTTTCAAATGCCCCTTCACCTCGTTCCCACAAATCAAACAAGCCATTTTTATTCAAAAAGGCCGATTTGATATGGCATCAAATCGACCTTTATATTTCCTATTTGTTAGCAAATATCCCCTTAAATTGTAGAAAGCTTTTAATAATTGAATATACTAGCAATATATTTAAGATTGAGTATATCAACGACCACCTACTTAGGCATTGCCAACATGTTTTGCAACAATCAAGCAAGCTCCATTTTGAGTAAATTATTACCTTTTTCAATCCTTTTATTAATAGGGAATGTGCTTTTTATTTGCTCCTTATCAGGGCAAAATGTCTTTTCTCCTCAAAAATCAAACTTTCCCCTCGAAGATTGGCGCTGGACAGACTTCCCGCATACAGAAGGTAAAGGGGTGCGCTTCATGTACGAATACCAACCTGATCGCGTCTGGTTTGCCACCAATAAAGGATTGCTGCATTTTAATGGATACGAATATGAGGTTCAGGGAGAAGAGCAGGGACTAAAGGGAAAACCTGTTCATCTGGTTTATGTCACTCAAAATGGCATTACGGTTGCCGCAACAGATGTCGGGCTTTTTCGCTATGCAAAGCAGGATTTTTGGCAACCGATGCTGGAATGGCCTTCACCAGGTGGAGTAAGCTACGAATATATAGGAGAAATCTCAGGTCAGCGCCTGGTGTTGGGGACTGATTTTGGCGCAATCGTGATAAGAGAGGGAGAATCCCCTATAGTCTATACAGATGCCTCTCTGGAAGAAGAAGTCAGGGCCTTGATTCCTGAAGCCAAGCTAATATTTTTTCCGCTTTCTATTCATCAACACGGCACCTTTGGCGCTGTCTCTCAGGTCCTTGAAGATAAACAAGGCTATCTTTGGTTTGCGATCAGCATGGCTGAAGAAGATCAGGGATGTGTCCTCCGTATCTCCCCATCCAGTATATTGGCTGAAGACATTCAAAACGCCCGCATTTTTCCCGAAAGTGGTAGCATCAGATTTGGCGGTGCCCAAAAAATGGTAGAAGCCCAGGATGGCAAAATATGGGTTATCAATAGCTCCTACCGCCTGGGCATCAATATTTTTGATCAGGGAAGTTGGAAAAGCATGAGCCTTGGCGAAAAATTTGGGGGAGATGAATACGCCACAAGCATCTGCCAAACCCAAAATGGCAATATCTGGATTAGCGCCCTGGGTAAAATATATAGCTTCAATGGCCAGCACTGGCAACTATACCAATCACCCGATTACCCTGTTCCAGGCAACAAAATGATCCTGTTTCCTGCCGCTGACGGATCGCTCTGGGTCATGGGTCTCAAATCCAAAGTGATCTATGTTGACCATTCTGAGGAAAGGTGGAAGGCCTATCCCGGCCTGAATTTCCAGGCAGAATCCACTGAAGGTCAATGGTTTTTGGACCAAACGGGCAAGGTGGTACTTTTTCATAACAATCAGTGGTTTGCCTATGGTGAATCTCACGGACTAATAGATGCACCTGTCAAGATTAAGGTAAGTTCCAAAGGCCAGGTCTGGGCAGCGGGTTCTCACAAGGGAGTAGCCGCAACAGCTTTGCTAAAAGGGAATCATTGGGATAGGCACCTCCACCCCCAACTCAGTTGGGGGATTGACTATCGGGCCGTTTTCGAAGCAAAAAATGGCTCCATCTGGTTTGGAGCCAGTGTTGATATCGCCCCTGATAAGGGGCAACGGGGAGGCCTGCTCCAATTGATGGATCCTTTTGCGGATCAACTCCTCTGGAAGCATCATGCTTCTGGAGAAAACGGCCTGAATCAGTCCAATGCCTACGGCATTGGTCAATCGCCTGACGGGCGGATATGGGTGGGCGGCGGTAGCCTCTATGCCTACGATGGCAATAGCTGGGCCCAAACGGACCAGGAAAATCTCCAGGAATATGTCAATGCTATTTACAGCCAGGATAGTCTGCTTCTTGTCGGCTCCCGATTTTATGGCCTATATGTCTTTGACGGAAAATCCTGGGTTCAATATGATACCGATTCTGGTTTGGTCAGCAACACTGTTATCAGCCTGTATGCTGATTCTGTCAACAGCATATGGGTAGCTACGGAAAATGACATTTCAAGATTTGATGGGAGCAAATGGGTGAATCATATTTTCCCGGACATCATGAACCTGGATTTTGAAGGCGGAGAGTTTCGCAGAAGTTTAAACGGGAATTGCTGGATCAATAAATCTCCCCGGGAATGGAAAAGACGTGCCCTTTCCTATAATCAACTGCCACCGGGAAACGGCGGACAGTTTATTTGCTATCGCTACCAACCTGACAAAAACCCGCCAGACGTGCATTTCCTGACATCCCCTAAAGAGGTCCCATCATCTGGAAACCTTGTGCTCAGTTGGCAGGGCGAAGATTATCTAAACCTAACCAAAAAGGAAAAACTTCAATATTCTTACCGCGTGGATGAAGGTATCTGGTCGGGTTTTACTTTAGACCGCAGTAAAATGTTTACGTACCTGAGCAGTGGCACCCATATCGTTGAGGTACGTGCAAGGGATCAGGATTTTAATATAGACCCTACTCCTGCCCGATTGATATTCGAAGTACTTGTACCCTTATGGAAACAACCTGCTGTTTTGGCCTTAGTCGGGACATTTATTATAACTCTGGCAGTTTTTGTTTATATCATTATCCTCAAAAACCAAACTCTCAGTAAGCTGAATTTTACCCTACAGGAGACAAATGATGAATTGCAGGAAAGAGAACAACAGGTATTAAAACAAAACGAATATATCCTGGCCCAACAGCAGGAGATCATCAACCAAAAGGACAGGCTTGAAGTTGCCAATCTGCAGCTTGCCAGCAGCAATACCCAGATTGAGCAGCAGCGCGACTCCCTAAAGGAAATGGTAGCTCAGGTGAGAGATCTCTCCAAGGCCAGGCTTGACTTTTTCACCAACATATCGCACGAGTTGCGGACACCTCTTACCCTACTTCTGGGCCCCATTGAACAACTCCTCCGAGATCAGGGAGAGATTTCGACAAAACAGCGGGAAGAACTGCTTCAACTGGTGAATAGAAATGCCAACCGCCTGCTGATTCTGATAAACCAACTCCTTGAGCTTCGTAAAATCGAGCATTCTTCTCTCGATATCTCTCCGCAGCCCGGCAATTTGCTTCAAACGGTAGAAGCCACCATGAGCCTTTTCCAGAATCTGGCCAAAAGCCGTCGGCTCCATCTTTCGCTTGAAAATACGCTCACTCAGGACTGGTATATTTTTGATCAGGATAAAATGGAAAAAATTCTGGCAAATCTATTATCCAATGCATTCAAATATACCCCCAACCATGGGCATGTTTATGTTTCCCTTGAAAAGAAGATGTCTGAGGTTTCAACCCAGGAGATGCTGAGAATCTGTATTGCTGACGATGGCAATGGTATTGCATCAGAGGACCTCACCCACATATTTGACCGTTATTATACCGCAACCCGGGGCACTCATTTTAGCACGGGCATAGGCATGAGTTATATTCGGGAGTTGGTTCAATTGCAGGGCGGAAAAATTGAGCTTGAAAGCGAAGAAGGCGTAGGAACCATTGTTACAATTGACTTGCCTTACCTTCCCTGTGCAGAAAGCGATCTGCTCAATCAGCCAAAACAATCGCCAGGCCTGAAAGAGGCGAATCTACATGTGGCAAGCCTCAGTGCAGACTATCAGGAAGAGGCATTTGCCTCAGTTCCAGAAGATGCAAAAACCATCCTTATTATTGAAGATAATGAGGATATGCGGAAGTTTATTGTTTCCTTACTTTCACAAGACTATAGAGTTCTTGAAGCGGAGAACGGAAAAAAAGGCCTGGAACTCGCCAAAGCCCAAAGTCCTGATCTGATCATCAGTGATGTAGCCATGCCTGAAATGGATGGATTGGAGATGTGCAAACATGTAAAAAATGATTTGCTCACCAGTCATATTCCTGTCATTCTTCTCACTGCTAAAACCCGCGCCGAAAATGAGATCGAAGGCTACCACCAGGGTGCCGATGCTTATATCACTAAGCCCTTTCAATCAGAAGTGCTCAAAGCACAGATACAAAACATCCTCGAACAAAGGGTACAGCTTCGCATAAAGTACCAACAGCAGGTTCTTTTGCAACCCAATGCTGTCAAACTGGTATCCCCTGACGAAAAAATGCTGGCCAAACTCTCCCATTTGATGGAGGAGAATATAGACGATACCGAATTTAATGTAAATAAAATGTGCGAAGCACTGGGATATAGTCACATTCAGTTTATCCGCAAGATCAAGCAACTGACTGGCAAAAAACCGCTAGAGCTCCTCCGAACCTTTCGCCTGACAAGAAGCCGGGATCTTCTTAGCCAGAAAAAACTGGCGATTTCAGAAGTAGCTTATCTGGTAGGCTATGATCTTCCAAATTCATTCAGTCGGGCTTTCCGCAAGGAGTATGGCATCAGCCCTTCGGAGTTTTTGGAGAAGGATGAAAATTAATCATGCGAATCCATAGCCAGGCTACAGAGAGGTAATCAGCTTTTGGATGTGAATCGCCTGACCGGAATCCCTATCCATGACCTGCAAAACGAATATACCCCTTGCATGTGAGGGCATGTTTAGCTGCCTGGCTTCTCCTGATTCAAGAGAACCTGAAAGCACTTCTTTCCCCAGCATATCGAATACCTTGAAAACTGAATTTCGACCCGGCCCTTCTATCTTGATGAAAAACTTTCCGGCATTGGGTACTGGCCAAACTTTCACCTGAGAGCCAAGTGGGGATTCTATTGACATGGTACCCAGCTTATAGCCATTCAGGATGTTGACGGTTCGTGTCATGCTATCCCCCACTGAATCTATCACAGTAAAGTCGAATGCCCCCACCCCCAGGGCTACAGGCGTAAACTCAACGATCTCTCCGATCAGGCTATACGTTCCATTTTTAATATTGGACACTGTATAAGACACCGCATCTGTAAACCCCCGTGAAAGTTCCTGAAGATTGATGGTGAGCATGGAGCCTGTGCTTGTACTAAAGTTGGGTTGATCCATCCATTGGAGGTAGTCATCCAGATTCGTATATCCATCCAGGTCCACATCGGCATTCGCATCAGAAAAATCTCCTACAGGAGATTGGAGGTTCGTACCAATGACCGTCTCGTACCAATCGGGCAAGCCGTCGCTATCGGAGTCCCAATCTGGGCTTCTTTTGATATAGGGATAATGCTCATACCCGCCGGCATCGGCTTCATTATCTGGAAATCCTTTTTTCCCGGTGATACTACCCACCACTGTATAGGTCCCTGTCAAAGTCTCCTGAATCATCCTTTGATCATGTGCATCAAATGCAGGTTGGGTACATCCTACATCAGAGAGCACCCTCTTATAGGCATGACGGGCTTTTTGGGTGGTGACGTAAGAAGGAAAAAATGCAGAATCCACAAAATTGTTAAAAGGAACAGAAACGCCTGACTTGTTCCGCCCCCTCGTCTGATTCATTTCGTCAAAAACCCCCGGCATGACATTCCCATCGAAAAAATACTGCTGCGTGCCCGTCCCGGCACCTTCATTTTCTGCTGTCAAGGCATAAAAGCGAGTTGAGCCAGCTCCTCGCTTATAGTAGTTCCCAACAAAATTCACTTCATGAGCACCGCCGTCAGTGGTTCTTGATCCCCAGTTGTACACGACATTATTGGTGATGTCCAATCTTCCAGCATAGGCCCCACTTCCATCCAATCCGCCTGCCAGGCTCCAGTTTCTTCCATAATTATGGGCCAGTAAATTGTGATGAAAACTCCCAATATCACCACCGATAGAAGCTGCATAGCCGTGTTCCGTCCCCGGCGGATAATTTTTATGCCCTGCCGCATTCAGGGCCTCTGAAATCAATGTCCGTTGAAGCGTGATGTTGTGTGCTCCCCGGGAACTAAATGCTTCATCGATGGTCCAGCTGATAGAACAATGGTCAATGATACTGTAGTCTGCACCAGTAAGTCCCATCCCATCAAAGGTAGGGCCGCCGCCTAATCTCACCCTGATATTTTGAACCACACAGTCATCTCCTGTAACTCCAAAGGGCGCTGAAGCGATGGTGATCCCTTTCCCGGGGGCCGTTTGGCCTGCCACCGTCACATAATCATCTGTCAAGGTTAACCTGGACTTCAGATCGATCACGCCAGATACCGAAAAGACGATCGTACGTGGCCCTGTCTCATGGGTGATCGCATTTCTGAGACTGCCTGGACCACTGTCATTCAGGTTGCTCACGATAACCACTTTCCCACCGCGGCCTCCGCGGGCAAAGCGTCCATAGCCCTCCGCTGCCGGAAATGCCAGCTGTGCCGGACGAAAGCGCCAGAGGTTCCCTTTGGTAATCTCTCCAGAGGGAGAAACCTGGTCTACTCTCCAATAGTAGGTATCGCCAGTATACAATCCGCCTACCAGAAAATTGCTAAAAGTGCTGTCCTGATCCGCCTGAAAGGCAGATGAGCTGGGGGTTGCAGCTGCCACAGTATCCGGGTCTGTGCCGAAATAAATATGTTGTCTGTCCGTACTATCGGCGGGACTCCATGATAAAGGGACAAATCCTGCATTTAGCTCGACGTGTTCGTCATTATGTGCCGGAACCGGGTCTTTGGCCTGAAAGGCAATATTGGGCGTATTTAACTCAAAGCCATTGAGCATGACATTTTTATAATCTTCTGAGCCCGAAGTATCTGCAGCAAACAAAATCACTACGTCATTTCCCATGGTAGCCTGAAACTTCAGGTAGACCGATCTGGCTTCTGCCGAATTCGCCGCACGGACGGTCGGCTCAACATCATCTTTTGCCAGGATTCCGTCAACAAAAATGTCAATAGGGCTAAAGGTAAAACTTTCGCTATCCACGGCATTCAAAAAAGCCAAGAAGCTATGGCTTCCAGCTTCCAAACCACTGAGCCGAAGTTCTATCTGTCCACCATCATTGGCCGTGCCATCCTTTACCGTAATTCCGTCATTGACCAGCTTCCCGGCATCGGAAGCCTGAATCCCTTTTTTGTACCAATTGGTTCCCAGCACATTTCCAAAGCTTCCTGCCTTGGATACCGTACATGTCACGCCTTTTTCTGTTATCGAAGCCGAAATACCACCTGACACTACCCAACTCACATATCCTGGCTGATTCACTTCACTTTTCTGCCTACCTGATTGGTCAAAATCTATTTTAACGATCGGATTCTGGGCAAATGTGAACGAGCATGTAAAGAAAAACAGAACTACCAGATTGACAATACGCATATAATAAAATTTATTAGAAGAAACGAATATCCTGTTTTGCCGCTGTGATAAAATCATGAGGATAAGATGTACAGGTATTTATCAAAAATACTCCCCCCTAAACAAAGCCTAATGCCCGTTTTTATCAAAAGGTATTCTCCTTTTTCCATGTACATAAAATTCGAAAAAAGGCCATTCAAGCATTTTTTTGACCTTTTTTCAAGAAAGGAATAGTCAAAGATGATTTCTGCGCGCTAAATACCCTCCAATAATCCGAATATGAGCTCTAGTTAACAACAAAACCTATTAACCATAATTATTTAATCTACTATGAAAAAGATTCTTTACACTTTAATTGCTTTATTAATTGCAATTCCTGCTTATGCTCAACAAAGCAATGTCAATCTCCTTTATATTGCAAAGAGTGACCCTGCCGATGGTACAGATGCTATCCTGATAGACTCTCTTGAAGCAATGGGATACGTTGTAACTCCCCTCGTAGGAGACGCCTATAATGAGTTTTCACACACTGACTATGGTGCAGACGTGATTGTTTTTGGTGAGCCTTTGAGCTCTTCCAAAGTAACTCCTTTTGCTACAGCCATGTTCCCTGTTCCATGTGTTTCTATGGAAGGGTTCTGTGTGCGTGAAAACCGTTGGGCGCTGACTACCAATGATAAGTTTTTTCAAATTGGTACAGAAACCCCTCCCACAGTGTATGACCCTGCAAAGCACTATGGGATCAAAGTGAAGGTCGATCATCCTATCACCAACTATGCTGGTCTTTCTATGGGTGATGAGGTTCTTTGGTCTTCTGAAACTGATACCATGAACTTGCCTCCTCAGAATACCTATTTTGACCTCCCTATGACTGACGCAGTTGCAGTAGGAGATATCAAAGGTGAAACGGATTGGCATACACTCTGGGCCATCGAGCCAAATGCTGCGGATACCACCAACCCACTTAACCACCGCATGGTGATCTGGGGGATACACGAAAATGGCCTGACACAGGCGACTCCTGTTTTCTACCAGATTTTGGACGGTGCTATCCTCTGGACACTGGGACTGAATAATACAGCGAATGACAACCTTTTTGAGGAAGACGCTCGTCTGTCTGCTATTCCAAACCCATTCACTGATTTCACTAAAGTTGAGTTTCATCTCACACAGCCTGGTCAGGTTTCTATGGAAGTATATGATATGACAGGAAGAATGGTATTCGAGCAAGCTTCTCAATTTGCTGCCGGCAAGCAGCGTATGAGCTTTACTCGCCCAGCTACGATGGCTCCCGGCATGTACCAATTTATTGTTCGCCAGGAAGGCAAAGCTCTTGGTACCGGCAAAATGATAATGAATTAAGTAGTTGATTAATTTAAGTAGTTGATTAGTTGATCCGTCTCCTGCACCTGCGGGAGACGGATTACTTTTTTTACATCAACCTTTTTAGAAAGGTCCCATCCCAAATGTAAAAGCTGGCCTACGGTATCACCGCCGACCAGCTTTTCAAAGTAGAATAACAACTAACCTATCAGAAAACGACTTATCGTTTTTGAATTTTTCCTACCATATAGCGTTCCCCGACCCTTAGCTGATAGATATAAACGCCTGATGTGAGTTGCTGCCCATCAATCGTGATTACACGCTCTCCCGCGCTCACCATTTGTGGTTGGTACATCCTTAGCAAACGGCCATCGAGGCTGTAAAGACTTAATTGAATCTTTTGGATGTGCTCCAGCTCCAGTTTGATATTCCACTGGTTGTCAAATGGATTCGGATAGACATTCACCAACAGTTCATGGTCGATGAGGTTTTCAATCCCTACGGTAGAATCTCTCTTGGGTCCACGAATCAGGTAATCAACCTCATTCAGGAATACCTGATGCATGTCCTCCGTGAAGACATGGAAGTTGTATAATCTTCTCCCTTGTGTAGTATCGTAATCATGGTCATCACCTGCGGTCATGAAGGTCCGCCATCCAGCAGGCATGGCACCACCGCCAAAGTACATAGAATCCCCAGGCGCAAAACGCGCCATCAGGACATTTCCGTCATAGGCGGAAAGCTGGATGGTGTCTTTTACAGACCCATTGTCTGTGTCGATATCATAGCCTTCCTGACCATTGATCATGGTAAGTAGCAACTCACCATTGATGCTGGCAGCATCTGTCACGCGGATAAAACCAAGGTTATTTTCAGCATAGTCAATCACATTACCACTAATCGTGAGACCTGTAAAGGCTGTATCCATTGGTTGGTTGACTGTAGCTTGCTGGGTGCCAAAACGGGCAGCATAGAGTGCGCTTGAGCTGTTAAACCAGCGAAGGCGGTTGCTACGGGCAACGTAGTTGCTCATCATGATAATCGGGGTTTCCAATTCCTCCCAGATCACATCATCCGCATCATCAAAATCGCCACTGGATACCCCACGACCAATAATCACCAAATCTGCAGCCTTTAGCACCTCTGCTTCCGCAGAATCCACATTTGAATAGTCGCTATAGGCAGGTACATTCACATGATATCCTGCATTGTGAAGCGCGGCTACATACAGGGAATCACCATAAGAATTGGAAGCATCTTTCAAATCAGTCTGGGTGATAAAAACAATATCAGCAAGGGTAGTGGGTGTGCCTACCCCTGTAAACATGCTTGAATCCAGGGCTGTCTGCAGCGGAGAGTAAGCACCCGTGGTATCAAGAGCCACCCAATCTACCCAGCCACCCACTTTGTCACCCGAACCATCACCAATCTTGATATAGGTGTCACTTGTAGATGCAGTAGAAACACCCGTCAAAACCGGTATGGGATTTTCATCCACATATACTACAGAGGAATCCCCATGCACAGCAATGCGGTAAATATGCCACTCAGTCAGGTCAATACCTGGCTGTACAGTTGCCGATGGCGAGCGATCCAGTTCTACACTGTTATCTGAATAATCCAGTCTCAATTCATCTCTTTTACCCGAATTTCCATGACGATACTGGAGGTCAAATACCCTGTCAAGGCCCAAAGCCTGCCAGTCATCCAATCCGCGCATGCGTGCGATAAGGGTCAGGTTCTGACCTGTCCATGCTCCGTCAAAGATATGACGGTACATTTTGGTAGAGTTGGTGTCCGGCTGTACATAGCGCAACAATCTGTTGCCAGGGATAGCAGGATCCCCCACGATGACTTCTTCAAAATTGGGGCCGGGAGCATCCTGGCTCAAACTCGTCAGGTCAAAGGGATCACTTCCTGTCTGGCTGGGCAGCACATCTGCTGGATAAAACAGCCAATCAGCAGCTACGGGATCATGCCCTACTCCCGTAAATTTAGGATCAAGCAGGGGAGACAAGGCGGGTGAATACGCGCCCGTAGTATCCAGAGCCATCCAGTCTACAAGACCTCCAATTTTTTCACCCGAACCATCACCCACTTTCAGATAGGAATCACCCGTTGAAGAGGTGGAGACACCTGTAAGAGCGGGGATAGGATTTTCATCTACATAAACAACTGACGAATCCCCAAACATACAAATCCGGTATACATGCCACTCAGTCATGTCGATCCCCGGTTGGGCACTCGCATTAGGTGAGCGATCCAGCTCCACGCTGTTGTCAGCATAATTCAGCCTCAACTGGTCTCTTTTTCCTGCATTTCCATTGCGAATCTGCAAATCGAATACACGATCAAGTCCCAGCATTTGCCAGTCAGGAAGCCCTTTTAGACGCGTCACGAGGGTCAGGTTAGTACCTGTCCATCCAGTAAATAAAGTACGGTACATCTTGGTGGCATTCGTATCTGGCTGTACATAGCGAAGTACAGAGTTACCTGCAATATCTGGATCGGACTCCAGCATTTCAACGAAATTGGGACCAGGAGAATCCTGGCTCAGGCTTGTGAGATCAAAAGCTGCTCCTCCCGTCTGAGAGGGTAATACAGATGCATCATAGATCATCCATTGCTGGCCAAAGGCCGTCAAAAATCCCATGAGGGTTAAGCCCCAAAAAAGAAGTAGTTTTCTGTTCATCATATTAATTGGTAATAAGGTTAAAAGTGTTTTGGCAAAGCGTGCCATATACACATACATATTTGTATACCTAAGGTCTGCAATACCTCAACCAAGCTGTATTCCACAATTAACAATGTGATCGCAGGGATTTCTTTGAGAAAATGATGAGCCTTTGATAAATCAGGAAGAGCCTATTGGAGGGATTCTGCTGATATTGTTTTTCAAATATTCATTTAATCTTCTACCAATATGAGAAAAAGCTACCTTTATTTATTTCAATTTATGCTAATCGGGGCTATTAGCCTGGCTCCCATTTTTCTCTCAGCACAATCTATCCTTGAAGCTGAAGATGTCTTTTTTTCCGCAGGAAAAATTGACACCAAGCATGCCGGTTATACCGGTACGGGCTTTGTAGATACTGATAATGCTGTAGGTGTCTATGTCGAATGGTTTATCAACCTACAGGCTCAAGCCCATGACACCCTCAATTTCCGCTATGCGCTCGGAAAAAACGAGCATCGCTATATGGAAGTCTATGCCAACGAGCAACTGTTAGATACAATTGATTTTGACGATACGGGTGCTTTTACCACCTGGGTTTACAAAAGTGTTCCTGCCATATTAGATTCAGGAATTAATCGAATTAAACTCCTATCCATCAATATAGATGGAGCTCCCAATCTGGACCACCTGCGCATCGCCAGCGATACGCTTCCCCTCCCCTATTACCCGCTTACAGTCACCAGCAGTGGCAATGGTACCGTGAGCAAATCCGTAGCAGGAGACTCTGCCCAGGCAGGCATGCTGGTAGAACTCACTGCCACAGCCAATCCGGGCTACACTTTCTCCCACTGGAGTGGAGATCTTGACAGCATGATCAACCCTGTAAAGCTGTTGATGGATCAGCCATATAATATTCAGGCAAATTTCCTGAATTCACTACCAGCCTTTCCCGGAGCCCAGGGCTTCGGAAAAAATACGACCGGAGGTCGTGGTGGGGCAATCATTGAGGTCACCAACCTCAATGATAACGGGCCAGGCAGCCTGCGCTCGGCAATCAATACACCGGGTACAAGAACAATTGTTTTTCGTGTTTCGGGAACTATTTACCTGAACTCCAACCTGACCATCAACCATGACAACCTGACCATTGCTGGTCAAACAGCTCCCGGAGATGGTATTTGCCTGGCAAACTACCCCTTGAATTTCAGTGCAAACAACATCATTGTTCGATATATCCGCTCCCGGCTGGGAGATGTCAGTGTGCAGGAAACAGATGCGATCAACTGCCGCAATGTCGAAAATGTCATCATTGACCATTGCTCATTCAGTTGGAGCGTGGATGAAGTAGCTTCACCCTACCTCAATAAAAATTTCACCATGCAATGGTGTTTGCTCTCCGAAAGCCTGTACCGTTCTGTTCATAGCAAAGGAGATCATGGCTACGGAGGCATCTGGGGGGGAGATCATGTGACTTTCCACCACAACCTGCTGGCTCACCATACCAGCCGGAACCCCCGCTTCAATGGTTCCCGTTTTATCGCTGGCGTGGCAGATCATGTAGATTACCGCAACAATGTGGTTTACAATTGGGGCTTTAACAGTGCTTATGGGGGCGAACCCAGTGAGATTGATGGCACCAAAGCCCAAATTAATATGGTCAATAACTATTACAGATCTGGCCCGGCAACCAATTCTGGTTCCATGCGATACCGCATACTGGAGCCTTCCAACAATAATTTTGGTTTTAGTGACTGGTATATTGACGGCAATCATGTGCATGGATATCCTAATGCAACGACGGATAACTGGCGATATGGCGTTCAGGATGTTACAGCTAATGAAAAAATGGCCATGCGCGTCAATCAGCCATTTTCTTTTGATATAGATAGTACCCATACGCCCCAGGTTGCCTTTGAACATGTGCTTGCCAATGTAGGTTGCAGGCTACCAAACAGGGATTCTGTTGATCTGCGGGTCATTGAAGAAACCTGTACAGGCACAGCTACCTATGGTGGGGCATTTACTGCCGGTACACCAAAAGGAATCATCGATTCCCAGGCAGATGTAGGCGGTTGGCCTACCCTCAACAGCACCGCAGCACCCCTCGATTCTGACCATGATGGGATGCCGGATGATTGGGAACAAAATCGCGGGCTGGATCGCATGGACCCTAACGATAGAAATGGTGATGACGACAGTGATGGGTACACCAATGTCGAAGAGTACCTGAATTCTTTGGTTGATGACTTCACCTATGTGGTACGTCCTATTGATGTTACGGCTACGAAACAGGGCAATGCAGATGTAAAGCTGAATTGGACAGACATTGCGGAACATGAAGATGGATATATCCTGGAGCGTAGCGACAATGGCAATGGCTTTGTTCCCATCGATACCCTGGCGGCAAATGTCACTTCTTTCCTGGATAGCAATTTGCCAAATGCAGTGTATGAATACCGCCTCAAAACCGTCAATGCGGCAGATAGCTCCTGTTATACCGAGCCCGTTGAAGTTTCCATCACTACAGGTCTCGATGGTTTTGAGCAAATGGCGGGCGTGCATGTTTTCCCCAATCCGTTGGAATCACAGCTTGTGGTATCAGTGCAATTGGAACAAAATAGCGCGCTTCGGATGGAGCTGTTCAACCTGCAAGGCCAACTCGTTTTCCATCAGCTCATAGAAAAACAAGGAGCTGGAACACATCAATTCAAGCTGGAGATTCCGACGAATCTGGCTTCAGGCTTGTATTTATTTCAATTGACCAGTATTCAGGGCCGATATACCCAACGATTGAGCAAAAGATAAATTAAGCTTTGGTAGGCATTGTATATGCACTTAAAAAGGGCGACAGTCAATACTGTTGCCCTTTTTTAAGTGCTTCTGCGCAGAAAATTCCTACTCTTTCACGATCTTTTTCAAAGCCCGTCCTTTTGTTGTTTCAACAAAAATAAAATAGACACCCGGGATCAGATGGCCTGTAGGGATACTTAGTTCGGCTTTTTCGTACCCTTCAAACGTTCCCAAAACTTTTCCATTCAGGTCATACAGTTTCGCTTGCTGAATACGAAGCCCCTCAAAAGCAGATGTCAGGCTGAGGCTTGAGCCTACGGGATTGGGAGCAACGGCTATCAATGCGCTGATGGAACTGGATGGAGATTCAATGCCCATTCCTGTATTTTCTGGAAAAATCACTTCCCAAATAGCTTTGCCACTATACTCGATGATATACATCTTATTCCCCACCAACACAGCATCTAAAGGGCCCGAAAACCCTTCCGCTATGCGGGTCACAGCCGTCGTATATTTACCCTGAGATTTGGTCAATTCCAGGAGCATCAAATCCTCTCCAGGATCGAGGAAAGGGGCATATTTGCGCTGAGAACTCGCATTGTAGCTCATGGCAAAACCATGCCCTGTATAGTCTCCACCCAACTGATACTCCGTATCAAAAGTAAGGGCCACAGGTGAACTGTGGGGGCTAAAGGTCCCCATCGCCCTACCGATGGCGATGGCATCTTTGATGTTTCCATCAACAGAATCCCGGATGATCGCTGCGTCTGGCCCGGTATTGATCACCGGGTCCGTGAAGGTAACCCCAGCCGGAGGTACCGGAAAACCGGGGTCATTGTAAAAAGTGGATTCCATATTGATTCCAGCTACCAGCAGATTGTCTGAGCCTGGCGGGTTGAAATTTGCGAATTGCTGGGGGTTGTGATGGGTTCCGATTTTCCAGGGAAATCCATAGTGATGCCCTTCCTGCAACCAGTTGAGTTCTTCTTCATTGTCCCGGGTGTCGCAGTTTTCTACTCCAAACAGATCTCCATTGGGGGCATATTCCATATCAAAAGTATTGCGGATACCATCTGCAAAGAGATAACCATTGTTGTTGAGGAAAAGCTCATTATTTTGAAGCAGGAGGTTGCTAGTATCAACGGGGATTTTCAGGATAGCCGAGGTGATAGGCATTTCCCGAAGGCCATCATTTTTGGCTTCCTCTGAGTGATCGGTTCGTGAACCGGAATTGACATAGACATATTTGCCATCGGTAGACTCGATGATGGCGCTGAACTTGTGGTCCCGATTGCCTGAATGGCGATAGGGTTGTGTATGGGCCAGCAAGCTCCAGCTGTATCCCCCTGACCCATCAGGAACGCCTTTTGCAACTTTGCCAATATTGTAACCATTGACATTTTCGGCAGCAACCACATAGATATTTCCCGTAGCACCTATTTCCAGCCCAAAGGTTTCATTGAGGCTGTGATCAGCAGAGGTAAAAACCTGTGCAGCGGATTGATTAGCGATATCTACCAAATAGATATTTCCCTCATCATCCAGGTAATATATTTCATTTGTAAGGGGGTTTTTGTCAATCCGAATCGGATCGGCAGACGTGTCCATCAGCTTCCTGATGGTAATATCACTGACCAGGGCAGTGGGTTGGGCGTAGAGCGTAATCATGCCTGCTACCAACAAAAACAGTATGAGTAAAGCCTGTTTAATCATAATTAAAATCTTGTATTAAATAATTTTGTTTTTCTTCCATTGCTGGTCCTGACATCGATCAAATAAGTGCCAGCACCCATATCTTTTGTATCAATTTTCAATTCATTCCCTGGCACCGCTTGTTGCGAAAGCATTTGACCATGAAGGTTGTAGATATATGCGACCGCATTTCGATGGAAATCAGTCAGAGAAATGTTGACCAAACCGTTTATATCAAACAGAATCTCAATCCCTTTGCCTAGATCCGGAGAAATCGAATTGACAATTGCACTATCAATTACAAGACTGCTTAGGGCGACACGGGTGTATTCAACATCTTCCTTATTCGTGGCATAAGACACATATAGCTGACCATTCCACACCATAGACTTGGGATAGTGATATCCCAATCGCTTATAGAGTCCCGGGTAGCGCAACTCCTGAAGGCCCTCAGCTCCTTTACGAAGTACATAAGCGGTATTGAACCAATAGCCATCTTTACTTAAGGTTACCGCCAAAGGAATGCGGGTTTTGTCGGTTTTGGGATTGCCTGCGAAATAAGCTGTACCATCAGGGAGGTTACCTGCACTTTGCTTGGTGCGCGCATCAGGCATATTGGTTCGGACTGGTGAAGACCAGTTTTCACCCCGATCATTACTTGTAGAAGCCAGTTTCCGGTAGGTCCCGTCCTGGTCCCGAAAGACCATCACCAAAGTGCTGTCGCCACGCAAAAACCAGCTGGGTTCGAGCTCCCGGGAAACATGGCTACTCACAGATAGATTTGAAAAATTTGCCTTGACCCAACCTCTTACCCCCGAAGGATCATCGGTATACATGGGAGAGACCAACAGCCCCGGCTGGAAGTGGGCTGCCCCTATGATGCGCCCATCGGGAAGGGCATGGGGATCTTGTTCAAAAATCCCCTTCAACGTATCTCCATTTGCCATGAGTACAGCTTCTATGGGAGACCAGTTTATCCCATCCGTACTGCTTGTGTATCTGGTATATCCTCCCCGTGGAGAAACACTTGCAGGCCAGGTATTGACATAGGCTACCAGCGTATCTCCGGCTATCCACCAACCACCAGATGAGCAATAACCATTGCTTAAAGAAGGTGCCAGCACCATGGGAGCTGACCAGCTAAGGCCACTGTCAAGACTCCGGCTAAAAGCAACCCAGGTATCAGGTGCATCTTCATCCATCGCTGAGCTTTGCCACTGGCAATACAAAACTCCTTTGAAGGCCGTCATGAAAACACCATTGCTGTAATGATCCGTTGAGTCAGACGGGGCAAAAATGGTGATGGTTTCTGTCCCTGCTGCACGGCTTAATGCAAGACTATCTAACTCACTCTGGTCAAATAAGCCCCCATATACGTTAAAAGGTTTATTTTGGGCAATGCCATAGCTCGACAATAACACCAGCATACTCAGTATGAAGACGCCCTTTCCGAGAACTGAAATTGATTTTAACTTTTCCATACTTTCACCAAAAATTAATTCTTTACTGTACCAAAATCTTCTTTACTCCTGAAAATCCATCTACCTCAAACTTGACGACATACACCCCCGGAGTCAAAGATTCCAGGGAAATGCTTTTCGAAGTATTTTCAGGTAGGATAAGCCGGCCTTTCAAATCGAATATCCGGATAGTAGTGGCGATGCCAGAAACGTATAGAGTGTTTTGAAACGCAAAGACTTGTTTGCTGTCCATATCCCCATCGATAGCCACATTCCGACCGACGATCAGGGTTCCATTTCCTGTAAAATATTCGGGATGGGTCGTTGCATCATAGTCGCCAGCTAACAGAGAAGTACCATTTATGGTGGCCATGAGGACATATACCTCCGTTTTGAGTTCGATCAGGCCATCATCACTGAGGGTAACCCGCAAGGTATCTCCGGCGCATTTCTCATGGCCAAGAGAAACCCGGTTGTTGATGGCTACCTCGATCCGTCCATGCCCGAAAGCATTTTCGCTATTTCCCTCAATGGTAGCTACGCTATTGACCTCTGCGCTGGGCATCGTCAAATCCCAGGTGCCCGTAAAGGCATGGTTATCTCCTGAAAGGATCACACTTCCTGTATTTTCTGTCCCTGCCCGGGCGTTAGAAACAATGACTTTTCCATTACCCTTGAAGTCTCCTCCCAGGCGCATCGCATGAGAAGGCATATTGCGGCTGTTCATTTGGCAAAGCACATCCCCTTCTATAACCGTTGGCGCATTTAAGGTAAATCCTGATCCTGAAGTAAAATAGCTGAAACTGGAACCTGTTTCCATATAGAAAGTGCCTGTGGCACTGTGTGTGCCCCGAAGGCGAATACGGCCCCCAGCCTGTACATGCACATCTGCGGGAAAAGAAAAACCCGTAGTTTCCATCTCAATACCATTATAGACGGTGTCTCCTGCCTGAGGCAGCAGGCCAGGCTGAAAATGTGCCGGAACATCCCAGTTGCCATTTCCCCCGCCAATAAAGATGAATGAAGTTGGACGACCAACGGTGAGCGTACCTGATCCGCTAATCAGCCCTGGGTGCGTGGTAGCAGAATATACGCCTACGCCCTGGAGGGGCCCTCCAAGGTAGAATTCCAACAAGTTGATGTTCGCATTCAGACTTAAATGCCCCATTGAATCCAGGCGCAGAGCCGTGTTGGTATTCATCGCATCGCTGGTATGAATGGTCAAAGTAGCCATGCCTGCGACCTGAACCTCACGGGCTCTGCCCAGGCTGTTGGTAGTTGTTGCCATCATATTTCCTTCTGAAACCACCCAAAAGCCAGAGAAGTCAGTGTTGTCACTATTCAGGCGGATGACTCCCGTTCCTGATTTTTCAATTCTATGTACACCGATGATCTGTGTATTGAGGTCGAAAGTATCCACTGTCGAGATCCCCAGGCTATCCTTGGTCCGCATGATGCCATCCAGGCTGGTATTTCCACCTGTGCTGGAAATAAAAGCCCTATCCACAGACAGGTAGGTCACCTGGCTGGGTGCAGTGACCAGCAGTATGGCAGAATCGGATAGCGTCAAATCAGCCACAAAGTGGCCCCCATTTGCCTGAATGGTATCCAGGCTGTTGACGTACGCAGCTTCGTTGGTGTCAGGTATTGCCACCGGATTCCAGTTATTGGGGTCCAGCCAATCAGGCGTAAGGCCTCCTCCTGTCCAGGTATAGGTAGGAATGAGGGCAGTCTGGGCTGCAGGATTCCACCCATCCGATCCCCCGAGCACACTGTCCACGGAATAATAAACAGCCTCTGAGTCTGCCAGGGCGCGGATGCCCACCCAGTTGGCGCGGCCGCTCATATCAGCGCCCAGACCGGTATTTTTGTATTCATACAAATGCAGATCTGCACTGGTATCGGAATAGGCCATATTCCATTTATCGGGCCAACCGAGTGGGTTGATTTTTTCTGTCATGTCACAATAGAGCCAGGCCACCTTGGGATAGTTTTGCCAGGGTCGCCCCAGGGCGACACTCGTGCCATCATCCCCAGCCCGGGGACTATTCAGGGCATAGGTCACATCGCAGCTGTCAAAGACAAAGCCATAGGCTTGATTTTGTGCTGTTGAGGGAGCTGTGATCCATCCGCCTCCCCAACTCCGAATTTCGCATTTTTCAAAATAAGCAATGCCTCCGCCATAAATGTAATCCGTCCGGCCCACAACCAGGCAATTTTCAAAATAGGAACGATTGCCCACGCTCCAGAAATAGATGGTATCCTGGTAGCCCTTGAGGTCCACATTTCGAAAAACCACCTTATCCGCTCGCACGGTGATCGCCTGTGCCTGTCCTACCGGGCCGGCCGTATTTTGGATCGTCAGGTTTTCAGCCTGAAAGCCGTCTCCCAGAATCGTCAGCGTAGCTGAGGTCTGCATACTCAAAGAAGGCCACAGCATCGCATCTGCCGCAGGGCATCTGCCGTTGAAACCGCCTGAAGCACAATCGTAGATGTGGTAGCTGATGATCGTCTGACCTCGGCTTTCGCCGATGAGGATGACGTTGGTTTTATTTCCCGGGACCATCAGCTTCTCGCTATCATACAATCCTCGCTTGATAAAAATGGTAGTGGGGATGCTGCTGTTGTCGGGTACCGCATCAATGGCATCCTGAATTTTGGTAAAATCGCCGCTTCCATTGATATCGACGACAATGTCGGGAGAAAAACCCTGGCTAAAAAGCTGGGAAAGGCTCGTTATTCCTAACAAAAAAAGGCAGACCAACAGCCTGTTCGTGCTGTGTATTGAAAGAGTCATAGGTAATTTTTTAGAACTTCAAAATAAGAGGTAATAACCTGGGCTTAGGGGCAGGAATTTACTTTGTGATAGCTGGAATTAGCTTTCAGGACTTTGTCCTTTTTATTTCACGAATTTCGCCTGCGACTTTGCCCCTTTATATTCCATGCTGATGACATAAACACCCTTACTCAAACCCGCTATGTGAATGGATTCACCATTCAAATCACGAATCATGCCTTGGGCCACAACACGGCCATCCAGGGCGACAAGTTGGTAGTGACTCCCAACCCGAGCGCCCGTGATTTCCAAGCTCTCTTCGCGAAGCTTGAATTCAAAATCCCGCGCCGAAGCAGCTAAGACAGCTGTTGAAAGGCCAGCAACGGGATTTTGGTAGGGCCCTACCGAGTAGACTTTCCCATCCCCTTTGGTGGTGACATACATATTTCCCCTGAGGTCATAACCAAACCTGACATCTGCCCGGGAACGGTTTACTTCCGACAACAGACTTGTTGGGCTGCTTGCATTTTCCAGAAAGACCTCCAGCTCCTGTACGGGATATTGCCTGCCCCAAACAAGCGAATCTGCTGGCAGATGGAACAAACGGCCGCTAACGATATCGCCCAAAAGCAATTGCCCTTGCAAGTCAGGCTGTTGATTATTTCTAAAAACATAGCCACTTACCACTGCCAGGCCTTCGTCATGGTCATACATAGCGACGGGGTATACAAAGCCGGAATCATCAGCCGGCAGTGCCAGCACATGCTCACGGTCATGCCAATCGTACACAAAAATGCCCTCCCGGACATTCCATCCATAATTTTTACCTGCTTCGATCAGGTTGATTTCTTCCACATTTTTTTCGCCTATATCACAGGCAAACAAGGCATAGCCTTTTGAATTATTTCTCGGATCAAAACACAAACGATGGGGATTACGAAAGCCATAGGCCCAGATTTCCTGACCTACGGTTTGTTTTCCTACAAAAGGATTGTCAGCAGGAATTCCATACTTGCCATTGGCGCTGTTGTTTCCCATCGGATCAATCCGAAAGATGGAGCCCAAATAGCTGTCAGATTGCAGAAGGTTGGCTGCTCCGAGGCCTTGAAGAGAAGATTGCCCTTCGCCCACGCACAGGTAGAGCATGCCATAATCGGGATCTCCCGATTTTGCGAGTGGATTGAAAGTCAGGTCCTGAAGACCATGTATAATGCCAGGATAGGCAAAACGGATCATTTCCTCACGTGTACCAGCAAAGCTGCCAGCCGAAGGGTCCGTAGCTGTCCATTTGGTCAGCACCCAATGCATGGCGATGCCATTATCCATTTTGGGCACAAAATCAGGCGTGCCATTGTTACTTTCGGTATGCACGGTAAAAAACACCCCATTGCTTTCAAATTCCGGATGAAAAGCAAAAGCGCCAAAGCCTGTTCCTTTGCCGGGTGCGTCAATAAAAAGATTGGTGCGCGCTTTCAGGTCCAGGTACAGGTGAACTTGCCTGGAGGTATCTATGCGACTTAGCTTGCCTCGTAAATCATTGATCATCAGGTTGCCCGAAGGGCCGGGCATCTGCTTGAGGAGATTGATGCGGGTGCGATCCGTGCTAAAGCTGCTTGCAGGAATGGTCACCAGAGGATACAGCCGGATTTCCAATCCGGACTTTTGGATAGCATCTGGCACGGGATCGAAGATCGTATCTCCCGCCATCATGGCGGTGGGGACTGCCAGCCTGCCTGGCCGAAATGCAGGCTCGCCTGAAAACCAAAGTCCAAAAGGAAGTGAGCTGAAAAGGAAAACGTAAATAAATAGTTTACTCATGATTTTTATGAATGAAGGGGATTATTTGAGCTATTGGCGATATAAGCCAAAAAGACAATCCTTCTCCATTCAATTCATGAGAAATGATATTCATTAATTGTTAATCCTTCATTTCAGGGAAGGTTTTCAGCCAATTTTTCAATCGGTCCATCCAAAAGTCAGCTGTAGAGCTATTATTCATCCCAAAGCCATGTCCCCCCTTGGGATACAGATGCATTTCTACTTCTACACCCTGTGCCAGGCAGGCCTCATAATAGGCCAGGCTATTGCCCACAGGCACCGACTTGTCATCCGCAGCATGCATCAAAAATGCGGGAGGGGAATCCGCTGAGACATTTTTTTCTGTAGAAAAAAGCATGATATCGGACGCTGAAGGCTTTTCGCCCAACAGGTTGTTCCGTGAACCCATATGGGTCAACTCATCGGTCATGCTGATGACAGGATAAAGTAAAATCACAAAATCAGGCCGTACGGAGGTCGTATCCTTTTCCTGGGAGTCCGCCATTTTTTGAAAATGGGTCGCTGCCGTAGCCGCCAGGTGCCCGCCTGCCGAAAAACCCAAAATGCCGATCCTCTCAGGATCGAGCCGGTAGTTTGCTGCTTGGCTTCGTACATAGCGAAGAGCCTGTTGGGCATCCTGCAAAGGTGCCAAAGATTTATTTACCTGATGAGCATCCTGTGGGATGCGGTATTTCAGCACAAATGCTGTGATGCTGTCTGCATTGAGTGATTTCGCTACATGGATGCCTTCTTTGATAAAAGAAGTACCAGCATAGCCCCCGCCAGGGCAGATGACAACGGCCTGGCCGTTGGGATTTGGCGGCAGAAATGCCGTGAGTGTGGGAATGGACGTATCATGAATGAAATCGAATCCATTATCCCTTCTCTCAACCCACTCTTCGTCCGGGACATTGCGATAATTGGGAATGCCATCTGGGTATAGAGGCATTTCGTTGGAGTCTGATTGCCCATGAAGAACAGAAAATACAGGCAGCAGGAGAAGAAGGATAAAGAATTTCATAGGAGAAAAATTATTATGAGCACTATTGCCTGGCAAATTCATCCAGGGCTATTAAGGCCTCTTTTTCCATGCTAAATAAATACCCACTGAGCATGTGCGCTAATCCTGGCAATTCATTTAAGTCCTGCCCCCAGAATATTTCCTGGCTGAGTACCGCTTGTACCAGCGTTTTGATTCCTTCATCCGATCCATCACACTTTTTCCAACAGCTATCAAAAAAAGCAATTGTCTCTGGATCATCATTCAATGGAATCGTCTTGCCCTGCCAGCGTCCTTTATAAAAACGGATGGTGGCAGCGAAAGAAAAGACCAGTGCTTTTGGCAATTCACCCCTTTTTTCCGAATAATCCAGAATAGAAGGCAGAACCCTGACCTTAAACTTGGAAATGCCATTCAACGAAATACTAATCAGCTTATGTTTGATAAAAGGATTTTGAAATCGATCCAATACATCCCTCGCAAATTGCGGTAAATCCACTGCTGGCAGATCAAGCGATGGTAGAATTTCATTAAAAATGACTTGATTCATAAAAGCCCCCATCCCTTCGTGATCGATGCTTTCACCCACAGTCTCAAGACCGTAAAGATAGCCCACGGGCACCATGGCGGTATGTGCACCATTCAGTATCCGTACCTTGCTTTTTCGATAGGGGGTCAGGTTGTCGGTATACACGACATTGAGGCCGATTTGGTCGAGAGGCAGTCCATGCCTTACCTCATCCGGGGCCTCAATGGCCCATAAGTGATAGGGCTCGCCCTGGCTGACCATGGCATCCTGAAAGCCGATTTGTTGCTGCACTTCCTCCAGCGAATCCTTACCTACTCCCGGGACGATCCGATCGACCAGCGTATTGCAGTAATGCTGATCCTCCTTCAGCCATCGGTTGAAGTCAGGTGACAGATTCCAGTGGATTGCATATTGTAACATGGCATCCATCAGTTTCTTGCCATTTTCTTCTAATAATTCTGTGGGGATAATGATACAGCCTGCTTCATTGGAACCCTTGAAGTGCTTATAGCGATGATACAGCCAAAGCACCAGCTTGGCTGGGAATTCTTTGGGAGGCTGATCTGTTAGCTGATCTTCAGCAGAAAAGCGAATGCCTGATTCAGTCGTATTCGAAATGATGATGCGCAGTTCTGGATTTTCTGCTGATGCCAAAAAAGCATCCCATTCCCGATAGGGATGAATGATCCTGCTGATGCTTTTCACCAGGTAGTTTTCATCTACTACTTCCCCATTTCGGATCCCTTTTGTCAGGACATGAAAGAGGCCGTCCTGATTACGCCAGGCCTGATAATCCCCTCCTTCTGTAGGTTTTACCACCAAAATTCCCAACTCAGCATCTGTCTTTTCATTATAAACATCCACGATCCAATCCACAAAGGATCGGAGGAAATTGCCTCCGCCAAACTGGAGGATTCGCTCGGGATATGCAGGCGATATCTTTGCCGTTTGTCTATTTAGGTTTTGCATTTTTTCAAACTCAAATTATAGAGAAACACCTCGTTTCCACGGGATAAAATCATGCTGTCCCAACTTCTCCGCCTTGGTTTGCTCTTCGCCACTCGCTACGCGAATGATAAGCTCCAGCAACTCTTCCCCTTTGCTTTGGATGGTGTCATCACCTGTGATGATGGTCCCTGCATCGATATCGATGATGTCGGCCATCCGCTGCGCCAGGGCAGTATTGCTCGCCATTTTGATCACAGGAGCAATCGGGTTGCCGGTAGGTGTGCCCAAACCGGTGGTGAAAACGATCACATTCGCTCCTGTCCCCGCAAGGGCAGTAGTACTTTCGACATCATTGCCAGGTGTGCAAAGCAGGTTGAGGCCGGGATGTTTGAGTTGCTCGGTATAATCGAGCACATCCGTAACGGGGGAAGTGCCTCCTTTTTTGGCGGCACCTGCCGACTTCATGGCGTCGGTTATCAGGCCATCTTTGATATTGCCGGGTGAAGGGTTCATGTCAAATCCAGAACCGGATTCTTCTGCCCTGCGGGCATAGGTGCGCATGATATGCGCAAATTTTTCCGCGCTCTCTACTCTTGTACAGCGGTTGATCAGTTCCTGCTCAACACCGTTGAGCTCCGGGAACTCGGAGAGGATGGCCTTTCCCCGCAATGCGACCAATAGGTCTGAGGCATAGCCCAGCGCCGGATTAGCAGAAATGCCCGAAAAACCGTCAGAACCGCCACACTCCAGCCCCAGACTGAGGTGATGCAAAGGCGCAGGGCGCCTTGTGATTTCGTTGGCATGCATCATGCCGACAAAAGTTTTCTTGACGGCTTCCGCGATGAAATCGCGTTCGGATTTACTCTTTTGCTGTTCCAGCACAAAGAGAGGTTTATCAAAATTCGGATCGAATTCCTGAATAGCTGCTTCCAGCAGCTTGTATTGGGCATTTTGACAGCCCAGGCTGAGGACGGTGGCGCCCGCCACATTGGGGTGGGTGATGTAGCCTGCCAGCAGGCGGCAAAGGGCTTCGGAATCTTGTCGGATTCCGCCGCAGCCTCCTTCGTGCGTCAAAAAGCGGATGCCATCCACTTGTGGGAAAAGGCGATTTCGCTCAATATCGACACTGTCTATGATGATATTTTCCTGAAGAATCGTCTCCTTGTCTGCACCAGTGCGGTAGCTGCGAATCAACTTATGTACATCAACCGCATAATCCCGCTCGGTAGCATAGCCCAATTGTTCCAGCATGGCGTCTTTCATGACCTTGATGTTTCTGTTTTCGCAAAATACCAAAGGCACGACCAGCCAATAGTTGCGGGTGCCTACCCGGCCATCATTTCGGTGAAAACCCATGAAGTTGCGACCTTCAAAACGAGAAATATCCGGCGCTGCCCAGCTGATTTTTCGTTCTCCAACGGAAAAAGTACCAGAAGCATGTTTCACATTCAAGGTGCTGATACGTGCCCCGGCAGGGATTGCCAGGACCGCTTTTCCAACGGTGACCCCATACATTTTGATGATTTCCCCTACTTCAAAATCCTGCGCTGCAAATTTGTGCTTGCGAGGGATTTTCTCAGGAAAAATAAAGCTTTCCCCCTCAAAATCAACGCTTTCGCCCCGCTGAAAATCCTGCAAGGCAACGATCACATTATCGTCATGATGTACTTTTAAAACCTGATTTTTCATCATCAACTATTCTTAATTTTCCAATCTTCTCTGCTCTCTGCTCTCTGCTCTCTGCTCTCTGTTCTCTGCTCTCTGCTCTCTGCTCTCTGCTCTCTGCTCTCTGCTCTCTGCTCTCTGCTCTCTGCTCTCTGCTCTCTGCTCTCTGCTCTCTGCTCTCTGCTCTCTGTTCTCTGCTCTCTGCTCTCTGCTCTCTGCTCTCCCCCTACAAAAGCCCAAAAAGCCCAGGCAGCCAAAGGCTGATCGCCGGCACATAAGTCACGATCATCAAAGCAAGTATCATCACGATGAAGAGTGGCATAAGAGGTCGAATAACTTTTTGGATGGTCGTTCCCGAAACCCCCACGCCAATGAAGAGGATGGAACCAACAGGAGGCGTACAAAGGCCAATACACAGGTTGAGCACCATGACGATGCCAAAATGTGTGGGGTCCATGCCCATGCTGGTGACTACCGGCAGGAAGATGGGGGTAAAAATCAGCACCGCAGGGGTCATGTCCATAAATACACCGACGAAGAGGAGTAACATATTGATGATAAAGAGGACAACGTATTTGTTGTCGCTGATGGAGAGCATGATCTCGGTGATATTTTGTGGAATATTTTCATAGGCCATGATCCATGACATACTCATGGAGGTGCCGATGAGTAGCATCACGATGGCAGTGGTAGCAGACGCACTAAGGAAAATGCTGGGAAGTTCCTTAATAGAAATTTCTTTATAGATCAATGTCAGAATGATGCAATATAAAACCGCGACGGCGGAAGCTTCGGTAGCGGTAAATATACCCGCCACGATGCCCCCGATCACCACTACAAGCAGCAGCAGGCTGGGAAATGCATCAATAAAGGTGCGAAAGATCTCTCGCAGGCTGCTCCTTTCCCCTGCGGGGAACTTCTTCCTTTTTGACCAGATGGCAGCTACGGTCATCAGGAACAATCCTGTGAGTATGCCAGGCAGATAGCCTGCCAGAAAAAGAGCTGCGATGGAAACCCCGCCGCTGGCGAGGGAATAGACGATCAGGATGTTACTGGGCGGAATGACCAGTCCGGTGGTAGAGGAGGTCACGTTGACAGCGGTGGCAAACTCGCGGGAGTAGCCTTCCGCTTCCATTCTCTTGCCCAGCATGCTGCCAAGGGCGGAAGCAGCGGCTACGGCCGAGCCGGAGATCGCACCAAAAAGCATGGCCGCGATGATGTTGACATGGGCAAGCCCACCCGGCATGGCGCCTACCAGCGCCTTGGCAAAGTCTATGAGCCGCTTGGCGATGCCGCCTTTACTCATGATTTGTCCTGCAAGGACAAAAAAGGGAATCGCCAAAAGCGCAAAGCTGTCAAGACCTGTGCCCATCCGTTGGGCCACCGTCGTAAAAGCCGAAATACTGGGGATACTCACCAGCATGGTAGAGATGCTGCTGATCCCGATGCTCCAGGCTACAGGTACGCCCAGAAAGATAAGGATCAGGAAGACAAGGACGAGGATGAATATTTCCATAATTCGTTTGCTTTGAAATAAATGATCAACATGCCACTCAGCGGAATCACCGAGTAGACCCAATACATCGGCACACGCAGGGCCGCCGACAATTGTCCCAATACCTGGGTGATATACATCAGGCGAAAACCGCCTATGACCAGGACCGCCAGGGCAAATGCCATGATCAAACAATTGATCAGGATGTTCAGCCGTCTTTGCTGCTGAGCGTTTAGCCTGGGCATGAGCAGGTCAATCGCCAGGTGCATGCGCTGCCCCGAGGCATAGGCCGCTCCCAATATCCCGATCCAGATCAGGAGAAAACGCGCCAATTCTTCTGTCCAACTGGCCTGGCTGCCCACCACATAGCGGGTGAGCACCCCCCAGAGGACATCCAAAGTCATGCTCACCATCAGGATGATCAGCACCCAACCCAGGTATTTATCTATTGTAGCTTTCATCTTCCCTTATTGATTTTTAGTACTATCCTCTCCCGCCCCGCTTCCCGCCTCTCGCCTCCCAACGGCTTGTATCTCCAATATCAATTGATATTTCTCCGGATCGTCTTTGTAATCCTCAAACAATCCCTTTGTCTTCTCGGAAAAAAGTGTTTTGTCGGGGATGATGATCTCGACCCCTGCGGCTTTGACCGCGTCAAGGGCTTCCTTTTCGGCTTCCTGCCAGAGTTTTCGCTGGTAGACTTTGGCTTCATCGGCTGCTTCCTGGAGCCATTGTTGCTCCTGAGGACTCAGCCTGTCCCAGGCTATGGTGCTGATAGCCAGCATATCCGGCACGGAAGTATGTTCATTGAGGGTGTAGTATTTACATACTTCATAGTGGCGGGAGGTATAAAAACTCGGCGGATTGTTTTCTGCCCCATCTACCACACCCTGCTGCAAGGCAGTGTAAAGCTCTCCCCATGAAATGGGGGTGGGCGCGCCTCCGAGGGAAGTTATCAGATTCATCGCAGTGACGCTTTCCTGAACCCGGATTTTCTTGCCTTTTAGGTCATCAGGTGTTCTTATGGGTTCTTTGCTGTAAAAAGACCGTTGCCCGGCATCAAAATAGGTCAGGCCGCGAAGCCAGTATTTTTCACTTTGTACCAATAACTTTTTCCCTACCTCTCCGTCCAAAGCGGCATACCCATGTGCCCTGTCCCGAAAAATATAGGGAAGGCTTAGGACCTGGATATTGGGAGCGAAATTCTCCATGACAGCAGCAGAGACTTTGGTGATGGCAAGGCTGCCTATTTGTAACAGCTCCAGACATTGACGTTCCGTTCCCAGTTGTTGAGAGGGATAAATTTCAATCTGAAGCTTGCCGCCAGACTTTTCCGCCAGGCGCTCCGCCATGAATTCTATGCCTTTATGCACAGGATGGTTATTGTCGAGCGCATGGGCAAGTTTGAGGTAATGGACATCTGATATTTCCCCGCACCCCAGGGAGAAACTCAGCAGCAGAAGGAAAAGAAACTGACCATATTTCATACTTTCGGGCTTTTTATTTTAATGTCTGAATAAGTGCCAATGCGTCTGCTATCCGTTTTTCCAATACATCATAAGATTGGTTTTTGAGGATGTCACTGGAAATCATTTGGGATCCCATACCTACGCAGGTGACACCGGCATCAAACCAGCCTTTCAGGTTTTCGAGGGTAGGTGAAACGCCGCCAGTCGGCATAACACTGGTCCAGGGCTGCGGCCCTTTGATATCTTTGACAAAAGAGGGACCGTAGGTCCCGCCGGGAAAAAGTTTGACGATTTCGCAGCCCAGCTCCTCAGCACGACAGATCTCAGTAAGCGATCCACAACCGGGTGACCAAAGCACTTTGCGGCGGTTGCATGCAAAAGCGATATCCTCTCTTAGGACCGGGGTGACTACAAAGTTGGCGCCCAATTGCATATAAAGCGAAGCCGAACCGGCATCTGTGACAGAGCCTACGCCCATGATCATTTCAGGCAGCTCTTTGGCACAAAACTTATTCAGTTCGCCAAATACTTCATGCGCATATTCCCCTCTGTTGGTAAATTCCAGGAGGCGGGCACCGCCTTTGTAGCAAGCGCTCAGCACCTGCTTGCCGAGTTCGACATCGGCATGGTAGAAGAGCGGGACCATACCCTGCTCTGCCATCTTTTGAGCTACTTGTATTCTTGTAAATCTTGCCATTTGTTTAATTGAAAATGGAGATTGGATAATGGAGAATTACCTGCTAACGCGGCCGCTGGCGTCGCCTTCCATGAGTTTTTGCACCTCATCGACCGTCACCAGGTTGGCATCACCATAGATGGTGTGCTTGAGGCAGGAAGCTGCCACTGCAAAATCAAGTGCCTTTTGGTCATTATCGGGCCAGGTCATCAGGCCATAGATAAGGCCTCCCATGAAGCTATCTCCACCGCCTACGCGGTCTACGATATGGGTGATCTGGTAGGTAGGGGCTTCAAAAAGCGTTTTGCCATCATACAGCACGCCTGTCCAGCTGTTGTGCGAAGCACTGATGCTGCCACGTAGGGTCGTGATGACCTTTTTGGCGCGGGGAAACATTTCCATCAATTGCTTTAATACAGATAAATAGGCTTCTCCTTCCACGGAGCCCCCCTGCGTCACATCCACATTTTCGGGATGCAGACCAAAGTGTTTTTCGGCATCTTCCTCATTGCCCAGAATAATGTCACAGCCTTCGACCAATGCAGGCATAATTTCTCCTGGTTTTTTCCCGTAATTCCACAAATTCTTGCGGTAGTTCAGGTCTGTAGAGACGGTAACCCCCATGCGGTTGGCAGTTTTTATAGCTTCGAGACAGGCGTCTGCCGCGCCTTGAGAGAGGGCAGGTGTGATGCCTGTCCAATGAAACCATGCAGCATCCTGAAAAACTTTTTCCCAATCTACCATACCCGCCTTGATACTGGCCATGCCACTATGATCGCGGTCGTAAACGACCTTGGAGCCGCGGCTTACCGCACCCATTTCAAGGAAATAGATGCCCAGGCGCTCGCCACCGCGTAGGATGTGGTTCATGCCGACATTGCGCTTGCGCATTTCCATAAGGGCACATTCACCTATATCGTTTTTGGGCAGGCGGGTGACAAACTCCACGGGCAAGCCGTAATTTGCAAGAGATACAGCAACATTGCTTTCACCTCCTCCATAGATCACCTCAAATTGTGATGCCTGAGAGAAACGAAAAGTTCCAGGAGGGGTGAGTCGGAGCATGATTTCACCAAAAGTGACGATCTTTTTCATTTGTATGTTTTTTAGATTTTAGCCTTAATCTGTTAGGTGCTTACAACTCAAAATACTCCTTCGCATTTTTAAAGCAAATATCCTCCACGATACTGCCCAAAAACGGAATATCATTGGGCAATTCGCCCTTATGCACGTCTTTACCGATCATATTGCAGAGAATCCGGCGGAAATATTCATGGCGGGGAAAAGACAGGAAACTCCTGCTGTCGGTCAGCATGCCGATAAAGCAGCTGAGCAAACCCATATTGGACAAAGCATTGAGCTGCTTTTCCATGCCGTCTTTTTGATCCAAAAACCACCAGGCTGAGCCATACTGCATTTTGCCTCTGACAGAACCGTCATTGAAATTTCCGATCATAGAGGCCAGGACTTCATTGTCCCGTGGATTGAGGTTGTACAAAATGGTTTTTGCCAGTTTGTCTTCGCTATCGAGGCGATTTAGAAAACGCGAAAGCGCAGTGGCCTGCTCATAGTCGCCTATGCTGTCGAAGCCCGTATCGGGCCCCAGACGGCTTAGAAGCCGTGTATTGTTGTTGCGCAAAGCGCCAAGGTGATATTGTTGTACCCAGCCTTTGGCGGCATACATGCAGCCGAGATGGTATAGCATCGCTGACATAAAGGCTATAGCCTCTTCTCCGGAAATGCTTTCGGCTGCCATGCGCTTTTTGAAGACAACATCCACCTGCTTTTCCGTAAAATCCGCCGCATACAATTGCTCCAGGCCATGATCTGAAATCCGACATCCATTTTCATGGAAGTAATCCACCCGGTTTTGGAGGGCCTGGAGCAAATCGTCAAACGATTGAATATCGTTTTCCTCAACTGCTCCCAACTTTCGCACATAAGCTGCAAAACCTTCATTCTGAATCAGAATCGCCTTATCAGGCCGAAAAGCCGGAAACATTTGGAGCTGTGCTGATTTGCTGATTTGCTCATTTGCAAATGCCTGGTGATGACGGAGGTCATCAGTGGGGTCGTCTGTAGAGCAGACGATTTCGACATTTATTTTTCGCAGCAAATTTTGGGTGCTGTATTCCGGGCTTTGCAGCAGCTCGCGGCTTTGCTCGTAAATCGCTGTTGCGCTTTTGGGAGTCAACAGATCGGTGATACCGAAGTAGCGTTTCAACTCCAGCTGCGTCCAGTGAAAGAGCGGATTCCGCAGGGTAAAAGGGGCTGTTTCAGCCCACTTCTGGAATTTTTCGGCATCGCTTGCGCTGCCTGTGATGAATTTTTCATCTATACCGAAAGCGCGCATCGCGCGCCATTTGTAATGATCACCTTTAAGCCAGACGGCTGTGAGGTTGTCAAATATCTTGTCCTCCGCTATCTCATCGGGAGGCAGGTGGTTGTGGTAATCAATGATAGGCTGTTTGGCAGCGTAATCGTGGTAGAGAATCTCTGCGGTACGGTTTTCCAGCAGAAAATTTTCATCCAGAAAGGGTTTGATGTATGTGGATGTACTTTGCATGCTTCGTTTCAGAAATGGCCATATTCGGCTAGAATGAGGCTTTTAGCCAGCTAGCCAAAGGCATTTTTTGTCTTTTTATATCTTCTGCGACCAGCCTTGCATAGGCTGTAGCACCTTTCAACGTCAAATGTGTATTGTCTATTTTCCCTTCGGGAAAGCGCGCATATTGACCGGGTTCTACCCAAAGGTAGATTTCCTTTGAAGGCTCTTCCCCCAGACCGATGATGAAATCCTCTGTCAGCAATTGCATATCTATAAAAGGCACCTGCATTTGCTCGGCGACGGCACGGGCCACAAAAGGATATGCACCATGCGCATCTACCAAAGTGCCTTCTTCATTGAATTTTCGGCGAACAATGGATGTCAGAATAATGGGGTAAGCGCCTTTGGCGCGGGTTTCGTCCACATACTTTTCCATATTCCGGCGGTAGCCGGTCCAGGGATTGGTGTAGCGGCGGGGGTCAGTCTCCTTTTGGTCATTGTGACCAAATTGTATAAATACATAGTCGCCTGATTTCAGGTTGGTCAAGACCGTATCCCAATATCCTTCATCCAAAAAGCTTTTGGTACTTCTGCCGTTGACGGCGTGGTTGTGGATGTGGACTTTTTCATTGAAAAAGAGAGGGAGCAATTGTCCCCAACCCCGTTCGGGGTTGATATCAGGCGAATCCGGCTTATCAGCCATGGTGGAGTCCCCGATGAGGTAGATATGAAGTTCTTCTTCCGCTGGTTGAAATCCCAAAAACAGCATCAAAACTACCAGGAAAAAGATAATTACAGCTTGATTATTCATCTCCATTATTTGCATTTGTCATCACTTCTCCATTCATCAGGCAGTTTTCAAATACAAAATCCTCCCCAAATTTGATCGCATTGCCCTGCTCTACACCGCCAAAATTGCAATTGACCAGGCGAACACTTTTGACTGTATGCGTTGCATCATACCCATCTATTAGCAAGCCATATCGGCTTTTGGCAGAAGCGACATTTTCCACCAAAATATCCTTCACCACAGGCAAATAAACCTGGTTGGTATCTGAATAAATCGGGTATCGCATATTGACGCGAAGCACGGCTTCCCTGACTTCACCTACGGTAATATTCCTAAAATACAGCTGCTCGATGGTTCCACCGCGCACTTTGTTGGTCTTGACGCGCAGCGCGCGGTCGAGATTGGGGCTGTCCATATTGCAGTTTTCTGCAAAGATGTAGCGGGCTCCGCCGCTCACTTCGCTACCGATCACCACTCCACCATGCCCATCTTTCATCTGGCAGTCCTGAATGACCACATTTTCAATGGGTCTGCCTAACCTTCTGCCATCCTGATTACGGCCGGACTTCAGCGCAATGCAGTCATCTCCTGTATCGAAATAGCAATTTTTGATCAACACATTTTTACAACACTCGGGATCGCAGCCATCACTGTTAGGGCCATGAGAAATTACTTTCACGCCCTGAATGGTAATATTTTCGCTAAGTACCGGGTGCATCACCCACATGGGTGAATTTTTGATGGTAACATCCTCGATCAGCACATTCTTACAGCGGTAAGGCTGCAAAAAATTGGGACGTAAATAAGTGCCCTCTCCCAGTTTCCGATCCTCTACCGGGACCTCCTCGGTATTCCAGGCAAAGAGGCGGGGACGGCTTAGGGGATCAGCCTGAGAAGGCATACCTTCTTTCCAGCCTAATTCATTTTTTTCAACCCAACTCCACCAATTTTCTGTGGAAGCCTGCCCATCAAGTACACCCTTTCCCGTCACAGCGATGTTTTCCTGCTCAAAGGCATAAATCAAAGGTGAGTAATTGTAACATTCGACGCCTTCCCATCGGGTAAAAACCACGGGCAGGTAATCCGCTGCATTTGTGCTGAATCTGATGGTACAGGCTTCTGCCAGGTGAAAATTCACATTGCTTTTCAGATGCACAGGGCCTGCACAGAACCAATTGCCTCCCGGCACTACAACCCTGCCTCCTCCTGCCGCATGGCAGGAGTCGATGGCGGCCCGGATTGCCGGCAGACAATCTGCCTCTCCACCGGCAGTAGCACCAAAATCGGTGATATTAAAATCACGGTCAGGAAAAGTAGGTCGCTCAATAGCCATCAGGATTTCACGGGCTTTGTCCCAGGGATCGGGAGCAGTTGAAGCAGCCTGCTGCTCTTCAACAGGAGCGGAATTACACGCCCAGAGTAAGGCGACTACGCCAATCAATATGTATTTTTTCATAAAAAAATAATTAACCCAAGTACAAATCAACTTTCCTGCTTTCTACCATTCATCCTGATACCCAGGCTTATTAAATATCTCAGCCCAATCACGATGGCCTTCAGTAAAACTGCCCAGGCACCAGGTGAACATAAAGTCCACGGATGGCGGAGCGATGGTATCGTGATAGGTAGGGGTCACATTGATGGCTACTTCATCAAAAACATGTGCATAAACATTGACCTTTTCTTCGGGCAAAGCACAGTTTTGCAGCACATAAGGCACATCCCCTTCGATGTCGGACTCACAGCGGAAATGGTAGATTTCTTCCTTGGCATTGTTGCCCAGGCCATGCGGACCATCGGGTCCGTGAAAGTGGGGAGGATAGCTGCCTACGCCACCACGCTGTGCCATATACGTATCCCCAAAAAGCAGGCGGTTGGCCTGCACATTTTTGTCCACCAGCTTGAAAACGGTACGTTTTGACATGGGGCGGCGGGTGCCGAGGTCGGCGGCCAGCTCTGTGCCTTCGATGTCCGTGTGGCGGACGAGTTGCACAGGATATTTGGTATGACAGGAAATAGCTTTGAATTCGCTTACATCTGCTTTCCCGCTCAATACGATTTCGCTATTGATGCCCACATAGAGGACATCGCCTTTGCCCAGGGTATAGCTGTTTCCATCAACCTGAAGGGTCGCAGAGCCCCGGTTTATGTAGTAAACCGCTTCTTCAGTGCTGAGGCTGCGCCCAATCTGTGCGCCTTCCTCCAGCCTGATCCGCGCAAGGCGCAGGAAGTGGAAAGAGGAATTATCCCCTGTGATAATTTCCTGTACACCCGCTCCTGGCGTAGCGTCAAAGGCTTCGACTTTGCGAATTTCGTTTTTCACGGGAACCATGACCTGTATGTCGTGACGACGTTCCTGTGGTGATTTTGCTGATGAAGTTTTCTCTTTTCCGATTGTCTTAGGAGTAACCATGTATCTTAATTTTTCTGTTTAATGGGTAAAAAATATCTATCGTGCCATCCAGCCACCGTCCACGGTGATGATGGTTCCATTCACATAATTGCTGGCAGCAGAAGCCAGGAAGACGGCAGCACCCACCAAATCCTCGGGTTCTCCCCACCTACCGCTGGGGATGCGTTTGGTGATCTCGGCATTGCGGACAGGGTCCGCCTGAAGTTTCTCGGTATTGTCCGTGCGAAAATAGCCCGGAGCGATAGCATTCACCTGGATATTGTGAATGGCCCATTCATTGGCCAGGGCTTTGGTGATGCCCGCGATGGCGTGCTTGCTGGCGGTATAGGCCGGGACGGTTATGCCGCCGGAAAAAGACAGCATTGAGGCTGTATTGATGATTTTTCCACCGCCATTTTTTTTCATATCCTTCCCCACAAGCTGGGATAGCAGAAAAGCAGAGGTCAGGTTGACTTCCATGACCCTGTCCCACTCATCCAGCGGAAAGTCTTCCGCAGGAAAGCGGGCAATGGTCCCGCCATTGTTGACAAGCACATCGATCCGCCCGCACAGGGCGAGAGCATCCTGATACATCTTCCTGACAGCCTTTCTGTCAGATAAGTCAGCGGCGAGGGCGGCGGCCTTGCCGCCGCGGGCATGTATCTCACGGAGGCTGTCCTCCGTGCCGTCGGCTCGTGAGCTGCAGGCGATCACGAAGGCGCCTGCATCGGCCAGGCCGATGGCCATGGCGCGGCCCAGTCCGCGGCTGGCTCCGGTGATTAACACATTTTTATTTTCAAGTGAAAAAAGCGTATTCATAGGTTAGGTTATTTGTTATCTTATGTGGGGTAAAGATAGACCTGCACCCACCCTTTTCACGGTGCAGTAATCATCAAATCACAATCAATAATTTTCGAATACTCCTTTTTTTGCGCTTTGCAGTCACTTTTCGTGGGTTAAGGAAAATTTACCTCCAAAGGTTGGTTCAGAGAGGCAAGTGTTTTTTCCAGGTATTCTTCAAACATATCCTGTGTTTTTATGCCCTCTTTTTCCTGCTCCCAGGCAGCCAGAAAGTAATAAGACAATTTCTGATTTTGGGGCGTGAGCACGACTACATGACTAAATTCATCTTCAGTTACTTGTTGCTTTTCCGCAGTGCGATAAATAATTGCCATACCCAAATTATCATTTGCCAGACTTTGCTTCCCCCAGCTAGCCAGGTAGGCCCAGGCTCCCTTTTCTCCTTGAAGCAAGCTCCCCTCTTCATGCTTGACAATCCCTGTGCAAAGATTGGGTAAGGGATTGGAAAGGGAAATATCATGCCGCGTCATGCGGCTGCCAGCCTGTATGGAAAATTCAGATACCACATCTGTTTTCATTCCTCCTGCCAGCCAGCCAAAATACCGTGTCTCAACACGACTTTCGAGCACGCCATTGCTTGCAATACGACACGTGACTGAGTCTGTCGTCTCCACCCGCAGGGCGCTATCGCCCTGCCAGAAGCCCAGGGCACCGATGCCCAGAGATTTGCCAACTTTGAGGATGTCCATCCCCCAGTCAGCAGCTTCATGGTATGAATCAAAGCCATCCTCGCCGACATCCTGCAGGACCATTTGGGAGGTTTTTTTCCCAAAAATATCTGTCGCATTGCGCCAATCCAGGTAAAAGCGATATCCCACTTTATCAGACTCCCAGCCTGGACCTTCATAGCGGATAAACCAGGAATGGTCGGTGTGCTCGGGTGGGACGGCCAGGAAGTTTACATTTTGGAATTCGCCTGCTTCATATTCACGCCCCTTCCATTGGCCATTGATTTTATGCGAAATTTCAGCCTGGGTTCTTTTTGGAAAAACTGCTGGCTGCTCGCCCTCACGGAGGTTTCTCAGCTGGATTTCATGTTTTGCATTTGCTTCCAGGTTTAGGAGCAACAGAAATTCATCCGTTTTTCCATCCTGGTCCTCATCAATTGCCTGAAAGGGAATTTCCGTATTGCTGGAAAAGCTTATTTTCTTCAGATCAATAGCCGGAAACTTTGTAACCAGCTCCCTGGCGGATAAGCGAATGATGGCATCTTTTTGGGAAATAGATACAGGGTTAATGACCGTAAACATGTTGGATTGGGTAGTATCAGCGGCTTTTTCTCCACAGGAAAAAAAGACAAAAGAAACAATCAGCAAGGGTAAAAGGATGGATTTCATATATCGGTTTTTTTTTAGTCCAGATGATTATTTTTTCGAAAATTCAGGCAGGCAAAAAGGCTGTAAGATGGCTTCAGGTGTGTATTTTTTACTTTCTCTGCGGGAAAGCTGATGACTCCAGGGCACCCTGTCCTCCAGCTGAGCCCCCGGGCCTGTATTGTCGTATTCGGCATAAAAAGTCGTTTTTTCTCTTTTTTCAGAGGACCAGTTATCCCAGCCCTCCGGGCGAATATGCTTGCCCATTTCACAATGGACAAAGGCGGTCCTTGCATAGTCCCGCCAGGGGCGGCCCAGATAGACGGCGTCCACGCCGGGATCAGCAGTGAGCCTGCAACGCAGGAAAACAAAGCCGTATGAACGGCCCTGAGGCGTGCTGGCCGCTGTAATGAATGAATTGCTTTTGCTGTGAATAACGCAGGCCTCAAAAAGGGCTGTAGCTTCTCCAAAAATGAAGTCCGTACTTCCTTCAATGTGGCAGTTTTTATAATGCTGGCGCGTATTTGCCCCCGCAGCATACAGGCTGTCCTGAAAACCCAGAATCCGACAATGTTGAATCAGGCAGCGATCCGCTTCTACCGCCAGAGCGATAGCCTGCCCTACCTCCCCGGCGGTATTCTCAATGGTCAGGTTTTCGGCACGAAAATCATCTCCCTGCACCCAGAGGGTTGGGGTATGAAAGGTGCTATTACGATGGCGGGCCATCTTTTTGAAGTGATCTCCCCATCGGATGATCGTGGTAGCCGCATCCTCTCCTACCAGGCTGAGCCTGCTATTCCAACTGTGAACTTTTACTTTTTCCAGATAAACACCTGCTTTGACAAAAATGGTGATACGTTGATCCGGAAAGGATTTGGTATGGTCTATCGCTTCCTGGATGCTGCTAAAGTCACCACTGCCATCCTGCGCAACTGTCAGTTTCGTTTTATATTGAGCTGACAGGCTTTGAATGAAAAAGCAAAAAAGTATGGCAAGAATTATTCTCATTTATTTCGCTATTCTAAACCAATCGTAATTGGCGTATCCGCCATCGTTCAGGTGGCGCTCACGCGCACAAAATATGCCCACTTTGGCACCAATCCATTTGCCTTCTTTGGCCTGAAATGGGGTCCCCATCGGAGTGAACTTTTCCCCTTCGATGCTGAAAGAAAACTGACATATTCCGCCAGGCTTCACTTCCACCTTGAAGTATATTTCCTTACCAGAAACGGCCTTGCTTGCTTCCGTTACTTCCGCAGCCCCATTTTCTGCGCCCACACAGCTGCGCTGTTTGATAAATAATTGCCCATCCTGCTGTTCCAGCGCGATATAGGCGTAATCACGCCCCATCACGATGAGGCCGGTACGTTCATCATCGTCATGGTGAAAAAAGGTCAGTTTTGTCGTGGCGGAAAAGGTTTCCGCCGGCATTTTTTGCAGAAGCAAACTGGGCGCATCCCAAAGGTTGCGGACATCAGGTAAATTGACAGGATTCATGCGCAGGAAGCCATAGGGTGTTGGAAAGGCCCATGTCGCTTCAGGATTGGCATGCCATTGCCACTGTAAGCCCAATCTGGGATCGTTGAATTCGTCAGAAGTCTGGGGCAGCTGAAGGGGTTCTTTTTTGGCAGTTTTGGGCTTCTTCCAGCTTTCGACAGGCTCACCGATTCCATCGTTGTCAACGTCCTTTCCGATCATCAGCCAATCTTTTTCCCATCGGGCAGGCTGTAGATGAACGATTCGGCCATAGGGTTGTTTTTCCTGAAAATGAATAAACCAATTTTCTCCACTCTCTGTATCGACCCAGGCCCCTTGATGAGGGCCGTTTACCGTACTACTGCCTTGGTTGAGGACGATTTTGTCTTCATAAGGGCCCCATACATTTTTGGAACGTAAAATCGTTTGCCAACCTGTAGGCACACCGCCTCCGGGTGCAAAAATATAGTAATACCCCTTGCGCTTATGCATTTTGGTCCCCTCTATGGTAGGGTGTTTTTCGTGTCCATCGAAAACCATCACGCCATCATCGAGCAGGCGCGAGGCGTCTGGCGCCATTTCGTGTAGGATCACGACAGATTTGACACCCGCCCGGCTGCCTGCAAAGGCATGCACGAGGTAGGCTTTGCCATCCTCGTCCCAGAAGGGGCAGGGATCTATCCAGCCTTTGGCGGATTGGACAAGGTGGGGAGGTTCCCAGGCGCCGGCAGGATCTTTTGTTTTGCACATATAAATACCAAAATCCGGGTCACCGTAGAAGATATAAAACCAGCCACCATGATAGCGAAAGGCTGGTGCCCAGACGCCGTTGCCGTGCTGCGGGACAGCAAAGTTGTCGAGTGGCATCTGCCTGTTAATGGCATAATTGATAATTTTCCAATTGACCAGATCACGGGAATGCAGGATAGGCAGGCCCGGAGCGCAGTTGAAACTGGAAGCTGTCATGTAGAAGTCCTCCCCCACCCTGACAACATCCGGATCTGAATAATCCGCATGGATGATGGGATTTTTGTAGGTCCCATCGCCCTGATCGGGATTCCAGACCTGAGCAGAAATAGCGGTTATAAAAAGAAAAACGAATGACGCTAAAAAGAAAAATCTCACCATTATCTATTTGATTATCATGACTTTACTACCCAAAATATCTCGATCAACCCACATGGTATAAAAATATTGGCCTGCTGGGAAGCTGTCCATTTCAACCTTTATGTTATGTTCCCCAACTGCCTTCATACCCGTAGAAAGTACCTTACACAATCTTCCGTGTTGATCATAAACCCGAAGGGTCACCCCTCCCGCTTTTTTTAAGCGGAAAGGAATCATGCTCGTGCTATTGAATGGATTGGGATAATTTTGCCCAAGACTCCCATACTTTTCCTCTACCAACTTATCGTCTATGCTTACTGCCGTGTAGGGATATTGAAAATACTTCACAGAACTGTCTGACATGGAAGCTACCAGATCAGGCAAATCATAATATTTCAATGCAAAAGGAACGACATGGGTCATGTTGTGCAGCTGAGTAGGATCGGCCACAATGGGCAACCAGGATTCGAAGGAAGCCCTAATAAGGGTCTGCTTCACGCGCTTATCAAGCGCAGCGGCATGCAGCACAGCAGGGCCAGCCCTGTCTATCCCGACCAGTGTCAAATCGCTGGTGTCAATATCTGTCCGGGTATACATGACGTCCAATGCCTTCATGATATCTTCGACGCGTTGACCAATCAGCGTTTTGCCGATGTAAGCGGAAATGACTGCATTTCGATGCTCGCGGTTTCCGTGCTTGGATTCGTTTTTAGCGGGATTATCCACCGTTTCACCAAAGCCACGCAGGTCAATTGTCAAAACGATTTTACCAGAATCAATAAATCGTGTTTCCAATACACCTCCCACTCCAGCTTCTGTCTTTTTGCCTCTGCCGTCTACATAAACTACCCCAGGCGCATTAGCTGAAAGGTTTTTAGGGACAAACAACAGGCCTGTTACGGGCACATGATCCCCACTGTTAATTTTCATTCGGGTAATGGTATAATGTCCCCTGTCAATGACGCCTGTCTCCTCCACCTGGACAGAATCGTAGGCTTCGAGCCTGATCAGTTCTCGCACTTTATTGAGACAGGAGTCGAGTTGGTTTTGGGCCCAGAAATTGGCGCGATCATCAGCCAGAGAGTCCGCGACATCTACATTCAGGTCAGTTACGGTTCTTTCATCAGGAAAGGAAGTAACCACTTGTCCGTCGCCTGTCACCCACAGATCGGTAGTTGACAAACCCAGCCATCGAGGCTCAATGACAGGTGTTGTATCATTGTAAAACCAGGTTTTAAACCAGTTAACAGCAACTTCTCTGCGTGCTTTTAAATACCCATGTACACTATCTTCTTCGAAATATTTTACATGCCCCGGAACACCCAGTGTATTGTAGACATCCTGTGATTCAGCATAGGTATTCCTGGTAGCGTTGATGTCGAAAAAATCCTGGGTACCTGCCAGAATCAGGTAAGGTTTCGGTGCGAAAAGCGTCACATAATCAGGATGATCGATCAAATGAGCACCTTCAAAGGAAAGGTTCTGACTGCCGGTTTGTGGTCCTATGGTAGCAAATAGCGTCTCTTCATTCATCAAAAAACTGTTAACTGCCGCTACTTTGATGCGCTGATCAAAAGCGCATAGATAAGCGGCCTGAGAGCCTCCACCCGAACTGCCCGTGCAACCCACTCTTGAAGTGTCCACCACATCGGTCCGGGAATAGAGGTAATCCATCGCCCGATGGTTGTCCCATAGCGCCTGCGCCACCACACTACTTCCCACCAACATAGATCCCACGTCCAATCGGGTATGAGCAGAGGTTCCACTTTGCCCTTTAAAGAGCAATGCCCCATTTGTAGGATGCTGAATCTGATTGCGTTCTCCCTGGCTGAACGGATCCACGATGAGTGCGGCTATACCATGATTCGCAAAGAGTTCACACAGATTCTGCAACAGAAGGGCAGCCTTGGCATTGGGATAATGCCCACACAGTACCAACACCGCTGGATAAGGCACACTTCCAGAATCCGGGATATAGAAGTTGCCTGTCACCCGATGACTAGGTACGCTTTGAAAATGTACTTTTTCTATCCGAAAGCCTGTCCTCTGGATGGTATCTGTGATCACCGCATTGAGTGGTGTTTTATCGGGTAGGGTCCCCAGCATACTGAGGTAACCTTCGCGCAATTGCTGCTGCCTTCCTATCAGCTTCTGTGCTGACACAAGAGAGCTTGCAACGGAATCCCGGCGCTCATCCCAAAGCTTTGCCCCCCTGTCCATCAGAAAATCATGGAACAGTTCATTCCTGCCAGTGGCAGGGAGCACCTCCAGCGTATCCTGTGCATGGGATTCATTGTTAATCAACAAAAAGGAGAATAATAGGAGAAGGTATCTCATAGGAACAAAAGCTAATTACTTGTCAACCAGATTAATTATGTTGAAAAGTAGGCAGCTTATTTACAAGGTACCTTGCATTTTTTGCCAAATGGATAGCAGAGTTTTACAAAATGAGGCCTTGCGATATTTGTTCGCTTTTTAATTAATGCTATTCATATACTTTTCCAGCATTGTATATCCATTAGCATTAATTGTATTTCTATCATCGGGGTTATTTTTATCCAATTTGTTTTTATCTTCCCAATAGTCAGGCATTCCATCATGGTCAGAATCTTTCCATGCAGCTGCGCTTTTAAGTATTGGCCAGCCCCCAACATCGTCTTGTGTATCAATAATGCCACATGCTTTTGTGGAATCGGTTACTTGATGCTCCTTTTTGTAACTTACACCTTCATAGGTAGCATATTCTCCATCAACTTCTTCAATTATCCGAGAATCTATTGCATCTCTTTTGGGAAGGTTTGCGCCTGCATTTTTGAGGACCATTTTGTAAGCTTTGCTTGCTTTCTGTTGATTAATAGGCATGGATGGCCATGCTTTAGTAAGTCTGATTTTTTCAAGGAAAATGTTTGTTTGTACCCCACCATTCCAATTATCTGCTGTAACTTCTTTATTCCCCTTCACTACATTGTCTGCAATATACCAAAGGCCAAAATCATTTTCATTTCTGGCAGATGGATTTGCAATTCTATACATTACTTCACTTTGATTTGTTGCAGGGCCCGGTTTGTAGTAATTAGCTACAATGTTAAATTCAGAAAAATTGAATTTATCACTCCTTTTTTGAAGTTTTTCTCCTCCATAAAGATTTTGATACCCCCAGTTATATAGTTACTTCCCCAAATACCGCCAAAACCGTGCGAACCTTTTACATGATTGGAATTACTCATGCTTTCTGAGATGATACACCATTGAACTGTTATGCTGTCACAATGATAAATCGACATACATTCATCGACACTCCAGCTTGCCGAAATATGGTCCAAAATGACATGCCTGGTATATCTGCTTGATACAGTATCAAAATCCTCTCCCGACTCATCTCCCAACCTCACCCTAAGGTATCTTAAAATTACATGGTCGGCATCAATGCTGATGGGATATCTCCTGATGCATATACCATCGCCCGGAGCTGTCTGCCCTGCAATGGTAATATAAGGATGTTTGATACTTAAAGGACTTTCAAGAATGATGGTTCCTGACACCCTGAAAACAACAGTTCGTGGTTCAGTAGCTTCAACAGCCGCTCTTAAACTACCTTCTCCACTATCATTTAAATTGGTCACCTCGAAAACTACTCCGCCTCGTCCACCTTTTGAATATTTTCCATACCCTTCAGCAGTTGGAAATGCAAGCTGTTGGGGCCATGAATTGGAAATCCCTAAAGCTGAAATTAGCCCTATTAAAATTATTATTCTCATCTTATCAGTTTTATCTATTGAAGACTGCAAACGTCTATTTCAAACTAATTTCGCTATTTTGTTGAGGTCAACAAAATAATGGATTGGGCTGTCCGGCCTTTTGCAAAAAAAAAGACTCAAAGCATTTTCAGCTTCAAGTCTTTTTTTGTTCTCGTGGAGCATGGCGGAGTCGAACCGCCGACCTCTTGACTGCCAGTCAAGCGCTCTAGCCAACTGAGCTAATGCCCCAATGAACGATTTGGTCTGCAAATGTAGAGGTAAATTCTTTTGTTCCCAAGAAATATTTTTCCTTTTTCATAATACTTTCTCCATCCTCCTTTAAATTTATAACTTCGAAGGCTGATAGCTTTACGCACAAGAACGCTCAACTAATATATGACTATAAACCGCTCTCTACGTCGCATGTTGTTTGCAATCGGGCTGCTGCTCTTTTTGCTCCTCATTGGCGCGCTCGGTTTCAACCTGATCGAAGAGCTGCCTTTTCTGGAATCTGTCTACATGACAGTGATTACCATGAGTACGGTGGGTTTTGGCACGATCGGAGAGCTGAGTCAGGAAGGAATGATTTTTACGATTGTGCTGATCATTTTGAGCGCCGGTACCTTTCTGTATGCTGTCTCCACGATTACCACCTTTGTGATAGAAGGCGAGATTCAAAACATTTTTTATCAATTTCGCATCAATAAAAAAGTATCCAAATTGAAAGATCACATCATCATCTGCGGACTGGGGCGAAACGGGCGCGAAGCTGCCCTGGAGTTGTTGCGACAGAATCACCCTTTTGTCATCATCGAAAAATCTGAGGAAACCATCAAGGACTTCCTGGAGCATCATGAAGGAATCCTGGCTGTGCAAGGAGATGCCACACAGGAGGATGAGTTGGAAAAAGCAGAAATAGCTCAAGCCAGTGGCCTGATCTCTGCTCTTTCTACCGATGCCGAAAATGTCTATATCACCCTGACAGCCAGGACACTGAACCCACGTATCAAAATCGTGGCCCGTGCTTCCAATGAAAGTACCATCTCCAAGCTGAAACGCGCCGGGGCCAATGAGGTCATAGTCCCCAACCTGATCGGTGGCCGCAAAATGGCCAATCTCCTGACCCGACCGGCCCTGATGGAGTTTGTAGAAATGGTTTCCGGGGAAGGCAGCTCTCATTTCCATCTCGAAATATTTACCTGCGCCCATCATGCAAGCCTGGTAGGCAAAACCCTCGCCGAGCTCAACGTACGCTCCCGTACAGGTGCCACCATCATCGGCATGAAAAGCGGCAAGCAGCATGTCGAGCTCAATCCCCCCGCCAACAAAATCCTCGAGCCCGAAGACAAACTCTTCGTTTTGGGCGAAGACAAACAAATCGAAGTCTTTAAAAATATTTACCTGGGGTAAAAGCCATCTCTGCTCTCCGCTCTCTGCTCTCTGCTCTCCGCTCTCTGCTCTCTGCTCTCGCTTCCCGCTTCCCCCAAAACCATAAATTGGATTTATTCTATCGAATAAGTAAGTTCGATCTTTCGTTAAGAACAAGTTAAAACAAAGACTGCTTAATAAATCACATCTACCTATGATTACTCTTTTGCAAGTTGGTACCGAAGTCACAAATGCAGCAGCTGAGGCAGCCGAAAAATTGGCAAATAAAAACCTGATTGATGTTATAATCGATGGCGGTTGGGCCATGATTCCGTTGGGCATACTGCTGATTGCCGCTATTTATATCTTCTTTGAGCGCTGGCTCACCGTCCGTAAGGCCAATGCCGATTCGGAGGACTTTATGAAACAAGTGCGTGCCTATGTTACCAAAGGTAACCTCGAAGGAGCCAAAGGTCTCTGTGAGTCCCGCAATGACCCTTTTGCGCGCATGATTCACAAAGGAATCAGCCGCCTGGGCACCAGTTCGATCCAGGATATAGAAAACTCTATCGAGACGGTAGGAAAGCTGGAAATTATCCGCCTGGAGCGCAGGCTGCCTATGCTGGCGACCATCGCCGGTGCAGGGCCGATGATCGGCTTTATGGGTACTGTTTTGGGTATGATTGATGCCTTCAATCAGATCGTGCGGACAGGTGGCAACGCCAGTGCCCAGGACCTGGCAGGGGGTATATCTACTGCGATGATTACCACAGCATCCGGTCTGATCGTGGGTGTATTGGCATATCTGGCCTACAACTCTCTGGTTTCCATGGTAAACAAGGTTGTTTTCAAACTTGAACTCACAGCTTCCGACTTCCTCGATCTGCTTCAGGAGCCTGCGGCATAACCAACAAAATCTGTTCATCATGAGATTAGAACGTAGAATGAAACCCAGTGTAGAAGTCAGTACGGCACCTATAGCCGATATTGTCTTTCTGCTTTTGATATACTTTATGCTGACCTCCAGTTTTATCGTCCAGGCTTCTCTGGAAGTGGAGCTCCCCAACAGCTCCTCAGACAAGCCACACAAAGGCGGACATACGGTGACCATCACCCAGGATGGCCTCTTTGCATGGGATGATGCTGGCAGTACAGATCGGGAGGACCTCCCGCAGTTAATCAAGGACGCCCTCGATGGCGCGAAAGATGACGAGCGTACCATCACGCTGCGCACGGATAAACAAACCGTCATGAACGATGTCGCCTTTGTGATGTCCGAAGTCGCAAAGCATGGAGGGAAGGTGGTGATCCTCACCAAAAAGGATAGCGATTAAGCCATGCTTATTTCCATCCATCCCGAAACCCCGCAAGACCGCCTGATCCAGCAGGCGGTCGACATATTAAGAAAAGGAGGCGTTATCATTTATCCCACTGATACCCTCTATGCTTTTGGATGTAGCATCATGGAAAAAAAGGCTGTTATCCAGGTCTGTCGCCTCAAAAACCTTGACCCTGACAAAGCCCTTCTCAGCTGCATTTGCCGTGATTTGAAAGATATTGGCAGCTACAGCATTCAGAATTCTACTGAAGTTTTCAAAAGCATGAGGAAAGTCCTCCCAGGACCTTATACCTTCATTCTTCAGGCTTCCAAAGAAGTGCCCCGCCACTTCCAATCCAAACACAAAACCGTCGGCGTACGCCTCGTAGACAATGCCATCGCCCAGGCGATAGTAGACGCGCTCGGCGCACCCCTCCTTTCTGCAAGTATTCCTATTCCAGAAGATACCTATTGGGTCGATCCCCGCGATCTGCACGATACATGGGGCAAACAAGTTGACCTCGTGGTCGATGGGGGAATGGGAGATGTTATTCCCTCCACCGTAGTGGACTGCAGCGAAGGGGAATTTGAAATTATCCGGGAAGGAAAAGGACCCATAGAAAATTTGCACTAGCAACCCGAAACTCAAAACCCAAAACCCGAAACAAAAAAAAACCGCCCCTCCCGGGACGGCCATTAGCAAAGGATAATGTGATTCTTCCTCTGTTTACGCACTGCAAGATTCGCAGTCCGGATCATCAAGGCGGCAAGCCTTGACATCTATATCATCCAGTGAAATCGCTTCGATTTTGTCCGTCGCCGGAGGCGCAGCTACGGCCTGCTTTGCATGCCCGTTTCCGTTGCCATTTCCGTTAGCCGCAGCCACAGGCTGCGGTGTCTCCATCACGGCCAGCTGCTCTTCACGCTTTTTGGCGATGATGTTGGTGGCGGTTGTATTGCCTTCTGCTACGCTCTGCTCCAGGATTTTACGGTCTACCGTAAACTTGATTGCATCCGTAGCTGCTTTGGTACGAAGGTAGTAAGTCCCCGTTTTCAGGCCTTTTTGCCAGGCGTAGAAGTGCATGGAAGTGAGTTTTTTGAAACTCGGGCTCTCCATGTGGATATTCATAGACTGGCTTTGGCAGATAAAAGCACCGCGATCGGCAGCCATATCTACAATGGTTTTTTGACTGATCTCCCAGGTTGTCTTGTACAATTCCTTGAGGTGCTGTGGCACCTCAGGGATATTCTGCACAGAGCCGTTGGCAGCGATCAGGCGATCTTTCATGGTATTGTTCCACAATCCCAATTGGATCAGGTCACGCAACAGGTATTTGTTCACTACCACAAATTCTCCCGAAAGCGTACGGCGGGTATAGAGGTTAGAGGTAAAAGGCTCAAAGCACTCATTATTGCCCAGGATCTGGGAAGTAGAAGCCGTAGGCATAGGCGCAAGCAGCAAGCTGTTGCGCAGACCGTTTTTCTTGATTTCTTTTTTCAACCCTGCCCAATCCCAACGATCGCTGGGCGTCACGCCCCACATATCAAATTGCAATTCTCCTTTGGAGGCAGGAGAGCCTGGGTAGCTTTCATAAGTCCCCTCTTTGGCGGCCAGTTCCATGGAAGCTGTGACAGCGCCAAAATAAATGGTCTCAAAGATGTCTTTGTTCAATTGAATAGCCTCCGGGCTTTCAAAGGGAAAGCGCATCAGGGCAAAGGCATCTGCCAGGCCCTGCACCCCGATTCCTATCGGGCGATGGCGCATATTGGAGTTTCTCGCCTCAGGCACAGGATAGTAATTGATGTCAATTACTTTATTGAGGTTGCGGGTGATGATTTTGGAGATTTCAAACAATTTCTTGAAATCAAAAGCGCCTGTTTTGACATTGACAAACTTGCTTAGTGCAACAGAGGCCAGGTTACAAACAGCGATCTCGTCCTTGGAGGTGTACTCCATGATCTCCGTACACAGGTTGGAAGAACGGATGGTGCCCAGATTTTTCTGATTGGATTTGCGGTTTGCGTGGTCTTTGTAGAGAATATAAGGGGTACCCGTTTCGATTTGTGATTCGAGTACTTTGTTCCAAAGATCACGGGCAGGGACTACACGGCGGGCACGGCCCTCCTCTTCATATTTTGCATATAGCTTTTCAAATTCTTCTCCATAGACGTCGCAGAGCCCTGGAGCCTCGTTTGGACAGAAAAGTGACCAATCAGCATCGTCTTTCACGCGCTGCATGAAGAGATCAGAAATCCACATGGCGTAGAAGAGGTCACGCGCACGCAGTTCATCTTTTCCGTGGTTTTTCTTCAATTCCAAAAACTCAAAGATGTCGGCATGCCATGGCTCCAGGTAAATAGCAAATGCGCCTTTGCGCTTTCCGCCCCCCTGATCTACATAGCGGGCGGTGTCATTGAAGACCCGCAGCATGGGGATAATGCCATTGGAGGTGCCATTGGTACCTTTGATATAGGAGCCTGTGGCTCTGATATTGTGAATGCTCAGACCGATGCCGCCTGCGGCCTGTGAAATCAAAGCAGACTGCTTCAGGGTATCATAAATCCCGTTGATGCTGTCATCCTGCATCGTCAACAGAAAACAGGAAGAGAGCTGAGGTTTGGGTGTACCTGCATTAAATAAGGTAGGCGTAGCGTGGATAAACCACTTTTGAGACATCATATTATAGGTCTCAATAGCGGCATCTATATCTTCTCCATGAATACCAATCGAAACACGCATCAGCATTTGCTGGGGGCGCTCTTCGATCTTATCCTCCATTTTGAGCAAATAAGAGCGCTCCAAAGTCTTGAATCCGAAGTAATCAAAGTTGTAATCCCGATCATATATAATCGCAGAGTCGAGCCGGTCTTTATATTTTTGAACAATCTCACAGGTTTCATCCGAAATCAGGGGAGCGGGATCACCTGTTTTAGGATCAATGTACTTATGCAGTCTGTCAACGGTATCCGAAAAGGATTTATCCGTGTTTTTGTGAAGATTGGAAACAGCGATGCGCGCTGCCAGGATCGCATAGTCAGGGTGCACAGTGGTCATGGAGGCGGCCGTTTCGGCCGCGAGGTTGTCCAGCTCGGTGGTGGTTACCCCATCATAGAGTCCCTGAACTACCTTCAGAGATACGTTCATGTGCTGGACATAATTAGGGTCCAGGCCGTAGCATAGCTTTTTGACGCGGGCAGTGATTTTGTCCAGTTTTACTTCTTCGGTTTTACCGCTTCTTTTGATTACATACATATATGTCGGGAGTTATTGCGTGGATGTTCTTTGTTAAGGAGAATTGAAGATGCAGCATTCCCATTCCTTTTCCATTTCTAGTTATCAACAAAGATGTGGATAAGTGGAAAACTCATGAAAAAGCCTTTTCCCTTGATCCAAAAAGGGATTTTTACAAAAATCAATTGTGGAAAAAGCGAAAATAACAGCTAGGCGAAAAAGGGCTTACACATTCCTTATTTTTCGCTTTACACAAAGGTCACATAAAAACCAGTATAAATGGAGCCTACTTTTCAACAGCTTTGTGGATAAGAAAACAGATTTTTTTATACAAAAAAAAGCAAGTCCCCCAGAAAAGGAGAACTTGCTTAGAATCGTGTAAAACAGAGATGAAAGGAGGTTTATCCCTCCATCATTTTTTGCTAAAATCAAAAATCCTCGTCCAGCGAAAATTTCTCTTCTTCCTTACCATCCAGCACGCCGGCCTTTTGGTATTCGGCTACGCGCTTTTCGAAGAAGTTGGTTTTGCCTTGCATGGAGATGGTCTCCATCCAGGGGAAAGGATTGGCGGTATGGTAGACTTTGTCAAAGCCCAGAGCGTTAAAAAGGCGGTCAGCCACAAACTCGATATATTGTACCATCATCTCGGCATTCATGCCGATCAGGGAGACAGGAAGTGCTTCTGTGATAAATTCTTTTTCAATCGCCACAGCATCGCAGAGGATTTCTTTGACGCGTTCAAAAGAAGAAGGGCGCTCCATTTTGGAAAAAAGCAGGCAGGCAAAATCGCAATGCAAGCCTTCATCCCGGCTGATCAATTCATTGGAAAAACTCAAACCCGGCATCAGGCCGCGCTTTTTTAACCAAAAAATAGAGCAAAATGACCCAGAGAAGAAAATGCCTTCTACGGCTGCAAATGCCACCAGGCGCTCAGCAAAGGGCTGATCATTGTTGATCCACTTCAAGGCCCACTGGGCCTTTTTCTGTACCGCAGGTACATTATCCATCGCATTGAAAAGGTAGTCCTTTTCCTTGGAATCGCTGATGAGCGTATCAATCAACAAACTGTAAGTCTCCGAATGAATATTCTCAATCGCGATCTGAAAGCCATAGAAAAACTTGGCCTCCGTTGACTGCACCTCATTCACAAATTGCTCTGCCAGATTTTCATTCACGATGCCGTCAGAAGCGGCAAAAAAGGCAAGCACATGCTTGATAAAATGTTTTTCGCTGTCGCTCAACTTCTTCCAGTCATTTTGATCTCCGGAGAGATCTATCTCTTCGGCAGTCCAAAAACTGGCTACAGCTTTTTTGTAAAACTGCCAGATATCATGATCCTGAATAGGGAACAACACGAATCGGTTCGGATTTTCTTTTAATAAAGGCTCGACAAATGTTTGATCAGACATAAAATAAGAAAATTAATAGTTCGGGGGATATGGGTTTATAGGTTTCCCAAAATTCCCCCTTTCCCGCTTCATATTTTCACCAACTTTTCAACGTGCTGTGGATAATCGCCAGCCTACCAGATACTGATCATGCGCGTGACGGAAAAGCTGTCCCCACTGATGCTCAACTGATAGCTTCCAGGAGCCATATCTGGCAGGGAAAGGCTGATTTTTTCTTCCTGAAAAGCTTTGATAGCCGGTTGCCAGATTTGTATCTGTTTACCGTCAGCGCCAAAAAGTTTGATGGACAAAATCTGTGGATTTTCCACTTTCAGGGAAATGCCAAGCTTTCCTTTAGCCGGGATGGGCCCGATCCTGAGGGATAAGGCTTTATCCAAATCCTCCAGCCCATTGGGGCTGCGCAAGCCCGTGATCATCCTGAGGACCGATGGATTCAGGGTAGGCGGATAGCCCACAGTGGGAATGGTACAATTGACATAGGCGGTATCACCTGTGGCGCTGGTGGCTATGCCATTGGGGGCAGAAAAGGTAGCCTGCAAGGCAGGCCCGTCATCTATACCGCGCACCCCTGTGCCTGCCAGCAGGCTGACATCGCCTGAAAGGCTGACTTTGTAGATGCTGTGGGAACCATGGCTGGCTACGAGCAGATAACCTTCCGGAGAGTAAGTCAAATGCCCATTCCTGTTGCCAGGGATTACAGCCAGGCGGCTTACCTGCTTGTCTGGCGTCACTTTCAGCACATCGCCATTGTTAAAATTGGCGACATAGAGATTGCCCTGCGGATCGCGGGTGATGCCATTGGGGCAGCTCAGCAGCGTACTCGCTGAGAAAGGCACGGACTGCCCGCTGGGCCATACTTTGCGCAAGCTATTGTTGCCACAATTGCAGACGTAAAGCGTATCGCCTTCGTCTATCACAATGCCCACAGGGCCAGAGATTCCCACAGAAGTGAAAGTCGTCACCACCCCTGAAGGGCTGATTTTGCTGATCGTACCAGCAGCGATATTGGATTGGAAAAGATTCCCTTTGGAATCAAAATCATTGCCGGAGGCACCCGAAAGCCCTCGGGCAAATATGCTCAGGTTGCCTGAGGCAGGATTCAACTTCAGCACCTGGCTGCCATTGGAATTGTTCAATGCCACCCCATAATCTGCTACATAGACCTGACCGGCCTTATCGACATTTACCCCACCGCTGGCGGAGATATGGCCCGTGAGGGTCGTGACAGTTTGTGAAAAAAGGGGAAGGGAAAAAAGGAAAGAAAGGATGAAGGAAAGAAGGAGGCTAAAAATTCTCATAATACTTAAGCAATTAGCTCAGGCAGAGCAGGATGAGGCTGTCTGCGAGAAGGGTTGAAACTGTTTTTGCCTAAGTCAGAAAGAAAACGAAAGATACGGGCTAAAAGCAGCTTTTATCCACCGACTACATCCACCGGAAAGGGCGTAAAGCAAAGGATAAAAATGGCTATGGCCACCCATCCCAGGATCTGCCGCGGCCGATTGACGCGATGCTCATAGAGTGCCCGGGGGTGATCCACCCCTATAAACCGAACCGCCAGAAAGGCATAAATCAGCCAGATAAGGCTGGGTTGGAGGTCTGTTACAAAATATTTGATCGCTGCCTGCGCCAGCATGATGCCCACCACAGCGATGATAAGCTTTTTGATTTTTCCTTTGAAAAACAGACGGTGAAGGACATACACCAAAAAAGCGGCATACAAGCCTACTCCCAGGTAGGTGTAAAAATCATCCGGTCGCCGGAAGTCCATCATGCCTGTCCCGCCAAAGAAGAGCAGCGCCAGCACCGTCACCCGGGCAACGGTGCCCGCAGTTGCCCGGCCAAACATGCCATATACGATATGGCCTCCATCCAGCTGCCCGATGGGCAGGAGGTTGAGCGCTGTAAAAAACAGCGTGATAAAGCCCACAAAGAGCCATGGATAATGGATCATCTCGAAGCCATCAGGCACCTGGGCCGGATCTGGCGCAGCCAGCCATTTGAGCAGCTCGTAGAGCAGGCTGCTGCCGATGTGGATGGTCGCTGGCACATAGGCCTCCCGCTGGAGGGCTTCACGCTCAGCCGGATTCCGGGTGGAATTGAATTCTTCTTCCGTCAGCAGCGTGTTTTTTTCTTCTGGGGAAAGAAAATCAAAGCCCTTTTTTTCCAAAATAAAGGCCTCCTGCTCTGCTTCAGTAGGCAAGCCGCCAAAATACAGTTCGTATTCAGGGTGAATATTCAGCACATAATCCGACTGATCCGGCAGGCTTTGAAAGCCATAGACCAACAAAAAAACAGACACCACAAAGCCCGCCAAAGGACCGGCTATACCGATGTCAAAGTATTTGCGGGTGCTCTCCGGGATTTGTTTCAGGCGGATGACCGCCCCCAGGGAGCCGATATTGAGCATAAAAGGCACATAGACAGGGATATAATAAGGCAGGGACGATTTCACTTTGTGGTAAACCGCTGTGAAATAATGGCCAAACTCATGGCAGGTCAAAAAAAGCAAAAAAGCAAAGGAATAGGCCATGCCTTCCTTCAGATCCCCCCACCCAAGCAAATGGGCGCTGTCTACGCCCCCCAGATCAAAAAAGACTTTCCCCGTAGTCAACTCCGCCCCCACTACCAGAGTAGTAAATACAGTCAACAAAAACAGGCCACTTTGTATAAGATAAGATCGTTTCAAAATTTTCGTTCTTCGTTTTTCGTTCTTCCAATCTCTGATCTCGCTTCCCGCCTCTTGCCTCTCTTCCGCCTCCCAAAGAAAATACAATTTCCATGAAAAGGCTCTCTCTATTACTTTTTTCCTTCCTTCTTATTGTTTCAGGCTCTGCCCAGGATCCAGGCAAAAGCTTCTTCACAGATCTTGATTCAGCCAAACAACAGGCTTCAGAGCAGGAATTGCCGATCTTGATGGTTTTTGCGGGTTCTGACTGGTGCCGGCCCTGCATGCAGTTTAAAGAGCAGGTTTTGCTGGATGAAAGCTTTCAGGCTTATGCCCAAAAAGAATGGGTGATCCTTTACCTCGATTTTCCTGCCAGGAAAAAGAATTTCCTCAGTGACGCACAAAAAAAGCACAATGAAGCTTTAGCCGAACGATTCAATCCACAGGGAGCATTCCCGCATATAGTGCTGATAAATCTGCAGGAAGAAGTGCTCGCCAGGCCAACTTATCACCAGCAAACAGCAGCAGGCTTTATTCAGGAGTTGTTGGAGGCAGTAGGCAGTAGGCAGTAGGCAGTAGGCAGGAGGCAGTAGGCAGTAGGCAGGAGGCAGTAGGCAGGAGGCAGTAGGCAGTCAACTATCCACTGCCCAGCCATCCCTCTAAAAGCACCCGCTCCCAGCTCAGGGCTTTCGTCTCGCTATCTTTCGTAAAGATGAGGACCTCATTGTCAGCATCTCCCTGGTTCAGCCCTGAACCCAGCAGGTAAATGCCCTCAGGCGTTATGTATTCAAAGTATTTTGCCTGAAAACCCAAATCTCCTCCAATCAGGATCACCTGCTTGCCACGGGCCTGGACCTGGCTCAACAAAGGATGCACATCCTGCCAGAAGTTATTTTCAAAAAGACAAAACTCATAGGGACAAAAACCGGCATTGGAAACCTGCCCGATTTGGGGCCTGAGTTCCGGATGATCGGGCATCCACAACAGCTTGTGGTGAATGATGACCAATTGGTCAGATTCAGTGAGCGTATCAGCGATGTTTTGCAACATCTCCAGTTGTGCATCCCGGATACTGCAGGTATCCAGTTGGGTGTCCAGCACCACAAAGGTGATGTCGTTCTGGTGATGGGTATAAAAGCTAGCCTTTTGGGTATAAGCCGCCAGGCGGCTGATGTTGTCAACATCATGATTGCCCTGCGCAAGCAGGGTATGCGGGCTGGAAAGGTCAAAAATACCATCCAGATACTGCATGGTAGAATCTTCCCTGCTGGAGTTGGCGGTCAGGTCACCGCCCAGCAAAAGCGCATCAAAGCGCTCAAAAGGGATTTTTTCGACCAGCGAATCTACCCGCTGGAGGTTTTGGTTATTGTGCCGGCTATGCGCCAGAAAAAGGTACTCCCATTTTTTAATGGGTTGGGGTGGCAGGACAGGATCATGAACGCAGGCGTTCAGGAAAATGGCGCTGAGCAGTCCTATACATACAATTCGAATCATCGCCAAAAACCTTTTTTGCCGTTTGAATTACTTCAAATACCTGAAATCATGTCCATCCTCAATCTTGAGGAGTGTTTGGTAAATCAGCTTTACCACATTGGCGACATCGTCTTTGTGCGTCATCTCCACAGTCGTGTGCATATAGCGCAGGGGGAGAGAGATCAGCGCCGAGGCTACGCCTCGGTTGGAGTATGCGAAAGCATCCGTATCCGTGCCTGTGGCACGGGAGGCCGCCTCCCGCTGGAAGGGGATGTCGTTGGACTTGGCTGTCTCGATGATCAGCTTGAGCAGGTTGTTTTGCACTGCGGGTGCATAGGTAAGGGAAGGTCCGTCGCCTGCGGCGCAGTGTCCCTGCTCGATCTTATCGATCATGGGGGTGGTGGTGTCATGCGTCACATCGGTGACGATGGCTACATCCGGCTGGATGCGGTGGGCGATCATGTGCGCCCCGCGCAAGCCTACCTCCTCCTGAACGGAGTTCACAAGATAGAGCGCATAAGGCAATTGCTTGCCCTGCTCCTTCAACATGCGCGCAACCTGCGCGATCATATAACCGCCTATGCGGTTGTCGAGGGCACGGCCCACGAAGTAGCGATCATTGAGGATCATGAACTCATCTTCATAGGTCACCACGCATCCGACATGGATGCCGAGATCTTCTACTTCTTTCTTGTTTTTGCATCCGCAATCCAGGAAAATATTGGTGGTATTGGGAGCCTGCTCTTTGTTTTTTCCCCTGCGGGTATGGATGGCTGGCCAGCCAAAAAGGGCCTTTATAGGGCCATTGTCAGTATGGATAAAGACGCGCTTGGAAGGAGCTATCTGGTGGTCAGAACCGCCATTTCGAACCAGATAAATCATGCCGTCATCCGTGATATAATGCACAAACCAGGAGATTTCGTCTGCATGTGCTTCTATCACCACTTTGTATGCTGCCCCAGGATTGATTACAGCGGCCACACTGCCATAGGTGTCCACCTCGTAGCTGTCTATATAAGGCCTGATATATTCCAGCCAAAGTTTTTGGCCGCTTGATTCAAATCCGGTAGGAGAGGCGTTATTGATATACTTTTCCAAAAATTCAAGTGAATCGGGCGTAAGTATCTGATCGTTTGTCATTTAACGAAAGATTAAAAAGTGATTTAGAAGGGCATAAAGTTAGGAAATAAAAAATTACCTTTCGCTTTTCATGAACAATTTCAAGCCTTCTGTAATTTCAATGTTATGTCTGTTTTTTTATTCATTTTAAGATAAAAATACTTTATCTCATGTTAACCAAAAGCTTATCCAGAATCCTGCTGGTTGCCACGCTTGTATCCTTATGGCTGTCGATGCCTGGGGGTATTTTTGCACAAAACGCAGCAGAGCTCGCTCCGGTGACGCGGGTACTGGCTTTCACCCAGGTGAATGTCATCACAGCTCCCGGTCAAATGATCGAAAAAGCCACGGTGATCGTCCGTGATGGCCTGATCACCAACGTTGGAAAAGATGTGCCCATCCCTGCTGACGCAAGGGTGATCGAGGCTGATTCCCTCTTTATGTATGCCGGCTTTATCGAAGCCTTGTCACATACAGGCGTCCCTAAAGAAAAAGAAGAGCAAAATGGCAGCAATGCCCAGGGCAACGCACGCGGCCCTCAAAGAGGCCCCAGCATCAATCCCGCCAACCCGCCCAATGAGCGGGCAGGCATACAGCCCGACCGGGCTGTAAAAGACATGCTGGATCCGGAGGATAAATCTATCGAAGAAATGCGCCAACTCGGCTTTACAGCCGCCCATATCGTGCCCCAGGGCCGCATGCTGCCTGGCTCGGGAGCCATCATTTTGCTGGGGGGAGAGGCAGCAAATGATATGCTGCTCAAGGACCAAAGCGCGCAATATGCGCAGTTTGCAGGTGCAAACCGGGTCTATCCGGCTACCGTGATCGCCATCATGGCGAAGTTTCGCGAGCTGTACCGGCAGGCCGAGCTTGCCCGGCAGCATGAGGCGGCTTATGCCGCCCGTCCGGCAGGCATGCAACGCCCCAATTATGATCCCGTGCTGCGCGCCTTTTTTCCCGTCATCAATAAGCAACAAGCCATCTTTTTCCATACAGAAAGCAGCCTGGACGCCTACCGCGCTATCACCCTGCAAAAAGACCTCGGATTCCCCCTGGTTTTGGTGGAACTAAAAACAGCCCAGGACCTGCTGCCAGCTATTCAAAAACATGCTTTGTCTGTTTGCCTGACTTTGGATTTACCCAAAGACAACAGCAAAAAGGAAATAGTGGTGGATGAAAAATTGGAAGGCACGGCACTGATCTTAGCGAAAGAAAATGCCGAAATGTACAAAAGGCAGGCTGAAGCCTTGAAAAAACACGAAGGGCAGGCAGCAGCAGTCGCAGCAGCAGGCATTCCTTTTTCCTTTTCAACCCTTGACATGAAATCCAGGGATTTCTCCGCCAACCTTCAGCGTATGCACAAAGCAGGCCTTTCAGAAAAAGACCTCCTGGCTGCCCTCACCACAAATCCCGCCAAACTCTTAGGCGTTGACGCCATGCTCGGCACCATCGAAAAAGGCAAAATCGCCAATATGGTGGTGATGAATAAAAAATTGCTGGAAGAAAAGGCACAGGTCCGCTATGTAGTGGTAGATGGAAAATTGTACGAATACGATATCAAAGAACGCAAAAAAGGATCCGGCGGATCGGGAGAAGCTGTCAAGGCAGCAGGCACATGGAGCTATTTCGCCAATATTCCCGGCCGGGAAACAGAAGGCACCCTGATCATCACAGGTGAACCTGGCAATTATAGCGGAACGATCTCCAGCACACAGGGAGGCGGCAGCCTGGATATTGAAAATGTTGTGATGGATGGAAATGTCCTTTCCTTCAGCTATTCCATCGACGGAGGCGGACAGACCTTTAACATCACGGTGGAAGTAGAGATCGAAGGCGATAGCTTCGAAGGCGAACTTACGGCGGGCCAATTTGGCTCTTTTCCGATGGAAGGGGAGCGAACGGGAAAGCCGGATTGATGGGGGGATGAGCAGATTAGTAGATGAGCAGATTTGCAGATAAGTAGATTTGAGGATTAGTAGATGGTGGAAAATATTATTTATTATGAAAAAATATATAAGCTTTTTAATATATATCTGCCTGATAGGCAGTATGTTGGCCCAGGTGCCGACGGGTGATTTACTCATCAAAAATGGAACCGTATTGACGATCACCCAGGGTGATCTGCAAAATACGGATGTGCTGATCCGCGATGGAAAAATCGCGCAGATCGGCAAAAACCTCAAAACGCCTGAAGGCGTGCGGGAAGTGGATGCCACAGGCATGTATGTGATGCCGGGCATCATAGATGCGCATAGCCATATCGGCATTTCCGCGACCAATGAATCCACCAGCCCGGTGACGGCTGAGGTATGGGTGGGCGACGCCCTCGATCCGTACGACATCGCGATTTATCGCGCTTTGGCGGGTGGTGTGACCACCTCCCATGTGATGCACGGCTCCGCCAATGCCATTGGCGGGCAATGCGAGACGATCAAGCACCGTTGGGGCCTGATGGACCCCGGGCAGATGCGCATGGAAGGCGCACCCCGCACCATCAAATTTGCCCTGGGCGAAAATCCCATGCGCGTGCATGGGATCGGAAATGGCGTTCAGCCACGTACCCGCATGGGCGTGGAGGCGCTCTTTCGCAGGGCTTTTGCTGAGGCGAAGGCCTATGATGAGGCCTGGCAAAAATACAGGACCAGCCAAAGCGGAGGCAGCAAAACGAAAGCTGAATTTACGCCGGCGCCTGCCTATAACATCCGCCTCGAAACCCTCGCAGGCATACTCAGGGGAAAGATCCTTATCCATTGTCATTCCTATCGCGCAGATGAAATCCTGATGCTGATGGATGTCTGCAAGGATTTTGGGGTGCAAAAAATCTGCTTTCAGCATGTCAATGAAGGCTTCAAAGTAGCCCCTGAACTGGCGGCTTTTGGCGCTACGGCTTCGGTTTTTTCCGACTGGTGGGCCTATAAATTTGAAGTATATTATTCAACGGCCTACAATGCCACCATCCTCGCCAAAAATGGCGTCGTGACTTCCATCAATTCTGATTCACCCGAATTGAATCGCCACCTATATCACGAAGCGGCCAAAACCCGCAGATACGGCCAACTCAGTGAAAATGAGGCACTTGCCATGATCACCCTCAATCCTGCCATCCAATTGGGCATTGACAAAAGGGTAGGTTCTCTCGAAAAGGGAAAAGAGGCTGATATAGCCATTTTCAGCGCGCACCCCCTCTCCATATATGCCGTGCCTCAGATGACCATCGTGGACGGGATCGTCCGCTTTGATGTCAAAAAAGACCCCAGCGATATGCGCGTGGATATCAATCCTGAAGAAGCCATCCCCGCTTTCCAGGAAAGCATAGGAGGTAGCCGCCAAAGCCATGAAGCTTGCATGGAAGGCGTGCTGGAGCAATTGTTTTTGTTGGGAAATTAATACGCATAAACACATGAAAATCAACATATTCATACTCATATTGCTATTTAGCCTCAGCCTGTCGGCTCAGGAAGTAGCCAAAAGCCGGTCAGGCAACTTTGCCCTGACAAATGCCACGATAGAGACCGTAACCCAGGGACAGATTCAGGGCAGCCTGCTTATCCGCAAAGGGAAAATTGTCGATCTGGGGGAAAACATAGCCATACCCGATGACATGGAAGTTATTGACTGTAAGGGCCTTAGCATATATCCAGGCATGATAGATGGCGGCACACAGGTCGGCTTATCAGAGGTAGGTTCTATAGACCTCACCCAGGACGCCAATGAGCTGGGTGATATCACCCCCCATGTTAAGGCTTTGACAGCCGTCAATCCCAATAGCGTGATCATACCCGTCACCCGCACCAATGGCGTGACCACGGTCATCACCTCCCCTACTGGCGGATTATTTCCCGGCACAGCCGCTTTGATCAACCTGCATGGCTATACGCCTGCGCAGATGTATGCAGGCTTTGAAGCCCTTGTGATGAATTTTCCTTCTGCCCGCAGCAGAGGCAGGCGTGACAATCGCTCCGAAGAAGACCGCAAAAAGGACATGGATAAGGCTTTGAAGAAGCTCAACGATCTATGGGATGAGGCAGAGCTCTATGGAAAAATCGCCCAGGCTCACCTGGACGGCAAGGCCGCCTCCCCTACTTTCAATCCAGAGATGGCAGCTCTGGCTGCTGCAGTACAGGGAAAAATTCCCCTGATGATCGAAGTCAATGAGTCGAAAGACATAGAATTGGCGATCAAGTGGGTGACGGATAAAGGGCTGAAAGCCATATTTACCGGCGTAGCCGAGGGCTGGCGCGTAGCGGATCAGTTGGCGGCGGCCAATATTCCCGTAGTGACAGGTCCGGTCCTGCGGACACCCAACCGCGATTCAGATCGCTATGATCGTCCTTATGCCAATGCCGGCCTCATGGCACAGGCAGGCGTCAAGGTCGCCCTCCGCACCAATGAGACCGAAAATGCCCGCAACCTGCCTTTCAATGCAGGATTTGCTGCGGCCTATGGCATGGGAAGAGAAGCCGCCCTCAGGGCTGTCACTATCAATCCCGCCGAAATTTTCGGCCTCAGCGAGCAGCTCGGCTCCCTCGAAAAAGGCAAAAATGCTACGCTTTTTGTCTGCACGGGAGACCCCTTTGAGCCAGCAACCCAAATCAAATACCTCTTTATAGATGGCTATATGGTTCCGCTTGACAGCCGTCAGATTCGACTGTATAATGAGTTCCTGGAAAGAGAGCCGGGTTTGAAGGAATAGGAAGTTTCGGGTTTCGGGTTTCGGGTTTCGGGTTTCGGGTTTCGGGTGGCAATTCAGAACTCTAAACCCGAAACTCATAACCCGAAACCCGAAACTCATAACCCGAAACTCAAAACTATTCTCTCCTTCCCTAACAATAGGTATGAAATTTGAGCGTTTTCCTTTAAACGCCATTTTCAATCCAGTAGCCACAAACCGAGAATCGTGAACCAAATTTACCAGATTATACCTATCCTCTTCACTTGCTTGCTCCTGAACCTATCCGCACAGGGGCAACCCCCTCAAAATGGGCAAGATAGCCGACCCTTTCAGCGCGTTGTTGGAGTAGACGAAAGCTCTGGCAATACTTTTGTCAATTATGAAAAATTGAGCAAAGAAAAAGAGGCTGAAGTGTCCAAGCTCGTCAGCATGTACGAGCAGGCCAGTTCTGAGCAAAAAACCCAAATAAGAAGAGATCTGATGACAGCCCTGGAGGATTTATTTGAAATCAATGTCAGCAAAAAAGAAGCTGAACTACGGGCGCTCGAAGCTGAGCTCGAAGATGTCCGCCGGGGGCTGGAATTTCGCAAGATGAATAAGACCAAGATTGTAGAAAATCGCTTGCGGGAGTTGTTGGACAACTAAATACTGCCCACTATTTCCCCCTTCCCTCCAACATCACAATAACCGTATACAGGATTATCCTGAGATCCAGTGAAAAGGACATATTCTCCAGGTACAATATATCAAATTGTAACCTGCGGATCATCTGGTCCACATTTTCGGCATAGCCATATTTGACCTGCCCCCAGGAAGTGATACCGGGCTTGATTTTGTGGAGATGGCGATAATGAGGCGCCCTTTTGACGATCTGGTCTATAAAGTGCTTGCGCTCCGGGCGCGGCCCGACAATGCTCATGTCCCCTATGAGGACATTCCAGAATTGCGGCAACTCATCCAGGCGCAGCTTGCGCAGGATTTTCCCCACTTTGGTGATGCGCGGGTCGTCTTTGCTGGAGAGCTGGGGGCCCATCTTTTCCGCATCTACATACATAGAGCGAAATTTGAAGATGTAAAAAGGCTTGCCGCCTTTGCCAATACGCTCTTGTTTGTATAAGACGGGGCCTTTGGAGTCAAGCTTGATACAGAGCGTAAGAATACCATATATAGGCCCCAGTATGATCAAGGCAAAAATGGAAAAAGCGAGGTCAAACAGACGTTTGGCAACCACTTCCCAGGATTTCATGATTTGCGGAAAAACTTCAATCAGGGGCGCACCCAGGATGTGCGAGACTTTCACACTACCGACGATATAGTCATAGACATCAGGCACTACCTTGATGTGGGTATTGGTTTGCTCACAAATTTCGATAATGGATCCAATTTGATCCGATTCGCCTTTTTCCAGGGCGATGATGACTTCTTCTATATGGCGGTTGAGGATGATGTCGAAGAGTTTTTGGGTAGAACCAAAGTGCTTGAGCTTGCCAAGAAAGAGGTTCTCTTTGTGGTCTTCCAGGCTGACAAAGCCTTTAAAATCATAGCCCAAAGAGCGGCGCATAGAATGCAACTCTTCGTAAATATTGAAGGCCTGAGGCCCGCAGCCTACGATCAGGGTAGGAAAACCGATTTTCCGGTTGCGGATACGAACCTGGGTGTTGGTCGTGATGATAAAACGGACAATGGCAATAGCAAAAAATTGCAGAGCCATATAGGTACTCAGGGTCCAATGGTAATGATGCTGGCTGTAGTTGGGGATATCGGCGGCATCATCAAGGAAGATGGTAAAAAAGATGATCAGCACGCCGATCAGGGTGGTGCGAAAGGTCTGCAGGACTTCCTGCAGGCGGGATCGCCTGAAGGGCTTCCGGTAGGAACCGGAAATGGCATAGACGATGATCCAATAGATGCCTATTACGCCTGCATTGAGAAATTGCTGGGGCTCCAAATGCGGTTCACGCCATTCGATGACTTCTCGCCTTATCAATACAAAGGCCAGCCAAACAATGATGGATATGACCCAGTCGCTGCTCAGGTAGAGCAAAATTTTTGCTCTTTTGCGCTGCTGGCTCCAAAGCCAGTTGGAGCGTGCCTTGGCACGAATCTTTCGCCTGCGGCCTGATATGCTTCCTTCTACATTCATTGTTTATTCCACAAAGTGAACGAGTCGGATATTATCGAGGGTGATGAAGCTGACATCTCCGCTGCCTGTGGCGCGGAAAAATAGCCGAAATTCCATTTCGGCAGGGAGCCCTCTCACCTCGTCATTGAAATCGTAATAAACGGTATTCCATTCACCTTTTGAATTAACGAACACATTACCACCCAGTCTGCCAAAATCAACGGAATTGCGGTAGTCCAGGCCCACAGTAAACCCGATATTGTTTTTGTAGGTGACTTCCAGGAAAATGCGGTTATTTCCTTTTTGCGGGAGCAAAAACCAGTCATTGGAAACCAGTTCCATTTCTTTTGCGATATGGTTGAAATGGAGAATCCCACCATTTCCATCAAAGCCTTCTGTGCTTCTCTCCAACCGCACTTCATCGGCATTTCCGCTAAGCGCACTCAGCAAAAGGAAAGAGGCTCCTTCAAATTTTTCCTCATATTTAAAGACCAAACTGCTATCCAGGGGAAAGTATTCAAATACCGGGCGAATGACAATTGTGTCCAATCCTTTGGGTGTGGCCTCAAATTGCACCGCTCTCCAAAAAGGATAAGGCTCCCGAAAGGAACTGAATCCGGAGAGAAATATCCCCCCATTGATGGTAAACTTATTTTCAGCCTCCGGGATAAAAGGGATGACCGAAGGGACAGGATAGATGCCGATATTATCGTCATTACGAGAAAGCCAGATGTCTTTGACTCCGGCGTCCACGGCATAATTCCGTCCGGGATCCACTCGTACCAGGGGGCTTTCCACCTTTAGGTAAGCGGGAAGCGCTTCCTCGGGATTGATCAGCTCACAAGCGGAGAAAAACATCGTAGCTCCCAACAGGAAGCCCATGAAAAGGCGTATGGTTTTCTTCATTTCATTCATTGGGCCAAATATAAGGCATTTTTCCCGTTAAGCCTGTCCCATTATTTCCCACCAAAACCTATCATTTTTCCATACAGAGGCAAATCTTGCCCATTGAACACACTATATCAAGATAAGAAGTTACTATTTCATTAGTTTTAGGGTTATGATTGCTCATGCTGCTCGATTATTAACATCGCTGCTGATTTTTGTCTTGCCCCTATTTGCGGGTGCCCAGGCAAATTTCAGTGTGGATACGACCTCTGGTTGTGCGCCACTTTTGGTAAATTTCACCTCTACAGCGCCTGGCGCCAGTAGTTATTACTGGGATTTTGGAGATAATACAAACTCCACCCTACCCAATCCAGGAAAAATTTATTCTCAACCGGGGAGCTACACGGTTAGCTTTACGGCTACCTTCCCTTCGGGTCCGCCCATCGTTATTACCCGACCCGCTTACATCAATGTCTTTGCCTCGCCTACAGCGAATTTTAGCTCAAATGTCCGCCAGGTGTGTTGGGGAACTCCCATCAACTTCACGGATAACTCTACTGCTGGAAGCGGCAACATTGTCTCCTGGTTATGGAACTTTGGGGATGGGCAGATAAGTACCCAGCAAAACCCTTCGCATACATATGCCAGTGGAGGCATTTTTAATGTTTCCCTTCAGGTAACTGATGTAAATGGCTGCTCTGATGTATTTAGAAGAGGCACCTATATCCGCGTAGATAAACCGAGTGCGGCATTTTCCTTCAACAATGTCTTTGGCTGTAATCCACCGCTGAACGTGCAATTCACCTCTACAGGCACCACCAATGGTACACATCAATGGTTATTCGGAGCTGGTTCTTCATCCCAGGTCAACCCCTCTTTTACCTTTACAAATCCTGGGGTCTATACCATCACACATATCGTTACCGACCCCAATGGGTGTTCAGATACCCTTACTTTGCCCAACCTGGTACAGGTAGGCCAGACAAGCGTACAGGTGCAGGCATCCAAAACACGGGCATGTGTGGGCGAATCCATCCAGTTTTTCTGTGGGTCAAGTGTCGCTTCGAATGTCAGTTGGAACCTGGGCCCCGGAGGGACAAGCAGCCTCTGCAATCCTACGGTTGTTTTCCCAACAGCAGGCACCTTTACCATCAGGCTTACCCTTACTTATCCGAATAATTGTACTGTTAATGGATCCGTTTCTGTAACGATTGATCCCAAACCTACCATAGCCATTTCCACCCCCAATAATTTCGCCTGTACTCCACCGCTCACAGCCAATTTTTCCTCTGCGGTGGCCAATGCTCCGCCAGGGTCTGTTTACACCTGGAATTTTGGAGATGGAAGCACTTCCAATGCCACAAATCCTTCGCATACCTATACTACGGCAGGATTCTTCTCTGTTCAATTGAAAGTAGTGACACCCAATGGATGCGCTGACAGTGTATCTATACCTTCTATGGTGATCATCGGTGGCCTGAATGCTGAATTTAGTGCCTCGCCCAGAGAGGGTTGCCAGCCATTGAATGTGGCCTTTTTCAACCTGAGCAGCAATACTCTTTCGCCTATTACCAGTTATGCCTGGACTTTTGGAAATGGCGCTACCTCAAATTTAGCTCAACCTGGAAATACCTATAATACGAGGGGAAAATACACGGTCAAGTTGGTGATTACCAATGCCGCAGGCTGTGTGGATTCAGTAATAAAAACCAATTATATCGCTGTCGGGGATACTGTTGTTGCCAACTTTACCCCCAAAGATTCCATCTATTGTGGATGGGATATCTCCCGCTTTAGAGATTCATCTATAGGAATAGTAGACCGATGGATATGGGATTTTGGAGATGGACAGGCCTCCAATCTACCGAGTCCGGTGCATCAATATACAGATACAGGCTACTTCCGGGTAACACTTATCGTGTCTGATAATGGCTGCAAAGACACCCTGAGGGTAGATAGCGCTGTCTATATCAAACCTGTAATCGCCTATGTGGCGGGCAGTTTCCGGGGATGTGACACCCCTTTTGTCACCAACTTTCTGAATCTTTCTTTGGGAGGCCATGTATGGCATTGGGACTTTGGAACGGGTAATCCTGCGGATACTTCCAATGCCCTTAACCCTGTTTTCACCTACAATCAAACGGGAAATTACCTGCTACAGATGTTTGCCCACGATACCCTCACGGGCTGCAGGGACACTTTTGAGAACCTGATACAGATCGAACTGATAGACATCTGGGGAGGGGTAGACACCACCTATGGCTGTGTGCCTCATGCCGCAAGTTTCACGGGAGGCTCCAATTATGCCACAACCCAGTTGTGGACTTTTGGAGATGGGGGTGTCACCAACCAATTTAATGTTCCGCATACCTATACCCGACCGGGTATTTTCAGACCGAAGTTGAGTGTATGGAACAGCATTGGATGCCGATTGGATACGACCCTGCGGGTAGCAGCCTATAAACCCGTGGTTTTTTTCGCTGCCCAGGACACCAATGGCTGTGAGCCTTATGCGCCCGCATGGATAAATGGCACCCACTCCCTGCTCCCTGTATCGATCTGGGATTGGGATTTGGGAGATGGCACTTTCAGCAATGTGCAGCTACCTAATAATGCCTTTAGCCAGGGTCATTTCACCACAAAGTTGGTGGTGACAGACACTTTGGGTTGTACCGATTCGCTTACACGAACCAATTATGTCTATGTCAATAACCCCATTGCCAGTTTCACTGTGGATGACTCTGTGAGCTGTATTGGCCAGCCTCTCTTTTTTCAATCTACTTCCCGTGGTCAGTCTCTGCTTGCAACAAACTGGGACTTTGGAGATAACACCAACTCAACCCAACCCGTGCTCACCCACAATTATACCACCAATGGCACCTATAACGCAGGTCTGTTAGTTGTCGATTCTATCGGTTGTACAAAAGTTGCGTCCAAACAAATAGTCATTGCAGATCCTGCCATTTCGATCGGTGCAAATACCACCTTTGCTAGCTGTCCCCCTCTTCTCGTCAACTTTAGCGGCATTTCCCATTCCCCCCATAACTTTGTGCGTTGGGAATGGGACTTCGGGGATGGCAATACATCCATTGCCCAAAATCCTTCGAATCTCTACACCAACCCGGGGGTTTATACTGTGAAGCTAAAAGCGATTTCCAGTACTGGCTGCGTAGATAGCGCAGTCCTGATAGACTATATTACCGTTCTGGGGCCTGATGGGACCCTCACATTCAGCCCTTTGACTGGCTGCCCGGGAACCGTTGTCTCCTTTTCTGTAGTGGACTCCAATACCGTGAGCAGTGTATGTGACCTGGGAGATGGCGCCCTGGAGCAGGGTATGCCCAAACTGATCAATTTTGCCCATACCTATACTTCGTCCGGGGTATATAAACCCATCCTGATTCTGGATGATGGCAAAGGATGTAAATACCCGGTTATCCCAGCTGATAGCATCATCATCTATCCTCTACCACAGGTAGCCTTTTCGGCCAACCTGACTTCGCTTTGCGAAAGTGGCACTGTACAATTTAACGATAACACCTCCAGCATTGGGGGCATCCAAAGCTGGCTTTGGAAGTTTGGGGATGGGCAGACCTCTGCCTTGCAAAACCCATCGCATTACTATGCACGGCCGGATTCCTACCAGGTAACCCTGGTGATAACCACGCTGGACGGTTGTGTGGATTCGCTGGTAAGGCCCGCCTACCTGATCGTTCGGGACTTGCCAAAAGTAGCGATGACGCTTTCAGACACTGCTGGCTGTCAGCCTTTTAACCTTCTCCTGCAGGACAATTCGCCTTCTACCAATGCTCCCATCAGCACCTGGCTGTGGCAGTCAGGCTATGCGGGTGGTACTTCGGCCACTCCAAATACCCAATTTTCCTACCCTGTCTCAGGGTTTTATATTGTCAGCCTGCGGCTGACGGATCAGTTTGGTTGTACCAATGAAACCGACAGCCTGATCCATGTGCTTCCCCTACCGAAGGTAGACTTCGGGGTTCTGCCAGACAGCTTTGGCTGTGCACCTGTGACTTTGCAGTTTGCAGATCGTGTGCGATCAGGCACCCACTGGCGCTGGAATTTTGGCGATGGCGGCTCATCGAGCCTGCAAGACCCGATGCATAATTATGCCCGGGATGGCATCTATGATGTCAAATTGGTGGTGACGGACAGCCGAGGCTGTATGGACAGCCTGACGAAAGCCGCATATATTCACCTAAACCACCCCAAGGCTGATTTCACGGCTTTGCCTCTCGAAGGTTGCCCTCCCCTGCTGGTCAACTTCAGCGATATATCGCTTTCAGATACCAGCCTTGTCAACTGGCGTTGGGATTTTGGGGACCTGGCCACAGGCGTGGGTGCCAATCCGCAGCATAGCTATCTCAATCCCGGCTTGTACAGTGTACAGTTGGTAGTGAGCGATGCATTCGGATGTAAGGACAGTGTGAAAAAGGAAAAACTCATTAAGGTACTTGAGGATAAAAAACCCCTACCGCCGGTAATCCGCCGGGTGACAGTCACAAGTGACAGCGATGTGCGCATCGAATGGGAAGTATTTGTTGACGTCAACAAAGATTTTGGCAGATACGAACTGTACCGTGAAGACCCCAACGGAAACTGGGGGCTGGTTTTCTCTACTCCCAATCGTTTTTTGACAAACTACCTTGAATCTGGCCTCAATACCCAGCAACAGAGTTATTGCTATAAATTGGTGGTGGTCAATTATTGTGAAAATGCTTCAGACTTAAATTCCAGCACAACACACTGCAGCATCCTGCTCAGCACAACTTCCCTGGCGGAAAGCATACAGCTGGATTGGACGCCCTATGTAGGCTTTGACGTCGGTTCTTACAACATTTATCGGGTTCAAAATTATAGCCTGGGGAGCGCCAAACTCATCCAGACCGTAGGTCCACAGACCTTCTTCTTTGTGGACACAGATATGTTCTGCTATGAAGAAGTCACCTATCGCATCGAGGCGATCAAGCGAAATGAGGCCTTATCATCCTATTCAAATATCAGCAAAAATGCTCCTATCCATCAGGCACCATCGGTGGTTCAGGACCTCGTGAGAGCAACTGTAGAAGACAATGAGCGCGTGCTTATAGAATGGCAAAACATAGCGCTTGAGCGTGCGAAAGAATTGGTACTGGAACGAAATGATGGAAACGGCTACCGGACCCTTGACCGAATTCCCCTTCCGGCCAGCAACAGTTTCAGGGATGAAAATGTCTTTGTTGCGCTTCAACCTTATAATTACCGGGCCTTTTTGATTGATAGTTGTGGTGACCGTACAGCCTACGGACTGCCTGGCAGCAGCATTCACCTGACGGCCGAGCGCAAGCAAGGCACGGTCTTCCTGGACTGGTCGTCCTATAAAGGATGGGCGAGCGGTGTATCCGATTATCAGATCGAAGTGTATGATGATGCGGCGGCAGCATTTGTCATCGTAGACAGGATTATGGGGACGGATACTTCTTATCAGGATCGCCGGACAGAGATCCAGCAAGGGGATTATTGCTACCGCATCCGCGCCTTTGAAAATATCGGCAACGACACCATCAGCCTCTCCAATGAGGCTTGCGTCACGATCCAGCCGCAGCTCTTTGCCCCCAATGCATTTACCCCCAATCAGGATGGCATCAATGAAGTTTTCCTGGTCAAAGGGGCCTATCTGGAAAGCTATAACCTGAGAATATTCACACGCTGGGGTTACAAAATTTTTGAGAGCAATGATCGGGAAGAAGGCTGGGATGGCACCTTCCAGGAGCAGGATGTACCCGAAGGGGTTTATGTTTTTGTGGTACATGGAGTAGGCTTAAATGGCCGTCCTGTGCACCTACAGGGAACAGTTACCTTGATTCGGTAATGGAACTTCTCCGCCTTTACAAGGCGGCCTACTCGGGCCATGCAAAGGAGGTATGGGCCCTCTCCATATTCTCCTTTATCAACCGCATGGGGACCATGGTGATCCCCTTTTTGACAGTTTATCTGACTACGGAGCTGGGTTACTCCCTCAAGGAAGCAGGCTTCCTGATGGGCGGCTTTGGCATAGGTGCCCTGGGGGGCACATTTTGGGGCGGCAAACTCGCGGACCGCATCGGTCCGGTAAAGGTGATGCTCATCAGCCTCTTTGTAAGCGGAGCTTTGCTTATCAGCCTGCAATTTGCAGGCACCTTCAATGAATTTGGCGTCCTTATCATCCTGACCTCCTTTTTTGGCGAGGCCTATCGCCCCGCGATGAGCGCCGCCATCGGCGACTATGTACCCAAAGAACAGACAGGGCGCAGCATGGCCCTGATCCGCCTGGCGATCAACCTGGGCATGAGCGCCTCCCCCGCCATCGGCGGCTTTGTGGCCATCGGCCTGGGCTACAAATGGATCTTCTGGATAGACGGCCTGACATGCGTGGCTGCCGCCATTTTTTTGCTCTTCGTCGCCGGCAGCTGGCAGAAACGCAAAGTGGCAGAAGCTGCCAAGCAGCCTGCTGTTCAGAATGGCAAAAGCCTTTCCCCCTACAAAAACAACAACTATTTGCTCTTCATCCTGGGCACATTTCTGATGGGCATCGCCTTTGTTCAGCTATTTCACACGGTGCCCGTTTTCCTCAAAAAGGAATGGGGATATGACGAGCGATACATCGGCATCCTGCTGGCGATGAGCAGTTTTTTGATTGTATTATTTGAAATGCCGATTGTTGATTATGTAGAAAAAAAGGGCCGAATCAGGCAGGCCTTGCTGCTGGGGCTGTTTTTTATGGGCATCACCTACCTGCCCTTTATCATGCCCTCGGCCCTGATATGGTGTTTTATCGCCTATTTTCTCTTTTCAGTGGGTGAAATATTTGTGCTGCCATTCAATGGCGCGATTCCCCTGCACATGGCTCCGCCACAGCGCAGAGGCGACTATATGTCGCTCTACTGGATGATCTGGTCTGTGACCAATATCGTCGGCCCGACTTTGGGCCTGAGCTTTGCGGCTTACTTTGGCTTTGACAGCTTCTGGGTATTTCTCATGCTGCTCGTGGGCGTAAGCTTTGCGATGAATTGGGTGCTTGGCGAGCGGATTGTAAGTGGGGGGGAGTGATGGATTTACCTGAAAGTTCGTCGATCTTTCCTCCTAAGTCGTCGAAAGCCCAAATCTTTTCCTCAATCCTCTGCGAATACCCATTGAGAGAAAGAATAGACGCAGATGTCACAGTTTGTTATGATAAGAATGTAGGCCTGGTTAAATGATTTACACAGAATCCGACATCTTCAATCATAAAAACCCGTGTGATCAGCGTCAAAATCCCTCCGCCAAAACCATAAACCCCATTCCCATGAAACCCAGAACCTTAAACTTCGTCACCGGCTTCACTTTCTTGCAGGGCTGGTCCAGCCTTGGTATTATTTTCATCCTTTTGGGGGGATTGAGGCTGTACTTTACCAAAGACATCGTCTTTGGAGCTTTCATCCTGGCAGGAATTGCCATGCTGATGAATTTTGATGGGGTCAAATTTGACCTGGAAAAACACACGGTCAAGCCTTATACCCTGATATTGGGCGTTTTGAAACTGGGAAAAAAGTACCCTCAATCTAAATTTCCCCAGCTTTCTGTCCTCCGCATGACCTATAGAAAAGGGGGCACTTTCATCGGCTTTTTGCCTTTCAGCATAGGCGGAAGCTATGAGGCATACGAGGTGTATATGTTGAGCAAAAGCCACCTTACCAAAAAATTGATCCAGGATTGCAGCACCTACGAAAAGGCTCTGGGCATAGCCGAAGAGATCGCCCGTCATACCGGGATGGAAGTTGTAAAATTTAACCCCCGAGGAGCCTCCACACGCAGGAGATAAGCTACATTTTTTATATATTTCTTAAGTGAAATACAAAGTAGATAATCCCAAAGCGATGACCCTTTATACGTTCCTGCTCCTTGCCGGCATAATCCTCGCGGGTTTGGCTTTCTGGCAATACAAGAAAACCCAAAATCTACTGCTCGTAGGGGCCAAAGTCCCTGCAACCGTGGTACAACTGATCACGGTATATGATAGCGAGGGAGACACCTATAAGCCCGTTTTTGAATACAAAACCCTCGAAGGGGAGACAAGAAGACATACCAGCAACTCCGCTTCCCGCCCGCCCAGCTGGAAGGTAGGAGAAATGACAGAATTAATATATGATCCACAAAATGAGAATCGCATCAAGCTTGTCACCTACTGGGGATTGTATGGCTGGGTAATTGGGCTGCTTCTGGCGGCATCTCCCTTTCTTGTGATTTCTCTGGGATATTTTTTGTACGTGAGGGGGGGTGATACGGTAGCCCCTGGCTCAGGATATGAAACACCCCTCGTCCTGGACGCTCCCCTGGAGGGGAGCTGACGGAGATGAAGGAAAATAAAATTTTCCCATGTTTCACGTCAGCCCCTGGAGGGGCGTCTTGGACGGGGGTGTTAAAACTCCAAAAATTCCTTAATTTAACCCATGAGAAATCCCATCATACCCTATGATCCAAAACTAAGACACTTTGCAAGGGAGCTTAGAAATAATCCGACCCCGCAAGAAGAATTACTTTGGGAAAAAATCAGAAAACCTAAGCTCGGAGCCCAGTTTCACCGGCAGGTGCCGATGGTTCATTTTATTGCCATGAAATCATGTTGGCCATAGAGGTAGATGGAAGGTATCATGAAGATCAGGTTGAAGGCATAACACCACAAAATGAAAAGAAGACATTTCCTGGAAACCCTCTCAAAAGGAATGATAGCCGCTTCCTTTGGAGCGGGTGGCATGAATATGCTGGATTCCCAATCCAGGGATTTGATCGTGGGACATGGCAGCCACCGCTATAAGGTGGACGTACATTGGGGAAGGCTAGATCCCGGACGGGTTCCCGTCAAAGACTGCCATGAGATGGCTGTAGACAGCCAGGGACGCATCGTCCTCCTGACCAATCACATCCGGAATAACATCATTATTTACAGCAAAAAAGGAAAATTGCTGCAAAGCTGGGGCACGGAATATCCTGGTGCTCACGGCCTTACGCTTATGAATGAAGGCGGGGAAGACATGCTCTATATCACCGATACCGAGCGGCACGAAGTCATCAAAACGACCATTGATGGTCGGGTGCTGATGGTTTTGCCGTATCCGGCGGAGGTGGATGCCTATGAGGACGCCTCGCAATATCTCCCTACCGAGACCGCCATCGCCGCCAACGGCGACATCTACATAGCCGATGGCTATGGGCAGCAATGCATCCTGCATTACAACGCCAGGGGCGAGTTGCTGAACGCCTTTGGCGGTAAGGGAATAGAAGAGGACAAATTCGAAAATGCCCATGGCATTTGCATAGATACACGTTCAGGAAAGCCTGAATTGCTGATCACAGCGCGGCAGCAAAACAAGCTCAAACGCTTTTCTCCTGAAGGAAAATGGCTCGCAAATATCGACCTGCCAGGCGCTTACATCTGCCGCCCGGTCATCAAAGGGGAGCATGTCTACCTGGCAACCATCTGGTCGGGCGATGGTGCCGAAAACACGGGCTTCATCTCTATTTTGGACAAAAATAACCGCCTCATCTCCGCTCCCGGAGGCAATCAACCTATTTATCATCAGGGCAACTTGTCGCCCATGTACCAGCAACTCCAGCTCTTCAAGCACCCGCATGATGTCTGCATAGATGAAGATGAAAATCTATATGTTGCGCAGTGGAATGCAGGGCATCTGTATCCTTTTAAATTGATCCGGATATGAAAGCGAAACACAGGGGCCATAGCAGCATTTTATTTTTACAAAAAATCGCCCTGGCTGTATGCTCAATCGTAGCCCTTTGGGGCTGTTCTACAAACAAAACATTTAGCCAGGAAAATGATATCCGGCTCTCAGCCCCTATACCTCAATACAGCAGCACCCTCTTCGAGGATTCGTTCTGCCTTTCCTTTGCGCCGGGCTATCCCAACAGCCATATTCACTTCACGACGGACGGGAATATGCCTTCCAGAAAATCAGCCATTTTTACAGGAAAACAATGTTTTACCCAAAGCATCCACCTGAAAGCCATCAGCTTTCATCCCCACTTACAAGCCAGTGAAATGGTTGAAATTGACTTCCTTCAGGTAAAAAGGTTGGAGAAGGTAAAAGCCATTAGCCTCTTGCAGGAACCCAGCGATAGCTATCCGGGCGGCGGAGCCTCTTCGCTATTTGACCTGCAAAAAGGAAGCTTAAATTTCAGGGAAAAAGCCTGGATGGGATTTGACGAAAAAGTGGTGGAAATTCAGCTTGAATTCGAAAAACCGCAGAAGCTGAGCCAGCTCAGCCTGAGCACCCTGCAGGATCATGGATCCTGGATTTTTTTACCTGAAAAAATGGAAGTTATATCACAGGATGGTAGCGTTCTTTCGCAATGGCCGATCCCACAGCTTGCAGAAGCCAAAAGATTGGCATATTTGCATGTCAGCCTCGATGAAATCGAAACGCAAAGCCTGCGCATTCGCATCACAAATGCAGATGTGATACCCGATTGGCATCCCGGCGCAGGGCATAGGCCCTGGCTGTTTATAGATGAAGTAATCCTCAAATGATTTTGACTCTATCCCATTTCCATCCCCTGTTGGTCCACCTGCCCATAGGCATCCTCCTGCTGGCTTTCCTGCTGGAAATATTCAGCCGAAAGCCCCAATACCATTCTCTCAAACCCGCCATCTCTTTCAGTCTACTTATCGCCACACTCAGCGCCATGCTTTCTGTCCTGACAGGCTGGCTCATCCCCAAGGAAGGAGTCTATGATGAACAATTGGTAAACCTTCATTTCTGGTTCGGAATAAGCCTGACAGCCTGTCTGGCTGTCTTAAGTTTCCTGTCTCGCGCCACAAATTCCCGCCGCAGGCTCTATATGCCCCTTTTTATCCTGACAATCCTGCTCCTGTTTCTGACCGGCCACTTTGGAGGCAGCCTGACGCATGGAAGTGATTACCTTTTTCCAGAAAAAACCGAAGCAGTCACCCTCCCTGATAAAATAGAAGAGATACAGCTCTTTGAGCAGGTCATTCAACCGATTTTTACCCAAAAATGCACCTCCTGCCACAATCCCGAAAAGCTCAAAGGAGAGCTCCTGCTGACCACCATCGAAGGCATGCAAAAAGGAGGGAAAAGCGGCGCTTTATTTAACGTACATGATCCCGACCAAAGCCTGATCATAGCGCGCATTGAACTGCCCAAAACGGAGAAAAAGCACATGCCTCCGAAAGGGAAAGCGCAACTGACAGATGATGAAATCAGCCTGCTGAAATGGTGGATAGCTGAAGGAGGGAAAGTAGACCAAAAGGTAGCGGAAATGACGCTTACCGAGTCGGTTGAGCGAATATTAGGTGGCTATCTTGCAAAAGGCAAAAAAGGGCCTACGGCAAATTTGGCCTCAGTTGAGGCAGCAAAATTGCGGAAAATCCGCAAGCATGGCATCCTGCTCAATCCGCAGGATGAGGAAGGCATCCTCTTCGAAGCCAGCCTGGCTTATGACAGCGCCATCACTCTCCAAAAGCTCAAGGCGCTGAAGCAAATCCGCAAGCATATCATCAAATTGAATCTTTCCTTTTCCAACCTGAATGACGGGCTGGCAAAAGAGATCGAATCTTTCCCCCACATCCAAAAGCTGGAGTTGCAGCAGACCCGCATCACTGCTGATGCCTTATCGCATTTGACAGGCTTGAAATACCTTGAGTCGCTCAATTTGTATGGAACAGCTTTGGGCGATCAGGCGCTTCCTTTTTTGGCAAAAATGACCGCCCTGGAGCGTGTCTATCTGTGGCAAAGCCACACGACTTCGGAGGCCGTAGAGGCCTTTGCCCAGGCGCATCCACAGCTTGAGCTGTCTCATCAGATTGATTCGGATCTCTTTGGTGAAGCACAGTTGAAACCGCCTCTTTTTTTGGAAGAAAAAGAACTTTTCAAAGATTCTTTGAGGGTGGAATTGAAGATGAATTTCAAAGGGGTACAGATTTTTTATACCCTGGACGGCAGTCCGCCAGATACGGGCTCAGCGCGCTATACAGCGCCATTTTACATCCGACAAACCTGCGAAATCAAGGCCATCGCCCAGAAGGCGGGCTGGCAGACAAGCGAACTCGCCCGGCAAGTTTACATCCGCACAAAGTATGAAATCGCGGACATCACACTCAGCGCAAAACCCGATGAAAAATACAGGGCCGATGGCCCGAAAACCTTGACGGATTTTGTCAAGGGGTCAGAGCGGTTTTCGGATGGGGGATGGCTCGGCTATCAGGGGCAGCATGTGACAGCGACGCTGGATTTGGGGGAAATGCAACGCATTTCCAGTGTGACTGTGGGAGCGCTGGAAGATGTGGGTTCCTATATTTTTTTCCCAAAAGAAATAGCCATCGCCCTTTCAAAAGATGGACATTCTTATCAAAAAATAGCGATAAAAAACATCCCAACGGCCTCTGAGCCCCATCCTTCAACAGTCAGCAATTTTCTGCTTTCATTTGAGGAAACCGAAGCCCGCTATCTAAAAGTGTATATCCAAAGTAATTTGAAGAATCCTGCCTGGCATCCTGCTCCGGGCGCGCCCTGTTGGGTATTTTTGGATGAGGTGTTGGTGAATTGATCGATTTGTTCACCTCCTTTGTCCACCGCTTAGCTCGCCTAAGCTTTATTTTTATATTTTGAGAATGAATTCACTGAACTTCAACCGAAAATATGAAACTCACAACCCTCTCCATCTTCTTGATTAGCCTCCTTTTTTTTGCCTGTAAATCAGGTCCCCCTGCCGCCGGGCCTGAAAGCAGGCCCGAAGTAAACGCCATCGAAAATGGCCTGATTGGCCCCATACAGGTAAAAGGCGAGACGCCTTTAACCTACAACATCCTCGACCGGATGAAATTTCACAAGGTGCCGGGCGTCAGCATCGCTGTCGTGAAAGACGGCAAAATCGCCTGGGCAAAAGGATATGGCATGGCCAATACAAAAAGCGGAAGCTCCGTTGATGAAAATACCCTTTTTCAGGCGGGATCGATCAGCAAACCGATTGCCGCTTTGGCGGCGCTCAAGCTTGTACAGCAAGGAAAACTGGAGCTCGACACCGATGTGAATACCTACCTGAAAGGCTGGAAAATTCCTGAAAGTAAATTTGCCCTCAATGAAAAAGTGACGCTGCGCAGCCTGCTTACCCACTCCGCCGGGATGACCGTGCATGGTTTTCCCGGATACCAGCAAACAGACAATTTCCCTACAATAGAGCAAGTGCTCAATGGAGAAGGCAATACCCCCAAAATTGAGCTGGACACCTTCCCTGGCGCGATCTGGCGCTATTCAGGTGGTGGATATACAATTATGGAAAAGGTGGTTGAAGATGTCAGTGGGATGCCACTGGAAGCCTATATGAAGGAGCATATCCTAAAGCCATTGGGCATGACCCATAGTTCCTACGACCAGCCACTAACCGAAAAAGATCATGCTCAGGCAAGCGCCGCTTATGATCGGCAGGGAAATCTGTACGAGGGCCTTTGGCTCAATTATCCGGAGCAGGCAGCTGCTGGCTTGTGGACGACGCCGACAGACCTGGCAAGCTATTGTATGGCCATACAAGAGATTGTAGCTGGCAAAGCCGATGGCATTCTTTCTCCGGAAATTGTCACTCAAATGCTCACGAAGCACAAAAATGATTGGGGCCTGGGCCCTTCTCTGGAGTGGAATGGTGATTCCCTCAGATTTCAGCATGGCGGCAAAAATGCGGGCTTTACCAACCGTATGACGGCATTTGCCCATAAAGGCGATGCCGTGATCCTCATGACCAATGCCGATAATGGCGGTAAGTTAGGTGACGAAATCCTACGTTCCATCTCACAATATTACGGTTGGGGAATCAGTGGTTCCAGAACCATCGAACCCATTGAATTAAGCGAAGATGATCTCGAAAAACTGACTGGTACATACAGATTTGATGAGCAGGTTAATGGTGAAGATTACATCGTAACTGTCCTCCGCGAAGGCAATAGCCTAATCGTAGATGACCGCAACAATGGACAACGGGATCGAATGGTTCCAACAGCCGCAGGCACCTTCATAGATGTGAGCGATGGAGACGAAATGATTTATAAGGTAGATGCGGAGCCCTTGGAATTCGGTTGGAATAATCGCTTTCGGTTTATTAAATTGGAGAAATAGCGAAAAATTGATTCCATGCAACAACAAAAATTCATGCGCGAAGCCATTCGCCTCTCCCTCGAAAACGTGCAATCCGGCAAAGGAGGACCCTTCGGTGCAGTGATCGTCAAAGACGGTGAGATCATCGCCAGCGGAGCAAACGAAGTCACGACTTCGAATGACCCCACGGCTCACGCCGAAGTCGTCGCTATCCGCCGGGCCTGCCAACGGCTGGGCAGTTTTCAGTTAGCAGGTTGCGAAATTTATTGCAGCTGTGAGCCCTGTCCCATGTGTTTGGGCGCTATTTATTGGGCGCGACCCGACAAAATATATTTTGCCAATACAAAAGAAGACGCCGCCGCCATCAACTTCGATGATGCCTTCATCTACCAGGAGATAGAACTGCCAAGCGCCCACCGCACACTGCCCACTGAACAACTGCTCCGCGACGAAGCCTGGGTGGCTTTTCAGGCATGGAAAGACAGTACCCAAAAGATGGATTACTGATGATTGAGTTTATCCTCAACGACAGAAAGATCGCCACAGATCAGCCCAGCGGTGCTTTATTGCTGGACTTTGTGCGCTATGAAAAGCGGTTGACAGGAACCAAAATCGGTTGCCGGGAAGGCGATTGCGGCGCATGTACGGTGCTGATCGGAAGCTGGCAAAATGGCCAGATGAAATACGAGCAGGTCACCTCCTGCCTCACAGCCCTTGGCAATGTGCATGGCAGGCATGTCGTCACCATAGAAGGGTTGAATATGGAAGGCATGACGCCTGTTCAGCAGGCGATGGTGGATGAATCCGGCACGCAGTGCGGCTTTTGCACGGTAGGATTTGTCGTCTCCCTCACTGCCTACTGCCTACAGCCTACTGCCCCCTCTCCTCAGCATGCGATCGCTGCGATTGACGGAAATATCTGCCGCTGTACCGGCTATAAAGCCATCGGGCGGGCAGCGCAAAAGATAACAGAAGCTTTAGCGGGAAAAGATGTGGCGCAGCCTGTGGATTGGTTGGTGGAACGGAATTTTATTCCGACCTATTTTCAGCTTATCCCTGATCGCCTGAAGGCGATCCGCCCCCGAAAGCAAAAACAGCCGACAGGCATCGTCCTGGGCGGAGGCACGGACCTCTACGTGCAAAAGCACGATGAACTCGCGCATCGCGAGCTGGAGGTCATGGCAGATCGCCCGGAATGGCGATATGTCAGGATGGAAGGCGGCTTCTGCCGCCTTGGCGGCGGGACCACAGTCAGCGACATCGCGACTTCTGACATCTTTCAAAAACACTTCCCCAGACTTGGTGACCACCTCAAACTGGTCTCCTCCTCTCCCATTCGCAATATTTCGACCCTTGCCGGCAACTTCGTTAATGCTTCTCCCATTGGTGATTTGACCGCTTTTTTCCTGGCGTTGGATGCAAAAATCACTTTGACGGAGGAAAAGCAAAACAGAAGTATTTTCCTCAAAGACTTTTACAAGGGCTATAAAGAATTGGATAAAAAAGCAGGCGAAATCATTACAGAAATTTCCTTCCATATCCCTTCTCCCAACAGCCATTTCAACTTCGAAAAAGTCAGCAAACGCACACACCTGGACATCGCCAGCGTCAATACCGCTGCACTCATTACCCTCCGGGAGGGCATCATCCAGCAAGCGCATATCTCTGCCGGAGGCATAGGGCCGATTCCTACCTACCTGCACAAAAGCTGCGCTTTCCTTCAGGGAAAACCGCTTTCCCCCAAAACCATCCAATCCGCAAATGATGTCCTCCAGGCTGAAATCAGCCCGATAAGCGATGTGCGTGGCACAAAAGAATATAAGCGACTGATGTTGAGGCAGTTATTTTATGCGCATTTCATTGGGCTTTTTCCAGGGGAGATTTCTTTGAAAGGGCTCTTGGAGGAAGAGTAGACGCTGGTTTTGTTTATCTGCGTCCACCTCTTCCCGGGAACAAAATAAAAGAATGAAAAACATAGACTCCACATCCCACGTCACCGGCAAATCCATCTACCTGGACGACATCCCCATCCTCCAGGGCACGCTCTATGGCGCTGTCCTCGACTCGCCCATTGGGCATGGGGAGGTGGTAGCAATAGATTATAGCGAGGCGCTGGCCATGGATGGCGTAGCCTATATCCTCACCCACGAAGACATCCCCGGCGAAAACCAAATCGGAGGCATCATCCCCGATGAAGAATTATTTGCCGAAAAGGAAGTCCACTTCCAGGGGCAGCCCATCGCCCTGATTCTTGCAGAATCAGAGCATATCGCCTTCGAGGCGCGCAAGCTGGTGAAAATGAAATTCACCGAAAAAGAAGTCATCACCGATCCGCGCGAAGCCCGCGCAAAAGGCCGGCTGATCATCCCTCCCAGAACTTTCAGTCTGGGAAATACAGCAGCGGCCTGGGCGCAATGCGCCCATATATTCGAAGGCACAGCCCAGACCAACGGGCAGGAGCATCTCTACATAGAAACGCAAGGCGCTTATGCCGTTCCGATGGAAAATGGGCACATTCGCCTTTCTTCCTCCACCCAGGGCCCTACGCAGGTACAGCGCACGGCAGCTCGCGTTTTGGGCGTGGGCATGCATCGCATAGAAGTAGACGTGGTGCGGCTGGGAGGCGGTTTTGGGGGGAAAGAAGACCAGGCGACGCCCTGGGGCGTGATGGCGGCTTTGGGCGCTTTTGTGCTGAATCAGCCCATCAAGGTCGTTTTGCATCGGCTGGATGATATGCGCATGACGGGCAAAAGGCATCCTTACAGTTCCGATTACAAAATCGGTTTGTCGGAGGAGCTGAAAATCATCGCCTATGAGGCGACATTTCACCAGAATGCAGGCGCATCGGCGGACCTTTCGCCGGCGGTCATGGAGCGCACGCTCTTCCATGCCACCAACTCCTACTTCGTGCCGAATGTCGAAGTCACAGCCTACAGCTGCAAAACGAATTTGCCGCCCAATACCGCCTTTCGCGGCTTTGGCGGCCCGCAGGGCATGTTTGTGATAGAGGCTGCGCTGGCGCATGCTGCGCGGGAGTTGGGGGTTGAAAAATGTATTTTGCAAAAGAAAAATCTGCTCAAAAACGGCGACAGCTTCCCCTACGGGCAGATCGCCGATGGCGTGGGATTGAGTCAGATTTGGGAAGATCTGGAGGCAAAATTTGATTTGAAGGCTGTCGAAGCGCGTGTTCAGGAATTCAATGCGCAGCATGAGGATCGTAAAAAGGGATTTTCCCTTATGCCTGTCACCTTCGGTATTTCCTTTACCAAAACGCCTATGAATCAGGCCAGGGCCCTCGTCCACATCTACAGCGATGGAAGCGTGGGCGTCAGCACAGGCGCTGTGGAGATGGGCCAGGGCGTAAATACCAAAATGCTGCAAATCGCAGCGCAGATGTTCTCGCTCAATCCTTCGCGCGTCAAGCTCGAATCCACCAATACGACCCGTGTCGCCAATACTTCTCCCTCTGCCGCAAGTGCCACTTCGGATTTGAATGGCAAAGCCTTGCAAAAGGCTTGTCAGGCGCTCCAGGAGCGCTTAAAAAATTGCGCAGCAAGGCATTGGGGCGTGACTTCAGCGGATATCAGCCTGAAAGAAGAGCGGATTTGGGTAAAGGGAAAAGCAACAGATATGAGCTGGGATCAGCTCGTTGACATGGCCTTTCTGGCGCGTATCGCCCTGACAGAAAACGGCCATTATGCCACGCCCATCATTCATTTTGATAAAACCATCGAAAAGGGACACCCCTTTGCCTACCATGTTTTTGGGCTGGCGCTTACTGAAGTGACGCTGGATTGCATCCGGGGCACCTATGAATTTGACTCCGTCAAAATCGTGCATGACTTCGGCAAAAGCATGAATACGGCAGTAGATACAGGCCAGATTGAAGGCGGGCTTGTGCAGGGCATCGGCTGGATGACGATGGAAGAGTTGAGCTATGATCAGGCGGGGAAATTGCGTTCCAATTCCCTTTCCACCTACAAAATCCCGGACATCTACGCTGTCCCCGGCGAGATCCTCATCGAGGCATTCGAAACGGAAGGCACAGAGATGGCCATTCTCAAATCCAAAGCTGTAGGCGAACCGCCATTGATGTATGGCATGGGTGCCTTTTTTGCCATTGAAAGCGCTTTGCGTGCTTTTAATCCCGATTTTGAATCCACTTATGATGCGCCTTTTACCCCTGAAAAGGTACTGATGGGCCTGTATCAGTCCTCCCAACCATGAGCCCCTATCAGGGGCACAAAGCTGAATCGCTGATACGATTGCACCTCAAAGCGATCGGCTGAGCTGCGGGTGACGACCGTCATGAGCTGCGAGTCCCGTCCCCCTACGGGGATGATGAGTTTGCCGCCGATATCAAGCTGTTGCTTGAGGGGTTCGGGTATATCAGGGCTGGCAGCCGTGACGAGTATGCGTTGAAAAGGCTGGTAAAGCTTCCAGCCGAGGCTGCCGTCGCCGCATTTGAGGTAGGGCTCGTAGCCCAGGGCCGTGAGGCATTCTTTGGCCTCTTCGTGCAGCGTCTGAGAGCGTTCTATGCTAAAAACCTTCATGCCCATTTCACACAAGACAGCCGCCTGATAGCCGGAACCGGTTCCGATTTCCAGCACTTTCATGCCCCGTGAGAGCCCCATCATCTGGGTCTGATAGGCCACAGTGAAAGGCTGACTGATGGTCTGCCCTGCACGGATCGGCAAAGCCTTGTCTTCATAAGCCTGATCCTGAAAAGCGCCTTCGACGAAGTCATGACGGGGGATTTTGAGCATGGCTTCCAGCACGGCTTCGTCTGTGATGCCTTTGCTGCGCAAATGGTCGATCAGTTTGGCGCGCTTGCCGCGGTATTTGTAAGATTCTTGCATAAAAATCTGCGTCCTTTTTTATTTCCGCAAACCCTCCACCACTTCGACCTGGGCTGCCTTAAATGAAGGGTAAATGGCAGCCAGCAGCGAAAGTCCCGTCACGGTCAAAAATATCAGCAAAAAATCATTGAAGCGCATTTCCAGGGGGAAAGCGTTGATGCGGAAATTTTCGCCTCCAGAGAGGGTGAGCAGGCCATAGTTTTGTTGCAAAATGCCAAAGCCGTAGGCGATGATCATGCCGACGACGACTCCTATTCCTCCCACCAAAACGCCTTCCATCAGGAAGATGCGGCGGATCAGGCGGGTCGTAGCGCCCATGGATTTGAGGACGGCTATGTCGCGGGTTTTTTCCAAAACGATCATAGAAAGGCTGCCGACGATGTTGATCGCAGCGATGGCGAGCAGCAGGGTGAGGATGAGGTAGCCAATGTATTTTTCATTGCGCATGACGCGGTAGAGGCTTTGGTGCTGCTCGTACCAGGTGATGACCATATACTCTGGTCCCAAAATCGCTTCCAGCGATGCTTTGACTTCATCCACCTTGTCAAAATCGCGAAGCGCGATTTCATAGGAAGAGACACGGTCCTTATAGCCAAAAAGCTCCCTGGCAAAAGCCAGGCTGACCAGCACAAAACGGTCATCGTATTCTTTTTGCACGCTAAAAAGGCCCGCCGGAAAAATGGACTCATAGATGATGGCATTGCTCAGATCGAGCATATTATTGGCCTCATCATTCAATATTTGAATCTGGATGGGATTGACATGGTCATTGATATTGAGGCTCAATTGAGCCGCGACCCCCTGCCCAAAAACGCCCTGATCTATCCCATTTCTTTTCTCAAAAGAATATTCACCTTCCCACACATAGCCCTCTGAGGCGATTTCATTTGCTTCGGTAAAATTGTCCTCCACCCCTTTGATGGTGGCTACCACCTGCTTGTCAAAATACTGCATGACGACACGATCTTCGATCGTACGGGTGAGGATGGCGACATCCGGATGGTTTTTCAATTGGGCGATCAGGTCTTCCTGCTCCACAAAGGATTTTCCTTTGGCTGCAACGACCTTCAGGTCGGGATCAATCGCCGCAAAAAGCCCCTCCAGCAAGCTGGAAAGCCCATTAAATACGGACAAGACGATCACCAGCGCAGCTGTACCGACCATGATTCCCACCATAGAAATGGAGGTGATGATGTTGATGGCGTTGCTGCTTTTTCGGGAAAAAAGGTAGCGCCTGGCTATGAAAAAGGGGAAATTCATGAAGAAGCTTCGTTAGTTCGTGGTTTTAATCTGCAAATCCGCTAATCTCCACATCCTCTAATCCTCCCCCTCCTCTTCCTCTTTTTTCACAGAATTCAACAATTGCTCAATCCTGTTAGCTTCTTCAAAGCTATCGTCCACATGAAAGCGGATCTCGGGCACCTTCCGCACTTTGTTGCGGATACGGGCCGCAAGGGCCTTGCGGATAGCCCAGTTCCCTTCGTTGAGTTTCTCAACGGTCTCCACCAACTTGCTGTCAGGCAAGGTCGTGACGTATATTTTGGCGAGCCCGAGGTCGCCCGTGACACGCACCACACTGATGGTGATCATCCCCCCTGGCAGGAAATTTTGCCCCATTCCCAATGTATCACTGATTTCCTTTCGGATAAGGTTCGCGAGTTTCCTTTGTATTAAGCTTTCTGACATATAGATTTGTTAAAATTTGTTTCGGGTTTTGAGTTTGGGGTTTCGGGTTCCTGAATTGACACGAAACTCAAAACCCAAAACTCGAAACTCTTTCCTCGTCAAAGTTAATCAATGAAGACCTATTTCCGAATATTAGCATACGGTAAAGCTTTTTATAGCTATGGAGGCGCAGCCCTCTTCGCTATATTGCTGTATTCGATCCTGAATGTGGTCTCTCTTTTTTCCATCATTCCTTTTCTGCGCATTCTTTTTAACCAGGATGCCGAAGTTCCCGCGCCCGAAAGCGCCTTTAGCTGGACAAGTCCTGACAGCTGGAAGGATCATGGCTACTATGAATTGCATAGCTATATGCAGGAGCAGCCGGATGCTTTCCGGGTTTTATTGGGCTTTTGCCTGTTTTTGCTTGTTGCTTTTATCCTAAAAAGTAGCGTTCGCTACCTGTCAGCCTACTTTATCGCTCCGCTGGAGCAAGGCGTTATCCGCCAGATGCGGACCCATATTTTTGCCCACTTGACCCGGCTCGATCTGGCTTTTTATACCCGAAAGAAAAAAGGGGAAATCATGAGCCTCGTCATCAGCGATGTGCAGGTGGTGCAGGAAGCCGTGATTGGAACGCTTTTCAGCCTGCTGCGCGATCCTGTCGTGATGCTGCTGGTATTGCTTTCGATGCTTTTTATTTCCTGGCAACTGACGCTTTTCACGCTGATTATCCTGCCCATCACGGGTTTTCTCATCAATTTTATTGCAAAAAAGCTCAAAAGAAAAGCCCACAAAGGGCAGGAAGCCCTGGGCAATCTGCTCTCCGTGCTGGATGAATTTATCAGCGGAATCCGAATTGTGAAGGCTTTTCAGAAGGAAAGTTTTGAAGAGAAAAAGCATGAGGAGCAAAACCAACAATATTATGAGACCATGGTCAGCCTGCGTCGCCAAAGCAGCCTGGCATCTCCTCTGACAGAGATTTTGAGTGTTTTGGTGATTTCCTGCATCATCATTTATAGCGGCATGCTGATTTTGGGGGACAAAGGCCATTTGACGGCGGATCAGTTCATCATGTTCATCGTGCTTTTTTCACAATACATCGATCCCATCCGCAATATCTCCACGGCACTTTCCAAGGTCCAGAAAGGCATTGCAGCCTTTCAGCGGGTCGAAAAGCTTCTTGATGAAGCCATAACGATACAAGATCAGCCTCAGGCTCAGAGCCTTAGCACCATGAAAGAAGGCCTTGCCTTCGATGGGGTATGGTTTCGCTACGCGAACAACGGCCAGAATACGGATGTCCTGAAGGACATTTCCTTCGAATTACCCAAAGGCCAGACCCTGGCCATTGTAGGCCCTTCGGGCGGTGGAAAATCTACCCTGGTAGATCTGATCCCTCGCTTCTACGACCCCTACCGGGGGAGTATCCGCATCGATGGCATCGACACCCAAAACCTCAGCATCAAAGACCTGCGCCGACAAGTCGGCTATGTCACCCAGGAAGGGGTGCTCTTCCACGACAGCGTGCTCGCCAATATCGCCTATGGCGAAGCCAATCCCAACCTGGATCAGGTGGTAGAAGCGGCGAAAATCGCCAATGCTCACGACTTCATCACGGCCCTGCCGCAAGGCTACCAAACCGTCATCGGTGAGCGCGGCACCATGCTGTCCGGTGGACAGCGCCAACGCCTCGCGATAGCGCGGGCGGTATTTCGCGATCCCGCCCTCCTCATCCTCGATGAGGCCACCTCCAACCTCGACACCGAGTCGGAACGACTCGTGCAGGAAGCCCTCGAAAAGGTGATGAAAGGCCGCACAGCGGTGGTCATCGCTCACCGGCTCTCGACGGTGGTAGGCGCCGATATGATCATGCTTATCGAAGAGGGCCGGATTGTGGCGCGTGGTACGCATGAGGAACTGCTCGCCCAAAATGAGCTATACCAAAAGCTTTACTCTATGAGTAAATGAAAAGAATTAGCAGATCTAAAGATTCTTAATCATCTGCTAATCCGCACATTTGCTCATCAATGTCATTAAGTTAAGGAAACTTCTGGAGCGGATTACGCACAAGAGCCCACCCTTATGCCGAAATCCGCTCCAGCAATTCGTTTTTTTGCTGCTATAGCAGCTTGTAAATATTTTTTGCTGCTAAAAGCAGCTTGTTTTTGCTTTTCAAAGAAAAGCTGGCGCGGATGTAGCCTGCGCTGAACCCGATTCAGTGGCTCTTGCGCTGGCTTTTGGGTAATCCGCGCCGATATGGTGATCTCTTAGCTTAATGACATTGATTTGCTCATCTGCTAATTATATTCCCCCCATTTCCGCAACTTCTCCATCAGCGCCACAAAATTAGGCGGCGGTTCGCTGTCAAAAACCATGCGTTTGCCCGTGCGGGGATGGTCTAAAGACAAGGTCTTGGCGTGAAGGGCCTGTGCCGGCATCAGTTCGAGGCAGTTTTTGATAAATTGCTGGTACTTTCTGGTTTTCAGGCCTGCGAGCACTTTATCCCCGCCATATTCTGTATCGCCAAAAAGCGTATGCCCGTGATACTTCATGTGCACGCGGATCTGGTGCGTGCGCCCGGTTTCGAGTTTGAGTTCTACCAGGGTAGCGATGCCAAAGCGCTCCAGCACCCTAAAGTGTGTCACGGCATGCTTGCCATGATCGCCATCGGGAAATACCCGAAAGACCTTGCGGTCTTTGAGGCTGCGGCCGGTATGGCCGGTGATGGTGCCTTCATCTTCCTTCACATCGCCCCAGACGATGGCCCAGTAGCGGCGATCGGTCGTCCGGTCAAAAAACTGCTGGGACAGGTGCGCCAGCGCCTGCTCATGCTTGGCGACAACCATGATACCGGTGGTATTTTTGTCGAGGCGATGCACGAGACCGGGGCGAAGTTCGCCCTCAATGCCGCTGCCTTCGGGCAGCGGGGAGCTGTGCTGCACATGCCATAGCAGGGCATGGACAAGGGTGCCGGTGTGGTTGCCCACGCCGGGATGCACGACCATGTCGGCATCTTTGTAGACGAGCATCATGTCGTCGTCCTCATAGCGCACATCTATCGGAATGTCTTCCGCATCGAGCTCCGGCGGAGGCGGATAGGGCAACAGCAATTTGACCACATCCCCGCCTTTTACTTTATAGGAAACCTTCACAGGAATGCCATTAACGGCGATAGAGCCTGTTTTGGAGGCGTTTTGGATGCGCGAGCGCGTGATGCCCGGGAGCAGATTGCACAGAAATTTGTCCACGCGCATAGCTTTTTGCCCACTGGTAGCCATGAGGGTATAATGATCAAAAAGCTCCTCCCCTTCAATCTCTATGGTCTCACCGCGCGTGCGTCTATAGTCTGTTTCTAATGATTTTTCTCTGGCCAAAATTTTTATTTTATGCTGCAAAATTGCGGCTTTATCATTGAAAAAGCTAGTTTTGCGGCGCGATTCGACAATGAGGAGTTGACACAGATATACACAGATGAGACTGAATTGAACTGTTTTATCATCATGCGTAAATCCGTCTCAGCGGTGAAAATCAGTGTCCCTCTTCCATTCTCTCATCCTCAAATTTCCTCATTTTCAAATTCTCCTCCCATGAAACTTATAGAATGTGTTCCCAATTTCAGCGAAGGCCGCGACATGGCCGTGATAAAACAAATCACCGATGCTATCGAGGCCGTAGAAGGCGTCAAATTGCTGGATGTTGATCCAGGTGCCTCTACCAACCGCACGGTTGTGACTTTTGTCGGATCGCCGGATGCGGTGATTGAAGCTGCCCTTCAGGGCATCAAAAAAGCTGGCGAACTGATCGACATGCGCAAGCAGCATGGCACGCATCCGCGCATGGGCGCGACCGATGTATGTCCGCTGATTCCTATCAGCAATGTGTCTGATGAAGAAGCAATAGGCTATGCCAACCGGCTTGCGCAACGTGTAGGCGAAGAGTTGAATATTCCTGTTTATTTATATGAAAAAGCCGCTAAAAGCCCTCAACGCACCAACCTGGCCGTGATTCGCGCAGGGGAGTATGAGGGTTTTGCGGAAAAAATATACAAAGACGAGTGGAAGCCGGACTACGGCCCACAGAAATACAATGCCTTTTCAGGCCAGACCGTCATCGGTGTGCGCGACTTCCTCGTCGCCTACAACATCAACCTCAACAGCCAATCCACCCGCAGGGCCAATTCTGTCGCCTTTGACATACGCGAAAAAGGCCGTGTAAAAACAGAGGACGGCACGCCTACGGGCAAAAAAGTATTGGATGCCACAGGCGAACCCGTGCGTGAGGCTGGTGCCTGTAAATATGTGAAAGCCATCGGCTGGTATGTAGAAGAATACGGCATCGCCCAGGTGTCAGCCAACCTGACCAATATCACCGAAACGCCGGTGCATGTGGTCTTCGAAGAAGCACGTAAATCTGCCAATGCGCGCGGCCTGCGCGTAACGGGCTCAGAATTGATTGGTCTGATTCCCAAAAAAGCGATGGTAGATGCAGGCTTGTTTTACCTGAAGCAGCAAGGCGTGGCTTTGGGGGTAAATGAAAAAGAATTGATCCACATAGCCATCAAATCATTGGGGCTGGATGAGTTGAGCGAATTTGATCCGCAGAAAAAGATCATCGAATACGCCATCGCTGCCGACAAGGCCCCCGGCCTTGCAGACATGACGCTGAAAGCGTTTAACGATCAGCTAGCCAGCGATAGCCCTGCTCCTGGCGGCGGCTCCGCCGCCGCGCTCACAGGCGCCCTGGGCGCTTCTCTGGGCACCATGGTCGCCAACCTCTCCGGCAACAAGCGCGGCTGGGACGCGCGGGTGGATGAGTTCAGCGAATGGGGCCTGAAAGGCCAGCAGATCAAAGATCACCTCATCGCTCTGATTGATGAGGACACCGACTCTTTCAACGGCGTCATCGCCGCCATCCGCCTGCCCAAAGGCACCGATGCCGAAAAAGAGGCCCGCCAGGCGGCCATGGAAGCCGCCAACCAGCAAGCCGCCAATGTGCCCTTTCAAATCATGGAAACCGCCTTTAGCGCCTATCCGCTAATAGAAGCCATGGCCCGGGTAGGCAACCCCAACTCCATCACAGACGCAGCCGTAGGCGCACTTTGTGTGCACACAGCCATCGAGGGCGCAGCCCTCAATGTGCGGATTAACCTCGGCAGCATCAAGGATACTGGCTATATTGAAAGGATGAAGACGCAGCTCGCAGAGCTGCGGGCGCGCTCGGAAGAGGTGAAAGCGAGGATTCTGGCTTTTGTGGAGGAGAAGATGTAGAGGGGGTAAGATTAGTTTGAGTTTTAGTTTGAGTTCAAGTACAAGAACTATTTCGAAATTAGCTTATAGGATAAGCTCTTTTGCGCCATTAGCCATCGTAACCGGATACAATCCGGCCAAATCATTTCAATCGAATCAAAAGAAACACCCCCGCCAGCAGCAGGGAAGCCACAGCTCCCCAGAGAAACAGCTCCGAAAGCGAAGTCGCTTTGAGGATGGGCTGGGAGACGATCGGGGACAGGAACTGTCCCAAAAAGGCGGCGGAGACCATGCCGCCGATGACGCGGCCGCGCTGCTTTTCGGGTGCTACCTCCATGAGGCTGAGGCTGGCGTTGGGCATAAAGAAGCCGGAGCCTGCTCCGGCGAAGGCGAAGGCGAGGATCACGCCGATGACGGAAGTGCTGGTATAGACCAGCAGGAATCCGATGGCGATGAGGGCGAAGCAAAGCGCGTAAATCTGCGCGTAGCGCAGGCGGCGCTTGAAGCGGGGATAGGAAAGCGCAACTGCCGCTGCAAAAACGGTGGAGATGATCAGCCCGCCGCTTGCCACCAGATTGGATTCAATGCCCATTTCTTTCAGCAAAAAAGTAGACTGCGTAGGAATCAGGTAAAAAAGAATCAAGCCCACCAAAGTCCCAAAATAAACCATAAATACAGGCCAAAATGGCGTCTTTTCATCCTTCCCACCCCCTGCCAACTGCCCACTGCCAACTCCCCCACTGCCCCCTATCTCCGGTTCCCACAGGTATTTCACCCCCAAAACCAGCACGATGAGCGAAGCCGTATAAATCGCAAAGGGAAAACGCCAATTGATGTCCGCCAAAAAACCAGCGAGCATCACCAGCACACCTGCTCCAAAGGCCATGGTAGCGCTTTGGTAACCGACAAATTGCTTTCTTTCTTCCCCCACAAAATAATCCCCCACCAGGGTGGTAGTCACCGTCATCACGATGGCGACCATGATGCCAAAGAAGCCCCGGCTCAGCAAAAAGCTGTCGGGTGATTCCAGATACAGGCCCGCAGAGCCCGCCAGGGCATACAAAACGAGGGCGATAAAGAAAATCTTTATCCTGCCAAAGCGGTCGAGTATCCAGCCCGCAAAGGGCGAAAAAATGGCGATGACGATCGCCGGGGCGGTCAGGATGGTTTTGGATAAAAGCGTAGCTTTTTCATCCCCTCCAAAAGCCTCTGCCATCTGGGGCAGAGAGGGTGCGATCAGCGCGGCTGACATGACTGTAAGCGCGCTGCCGAGCAGTAGGGTCGTTTTGGTACCCTTGAGAGAGGGGCTTTTCATCTAGTTGTATTTGAAATGCAATAAAGCACAAAATCCACTGTTTAAACATCAGTTTGGCTTTTTTTCCGTACTATCCAGAAATTTTACCCTTTCCACATGGCATCCCTCAACGAAACCACCACCCAAACTTTTGTCTCAGCGCACCAAAAACTGCGCTTTTACTTACTTGGCGCAGCCTCCCGCCTCAATTGCCAAATCAAAAGTTTCCTCGATCCCTATGACATCACCGCCAAGCAGCTGGACATCCTTCAAATCCTCAGCGAGGAGCCCCGAACCCCACAAGGCATCATGCAAATCAGGGATTGCATGAGTGATCAGATGTCTGATACTTCCCGTCTGATAGATCGGCTTGTAAAAAAAAATCTGGTAAAAAAGCAGCCCTGCAAGCATGACAAGCGTGCAGCGGAGGTATTGATTACTCCTGAAGGCATAGCCCTTCTGGCAGAAATTCACCAGAAAATTGAAACCATAGACGAGCATACTTCCCGCCTCACCGACGACGAAGTAGAAACCCTGATCGAGTTACTCAATAAAATGAAAGGCTAAATAGTCCGATCTGCTCACTCCTCCACCTCTTCCGCATCCTCAATGATATAATTGAGCTGGTCTATGTCTGAATCATTCAGACGGAGGGTACCTTTGAATTTGATCCACTCGTCCATTTTGTATTCCCGGTGCCCGGGCTTGAATTTGAGCTGTACCACAGACTCAGGGCCAGCGGCTCCACAGAAAAAGCAGGAACTCATGGTAAAGGCAGAAAGCACATAGATACCCTTTTCGACATCGGTGGGAAGCACATAGCCAGGTAAGACAATGGGCTTGTCTTTCAAAGCCAGCGGGCGAACGCCAAAAGTGGGGAACAGCAGGTTTTGGTTTGCTTCCTTATAATATTTAGGTTCAAACTTAACATCGGCCAGATCTATCCACGATATGTCGTAATAGCCTGGTACATCCTCGGATTTTTGGGGAACGTAGTTTTGGGGAATCTGGGCGAGGGAATCTTCCTCCGAAACAGCGATGGCTGTATTTTCCAGATCATTGTCCGGGCCGGAAGCGGCGACCTGATCGCCAAAAAAATACATGCCTACGCTGATAAGCACAAGCACCAATATGACGGGAATAATATATTTTAAGGATTGCATGGCGTAAAATTAATCGACTCTTTTCGCATTTTCAAGCACATAGCTTAAGGCAAATTCATCGGTATTTAACCGAAAAATGCCTGATATGGTTGCGTATTCGTCTGGTTTGAATTTGATTTTTGATTTTTTAAAATGTAGCTCTATCACTGATTCCGGCCCCGCTCCTCCGCAAAAAAAACAACTGCTGAAAGGAAAGGCTGAAAGCACGACCAATCCCCCTTCTATGTCCAAAGGCAGCAAATAGCCTTTCATTTCGATTTCTTTCCCCTCCAAAGCCTTTACTTTTTCGCCAAAAGAAGCTGCTTTTTTCCAGTCATTTTTTGCTTCCACAAAGGTATAAGCAAATTCTACATCCTCTAATGTTTTCCACGAAATAGGAGCTTGAGCCTGTACCCGGACAGCTCCAACTAAAATAAAAAATATAACGAAAAAGCTTCTCATAAAATCTGTTAAAAGGAACCCCAATCTGCTCATCCTCTCATCTCCTCATCCTCTCATTTCCTAACCAAAACCGCTTCTTCCAACACAAAGACCAACTCATAAGGTGTTTTGTTTAGACGAAATGTCCCCACAAAATCTACCGGATGATCTAAAACGACTTTTTTAATTTCTTGTTTCAGTTTCAATTCCATGACCGTTTCAGGGCCTCCATTTCCACAAAAAAAGCATTCGGAGAAGTGATAGCGCGAAAGGATATATTCTTTTCTGTCCACGGTTAAGGGCAACATATAGCCCGATATTCTTATTTGTTTTCCATCGAGCTCCTTCAGGCTATCTCCAAACTTGGGTTTGTTCCATATCATGTCATCAGAATGGCTGTTTTTGACAGCGAAGCTGATGTCTCCCAATTGTTCCCAATTGACTGCGACTTGCGCCCGCGCCTGCATGCCCAGGCACCCTAGCAGGCATACTATGCCCATGATCCGGCTTATAAATAATCTCATGTCCTATATTAACGTTTGGATGAGCTCATTAATGTGAATCAGACAGTGTTTTATGTATATCCGTTTTTGCCGCGCCTACTGCTGGAATTATTGCGGAAAGAATTCCAATAAACAGCGTTCCCAAAAGAAGTAAAAAGTCAGTCGGAACTTTAATTACTCCATCATCCGAATCCAGAAACCCCAGATCTCCAAACCATTTTTTTATATAATAGAGCAGATCAATTGTTGTTTCGTGAATAGTCCAGATTGAAAACTGATAACGATAGTTATTTTCCATCATATTCCCAAGAATCAATACTGCGATCCTACTTAGAATGATTCCAAGAATAAAACCAATAAGTGATAGAATGAGGCCTTCAATAATAATAAGAAAGAAGACTTTTCTTCTAGAAGCGCCCATGCTACGCATCAGCGCAAGCTCGTATTTGCGGTCTTTCAAAGAATTATACAGGGAAACAAAGACACTGATCCCCGAAATAATGATGATCAGAATAGCGATACTTTGCAGCAAAGTGATGCCTACTCCCATATTTTCATTGAGGCGGGCCATCTCATAAGCAGGCATGGCTGCCTGCATATTGGTATTTTCATTCACATAGCGCGGCATCATCACCATGCCCATAGGCGAGCGAAACTTAATCAGCATAGCTGTAATCTCCTCATCAGGCCTGGTCTCGCCTCCCTCTTCCTGCTTCTCTTCTTCCTCCTCCTTTGGCTTCTCATGGACCGCCCAAAGGCTTGACACCTCTGTCAAAATCAGCTGATCCAGGACCGTCCCACTTGGCTTCAACAAGCCCACGACCACATATTCCCTGTTTTTGTGAATATCGTCGCTATCCGCGTCCAGCCCATGGGCCCCGTAAAAGGCGTCGCCTATTTTCAGGCCCAGACGCTCTGCGGCAGTAGCACCGATGGTGGCTTCCATGGTCTTTTCCCAAAGTCTTCCAGAGGCGATTTCGCCTTTGTAATGACTCACATAACTGGTGTCAGTCCCGAGGATGCGGTAACCTTTCAGGTTGTCGCCATAAGCCATGGGAATGGATTTTTTGACCAGGGGATGGCGGGCCAATTGGTCCGCTTCGGCTTTGGAGATATTACCCGTAGGGTTGTCGATATGGTATACAGCTGATAAAATCAGCTGCAATGGGCTGCCCTTGGCACCCACCACCATGTCAATGCCTCTGATGTTCTTTTTGAACTGCTCATCTACTTGCTTATTCAGCAAAAGCAGCAGCGATATGATGCCTACCCCCATCGTCAGGAGCAATAAGCTCAGGAAAGTAGACAGCGGCTTGGCCCGCAAATTGGCCCAACTCAGTTTGAATAAATTCATGTCGCGAAGATAAGAAAAGTTGTATAGAGCCTGGAAGAGAAAATTTTATACTACCAGACAAAATTGTCATACCTCCTTTTTTGACAGGATTACAGGATTTTCAGGATTAACAGGATGCCATTAGTTTTTCTTGTAAATCCTGAAAATCATGTTTATCCTGTCTAAATCTTCTCTTCAGGTTGGCTAACCAGGCAAAATGTCTAGTAGGATGAGAAAATTTAATCATCAGCTTCTCCCACCATTTTTAAAATAGTATCAAATAAGCCCGGCTGGACTCTGAAAAGGGCATCATCCCTCAATTTCACCATTAACGGCTTTACTTTGTCTATCAATCCCTTCTGCTTTGCTAATATTAAAATGCCTTTCAGTACAGGACAATTTTTCAGGCAAGCCTCCAAAAGTCCCGAAGGGACGCTATATTCAGCATGGGGCGAAGCCCCATGAAGGTGAACGACTCCCATAGAAGTCCTGAAAGGACGACATATCTTAAAACGCCATACCCAATATATCGCCCTTTCAGGGCTTTAATGCCTGGTGTTAATCGAATGATCGGGCTTTGCCCGATCCTGGAATATGACGTCCCTTCGGGACTTTGGGATTGTTCATCATTCATAGGTTTCATTTTTTGTCCTGTACTAATAAAATGCCTAAAACTCCTGTAATGGTTAAACCCAACTCTTCTGCTACCTTTCTACCGGCTTGTTCATCAATTAACAATAAATCAGCCTGCAATTCAATTGCTAAAACCATTGCTTCGGCTTCACCTAAATCAACCCTTGTTGACAATTCATCGAGAAGAACTTGATTACTGATTTTTTCAGCAACAATCCATTTTTCTGATTTGAGCTTTTCTTCCTGAAAATCCAAAAAAGCCAACTCATTTTAAACAGTTGACGGAATAATAACCTTTTTATAAAGCAGTTCCAGGAGTTCCAACTTGCCAATTTGAATCAAATTGGAGATGGGCGAGGTATCACTAACTACGATCATTTTCTAAAGTTGAATGCCTAAGTTTTTTATGTCTTTTTCAAAATCAGCTAAATTATAATGAATATAAACCCCTCTTTTAGCCAATTCATGTTGAAAAGCGATTTGTCCTAAACCTGCAACCCGCTTTGCTTGTCCCATCGTTAGGCGTTTTTTTTCATATAAATACACAGCAATTTCTACTGCCAACTCCTGAGCTGTCATTTTTGCCTGTTCCAACACTTCTATTGGTATGATTAAGGAATTGTCCATAGTTATTAATCCGTTTTTTTTATCCTATATGATTTTACGTAAAAATCAATTTTATGGCAAGTATTCAGAGCACAAAGCAATAAACCTTGAGATCCTCATCAACGGGACACCCAACTTCGACTTGTCGTTTGGTGTCCATGAATTCATAAACCGGCTCTCTATCCTGCTTTGGAAGTTGTCAGGTTAAACTGAGAATTCAAAAGGATATGCTACCGCAACTCCGCCTGAAAAAAATCAAGCGTATGTCCCAACAGGAGCTCCAGGGCAGGATTGCTGCCCTCAAAGGGGTGCTTCGCCCCAAAAGTATGTCCTGAACCGGGGATGAGTTTCATCTGTGTCAGGGCAGTATCAGCATAGATATTGAGGGTCTCTACTTCGTAGTAGGGCACGGCTTCGTCATCGCTGCCGTGTAGCAACAAGAGAGGTTTTTGCAGGTTTTTGGCTGCTTCGAGGACATTGAGGGTACTTTTGCTGTTTTTTTCAACATCTGCCAGCATCCCCAGGCCCATGTGCAGCACCTGTCCGGTGCGGCTGTTGACCACTTCGTGGTAGCCTTTTTTCTTCCAGGCCTGCCGCGTTTTTTTGTCCCAGCGGTCAAAAGTAGATACACTCGCCCAGGTAGCCGCAGCCTTTATATCAGGAGACTGCGAGGCAGCCAATAAAGCTATCCCTCCTCCGCGGCTGTGGCCGATGATCCCCAACTCATGGCTGACCAGGTAATCACCGAAAAAATCGGTATGCATAATCAATCGCACTACCTCACGTACTTCACTGACCTCCAGGGAGAAGGTATTGCGGGAAAATTTTTCTTCCTCCGTGAAAGTCATCAGGTCCTCCCCTACTCCATTATGCGAAAAATTGAAGGCAATGAAAGTCATGCCCCGTTTGGCAAAATATTCGCCTGCATAAGGCACAAATCCCCAATCTTTAAATCCCTTCAATCCATGCACATACAACAGGCAAGGCCTGTCGCCAAACTCACCGTACATACTGATTCTCAGCAGGTTGTCTTCTGATGTATAATGGATGAAGTCGGTTTTCATGGGGATAATTAGCAGATAAGCAAATTAGCAGATTTGCAGATGCTATAGAGAATTTGCTCATCTGCCTATCTGCTAATCTGCTAATTAAATTTTACCAAAAAATAGAAATATTAATTCCACCGCGGGAGCTAAGGCTACCGGACATGATAGAAGAGCTCAGCTCAACAGTTGTGGTTTGATCCACCTTCAATATATTGGTGGGGTCTTCTGTAGCCTGTATGCTACCGGCAGACTTGAAGGTGACGTCGCCACCTACGCTGGTCATGCCAAAGCCAAGGCTGTACTCTGCGCCTACGGCGATGTTGTCAGAGATGAAGAAGTTGAAACCTGCGAGCAGGTTGAGGCCTACCAGGATCGCTCCTGGTTCATTGGTGGTGCTGGTCACATCTTTGTCAAAGATGGTTTTCTCACTGGCGAAGTCGTAGAAAGTGATTCTTTCGTCCACTTCGGTAACACTTTCTCCACTGAAAGAAAAAGGAATCACAGCGCCTACATAAGGATCCAAACGCGCAGCGTTGGACTTGAGGTGGTACTCGATACCAGGGGAAAAGCTGAAATTCATTGAAGAATGCGAAGTCTTGATCGTGCTGTCTTTGAGGGTTGCACGAGAAGCGCTAAGAGAATCTACAAAAGAGTTTCTGTAAACGGATTCGCCATTTTGCATAGAAAAACCTACCTGTGCACGAAGGGAATATTTAGGGCTCAGGTAATAACGTACCAGAACCTGAGGAACGCCAAAATCATCTTTTGAAAAGTTGTTCAAAGAGAGATTTGACAAACCTTGCAGGTTAAAGCCCAGTCCCAAATCGCCCTTGGCTGGTTTTAGCTGTGCTTGAGCTACAGTTACAGAAGCAATTAGGATCAGAACGGAAAGCCAAAATTTTTTCATAAGGATGTTGTGATTTTATACATAAAGGAAACAAACGCGGCCAAAATACGAATTTGCGGGAAAAAAGAAGAAGTTTTTAGCAGGCAGTTTACAGTTGCCAGTATTTCGGTTGGCGGGGGCCCTACCCCCAGCGAAAGGTCTTGGGGTCCAGGCCTATTAAGTCCAGCACCCTGTGGGTGACCGTATCGACGACCTCCTCAATCGTCTGAGGTAAAGAGTAGAAAGAAGGCGCAGCAGGCAGGATAATGCCGCCGGCCTGGGTCACTTTGCGCATATTCTCGATGTGAATGAGATTGAGCGGCGTATCACGGATCACGCAGATAAGCTGCCTGCGCTCCTTGAGAATCACATCCGCTGCGCGGCTCGTCAGGTCATCAGAGATGCCATGAGCGATGCGCCCCAGCGTGCCCATAGAGCAGGGAATGATCACCATATGCTCATATTTGGCTGATCCTGACGCAAAAGGTGCGCGGTAGTCTCCTCTATCATAGACCGGAAAATCCGAATGAATTTCCTCTCCCAACTCATGCCGCCAGACATCTGGCGCGTTTTTGGAGTACACAACTCCCACTTCCACTCCCTCAAACTGATGGAGTTGGTGCATCAATCTTTTGGCATATATGCTGCCGCTGGCACCTGTTATGGCTATGACGATTTTTTTCATGGTGGGAATAAAGTCAAAATTTAAACTCAAGTACAATTTTTGTACTTTGATCGCAAAGTCAACTTCTGTGAGCCGATTCTTGTTTTTTCTGTTGATAATTTCTGGGCTGATGTCTGCACATGCACAGCCCATACGGGCTTATCTTTCCAAAGATAGAGTGAAACAGGGAGATGAATTGCTTGTTCATGTGGAAGTAAAAGGCTTTTACAAACAAATTAGGCCCCTGTTTCCCATCCTACAGCATTTCAAAAAAAGTGGAGATACCCAACAACTGGACTTACAGGGCGGCAGCCTGACGATTTTTTCACAGGCCTATATCGCTCGGGATACGGGCCGGTTTCCGGTTCCTTCTTTCAAAGTGCTGGCCGACCAGCAGCTATATGAAAGCCCTGTTTTTACTGTGCATGTGAGCCCGGCCCCTGCTTCACAGGACCCAGTGGCTGTCCCGAAGGACATCAGCATGGAGGTTCTTTTTGAGCGGGATACCGTTTTTATTGGCGAACAAGTTCGCTTACAGATGGTATTGATGGTGCCGGAAGCTCAGCTCGGCAATGTGCGGGTGTCAGACTTCGCCAAAGCGAAGCTTCGGGAGGCGATTCCCAAAAAGTCTTTTTGGGAGGAGAAGGTACCCAGACAGAGCGTTAAAGCGGATAAGATCCTGCGAAATGGAAAACCCTTTTTCGCCCTTCCGCTGTTCGAAACATGGCTCTTTCCGTTGGAAAGTGGGATTTTCCCCTTTGGCGACCAATACCTGGGCTATGAACTTCGGGTGCAAAAAGAAGGAGCCTCTACCTCCGACATCCTGCTCGGCAAATCTTATCGGACCCTGGCTATGTTTATAAAAGCCAAGCCTAAATCACTGATAGTGACCCCTTTACCTCCTTCATCCAGGTCAACAGACCTGGGCGTGGGCCAACTTCAGATACAAGCTTCTCTTTCCCGGGAAAAGGTCGCCACGGGCGAACCTTTCAGCCTGGAAGTCACCATTTTTGGAAAAGCCAATTTTTCCACCTTGCCCGAACCTCAATTCGAGCGAGATCCCGGCTTCACCTATGAATCTCCATCTGTCGATTACCAATTTAGCTTTAGCGACAGTCTGCTTTCCGGAAAGCGCATATATACCTACCTGCTGACGGCAGCATATCCCGGAAATTTTGAGTTGGGGCCCATACAGTACCTGTTTTTTGATCCGCTCGTGGGAAAGGAGGTTTTGCTCGAATCAGAAAAACTCAAGCTGAGCGTAAGTGGAAAAGAATTGCCTGAAATCCTCACCAACAGCGAGGGAAGCTTTTACTACCGGGCATTCAGGCAGGCTTCGACTCACAACTTTCAGCGAATTTCCTATCTGCCTCTGATAAGTGCTATATTGGGTCTACTGGCTCTGTCAGGACTTATCTATTACTTTTTTAACCCAAAAACATAAGCCATCATGAAGAATCAAATCTTTCTATTTGCAATGATTTTGCTCCTCCCTATTTCCTTTGCCTGGGCAGGTCCTAACCTATCTTCGTCGAATTCTGCCTCCTCCCAAGTGGAATGGGAGGAATCTGGCACACTTAAAGAAAAGGTTCAGGGAATGAATGAGCGGCAAAAGAGGCGCATGGAGAAAAAAATCAATTTTGTAAAAAACAAAATGGCCGATAACAAACTCACCCACAAAAAGTCAGGCGAAGGTGCGGGTCCGGTAAGGGTTGCCCTCACTGTTATTCTGGTAGGAGCTCTTCTTGCTATCCTGGGTTTTGCAGGTCTTGGCGGTTTGCTCATCAATATTGGGGTCCTGGTTTTGGTCATTGGTCTGATAATCTGGCTTTTGGGCTTGCTGCTTTAATTGGCTGAAATGTGAACTTTTCGTGATAACTCCGGTTTTCATTTTTCGATACAAAACAGAAAAACCATGAAAATTATTTTTATCACCGCCATGCTATCTCTCATGATGACGGCATGCGCTCAAAACAAGGCGCAGGTTCAGGGCGCTGCGGCAAATCAAGAAGAGACATTCAGCCTGAATGACAGAATCGAAAAGTCTGAAGCTGAGTGGAAAGCTCAAATGAGCGAGATGGAGTACTATGTGATGCGAGAAAAAGGCACAGAAAGAGCCTTTTCAGGTGACCTTTGGGATCATAAAGAAACGGGGGTTTATGTGTGTGCAGCCTGTAAATTGCCCCTTTTCAGCTCGGAAACTAAATTTAAGTCGGGTACAGGCTGGCCAAGTTATTATGCCAAAATAAACGATTCCCATGTAAAGGAGGAAACAGATAGTGCCTTTGGCATGCTGCGTACAGAAGTCCTCTGTGCGCGTTGTGATGCACATTTGGGCCATGTTTTTACGGATGGGCCGCCGCCGACAGGCTTGCGTTATTGCATAAATTCGGCCTCGCTTGATTTTGAAAAAGCAGAAAAAAAAGCTGACAAAGAAAAAGAAGATAAAAAATAGCAAACAACGGTTTGTAAAACCTCCATCTTTCTCTATCTTTGCAGTCCTAATTTTCGAAATGACATGTACGCTATAGTAAATATTGCAGGACAACAAGTAAAAGTGGAAGCAGGACAATCAGTTTATGTTCATCGTTTACCACAAGACGAAGGCGAAACCGTTGAATTTGGCGAGGTATTGCTCGTTGACAACGAAGGCGCAGTATCTGTAGGCAAGCCTCACGTAAGTGGTGCTTCCGTGACTGCCAAAGTCGTTAACCACCTGAAAGGTGACAAGGTGATCGTTTTCAAGAAAAAACGCCGTAAAGGTTACAGGGTAAAAAATGGCCATCGCCAGCTTTACTCTAAAATTGAGATCGAATCCATCAACGGATAAGGTTAATCGGCAGTTGGCAGTATAAGCCGACAGTCAGGGAAACCCGAAACTAAAAACTAAAAAAACTATATTAAGTTATGGCTCATAAAAAAGGTGGCGGTAGTTCAAGGAACGGAAGGGAGTCGGCTAGTAAGCGACTCGGCGTCAAAATATTTGGTGGTCAGCAGGCAATCGCTGGCAATATCCTTGTCCGTCAACGCGGTCAAAAATACCGTGCAGGTGAGAATGTAGGGATCGGCAAAGACCACACACTTTTTGCTTTGGTTGATGGTGAAGTAGCATTCACCACACGTACTTTCAACCGCAAAACCCGCAAACTGGTTCACATCATGCCCGAAGGCGTAGAAGTGATGGAATCAGCGGCACCAGCAGCTGAAGAAAAAAAGGCAGCTCCAGCTAAAAAACCTGCAGCCAAAAAAGTTGTAGAAGAAGTAAAAGCTGAAGCCACAGAAGCTGCTGCTGAAGTAGAAGAAGCTACCGAAGAAGGGGCTGAATAAGAAATTTTAAGCGAAGCTTAGCCACAAGGCTAAGGATACTCAAAGCTGGCGAATCCATGGATTCTCCAGCTTTTCTATTTTCTGCCCAACAACCGATAAATCGGAATAGGCTCTCGCCTCCCCGGAGTATGAAGGCTGTTAAAAGGCTCAGCCTTGACGAGTTGCGCTATTTTTTGATAGACAGCTTCACTGATGAGGATTGCATTGGGGGTGTCTTTGGTGAGCATTTCGATGCGGCGGCCGGTATTCACAGTGGAGCCGGTGACAGCGTAATTCATGTGGTCTTCAGAACCCACATTGCCCGTGATGGACATACCCGCATGTATCCCAATTCCAACCACAATCTCCTGATTGACCTTTGTTGAATAGGCCTTATTCAACTCTTTCAGTCGGGTAATCATCTCCAATGCGCAGAAAACCGCGTTTTCTTCATTGTTTTTTGAACTGACAGGAGCGCCAAAGGCGGCAAAAATTTCATCCCCCACAAATTGACATACATAGCCCAGATGGCGATTGACACTCTCTGTCATGATCGCATAATAATCGTTGAGAAGGGAAACTATGGTAGAAGGAGGAAGCTTCTCGCTCATCTGGGTAAAGCCCCTGATATCACAAAATAAAACCGCAACCTGCATTTCTTCACCCTCAAAGATGGAATTTCCATGTTCCTCCAGGGCCTTTTCTACCACCGGAGCAGGCACATAGCGTCGAAACAAGCGGAGGGTTTTTTCCTGTTCTTCCATTTTTAACTGAAGCTCATGCACCAGTTTTCGGTTATTGAACTCCAATTCGTATACCTGACGGGCATTCTCTATGGTCATCTGAAGCTCCTGTTCAGACCAGGGTTTGGTGATATAGCGAAATATTTCGCCTTTGTTGATCGCATTGATGATCGCTTCTACATCGCTATAACCCGTAAGAATGATGCGTATGACGTCCGGACACTCCAGGGCTACCTGCTCCAAAAAGGCTACGCCGGTCATCCCCGGCATCCGCTGGTCACTGATGACCATGGATATATCATGCTTGCGCAAAAGTTGCAAGCCCTCCGCCCCGCTACTGGCCGTATGTACCTTGTACTTTCGCCTGAAAGTAGCTTTAAATGTGATGAGGTTGTGCTGCTCATCGTCTACATACAGGATTTGAAAGTCGTTCATGCCGTTCGTTTTTCGTTTCTCTGCTCTCTATTCTCTACTCTCTATTCTCTACTCTCTACTCTCTGCTCTCTATTCTTCCTTCACAATTCCACTCTTCTCGAAAAGCGGTCTTTTAACCGCTGATCATGGGTCACAATGACCAGGGTCGCGCCCGCCAATTCTGCTTCTTTCTCCAGTAACTCAATCACCGCAGCGGTATTTTCATCATCCAGGCTGGAAGTAGGCTCATCCGCCAGGATCAGGTCAGGCCGGTTGATCAACGCCCGCGCGATGGCCACCCGCTGTTGCTCTCCCTGAGAAAGCTCCTGAGTCTTTTTATCCAGCTTATGGGAAAGATTTAAGCGTCCCAACAACTCGCTCACGCGCGTTTTGTCTTCTGGCTGGCCTGCCAGATAAGAAGCCAGATGCAGGTTGTCTGCGACCCGCAGCGAAGAGACAAAATGCGATTTTTGGAAAATAATGCCAATATGCTGACCGCGAAAGCGGTCCAAAGTCCGACCACGCATGCGTGCGATGTCCTGTCCCGCTATGTTTATTTCGCCCTTTTGGGGTGAAAGCAAACCTGCCAGCAGGTGCAGCAAAGTCGTCTTTCCTGTGCCGCTGCTGCCAATGATGAGCATGTGCTCTCCATTTTTGCAGCTGATTTCAGGAAAAGCCATCTTTTCTCCCCCTGTGTATGTGTACTGAAGTCCTTGTGTATGTAGCATGAGTTGATCTGCCTTTAGTTGGCTGTCAAAGATAGGAATTTAGCTAGTTTAGCTGAAGATTTTCGTATTTTGCTCTCCATGTCGAATCCTGAAAAAAATGCATCTTCTTTGGATAGAAGAAGCTTTCTGAAACAAAGCACCCGATTAGGCATAGGTTGCGCTTTAGTTACAACGATTCCCGCCTGCAGCTTGTTTGATGAGCCCGAAATGTTGGTTTGCCAACTTTCCGAACTCGATCGCGTTAGTTTTGTGACCCAAAAATTTAACAGAAAACGCATCCTTGCAAGAAAAATGGATGGAGAAATTACCATTTTTAGCCTTATCTGTAGCCATAAAAGGTGTACGGTAAAATATAAGGAAATGGACGAGCAATTTGCCTGCCCCTGCCATGAAGGCCTGTATGACAAATATGGCCAGGTGATTGACGGCCCACCTCCCGAAGCGCTTTCGCGCTTCCAATTTGAAATCCGGGGAGAAGAACTATGGGTTTTGAATGAATTTCAAAAGTAAAAGAGCTTTTTTGTAATTTTGCGCCCGTTCTTCAAAAAACCAGTCGAAAAATAGCATACAAAAGATATTAATATACTAATGCAAGATTCATTGACACCGGCACGTATCGTGCAAGAGTTGGACAAATACATCATCGGACAAGCCGAAGCCAAGAAGTCCGTAGCCATCGCCCTCCGCAACCGCTGGCGCCGCATGAATGCGGCAGATGGGATCAAAAAGGAAATTATTCCTAACAACATCATGATGATCGGCCCCACAGGTGTGGGCAAAACCGAGATTGCGCGCCGACTGGCTCAGCTGGCGCAAGCCCCATTTATCAAAGTCGAAGCTTCCAAATTTACGGAAGTAGGCTATGTAGGTCGTGATGTCGAAAGCATGGTCCGTGACCTGGTAGAGCAATCTGTCAACATCGTAACCGCAGAGCAAAAAGAAACCATCCGCGAAAAAGCGCTCGAAAACGCCAATGAGCAGATCCTCAATATCCTGATTCCGCCCATTCACAATAAAAAGCAGGATCAGAATCCCATCAAAATCTATTTTGGAGATGAAGAAGAGATAGAGAAAGTTGAGGAAAAAGCGCCTGCGGACTATTCCGATCAGGAGCTCAATGAGCGTACCCGCGAAAAATTTCGCCAGAAACTGCTCAAGGGAGAGCTGGACCATCGCGAGATCGAGGTCGAGGTGACCGTTTCGGCCTCCAATGTACAGGTAGTCGGCCCCATGGGCATGGAAGGCATGGACGGCCTGCAGGAGATGCTCAGCGGCATGATGCCCAAAAAGAAGAAAAAACGCAAAATGACCGTGGCTGATGCCCGCGAGCATTTTACAGATGTAGAAGCTGAAAAGCTGATAGATATGGACGCCGTCACCCGCGAAGCGCTTGAGCGGGCCGGTAATAGCGGCATCATCTTCATCGACGAAGTCGATAAAATCGCCGTTTCCGCAGGAAGCGGCTCGGGTGGCCCCAATGTCTCACGCGAAGGCGTGCAGCGCGACTTGCTGCCCATCGTAGAAGGCTCCGTGGTCAACACCAAATACGGCTCCATCAAAACGGATCACGTTTTGTTTATCGCCGCAGGCGCCTTTCATGTCGCCAGGCCATCTGACCTGATCCCTGAGCTTCAGGGTCGTTTTCCGATCCGGGTGGAGCTGCAATCGCTCACGCAGGAGGATTTTGTCAAAATCCTGAGCCAGCCCGAAAATGCGCTTACCAAGCAGTATCAGGCCCTTTTGGCCAGCGAGAAAGTCGAAATACATTTCGACGAAGGCGCCATAGAAGAGATCGCTGAGATCGCCTTCAATGTCAACCAGGAGGTCGAAAACATAGGCGCCCGCCGCCTTCACACCATCATGAGCAACCTGCTCAATGACATCCTATTCGAAGTGCCCGACATCAGTCGGGAGTTGGAATTCAACATTGACCGCACTTTTGTGCAGGGCAAGCTGGATGGCCTGGTGAAGAGCAAGGATTTGAGTCATTATATTTTGTAGGAGGCGAGAGGCGGGACGGCGGGACGGCGAGACTGATTGGGTTTTATCCATAACAGAACACATTTGTCTACAACAAAAAACTACCAAACATTAAAATGGTTGTCTATTGGCAGTTTCCTGTTTTGGGGTCTGTTTGCGACCTTTTTTTATTTTGAAGAAGTCTCTTTTTGGGCATTTGAGGCAAAAAACACGTATCCTTCTGATTATTTCACAACCCCTTTAGATCAAATGATTGCTTCGAAAATAAGGGAATTTATTCTGTATTGTAGCTTTTCAGTGATTTCACTGGCAGGTGTTTTCATCTTTATTTTCAAAAAAAGGAGATTAAAGAAAATGCTGGACCCAGGTCTTCTTATTAACAAGATTGGAAATAAGTAAAATTGCAGTGAGGGAAAACGGGGTTTTCCGAAGATATCCGTTTAATTGATTGAAAATCAATTGATCTGTAGGGACGCATTATAATGCGTCCCTACAGATTCCAACGAAAATCGTTGGGGGGTGGGGAAAACGGGGTTTTCTAATGGTATCAACTCCAATCGTAATTTTGCAATATTCCGTTTTGCATAATAATGCGCAAAAAGACTTTACATAAAATAATATTGATTTTTTTTGGCGTAATATTGATTACTAGCGCCTGCTTTATAAGATATTATCAGATAACCTTATGGCCATTACATGCTGACTTAGACAACTTATATCATCTTAAAAGACAGGAAATAAATGGGTTGGAAAAAAGTATAACCGAATTGGAGGACTTTATTCAACCTTTACAGGCCAAAAGAAATTTTTGGATTGTGAGCGGTTCAGTTGCTTTCCTTTTAAGTTTGAATAGTGGATTTCAACTGTACCGGAAAAGGAAAAGTGCGGCTATATCCTCCCTCCTCGACCCAATCGGCAACCAACCCTAAATCCCCACAAATCGTTATATTGAACCCGAGGAAGGAGGCGGGAGGCGAGAAGCAGGATGGCGGGACTTGAAAACGAGAAACGATTTACTATTTTGTCAAAACAATCACTTCATATACCCTTCGAGATCGTAGAGGCGGCTTCGCTGCCCGCTGACGAGCAAGACTTGCTCCGGGCTGCGTTTGAAGCCGCCAAAGGCGCTTTTGCGCCTTATTCTGGATTTCATGTGGGCTGTTCTCTTTTGCTGGAAGATGGCGAGATCATCTCTGGCAACAACCAGGAGAATGTGGCCTACCCCTCTGGACTCTGCGCTGAGCGCACAGCGCTCTTCTATGCCGGCAGCATCGGCAAGGCTGCCAAAATACGGAAGATCGCTATACGGGCCGCCAGCCTGACTATCGACGTGAATCAACCCCCGACCTCCTGCGGCGCCTGCCGCCAGGTGATGGTAGAGTATGAAAAAAGAGCTGAACAGCCCTTTGTGGTGCTCATGCAAGGCGCCAGGGGCGATGTCCTCAGGCTCAATGGTGTGAAAAATTGCCTCATGCCTTTTTCCTTTGATATTGAGATATAACTCTTTTCTTATCTGCGAAAATCCTGGTCATCTGGGGGCAAAAAATTCAAGCCCCTCAGTTCCCTGACCAATGCTTTATCGCTTGGGAAAGTAAAAATGCTTTCATCTACCCTACTCAGCGGCAACCAGCGAAATGCCTGCAAGTCCCCCCTTTCTCCTGCGGGAAAATCCATCGGAAGCGTAGCAAAGTGCCCTTCTGGCTCCCCCAGCAGATCCACCTGATAATAAAAACAGATCACCTGATCACGTGGATTAAAGGCCGACTGAATCAAAAAAGGATTCACAAAAAAGACTTTTCCTACCTCAATTTCTACGGACAATTCTTCCCGCCACTCCCGCCTGAGGCAGTCTTCGAGCCCTTCCCCAAACTCCAATCCCCCGCCGGGAAGCTTGGTCATGGGAAATCCGCCCCGGACTTCGTCCGTTATGAGAAGGCAATCTTCACGGATACAAATACCGTATACGCGCAGGTTAAATCGGTTGAGCTCGTGTTTAGCGGACATATTTTGTTTAATTTGCCAATAGATTGTAGTACAAAATTAGGTCAAAATTTACTTTATGAAATCACCAAAGAGCCTGATCCTTTTTCTGCTGATATGCCTTTGCAGCTATGCGCTTCAGGCACAGGAAAGCTCCGGGGACAAGATTACCACCAAGGCAGACACCATGGAGACTGAAGAGGTCAATGTGGTAGACATCGTGCTTCAGCGAAGCCTGATGACTGGCGCTAAGAATGTGAGCGAGTTGACGCGCATCAAAAATACCTCTGGGAGCTGGTTTGTGGGGCTGGGATTTAAAATTCCTGTGGTTAAAAATAAAGCAGGTTTTCGCCTGACCCCCGGTCTTTCTTTTGTCAAACTGAATTATGATTCAGTCGATATTGCCAAGACTTTTCCGGACCTGCCCGGAGGGGTGGACTACACCTTCCAACGTCATCGCCTGACCTATTTCCAGCTTCCCCTGGGTGCTTATGTAAATTTTACGACAGATGAAAAAGGCAGGCCACAAATTTTTGGTGAAGCCGGTGGCTATCTGGGCTACCGCCTGGGTGGCGTTTTGAGGTATGGAGAAATCAGCCTGCGCGATCAGCAAATCCGCACCAAAATCACCAATATCCCTGATATGGAGAATCTGCAATATGGCATCTACGGAAGACTGGGCTACAAAAACCTGGCTATCTGTATGAAATACCGGATGACACGCCTTTTCATCCCTTTTAAATCAGATCTGAACGACAATCCGACAACGGTCAGAAACCCTATTTTTCCCAGACTTGAAATTGGCCTAAGCCTCTTACTATAACCCCAAAAATCCCCTCATCTGCAAATCTGCTCATCCTCTAATCCTCCCATCAATTGCCTTTACCCCTCCGTCATACAGATTTTGTCATGGAAGCCGGTGTAGACGAGGCTGGCAGGGGTTGTCTGGCAGGGCCGGTGGTGGCTGCGGCAGTGATACTGCCGGATGGTTTTAGCCATGAGATGCTGAATGACTCCAAGAAATTGAATGAAAAAAAGCGCTTTGCGATGCGGGAAGTTGTGCTGGAAAATGCGCTTTGGTGGAATGTGGGCATGATCTCCGCTCCGCGGATAGACGAAGTAAACATCCTCAACGCCACCTATGAGGCGATGCATGAGGCCATTGCAGGCCTGGGGCAAAGGCCCCAGTATCTCTTGATCGATGGAAATCGATTTCGCCCTTTTGAGGACATAGATCATGCTTGCATGATCAAGGGAGATGGCCGTTTTTTGAATATTGCTGCCGCCTCCATCCTCGCAAAAACGTATAGAGATGAGGTGATGCAGATGCTCCACGAGCAGTTTCCTCACTATGATTGGCAAAAAAACAAAGGATATCCAACGCTTGCCCACAAAGCAGCAATTTTGCAGCATGGCCCGTCTCCCTTCCATCGCAGAAGTTTCAACTGGGAGAATCGTCAATTGAAATTGTTTTAACCGTACTTTCAATCAAACATTCAATCGCATTTATTATGAAAAAGTATTCCCTGATTATTCTTTTCTTGTTGGCAGGCATTCCCGTGCTTTTCGCCCAGGCCAACAATTCCGGCAACATCAATGTGCAGGTCGGATTGGGCATTTCTCCTACTTATTTTTCAGATATAGCTGAGGTTGAGTCTCAACCCATCCACTTCAGCGCTGATTATTCCATTTTTAGCTTTTTGAGTGCTGGACTGGGATGGAGCCTGGCGAGTTCCAATGAATTGAGTAGCTATCAAAATACCCCTGCATCCCTGGTTTCTTCTTTTAATACCTTCAGCCTGCGGGGCAATGCGCATCTCCCCCTTTTTGATCGTCTTGATGTCTATGCCGGTGGATCTGTAGGCGTACAACGTGTTGTGGAAGTTTATAGAGAAATAAGCGGCGGCCAGCCTCTGCCCAGTGGCATAGAGTCTACCAAACTGGCTGTCTTCCAGCCAGAGGGTCATGTTGGACTTCGCTGGCGTTTACTGGGCAATATCGGCCTGTATGCAGAGGGGGGCTATGGCCTTTCGTTGGTTCAGGCAGGATTGAATATGAAGCTGTAAATGGAGGAGGTTTTGGGTTTCGGGTTTCGGGTTTCGGGTTTTGGGTTTCGGGTTTTGGGTTTCGGGTTTCGGGTTTCGGGTTTTGGCCGGGTACCTGAAACCCCTTTTTATTTTGTGAGATTTAAGATTATTTCTCCTGCCTCTGCGAGCTCAGATCCAAAAGATACCAGGCCATCCTGGTGGCCCGCCATCACAAAAAGCCTGCCTGCAGCAAGTGTACTTTCCCGATACAATCGGCCCACTTCAAAGGCCATTTCGGGTGTTCCGTAGGGCACAAGCCTGGATGTGGTGGGGATTTTATGCAATAGTCTTTTCCATAAAACAGCATCATGAATATGTATAACAGCCTGAAGATCAGGATGCAATCCATACACTGCGGCATGTGTCAGAGACTCGGAAGAAGCCTGGATCGGGCCTTCGCAGCGTAGGCGATTGGCGGCGATATCATAGCGCGTGACGAGCGTATAATGCATGGCATTCAAGTCAGACAGATGGCCTGTCTGTGTGCCGGAAATGATAAACTGATCCGGATTATCCGGATGGCGCAAGCTGATGTTGCCATAGCCTACCCCCAACTTTTCGTCAAAACCGATAAGGCCCTTTTCGTACATCTTTTTTCGCCAGAAATGAAGCTCCGTCAACAGAGATTCCGGCAAAGGTTCTGCCTTTATCCACTCGATCTGGTATTTGATGTATCCTTCATCCAGCATAAAAAAAGCCCCTTTCGGGGCTGTTACATGTGTTAATGGTTATTTGCGGGAAGCACTTCCCCTCTTATTCGAAGGACTTTATTGATATTTCCTTCGAAATTTCCGGTGACCGTGATGGTCTTGGTCTGCATGCCTGCCTTGTTTTTAGAATTAAATTCTACTTCAAGCTTTCCTTCTTCGCCCGGTGCAACCGGCGCCTTGGTCCAGGTAGGAACGGTGCAGCCGCAGGAAGCCCTGGCACGTTGTAAGACAAAAGGCTCTGTCCCTACGTTTTTAAATGTAAAAACATGCTTCACGATATCTCCATCTTTCACGGTCCCAAAATCATACTCTTCGTTGGTAAAGATAATTTGGGTCGGAGCCATGGCCTCCGCTTTTTGTTGGTAAGCAGGTTTTTGGGGTTTCAAAACTTCCTGGGCAGGAGCTGCTTCGATAGCAGGAGTTGGAGCGATATCCGCATCTCTTTCCTGAATCATCTGCAGGTAGTCATACATGGTTCCAAATTTGGGATTTTCATTGAGTTGCTCAGAGATCTTGACAAGCAGCTCCTGCTGGGCTGGATCCATTTTTTGGAAGGCTTCCAAAAGGGCTTTTTGACGCGCATCTTCCGCTTCAGGGGTAGCTGCAGGTTGGGCAAAGAGGGACATGCTGCTTGCAAGAAGCAGGCAAAGGGCGACAACAAATTTGATCGTCTTCATTTGTCTTGGATTAAGGGTTAAAAATAGGTTTTGGAAAAATAACTATAAATAGAACGGCTGTTAGCAGGAGAAAGGTGCATTTATTACCTTTGCCCCTTCAAATTTTTTCACTTATGAGTAATACAGAAACGCAAAAATCGCTGAATTTCATCGAACAAATCGTTGAAGACGATTTGAAGAGCGGCAAGCATGAGCATATCATGACGCGCTTTCCGCCCGAACCCAACGGTTATCTGCATGTCGGCCACGCCAAGGCCATCTGCACAAGTTTTGGTATTGCACAACAATACGGTGGAAAAACCAACCTCCGGTTTGACGATACCAATCCTGTAAAGGAGGATACCGAATATGTCGATGCCATCAAGAAGGATGTGGCCTGGCTGGGCTTTAACTGGGAAAATGAGCGCTATGCATCCGATTATTTCGACCAATTGTATGACTTTGCTGTTCAGCTTATCAAGGATGGCAAAGCCTATATAGATGAGTCCACGCCGGAGGAGATTCGCCGCATGCGCGGCGTGCCTACCTCTCCGGGAGAGGAAAGCCCTTATCGCAATCGCCCCATCGAGGAAAGCCTCGATCTTTTCGCGCGCATGCGCGCCGGGGAGTTTGAAGAAGGCACAAAGGTGCTTCGCGCCAAAGTGGATATGGCTTCGCCCAATATGCACATGCGCGATCCGATTATGTATCGGATCCTCTACAAAGCGCATCACCGCACAGGTGACAAATGGTGCATCTATCCGATGTATGACTGGGCACATGGCCAGAGTGACGCCATAGAGGGCATCACCCATTCTCTTTGTTCATTGGAATTTGAGAACCATAGGCCTCTTTATGATTGGTACCTGGACAACCTTCCGCCTTTCAATCCACGTCCTCGCCAGATCGAATTCGCGCGCCTCAACCTGAGCTATACCGTCACCAGCAAGCGCAAACTGCTTACCCTGGTAGAAAAAGGCATTGTCAGCGGCTGGGATGACCCGCGTATGCCCACGATCTCAGGCATGCGCCGCAGAGGCTATACCCCTGCCGGAATCCGTGATTTCATCGACCGGGCAGGACTCGCCAAGCGCGAGAATATCATTGATGTCGGCTTGCTGGAGTTTAGTGTCAAAAATGACCTCAACAAAACAGCTACCCGCGTCATGGCTGTGCTTGATCCGATAAAAGTGATCATCACCAACTATCCGGAGGGGCAGACAGAGGAGATGGAAATCGAAAACAATCCCGAGGATCCCGAAAGCGGCAACCGCATGGTGCCCTTTTCCAGGGAGTTGTATATAGAGCGGGAAGATTTTAAGGAAAATCCACCGCCGCCCAAAAAGTGGTTTCGCCTCGGTCCTGACCGCATGGCGCGCCTGAAAGGCGCATACATCATCCGGGTTGATGACTACGTCAAAGACGAGGCCAGCGGTGAGATCACCGAGCTGCATGCCAGCTATATCCCTGAATCGCGCAGCGGTTCCGATACGAGTGGCCTCAAGGTGAAAGGCACCCTGCACTGGGTATCGGCACCCCATGCCGGAGAGGTAGAAGTGCGCCTCTATGACCGCCTCTTTATGCATGAGTCGCCCGATGGCGACAAAGAGCATTCTTATGAAGAGTTTTTGAATCCTGACTCCATGTCCGTTTTGGACAAGGTATATGTGGAGCCCGCTTTGCTATCAGCAAAAGTGGGAGACCAATTTCAGTTTATGCGCAAAGGTTATTTTTGCGTCGATCCTGACAGTACAGCTGAGAAGCTTGTCTTCAATCGCACGGTCACGCTTCGCGACAATTGGAAAAAAACCTAACTGCCAACTGCCAACTGCGAACTGCCAACTGCGAACTGCAAACTGCCAACTAATCTCCTGTTGATCCCGGCAAAAGAATAACGTCTAATAGGCGTAACCATATTCTTTTACCCTAAAGCCCTGATATTATGTATGAAGCATGTGTACAGCTATCGCTGGACGATATGCCACCCGATGGCGGTGGAATCATCGTGACCGTGGAAGACATCTTTTAGTCCGTCAATCCCTTTCCTGGGATTGAATGAGCTCAAGTTTTTCCAATAACCAATTCCTTTCAGGGAGTAAGGGTGTTTGCCCGATCTCTTCATGAAGGGCATTGGTTTTTTGTTTTTCAGATGTTTCGCTACGAATGCGGCCCAGGGCGCTAACTGAATTCAGGAAAGCAATATTTGCTTCTTTATGACGGGTGGAAATGCGGGTAAGGCGATGGAGATACACCCTGTAGGTGTTGATGGCGGAAAGGAATGCTTCCTCGTCCTTTCTTTCATAGTAGATTTTAACGAGTAGCCTTTTTACCCCAAAAGCAAAAACCAGCTCTTTCTGGGAAATGAGAGAGCTTTGCCGCAGAGCGTCGCCATAATCGCCTTTCTCGAAGGCGAGCAAAGCACTGGCATAGTTGAGCATTTCTTCCTTTAAATTCTCTTCCAGCTGGTGGCCGTATTTTTGAATAAAATTTTCTACCCAATTCAATTTTTTCAAATTTAGCCCGACCTGCACCACATTTTGAAATAAGGTAATGCGCAAAGTCCCATTGGTAGAAAAAATCCAACTCTTGTCGATTTGGACCTGATACAGGTCAAATAACTCACCCGAATAATCAGGACTATTGGGACTTATCGCTTTGTGAAGGGAATTTTGTAAAAATAGAAAGAGAGCAAGACCATCTTCTTCATTCAAATCATCCAATTTTCTAAGCAATTCGCTTTTCAACTGAAAATAGGTTTCCTTGGAATCCGGCTCACGTATCAGGCAAAAGGCGTGATACCAGATTTGTACTGTAGGAGAAAACTGGTCCAGGTTTCGGTTTAATTCCTGAAGGATATCTTCCAAAAAGAGAGGCGAATAGGAAACAGGCAGCACCGCCTGCCGATTATACATTTCTGTTGCCAGCATCAATTTTTCCACCAAATAGTAATGATCCAGGGCATTCATGGCCTCCTGCAAATTGACGCCCCCCTTGCTATATTGTTGTTGGCGATGGATGAAGTTGGAGTGTGATTTTTCCAGATTGAAGCGGGCATGTTCATATCGATGATGCTTGGGCGCATTCTGATCCAGCCATTGGCGAAAATACTTAAGCTGCTGCTCCAGAAAAACGGCTTGGTTTTTTTTCTCGAAAAAGGCCATTTTATACGAAAAACCCACTTCTGGATTTGCCTTTAAAGAGGCATGCTCTATAAACTGGTCAAATAACTTGCACATTTTTGATAACAGCCGTGCGAGTCTTTTTTCCTGATAGGGCTCCGAACCAAAAACAGATTTATAGGCTTTCTCTTCACTCAAGCCGGGAGCTTCAAAGTGGGGAGCAAAATTTTTGAGGTAATCAAATAAGTCAATCAGCCTTTTGTTTTCATTAAAAAAAGGAGACCGAATAAAGTTTCCAAAATCTTTGAGTTCCTCTTCTGAGCAGATTTTTAGTAAAGTTATAATTTTTCTTTGCTGCATTATGTCCTCATTTCATGCACGCCAAAACGGAAACACCCTAAAAAATGTAATTGAAGAATAAGCCTGTCATGTTGAAATTAGCATGGAATTAAAACACGTGCCTATGTCAATATTAACTAATTTTCGTCGAAAAATACGACAGTTCATCCTATGTCTGTTCATTTTTTCCACATCTGCAGCCTTCCTCCAGGCCCAAAGCTGCCCTGCCCCAATGGGCTTAAAACAAGATAGCAGCACCGTCGCCCATGTTTATTATTCCTGGCAAACCGTATTCGGTGCCAGAGGGTATCGGGTGAGCTATTTTACGCCCTCGGGAACCATTTCCACGGTTGTATCTACAAACTCTGTGAGTTTTAGCAAGCCTTCTCAAACAGAGTTTGAGATTTTTACAGTAAGCACCATTTGCTCAAAAGGGAACGAAAGCGAACCTGTGGGCATGGTAGACGGAGGGATAGTCGTCACGATTGATATCATCTATCGTATGCCCGGAGACTGCAACAATCCCCCTCCCGGAGGGAATCCAGAGTTCCTGTTTTTCTCAGATCTGTGTATGTACACACATTTTGATGAGCTCTGTGCAGCTATAGAGATAGTCAATACCCCTAATAATATGCCGCCGATACCAGTTGGTTCCCAGGAATGGTTGGATGCTGTCCTCCTGGAGATAGGAAACGGAAATTACCTATGGGAACCCTGGGACAATCCCGATGGTTGTCAGGAACCCCTTCGCCTACACAAGGCTGAAATCAGCCAGATAGAACTTGCTCCCAATCCTTTTGAGGAATATTTCAGCCTGCGGCTGTACCTGGAGCAGGCATCGCCTGTACATATCACGCTCTATGACGGCACGGGCCGTAAGCTTGAGCAGCAACTTCTCAAGCCTTTGCATAAAGGCTACCAGGAAGTTGGCAGACTGGGTAGCCAGCTTTCTCCAGGAATTTACTTCCTGCTTATCCAGACCCAGGGCCAACAGCACCTACGCCGCCTGATTAAGAATTAACTTCCTCCTCTTTTTTCCTCTTTAAGATCCCTTCGATTTTTGAGTCGAAGGGGTTTTTTTTATGCAGCAGCCATCCCCAAAATGTAATTGTAAATCGGCTACCTCTTCCCTTATTTAACATATCACTTCCCCACCAAGAATTAGGCATAGGCCAACTGATGCTGATTGCGTAAAGATTTGGCACAGTGTTTTAGTTCCCTAACTATCAGGGACATGAGGGTGTGAGCCGTGAGGCTTACACCCTTTTTAGTTGGGGCATAAAAAGGGGGCGGGGTTAACTTTTGAGGCGGGTTAATATACCTGAAGGGATGAGTTGGTCAACCATCGGTTTCATGTCTTCTTTGAGTTCGATAAACTTCCAGCCATCATCCTCAAACTCATCTTTGCTTTGGATAGCGATGAGTTTGCCTTCTCTTTTCACTTTGATGATCTTTTTGGCTGGGTCATACTGAACATTTCTCACGCCATATTTTCGCCTGAAATCATCCACATCCAGGCCATCGGATTCCCATTCTTCTCCATCTTCCTCTTCCAGCGCATCGAAAGAACCACTTCCACTTTCTCCTTCCTGGATTTCCATGACATAAGAATAACTTACCAGGGCATAATAATTCTTTTCGTCCTCAATGATTTCAGATACAGGTAAGATTTTGGCATGTTTGATTCTGATCTCGTTTTCGCCATCGGTCGCTTCATTTTCCAGGGATTCTTCCATGAAGTCACGAGGTATCAGGTCAAATAATGCAGGAAAAACAAAATCCAATGCCAAATCGAAATTTTGCTCCTCCAGGGCCTGGAAGTATGCGCTAAAATCTGCGGAAAGGGAGACTTGCATGATACCCTTGGGTTGCAAGTCCTGCGAACGACTCATGCTTAGCAGCAGAATCACACACAGTATGAGAGTATAGAATCGTTTCATTGCCGGAGAGAAATAATTGTTCTCCCTGAAAATATTCTTTAAATGGGAAAGAAACAAGAAAGAAATGAGCCTGTGCTATTTGTTTTTCCTTCTTGCTTCTTCTTTATTTCTTTATGAAAGACCGATGATCCGTCCGCTTTCATCTATGTCCATGCCTTCGGAGGCAGGAACAGAAGGCAGGCCGGGCATGCGCATCATGACGCCAGTGATCGGAATCAGGAAGCCCGCGCCTGCGGCGATCTCAATCTCTCGTACGACGAGTTCAAATCCTTCAGGTCTTCCCAAAGCTTTGGGGTTATCGGAGAAGGAGTTTTGGGTTTTGGCCATGCAAATGGGTAAGTGGTCCAATCCCAGGCGCTCGATGCGCTTGAGGTTAAGCTTCGCTTTGGGCTGGAAGACCACGGAGCTTGCCCCGTATATCTTCGTAGCAATAGCCGTTATTTTTTCCTCTACGCTGCTCTTCCAATCGTAGGTTGGCTTATAGCGTCCTTTGCTGGCTTCGGCAGCTTCGACTACTCGCTGTGCGAGTTCAGTCATGCCTTCGCCGCCTTTTTCCCATCCTTCACAAGTCGCTGAACCTACACCCAGGCTGGCACATTTTTCATGTACCGCTTTGATCTCTTCTTCTGTATCGCTATAAAATTTATTTATGGCTACAACAGGCTGTAAACCAAAGCTTTGTATATTCTCAATATGTTTTTCAAGGTTGGCCAGCCCTTTTTTGAGTGCTGGCAGGTCTGTATTTTTCAGGTCCGCCAATGGCAATCCGCCATGGTATTTCAAGGCCCTTACTGTGGCCACGATAACGACCGCCTCTGGCGAGAGGCCTGAATAACCACATTTGATATTGAGGAATTTTTCAGCGCCGAGATCGGCGCCAAAGCCTGCTTCTGTGACTACATAGTCCGAGAGGGAAAGCCCCATTTTGGTGGCAACGACCGAATTGGTTCCCTGGGCAATATTGGCGAAAGGTCCTCCATGGATGATGGCGGCATTGCCTTCGAGGGTCTGGACAAGGTTGGGTTTGATGGCATCCTTGAGCAAAACGGCCATCGGCCCGGGGGCCTTGAGATCACGGGCGTAGATCGCCTTGCGGTCGGAAGTGTCACCGACATAGATATTACCGATCTTCTCTTTCAGGTCACTGAAACCCTCCGCCAGACAGAGTATAGCCATGATTTCAGAGGCAGCAGTGATGTTAAATCCATCCTGACGGGGTACGCCCCCGCTTTTGCCACCCAGGCCGATCACGATATCGCGCAAAGCGCGATCATTCATGTCCATCACACGCTTCCATGAAATGGTGCGCGCATCCAGCCCGAGGCTAAATTTTGTGTTCTGGAGATTGTTGTCAATCAAAGCAGCGAGCAGGTTGTTGGCTTTTTCGATAGCCGAAAAATCCCCTGTAAAGTGCAGGTTGATGTCTTCCATAGGAATGACCTGGCTGTACCCGCCGCCTGCGGCGCCGCCTTTGATCCCGAAAACGGGACCGAGAGAAGGTTCACGCAGCACCACAAGTGCCTGCTTGCCGATCCTGTTGAGGCCTTCAGTAAGGCCGATAGAGGTAGTTGTCTTGCCTTCGCCGGCAGGCGTAGGGGTCATCGCCGTGACCAGAATCAGCTTATTTTGCTTGATTTTTTCTGGGTCAATTATAGAAAGCGGCAGCTTTGCTTTGTACTTGCCGTACATTTCAAGCTGGCTCTCGTCTATACCGATCTTATCGGCGATGGTGCTGATGTGACGAATCTTCGCCGCCTGGGCGATTTCAAGATCTGATCCGATGGGGTTGTTGCTAGTGGCCATGTTGTTAATGTGCTGATTTGCAGATTTGCTAATGTGCAGATGAAAAGATGAACCAGGAACCTGAAACCCGAAACCCGGAACCCGGAACCCGAAACTTCTTCTTTTTTGTTGCGGCTGTAAATTAGGGAAAGTGGGGAGATTTGAAAAAAATAATCTTTTTCACACGATCTCCCATAAAATCGACATAATACTATATGTATAAGTTGTTGATAGTGAAGGCCCCATCAGAGGGTAAAAAACCTTATTTCATCTCTATCGTATTTCCCGTACAAGCAGACTTTATATTGACAATACGAAAACGTTTACGCTATTTTATTAATAATTTTTCAATTTTATTTTGTTATTATCGAATAATCCTCAACATTTGCATCGAAATACTTAGCGATCTCTAAAAACACATAAACGAAAGGACGCTAAGCAAAACATACCAGCCGATTTTGATCCAGTGGCCTGTTCGGCACCGCCAGGGCAGCATAGAAAGTACAAGTACAGAGTACGGGTACCTTATTCATTCGATAGAATTTAAACGCCAAACCATTTTAATGAAAGAAGTTATGAAAATCATGAAATCAATCATCCTAACAATCCTATTCGTAACCGCGGCCGCTACAGCTATGGCCCAAACTCCCACAACGCTTTCAAAAGCGAATCCTATACCTGTAAATCTGAATGAGGTCGTCAGGCAGATAGAATACCCCGTTGAAGCCATTGTCAATAACATTGAGGGCCGGGTTGTATTCCGTGTCTTTGTGGATGAAAAAGGCCAATACCGCTGCCATTATGTGAGCGAAGCCTCCAATCCTGCCCTGGCAAGCTATGCTGAAAACCACTTATCGGAGTTGAAGTTTGAGCCTGCTCAATACGATGGCCGCCCTGTCGAAGCCTGGGTACATATCCCTTTTAAGTTTGAGATCAGACCCTGATGGAAGGAAGATAGTGTGAGAGTGGGTGTGAGTGTGAGGAGAATAGGGCCTGAAAACCTAATATTTTTCCGAACTTGCGGTCATGTTTCTCAAAAAACATAGCTTTCAACATCTTATACCCCGCAGCCGTTGGCTGCGGGCTTTTCTGTTTACAACAGCATTGTTTTTGGTGATCGGAGCCGCCTTTTGGGCGGGCATGGAGCGAGGCATCCTCCTCGCCCGGCACTATGGGCTCAATAGCCCCAAGCCCTTCGTCACCGAAGTCCTTCCGCACCGCTTTCGCATGGAGCGAAACAGCATCCTGGGCAAGATGGCGGATTTTCCGCCCATGGATGTGCGCCTGGGCCATCAGGCCCTGGCACAATTGCAGCAGAAGCGCGCCGAGGCGCTGCGGGTAGGTTTCCTCATCCAATCGGAAGACGATTGGGTAAAAGCCGAAATCAGCTATGAAGGAAAACTCTTTCCAGCAAAAGTGCGCCTGAAAGGCGATTTGCTCGACCATCTGCGCGGCGAAAAGTGGTCTTTTCGCGTCAAACTAACAGGCGATCAAACGCTTCTCGGCATGAAGCTGTTCTCCCTCCAGCATCCTCAAACGAGGGATTACCTCGGAGATTGGCTTTTCCAAAAAGCTGCTCATCGCGAAAAATTAATTACCCTGCGCCATCATTTCATCCCCCTCCAGCTCAATGGCGACGCCAAAGGTCTTTATCTGCTGGAAGAAGGTTTTGAAAAACGCTTACTGGAGCACAACCAGCAGCGCGAAGGCATTATCCTCAAATTCAATGAAGATGCATTTTGGCAGGAAAGACGGGCTTTCCTGAATCGCCCGCTTCCGGGCTTCGGGCATTATCTGACGCTGGATTTGGACAGCTTTCAGTCCGGCCAAACGGAATCAGACAGCAGTCGGAGAAAACAAATGGAACTGGCAAAAAGCCTGCTGGAAGGCTTTCGAAGCGGCTTTCTGAAGACTTCAGAAGTCTTTGATCTGGAAGAAATGGCGCGATTTGTGGCCCTGGCGGATCTCTTTGGCGTGGCTCATGCACTGCATAGCAACCAATTTCGCTTTTACCTCAATCCCCTGGACCAACGCCTGCATCCCATCCCCTATGACGCAGGTGCCATGACAAATCTGGAGGCCCTTTCCTGCGCCCTTTCCGAAAAAGATGACACCTACTGGACAGGAGGAGGACGGGTGCTTTTTCTGCAACAATTATTTCAGGATAGCCTCTTTTTTGATCGCTACCTCCATGAACTCAGCCGTTTTTCGCAGACAGCCTACCTCGATAGCCTGGTCGCTTCCATGGATGGAGAAATAGACAAAAAGCTACAATTGCTTGCCGAAGAGTTTCCTTTGGCAAACTTTTCCTGGGAGATATTGAAAAATAATCAACAGTATATTCGCCAATGGCTCTATCCCCATCAGACATTAAAAGCGCATGTGCTTGAACTGAAAAATGGCGTTTTGACGCTGGAAGTGGGAAATCGCCAGGCTTTGCCTGTGGAGATTTTGGGGATGAACGGAGAGGCGGAGTGGCGGAGAGAGAGTGTGAGAGCGAGAGTGGCGGGACGGAGTCGTTGGGAGCAGGTGACATTTCGGCAGATTTCATTTCCTTTTAGCCAGCCAGATAGCATGCTGGAGCAGTTGGAAATCAGCTGGATGATTCCCGGTACAGATAGCATCCGAAGCCATAAGGTGAGTCCTCGCCCCTCTTTTCAAAAAGTGCTTTTGGCGCAACTTCCGCAGGCCTCTTTTCGCTGGTTTGAAGGATTGGCAGTAGATGATGTGCAAAAAATCATCCTTCTGAAAAGCGGAAAATGGCACATTTCCGAACCGCTGCATATCCCCAAAGGTTTTGGGGTAGTAGTCGAAGCAGGCTTCGAACTGGATCTGCAGCGCGCTGCTTATGTGTGGAGTGAATCTCCTTTCAACTGCTTTTCAGATGCCTCCCAACCTATCAGGTTTTTCAGTTCAGATAGCACGGGGCAGGGCCTCTACCTGCATCATCCGGGCGAGCTGTCGACTCTTCAAAGCATGCGCTTTGAGAAGCTGCGCGCGCCAGCGCGGGAGGGATGGGCGCTCACGGGGGCCGTGACGATCTACGATTCTCAGATCCGTATGCACAACTGCCATTTCGTCCACATCCGGGCCGAAGATGCCCTGAATATCGTGCGTTCGACCTTTGAACTGGACATACTTTCTTTTACAGATTGCAGCTCCGATGGCCTCGATATAGACTTCGGGAAAGGATTTGTGGGAAACAGTCATTTTTTCGCTTGCCAAAATGATGCGCTCGACTTATCAGGCAGTGTAGTAGCGTTTAAAGACTTGCGCATGCAGGATATCGGCGACAAAGGCCTAAGTGCTGGCGAGGACAGCCGCGTGACAGGCGAAAAACTGAACATGGAAAATGTCTGGCTGGGCGTAGCCGCCAAAGACCGATCTGTGGTGGAAATATTTCGCATCCAGCATCAGCTAGGCACCTACGGTCTGGCGGCATATCAGAAGAAATCTGAATTTGGCGGGGGGAAGATTGTGACGGCACGCCTGGTGCAAGCAGGCATTGAAACACCCTTTTTGATTGAAAAAGGTTCAGAGTTGATCCTCGACGATATCGCCCAAAAAGGCGAAACCGAAAAGGTATTTGAGAAATTGTATATTTATCCCTCTTTTGAAAATCACTTTTAACATACAAAGCAAACCCCACCCATGAGGATTTTTTCGCTGCTACATTCCCTCCCCCTTTTTCTTCTTTTCTCTTTCCTTTTTCTGGGAAACCTATCACTTTCTGCCCAGGAAGCTGACACAACCTACGATGTTGTCTACCTCAAAAAGGGAGGGATGTTGAAAGGCGAAATATTGGTTTTTGAGGAAAGGGATGGAGACCTCACTTTCAGGGATACAAAAGGCAGGGTGTACTCGCTTTCCCGCGAGGATTATGACTACTTTATTGAGGATAAGGTTTTCGCTGTAAAAGGAAGGGCAAAGGCAAATCGCGTTATCAGGCCACGGAAAGAGACTGAAATGGAATTGAGTGTGGGATTTAGTGCTGCATATTTATTTCTGGCTCATAACTTGAAACCAGACGACTATTATTTAAATGGTATCTATAGCGAACTCTACTTTCCCATGAGTTTCAAGTTTGGTGCAGGTAAATACCTCAACAAGCAAAACTTCATCGGGCTAAACGCGGAATTTGCTTTTGCCCTGGAAGGCGAAAATTATTTCAATCTGGGATTAAGGTATATCTACCAATACGATGCGCATAAAAGCAATACAGCCTTTTATATTCCCATCGAAGCAGGCTTCAACAGGCTGGCCATCACGGAGCGGTTTTCAGTTTCAGACACCCTATTCGATGATAACGGCTGGTCCTATCCTTCAGATAGATATATTGAAACTTACTTCAATTCACTCGGTGTCAGCCTTGGGCAGGGAGTTTCATTTATCCTCAATAATAAAAAATCCATCTCCCTGGAATTGAGTTTTTTCAAAAATTTTATCCTTTCCCAGGGCTACATAGACCTGGAGCGCGCAGCCCCCAAAATCGATTACAAGATGAGTGGATTGAGGTTTTCGCTTTTGTATAATATATGAGGTATATGAAGATCACATCCTATTTATGCATCTTTAGGCAAACATGAAAAAACGATTTAATACGACAGGAGCCTGTTTTCCAGACCGCCATTATATGGTGGATATGGCAGAGAAGGTTGAGCAAACCATGAAAATGGTTAACCGTGGGGCTTATTTTGTAATTCATCGGCCGAGGCAATACGCGAAGACGACATTGCTGGGAATACTTGAAAATAGAATAGAATCTGAAGGAAAAATTGCCATTTTCATTTCTTTCCAAAACCTGGGAAATGAAAGTTTTGAAAGCGAAAGGCATTTTTGTGATAGTTTCATCGAGTTAATTGGAAATTCAATAGCAGGGAGACATCGGGAGTTAAGCAATTGGGTACTACAGGAGAAAGAAAAAATACATGGTTTAAGTGATCTTTCAAGATTTATTAGTCGCTTGACCGATCATGTGGCAAAAGAAATTGTTTTGCTTATAGATGAAGTAGATAAAAGCGGAGATCATTTTTTATTTATTGACTTCCTGGGTATGCTTCGCGCCAAATTTCTGGAAGCAAATCGCAATTCCACCTTCTCAAGTGTCATCCTTTCAGGTCTTTATGACATCAAAAACCTAAAATCAAAGCTTCGCCCGGATTCGGAAACGCAATACAATAGTCCCTGGAACATTGCAACCGAATTTAAGGTTGAAATGAGATTTTCCCCAAAGGAAATTGAAAGCATGCTGCGGGATTATGTAGAATCGGAAAAAGTATCCATTGACATTCCTGCTTTCGCTGAGCGCATCTATTTCTACACTTCCGGCTATCCCTATCTGGTGAGTCGTCTTTGCCAAATTATGGATGAAGAAATGCCCGGCCACAAAAATGAGTGGACGGAAGAAATCCTGGAACAGGCCGTTTTTCTCATTCTTAAAGAAGAAAACACCAATTTTGATAACATCTTCCAAAAACTGGAAAACAACCCAGCATTATATGATTTGTGCTATCAGTTATTAGTGGAAGGTCAACCATTTACCTACAACTATTACCACCCCACTATGCAGTTGGGTATTCTATATGGCATTTTCAGAAAGAATGGAACGCTACAAATTCATAATCGGATTTACGAGCAATTCATTTATAATTACCTCAATTCCAAATTGGAAAGCCAGCTTAGGATCCGTTCCATTTCCGACAGTTATATCAATGAAAAAGGGGAATTAGTCCTCGAAAAAGTGATAGACCGCTTCAAGGAATTCATGCGGGCAGAGCAAGGAAAAAAAGACAAAGCTTTTCTCGAACGGGATGCACGATTGGTTTTTCTGGCTTTCTTAACCCCCATTCTCAACGGCAAAGGTTATACTTTTCGGGAGGTTCAAATCGCTGAAGAAAAGCGGCTCGATGTAGTGATCGTTTTTGGAAAACAACGTTTTATTGTTGAATTGAAAATCTGGCGCGACGAGGCTTACCACGCCAAAGGCCTGGAGCAATTAGCTGATTATATGACCAGTCAGCAGGAAGATACGGGCTATTTGCTCGTTTTTAATTGTGGTGAGGAGCAAAGAAATAAAGGCAAAGAGCAAATACTCCTCGGAAATAAGAAGATTAGGCTGGCCTGGATTTGATGAGAAAACATGCAACTCAAACAACCCCATTCTCATTTTTTCAACAAACCATTCCTGATTTTTTCAGCAAGTGTTTTGGGCCTTGCCCTGCTGCTTGGGACGCTCTACCTGGGAGCCTTCCTCCAGCGCCGCTACGGCGGCCTCCCATCCGCAGCCGAGTATAGCGGCTGCCACAAGCTGCCCCAGCTCCGGCACCTCTCCGAGGGCCATATCTCCCTCCTGCGCGGCATCCCGCGCCTGCAGCTCGATCTGAGCCAGGAGGCCTACGGCCTCCTCCGTGAAAAGCGCCTGGAGGCGCTCAGCCAGGGCAGCCTCATCAAGGGCGAAGACGACTTCGTCTCTGCGCAGCTCAGCCTCGGCGGGCAGCAGCAGCCCGCCAAAGTCCGCCTGAAAGGCGACCTCCTCGATCACCTGCAAGGCAAAAAGTGGTCTTTTCGCATAGAAATGAAAGGCGAAGGCAGCATGCTCGGCATGAAGCGCTTCTCGGTGCACCGCCCCGAAACCCGCCACCACCTCTGGGAATGGCTTGCCCTTCAACTCATGCAGCGCGAAGGCCTGATCGCTTTGCGCTATCAGTTTATTGAGCTGACACTCAATGGCGAAAATCTGGGCATATACGCCCTGGAAGAGCACTTTGAGAAGCGGCTCATCGAGCATAACCAGCGGCGCGAAGGGCCGATCCTGAAATTTGATATGACCCAATGGCAGCAGGAGCGGCTCGGCTATGAAGGCAGGGCCCTGCCGGGAAGTGGGGAATACTATTCCAATCCCATTGACGCCTTTGAAGGCGGCAGGCTGCTGGCGGATTCCGCGCTTGCGGAGCAGTTTCGGGCGGCGCATGCGCGCCTGCAGGGCTTTAGGCTCGGGAAGCTGAAAGCTTCGGAGGTTTTCGAAGTGGAAGACTTCGCCATGTTTATCGCTATATGCGATCTCCTCGGCGCGCAGCACGCACTCAATACACATCAATTTCGCTTTTACTACAATCCCCTGACAACACGCCTGGAACCTGTGCCCTACGATCACAATGCGGGCCACCGCACGGATCGCCTGGCGGGCACGCTTTCAGATGCGGATTATTACCGCTGGGAAGCGGGTTTTCAGACGCTCTTTCTGGATGCGCTCTTCCGGGATCGCGATTTTTATGCTGCTTATGTACAGGCGCTGGAAAAAGTGAGTGATCCCCATTACCTGAGCACCTTTTGGGCGGAAAAAGACAGCGCTTTACAACAAAATCTCCAGTGGATACATCACGAATATCCTTGCTTTATTTTTGACAAAAGCATCATTTCTGCCAACCAGCGCTATATCCAACAGATGCTCAACGCGCCTCAGGCTCTTTTTGCTTACCAGAAAAATGTAGACAGGCTGGAATTTGCCAACCGGCAGGGCATGCCGATCGAGGTGATGGGTCTGTATCGAAAAGATTCTCTTCTTTTCGCTTTTCGCCGACCGATTTTCCTTCGTCCCAAACACCCCAAATTCCCACCGGACTTCAGGCAGGAAGTCCTGGCCAGACCTCTTTTGCAGATGGACTCGCTACAGCTGGCATACCGCCTGCCGGGGCAGGAGTTTCTGCATTTTGTCCCCCTTCACGGCTGGCCGTTTTGGGATGGCTTATTGGCACAAAAATCTATTTCAACCCTGAGTCCTACGCTCGGGGATTTCCCGGAATTGATTGTAGATAAGCTTCGAAAAAGCATTCGAATACCAGCAGGTACATTTACCCTGGATCGCCCGCTGATCACCCCTCCCGGCTATCAGCTGATCGCCAATGCGGGCACCTTTATCCGGTTGGAGAAAGACGCTTTCATCCTCTCCCATGGCCCGGTTTCCTTTTTAGGAAATGAAGATGCCGTTATCACGGTCAGTGCGACAAACGCTCATGGAGGGTTTTTTATCCATCAGGCCGACAGCCTGTCCCGCTTTGAGCATGTGCTCTTTCATCATTTGAAAGCGCCCCGGCTTCCCGGCTGGCAGCCGAGTGGGGCGGTGACTTGCTATGAGTCAGATGCTGACTTCAGAAACTGCAGCTGGATGAGTTGTGAGGCTGAAGATGCCTTGCATCTGATGCGGGGCGAATACGCCCTGACGGATTGCGAATTTTCGCATAGCAGCAGCGATGCCCTGGACGCCGACTTTTGTCGGCTGCATCTTGCTCATCTTCGCTTTTCCCAAAGCACCAACGACGCCATCGACCTCTCCGGCAGCATGGCATTTCTTCGAAATATCCAGATAGATCGGGCAGGCGACAAAGGCCTGAGTGCAGGCGAAGAGAGCCGTGTCGAAGCCTGGGACCTGCGCATACAGCAGGCACATACGGGCATCGCTTCCAAGGATTTATCCCATGTATGGGTGGATGGCTTATTCACCCAACAAAACCGGCTGAATATAGCGCTCTATCAGAAAAAGGCAGAATTTGGACCGGCAGTAATGCAGATTCAGCGGTGGGCTGGAGAACTGGGGAAAGATTCGGTTGGGGAGGGAAGTATGCTGGAGTTGCTGTAGGATTGAAGTCTGGTTTATGACCCAGGAAATCTCCTTCCCAAAATTCCAGAACTATCAAAAAATCATTATCTTGATACCTGATCCCCAATAAAGCGGGGATACAAACTTTTAACCTCACAAAACTATGTCAAGATTCGAAAATTTGGTTTTTGAAGGCGGAGGCGTGCTGGGCATTGCCTATGCTGGTGCTATGCAAGCCCTGGAAAAGCACGACATCCTCAAGGATATCACACAGGTGGCCGGCACTTCCGCCGGGGCGATCACGGCCGCAGCCATCAGCGCAGGCAATACAGCTGCGGAAGTCAACACCCTGACACGCAATACCGACTTCAAAAGCTTTGAAGACAAATGGAATCCGATCCGCATTTTGACAAAATATGGTCTATATAAGGGAGACGCCTTGCTCTCTTTTGTCAAAAAGGTAATCGCAAAAAAAGCACCGGCAAATTCTACTTTTCGGGATTTTCAGGAAAAAGGATTCAAGGACTTGCGTGTTTTCTCTACGGATCTGAATGTGAAAGATGTACGGGAATTTTCGTTCCGAAAAACACCCGATGTAGTCGTAGCAGAAGCCGTAAGGGCTTCTATGTCTATCCCTATCTTTTTCAGTGCATGGCAATTCAAAAACCTGGACCCCAATCAATATGAATTTGCGCATCACATCTTCGTAGATGGCGGAACCGTCTACAACTACCCTATCAATACATTTGATGAAAATGGAAAAGTAAACAAAAAGACTTTGGGCTTTCACCTCAATGATCTGGAAAATAAAGGCAAAGAAACAGGTCTAAAAATGCGGGAACCCATCAAATATGTAAAAGTCCTCTTTGATACCTTATTGGATTCTCAAAACATAGATTTTGAAAGAGATCCTGAGCAAAAAGACCGGACAGTTATCATCAATGACCATGGAATATCTGCCACAGACTTTGATCTGAAACCGGAACAGTTGGACCTACTGTTTAATTCTGGTGAAAAAGCAACCGATGATTTTCTCCAAAATTTGCCCACTCAACATGCTTAGTACCCTATTCAATACCCTTGCAGATATGCTGGCAGGGATCTGGGCCGTGATCTATCGGACCTTTATCGAATTTCGCTGGCGGCCACCGCAGCCCATGTTCAATATTTTGCAGGTAAAAGAAGGGCGCGAAGAGTTGTTTGAAACGTTTTTGGTCAAAAGCCAACAATTCAGCGGCAAGCATCATACGCCCATAGGATTAGGTCCTTTTAAGACTGAAAAAAGCAGAACCTACATCTATGTTACCCACTACGGTTCTACCTGGGATTTTCTGGTTGTGCTGGGCGGGTTGACCATCCGTGGCCTGGCCCTGAAACGGGCAAAAGCCACCCAGCATGCTATCTGGGCCTATTGCGATCTGAGCAATGCCCCATCCCTGGATGGCTTGCAGGATATGATGATGGTGGGGATCGAGGGAGATGAAACGCGTTTCCTTCAATATCTCCGGCAAAATAAAATCGCCATTGCGGCTGTCGTAAAGAAAAGACTCACAGTAAGGGGAAAGCCGCTTGGCACTTACATGGTATTGGCAAATACTGCTGAAAACTGGGCTTTGGTACAAGAATTTGACCCACAAGGCTCTGTGATGGCCTTTTACCAGGCAAAGGCAAACAGCCAACTTCCCTCCGAAAATTGAATCCCGCTTCCTCTCAAAACTCACTACTTATGACACAAACCACTTTAAGCAGCATTCCTTTCAACAAGGACTTCTCCTATGCAGAGAGATTCCCCACTTTCGTGACCAATCGCGCGGGCGCTCTCGACGAAATCGCCCGTTGGATGCTGGACAGAAATGCCATTTCATACAAAGAAAAAGGCCTTCCTCCCATCCTCTGCGAATCCAAAATCAACCGCATGTGCGGCGCTTCCGGCCATGACAACAGCCCCCTTCTCCTCAGCACGGATGCCCTCGTCTACACCGCCGATGGGGTGATTCAATACATAGATCAGAAGACCCTGCCAGGCCGCAGGCTGATCCCTTCGCATCCGGACAAGCGAAAAGAGGTCATGGATTTGTATGCACTTTTCAGCAAAGACTTGCACAGATACATTTCCCAATATTTCTACGCCCTCCTGCTCCCTGACCGCAAGGAAGCCAAAAAACTCTTTAAGCAGGGCCAATCTTTTTTTGGGAAAATAGGCGTAGGGCTTCGTTTTGGCAAAATCAAAAAGGGCCTGAGCCGGGAGTTAAAGCTGGGGATAGATATACCCGAAGGCAGCCTGCCGGAAATCCATCAGATTTTTGAACAGATCAGCGAGCGCCTGGGCGATGGCCGCCGCTACCTTGCAGAAGAGGAACTCAGCCTGGCTGATTTGGCTTTTGCGGCGGTAGTTTCGCCGGTGATCCTACCTGAAGAAGCAGGCGGTTCGGCTCTTCGCATAGACGAAGTCCCCGACGAACTTCGACAGGAAGTGATCAAGCTGCGCGCTACGCCAGCCGGGCAGTTTGCCCTGCGGGTATATATCGAAGATCGACCCCTGGAACGCCCCAGGAGCGAAATACCGAAAAAAATCACGCTCATGCAGCGTTTCAAAAATGCCATCACCCGGGCCGTAACCCGCAATCCTTCTGTGCTTTTTGCGATGCTGCCCAAACGTTTTCCCGTACTGAAAATCGGCTTACTCAAAATTGCAGCCGTCAACAAAAACGATTTGCTGGTCGAAATGCTGAATCGAGATGAGGATTTTACCATAGAAGAAATCAACGGGAAAAAGATGGCGGAGCAAAAAGGCGCCTTTTTCCTGGGCATGGACCGCATGAATCCGCAGATGGATCGCGAAAGGAACTATACGCGCAAGGCGACCCAAAAAGGCGATATTGATCGCATTCGCAGCTTCATCCGCACCCATGCGGAGGAGGTCACTGCCGCAGCTTTGCCTCATGGCAAGCTGGATGTGGCGAGCAGCCTGACGGACCCTGTTCTGGTCCAACTACTGGGCGACTATTTCGGCGTTCCTGCACCCACGCAAAGCGTGATGGTCAGCTGGCAGCGGGCCCTTTTCTATGACCTCTTTCTGAATTTCACCAGCAATGCAGAAAAGCACCAAAAGGCAGTGGATGCCGGGCGGGAATGCGCTGCCTGGGTCCGGGAATTAATTGAAGAGCGCAAGCCGAGGATACAGGCTGGCGAAAAAGTCGGAGACAACCTCCTCAACCGCCTGATCGCGATGTCTCTGGAGCCGGGCTATGAGTGGGTGGATGATGATACCATCCGCCGTCAGATCGGTGGTCTGCTGACAGGCATACAGTCTACCACCAGCAAGGCTGTGGTGCTGGTGCTCGACGAATTGTTGAGCAGGCCCGATGTGCTCCCCGGCGCTGTGGCGGCGGCGAAAGCAGGTGATATGGACGCCGTTTACGGCTATGTCTCAGAAGCGCTTCGCTTCAATCCGGTGCAGCCGGGTGTGCTTCGTTTTGCGGAAAAAAAGCAAAGCCTCATAGGAAAAGGCCCCAAAACCTACATCATTCCGGCCAAGACGACGGTCTTTGCGCTGACCTCTGCGGCCATGTTTGACGCCGCTGTCTTTCCCGATCCCAAAAAATTCAAAGCAGACCGCGATGCGCGCTACATGAACTGGGGCTTCGGTTTCCATGAGTGTTATGGAAAATACATCAATGCGGTGACCATACCGGAATTTACCGCAGCGGTGCTGCGCCTGCCCCATGTAAGACGGGGTGCCGGTGTTGCCGGCAAAGGCTCAGGCCTGCATGATGGGCCGTTTCCGAATAATTTTTTGGTGGAATTTGGGTGAGGTATCACCCTGGTCGCCTAAAACCAAACAGGTTTTAAAAACCTGTTTGGTTTTATCGCGACACGACCCTACAGCGTCGTCAAATAATTCAACGCAGCAATCGAAGGAAAGAAGAAGTAAGCGCCTCCTCTGATAATCACAAACTGCTCGATATTTTCAACGGTCTGGTTGACAGGTCCGTCCTGTATCGTGAAATTTTGCACATCGCCTTCGCGGGGAATTTGCCTTGTTCCGATGATGGGATCAGGATCGCTGTAGAGGTTCTGGAATTTGGGGAAATTCGCCCAGGTGTGTTGCACAAACTCAAACTGCTTGGAGAGGTCTGCATTGAAGCACATGAAGTGCAGGCCGACTTCGCCCTTCGGGCTGTGGTTGGTGGGAGAGCCGACGATAGGCTCTCCATAGGAACGGCCTCTCCGGATGATCCGGTGCTTTTTGGTGAGTCGGATGGAATGGGCGGCCCCATTATCTTCGAAGGCATCGCGGGGGTTGTTGCGACGGAGATGTGACCCATAGGGGCATCTATGCCCATCGGCATCCTGATCGTGATAGCCGAAGTCATCATCGTCGCTCAGGCCTCCCGGATCGGCATCCGGGTACTTCGCCAGCGGCGCGCCGCTGGGCCAACGGCCCACCATTTTAGCAGCCATTTTGATACTGGCTTCTTCATCTATGGAGCCATCCGCTTTTTGGGTTTTCTCTTTCATGAAAGTCCAAAACTTGTCTACATCCTGCTCCATCTGCCTGAAAACCAGGTAGCTACCATTTCTGCCAAAGTTTTTCTTGCTGGGATCCTCATCATCATTTGCCAGCAAATCCATATCTCCCTGCGCCTCACTGATCACCGGCGTATCCGGAAATACCCCATATTCATTTTTATACCCCAGCAAAAACTCTCCCGGCTCGACGGTATTGTTTGCATGTCCCGGCTTTCCTACCCCTTTGATGCGCGGTTGAGAGATGCCATCTCTGAACCCAAAATGCTCTTTGTTATCCTCCAGCAAGACTCCATCCAGGTTTTTCATGAGTTTCAGGCCATTGGAGGCCAGGTTGCTTTCATGCTCATTGTACTCGGCGAGCATGGTCGCCTCATCTTTACCAAAGACCATGAGCAGCAAATGGATGTTTTCCTCTTTATGCTCTTCATTGGCGGTTCTGCCACCCCATCTCCAGTTTTCGGGACTGCTGGTGTCGAAGTCGCCCAGCAGGCGCTGGCGGTGCTCTGTGGCCATGCCTTCGCGAAATTCGCGGCTGAAATTGCGGAGGTTCGCATCTACCATGCCCAAAGCCTTCAGGCCATGGTAAGTCACTGCCAGGTTGAGGCAGTTATTTTCGGGCTTCTGGGTGCCGTCTGTGATCTGATCCAGAAGGCCTGCGAGCCATTTTCTGGCAAGGGCTCCATCCTCCACCTTGAGGAGGGAGTAGCGGGCGTTTCTCATGCGACCGTAGCCACGGATCGCAAAAGCTTGTATATCTTTTATATTGACTGTTTGCATGATGAGATGGTTAGATTCTTGCTAAAAATGCTTCCGCCTGCTTTTCACTGAGGTTTTTGCTCAACTCATTGCGGATGATGGTGTTGTTATTGATGTTTTTGATGGATTGCGAAAGGTCCTGGTGGACGGTGTACCAAAGCTGAGTCGAAATCTGAAATTTGCGGGACCAGGCCAGAAAATGACGCTCGTCATAGGCACCCCCAAAAAACAGAAAGTAGGTCTTGGGAAACATAATGGTATTGCCAAAAATGGCATTTAACCCCCAACCCGACTTGTCGATAAAATCGCCCAGATACTGGGTCCAGCTTCCATCAAAATTGCTGAAAAAGAGCATGCGCCTTTTGTCATTGACCTGTATCCAGCGGGCGAAGTGAATGGTAGGGATTCCCATCAATTTTCCTTTGACAAAAAGGACTTTGACCAGCAGGCGTGTTTGCAGGTAAAAGAAATTGACCGTGATCAGCCGGGGCAGGCCCTTTTGCATATCCATGATTTGGGAGAACTGATTTTGATCGAAAAAATCCTCGTCCTTCACCATTTTTGCCATGTGTGCATCATTGAGCTGATTGGGTGAATCCGTCATGGTTTCAGCTCTTCTTTCGTAGAAAAAGTGAATAAAAACAGCCCACAGTATCAGAAAAGGAGCCAGAATCAGCAGCAAAATACCAATCAAGAGCAGACCCAAATAATTCACCCCGGGCACTTTGGCAGGTGTCTTTGCCCACTCAAACTGTGGGTCATTCAGCACCTTATCCTGCAAACTTCTGTGAATTTCTTTTGCAGATTTTCCACTCCAGTTATTGCCATTGATTTCTGCCAGCACCTTGTCTCTCAGGGCTCGCTCCTGCTTTACCTGACCGACAGTTCTCCCGGGAGAACCCTGGTAAAATGCGGCTTCCTTGATCCGGGTCTTTTTGAGAAAAGCCACGCGATCATTGGGCGTATAGCCTTCACAGTTTTCATAAATGGTATTCAGCAAATCCCCCAAATGGGAATCCAGGTCCTGGAAATGCTGGTCAACGCTGCCATCAAAATTGGAAGAAAATACAAGCTGAGCGGGGAGATCCTCTCCATCCAGTGTATATTTGTCGATGATGACCCAGCGGGCATAGTGAATGGTTCCCAGGCTCTCTAAGGCCGTTTTCAGAACCTGATTTTGCTCTTTCAGGATGCGTTTCAATTGGTCAATATTCTGATCAATTATCTGCGCATTGAGCGTAAGTGCATATTGCTTCATCTGATTGAGGTTTGTGAATGAGTAGATAACTTCTTGAGGTAAGATAAAGATTTGTCCGCATTTATCACCCATTTTTAAATAATTCTGTAAGAGAAAATAGCGCAAAAGGAAAAATGAGATTCGAAAGGAAATTTTTCATTCAGCACCTCAGCCGCCAGTCTGTTGAAGCGATGATTTACCAGCATCCTGCTGCTTTCCGACCGCTTTTTCAGCCCCGGCAGGTCAACAGCCTGTACTTCGACACCTTCGATTTTACCGACCTGGAAGATCAGGTCGACGGCAATATGCTGCGGGAAAAATACCGCATTCGCTGGTATGGCAGCTGGGCAGAAGAGGTGAATCAGCCCTTTTTGGAAATCAAGAAAAAAGTGGGATTGCTGGGCGAAAAAGAGCGATTTGAATTGAAGCCATTTCACTGGTCGGAGATTCAGGATGCGGACGCATTTATCTCAAAAATCGCCAGCCAACTCCCCCCGCTCCCCGCCCTCGCCCTGCGGGCGCGACGCCCTTCCCTCTACCTCGCTTATCAGCGCCGCTACTGGCTCTCCCAGGACGGTAAATACCGTCTGACGTTGGATTGGGATATGCGCTATGCGCAGCCGAGAGCGCCTTTGGCGTTTGTGTCCGGAGATAAGGAATCTCTGATTCTGGAGTTGAAGTATGATCAGGTGGATGATCGTGGGGCGGAGCGGATAAGTTCGTTTTTTCCGATGCGGGTGACGCGGAGTTCGAAGTATGGGATGGGGATGGGGAGGTAGAATTAAATGCAGACCCAACTCCAGGCTGTTCCAGATGCGACCAATATCCCCAGGCGATTCACCAATGAGTCAAATGATATCCCTTACCAAACCAAACCCTCATCATCAAGATACACCTCATGAAACCATATATCGTGCAATTCAACCACCATTTTCAGCTGGTCGTCCAGGGGAATCAGATCGAAAAGGGGATATTCGTAGGGACGTTTTTTTCCTTTTTCCTCCTGAACAAGTGCGGTAAAACCGATGTTGGGGTGAAAATCATAAAGCTTTTTGGCCTTTACCTGCTTGTTGCGTTGCAATTCAAATTGCCCTTTGCCTTTGGCCTGGAAGGGCATACAGCCTGCCAGATATACTCCCCAGTTTGTCTGGTCATCTTCTTCCGGATCGGCGAGTAAAATACTTTTCACCAGTTCTAATTTTTTTCCCTTTACAAGTGTCTCCCATTGGGCCTCCGTTTGCAACATCCGATATGTGATGAGAGAAGCAGCCCGCTCTTCCCGCCTGGTAGCTGAAACCAACTGATGTTCGAAAAAATCCAATTCCTGAAAGTCTTCGCCTTCAGCAATTGCCTTTCTCAGCAGGGATTTAGGCATGGATTTCATGGTTTCTGAATCAAAAAGAACGGAATAGAAGGGAGACCCTTCTTCATCAATATAAGCTCCCTCGACCCATCCCTGCCAGTTTTTCGTGGAAATTCTAAAGTCATACGGATGCTTGATCGCTACTTTGACTTTGACTGCCGAACCGGGAGGAAATACAGGGTTTTCATTCTCTTCATAATCATAGCTGAACATAGATAATAAATCTTCTATGCCTTCCATCCCTCCGGGCATATCGCCTTGCAGGATCGCATCAAGAGGGTCGATCATTTGAGTCAGGATAGGAGAAACTTCACCCCGATCGAGAGAATCTTCAAAACCCGCTTTCATTTGCTCCAGCATTTGGATAATTCCGTCAAACTCTGCTTCCATCGCTTCCAGTCCTGCTCCTTCCCGCTCTGCTTTTTTTACTCCCGTAAGCATCTGTCCCAGATCAGATTGGCGTATCTGTTTGATTTCCAGGCTTGTCCTGTCAATCTGACCATTGATAGATTCGATTTCGCTTTGTAGGCGCTTGATTTCCAGTTGTAGCATATCCGATGTAATGGAAATGCCTGATAGATCAAATTCTTCTGTCAGGTACCTCTGTTCCATCTCCAGAAGGGTGTGGACATCATGCGCTGCATAAGCTTCATTGATTTGAAGCATGAGGCGGTGATATTCCGCTTCCTGCTTTTTGTTTTTGGCCAAATCAGGATGAAATTTCCGGGATAGGTTTTTAAATACCTCCCGGATATTTTTTTGTTCTTCCTGATCTGGCTCCACACGAAACTCCTGAAACATATCTCTCATTTCTGCCCGGGCATTTTCGTCAAAATCCCCTTCTTCTATTTTTCGCTCTGCTTCCCGAAATCCTTCAAACTCACTTCCAAAAATATGTTCCTCCAAAAAATCTTGCGCCAATTCGTTCAGATCCATTTTATCAGATTTGCTGAACTGCTTACTCGTATTCACTTTTTGGGAGAGTTCCCCAATTTCTTTCCTGAGACTTTCCAGCTTTGATATTTTGGCAAACAGGATGTTTTGGGTGTTGATTTGAATCTCTTTTATTTCCCCTTTGACATTTTCCAGACGGGTTTTGAGCCGTTTAAGCGTTGTTCTTTGCTTTTTTAGCTTGCTCCGCAAAGTGTGAATGAGTGCTTCCTTTGCGAGCATCTCTGATGATTTTGAGATATTGCTTTCCATTTACCTACGTTTTAAAGTTGATTATCAGCTGAGCGAAAATCTCCTGCTTCCAAAGCTTTTTCGACTTTTTTGAATTGCTCCCTGACCCCCTTGGTATCCAGTTCATTATAATACAGTAGCTTTGGCATTTTCTGTTATTTTTTTTCAAAAGTAAACCCTTCCCGCTACATCTCAATTTTTTATCAAAAATAATCCGCCCCCCTGATGACCTTCTCTCTCCTCCCTCCATTCACCCATATACAAACTCAAAAAAAGAGAGATTCATCATGACAAAAATCCTTCAAAACTTCGCCCTCAGCCTGCTGGCTGTTCTCTTTGTGACAGACTTACAGGCACAGCGCCGGGAAGACCATTTTTTGCGCAGAACGACCATCAACCGCCTCGATCTGGAGGAGAAGATCAACTTTGCGATGGTGCGCCCGGGCAATCAGTATGCAGATGAAAACAGCGGTTTTATCTATACCCAGGGCATCGTAGATGCCATGATACAGGGCTTGAAAGCGGGTAAATACCTCGCCTATGATCCCAACGACATCAAGCAATCTATGAGCTTTCATGAACTTGAAGAAAAATTGCGCTACCAGGACAACCTGATAGGTCCGGGCTCCGGTTCGCAGACAAACTGGGGAGAGGAGTATGATGGAGATGAGTTCGTGGATGATGAATGGGAAATGAATGAGGACAATGGCCTGAGCGAATTCGACGAATTCGCAGGCGATGATTTCCAAAGCCTCTATCCTGAGGTAGAAGGAGATTCTGAAAACAGGCTCCCCGGCGAGCTGGAATTGGGCTCCTATACACTGGTCCTACAATTTGTAGAAGACTGGATCTTTGACAGCAAAACCTCCAGCCTGCGCTTCGATATCCGCTATTTCCAGTTGATCTGGGTGGACCCTGCCGGCACTTTGCCAGACAAGATGATGGCCGTTTTCCGCTACGATGACCTCAAGCCCGTCCTGGCCCAAACCCAGTGGCCCAACCGCTTCAACGATGCAGAAAACCGCTCTGCCAAAGAAATATTTGAGCTCCGCATCTTCAACAGTTTCATGGTAGATGTCTCCGGCCAAGGCATGAAAACCCTCGATGAAGCCGAACGCTGGAGGCTCCAGATGGTGGAGAAGGAGCATAACCTGTATAGTTATTGATCTGCTCATCACCTCACATAGCTTCCCGCATTGATGTCAATGCTGCAGCCGGTGGCGTGATCCATGTGGCCGCTTGCGAGAAACAAAATAGTAGGTGCTATATCCTGAGGTTCAGTCAATTGGGAGAGGGCTATGTCGTTAAGGGCATAGCCCTCTCCGTATTCATCCATGAATTGTTGGGCCATGTCGGTGCGGGTGAAGCCGGGGGCTACGACAAAAGATTTGATGCCTTGTTTGCCGTAGGCTCGCGCCAGCGAGCGGCTCATGGCGACCATGCCGCCTTTGGAGGCGGCGTAGGCGAGGTAGTCGGGGGTATCCCCCCGAAAGGCAGCGCGCGAAGCGATATGAATGAGGCGACCGCCCCGGTTTTTGATCATCGCAGGCAGCAATTCCTTGCTGAGCAAAGCTGCTGAAAGCAGGTTGACCTGTTGCGTTTTTTGCCAGCTTTCTACCCAGGCTTCGAAGCCCATTTCCATCGAAACACTTTCAGCTATGCCTGCATTGTTGACCAGACAATCCACTTTTCCATAAAAGGCCAGCACCTCCTCCCCCAGCCTCACCGCCTCGGCGGGCCTGCTGAGATCCGCCTGAAAGGCGTGGCTGTGGTTGCCGATACGATCGGCGATCTTTTCTGCTTCCAACTTGTTGAAGTTGTAGTGAAGGGCGACGGTAGCGCCTGCTTCGCCCAGCGTTTCGGCTATGGCTTTGCCGATGCCCCGGCTTGCGCCGGTGAGGAGGATGATTTGGTTGGAAAGGGAGATGACCATGGGGAAAGTTTTTGGGTTTCGGGTTTTGGGTTTCGGGTTTCGGGTTTCGGGTTTCGGGTTTCGGGTTTCGGGTTTCGGGTTGTATCCAGGAGCAAACTTGCGAATATGAAAATATGCTCCGTATTTTGCCCAGCAAAATAGAAAAACAAAATCTTATGAAAGCAATCGTATTTCCAGGTCAGGGTGCACAGTTTGTCGGAATGGGAAAAGAATTATACGAAAATTCTGATCTCGCAAAAACGCTTTTCGCCAAAGCAAATGACATACTGGGCTTTGATATTCAGGCGATTATGTTTGATGGAACGGAAGAAGACCTCCGCAAAACCTCCGTGACACAGCCTGCCATTTACATCCATTCTGTGGTTGCAGCTTTGGTCAATGGTCTTGACAAGGAAGCTGCGATGGTAGCGGGCCACTCCCTGGGGGAGTTTTCGGCTCTGGCGGTCTCGGGAGCGCTGAGCTTTGAAGACGGCCTGCGGCTCGTCGCGATCCGCGCCAACGCCATGCAAAAAGCATGTGACCTCACAGAAAGCACCATGGCCGCCATCGTCGGCATGGAAGATGAAGCTGTAGAACAGCTTTGCGCTGCTATCACAGGCGAAACCGTCGTTCCCGCCAACTACAATACCGATGGTCAGCTCGTGATCTCCGGCTCCGAAGCCGGCATCAATGAGGCCATCGAATTGGCCAAAGAGCAAGGCGCCCGCATGGCGCTCAAGCTGGAAGTCAATGGCGCATTTCATTCGCCTTTCATGGAGCCGGCACGGCTCGAACTGGCCGAAGGCATTGAGAACACGCCTTTCAGCGACGCCAAAGTCCCTGTTTATCAAAACGTTACAGCCTCCGCTGCAACCGACAAAAATGTGATCAAAGATAATTTGCTCAAACAGCTTACAGCGCCTGTTCGCTGGACACAGACCATGAAGCAGATGATTGCTGATGGAGCCACCGAAGTGGTGGAGAGTGGGCCAGGGAAAGTCCTGCAAGGGCTTTTTAAGCGGATTGACCGGAAGTTTCCGAGCTCGGGCGTAAGCTAGGGGGGGGGGGAAGTTTTGGGTTTTGAGTTTCGGGTTTTGAGTTTCGGGTTTCGGGAATACAACTCGAAACCCAAAACCCGAAACCCGAAACGATTCTTCTTACTTCAGCACAAGCGTCTTGTGCGCTGTACCCAGTGCAGTATGCACTTTCACGACATAGACACCAGAAGCCATTTGACTCAGATCAAATGTTTTTTCATGAAGCAGGTTCTGAGAAGAAGTGCTTTGCTGGATGACTTTTCCCATCAGGTCAAGGACTTCCCAGCTTACTTCTGTAGGCTGATTCAGCATCAGTTTCGCCTGTACGATTCCATTGGTGGGGTTAGGGAAAAGCTCCCACTTTTGGATACCCAAAGCAAGTTCATCTTCGATGCTCACATTGCTTCCTACCGTAACTGAATCTATTCCACTACAACCATTCTGGTCGGTGACAGTCACCCTATAGGTTCCAGCGGCCAGGCCTGTTACACTTGGAGAAGTTGAATTGTTGGGGTCATCCCACTGGAATGTGACGGCGCCGGAAGCTCCTTTGAGGCTCACGCTCACGCTGCCATTGCCCGTGCCGTTATCCGGTGTGGAGGTGGCATTGAGGCGAAAACCATCACAGGTAGCGATGATGGGGCGGATAAAGCGGGTACTGGCTACACCAGAAGGAGCCCAGCCCAGCGCAGCGCCGGAAAAGAAATTGTAGCCTGGCTCATAATAGTCGGTAGTAGCAGCGATAGATATAGAATCGCTTTTGTAAATACCAAACAACCACTGCGTATTGGGTGTCACAGGAAGGGATACAGGAAATTCGAGGAGGTAGGTATTTTTGCCGGCTGTGACGATCTGAGCTTTGCCACGCAGGGCAAGAAAGTTGTCGGGAAACCCGCCAGTCACAGCGGCACAAACCGCATAGATGGTATCTCCAACCTGATTGGCACTCGTGCCCAAAACCACTTCTACTCCCTTGATATAAGCCGTATTAGGAATGTCGAAGACAGCTCCGGCGTAGCCCCGTGCGAAGAAGTTGTAATTGGAATTGAAGTTGTCGGTATCTCTTGAATAGACAGAATCTGTTACAGAATAGGGAAAAGTAGTCCTGTCATCGGAAGGATCATCTTCCGTGCCATTGGGAGCGGTGGCGGTAGCCACGATCTCGTAATTGCCTTTTCCGATAGGGCTGAAGGTACCTCCGACTGTTACCGTATCTCTGCCATATCGTGGCACATTGGTAGCAGTTGTCGTCATGCCCGAATAAACAGTATTTCCAGCGCTATCGACTGAGATAGTGACATCAATATTCATCGGATCGGTGATTCCCTGGTTGAGGACAGCCACTTTAAATCCGCCTACAGGAACGGCAAAAACTTCAGGCACTTTGGTATAAGCAGGAGAAGGAGCAACGCTCACACCTACTGCATCATCATCAAATACCACAAGATCCAGATCATAACCAAAGAGGTTGCCGGACTGCAACATACCTCCCAAAATCCTTTTGCCTGCAATCAGGTCATCGCTGATAAACAAGCCTCCGGCCAGCTCGGTGGAGGTCATGGTAAGATCAGCTGAGGCATCGCGGATTTCTCCTGTAGGCAAGCCGCCTTTCAACAGGCTCAGGGCAGAAATGGTGCCGCTGGAAGGGCCATTGCTTTGGTGAAAAACCCAGAGATAGGGACCACCCAGGCTTTGTCCGTCATAAGCCGCCCCGTACATGCCTCCCAGGCCGTGGGTTGCTGCGGTTATTGTTTGTAAAACAGCACCAGTACGTGAAATCAGGCGAATATCTGTATTAAAGTTTCCTACCCAAAAGCCGCCATTGCCATTGTTAGCAGATGGATCATAGGTGGCAAAGCGGATGCCCTGCCCGGCAATAGCCGTGGTATTAATCGCTCCTATGCGGCTACGTGTCGCCGGATCAATCTGGTGAATGGTAGTGGTATTGTTGGCGATGTAAATGCTGGTATCATCAGCGGTAAGCGAGCGTGTACCGGATAGGTTAGTAGGCCCGGTAGCTACGGTAAAAGTATCGATGGGATTGCCCGCCGAATCGAGTGAAAATAAAGTCTCCGAGTTCCACTGAGAAACCCAAAACGCTTCTCCGAAATATAGGGCCCCTGCAAGACTTGCAAAACCCAGCGCATTATCCGCTTCATAATTGAACTCAATATCCCACATGGCCTCCGGCCCTTCCATATTCAGGACAGGCGAGGAAGATTCCAGCGATTGATATGGAGAAGGGGCCTTTTCGGTTTGTTGTGCCTCCAGCCTTACATAAGCTCCCAAAACCAGAGCCAAAAGGATTACGAAAAACTGCTTCATGGTGATTTTTTGTTTAAAAATTAAGTGTTAGAACCGCCAAAAATAGGGATTCTTTTCCATAACGAAGTAAGGATAAAAAAGGCATTTTGTCGGCCAAAGATTCAGCAATTTGTGCATAAATATTTTCAGCCGAAGGCCCATTTAGCCAAAAGTTCCTAATTCTTCAATTTTGTATCCTTCCGGATAGGTCGGACGCCTGGCCTGGGTGCCGAGGTAGGGCTTTTTCCTTTCCGGCAGGCGCCGGAGGATCGCGGCGCGCAAGCGCATGAGGCCATACACGCTGCCACGCAGCCAGCGTGGCGGACGCTTGATCCCCATCGCTTCACAAAGCGGTGCATCCATCAGGCTATGGACGATGGGTCGTCCCAGGAAAAACAAGAATTTTGGCACATACATGCCCAGCAGGAGGTTGGTGGTATAGGTACCAATCTCGCGATTGGTCTCAGCAAACCGGAAATGCTCTTTTTCAAATTGAATATGAAAGGCTTCAAAAGCTTCATAGCTTTCGGGTATATCCTTGATATTCATCCGTTTACCTACTTCTTTATAATAGAAATAGGCTGCGAGTTTTTCGCCTTCTATCAGCTTTCTCCAGCCGTATTTTTCATTCCAGTATATGGGCATAAAGAGAAAGGTCGAAAGCACATAGAGGAAATCCTCATTGGAAATGTTGAAACGGCGATGCATATCGTTCATCCGGCGAAAGGCCCTGGCGGCCTGTGGACTATCATAGCCATTCTCCAAAATCTCATACATGATGAGCTCGGTATCGTCATAGCGCTTGCGCGGTCGCCTGCGAAACTCTCCGGTCTCGGAGAGGAGTTTGGAGATGCTGGGCACAGCGAAGGTGCGGAAGAGCGCAAATTCCAGCGCTTTCTCTGTGTCCCACCAGAAAGAATGACAGCTGAGCAGGAAAGCGATTTCCTTATGATCTGTGAGCGGGTCAAGTGTGGCTATGTGAGCGGAGATAGGTTTGTTTTTCATCAAATGTTCGATTGCATAGGCAAATATCAAGAATTTTGTTCGATTGCATAGGCAAATTTCTGTTTCCTTGCACGCATTACCCACTCGACCACCAACAAATTGGGCACCCAGCACAGCCATGCCACCGTCATATAGGCGGTCACAAAATCCCAGCCCAGGGCTCCCATGAAGGTACCCAACCATATCCGCAGCGTGACCGCTGCAAAGGTCGCCGCATAGCTGCGGATCATCCATTGGCGGTGGGCTTGCACATTTCCCTGCCTGATTTTTCGATAAGCCTGGAGGGTGGTGAAAAGCCAGACGAGGGCGAGGCATAAAAAGCCGATTCGGGCTACCCAGCCGCCTTCGGCCATCAGCGAAACAGGAATGCCACACATCCCCGCAATGGCGATGGCGCTGACATATAGCTTGCCGAGGCTGCGGTGAAGCTTCAGCCGCTTTTTGCGGAACGAAGCCAAAAACTGAAAAGGCCCTATCATCAGGGCAGTAATACCGCCTGCCACATGCAGCCAGAAAGGCACTCTGTACAGAATCCGTTGGATGATGTGAGGCTCTTTTTGTGCCAATAAGCCATGGCTGGCATCCAGGTTGAGGTAGGTGGTAGCGTAAAGGGAAACGCCGATGGCGAAAAAGGCCATAAGGCCCCAGGAGATGCGAGAGAGTGTACGATTCATGCTATGATTGTTTTTCCTCAAAGCAAGGCAGGCTTGCTCAAACAATCGTCCCAACGGAACGGCTGGGAGGTCTCAATGCTTCGGGAGGGCGATTTGGGCGTATTGGGACGGGGTCTGTCCGGTCATCTGCTTGAAGGTACGGTTGAAAGAGGATTTGGAGTTGAATCCGCAATCCAATGCCACAGCCAGCAGGGTGAGGTGCTGGTTTTGGGGCTCGGCGATGGCGGCCTGAAAGGCCGAAACCCGGTATTGATTGACAAAATCAAAGAAATTTTGGCCGCGCCCTTCATTGATCAATTGGGACAGGTGGTGCGGGCTGAAGGCGCTCTTTTCAGCCAGTTCCCGCAGCGTGAGCTGCGGATTGAGGTAGGGCTTTTCCTCTTCCATAAAATCCAGCAGCTTTTCCAAAAGCGCTTTCTGGTTCTGACTTTTGAGACCCGATTTTTGGTATTTTTCTCCAGCGAGCGCCTCAGCAGCCTCATTCGAATCAGCAGTAACCGCCTCAAAAGTGAAAACCCTCCCTTGCTTCAATCCAAAATATCCAATGGAAAAGACAAAGAGGGTGACAGCGACAAATATTAACGCCTCACCAGGATGAGAAGTCTTTCCCTTTTCACCATCTACCAACAGAAAAACCAGCCAGACCACTACCCAAATCAGCAACATGCCGATGGCCAGGTTTCGGATCCAGTTCAGGTCCACATCATCGGAATAAGAAAAAAAGCGTCGGATCTTTTTGCGGTGTGCGCGAAGTTGCCATAGCACATAGAGCGCATAAGCGGGCCCGGTGACATATACCAGGACCTGGGAGATCATCGTAGCGAGGGGCGGATCGGCCCAAAGGACTTCCTGGATAAAATGCGTTTTCTCCGCCCCACTCATGCTGTAGAAGTCCCATGAAATCACATATACGAGAAAGAAGGGGAGGAAATGCAGGTAGTCATACGGCTTTATGCGGGAGGGATTTCGGGTAAGGGTGAGGACATAGAGAAAGAAAAAAGGCCCTTCTGCCACCGGCAAGGGAAAACCCAGTCCCTGCCAGTGGGGATATTGAAGCGCCCATTGTGCAGCATCGCCATAGGCGAAAAAAAGGTGCGTAGCGATGAACAGCAGCCAGACAATCAGCACCTTATCAGAAAGGGACTTGCCCTTTTTGCTCAACAGCAGCACCACAAAAAACAGCGCCTGCGCGATTCCGATAAGAAAAATGAAACTCATGCTGGTGCCGAATATCGGAAAAGATTCCGTTCTTTTAATACACCAGCGTCTGCATCGCATGCGGCAAGATCCGCTCTTCCACTGCCTTTTCGCCTATATACAGCTTATAACTGATCGGCTGATCCGTGTGGTTCATCACCACGGTCACCATGCTGCCATCTTCATTCAAAAATGAAGTACTCAGCAGAAAACTTCTGCTACACACCGTACTCACCCGCTTCGCCCCCGGGCGAATAAACTTAGAGAAATGACCTATATAGTAATAGGTCGGCGTATAGATCAGCTCCCCCGTACGCGTGTCCGCGTGCACCGGCGCAAAACAGAGGTTTTGCACATGGTTGGGACCACCGGTCTCATCGAGCAGGATATTCCAGTCTGTCCAGGCCACGGTACCCTGGTTGAAGTCATTGATCATAGAGCGGCCGTAGCGCTCGGCATTGGGGAAATAGTGGTATTTATTTGCGTCAAAAGCTTCATTACAGCCTTCGGTGAAGACCAGGTTTTTGTCAGGAAATGCATCTTTGATGGCATCGAGATTGGTAAACATGGGGTCGCTGCCCGTCCAGGTCTCGTACCAGTGAAAACCGATGCCCCAGGCATATTTGGAAGCTTCGGGATCTTCGAAGATCGTATTGGCGCGGTGGGTGATCAGGTCGCGGTTGTGATCCCAAACGATGATTTTTTTGTCGCCGAGGCCTTCGCGCTCCAGGGTAGGTCCGAGGTGATTTTTGAGAAAATCCCTTTCCTGCTCAGCTGTATAAATACAGCTTTCCCAGCGCTGGGTAGCCATCGGCTCATTTTGAATCGTCAGCCCCCAGATGGGCATGCCCAAGGCCTCATAGGCCTGGATAAATTTGGCATAGTACAGCGCCCATGCGCCTGCATATTCGGGGCGCAGGCTGCCGCCCTGCAGCATTTGGTCATTGGTTTTCATAAATGGAGGCGGGCTCCAGGGACTCACATAGAGAGGCAGTTTGCCGCCTGCCGCTGCTGTGGCCCTTTTGATCAGGGGAATCCGAAATTCCTTATCGTGATCTATATTGAAGGTCTTCAATTCTTTGTCCGCATCCGTGACATAGGTATAGCTCCCTTTGCTGAAATCGCAGCTGTGGATATGGGTGCGCGCCAGCGTATAGCCGATGCCTTCCTCTTTGTCATAATATGCTTTAAGAAATTCTGCCTGTTTTTCTTCGGATAAGGTGGCGAAAACTTCGGAGGAAGCGTCCGTGATGGCACCGCCAATACCCAGTAAAGCCTGGAAGCTTTTATTCGGATTAACGAAAATGCCTACCTCTGTTTCGAGAGGTTGGTTAGCAGCTGCAAAAGATTTTTTGCCTGTCTGAGTCAGGCGCAGCTCTGTGCTGTCGGCCGTGGTATAGATGGTGGCTTCTTTTCCGTCGACGGAAAAAGAAGGGGTGCTTGCAGGAGAAACGGCTGTTTGCTCTTTTTGAGGCGCACAGCCAAAAACGAAAAAAGCGAGAAGAGAGAGGATAAATAGTGATTTCATATGGTAAGTAATTTACATTAAGCCCGAATCGAAATATGAGGAACTTTTCTGGAAATGATAGGAGGTGTTTAGGTCTTTTTGGCGGGGGTAGTAGTATTGTATGGTAATTTTTGGGCTTGATTTCCCCACTGCCTACTGCCCACTGCCCACTGCCCACTGCCCTCTGTCCTCTACCGCTCCCCCTCCAAATCATACCTCAAAAAAAACTTCCAAATCTCCAGCGTAGCATCAAAATCATGGTTGGTGCCTTCGCCTCCTCCTTCTGGAAGGGGCCATTTGTGGCCACCTCCGGTCACTTTGAAGTGCTCGGTGCTGATGCCGGTTTTATTGGATTTATAGACAATATGCTCGACGGTGCTGCCATCTGTGGTGTCTACATCGGGCAATGGGGTCACCACAGGTGATTTTTTGCAGTGATTGTAGCTAATCCAGTATTGCATGACCTGGTCTATAGACTGGGTCCAGATGGGGTTTCCCTCGTAGGGAACCGTGGCGTCGGCAGTACCATGAATCTGCATGACAGGCGTGGGGTGATGGGGATCACAGGCTTTGTATGTCTGGGGCGTCATGGAGCCGGTTACGGAGGCGATTGCAGCGATTTTATCGCTGAGCTGACAGGCGAGCAGGAAGCTCATATAGCCGCCATTGGACATGCCTGTGGCATATATTCTTTTGGGATCGACCTTATAGGCCGCAGATAGAGAGTCTATCAGGGCAGCGGTAAAACCCACATCGTCAGTCTTGCTGGCGAGGGTCCATCCGCCCACATTCCAATGTGTCCGGCCATCGAGCTGAGTGCCTTGTGGATGCACCACGATAAAGCCTGCGGTGTCGGCTATCGGCCGAAAATCAGCATAGCCCATCTGACCAGCGGCATTGCCGGTATAGCCATGGAAGTTGAGCAGCAGAGGCACAGCCTCTGTGCCGCTATAATTGGCGGGAACATAGAGAATGTATTCTCTTCGCATGCCATCATGGGTGATGGAGGCTTTTGTCGTTTCCTGAGCGCAGCTCCAGAAAGGAAGAGAAAGGATGAGGAGGAATAGGTAGTTTTTCATGATGATATGGGAGATGAGATAAAATTTTGTTTAATCTTTTTTGCATTTCATTAAACAAAAAAGAAAGCTTTCCTGTTAAAGACCCTACAAAATTTAACAACCAAAATTTAACAACCTAAAATTATGATGCGTTTAAAATTTCTTTCCCTATTGTTCGTAGGTATGATCGCTTTCAGTGCTTGTACCGACAAAGTTAAAGACATTACGGTTATTGCCAGTGACAATGAGCAGCTGAGCTTGCTGGTAGAGGCACTCGAGCAGGCAGGCCTCGTAGATGATCTTCAGGCAGATGGCCCTTTTACTGTTTTTGCGCCTAGCAATCAGGCCTTTCAGGATTTGCTGGATTCTAATCCAGCGTGGAACTCTCTGAGTGATATTGACAATGCTACCCTCACAAGTGTATTGCTTTTTCACGTTGTAAGTGGAAATATAGGTTCAGGAGATCTTTCAGACACCTATGTCAATACTTTGGCAACAGGCCCTAATGGTGAAGCACTTTCTCTTCAGGTAAATGTTACGGGTGGGGTTTCTTTCAATGGCTCAGCCTTACCTTCTACAACTGATGTAGAGGCTGACAATGGTATCATCCATATCATTGATCGCGTCATGCTCCCCCCAAATGTGGTAAACCTTGCTTCCAACAACGGCGCATTTAGCTCACTCGTAGCAGCTTTGACACGTGCGGATCTGACCACAGATTTTGTCTCTATCCTGACTGGTGCGGGCCCATTTACTGTGTTTGCCCCAACCAACGACGCTTTCCAGGCATTGCTGGATTCAAATCCTAACTGGAATACGCTTGCTGACATTCCAGTGGCAACACTTGAAGCCGTATTGAAATATCATGTAGTGAATGCTGCGAATGTACAATCTGACGAATTGACCAATGGTCAAATCATTACTTCGCTCGGCGGCACCTTCGAAATCGACCTGGGCTCAGGTGCCCAGATCACTACTTCAAGTGATCAGACTGTGAATATCATCATCACAGATGTACAGGGAACCAATGGCGTGATACACGCAGTAGATAAAGTACTTCTGCCATAAAAGTATTTTTTGGAAATAAATATGGAAAGTGACTTCTTAGGGAGTCACTTTTTTTTTACAAAAGTTATCATGAGCACCAAAACACTTTCCCTCCTCAACCTTGTCGGCTTCCTGTTTACCATCGTGGTCAATGCGTTGGCAAATGCCCTCCCCATCAATGGCCTCAACACCGGGGAACTTTCGGATATGTACCCCAATTTGTTTGTTCCTGCCGGATTCACCTTCTCTATTTGGGGATTGATTTACCTCTGGCTGGCGGTTTTTGTGACCTATGGGATCATCTCGGCTTTTTCCAAAAAGCAATCGATGGACGAGTGGGTAGCGAAAATAGGGCCCTGGTTTTTGATACAGGCTCTTTTCAATGGTGCCTGGATCTTTGCCTGGCACTATCAGATCGTCTGGTTAAGCCTGCTCATCATGCTGGGGATATTGGGTTCTCTGATTATGATGCATAGAAAACTGGAGATCGGGGAAAAGGCACATAGCCCCTCTATCCGATTTCTTGTCAATGCCCCAATTTCGGTTTACCTGGGATGGATTACCGTTGCTACGGTCGCCAATGTGACTACACTGCTGGTGGATTCCGGCTTTCAGGGAGGGGGAATAGCAGAATGGATTTGGGCGGCCATCGTCATCCTTGTAGCGACGGGCATCACACTGCTCATGCAAATCAGGAAAAGGGATTTTATCCATTCTATGGTTGTGCTCTGGGCTTTATTTGGCATCTATTCCAAACGTGCGGCAGATACTACACCTATCCAGGAATTGCTGGTGGTAATAGCGATTTGTGCGCTTGTGATTGTGGGAGTTGCAGTGGGCTTACTTATCCGCAAAAAGTGATGAGTGAAAGTGAAAACGATCACAGATGAAGCATCTCAAAACTTATACCCTGCTCTTGCTCTTAAAATTCTCCCTACTTTCTCACAGGCGCAAAACTCAGCTTCGCACCCTATGACAAATGGGAATTTGCAGCGCTGCTAGTCAATGGCTGGCAACGCATCCAGCGGCTCCCGGGCAACTCATTGCCCTCTTTGGGGAGCCAGGTGCATTTTTGTCCTTCGGAAAAAACCACCCTCAATTGGAGCACTTTCATCGGGACAGATGACCCGGATACGACCCGACGTATGCGGTATTTTAATAACCTGTTTGGGCAGTTTCAGCTAACAGAAAGATTCAGCTTCACTGCTGCTTTTGACATAGGAATCCAGCAAAGCAGCCCCGGCAGCTCCACTTATGATCTATGGATGAGTCCGATCATCATCGGCCAAGTCAGCATTTCCGACAAGTGGAAAATGGCTATCAGAACAGAGTATTACCAGGACGAAACAGAGATCATGATTCCGACAGGGACAGCAAATGGCTTTTCCACCACAGGGCTTTCGCTCAACCTGGACTATCTCCCCACCCAGGCTGTCGCCTGGAGATAGGAAGGCCGATGGCTAAAGAGCAAAGACAGCATTTTTGAAACGCAAAGCGCACCCACTGACCATAACTTCATCATAGGGACATCCCTTGCGATAAAATTTGAAAAAACTAAATAGGATGGGCCATGCATCAAGGCTGAAGGACTAAAGGCTTTACCCCTATCCGCCCCCCCCCTTCGACTTTTACCCAATAAAATCCGGGCGCAAGATTCGAAGCCAAAGCCAACTCTCCCTGAAAATCCTCCCTTTTCAGGAGCTCCCGCCCGCTCATATCCAGGAGGCTTAGCCGCTGGATAACTCCATCGAATTGGATATGGATATTGCCTCCTGCGGTAACGGGATTGGGATATAGCTGAAAATCAAGATTTTCCACATCATGATCCAGCGAAGCCACGATAGGCTCTTCGCCATTCACCACAAAAGCCAGGTCCCAATACAGGTCTGGAATGGGAAATTTCAATTCATTGCTGGTCACAGTCAGTTGCTGGCTGGAGACCATGGCTCCCGTGATGCAGTCAAACCATTTGACATAATAGGTGCTGTCGTGAAAGCCTTGCAGGCTGAATTCGGCTCCGATGGCAGGTGCAGGCACGCTTCCCGTAGGAACCGTTTGGTGATTGTATTGATTATTCAACAACCAGCCAGCAGCTGTTTTTTGATCTGCCGATGTCAGTACATAGGAATCCACCAGGGAGCCTAATCCTTCGAATGTATAGGCTGCGATGGAGATCCAATCGGTACCGCGATTATCGACATGAATGGTGTGTTTTCCGGCGGGAATATTGATGGAATAGGTCGTATCAGTAGCAGCATTCTGCTGCAGGATGAGCATGCCATCCAGCCAGACCAAAATCCGGGGAGCGGTTCCCGTTCCACTGCCTGTACGGATCTTAAATGTCCCCGCAGCAGGATAGTCGACGGAAAAGACAGGCGGAGAGCGGAATTGCGTATTCCATTGAGAACCATACAAAAAACTCCCCAATGAGGGATTAGCAGGGCTAACGACGCCCTTATTATCAATAAAAATCGAGTCTAAGCCTATTACCCCCCAACCGCCGCCTGGCGTGATGGATAAGTCACCAGAGGCACCTGTAACGAGTCCCTGGGCAGGGCGCATATCTTGTTTCACAAAGCCGATCTGGTCTTTCACTTTGGACAAAGGATCAAAATGGTAGTACAAATCCTGCGGATGAATATAAATATCCCACCACCAACTCATGGCGCTGCCCATTCCCCCTCCGAAGAGAGCGCCCCAAAGAGAATTATGAATATGAATCCCATCGGGATCGACAGATGATAAAGTGCTGGACAAGCCTAAGCCAAATTCCCCTGTCAGGGTAGGTTTTTGATACATATCCAGGTAGTTGGTGATGCCGCCTTTGAGGATACGCTCAATATGGGGCGAATTGATGTAATAATGTGTTTGGGTTATGTCAATGTCGGTATTGGCCCATACCATGGCTTCCTTGTCATCGTGTGCAAAGCTGGTCGTGACGAGGTGATTGTAGGGATCCATCTGCTTGAGGTAAGCAGCCATATCAGCATGCCAATCGATCACTTTGACGGCATTGCTGCTGTAGTTATCAGTCCATTCTACTTCATTGAAAAGCTCCCAGGCCATGATGCTGCGCGCATAGCCCCAGCGGGCGATGATGTAGCGGTAACGGTTTTTTGTATGAGCGATGGCCTCCGTATTTGTGAAAAACTGGGAAGTATTATTGCAAGGACCACCATTGGCGGTATTGTAGGGACTGTCGTCCCAGTTGGGATTGACCTGGGTAGAGACGGGCCCATGATGCTGGAGGGCGAGCATGACATAGATGCCTTTTTCAGCACAAAAATCAAACATCCAATCCTGGTAGAAACAGTTGACCTGTTGGTATTTGCGCAAGCCCTGAAAGCTTCGCCAGCCATCCTTCCACTCTATCCCCAGCCCCCAATGGGCATGCCACAGACGGAAAAAATTTCCGCCATGATCTGCCAGTTTCCCCAGCCAAAGGCTGTAATCGGACCAGGCATTGCCATTCTGCCAGCAGATATTTTCCCCTATGGGGATGTATTGATCTCCATCATCAAATTGTAAATAGTTCTTGCCACTTGTTCGGACAAAGCCGTTATTTTTCGGATGGGTAAAGGCTACGCAGTCAAACTGTAAAGTCGAAGCTGTGCTCGTTCCCGTACTGTCTGTGACAGTCAGCTCACAGCTCCACTGGCCTTTTTTATTAGGCGAAAAACGAATCGTAAATCCATTTCCATCCGGAATGAGTCCTCCCGCCATATTTTGCTGAAAATAATCCTGGTAAAAGCCATCCACCTCAAACCGCTGGTTAGCAGGGCCGGTAAAAACGGCTTTTACCGAGAGCTGATCATAATCATAAGGATTGTCAAAAGTCGCTGTGATATCCAGCCTCGCTTCGAATTTATCGAAAAGTTCGACCTGGCTGCTCGCAACTGTGATGCTATGAATTTGGGGTTGAGCCATTTGCTGCAAAGGAAAGAGAAATAGGAGAAATGGGTATAGGATTTTCATGAACATGAGGTGAGTTGGCAGATTTGCAGCGCAGCAGATTTGCAGATGTTGGAGCTTATAATAGGGAAAAATAAGGAATGAGGACAGCTATAATTGAAGGCTTAGGAAAAAGGATGTATCGTAGAGTCAGATTACAACCTGACCCTACGATTATCGGTTGCGATCCTACCTTCTGCGGGTAAGGGTGCCCGTTGTTCGCGGACTTCTGGTCACACGAATGTGTGAAGGCCTGATGCTGTACGCACAGCGTCTGTCAATAGCTGCCAGGTCAGCAGCAGTAGCAACCACATGCGTCGTACGTCCCTGGTCAAAGGTGATGGTCAGGGGAAATGTCAACGGGCGCGTGACCCTGCCAACAAACTCATAGCAGGCAGCACGCTCCATGTCTCCTTCAGAGGTGACATCTCCCAGATCAATGGCGGTATCGCCCAGATCTACGGTAGGTTCGACCCGCTCACTCTCGCAAGAGGTAAAGGCCATAAAGGCCAACAGAATCAAACTTAAAACGGATAGTTTCATAAGGGATGAAATTTAATATTCAAATATAAAGATTATGCTAAAATTGGTAATAGAGCCCAATTTTTAAAGAACGATCTATTTTATTGGCAGCCACAAATCTGCCTGTGTTGCCGATAAAGTTATAATTGTAAGCCAGGGCAACTCTTGCCTGCCAATGCCTGAAGAACTGATAATTCAGTCCCGCGCCGCCATAGGCGCTGAGGAAATGGCTGGGAGGAATCCTCCCGGAAGCGACAAAGGTCCTGGCGATGGTGACAGGAAGTCCCCTGGCTCCCATGATGCTGGCGGAGATAAAGTAATCCCCAAAGGTGATGCGGTTCCATTGTCCACCGCCTTGCAAGGACCAGCCCAGGCGCCCATCTCCATGTATGTATTCCACGCCCAGTGGAATTTGCAGGTATTGTTGATTCAATGCTTCGCGGATATTGACTTCCAGCCAATCCCCATCCTGCAATGTCTCACCCCTTTTGAAAAGCAGGCTGATTTGACTTTCCGTAGCCCGGTAGGGCGTCGAGCTTGCCAGTCTCAGGTCATTTCCTATTTCGCCTGTGGGCAGGCGGTATTCACGAGCGGTATTATAGGCGACCACCATTCGGCTGCTTTCATCCTGCGAGACATCAGCAGTGCGAATCCCTGATCGTATCCACCATTTTGGTTTAGGAGAAAAAGCGAGAGAAATCCCTTTGGCTCGGCTAAAAATCTCATCCCGTGGCAATTCATCCGAAGCTGTCCGCAGGTTTTCAAAAGAGCGGATGATCGGCCTTTTCAGCCACAAAGAAGTGGATTCAAAGCCGATTTCAAATCGTTCTCTTTTTCTGACGGCAAGACCTGTGAAGGCCCTTTTCCAGGCTATAGGCTGTCTTTCTACTTGAGAAAGCTGAAACGCCATAGGAATCTGGGGAATCGCGGAGAGTTGAAAGGCTTGAAAAGCCGAGGATTCAGGCTCCAGCTGCACAGGAGGCGTGGGAACTTCTTTTTCACTCCTCACATATTGTATGAGTGGGCTTTTCTTTAGGCTCCCTAAACTATCCTGAAGGCTCTGTATGCGTTCCGCTAATTGTGCAATATCTAATTGATGGGCTTCCTGCCGACAGGCCCATTTCTCTTTTTCTTCTGACAGGTATTGAACTTCTGATTCGGAGGGTGAAAGTGCTATTTGTTCAGCTAAAGCGGTCGCTTGGGCTTCTAGCGAATGGATTTTTTGAGTTAAATAGAAGATATAGGCAGCAGTCAATACGACAGCGGTACCTAATACAACAGAAAAGAAGAGTTTGCTCACTCCCAAAAAGAAAGGAGCTGGCGTTGAAATCTGCGCCAAAACAGTCTGCCTTACAGCAGCATCGGGCCTGCTCCAGGCGCCGCCCATCTCATCCGGTTCTGTGAACCGCTTTCTGAAAAAATTTCCTATATGATTATTTTGCTCTTCCATGACTTTTGAAGCAGTAAAAAATGTGCTTTAAGAAATTGCTAAAACAGGATGTTTAATTTCTGCTGCAAAGCTTTTTTTGCTTTGGAAAGCTGAGATTTAGAAGTCCCTACTGAGATGCCCAGCGCTTCAGCGATTTCTTTATGGCTATAACCTTCTATTTCATACATATTGAAAACCATTCGATAGCCCGAGGGCAGTTGTTGTACCACTTCGATCAGCTCTTTGGTGGTGATTTTTCCCAGGGCATCCTCCGTCACTTCTCCCTCATTTTCCATGATAGCCAGATCTTCAAAAGACTGCTGCCAATGCGTTTTTTTCAAATACTGTAAGGCTGCATTGACCATCACCTTATTGGACCATCCCGGAAAGCTGCCCTTTGCAGCATCATACTTTTTCAGCATCTGAAACACCCTCGCCACGCCTTCCTGAAAGATATCCTGCGCCTCCGCCCTGTTTCTGCCATAGCGCAGGCAGAGGCTAAACCAATACCGCTCGTGGCTTTCGTACAGCTTTTTGATGGCTGCCTTATTCCCTTTCAGGGATTTTTGTATAAGGTGTGTGTCCTCGCTACGCATGTACAAATTCAGCCTTCTATTGAGCCATATTGCAAAGGGAGGGAAAAGGTTGCCTGGGAGAAAAACATCCGGGCTCAATTATGTGGATGCTTCATCCCGAATCACAGCCTTTACCATATTCAGGGTCGATAATTGTCCGAGGGAAAGGAGCCACACCGGCCATTTTTCATGGAGCTGCATTTCCTTCATGATGCTGCGCGCATCCATCCCCCGCTGCCGCAAGGCAGCAGCCTTGCCATAGAAGTCTTCAAAAAATTGAAGCTTCGCCTCCAACTTAGGCTTGCCACCGGCAAGCTGCGGGTTGTGGCTGCACAGCAGCACCTCAAAATCCAACTCCAGCACCCGCCGGATAGACACTATCTGCTGCGACATGCTCTCCGACCGCATAAAATAGCGGATATAGGAACTCACCCACAGATCGGCTGAAAACAGCCAGCCCTGCTTCGCCTCATAGAGGCATACCATGTCCTCGGCATGTCCCGGAACGGGAATGATCTCGAAGCGGTGGTTGGGCGTCTCGATGAAAGTATCTTTCGCTTGTAGCTGGAAGTTGGGGGGGCGATTGCCCCAATAGAGCCACTGAGCCGGGCTGATGCCCGGGGGATTTTTCATGATCTCCACGCAGCGCGTGGAGGCGTAGGTGGGACGGTTGATACGCGCTTGCAGCGCGTGGAGGTTGCCGCTATGGTCCTCATGATGATGTGTCAGCAAGAGCTGCTCCACCGGAAGAGGCTCCAGCCTCGCGAGCACTTCCTTGCGCATATTGCTATGCCCCGTGTCAATCAGCAAGCCGTCTACAAAGTAGACGTGTGAAAACAGCCTGGGCTTGCCCAGGGGATTGGATCCAAACTTGAAGCCCTGGATGCTTTCGTGATGGAAGGTTGAGGAATGTTTCATGTTAGTCACGATATAATTCTCATCTTGAATAAAATAAAGCCGAAAATAGAACAGTTACATCTGAAAAGAATGATGTATCCTCTGGACCGAAAATTCTTATCTTTATCCTTTGTATTGTCATATTCAACTTAACTAGAAAAAAATGAAACAATTGATCCTATCACTAGCAGTGATCTTCCTTATCTCTGGATGGGCGCCGGTCATGGGCCAAACCACCAAATATTTCGGACAGCAAGTCCCCAATACACTGGATGCCAACGGCACCCAACTCACCCTCAACGGGGCCGGATTGAGGGAAAAATACTGGATCGATCTTTATGTGGGAAGCCTTTTTGTCAAGACAAAAACCTCTGATGCCAAAAAGGTCATCACAACTGACGAGCCCATGGCTATCCGCCTCCAGATCGTCTCTGGCATGATCACTTCTGATAAAATGATCGAAGCGTGTAAAGAAGGATTTGCAAAAGCAGCAAAAGACGGCTACCGCACAAGCCAGGCCAAAATCGATCAGTTCATCAATATCTTCAAGATGAACGAAATCGTATCCGGCAACAATTATAACATCATCTATACCCCCGGTACAGGCGTTCAGGTTTACCTCAACAACAAGTTGAAGGACACCATCACCGGACTTGACTTCAAAAAAGCCCTCTTCGGCATCTGGTTTTGCAAAGAACCTGCTGACGAGGACCTTATGGAAGGCATGTTGGGACTTGACTGATCGATGAAGGCTAAGGCTTCTTCTTAGCGAAAGCATAACATACCATGGCAACCTGTGTGAAATACATGGGTTGCTTTTTTTTTAAAAAAGCTATCTTTGGAAGAGGTTCAGTTCCGTATAAATCATTTAAGCGAGCCTACCTTTCTTATCATAAAAATCTGCGTATTCAGCGTCTATTCTTCATCTCTTCATTTACCCAACCAATCATGAAAAAAGGCATCCCACCATTCTTTCTGATTCTCCTCTTCATCCTGACAGGCTGTGAACCCGATAGCAGCACACCCAATCCCGATCCTAATCCCGATCCCGGCACCCAGGTAGAGACCATCATTCCCACAGGAAATGAAAAATACCTCAACACGAAATCAGATTACATCTTTGACCCCTCCAAACTGCACACCTTTGAACTGACTATCCCCCCGGCCAATCTGGCCAAAATAGATGCAGACCCCGCTGCGGAGCAATATGTGGAGGGAAGCCTCAGCTTCGAAGGCGAAAGCATCAGCCCCGTGGGCATTCGCTACAAAGGCTCCATTGGCGGCTTTGTCGGCTGTGTCTCGGGCTCGGATTGGAACAATCCCTCCGGCCACAAGACCTGTCCCAAACTTTCCATGAAAGTCAAAATCAACTGGGAAGGCTCGGATACGAAATTTTACAAATTGAAGAAGCTGCAGCTTCATTCCATGAACCTCGATCCCACGCAGATGCGTGACCGCCTGGGCTACCACCTTTTCCGTGAAATGGGCGTTCCCGCCCCCCGCGCCGTGCATGCACGGCTGATGATCAACGGCAAATTTGCCGGGCTCTTTATCCTCGTAGAGGAGGTCGACGGGCGCTTTACGCGCTATCACTTTGAGGAAGGCGAAGGCAATCTCTACAAAGAGATATGGCCCGTAGACCATCGCGGCAACCCTTTTTCGGAGCAAAACTACCTCAAAGCCCTCCAGACCAATGAAGATGAAAATCCTTCAGCCGCCCTTATCCGCACTTTCGGGCAGGAAATCCAGCAGGCGCATCCCGACAGCATGCAAGCCCTCATCCGAAAATGGATGGATATAGACGAGATCATCGCTTACGCCGTCGTAGACCGCGCCATCCGAAATGACGATGGCGCATTTCACTGGTATTGCAATTTCTTTGGCTGCAGCAGCCACAACTACTATTGGTATGAGGAGCCGCAGGCGGCACGGCTGCACCTGATCCCCTGGGACCTCGACAATGCATTCGAAAACATCCGCCATAACGTCAATCCCGTCACGCCCATCGCAGACGCCTGGGGCGAGACCCGCAACGATTGCAAACGCTTCACCTATGGCTCTTTCAACTTCCAGCAGCGCTCCGCCGCCTGCGATAAGCTGACCGCTGGCTGGGCCAGCTTCACCGACAAATACGCCGAATTGAAAGATCAATTGATCCAGGGGCCCATGGCCAAAGCAGAAGTCGAAGCCCTGCTCGACAACTGGACGGAGCAGATCCGCGCAGCGACCACCGAGGCCGCGCAGGCCTATAGCGATGCGCTATCACTCGCCGAGTGGGAAGGCGCGCTTCAGGAACTGAAGCTGAGTCTGGACTTTGCGAGGGAGAATTGATGAGTTGGGAAGGGTGGATCATCTAAGCGAGCCTTCATTTTTTATCATAAAATCTGCCTTACCAGCGTCTATTCTTAATAATGACCGATTTATCTATCGCAAAACGAGATAAAAGAAGTATTTTGGCTTTCTCCATTTATTCGAAAATGAATGACTAAAGAATCTCAAATAGAAGAAAACCTAATCAAGCAACTAACGGAGCTTAAATATACCTATCGACTGGATATCGTTAAATCATCGAACCCGATGTTTTTGCAGCATCTAAATTGTTGGATGAAAGACAATATTTCCAACGGGAAGATGGTACCCCCCTTCATTACACCTTTTGCCAATATTAAAGGCGCCCCAATTACAAAAACTAGCCCAGGGGCGTGAAATTTCAGGATTAGCAGCTTATGAGTAAGAATAGCCCCTCAAATCTGAACCATGATGTGTATGCTGAAATCCTCAGGTTGGCGGTTATGGAAATCCGTGCAGCCCGTACGGCCATTGCCAAACAAGTCAACCGCAGCGCCAATACGATTTATTGGAAGCTGGGCAAACTGCTCTTTGAAAAACAAGTGGCAGAGGGCTATGGCAGTGGCGTGGTAAAACAGCTTTCTGTCGATTTGAAAAGCGAGTTTCCCGATATGGGCGTGTCGCCACGGAATTTGTGGAATATGAAACGCTTTTATGAGCGCTATCATCAGGCAGATGAAAAACTGCTACAAGCTGTAGCAGTTTTGCCATGGGGGCACAACCTGCTTCTGCTCGATAAAATTCAGTCGCATCATGCCGTAAGGTTCTACGCAGACGAAATCCTCACCAAAGGCTGGTCGAGAGACTTGCTGCTCAATGCCTTAAAGATGGATACCTACAGCCAGGCACAACAACAGATCAAGACCCATAATTTTGACCAGACGCTCCCCGAAGTTCATGCCGAATACGCCAATGAAGTGTTCAAAAGCAGCTACAACCTGGGTTTTTTAGGGATCACCGCACCCCTCAAAGAAAGAGAACTGGAGCAAAAACTCATTGCCAAAATCAGGGCTTTCATTCTGGAATTAGGCAAGGGCTTCTCTTTTATTGGCAACCAATACCGACTGGAATTTAACAGCAAAGAGTATTTTGTAGACATGCTTTTCTTTCATAGAGGCTTGCGCTCTTTGGTGGCGATTGAGCTGAAAATAGGCAGCTTCAAGCCCGAATACGTGGGCAAGATGAACTTCTACCTCTCCCTGCTCGACCGAATCGAAAAAGGCGAAAACGAAAAGCCCTCTATCGGCATCATTCTCTGCGCTGATAAAGACCACCTCGATGTTGAAATTGCCCTGCAAGACATCAACAAGCCCATAGGCGTAGCCGAATACCAACTGCTCCTGCCAAAAGACAAACTGCAAGCCCTGATCCTCAAAGAGCTAAACGCTACAGAACAAGACCATGATGAATAAAAACACGGTGATACCGGAATTGCGATTTCCTGAGTTTGAGCGCTGATGGTTTGGGGCGGGGGTTGACATAGATAGAAGAAGAATTTTGACGCAGATCGACACTGGTTTTTAGGATTGAAGATGTTTTAAACAGGGGGGATCATTTTAAGCGAGCCTACATTTTTTATCATAACCATCTGCCTTACCAGCGTCTATTCTTCTTTTTCACTAAAAACTCTACATTTTGTCATATAAGGTCATCATCATTGGAGGGGGATTAGCCGGCTTAACAAGTGCCCTGCATCTTGCTAAAAATGGCGTAAAAGTCTTATTAATAGAAAAGCATAGCTACCCCAGGCATAAGGTCTGCGGAGAGTATATCTCCAATGAGGTGCTGCCTTATTTAACTTCTTTGGGGTTTAATCCCTTCGATTTTGGCGCCACAAAGATCACAGACTTTAGCCTGAGTACGGCGGGGAGCAGATCTGTAAGCATCCGATTACCCTTAGGCGGATTTGGCATCAGCAGGTATTGCATAGATGCTGAGCTGGCGAAGCTGGCAGCGCAATACGGCGCTACCATCCTCCAGGCTACGGTCCATGACATTCAATTTGATAAGGATCAATTTACCGTGGGCACCCATAAGCATGGGGATTTCCATTCCCCCCTGGTGATTGGCGCTTTTGGCAAACGATCCAATATCGATGTGAAGATGAAAAGGGATTTCATCCAAAGGCCATCGCCCTTTTTAGGCGTAAAAGCGCACTATCGAGGTACTTTCCCGGAAGACAAAGTAGAACTGCACAACTTCAACGGGGGCTACTGTGGCATCTCAAAAGTTGAAAATGATCACATCAACATCTGTTATCTGACAGATTTTAAGTCTTTTAAAAAATTTAAAAACATGGAGGATTTTCAGGAGCAGGTGCTCAGCAAAAATACCTTCCTCAGGCAGGCATTTGAGAAGTATGAGATCGCTTTTGAGAAGCCTTTGACCATCAGCCAGGTCTCATTTGCTGCGAAAGCTCCCGTGGAAAATCACATCCTCATGTGTGGCGATAGCGCAGGCATGATACATCCCCTCGCAGGCAATGGCATGAGCATGGCCATCAGAGCTGCTCAGATGGTCTCTCAACACATCCTGAAATTCACCGCTGGCGAGATTCCATCACGAAGTGCATTGGAAGCCAGCTACGCCAGGGTATGGAATAAAGAGTTTGGCTCCCGCCTAAAATCAGGTCATCTTATTGCGAGCTTATTTAGATTGGGTATCTTTTCCGAAATTATCATGATTTGCCTACGCGCATTTCCCTTTGTGTTACCTCATGTCATCAAAAGAACACATGGGAAACCGATGAAACCCGAAAATGAATGTGGATCAACACAACCCATAGAAGCAAAGAAATAGAGATCATGGATGATCTCGGGATGAGCGGCGAAATCCTTATCAATACCTTAGACCAACTCGGCAATATCAACCAATGGCTTGGAGGCAACCGGGTTACCCTGACAGGATTGGAAGTTTTGCTCAAAAACCATCCTCCTGAGCAGGAAATCGCCATCGTGGATTTTGGTTGTGGACATGGAGATATGCTCCGGAAGATCGCCAAATGGGGCAAAAAGAAAGGTTTTACCTTTCGATTGATGGGCATAGACGCAAACCCAACCACGATCGACTATGCAATCGAATTGTCCACCGCTTATCCTGAAATATCCTACCTCAAACAGGATGTACTCTCCGATGCGTTTCAACATACAAGCTATGACATCGGTCTCTGCACTTTATTTCTACATCATTTTGAAGATGAGGTAGCATTCACTTTTATTCAAAAAATCCTTAACAATGCACGCATCGGAGTGGTTGTTAATGATCTGCATCGTCATCCGATGGCCTACTATTTATTTAGCCTGTTGGCGCTTTTCATTAAAAATAAAATGATCAGAACGGATGGGTTAATCTCCATTCTGAGAGGATTTAAGCGAATGGATTTAGAAAGTTTTGCCCAAAAAATTGAACATAAAAGCACGATACATTGGAGATGGGCTTTCCGCTACCAATGGATTATCACAAAAAAATGAGCGTAAAAATCACAGCCGTAGCGACCCAACTGCCTCCTTATACAAGGTCTACAGATGAGATACTTCCCTACCTGAAAGTCTGGTTATCCGGGCAAGAAGAGCGTTTTCAGCGAAAAGTGCTGAAGCTTTTTGCCAATGCCGGAGTTGACAGGAGGTATTCGATCATGGATGCAGAGGAGGTTTTTCTCAAAACCTCATTCGAAGCAAAAAATGAAGTATACAAACGCGAGACGATCAAACTGGCTGAAGGTGCCTTAACGAAGGCATTGAGCAAGGCAAAGCTAAACGCTCAGGATATTGACTATATCATCACCGTAAGTTGCACAGGGATCATGATCCCCTCCGTAGATGCATATCTGATCAATAAGCTGGAGATGAAACAGGACATCGTCAGGCTTCCGGTAACAGAGATGGGCTGTGTCGCAGGGGTTTCGGGGATGATTTATGCGAATAATTTTCTAAAAGCCAACCCCAATAAGCGCGCTGTCGTCATCGCGGTAGAATCTCCCACTTCGACCTTTCAGATAGATGATTATTCGATGGTCAATATCGTCAGTGCGGCCATCTTTGGAGATGGCTGTGCCTGCACCATTTTATCCTCCTGTGAGGAGGAAGAAGGACCCGAAATCATCGGGGATGCCATGTACCATTTTTATCATGCAGAGCACATGATGGGCTTTCAGTTGACCAATTCAGGCTTACAAATGGTATTAGACAAGGAAGTGCCGGAAAAAATAGCGGAGCATTTTCCGCATATCGTGCATCCTTTTTTAGCCAAACACAACATGAGCATTGAAGATGTGGATCACCTGATCTTTCATCCGGGAGGGAAAAAAATCGTGCAAACGATAGAGGAGTTGTTTGGGGAACTCGGCAAGAATATAGACAACACCAAAGGCGTGCTGAAGGACTATGGAAATATGTCCAGCGCGACCGTTTTGTATGTACTGGAGCGATTTATGGAGCAAAATCCCCAAAAAGGCGATGTCGGCCTGATGTTGAGTTTTGGTCCGGGGTTTACCGCGCAAAGATTATTGTTGAAATGGTAAGAGAATTTGAAGGAAAGCACGAATGGGCGATCATCCTGGGCGCATCCAGCGGCCTGGGCCTGGCAACGGCCAAGAAGCTGGCCAGACACGGATTGAATCTATGTCTGGTCTACCGGGCCAGAAGGGCGGATATGGCAGAGATTACGCAAGCGTTCGGGCAGATCGTTTCAACGACCGGGGTCCAGCTGCTTCACTTCAATAGTGATGTGACACGGGAAGACAAAAGAGAGGAAGTCCTGGCTTCCCTGATCAGCGAATGGGGCCCCGATAGCAAAGTAAAAGTGCTGGTGCACAGCATCGCCAAAGGCAATTTGAAGCCCATGCAGGCGGAAGATTCGCCTGTGTTGGACAACCAGGATTTTCACCTGACCATCGAAAATATGGCGATCAGCCTCTACGATTGGACCCAACACATTTTTGACAAAAAGATGTTTGCTGCTGATGCCCGAATCATCAGCTTTACCAGCGAAGGCAACCAGAAAGCCTGGAAAAACTATGCAGCGGTATCCGCTGCGAAAGTCGTATTGGAGGCCATCACAAGAAATATCGCCCTGGAGTTTGCTCCCTTCGGCATACGCGCCAATTGTATACAGGCAGGCGTGACAGATACCTTTTCGCTGAGGCTGATCCCGGGCAGTGAAGAGCTGAAAGCATTTACCCTACAGCGCAATCCATTCAAGCGATTGACCACACCGGAAGATGTAGCAGATGTGGTATATTTATTAAGCAAAGAGGAAGCAAAATGGATAAATGGAGCCATCATTCCCGTCAATGGCGGAGAACATTTAAGCTAACATGACATCACAGGAAATCATATCAAAACTCCCTTACCAATATCCTTTTCTATTTGTAGATGAGATCACATCGGTGGATGAAAACGCGGTCAGCGGAAGCTATCGCTATGAAGCCAGCCTTCCTTTCTATGCGGGTCATTTCAAAAACAATCCCATCACTCCGGGCGTCATCTTAACAGAGACCATGGCTCAAATAGGCCTGGTAGCTTTAGGCATCTACATAGCGAGCACAAAGCAGATAGCTTTAGCAGAAGTAAAAATAGCCTTGACGTCTTCAGCAATGGATTTTTTCAAACCCGTTTATCCCGGAGAAAAAGTAACTGTCAACAGCCAAAAAGAATACTTTAGGTTTAACAAACTCAAATGTAAAGTAGAGATGTTTAATGAGCAGGAAGAGTTAGTTTGCAGAGGGACCATCGCAGGCATGATGAACATATAATTATGGAAAACAGGGTAGTCATTACAGGATTAGGCGTTGTCGCACCCAATGGTGTGGGGCTCGACGCATTTTTGCAGGCGATCAGAAATGGCACATCTGGCATTGAATTCTATCCTGAATTGAAGGAACTCGGTTTTTCCTGCTGCATAGGCGGCATACCTTCCGTTTCGGAAGAGTTGAAACGCGCCTACTTCACGGAGCTGCAATTGAGAGGCTTTAACAGCTCGGGCATTCTGTATGGCTGCATGGCCGGGATGGATGCCTGGAAGGATGCGGGGCTTTCGATTACAGATGAAACGGATTACGATAGCGGCACCATTTTCGGAACCGGCACCTCCGGCGTAGAGAAATTTAGAGAGGCCGTGTATCTGTTGGATGATAAAAAAGTAAAACGCCTCGGCAGTACCGTCGTTGCGCAGACCATGGCAAGTGGGGTGAGCGCCTATTTGGGCGGGATATTGGGCCTGGGCAACCAGGTCACAACCAACTCATCAGCCTGTAGCACAGGCACAGAGGCCATCCTGATGGGCTACGACAGAATAAAAGCCGGCAGGGCCCGGCGCATGCTCATCGGCAGCTGTAGCGACCATGGAGCCTATCTCTGGGGCGGATTTGACGCCATGCGGGTGTTGACATACAAGCACAACGATACGCCTGAACAAGGCTCCAGACCGATGAGTGCTACGGCATCAGGCTTTGTGCCGGGAAGTGGCGCGGGCGCCATGGTGCTGGAATCTTTGGAAAGTGCCCTGGAGAGAAATGCGCCTATCTATGGCGAAATATTGGGTGGGGAAGTGAATTCCGGCGGCCAACGAAAAGAAGGCTCGATGACTGCCCCCAATTCTGAAGCGGTGCAGCGCTGCATCCGGCAAGCCCTCGAAAATGCAGGCATTCAGGCGGCGGACATAGATACGATCAATGGCCATCTGACAGCCACCAGCAAAGATTTCACGGAAATAGATAATTGGGCCAAAGCCCTGAATCTGGCGGGAAATGCTTTTCCCTATATCAACTCCCTCAAATCCATGGTAGGCCACTGCCTGGCAGCCGCAGGCGCCATAGAGAGCGTAGCCTGTGTCCTCCAGCTGAAACACAATTTCATCTTCCCCAATATCAATTGTGAAGACCTCAATGAAGAAATCGAAGCCTTGATTTCCCCTGAAAAAATTCCGCAAAAAGTGATTGAACAAGACGTCAATATCGTAGCCAAAGCCAGTTTTGGCTTTGGGGATGTCAATGCTTGTGTGATATTTAAAAAATACAAAAAGATATGAGCGATACAGCGCAAATGATGAAGGATCTCAAAGAGATCGTGAAACCCTACATTCAAAACCAGGAGGCATTTGAGAACCTCAAAGAAGACACAGATTTCATCAATGATCTCAAGATCAATTCAGCCAACCTGGTAGATGTTGTCCTTGACATAGAGGATAAGTTTGATATTGAAATTGATAATGATTCTATGGATAAAATGCTCAATGTAAAAGCAGCATTGGACATCATCAATTCCAAAATTGCGGCAAGGTGATGCTGGGGAATGACATCATAGATATTTCCCAAACAAAACGCAGCTCAAACTGGAAAAGGAAAGGCTTTCTTCAAAAAGCATTTAGCCCTGAAGAACAGGGGAAAATCACCTCATCTGCTGACCCTTTTGCAACCCTATGGCGGATGTGGAGCATGAAGGAAAGCGCATATAAGCTTTATCTGCAACAGGGCCATGCACGCTTTTTCAATCCCGCCAGCATTTCGTGTGACATCATTTCTGCAAAAAAGGGAGTGGTTTGCATAAGGGATTGGGATATAAAAACCCAAACCGAAATCAACTCAGATTACATTTTCACAATCGCTGCTTTGGGTGATTGGGATCGTGTTGAAAATAGCATTTTCCATCTGTCCAGCAGGGATGCCCACTTCCAAAGTGCGACCACCCACCAAAAAATACGGCATCATATCGCAGCAAAAAATCGATTGGAAATCGACCAGCTTCACATCAGAAAAACCTCCACCCATATTCCGCAACTGTTCTATCAGGGACAGAAATTAGCTCTTGCTATTTCCCTTACTCATCATGGGCATTATGGTGCCTTTTCGGTGCTCAACTCCGGCAAAATAACCCTTACCTCCCTTTCTGTCCCCTCCTTTTGCCAGTAAACCACAAAATTGATTTCAGCGCTTGTGGGCAGATATCCCTGGTTTTGGTAGGTAGCCAGTTTCTCTTTGAAACGCCTGGAAAATTGCACAACATAATTTCCTTTTTCATCCATGCAGCCTTCAGGCATGACTCTGAGGGGATCTCCACTTTTGAGCGGCGCGATCGTTTGTTGTTTGTGAATGGAGAAATCCAGCCTGATGTCCTTATGGGTTAAATGCAAGACCAATAGGTTTGCCGGAGCATAAGCTGTATCGTCAACTTTTCGGACCAAATGATCCACAAATATATCATCCAGGTACTGCCCATTCAGGTGAATAGACAACTTGTTTTTGGCCCGGGTCATGGCCACATAAAGCTGCCGCTTTTTTTCGTCAGTGACCGGATTAAATCCATTCAGCATCAGGAAAACATTGTCAAATTCCTTGCCTTTTGCTTTATGGATAGTAGAGACAAAAATGGTTTCTCCCTTTACATGGGTGAAATCTTCAAGCTTGGATTCTCGGACAAATATCCTGAAATCGGACTGAAATTTTTTCTTAGGATTACTGTCCTCAAAGGCCTTGATCAGGTTGAGGCACATATCAATTTTCGAACTGCTTTGATAGGTGTTTCGAAGCTTCCGCTCTGCGCTTTTCCAGCTTTCCTCACTGATGATAGGGCTATCTTGGCGGAAGTCAAGTTGTTCTATGAAAAACCTCACTTCCAGCAGATTATAGAGGCTAAACCCATCATTTGTCTGAATTAATCTGGCAGGTAAACCTGAATGATTCAATAAGCCTGTTATGTGTAAGGCATCCGCATTGGTAGTGGTTAGGACACAGCTCGTTCCGCTTAATTCGGAGGATAACACATCCTGAATGACGGGTGTGATCAGTTGGCTTCCTGTGTATTGTGTCAGCTTCACATAGCCATCGTCACTTTGGTGGGCGATAATAGGCGTCGTCTTTAAGCGGCGACTTATTTTTGTTACAAATTGATTGGTAAAGCCAACCAGGTTGTTTTTGCTTCGGTAGTTTTCAATAAGCTCATACTTTTTGGCTTGCTGTCTGCTGATAAATTGTTCCAGGTATTTTGAACTCGCTCCCCTGAACTCGTAAATGTTCTGGTCATCGTCTCCCACGGCAATCACCCGCATGTCCTCATTTTGTTCTATAAGTGCCATGATCAGCTCAAATTCATGTTCATCCATGTCCTGAGCTTCATCTATGACCAGAACGGCCTTGGTTATGCGGTTGGGCTCAATATCCCTGTTTCTGATTTTCTCAACGGCATCCTGGATGATGGTTTGCGATTTTTCCAGCGAGCCCACCTTGCCCAGCAAATCAAAACAGTAAGCGTGAAAAGTTTTGATTTCGATAAAACTGGCGGCATTGCCAATCAAAGTAAATAAACGTTGTTTGAACTCCGTCGCTGCCGCTCTCGAAAATGTGACCATCAACAACTGCTCGTGTTTGATATCTTCCATGAGCAAGAGGGAGGCAAGTTTATGGACCAATACCCTTGTTTTGCCACTTCCCGGACCAGCCGCTACCGCGATATAGGGCGAATCTTTGTCCTTGATGATATTCAATTGAGCGGGAGATAATTCTCCAAATAGTTGCCTGAATTTAGCAGGAGTGAGGGTTCTTTTGATCTCTTGCTGCTGGCTGGCATTGAAATATTTATTTAAAAAAGAAGCATAGTTCAATTGAAAATAATCTTCCACAAACTGCAGGGCTTCTTTGTAGTCGCTGATCATTTTTTTCGCATACTCCCCTACGATATGAATCTGCTGAATTTTGCTCTCATAAAACTGCTCCAGCTTTTTATAATCATCCTGTTTGTAACGTTTTTTGTTATCTGTCTCCAATCGCTCAATACTGAGCTTATTGTACACAATCAGGAATCCCCCCTCAATGTTGATCGCGCCTATTCGGGATAGGTAAAACAAGGCATCTTCAATGTCCTCCAGGCTCACGTTCAACTTGAAGAGAGAAGCGCTATGTTCATAGGCATGCTTCAATTCATGCACCGAGAATTCCACAAGCAGTTGTCCTTTGTTTTCATCAGGAGAGGAAATCTGTTGACTGCTTTTTTGGAATAAAAAATCAACCAGAAAACGAGCCAGCTCATGGCGCTTTTCCAGTTTACTTTTGAGTTCTTCCGGGGAGTAATTGGAAAGGAGGCTGATATGGTTTTTGGAATGGCCGTAAGACTTTCGTTTTATCCAGTTTTTGATCACCCAAAAATTGATTACGGTTCTGAGTTGATTGGGCGAAACGCCCGTACAGCCATATTCCTCAGCTTCCTCATTCAGTTCTTTGATGTGAAAGGTCTTTTCCGGCTCTTCAATTTGTGTCAACAGAAAGTTTTCAATCCTCCCCATCTTTTTGACAATCTCCATCGAAGGGTTTGTTTGCCCTCCCCGCCGGATAAAAGCCGTCAGGTCCTTGGTATCAGCAAGGATCTTTTCTTCACGCATCAGGTTAACCGCATGAATTACCTCTTCTTTGACAATGCCGAGGTGATCCGAGATATAGTCGATCCGGGATTCTGCAGCTTCATCATTTGCTTTTTTGCGGTTTTTACTGGAAAATAACTTTTTAATTATCCGGACAGCCTGCTGCTTTTGTCGCTCATCAAATCTTGCTGAGGCATGTATTTTTTCAATTGCTTCCTGCGCATTTTTTGATAAAATGCTATTGGCAAAAATACGGGGCATATTCTGGCCCCGCTTCAGGTATCCGGCCTCTTCCAGCGCAGCAATCGCTGTGGTAACGCGGGTCTCTATGTCGACTACGCTGTCATCCCAACCGGCTTTTCTGGCTATTTCCAGAGCTGAGTTGGAAGCCTGCGCCCGAAAGCGGGTGATATCTTTGATGGCTTTCCAGACTTGTTGTATCTCCTTGATACTCAACCGGGTCTGGTTGAGTAACATAAAATGTTTATTCAGGTCTTCTTCATTGAAAAGCACATAACAGTCCGCTGTGATATCTTCGTCCCGACCTGCCCTACCCGCTTCCTGCACATAATTTTCAAGGGAATTGGAAATCTCATAGTGGATCACCATGCCCACATCTTTTTTGTCCACGCCCATGCCAAAAGCAGAAGTCGCTACCATAACCTGAACCTCTCCACGGATGAAGGCATCCTGGTTCTCCGATTTCTCCTGCCGGTCCATTTTGCCATGATAGGGCTTTGCCTGATAGCCATCCTGGGCGAGCCTTTCGGCTATGGTGTAGGCTTTGCGTGTTCTGGAAACATAAACGATGGTGGGGCACGATTTGCCATCAATCAGGCTGCGGACGGTATTGTACTTTTCTTCTTCTTCGTCCTTCGGTATTACCTTATACTGCAAATTGGTGCGCGAAGCCATGGCACGAAAGATCTCCAATTCCAGGGATAATTTTTCGTAAAAATAGTCCCTGATATCCTGGATGACGTTTTGCTTTGCCGTCGCGGTAAAACAGGAAACGGGAATCCCTTCTGACAGATTTTTTTGCTTTTGAAGTGACTGAATAAAATCGCCTATATAGAGATAATCCACCCTGAAATCCTGCCCCCAGGCGGAAAAGCAATGCGCTTCGTCAATGACAAAGCGGACCACATTGCGACCCAGCAATAAGCGTTCGATGGATTTGGACCGGAGCGATTCCGGCGAGATATAGAGCAGGGATGCAGAGCCGTTTTCGACCCTTTCAAATGATTTGGCCCTTTCTATAGGGTCTAGCAAACCGTTGATGGTAACGGCCTCGGTGATATGGGATCTCTCCAAATTGTCTACCTGATCCTTCATGAGGGATTGCAGAGGCGAAATCACAACCGTAAGCCCTTTGACAGCGGAACCAGACATCAGGGCCGGTATCTGAAAGGTAATGGATTTTCCGCCTCCTGTGGGGAATACTGCCAGCAGGCTTTTGTTCCTGATGGCGGCCTTGACCGCTTCTTCCTGCAAGGGAATCCCCCCATAGCTTCGGTAAGCATCAAAGCCAAAATATTTTTTCAATCCCAGGTGCTCATCCAAAGCCTGGTCGCACCAGCGGCAACCGGGAAGGCAGGGACTATTTCTCAACACATACATGACCCGCTCCACATCGGGATAGTTTTTAATCACCCAGGGAGGCGTGATGGAATAGCGGTGATCGGCATGGATCAATGCCAGACAGTAGGCTAACGCGATCGGGCTTTCAGCCATGAGTTTCTCCACCGGAGCATGCTCGCATATCGACTGCTGAAATCTTTTTTTGATAATATACTGATTATCAGCGCCAACAGGTGCATAATCCACAAACTCAAAAAAGGATTGAAATTCTTTTTTGTCTCCCAACAAGGCATAGTAGAGCTGCTTCAGCTCTACATCCAATCGTTGAAATGCGGAGACTTCGTCATAAAACAACTCTTTGGCTTTGATCGCATCATTGAGTGGATTATTGAGTTCTTCTGTCTGAAGTTTGTCGTCTTTCAGTAATTTATGATAAGGCTGAGCCGGGAATAAAAGCGGGGAAAGATATAAGGTGTCAATCGCCTTGATATCTGAAAAATCATAGGTGGAAAAGCGTGTGAGAAAGGGGAGATCATGATGGATAATATTGTGCCCACAGACATATTCTGTACCCTTCAAATAATGCAGAAAATCCTGGATGGAAGCAGCGTGGAATGGATTCCCATGCTGGTTCATGCAGCCAATATCCATTACCTTTCTGGTTTTGGGGTCGATTTCAGTATCTAAGAAGGTAATGGATTTCATGAAGCTTAGCTCGGCATGTTTGAAGTAGCGGAATACCTAAGGTAATCAAGGTGAGTGAAAATGGCAATATGGAGATTGCTTTGTGCTTTTCTGGTTTTTTGGGATATTGGGAGGGTGAATCAATAAATTTTACCATGTCCTTAACCAAACCCACATCAACTGAATACCTCAACTGGGTAAAAGAACTGAAAAGTAAAATTCAAGCATCTCAAATCAAAGCTGCTATTCGTGTAAATAGAGAGTTATTGGAATTGTATTGGGAGTTGGGAAAATCAATTTCTGAAAAAATCAATTCGACCAATTGGGGAAATAGCATCGTAGAAACACTTGCCAAAGACCTTCAAAAAGAACTCCCAAATCAAAAAGGATTCTCCAGGTCTAATCTTTTCTCCATGAAGAAATGGTACGAATTTTATTCGTCGGCAAAAATACCGCAGCAAAAAGTCCAACAACTTGTTGGACAAATTCCCTGGGGACATCATGTCATGATTGTTTCCAAAGCAAATTCTATCCATGAGGCATTATTTTATTGTCAAAAGACTATCGAAAACAATTGGTCCAGGTCTGTTCTCACACACCAAATTGAACTTGGTTATTATAACAGGAAAGGAAAGTCCATCAATAATTTTTTAGAAACGTTACCTGATTCACATTCTGAATTAGCAATTGAAATATTAAAAGACAATTATAAGCTTTGACAATCAGACGATTAATCTACAAAAGCAGAAATGAACAGAATGAGAAACACAAATTTTGATATAGCACTATCATTTGCAGGAGAGCAAAGAGAATATGTAGATAAGGTTGCCAACCTATTGAAGCTGAAAGGGGTTTCAACTTTCTATGACAAATTTGAAGAAGCCAACCTTTGGGGTAAAAACTTATATGATTATTTGTCAGACATATATTTAAACCAAGCCAGATACACAATAATATTTATCTCAAGTGATTATGCGACCAAACTTTGGACTAATCATGAAAGACAAGCCATGCAGGCCAGAGCATTCCAAGTAATCAGTAACTGACAATGTTTATAAAATCATTGCCCCATGAACTCAACGCAAATCCCTACCAAAGCAAAATCCTATTCCCCGCCGCTTACCGCGAGCTCGATTTCAAAACCATCGACAAGCTCTGTCGGATCAATCCGGAATTTGAGCAATTTATCGAGCAAACAGACAGACTGATGACAGCCCACGAGTGAAGGTACAATCTGCGTCTATTCTTCCATTCAACCACCCCAAAAACATGAGAAAAATCAAATCCATCACAGCATACACATCATTTATAGGAGAAGAGGGCCTACCAGAAAATGAATACAAAAGTTCTTACAAGAAATTTGACCACAACCAGAACCTGATCCAACACATCGTCTATACCCGCGATGGGGAATGGGAAACGGGCATTGACAGGGACTTCAATGAGGCGAATTTGCTGTTGCAAGAAGTGTATTATTTGAACGATACAGATGTCGGTGAGCGCATTGTGTACCGATATGACGATCAGGATGAGCTGCTGGAAAAAGAAACCACCTATGCTGACGGCTCCCAATCCATCCGGATAAGCAGTACCCAGGGCCTCCTGCAAAGTATTACCGTGGTCAATGAGCAGGGAAAACGGGAAGGAGAAGAGCTTCGGAAATATGATGCCCGGGGCAATGTGCTGGAGGAAGTCATCTATGACGAAAACAAAAAGGTCCGGCAAAAACGGGTGCATACCTACGATGCCGAAAATCAGCTCATCAGCACCACAAAATGGGAGGAGAATGAATCCTTTGTCGTAAAAATGGTCTTTGAATATGATGAGCAAAAGCGCATCAGCCGGGAGACGCATTATGACAAACGAGGCAATCAGCTCACCGAAATCACTTCCGAATATACGGCGCAGGGACAGCTTGTTTCCCAGAAAGAAGAAAACAAGTATGTCATCAAAAGATCCTATGATGATGCCGGAAGATTGATAAAAAATGAAACACTCACTTTGCCCAAAGAAATGACGGAGTCATTGAAGATCTACCAATACGATGAAGACAATCTCCTCATCGAAAAAACATTTTTTGAAATGGGACAGCAGTACGAGATAGAACCCAATGTGGTAGGCAGAACCGCTTCCACCTTCACGCGTACCAGGTTTCGCTATGAGTTTTACTTTTAAAAATGAATATGAGGCAAACGCTATTCGCATTCCTCTTCTTTTCTATATCTGCATACACATACGCGCAGCAAAGCCCTTTTTCCACTTCAGCTACCGTGGGTTTGACAAGCCCCCTCCTGGATAATGGCCTGGGCATACACCTTGGCGTGAATCCTGCCTATGCGCTCCTGCCGCATGTCGCAGTAGAAGGGCAACTCTCCTACCTTTACACGAACATCTCCGGTTCATTCTTATCCGGGAATACAGGCCATTACCATGCGGTGAATAGCCTGGCGGGCGGCATTCCTACGACACGCCTCAAAATGTGATTTTGAAGGTGGGATATGCCTTTTAATTTGAAAAATCCCCCTTCACTTCCACAATCACCTCATTTAATGATATCATCCTCTCAGGGTTAAAGCTGGATTCGATACGTTTTGTTATATCTGTCATCCCTTCGGGATTCAAGCAAGATTCGATTTGTTTTTGCTATAATCCTGTCATCCCTTCGGGATTCAAGGCTATAATCCTGTCATCCCTCCGGGATTCAAGGCTTTCAACCCCGAAGGGGTGACAAGATTATAAATAGCCAGAACCCATCAACACCCCAAAAACCCCGAAGGGGTGACAAGATTATAGATCAAATCCAGAACCCATCAACACCCCAAAAACCCCGAAGGGGTGACAAGATTATAGCTTAAATCCGGAACCCATCAACACCCCAAAAACCCCGAAGGGGTGACAAGATTATAGATAGCCAGAACCCATCAACACCCCAAAAACCCCGAAGGGGTGACAAGATTATAGATCAAATCCAGAACCCATCAACACCCCAAAAACCCCGAAGGGGTGACAGGATTATAAATAGCCAGAACCCATCAACACCCCAAAAACCCCGAAGGGGTGACAAGATTATAGATCAAATCCAGAACCCATCAACACCCCAAAAACCCCGAAGGGGTGACAAGATTATAAATAGCCAGAAACCATCAACACCCCAAAAACCCCGAAGGGGTGACAAGATTATAGATCAAATCCAGAACCCATCAACACCCCAAAAACCCCGAAGGGGTGACAAGATTATAACCGCCGCCCCTTCGTATAAGGCGCACCCGCAGCTTCCAGCCTCGCCTCAAAAGCTTCCAGTTTCTGGAAGTAGGCTTCCATATCTGTCCGGAAAGCCGCAAAGTCGCTCTCCGCGATTTCAAAATTCCGCCTGAAGGTCTCCGTCGGCATCTGCCGCGTTTCCCAATGTCCGTAGGCGACACTGCCTACACGTCCACTGATGCCAGGCATCGAAGATTCATTCAGCTTCTGGCGGGCGGGATCGCCCCAGAGACGCATGCGCAAAGCCGCCAGCTCATCTTCCAGGCTATGGTATTGGGCGAAATGTGTTTCGTTCGCTTTGGGGGTTTGTTTCAAAGCCGCAGCCATAAAGCGCAGGCGCTCCCCTGCCTCGGACAGTTTCTGTCCGGCACCGGAGGTCTGCCGCATCAGCTCGGCAGTCTGCTGCTGAAAGGCCGCCACAGCCTGAAAGTCTGTGCCTGTGGGTGCCGTTGGAACCGGCTTGACGGTGAAATTTTGGGGATCGCCCTGCGATCTCAGGCTACCATCATGCTCTATGAAGAGCTGCACGCTATAGACGCCCGGGGCGGCCAGCGGCCCCTGCGGATCACCCGCCCATGGCGGTTGAAAGGCCGGGACGCTCAGCTTGATGGGATGGGGCGCGGGCAGCCTGAGGTCCCAATTGACGCGGTGCAAGCCCTTTTGGCTTTTGCCTGCGATCCAGCGGATCGGATCGCCCTTTTCGTTCCGCACCAGCAGCAGGGCCTGCGCTTCGCTTTCATCGGATTCCTTGCGGAGATTTTCCCAACCCGGAAAAGGGATGTTTGCATCTTGCTTGCGTAGGTCTTTTTCTGCCTCCTGGCGCTTCTCCTTTGCCGTTTGCGGCACTTCCTGAAGGTAGTAGGTGAAAAGCGCTCCAAAAGGCGGATTCTCCGCCACATAGCTATCGGAGCCCAGCGTAGGCATGCCTTTCGCCTGCATCGGCACATGGGGCACATACCACCAGGCATCTCTTACGGGAAAAAGCGTATTCGCTTGGGCGGCTACGGCCTGGCTGATGCCTCGGAGTGAGGCATAATCATCCAGCACATAAAATCCTCGCCCAAAAGTCGCGCCCACCAGATCCCCATCCCGCTGGTGCAGCTCAATGTCGCGGAAGGCAATCGTGGGCACACCCCCTTTCAACTGCAGCCAGTTGCTGCCTTTGTTGTAGGAAAAGTACAGGCCGTATTCGGTGCCGATAAACAGGAGATTTGCATCCTGATGGTCCTGCTTGATCGCCCAAACGATGGTTCCCGCAGGCAAATCGCCTGAGATAGACTTCCAGGATTTGCCACGGTCAGCACTCATGAAAATATAGGGGCTATAATCGCCAAACTTATGCGCATCTGCGACCGCAAAAACCGTGTTTGCATCATGCAGGGAAGCTTCCACATCATTGATAAAAGAACGGGCGGGCAGCTTGCCCAAAGCGCCGCTTTTGCGCCAGTTGGTGCCTCCATCTTCGCTGATATGGATCAGCCCATCATCGGAACCTGTATACAGCAGGCCTTCTGCCAGCGGAGATTCCGAAATGGCGGTCAGCGTGGCGTATTGAGACATAGCTCCATTGTCATAGAGAGCATCGACGCTCCATACGCGGCCCATCATTTCCAATTCGTATCGGTTGGTATGTGTCGTCAGGTCTTTGCTGACGGCTTTCCAGGAGTTTCCCTGGTCATCGCTGCGCCATAGGCGCTGGGAACCGAAGTAAATCCGCTTGTGATCGTGCGGACTGATCAGAATGGGGCTATCCCAGTTCCAACGCTCCGGCGGATCGTTGGGCGCGGGCTGGGGCTGTATGTTCAGCACCTCTTCGCTGCGGCGATCATAGCGATGCAGCTCGCCCTGCTGATATTCCATATAGGCGATGTTGGGATCTGTAGGATCAAAGTGCGAATCGTAGCCATCCGCGCCCAGGGGCACAAACCAGTCCTGGTTGCGCACGCCTTCGGCATTCATCGTCCGCGACGGACCGATCAGGGTGCCCAGGTCCTGGGCTCCGCCGATGATGTTGTAGAATGGCTCGCTATTGTCAAGCCCCAGTTTGTAGAACTGGGAGATGGGCAGGTTCGGAAAGTGACGCCATCTTTTTCCTTCATCAAAGCTTTCATACAAGCCTGCATCCGTGCCAGCGATCAGGTGCTTTCCGTTGTTCGGATCTATCCAAAAGGTGTGGTTATCGCTATGCTTATCGCGGCCTGTGGTCAGGTAGTCGAAGGTCTTTCCACCATCGCGGGAGACATGCAGGAAAACATCCATCTGGTAGATGAGGTCGGAATTGACAGGAGATACTTCTATCTCCTGGTAGTAATGCGGGCCTGTACCGCCGGAGATATAGCTGCTGCGCTTTTCCCAGCTTTCGCCTCTGTCTGTGGAGCGGTAAAAGCCTTTTTCTGAATCATCGGCCTCGATGGTGGCATAGACCAGAGAAGGATCCGCAGGCGTGACTGCAAGGCCGATTTTGCCCATGTCTCCGGCAGGAAGCCCTGTTTTGACCTGACGCCAGCTATTGCCCTTGTCGGTAGATTTGTAGATGCCCGATTTAGGGCCACCGGCGAGCAGCGCCCATGTTTGTCTCCGGCGCTGGTAGGCCGCAGCGTAGACCACATCGGGATTCGAAGGGTCAAACTCGATATCGGTGACGCCGGTATTTTCGTCGATTGCCAGCACGCATGTCCAGTTTTTGCCGCCGTCTGTTGTTTTGTATACCCCCCGATCTCCTCCCGAAGCCCAAAGTGGCCCCTCTGCCGCAACCAGCACGACATCGCTGTTTCGGGGATCAACGAGGATTTTGCCGATATGCTCAGAGCGTTTGAGGCCGCTGTTTTCCCAGCTTTTTCCGCCGTTGGTGCTCTTGTAGATGCCATCGCCCCAGCCCACATGACGGCCACTGACGTTTTCGCCTGTTCCTACCCAGACGATTTCCGGATTGTTGGGATCCAGAGTCACACAGCCGATGGAGTAGGAACTTTGATTCTCAAAGACAGCCGTCCATGTGATGCCGCTATTGACGGTTTTCCAAACATTGCCCGAACCTACGGCTACATACCAGCAGCTGGGATCTGCCGGGTTCACAGCTATATCTGCGATCCGTCCGCCCATCACCGCCGGGCCTATGCTGCGAAGCCTGAGGCCGTTGGCTGCCTGGGCTATGTCTTGCGGACTTGATGTCTGGGCGAAGGTAGAGAGGGTAAAAAAAGCCAGTGTGGCTGTCAAAAGCGCTGTGATGAGCTTTGTATGTAGCATACATGTGGTGTTTTAGGTGAGGAGAAGATCTTCGGTTTTGAAGATAAATAATTTACTGCTAAATCATTCTTCAGTCCTACAGTCCCTATTTCTTAATAATCTTCAGCTGATGGAAATCAGCATCGAAGGCAGAAACAGCCAGCATATACACCCCTGTAGGCAAGTCAGCCAGGTTGAATGTAAACTCTTCCCCTGCATATTTATCCACTCTCCGCCTCATCATACTTTTTCCCTCCACGGAAAATAATTCGAGTTCGAGTGCAGTTTCTCTTTCACCTTCAAAGTGGATATTCAGCAAATCCCCTACAGGATTGGGGTAGACTTTCATCATCAGTCCCCCCTCAATCGCCAATTCTGTTTCAGGATGAGCCACTGTCCATGTAATGGGTTTGAGGGCCGCATCGGCCATCTGGTTGAGTCCGTTTTCAGCTTGCTGCTCCAGATACAATTGGTCCGCACAACTGCCTTTCAGGCTGATTTCCATGATTTTAAGGGCTTCTTTTTGTCGGGCGGGTGCCACCACTTCCGTGGTGGTAGGAAGGCCGGGATCGGCATTGCCGTACTGCCAACGCTGGCTATAGTGCCAGTTGCCGTAGGTCAGATCCAGATTGGGAACCGATTTTACGCTTTCGAGATAGCTTGTCCAGCTATCGTCAAAAATGGATTTCTGATCCATCACCTGCACACAACCCGCTGGCAAAGCCAGCGAAAAATTGATGGCGCCCAGCGCCACGTCCTGATCTGACATGCTTTGCATATAAACCTGCAAAGTGTATTGGTCGTCAGCCACAGGCTTCAATTCGTAGGAGAGGACAATGTCCTGGCCCAAAAGCCATCCGTCGATTCCAAGGAATAGGATAAAATATATGAGATTTTTCATTTGATTTTTGTTTTAAGGGGGGAAGAAGAGAGTAGAGAGTAGAGAGTAGAGAGTAGAGAGTAGAGAGTAGAGAGTAGAGAGTAGAGAGTAGAGAAGAGAGAGTAGAGAGTAGAGAAGAGAGAGTAGAGAAGAGAGATAAGAGGCTTATGATGGAGCTCTCTTTTCTCTGTTCTCTGTTCTCTGTTCTCTTTTCTCTTTTCTCTTTTCTCTTTTCTCTGTTCTCTCTTCTCTCTTCTCTCTTCTCTCTTCTCCGCTACCGCGGCACATGCGATTGTCTAAAATAATTTCCCATGGCCCGACCTACGTCCAGGGAATTGATCACGCCATCCAGGTTGATGTCTGTCTTCATATAACCCGAGTTAAAATACTCCCGGATGACTTGTCCCAGATCCAGGGAGTTGACTTGCTGATCTCCCGTGGCGTCACCTTCATACAAGACTACTACCCCACTGTTGGTCAGGCCGACCTGCTGATTGGGGATGGCTGCGTCGCTGAAGATAGCGCCCATACTTTGGGAGAAGTCATGAAAATAGGTGCTGCCGATCATCTGGATGGGCTGAGCAGACATCACCGACAGGTGGTTGCGGGCAATTATCACCAGATAAGCGCTGCTGATATGGGCAGGCATTTGCATCAGGCTATGGCCATCCGCTTTGACCAACTGACCCGCCCGCTGGATAAAGCCCGCTTCCTGATAAAGCACAAGGGTGGGGTCATGGGAATCTCGCAATTCTATCAGAATCCAGTCTACGATGGTGTCAGGGGCTGTGGCCGCCATGCTTTCTGTGCCCTGGTAATACCAGGGTGCAGTATTGAAAGGCTGGAGGACGGGTAGCATATTTTGAGATCGTAAATCTGTTCGCATCATGCCGGTCAAAGGATCAAAAGCTCCTTCCAGCATCACGAGTGCGCCCAGTGACTGAGCCTGCCGCAACTGGCTGCTGTCTGCACAGTTGGTCAGGCTGTTGTTGAAGTCGCCTGTACCCGTTTCACCTGTTGTTTTGTTAAGCCAGTTGAACCATCCGCCCAATCCATAATTGCTGTTTTTGTCATTTGCCCCATCCCCTACCTGGAAGCCATAGTAGCGGTTGACAGGCGCATGACTCAGGCAAAAGGTATCGCCAGCGAGGCTACCTTTGCCGATCAGGCGGCTTTTGAGGCTATCCAACACATAGTAATCCCATGTCATGTAAGGACCATGTACATCACCCTTGACAGCATGTCCCAAAGCAGTCCAGGCTCCCCAATCCCGTTTGTCCTTTAACCAAAGTTCAATACAGAATTGCAGGCTCGTATCGGATTGATTCACGATGGTGCCCGTCATCTGTGCTGTGCCATTATGGTAGCTGGTAAAAGTGCCTGGCTGATCTTTGAATATCCAGCCAGGGTCTGTGCCCGGGTAATTTCCTGCAGTGAAATACACTGACCAACCACTCCGCGCAAATTCTTCCACTTCACACACTTTGATGAGAGAAGTGCTGATCCCGGCATCCCAGCTGGTATCATTTTCATTCGGACTCAGGATCGTACAAATCGTTTGACCCGTGGTCGAATCAGGATCGGAGTCAAACAGATCATTGCCCCCAGCATCCTGAGTAGTAAAAACATAATTCTCTGGCAGGTCATTAAAGACCAGGTAGTAGCCTCCGGGAAGCAATTTGTCAAATAAATAATAGCCCAGTGAGTCCGTCAACATCTGGTCCAGAGAATCTCCCTGACAATTGTACAATACAACCCGTATCCCTGGCACACCTTCCTCGATGGGATCCTGTATCCCATCTCCATTGTCATCTTCCCATAGCCTGTTGCCAATACTGGCACAAGGTGCTGCTTGGATTACAATCGGTCCTGAAGCAGCGGTCAGGCCATTGGCGTCCGTTACTGTTACGGAATATGTACCAGCAGGCAAATTTGCCAGGTCCTCTGTCGTGGCGCCATTTGACCAGGCATAGCTATAGGGAAGCTGCCCTCCTGATACCGTCAGGTCAATGGAACCCGTACTATCCCCCGCACAGACGGGGTCCAGATGGGTGCTGATCAGCAGCAGGGAGCAATCCAGGTAGCTGCCTGTAGTTTTTCCATCCACATAATTTTCGTTAACAGAAGCGACAGCATCATTCAGACTGGAAAAAGAATAATTCGATCCGCAACCTCCAATAGCGCGATTCGCTTCATCCAGCAATTGCTGGACAGTCCATCCGGAAAAGCTTCCATTTTGAACGATCAAATCCTTTAAATTGGAAGAAGATGTACCAAATCCGGAGTCATAGAGGTCAAAGGTGACCGAAAGGGTCAATGCCACGACATGTCCGGTAAACACATTCGAATAATTCGTGGGATTGGTCATCGTCCCCGCGGGCAGCGCCCGGGGCGTACTTCCTGACGGCAGGTAATTGGTAATGGCCTGAGCGCTGCTAAGCACCAGCGTATTTGTACAACCAATGGTGAGACCATTGGGAAATGCACCTGCAAAGTTGGCATGCAGATATGCCCCGGGATTATTGCCATTGGGAGGTGCCCCCCAGCCTCCGGGGGTCTGAGTTCTAAATCCTTTACAGACAGATGTCTGGATCGCCAGGTCATTTGACCACAGATATCCCATGGACAAAAGCCCAAATGCCAGGAAGGCAAGCAAGTGCCGGAAATCAATAGATTTTTCCGATGAAGTTTTAAGGTAATGAGTGAGCATATAGCTATTTTTTTGAAAACAAAAGAATAGGATTAATAAGCCTTCAACGCATGATGGAATTTGAATCTGTCTTTCCCCAAAGACATAAATTTATATCCATAACTATTCCAAAATATCTGATTAACCTAATACATAAAAAGTTATTTTTATCCGAAAATAGAAGTAAAAAAACGAATGGATAATTCCCGGAAAAATAAAATTAATTTCAAGTATTAATATAAACACCTGGTTATCATTCAATTGCAAGCAAACACATCCCCAGCCTCCGAGGCAAGAGGTAGTTCCATGAATTGGAATTTGCAATGAAATAACTTATAATCTTTACCCATTTCAAAAAGCAGCCTTCCCCTCCAAAACTCCGCAAAAATACGTAGCTCTACTTCCTGGTTTCGTCCAGCATCTAGCTGACATTGAACTCATTGGAAGCAGGTAAAACGCTATTTCAGCGGCAAATCAGCTCCCCAAACGAGGCCGCAAAAAAGCGCCCATCAGCTCAGCGATCTCTTCGCTCTGCTCCTCCGGGATGAAGTGGCTGGCTTCTGCCAGGATATGCACCTGCTCTTTGGGGATATTGAGATCGGCCATCACCCGATCAGCCTGTGGCTGCCACTGAAGCATGGGGTCTTTGGCCCCCCAGATGACCATGGCGGGTACGCCCAGGTTTTGCAGGACGGGACGATAGTCTTCCAGCTTATGACAGGTTTGTGTAAAAAAATGGAAGATGCCGCGATGCCCGCCTTCGCACATGGGCTGCCAATAGCCTTCCTTTTCGGCTTTGGAGAGCTTCTGGCCGTTGAGGCCATTTTTCAGAGTGGCATCAATCATCATGCGGGCTGTCAGCCGCCAGTGATAAAGGCTTACATAGAAGCGGCTCCAGACATTGCGCGAAAAGCGCATCGGAGGCCTGAAGCCTTCCTCATAGATGATGGTATTGAGCAATACCAGTTTTTCGATTTTTAACGGAACTTCCCTCAGCAGTTCCCAGGTCCATACGCCACCTACATCATGACATAGGTGATACCAGGAGTCGATATCGAGGGCCTCCATCAACTCCTGCAGGCGCTGCGCCTGCCTCCGGGGATCATAGATCTCATAACCCTGCGGCTTATCGCTGGCCCCAAAGCCCAGCATATCGGGCGCAACCACGCGAAAACCCTGCGCCACCAACTCAAGGATGAGTTTGCGAAACATCCACGACGAACTCGGTATACCATGTACCAGTAAAATCACCGGCCCCTGGCCTTCATCGACATAAGCGAGTTCGCCGCCTGAGACGTGCTGCCGCTTTTGGCGGCTTCTATGGGTTGCTGAAGTAAGGGGCATGTATCAATCTAAATAAAGAATCGTCACTATTCCGGTGATGATGATGTATTTGAGGTACCTCGCCTGTATGCTAAAGTCGCCGGGCTGAAAGGATTTATGTAACATAATCAAATTGTATACCACCGGCAGCTGTACCAACAGGAAAGAAAGCCCCAGGTAGGTCCAGAGAAATTTATGCTCATTCAAATAATTAATCAGAAAAGGCATATAGCAGGAAATCAGAAAAAAGACATATAGTACCACCAACACCTTTTTGGTGGCGCGGATGCCGATCTGAATCGGCAGGGTCTGCAGATTGAACTGCAGGTCGCCCTTGATGTCCTCAATGTCTTTGGTGATCTCACGCAGCAGCGTGATCTGAAAGGCGAAAGCGATGGTGTACATCAATTCGTGATTGATGTTGTAGAGATAACCCGCCAGGATGATGACCAGCGCCACCAAAAAGGCGATCAGCAGGTTGCCAACAACGCTGATATGCTTGAGGTAACTCGCATACACAAACAGCAAAATGATCGAGAGAAGATTGATAAAAACGATCTGATAGTAGTCTTCTTTTATGAAAACAAAATAGGTGATCGAAATGCCCATGACCACAAAAGTGACGAAGAAATAAGCCGTGAGCACTTTTTTCACTGAAAGAATGGCATTGACGATCGTATGATTGGGCTTGTTGATGCGGTCGATGCGAAAGTCGTAGACATCGTTGATCCAGTAGCCCGTGGCGGCGATGGTAGTGATGCAAAAAGCAGTTACCCAAAAACTCATATCCTCCAGAAAGCCAAATCCGCTTTTATAAAAAGCGATAAAACAGGCCACCCCAAATGACACGAAGGAGATCAGCACATTTAGTGGTCGTGAAAGCAGAAAAAAATATTTCAGATCTCTGAACATGAGAGGTTAGGTAGCAAATGTAGATTATATCCCAATTAAGAAATGTCCGATAATTCGGGAACAAGATACTCACAATTTTGGATTTTTGGCAGATACCCAAAAAAGAGAACCGGAGTGCCATAAATGGAAAGAGTTTTGACGCAGATCATTTAAGCGAGCCTACATTTCTTATCATAACAACCCGCGTTATCTGCGTCTATTCTTCCCGGCCAGCAGAATGTTTAATATTGCACCTATAACTCTTTTCATTCGAAACATACACCCTATGCGATTCTTTCTCTGTTTTTTGCCGCTTTTTATCTGCTTCTCCGCTTGTCAAAAGACAAGCCCCCAGCAGCAAGCTGCTTATGACATCATCCCGCTTCCAGCGTCAATGACGCCTCAGCCGGGGCATTTTGTACTGGAACCCGGCACGCGGATCGTGCTGGAAAAAGAGGCTGAAAGCCTGCGGGAAGTAGCGCTTTATTTTGCCTCCGTCATACATGAAATCAGTGGCTTTGAGCTGAAAGTAAAAGATAAAGCAGCCAAAAAGAACAACATCATTTTTCAGCTGGATGAAAAAATAGCAGGCGATGAAGCCTATCATCTCAGCCTCTCTGCTTCGCAGATCATCATCCAATCCCGCAGCGCCCGGGGCGCTTTCTACGCCATCCAGACCCTCCGGCAGCTGTATGCCGACCAGCAATTTCCCGCTGTGGAAATCGAAGACGCACCGCGTTTTCCCTACCGGGGCATGCATCTCGATGTGGCGCGCCATTTTTTTGATGTCGCGGCCGTCAAGCGCTATATAGACCAGCTTGCTTTCCACAAACTCAACCACTTTCACTGGCACCTGACAGACGATCAGGGCTGGCGCATCGAGATCAAAAAATACCCCAAACTGACCGAAATAGGCGCTTTCCGTAAGGGAACCCTCATCGGTCATTACAATGACCAGCCCCATCAGTTTGATGGCAAACGCTATGGCGGTTTTTATACACAGGAAGAAATCAAAGAGGTCGTAGCCTACGCGGCTTCGCGTTTTGTCACCATCGTGCCGGAGATCGAGATGCCCGGCCATGCACAAGCGCCACTGGCGGCCTATCCCGAATTGGGCTGTACAGGCGAACAGCTGGAAGTATGGCAGCTGTGGGGCGTTTCCGAAAATGTCTATTGTCCCAAAGAGGAGACCTTTGCCTTTTTGGAAGATGTGCTGACAGAGGTAATGGCCTTATTTCCAGGGAAATACATACATATCGGTGGAGACGAATCTCCCAAAACGCAGTGGGAGCAAAATGCATTTTGCCAGGAGCTGATCCGCCGGGAAGGGCTCAAAGATGAGCATGAATTGCAGAGCTATTTTATCCGGCGCATCGAGCGCTTTGTCAACTCCCAAGGCAGGCGCATCATCGGTTGGGATGAAATCCTGGAGGGCGGTCTCGCCCCCAACGCCACGGTCATGTCGTGGCGCGGCATCTCAGGCGGTATAGAAGCCGCTCAATCAGGCCATGATGTCATCATGACGCCTACTTCGCATTGCTATTTGGATTATTACCAAAGCGATCATCCGGATGAGCCCCTCGCCATCGGCGGATTTATTCCGCTGGAAAAAGTCTATGGCTATGAGCCGATTCCGGCGGAATTGGAAGGCGCGGCGCGCGCCCATGTGCTGGGCGCACAGGCCAACCTCTGGACGGAATACATTCCGACGGTGGAAAAGCTGGATTATATGATTTTTCCGCGCCTTTGTGCGCTGGCCGAGCTTGTCTGGTCACCCGCCGACAAGCGGGATTTCGATCACTTCGCGCAGCGGCTGTCTCCGCATCTCGACCGCCTGAAAGGCATGGGCATTCACTGCGCCAATCATTTGTATGATTTGAATGCTGCTATTCAGCCACAGGCAGGGAAGGTCGAAGTGAAATTGAATATTCACGCAAAGGAAGGCTCCATTCACTATACACGGGATGGCAGCGAGCCTACCCCCCAATCGCCCCTCTATGAAGGGCCTTTACAGCTGGATTCCAGCGCCTATATCCGGGCTCAGGCTTTCAGAGCCGATGGCAAGCCAGGCAGAGCCTGGGAGCAGAAAATTGTTTTCCACAAAGCCACAGGCAAACACATACAGCTGACTCATCAGCCCCATGACAAATACAAAGGCGGCGGCAATGGCTCCGTCCTCAATGGCGTTCTGGGCAGCGATGAGCGCTATGGAGATGCCGAGTGGCTCGGCTTTGATGGAAATGATTTTGAGGCGATGATTGATATGGGACAGGATGCAGCGCTTATCAAGGCTGTTCATTTCCGCTTTTTCAAAGGGGAAGGACAATGGATTTATTTGCCCGCGGAAATTCACATCCTGACCTCTTCAGATGGAAAAGAATTTAAGGAAATAGCTGTTCAGGAGGAGATTTCTGGCGAAAATAAAGTGGTTGAGGTAACCATGCCACTCCATGAGCTTGCAGTCAGATATTTGAAAATCATCGCCAAAAATCATGGCACCATCGCCCCCGGTCGACAAGGCGCAGGCAATAAAGCCTGGCTCTTTGTGGATGAGCTACGAGTTTATTAGAAAAAATATAACTTCCCGAATATTTCATTGATTTTTGAAGAAAAGAACAAGGAAGAATTATGGAAATATCTACGCTGGATTGGTCCTTTATCGCAGGATTTTTTGTCATCTCTCTGGTCATTGGGCTGGTGGTGGCGCGTCAAAGTGGCAAAAGCGCCTCCGATTTTTTCCTCTCAGGGCGCAATATGCCCTGGTGGCTGCTGGGCGTCTCCATGGTGGCTACCACCTTCTCAGCCGATACGCCAAACCTCGTCACGGACCTTGTCCGCAAGGATGGCGTTGCAGGCAACTGGGTGTGGTGGGCATTTCTGCTCACCGGTATGCTGACCGTCTTTGTCTACGCCAGACTCTGGCGTCGCTCGGGCGTCCTGACGGACCTGGAGTTTTACGAAATGCGCTACAGCGGCAAGGAAGCCGCCTTTCTCCGGGGCTTTCGCTCGCTTTATCTGGGGGTTGTTTTCAACGTTCTGATCATGGCTACGGTCTGTCTGGCCGCCATCAAGATTGGCGGCGTATTGCTGGGCCTCAGCCCAGCCCAGACGCTCCTGATCGCTTCCGTGGTCACGGTAGCTTACTCCGCCATCGGCGGCCTCAAAGGCATCATCCTGACGGATTTTTTCCAGTTTATCCTCGCCATGATAGGCACCATCTGGGCGGCCATTGTGATTGTCAACCTACCGGAGGTCGGTGGTTTGCAAAACCTCATTTCGCATGAGAATGTGGTCGGTAAACTGGATTTTTTCCCTACGGACAATCCCGATTTGCTGTGGTCGCTGCTGATCATACCGCTGGCGGTACAGTGGTGGGCGGCATATTATCCCGGCTCGGAGCCGGGGGGCGGTGGCTATGTCGCCCAGCGTATGCTGGCCGCCAAAGACGAAAAACACGCCATGGGCGCGACTCTGCTTTTCAACCTGGCGCATTATGCGCTGAGGCCCTGGCCATGGATTTTGATTGCCCTGGCTTCGCTGATTATCTTTCCGGACATCGCCTCCCTTCAGGAGGCTTTCCCTGCCATTGACGCCCATGTCGTCAATGATGACCTGGCCTATCCGGCCATGCTTACTTTCCTCCCAGCAGGCCTGCTGGGGCTGGTGATCGCCTCGCTGATCGCGGCCTTTATGTCTACCATTTCGACCCACCTCAACTGGGGTTCCTCCTATATCGTCAATGACTTTTACAAGCGTTTTGTCAAGCCTGATGCCTCTGAAAAGCAGCTGGTTATGGTCGGCAGAATCTCCACTGTCCTACTCATGATCGTTGCTGCGATGGTCGCACTGACGCTGGAAAATGCAAAAAAAGCTTTTGAAATCATCGTGCTCATGGGTGCCGGCACAGGCCTGCTCTTTATCCTGCGCTGGTTTTGGTGGCGAATCAATGCTTTCAGTGAAATCGCTGCCATGGTGATTTCCTTTATTGTGGCTATTGTTTTCAAATTTGTCCTTCCCGAAGAAACTTTTGACAGCCATACCGAACTCATCCTCAGCGTTTTGATCACCACTGTTGGTTGGATAGCTGTGACCTTTCTCACCCCGGCCGTGGAGCAAAAAACGCTTATAGACTTTTACAAACTTATCAAGCCGCACAATATCGGCTGGAAAAGCGTGATCAAAAAAGGCGTCATTCAGGGTGATTTGGCGGATGAGAAAATCACCATAGGCAAGTTGCCGATGGAGTTGAGCGGCATGTTTGCCGGCGTATTTTTGGTCTATGGCTTGCTGTTTACAACAGGATTTTGGCTGTATGGCGAGCTGGGAAATGCTGCCATCGGGGCTGTGATTTCGATCGCCTCAGGCCTGGTGCTTTGGCGGGTTTGGAGAAGTTGATTTGAAAAAATAAATATGAAAAAATCCCTGTTTATAATCCTGCTGTTAGCTTCGTTCGTGGGCCATGCCCAGGAAGAAGCTCCCCCAGGCCGCCATCAGGCGCATGTCGCTTTAGCCCAATATCCTGCCCGGATCGGCATACCGGGCTTTTCGCCTATTCATCCGGGTTTCCTCTTTGGCCTAAGCAAAAGCTGGAATAAGCACCCCAAACACCGCTTTTTCCAGGCTGCCAACCTGGGCTATTTCTTCCATAAAGATGTGCAGCATGCGGTACAGCTGTTCACGGAAGCAGGCTATCAACTGAAATTTTCCAATGGCCTGGCAGTCTCCCCTTTTGTCCTTGGTGGCGGCTATGTGATGTCAGTTTTAGATATGAAAAGCGTGATCTGGAATGCCAGCACCCAGGAATATGAAATTGACAAATTTCCGCTTCGCCACAACTGGATGATTGCTCTGGGAGCTTCGCTGAGTTACGAGACCAATCTTATGATCATCCCGAACCGAAAAACAAGCGTTTTCCTGGATTATCGGCTGCAGGTTCAGGGGGTTTTTGTGAAAAAAACCGTTCCTGCGGTGGCTTATACGCCCCTGAGGTTGGGCTTGTCTATTCCGCTTTAAGGAATGACGGCAAAATAAACCTTCAGTTTGTTTCGATGACAAACTCCTGGCTAAAACTCCCTTCCAACTTTCTCAACATGATGATTCAAAAAATAAAAATAAGCTTCCTCTTGATAGCACTGTGCCTACTGGCCAGCTGCGGGAAGCCAGCCATAGAGCCTACGGCTCCCTGCCTGGCAGATGCCGAGTTTACCATCAATACAGCCCACCCCAAAGCCGCAAAAATCCAGGCGGCCATGGACAAATACCTGGCAAAAGGCGTCCCCGGCATGACCCTCCTCATCCATGATGATGAGGGCTTTTGGATCGCCGCCGGCGGCTATGCAGACATTGAAAATCAGCTGCTTATGCAGCCCTGCCACATCAACAAACTGGGAAGCATCACCAAGATGATGATCGGCAGCCTGGTGTGGCTCATGGTGCAGGATGGCAGCTTAAATATCGACGATCCCATCAGTACCCATATCCCCGAAGTGGCTGCAAAGATTGAAAATGGCGATGTCATTACCCTGGCCATGTTGATCAATCACACCTCCGGCATCTATGATGTAGCTGGGGATCTGGGCTTCAACCTGGCGGTCATCAATGACCTTTCCAAAAGCTGGACTTCGGAGGAATTGCTGACATATCTCGAAGGAAAGCCAGCCACGGGCCCGCCGGGCGAAAAAGTCCGATACTCCAATTCCAACACCATGCTTGTCAGCATGATCATCGAAGCGGTCAGTGGCCGCAAGCATGCCGATTTGCTGCAGGAGCGGATCTTTGATCCGCTGGGGATGGACAATACTGTCTATTACGATTATGCCGCTGATTTCCCTTTGCCCAACCTGGCACAAGGCTATCTCGATTTCAACAATGATGGCGGAGCCATCCAAAATATTTCCCTGCTCAATCCCGGTAGCGGCAATGGCTATACCGGCGTTTACGCCACGGTGACGGATTTGTATCGTTTTATGAATGCTTTGATGCGGGAGAAAAGCCTGATCAATCCTGCCAACCTGAATTTCATCCTGACTTCCATGCGCTTCGATCAATGGGAAAACTGGAAGTCCAGCCCCGGAGCCATTCATGATGAATACCGCCAGCTGCTGGGAGAAAACATCCATGCCTACGGCCATACGGGTGGCGATATAGGCTACTCAGCCAACCTGAACTATTTCCCGCATAACAATACGATCTTTGCTGCAACCTTCAATTATGGCACCAATTTGCCTTCCGCTCTCGGCTCGGAATTGTCAAAATTGAGGGAAGAATTGTTTTTGATTATGGCAGAATAACAGCTTTTTCCATGAAAAACCGCTTTTTACTCCTCCTCACCGCCCTCATGATGGGCTTCTCCAGCCTTGCCCAAACGGGCAAAGTCTACGACAATCTTTCGCTCAAAAGCGAAATCCTCCAGAGCGAACGCAAGTTCGCTATTTACCTGCCACCGGATTATGAAACTTCTGAAAGAAGCTATCCCGTGCTCTACCTCTTGCATGGCGCAGGCGATGACCATAGCGGCTGGATACAGTTTGGCGAAGTGCTGCATATCGCCGACAAGGCGATACGTGAGGGCAAAGCCACGCCCATGATCATCGTGATGCCCGATGCCCAAACCGGCCAGCGGGGCTATTTCAATAGTATCGATGGAAAATGGCGCTATGAAGATTTCTTCTTCGAAGAATTGATCCCCTATGTGGAAAAAACCTACCGCATCAAAGCAGAAAAGCGCTTCCGCGCTGTCTCGGGCCTTTCTATGGGCGGAGGCGGCTCTTTTATGTATGCCCTGCATCATCCGGAGATGTTTTCCTCAGCCTGTCCGCTGAGTGCTTATGCAGGACCACTTACGGTCGAAGAGCTGAAAGCCAGACTCGCACAAGGTGGCGAAAAACACAGCGAGGCTGATATACAGGCCTATTTTGAGCGGCACAACGCCATCTCCCTTATCAACAGCCTGAAGGCTGAAGAGTTGCGCAGCATCCGCTGGTTCATTGATTGCGGAGATGATGATTTCCTGTATGAAGGAAATGCCCTGGCGCATATCGCGCTACACAAAAAAGACATTCCGCACGAATACCGCGTGCGGGACGGCAGGCACAATTGGACCTATTGGCGCGCTTCGCTGCCTATGGTGCTGGAATTTGTATCGGATGCCTTTCATCAGTTTTGAGAGGCGGGATGGCGGGACCGGATGGTCGAAGCAGACGACTTGAAAAAAACGAAAAACCTCCCTGCCTTATCCCTTCCGGGGGATTCGGATATTCTCTATCAGTTCCTGGATATCGGCGGGCGGTGCTGGTGTCAGACGCGAAATGACCAGCGTTAAGACCAGGTTGAGCAACATCCCGATGGTTCCTATCCCTTCGGGAGAGATGCCGAACAGCCAGTTTTCGGGGCTGTTGAGTTCGGGATTGGCCATTTTAAAATAAACTATATAGCTGGCAGTAAAGAGGATACCGACGACCATGCCGACGATGGCTCCCTGCATATTGGTGCGTTTGTCGAATATGCCCAGCAGGATGGCGGGGAAGAAAGAAGAGGCTGCCAGGCCGAAGGCAAATGCGACCACTTCCGCCACAAATCCTGGCGGATTGAGGCCTGCGATTCCCGCACATACCACTGCTACACCTGCGGCTATGCGCGCATACAGGAGTTCTTTTTTGTCGGTGATATTGGGCATGAAGGTTTTCTTCAGCAAGTCATGCGAAATGGAGGTTGAAATCACCAGCAGCAGCCCTGCTGCGGTAGAAAGCGCCGCCGCCAGCCCTCCGGCGACCACCAGGGCGATCACCCAATCGGGCAGTTCTGCGATTTCGGGATTGGCGAGCACCATGATGTCGCGGTCGACATAGAGTTCGTTCGCGCCATCGCTGGGATTGCTGGTGCTTCGTTCGCCGCTTTGGCCACGGGCATTTTCCACAAAAAGCGGCTTATTGCCCTTTTTATTGCCTGCATCGTCTTTTTCGACAAAAGCATCTCCTGGCAGGTACTGTACTTTCCCATCGCCATTTTTGTCTGTCCAGGCCAGCAAATCCGAATCCTCCCAATTGCCAAACCAGTCCGGGAAACTGGCATATTCCTTATTGGAGACGGTATCCAGCAGGTTGGCGCGGGCGAAAGCGGCTACGGCCGGTGCAGTGGTATATAGCAGCGCTATAAAAACGAGGGCGTAGCCCGCGGATTTGCGGGCATCTCTGACCCTGGGGACAGTGAAAAAGCGCACGATCACGTGCGGCAGACCTGCCGTGCCCAACATCAGCGCCGCAGTGATGAAAAACACATCTATGGTAGATTTATTCCCGGAGGTATATTCGCTGAACCCCAGCTCCACATTGAGCTGATTCAATTTGCTCAACAAGGACACGCCTTCAGCCTTGAAATCGCCCACCAGGCCCAATTGGGGAATGGGGTTGCCTGTTATTTGTATAGAAATAAATATGGCCGGTACGAGGTAGGCAAACATCAGCACACAATATTGGGCTACCTGGGTGTAGGTGATGCCCTTCATGCCGCCGAGTACGGCATAGAAAAACACGATGCCGATTCCCATCACCACGCCCCATTCAAAAGGCACTTCCAGAAAGCGGGAAAATGCCACGCCGACGCCTTTCATTTGCCCTACCACATAGGTGAAAGAAACGAATACCGCACAGACGATGGCCACCAGACGGGCTACATTGACCTTGCCAAAACGCCTGCCGGTGCTGTAGCGTTCTCCGATAAAATCGGGTACGGTAAACTGCCCAAATTTGCGCAGATAGGGCGCCAACAGGAGCGCCAGCAGCACATAGCCGCCTGTCCAGCCCATCAAATACACGCCGCCGTCATATCCCATAAATGAGATCAAACCCGCCATGGAGATAAAGGATGCGGCCGACATCCAGTCGGCTGCAGTTGCCATGCCATTGGCAAGGGGGGAGACACCGCCATCGGCGACATAAAATTCTTTGGTTGTGGCGGCACGCGACCAGATCGCGATGCCTACATAAAGCGCGAAAGTGAGGCCCACAATCACGAAAGTCCATATTTGAAGAGAGTCCATGGGGGAGGATTTGCAGATTTGCGGATTAGAGGATTAGCAGATGGGGGGCTATTCTTCGTTTACTTCGTACTTTTTGTCTAGCCTGTTCATCAAAAAAACGTAGACGAAAATCAAGATCACAAAGACGTAAATAGACCCTTGCTGCGCCCACCAAAACATCCGGCCCAGGATGCCCAGACCGAAGGAGACGAAAAACCAAATAGCCAGCAAACTCAATACATAGGTGATATTGGTTCTCCAGTACTTTTTGAGGTCGTGCTTGCTCATGTTTATTGGATTAAAATAAATTCTATCTGCCCATTGGTAACCAATAGCCCTGTGCCTTGGGACATCTTCCCGGACAAGGTATATATGCCATCCAGGGTTTTCTGGGTAGAAAGGTAATTTTTATCTTTTTTCCACTCTTCCTTCATCAGGTATTTCAGGGAATTTTCAGGATCAAGTTTTTTGAGAGACATCAAATAGGAAAACAGCGGTAAGGCTTTGGCACGTCTGCCTTCATTGATCTTTTGGATGTCCCATGAAGCCTGGAAAAGGCTGCCCTGCAGTAGGATTTCATGCCGGAAGGTATGCATCGGATAAATGGAAGAAAGGCTCAGGTTGCCCCTGTTTTGCTCTGTCAGATAAGTCCGATTTTCCTCGATGACCTTTTCATCTCCTCCCCCAAATGATTGGGACCATTCTTCAATGTAGTTGGGAGTCTTCTCGTACATCTCGCGGTAATGCTGCGATTCCTGACAATAATAAAGCGCAGCTGTATCTATACCGGGTGTATGTTTATTTAGGAAAAAAACCATGACCTCCCCTACCCTCCAGCCATCCTCTTCGTCTGCCAACAGGCTGATACCCAGCGCATCCCAGACAAATACGCTATCAAGCTTTCCCGTCAAGAACGAGCCCGTGCGCTTGCGTTCGGCTCGGCTGTAAGGGCCCAATAAGGCAACCCACTGCTGGATTTCATCGCCCAAAGATGCTGAGCGCTGACCGATGCGAAAAGTGCTGGAATCTATTTGCAGCATCGAATCGGAAACAAGCAGCCCTACAGCCTGAGTCCTCTGCTTTTCAGTTTGGGGAGAAAAAGCAGAAAATAGCCCAAAAAGGCAGAGGGAAATAAAAGTAAGCTTTTGAAAAGAAATCATCAGGCTTGTATTTTGCTGTTGAGTAGACATTTTCGATATCAGCTTCCGATCCAAATCTCAACTACTTTTTCAAAAGTTGCATTCAACTTAAAGCGGATTTGAACCTGCAGGGCGATGCCTGAGCGGCCTTTCTCATAGAATTTATAGGCGAAGACCAATTGGTCTGCTGTTGCCTCTTTTTCGCTTGTATAAGTATGCACTTCAGGATTGTAGAAAAAAGCTGCCCAGCTTTCCTTCAGCGCAATTTTGTCCTTTTCATACTGCTGGCTGTGATCATGGTAAATGCCCAACTCATCCCACTTGCCTTCCAGGATCAGCGCCCACATTTTTTGGGCGATATCCTCCTCCAATCTGTCCACAAGAGAGCTCTTGCGGCTTTCGAGCAGGCGAGCCCTGACAGCCTGATGCTGAGAAGCTTCCAGTCGTTTTTGGGCAAAACCACAATGCTCAAAGCTCCTGTCAATGCATTTGCCTACGATATCCCAATCCGCCTGGCGGAGAGAAAAATCATCCCCTGAAGCCTGCTGATAAGCCTCACTTTCGGCAGCGGCAAAGTTGGGATTGCCCAGCGTAAATATCCGCATGCAGCCAGCCATGGCCTCTTCGGGATCACTGATGATCCTGCCCAGGCGGGTGACACAGCCGCAATATTCGTTGGAGAGGGTTTCCAGTGGGCTGGGAGCAGCAGCAGTGCTTTCCTGACTATATCCTGTGATAAACAGGCTGAGGAAGAAAAAAGGAATAGTAAGTATGATTTTCATTGTAAAAAATTTATGCTGTTTTAATCAATTTTTGATGGCTAAAAGAGCGCCCGACATGTTGGGGACGTTTTTATCAAAATGCAGCTTAATATAGGCTATTAGCTAAGTTTTTCCCAATGGGAATATGGGAGTAGTGAGATCATCAGGACTTTTCCTGGCGTTCGAAATCATTTTGATGATTTTGACTTGTGGGCCACATTATAATGTGGCCCTACAGGTCTTGATATTGAAAATATCAAAGAAATTAATCTCTACTTCCTAGCCGCGATTCCAGTTTCTGTACTTCTTTTTCAAATACCGCTGGATGTCGTGTTTTATCAAAAACCACCGGATGCTTTGCCAGGACCAAAAGTTCGAGTTGTTGTCTCTGGTTTAAATCTTCCAGGGGAAGGTGGAAAAGAGATCTGCTCGCCGCATCAAAACCTATTCCGTGGCGGTAAAAATCCATTTGTCTGACGTAAAAAGTGAAACAAGCCTTTTGATCAAGCCTTTTCTCTACTTCCCAATAAATAGATGACTCTTCAATATTTGTCATCCCTGGGGAGCGTTTGTACAATCGTTTTTTTGTAAATGCCTGAGTCCGGGTTAGGCGCAAACAAGGACATATTTCTTGCTCCTCATCACTGAAAAATGCATGTAAAGCGTAACCAAAAGCGTTTTTTTCAAAAAAACCAGGATAGACCTTCTCAACTGTTTCCAGAAAATCAGGAGGGAGTGGATCACTATTTTGGACCTCAGTTATGAGGCTATTCAAATCATCTTCCCTGATAGCCTCTTTCCAAAGACTTTTGAGCCAAAGGAAAGCAGCCAGCGCCAATATTAACCCAATCGTTAGTATCCACAGAAATGATTTTATAAGGATTTTGATCATGATTTATTCCGCTTCAAGCAAATACGTATCCTCGATTCCCATCGAGTACTTGATCGCCTTGCCGGTCACTACAAATTTTCCGGCATCCATCGCCGTCTTTACCATCGCCAGGGCGCAGCCTGATTTGTAGCCCTCAACGCAGCTGAGGAGCATGTATTCTCTTTCGCCGGGGATCTCGGCGAGCATGTATTCGTAGTAGTCGTCCTCCTTTCGGGGGACGTTGAGGCCGATTTTGTATTGGCGGAAGCGTGTGCCGCGGTAGATTTCCCGATCGTCGGCGATGGTGGAGAGAGGGATGAGGGTTTTGGGAGGATTCATTTTCAAAAAAAATGAAAATTATTCTTCCGTCCTTTTCCGTCTCCTTCTGGCCTGAGAGCCAGATCCTCCAAAAATAATCCCTGCCCCCAGGGCAAATCCGAAATCATACCAGCCTCCGCTATTGTTGACTTCATACATCTGAATCGTATCTGAAAAAAGAGAGATGACGAAGGAAACCGGTGCGATGATGCCGTGCCACAGGCCCATCCAAAATCCGCTGGGGGGATTCTGCACGCAGCTTGAAACATCGGCATGCGTGGCGGTGCAGGAACTTAGCAAAAGTGCTGCTAGGATAATGGTAGTAAGGAGTAAAATTGATTTTTTCATGAGGTAAAAATAGATGTTTCTGAGACTAACCCTTTAAAGATAGAAAAGGGATATTTCATTTGGAATACTTTTAAATTTGACCTGTCATTTATGCCATATTTGCTTATAAAAAAATAAAGCGCCTCTGCGTTGGCCTTGTGCTTTGCGGCTGGGCGGGGAGACGTTCGTTGTACTACGGTTTAATATCCAAGGATTAAAATACCTTTTAAAGGTAAAGTCAATCTATCACTAGCGTATAATGTATCGATGAAAGACATCACCTTTTCAAAATCTTTGCTTTCCGAAGATTTCGTTTTGTAAATATTTCTTACTGCAATGATTAAATAATCAATATCGTGCATAACACTTGCTTGAAATAAGTCTTTTAAAAATTGATTATTAGCATACCCTCTGCCAGCTTCTACTTCAATTACAGTTTTGGTTTTTTTATTTAAACCATCAGTTTCAAAATATTTATCTAATCTTCCATTCATCCCGAATAAAACTGGCACACGAATCTTCCCTTCTTTCTTTTTAGAAGTTTCAACCAGGTAACCTTTTTCCTCTAACCCAGCACGAATTATTTCAAGAACACTGTTGCTGTCATAAGTGTGTGTTTCAGAATCTATCTCATTATTATGTCCTTCAAATACATTAACAACTTCCTGCATATGAGGGGGAGTTGCTGAAGATTTAGGAAAGTATTGCCAATTAATCATTTTTCAATTTTTATGTATCTTGCCCACATTCCCAATATCCCGTCAAAAAACGCCATCTAAATCCGCAAGTTTGCCGGGTAAAAATATAGAGATCTGGCATCAGGCTAAAGGTTAAAGCCCTAATATCCATAGAAATTACCAGCTGAAAAAGCATTTTATGAGTGGTGAAAAGATAGATCCCTGCCATCCAATTGCTGGTGTTTATTTCATCCATTACATTTTTACCGGGCGATCTCCCCAATCATCACCCCAAAATCCCCATCCAATTGCTTCCAATTCTGCTCTGGCAAATACATGCGTGACACAAATCCGTCCAGATACAATGCATTCTGACAGCCTTTTTCCTTAAAAAAAGCTGCAAAATCATAGAGGTTGATCGTCTCTGTCGACATCGCAAACAGGATCTTCCCATCCGGCAGGATACCGACGCCATTGCGGATGTGTACATTGGCGGAGCCTGGGGTAAATTTAGGGTGAATCTCACCATCTATCACGAGCATGGGACCGGATTGGGTGGCGTAGCAGATGTCACCGGCATCTTTGAAATCGGTCCTTTTGCAGACTGCGGCTTTTTTGTCGTCGGTCAGGTAAAAAATGCCATTGGGCTGGAGGTAGAAATTGCCGTAGGCATTTGGGGTGTTATTGAGTTTTTTGAGGGTTTTACCCTTTTCGATATAGAGCCCCTGTGGGGATCGGTCCTGGAGATACATGCCGCCATTCATGGCGAAGAGCAGCTCTTTGTTTTCCGTGGCTAAGGCATCTTTGAGCCTTTTGAAATTGGCGTAGTTCTGGCCGTTTTTGTCTTTCCAGTAGAAAGCTATTTGCTGCTCCGCTGGATCTGCGATGTAGCTGAGGATGCTATCGCTTCTGGTCTGTTTTGGGATAAAACTGAAGCAGATGAGGACCAGAAACAGGGCAATGAGTATGATTTTGTTTTTCATCTTTTTGTAATGTAAAAGCAGAGATTATAAAGAATTAACCTAAATCGCCCCCCCTACTCATACTCCTTCTCCAACTGCCCTCTCAAGCGCTTCAACAAAGAAATCGTCTTTTGCGCCCCCTCGTATTCGCTTTCGGCAAAGCCTTCATACTCAGCGCTTACCCAGCCCCGAAAGCCTTCATCCAGCAGGATGCGCATGCACATATCAAAATCTATGGCCTGCTCCGAGCCGTCTTCATTGAAGGAAAAAGCTTTGGCACTCACCGCCCGCGTATGCGGTGCCAGGTCGAGCATGCCTTGCTCGCGGTCGTAGCGACGCTCAGGCTCTATGCCCCAGCCACCCATGAAAAAATTATCAAAATCTGCCAATATGCCCAGATTGGGGTGATTGCTCATTTCTATCAGCATGGACATCCATGCGCCATTGCCACCGGGGTGGCCGTGATTCTCGACGAGCAGTTCGAGCTCAAACTCCTGTGCGCGCTCCGCCAATATTTGCAGGCTTTCGGCGCATTGCTGCATCTGCGCGAGGTATGTGCCATCGCCATAGGGATTTACGCGAAATTGGGAGCAGCCGAGGGTTGCAGCCGTCTCCATCCAGGCGACATGTCGCTCGATGACCGTAGTGCGAATGGACTTTTCGCTCGCACCTATATTGCCCAGTTCATCACACATCAGGCAGACCATTTCTACGCCTTCGCCTGCTGCGCGGCGGTTGAATTCTGCCAGCCAGGCTTTGTCTGTGCCATGCCCAAACCAGAGGATATTGACGAGGTCTACGGCGTCTACGCCCAGTTTTCGGGCCTGGAGCACGATGTCCCGGGGGTCCATCCCGCCAGTGAGCACGGCGTCGGGATCATTGTGAAGCAGGTGGAGAAAAGCCGGATAATCCTCTCTGGATTTGCCAAAAATCGCCCGGTTAAAGGACCATTGAGAAAGGGAAATGTGAAACAATGCAGCTTTTTGGAAAAGGCCGGATTTCCCGATGAGGGAAGGCAAAGTCGCAGCCAATAGCCCGGCTGTTGGAACTTGTTTAAGGAATGATCTTCTATTCATGATGGGAAAAGAATTAAAGAATAGACGCTGATAACGGGGGTTTTTATGATAAGAAATGAAGGGAAGCTTAAAACCGCCTGTATGACCTTCAGTCTCAGGTACTGCACGGTCTGATCCAGGCACACAAAGCGTTTATCCCGGGTGAAGCCTTTCCCAAAGCGAATGTAAATCTGTAATAGGTACTGTGATTTTTCAGTTATTGATCATTAGAGCCCAGGTCAGGATATCTGAGTTACTCGACAACATCTCATTTAAAAATGAAGGGAAAGTGGTTGGAATACAGTTGAAATCCTCGTGAGCACATCTGAGCGAAAAAAAGCTACAGGATTTACTGATTTCAAACCACTTTCCGCAAAAGATTATTTGAACTGTAGAGCCCCTATGTTTTGCCCTACCAGTTTACCTTGTGAAACCCCGACCACAATCGCTGCGCGATAGTGAATCCCACCGTAGAGGCGGCTGATAGCTGCTTCATCTGCAAATTCGAAAAAGGAACTAAAGTTCCGTGGCGAGCCATCAATATCCGTCCTGTTTTCATGGGTCCTATCGGTGAAGGCATAGTTGTCACCAAAAAGATCTGTCAGCACCTGAGCTGTGGCTCCTGATTGGACTGAGTGCCCGGAAGTATATTCCGGGAATGGAGGCGTACTCAGTGGAATACTGAAGTTGGGATCAATCTTTTCGTGAATGACAGTAATTGGGCGGATAAGATTATAAACAAATTTTGCATTCCAACACGAAACAAAGGCATCATGTACTGCCATTCCCAATTTGGCAAAAGCTTCTGCAGCCAGTTCAAGGTTGGCATCTTCGGCCTCAAGTATCTGAATCAGAATAGAAAATGAATGCCCCGGAGGAGTAGAAGTTTTACCGGGATCATCGCTCCAGAAATCGGCAATGTCCTTTTCTTCGCTCGTCAGATTTTTTACAGCATCATAAACTTCCTTCAGTTCCTTCCAGAAAACAGATGTTGTGTCTGTTGAATAGCTTGGAGGAGGAATAGGAAGTGTTCCCTGAACATTTTTTGTCAAAAAAGGCCTTACATCTTTCCAGTAGGGCTGAAGCGCTGGCTGAAAGGCTGGCGGAGTAGGTACCCAAAGTCCTTCACCTGTAGGAGCAACAAAATCAGAGGGAAAGTTGGTATTGAAACAATTTGCCTGATTATCAGAGTTGGCGTAGGCGATCATCGCATCGCCCATGCTTTTGCCAAAGGCGATGGAGCGCTCAATCACCTTTTGCTTTTCATCGGGAAAAGCAGCTTCCCATTTGGCTTCCAACTGATCGATTGCAGCAAATTGATCACTGCTGGCATTGCTGTAGCAGGATTTGATCACTTTTGCAAGAGCCGCATTGGCAACGATTCCCCAATTATAAATTTTCCCCTCTTCAATTTTGGGTAAACTGCCGACTAAAAGCCCGTTTACCTGACCTTCCATGCTTTTGTAGCCCTGCATTCCAGGCAATACACTTTGGTAAAGGGTAAGTCCAATATAACCAAAAGCACGGGCCGCAACAGGAGGCGTAAAACCCGTCCCGTTTTTTGTCAAATCCAGAGTCAGCGACATCCATTCTGTTGAGATTTCTGAAGAATAGGCAGAGGTAAGATTCTCTGGAGCAATCGGATCATCTTGTTGACATGCATTCAAAAAAAAGACACTTAACAAAAGCAGCAAGTAGCATTTAACATTTTGAGTCATTTGAAAATTGTTTTGAAAATTGTTTTGAAAATTGTTTTGAAAATTGTTTTGAAAATTGTTTTGAAAATTGTTTTGAAAATTGTTTTGAAACTCAATTTATGACTTTTTGGTAAAATGGGGCTCAGGAAGGCCAACAAAATAAATCAAGAAGAGCCTCTTTTGCTCTCCGTCACTCCACCCTGCCGTTCAACCTGGCAACTCTTGGATTGAAAAGAGACTTGTCCTAAAGCTTTGCGAAGGGGTGCGGAGGCGGAGAGGATTATTCTAAACAGATGATTTATTTTACCGGCTTTTCTAAAACAAATCGTCAATTTTGCCCTTCTGAATCGCCTGCATAGCTTTCAGGCCCAGGTATTGGACGGTCTGATCCAGGCGCGCAAAGCGCTTGTCCTGGGTAAATCCTTTCGCATAGCGAAAGTAAATCTGCTGCACGATCACGGCCAGTTTGAACAGGCCAAAGACATAGTAATAGACGAAATCGCCGACTTCCCTGCCACTTTGAAGTGCATACTGATGCACCAGCTCCCCGCGACGCGGATTGCCGGGCATAAAGGTCGTCAGCATGCCTTGCTGCTTGTCGGGCTCCGGGTCGTCGTGATTGCTCCAATAAGCAATCGAAGTGCCCAGATCCATCAATGGATCGCCCAGGGTCGCCATCTCCCAATCCAAAATCGCGCGGATGCGCGTCCAGTCACCTTCGGCGAATACGACATTGTCGTATTTGTAATCGTTGTGGATGAGGCTGCTGCCGCTTTCGGCAGGAATGCGCTCGTTGAGCCATTTGATCAGTTGGTCGATCAGTGCCACATCATGGGTTTTGGCCTTTTGGTAGCGCTTGCTCCAGCCTACGACCTGGCGTTCGTTATAGCCTTCAGGCCTGCCCAGATCGCCTAAGCCAGCTGCCTCATAATCCACCTTGTGCAAGGCGACAAAAGTGTCAAGCCAGCTTTGGGAAACCTCCTGGTATGCTTCGGCTGATAAATTGGCGGATTCGCTTCCCTTGCGGATGATGACGCCATTGACCCTTTCCATCAGGTAAAAGGGCGCGCCCATGACCTCTTCATTTTCACAGTAATGGTACATTTCGGGTACCTGCGGAAAGACAGGATAGAGATCGCGCATCACGCGGTATTCGCGAAACATATCATGTCCGCCTTTGGCGGAGGCTCCGAATGGCGGACGCCGAAGCACGTATTCATTTCCACCGATTTGGACGGAGTAGGTCAGGTTGGAAAAACCTGCCGGAAATTGCCGGACGATGTAGTCGGCATCCCAGTCGGAGTCAATTTTTGCGAGGTAGGCTCGCAGTTTATCGGTGTCCAGGGCTTCGCCCTGGCGGATGGAGGTGGGTTTGTCTAGCATGAGGGGAAAGATAAAATTCTATGGGCTAAGTAAAAACACTAAACAGCCCAATTATCCATCTCCAACTCTTCAATCAGACCAAAATGACGGGTATTATTTGTAACCAAAACCATTTTTAAACTAATAGCTGTTCCTGCAATGAGGATATCATTATGACCTATCGTTTTTCCTTTGCTTCTCAATTCAGAGTAGATTTTAGCTGAATATTTGGCAATTTCCTGATTAAGTGGAATAACTCGGTTTAGCTTTACGAAAGACTCGAAATGCTCAATTTTTTTAAGAGCATCTTTATAAAGCAGTCCATTCATTACCTCATAATAGGTAACAACACTCATGCTAACAAAGCCATATTCCGAAAGGTAATTGTTAAGCTTGGAAGTAACGATTTGATTGTTTTTCAAAAAATAAGAAAGGGTATCCGTATCTATCAAGGCTTGTTTCATATATCTATTTCTCGATTAAACAAAGAAGCTCCCGTCTCTTTTGCATGTTTTAAGTAATCATCAAATTCATCATTTTCCCAGTCCGACCAGGAACCAGCCAATGCCATGATGGCTTTTTTGTTTTCCTCTTTTTTCCTGACGTTCGACCTTAGTTTGGATAAAAAGACATCCACCTGTTGAAGGTATTCAACAGGGAGGTTACTCAGTTTTTTTAAAACGGATCGATATAACTCAATTTCCATCATAAGCCTTTTATTTATATCAATTTACGAATAATTTTAGATAAATGTAAGTTGATTCTAGCCAAATCAACACATCACCTCCTTTCTGGAAGTTGTGACACACTCAAGTGGGTAGCCCACTTTTGCAGGATCGCTTCGAGGGCATCTTTGGTGATGGGTTTTTGGAGGGAGTCATCCATTCCCTGATTGAGGTATTTTTGTTGATCTTCAGCCATGGCATTGGCTGAGACGGAGATGATGAGGGGGCGCAGATCGCCATATTTGCGGATGATCTCCCTGGTGGCTTCCAGGCCATCCATTTTGGGCATTTGAATATCCATGAGGATGATGTCAAAAGATTGCTCTTCGAGTGCCTCTAACACTTCCAGGCCATTTTCGGCAATTTTAGCTTCGATGCCATGCTTTTCGAGCATGGATAGCAAAACAAACTGATTGACTTCATTGTCTTCCGCAAGGAGGACGCGTAGGTTTTTGATGGAGGAAGGAGGTGCAGGGACGGGATGTTGAGATACCACATCCGAAACGAGGGGCGGATGCACGGGAACCTGAGTCGGCAGGGTAAAAAAGAAACAAGAGCCTTCTCCCAATCTGCTGGTAACGCCTGTCTCGCCTCCCATGAGGCGAACCAGTCGGTCGCTGATTGCCAGCCCCAAACCTGTGCCTCCATACTCGCGTGTGGTGGAGGAGTCGGCCTGGGTAAAGGCTTCAAAAAGAGATTTCATCTGCTCATCTGAGATACCCGGGCCGGTATCCCTGACACAAAATTTCAGGATATATTCCTGCTCTTTTTGGGTCACCACTTCAGCAATTATTTCGATTTTTCCCTTTTCTGTGAATTTGATGGCATTGCTGAGCATATTCCAGATTACCTGCCTGATTCTCGTGACATCACCCAGGATGTTTTTGGGAACATTTTCTCTGATATGGATTTCAGTTGTCAGGTTTTTCTCTGTTATTTTTTGGGAAAAAAGCTTGATACAATTTTGTAAGAAGGACTGAATATGGATGATTTTGACCTCAAAGGCCATTTTGCCGGCTTCAATTTTGGAGAAGTCGAGGATGTCATTGAGGATGACCAGCATATTCTCTCCGCTGAGGCGGATGGTCTCTGCAAAGGCTTCCTGCTGAGGATTCAGCGGAGTTTCGAGGAGCAATTCTGTCATCCCGATCACCCCATTCATGGGGGTTCTGATCTCATGACTCATCGTGGCGAGAAAATCTGACTTGACGCGGGTAGCCTTTTCGAGGCGTTCTTTTTGAAGACGAAGTTCTTTTACCCGCTCTTCTACCTGGGCCTCTAGCTGTGCTTTCGCTTTTTGCAGATTATGGGTCCTAAATCTGACAAAGAAAAATAACAAGCCACCGAGGCACAGGGAAACGAGGGTGATAAACCAGGCCTTTTGCCAAAAAGGGGTGATGATTTCAAATGCATAGGAGAGTGGATTTTCTGTGCAAATTTTATCTTCATTACAGGCTTTCACCTCAAATACATACTTCCCAGGCGGGATATTGGGATAGGTAAAACTCCTGTCGTAGGTAGCCGGGGACCAGTCCTCTTCCAGTCCTTTTAAGCGAAATTCATAGGACACCAATTCAGGGTTGATGTGGTTGATTCCAATGAAATCAAAGGTCAGGTGGTTTTTGTTGTAAGGAAGGCGCAGCCCTTGAGGCAGTCCTGTCCAGGGAGAGATAGAGTCGGCATAGGGCCGCCAGTCTGTCTCCTGAAAGGATAAGCGGATGCTATTCAAACTCAGCAAAGGAGCCATTCTATTGAACCTTTCGCCCGAGTCATCGAACAAGTGCGCACCCTTAACTGTCCCAATCCATAGCTCCTTTTCAGGACTTAGGTAAGCAGCATTTCGGATGGGTTCTACTCCGATAAAACCATTGTTTTTGTTGTAATGCTTGACATAATCCAAGGAGTCGAGAGTTGGAGACACCTGGACTCTGCTCACACCTTTTTCACTTCCCACCCAAAGGTAATCCTCATGATCAAATTGCAGCAGCTCAAGATTGAGGGAAGGAAGTTTTTCCTTTTTGGTAATCTGATGAAGCCTCTTTTTATCCCAGATAAAAAGTCCATTTCCTTCTGTTCCTATGTAAATATTGCCCGATGGATCCATTTCGAAAGAAAGGCTTCTACTCAAATCTATGGTAGAATCCGGTTTGAACAATTCAAATGATTCTCCATCATAAACGATCGGGCCATCCCCCAATGAAGTGAACCAGATATTCCCTTCACTATCCTGCATGATGTCGTGGATCTGGCCCTCCCAGGGCCATTGTTTTTTTGAGAAAGAGCGGTACCGGGTACCGTCATATAGCATGATACCGCCCGGTAGTCCCATCCACATATTTCCCTGCTGGTCATTGAATAGGGAATAGATATAGTAGACAGGCGTATCCACTGTCCCCTCATAATTGGCAAATGACTTCCCATCATAACGTGAAAGCCCGTATCCATAAGAACCAAACCACATCTGGCCCCGGCTGTCCTTACAAATGGAGACAAAGTTGTCTGAGCAGAGGCCGTCCTCTTTTCGAAATGTCGTTATATTTTCCCCATACTTTCGGCTGATTCCTCCGCCATCTGTGATAATCCAGGTCGCTCCCTCATCGTCATTTGCCATGCCGTAGACAATATTTTCGCCAAGGCCTTCTGCACTTGTATACAGGAGAAAAGGGGCACTGAAGTAGCGCGAAACCCCTCCGCCTTCCGTTCCTATCCACATCTGTCCATGTCGGTCTTCGATCAGGGTATAGCTGTAGTCATTGGACAGGCCATTTTTTCGGTTAAAATGAATGGTGGAGGAATCGGTAAACCTATAAATACCATCGCCGTAGGCGGCTACCCAGAGGGAACCATCCCTGCTTTCCCGAATGACAGTTATTTCTCTTTTCCCCAGATCCTGAGCTTGATAGGCTTCAAATACGCCATCTTTAAGCTTGAATACGCCGTTTTCGGTACCTATCAGCAAATCGCCGTTAGCCCTTTCCAATATTGAAAAAACCGAATAGAATAAGGGATTTGTAGAGTCCAATTGGGAAACTATGCCCCCTTCAATTTTATTGAGTCCATTATCCAATGTGCCTACCCAGATGACACCTTTCGAATCAGAATTGACCGTAGTGGCGTCATTCCCACTCAAATTATCTTTCTTCTTGTACTGCTTCACCTGTTTCCCATCCCAAACGAATGCCCCACTTTCCATGGTCGCAATCCATATATTCCCTTCCGGATCCTCATGCAGGGACCAGATAATTTTGGGGGAAATGCCAAGGGAATCATTCATATCTATGAGGCGATAGCCATCATATAGCCTGACACCCTTTCCATCTGTCCCTATCCAGATATTTCCCTTGCGATCTTCCAGCAGGCAATAAACCCGGTTGATCCCCAATCCATCTTCTACCGTAAGGGTTTTGAAAGAATGACCATTATAAATGCCCAGCCCTCCTCCTCCGGTACCCATCCAGATATTTCCCCTTTGATCTTCGCATAAGGCATAGACATGAGAATTGGGCACTCCGTCCTCAATGGTGAGGTATCGAAAATCATATTGCTGGGCGCTTGCTGAAAAACAAAAAAATACCAGCAAGCCTGCCAACAGGTTCTTTTTGAACAGTGTGTTTATTTGATGTAGCGGATTGTCCATAGCATCATCCATGCCTTCCAATAGGTAAGCCTTCTTGCTACTCTATGCCTTCAAAGCTCTCAATTTATAAAAAATCAAGAACACTCATTCGGGCAAGTAATATAATGCCATCAGCCGGATACCTGGCTGTTAAATAATTGGTGTATGGAAGACTTTTGTCAGTGCTGGACGATCTCACCCTTAAGGGTGGCACTGCTTGCTTCGCGGATACGCACCATCACATAATCTCCCGGTTTATGCTGGCCGATTTTAGGGAAAATAACCATCTTATTGTGGTCATTACGACCGCACCAGTCATCCTCAGAGCGCTTGGAAGCGCTCTCTATCAAGACCTTATAGGTCTTGCCGATGTCCGCGAAATTCTTTTCGCGGGAGACGCGAAGCTGCAGCTCAATCACGCGACGGAGTCGCTCCTTTTTGACTTCTTCCGGCACATCATCCGGCATCTTTTTAGCCGCCGCCGTATTGGGCCGCTCTGAATAGGCAAACATGAAGGCATGTTCATAGCGCACCTCTTCCATCAGAGAGTAGGTATCTTCAAACTCCTCATCTGTCTCTGAGGAAAAACCGGTGATGATGTCCGTCGAAATAGCGCAATCCGGGATAATCCTGCGGATACGATCTACCTTATCCAGGTACCATTCGCGGGAGTATCCGCGGTTCATGTGCTCCAGGATCCGGCTGTTGCCAGATTGAGCGGGCAGGTGAATGTAGTTGCAGATGTTGTCATACTTCGCCATGGTATGTATGACATCATCGGTGATGTCTTTGGGGTGTGAGGTCGAAAAGCGAATGCGAAGCTCGGGACTGAGCTGGGCCACCATTTCCAGCAGACGGGAAAAATCAACCGTATCTACGTCTTCGCCTTTTGTGATGGCCTGACGGATTTTTGCTTTTCCTTTCAGGCTATCATCTGAAGACCAGAGATAGGAATCTACATTTTGCCCCAGCAAAGTGACTTCTTTATACCCCTGATCGATCAGTTCCTGCACCTCACGCAGGATGGAGTGCGGGTCCCGGCTGCGCTCGCGACCACGGGTGAAAGGCACCACGCAAAAGCTGCACATATTGTCGCAGCCGCGCATGATGGTCACGAAGGCGCAAACGCCATTGGAATTGAGGCGCACAGGCGCCAGCTCGGCATAGGTCTCCTCACGGGAGAGCAGGACGTTGACGGCCTTCTGGCCGGTCTCGGCCTCCGCGATCAGCGTAGGCAGGGTGCGGTAGGCGTCGGGGCCGACGACCATATCCACGAGCTGTTCCTGCTCGATGAGTTTTTCTTTGAGGCGCTCGGCCATGCAGCCTAGCACACCGACGATCAGGTCGGGATTGTTCCGTTTTTTGCTTTTGAAGCCTTTCAGACGGTTCCAGACTTTGGATTCCGCGTTTTCGCGGATAGAACAGGTATTGATAAATACCACATCGGCTTCGTTCTCATCGGAGGTGAAACCGTAGTTCAAATCCGTAAGTACGGAAGCGACGATCTCCGTGTCGGAGAAGTTCATCTGACAACCGTAGGTCTCTATATAGGCCAGTTTCTGGCCAACGTTCTTTTGTCCTTTGTATGTTTGCCCCTGCTCTTCCTCCTTGATACTGCGCTCCAGTACATTGGGGCTAAATGTCTTCTTGGTGATCTTATCTCTCATAAGGTATTCGTTTTCAGGCTGCAAAGATAAGGAGAATGCCTGCTGCCTGCAAAGGGATGAAAAAAGTATTTATGCCTACTTTTTTTGAGGAATTATCAATAATCGTTTGATTTTTTCACAAAATCATTAGCTTTGCAAGCGAAAAGTAGATAGATGACAAACATTTGTTACATATTCCCCATTTCTCCACGTCGTCGCCCAGGCCTCCCGGCCTGCTAATTCTACATATCACCCCCGCAATATACCATCCGTACATGCCCACTCTTCAAGAGAAAGAGTGCTTCGGAATGTTACCCCATCCTTTGAAAAAGGACGTTTTCATCAATTCACAACGCATGTAAACCATTTTAAAAATGGAATTAGAAATACAAGTCGCCGGCGAAGCGCATTTTGCTTATGCAGAAGCTATCTGCTCCCTGATCGAAGAATCCGCCAAGGCTCGCGGTACAGGGATTGCCAAGCGCAAACCCGAATACATTTTAGGCAAAATGGCTGAAGGGAAGGCCATTATCGCCCTCAAAGGCGATCAATTGGCAGGTTTCTGCTACATAGAAACATGGAGCCACCACCGCTATGTGGCCAATTCCGGCCTTATCGTCAATCCCGAGCTTCGCGGCATGGGCGTCGCCCGCAAAATCAAGGAAAAAGCTTTTGAGCTTTCCAGAGAGCGATACCCGGAAGCCAAACTTTTTGGCATCACCACCAGCCAGGCTGTCATGAAAATCAATTCCGAACTGGGCTATAAGCCCGTTACCTTTTCGGAATTGACACAAGACGAAGTCTTCTGGAAAGGCTGCCAAAGCTGCCCCAATTACGATGTCCTGAGCAGGACCGAGCGCAAAATGTGCCTGTGCACCGGCATGCTCTTCGATCCCGAAAAGGATCAACAGAAAGCTACCCCTGCCCAGCAAAAAACACGCTGGGAGCGTTTCAAAGCCTTTCTTGCCCAGCGAAAAGAGCGGCCTCTTTACAAAAAATTCATTTCTAACCTTTTCAAAAAAACACCCACTTATGCCTAAAGTTGTCTTAGCATTTTCCGGAGGCCTGGATACCTCCTTTTGTGTCAAATACCTCAGCCTGGAACTCGGAATGGAGGTACATGCCGTACTCGTCAATACAGGCGGTTTTGAAGCCGATGAACTGGCCACCATTGAGCAAAAGGCCTATGCCCTGGGCGTCGCTTCTTTCGAAGCCATAGATGCCGTGCAGGGATATTATGAGCAATGCGTGCGTTATCTCATTTATGGAAATGTGCTCAAAAACAACACCTATCCCCTTTCGGTGAGTGCCGAACGCGTTTTTCAGGCCATGGCTGTAGCGGCTCATGCCAGGAAGATCGGCGCTTCGGCCATCGCTCATGGCAGCACCGGCGCAGGCAACGACCAGGTACGTTTTGACCTCGTATTTGGCATCATGGCACCTGAAATGCAGGTCATCACTCCCATCAGGGATTTGAAACTTTCCCGGGAAGAGGAGATCAAATATTTGAAAAAACAAGGGGTGGAAATGCCCTGGGAAAAATCGCAATATTCTATCAATCAGGGACTGTGGGGTACGAGTGTAGGGGGAAAAGAAACCCTCAATAGCTGGGATTCGCTGCCCGAATCTGCCTGGCCTACACAGTTGGAAGCCACAGAAGAACAGGAAATCATATTGACTTTCGAAAAAGGTGAATTGCAGGCAGTAAATGGAAAAAGCTTTCCGCATGCAGTAGACGCCATCCAGGCGCTTCAGGCGCTTGCCGCACCCTACGCCATCGGGCGTGATGTGCATGTCGGCGATACCATCATCGGCATCAAAGGCCGCGTTGGCTTCGAAGCTGCTGCACCTTTGATCATCATCAAAGCCCATCACCTGCTCGAAAAGCATACCCTCAGCAAATGGCAACAGCATTGGAAAGGCCAGTTGGCCGAGTGGTACGGCATGCTGCTGCATGAAGGCCAGTTTCTCGATCCCGTCATGCGCAATATCGAAGGCTTTCTGACTTCGACCCAGGAGCGGGTAAGCGGAGAAGTGCGCGTGCGCCTGCTTCCTTACCGTTTTGAGGTGTTGGGCATCCGTTCGGATTATGATATGATGTCTGCCAAATTTGGCACTTATGGCGAGATGAATCTCGCATGGACGGGGGAGGATGTGAAGGGCTTCACGAAGATTTTGGCGAATGCCAGCCAAATCCACCAGATGGTGGGAGAATCAGTTGAAGAGTAGACGCAGGAAAAAACAACAAATATGAAACAAAAAGTTTCCATCATCGGCGGGGCCGGCTATACAGGAGGAGAGCTCATCAGGCTGCTGCTCAATCACCCACAAACAGAGCTCGTCAGCGTACATTCCCGCTCCCAAAACGGAAAGTTGCTTTCCGAAGTCCATCCCGATCTACTGGGAGAGACAGCCCTGCGCTTTTCGGAAGAAATACCCGACGATATCCAGGCCGTTTTTCTCTGTCTGCCTCATGGGCAGTCGGCCCCTTTTTTGGCATCTCATGATTGGGGGGAGGAGGTGAAAATCATTGATTTGAGCAGCGATTTTCGGATGAAAGGGGAACACCCTTTTGTGTATGGCCTGCCTGAGCTGAATCGCACAGCGATTCAACAAGCGCGATTTCTCGCGAATCCAGGCTGCTTCGCCACAGCTATACAGCTGGCTTTCCTGCCGCTGGCAGCGGCAGGAAAATTGACAGGCAGCATGCATGTGCATGCACTCACGGGCAGCACAGGCGCCGGCCAACAGCCGGGCGCGACGACCCATTTCTCCTGGCGAAACAACAATGTTTCGATCTACAAGCCCTTCAGCCATCAGCATGAAGGCGAAATCGGCCAGAGCCTGCAACAGTTGCAGGCAGGCTACGATCCAGCACAGCTGAACTTCCTGCCGCTTCGCGGCAATTTCTCGCGCGGCATCTTTGCCAGCGCATACCTGGAGACAGAGCTGCCGCTGGCAGCGGCCCAAAAGCTGTACGCAGATTATTATGAAACCCATCCTTTTGTCCACCTTTCAACCGTCAATCCCGACATGAAAAGCATCGTCAATACAAACAAATGTGTACTTCACCTGAGCAAACATCAGGGTAAATTGCTGATCATCAGCATGATTGACAATCTATTGAAAGGCGCTTCCGGCCAGGCCGTCCAAAATTTCAATTTGATGATGGGCTGGGAAGAAAGCACAGGACTCAAATTAAAAAGCATAGGCTTTTAGAAAAAAACCCAAAACCCAAAACCCGAAACCCAAAACCCAAAACTCGAAACCCAAAACGCTCCCCCCATGAATCTATTCCCCGTATACCCCCTCTTCGACATCACCCCCATCAAAGGCCAGGGAGCCTGGATATGGGACGATCAGGGCCAAAAATACCTCGATCTCTACGGCGGCCATGCCGTCATCTCCATCGGCCACAGCCATCCCTATTACGTCAGCCGGCTGCAGGAGCAGCTCAGCCAATTGGCTTTTTACTCCAACTCTGTACAAAATCCCTTGCAGGAGCAAATGGCAGAGAAACTCGGCCAGCTTTCCGGCTACCAAGATTACAGCCTCTTCCTGATCAATTCAGGAGCAGAAGCCATTGAAAATGCCTTGAAACTGGCTTCTTTTCATACCCAAAGAACCAAAGTCATTGTCCTTGAAAAAGCTTTTCATGGCCGTACTTCCGCCGCTGTAGCCATCACCGACAACCCCAAAATACAGGCACCCATCAATCCGACTTCCCATGTCGTCAATATCCCTTTCAATGATGTAGAAGCTTTGGAAGCGGAAATGGCCAAAGGCGATGTATGCGCAGTGGTAGCTGAAAGCATACAGGGCGTAGGCGGTGTGCATGTCGTTTCCGACGACTTTTGGCAAAGCGCACGGAAGCTGTGCGACAAGCATGGCAGCGTACTCATCGCAGATGAGATACAGGCGGGCTATGGGAGAAGCGGCCGATTTTTCGGCCATCAGCATAGCGGCGTTCGCGCCGACCTGATCACCGTCGCCAAAGGCATGGGAAATGGCTTTCCCATCGGTGGGGTGCTGATCGCACCGCAATTTGAAGCCTGGTACGGCATGCTCGGCACCACCTTTGGTGGCAATCACCTGGCCTGCGCGGCAGCACTTGCTGTGCTGGAAGTGATTGAGAGGGAGCAATTGGTGCAGCAGGCCGGAACCATGGGTTCCTATTTAAGCGAAAAACTGCAAGCTCATCCTTTGGTAAAAGAAGTCAGGGGAAAAGGCCTGATGATCGGTCTGGAACTGACAGTTCCTGCGACGGACATACGCAAAGCGCTTTTATTTGAAAATCATATTTTCACGGGATCTGCGTCTATGCCTGATGTGATTCGGCTTTTGCCCCCGTTGAATTTGAAAAAGGAAGAAGCGGATTTGTTTTTGGATACATTTGAAAGACTGAGATAGACGCATAATTCTTTTGCATAATTATCCTTAGTACAGGACAAAAAATTTAAGTCATGAATAATAAACATCCTGAAAGTCCTGAAGGGACGCTATATACTACGATCGGGCAAAGCCCGATCATTCGATTCACACCAGGTCTTAAAGCCCTGAAAGGGCGATATATTAGCTATGGCTTCCTAAGATATGCCGTCCTTTCAGGACTTCTATTGGGGGCGTTTACCTTCATGGGGCTTCGCCCCATGCTGAATATGGCGTCCCTTCAGGACTTTGGGGGACTTTCCTGAAAAATTGTCCTGTACTGAAATAATTATCATAAATAATCTGCGTCCACTCTTCAAACCCGAAACCCGAAACTCAAATCCCGAAACTCGAAACCCGAAACCCGAAACTCAAAACCCGAAACCCGAAACTCAAAACCCCTTCCCCATGCAACATTTCACCTCCGTCTCCGACGTCGACGACCTCCCCGCCCTGCTGGCTTCCGCCAGCGAGATCGCGCATGCACCGCATGCATGGCCGGACCTGGGCCACCAAAAGACGCTTTGCTGTCTTTTTTTCAATCCCAGCCTGCGCACGCGCCTCAGCACGCAAAAAGCAGCTTACAACCTGGGCATCCATGTCATGGTCATGAACGTGGGCATTGACGGCTGGCAGCTCGAATTTGAAGATGGGAGTGTGATGAATGGCAATAAAGCCGAGCATGTGCGGGAGGCGGCCGCCGTCATCGGCAGCTATTGCGATGTGCTGGGAGTGCGCGCTTTTGCGGAATTTCAGGATAGGGAAAAAGACTATGCAGAAGAAATCATGCACGCATTTAAACGCTACGCGGGCGTGCCCATCATCAGCCTCGAATCCGCTACGCGGCATCCCTGCCAGTCTCTGGCAGACATCATCACCATTGAAGCCTATAAGCGCAAAAAGCGCCCCAAAGTCGTCCTCAGCTGGGCGCCGCACCCCAAAGTCCTGCCGCAGGCCGTCGCCAATTCATTTGCTGAATGGGCCATCGCCGCCGATTATGATCTGGTGGTGACCCACCCCCAGGGCTATGAATTGGCCGGGCAATTTGTGCCGGACTCACTGATCGAATACGATCCCGAAAAGGCCTTCGCCAACGCAGACTTCGTCTACGCCAAAAACTGGTCTTCTTTCCATGAGTATGGAAAAATCCTCAGCCAGGACCCTGCATGGCAGATCACGCCTGAGCGCATGGCGCTGACAGACAATGCATATTTTATGCATTGCCTGCCCGTGCGGCGCAATGTGATCGTGGCGGATGCAGTCATTGATAGCCCGGCTTCGCTGGTGCTGGCACAGGCGGCGAATCGTGTTGTGGCAGCGCAGGCCATATTGAAAGAACTGATTTAAGATGAAGAGTGGACGCAGATTTACACTGATTCTTATGATTCTTTATGTTTAACACCTACTCAGTCCTTTAGCATATCTTCATCATAATCATCATAAAAAATCTGCGTCTCCTCCTAACCCATTCCCCCATGCTAAGCATCCTCAAAATAGGCGGAAACGTCCTCAACAAAGCAGAGATATTATCTCAGGTCCTCGACGACTTCGCTGCCCTACCGGGCAAAAAAGCCCTGGTCCACGGCGGCGGCAGGGCCGCCTCTTCCCTGGCAAAGCGCCTCGGCATCGAGGCTGTGATGCACCAGGGCCGCCGCATCACTGATGCGGCCATGCTGGAAATCGTCACCTACGCATACTGCGGCTTGAATCAGCAGCTGGTGGCTGCCCTACAGGCGCGGGGCTGTCAGGCCATGGGCCTGAGTGGGGCAGATTGGGATGCCATACGCGCGCACAAGCGCGAGGGATGGGATGTCGACTACGGCTTTGCCGGAGATATAGATGCGGTGAATGGCGAGCGCATTTTTGCGCTGCTGGAGCAGGGATTGATCCCTGTTTTTTCGCCCATCACCCATGATGGGCGGGGCCAATTGCTCAATACCAATGCCGATACCATCGGCTCCGCTGTGGCAGCGGAGCTGGCGAAGTTCGCAGATGTCTCGCTCTTTTACCTCTTTGAATTGCCGGGCCTGATGCGCGATCCTGCGGATGCTTCCACGCTGATTTCCAGCCTGAACCCGGATTCCTTTTTGCAATACCAACAGCAGGGCATCATCAAAGATGGCATGATCCCCAAGCTGAAAAATGCGTTTGATGCGCTGGAAGCGGGGGTGAAGCAAGTGGTGCTTTGTGCGCCGGAGATGTTGGGGAAGGTGTATGCGGATGATTTTGTGGGGACGAGGGTGACGCCTGGAAGAGTGGACGCAGATTAACGCAGATTATTATGATTTCTTATGTTAAAAATACAGCAGCCCTTAGCATATCTTAATCATAATTATCATAACAAATCTGCGTCAAAAAATCAGGCAAAATGAAAGTAATATATCTCCTCAAAAAACTCATCTCCACCCCCTCCCTCAGCCGGGAGGAGCACAATACAGCACAAATCCTCTTCGACTTTTTCGTCGAAGAAGGCCTGCATCCCAACCGACAAAACAACAACATCTGGCTGCGCTCAGATGATTTTCAGCCAGGCCGCCCGACCATTTTACTCAATTCCCATCACGATACCGTGAAGCCTTCCAAAGGCTGGACCTTTCCGCCTTTTGAGCCCACCATAGGTGAAGATGGCCGATTGATCGGCCTGGGAAGCAATGACGCGGGAGGCCCGCTGATGTGCCTCATTGCAGCTTTTTTATACCTAAACAAACATCCCGAAAAACGCGCCTACAACCTCATCCTCGCCACTACAGCAGAGGAGGAAATTTCCGGTAAAAACGGCATCGCCGCCCTTCTGCCCGAATTGGGCAAGATCGAGCTCGGCATGGTGGGCGAACCCACGCAGATGCAGATGGCCATAGCCGAAAAAGGCCTGATGGTCATCGACGGCTGCGTCCATGGTCGCTCGGGCCACGCCGCCCGCGATGAAGGCGAAAACGCCATTTACAAGGCGCTGCCTGTGATCGAATGGTTTCGAACTTTTCAATTTGAAAAAGTGTCTGATTTTCTTGGTCCTGTAAAAATGAGCCTCACCCAGATCCAGGCAGGCAGCCAGCACAATGTTGTTCCCGACCGTTGCGAGTTTGTGGTGGATGTGCGCACCAATGAGCTGTACAGCAATGAAGCTGCTTTTGAGATCATCCGGCAGCATGTGGATTGCGAGCTGAAAGCGCGTTCTTTTCGCCTGAATTCTTCCCGCCTGGACCCCGATCATCCGATCGTGCAAAAGGGCAAAGCCCTGGGGCTATCGGCTTATGGCTCACCGACTTTGTCGGATCAGGCGCTGATGCCTTTTCCTACGCTGAAGATCGGGCCGGGAGACTCTGCGCGCTCGCATACGCCGGATGAGTATATCTTTCCGGTGGAGATTGAGGCGGGCATTGAGGTGATGATTGATTTGTTGAAAGATTTAAGAGTGGACGCTGATTTACGCTGATTATTATGACTTATTATGTTAAAAAGACTGGTCTGCTTAACATATCTTCATCATAATTATCATAACAAATCTGCGTCAAAAAAAAACGATACATGAAAAAACTATGGCAAAAAGAAGGCAGCGTCGAAAAGCGCATCGAGCACTTCACCATCGGCAAGGACCGCGAACTGGACGTCTTCCTCGCACCCTATGATGTACTCGGAACGCTGGCGCATATCGAAATGCTGCATTCCATCCATTTGCTGGAAGCAGATGAGCTGAAGCAGCTTCAGCAGGAGTTGAAAGCGATCTTCGCTCAGATCGAAGCGGGCAATTTCGAGATCGCCGAAGGCGTGGAGGACGTGCATTCGCAGGTCGAATGGATGCTCACCGAAAAGCTCGGCGAGATGGGCAAAAAGGTCCACAGCGGGCGCTCCCGCAACGACCAGGTCCTGGTGGACCTGAAGCTCTATTTCCTCGCGGAAATAGAAGCCATCGTCAGCCTCACAGCCCAGCTGTTTCAGACGCTTCAGCAGCTCAGCGAGCAGCACAAGGCCGTGCTGATGCCCGGCTATACACATACGCAGGTGGCGATGCCATCGAGTTTTGGGCTGTGGTTCGGCGCTTTCGCCGAGTCGCTGGTGGACGATATGCGGATGCTGCAGGCAGCCTGGCAGGTAGCGGATCAAAATCCGCTGGGCTCAGCCGCAGGCTATGGTTCTTCTTTTCCTTTAAACCGAAAAATGACAACCAAGCTGCTCGGCTTTTCAGACCTGAGCTACAATGTCATCCAGGCGCAGCTGGGCCGGGGAAAGACGGAGAAATTGCTGGCTTTTGCCATGGCTTCCCTGGCGACCACGCTCAATAAGCTCTCGTCAGATGTGGTGCTTTTTTGCAACCAGAATTTCGCTTTTATCTCCTTCCCGGATCGCCTGACGACGGGTTCGAGCATCATGCCGCACAAGAAAAACCCTGATGTTTTTGAACTTCTGCGCGCCAAAAGCAACCGCCTGCAAAGCCTGCCTTTTGAGATTTCGCATCTTACCACCAACCTGATTTCAGGCTATCATCGCGACCTGCAATTGGTCAAAGAAAGCCTTTTGCCCGCCATAGAAGAGCTCAAAGATTGCCTCGAAATCACCAGCTATATGCTCGAACATATCGAAGTAAAAAAGGATATTTTGGCGGATTCCATGTACGATTACCTCTTCAGCGTAGAGGCGGTGAATGAGGAAGTGCTGAAAGGCACGCCCTTTCGCGACGCCTACAAAAAGATCGGCCTGGCGATCGAGCGAGGCGATTTTGAAGCAAAGCGCGCTGTGAACCACAGCCATGAAGGTAGCATCGGGCAGCTGAATACGGCTGAGATTCGGGCGAAGTTTGAAGAGGTGGAAAAGCTGTTTGGCTTTGAGGTGAAGCGGGAGGCCTGGGGGCGCCTGGTGGCTTCCTTGTAATAATGAAATATTATGGGGTTTTCATTATCTTCGCTTAGAGAATAAAATAACCCAACTTAATGACTACAACCACAGATAGATATATCAATCTTTTTACTGATTTTGGCTTCAAAAAGCTATTTGGAGAAGAACCCAATAAAGATTTGCTTATCGCTTTTCTTAATGAACTTTTGGCTGACCAGGAGCAGATAGAGGATTTAAGTTATTTAAAAAATGAAAGGTTGGGAAAAAGTGAAGGCGAAAGAAAAGCTGTTTATGATCTGTATTGTACCAATGAGCGAGGGGAAAAATTCATTGTGGAAATACAGCGGGTAAAACAAGAGTTTTTCAAAGACAGGAGTGTTTATTATTCTTCCTTTGCCATACAAGAGCAGGCAGTGAAAGGAAAAGAGTGGCAATATGAATTGAAAGGCGTTTATACCATTGCCATTTTGGACTTTGAATTTGATAAATCCGACCAGGATAAACTTGAGTATCGTGTGCAATTGGTTGATACTTTGACCAATAAGGTTTTCTATGACAAGCTCACATTCATTTACCTCGAAGTGCCAAAATTCAATAAGCAATTGCATGAACTGACCAATGATTATGAAAAATGGCTTTTTGCCTTTAGGAACTTGCATCGGTTAAGGGAAATGCCCAAAGAACTCGAAGAAGGCGTTTTTAAGAAACTATTTGCTTTGGCTGAAATTGCTAAGATGAATGAAACAGAGAGAGCTGTTTATGAGGAAAGTTTGAAAGATTATTGGGATTTGAAAAGTTCGATGGATACTTATTTTGAAGAAGGGAAAATGGAAGGGAAAATGGAAGGGAAAATGGAAACTGCTACCATTGCGTTAAAAGAAGGTATTTCTGTCGAGCTCATCGTTAAGCTTACGGGCTTGTCTAAAGAGGAAATTGAAGGGTTGAAATAGGGGAGTGATTTTTTACAAAATTTTCAATTTCCATGGGCGCGGATTACGCTATGAGCCCCGCGCAAGCCACTGAATCGAGTTCAGCGCAGGCTCCATCCGCGCCAGCTTTTCCTTGAAAAGCAGGCTGAAAGCTACTAAAAGTAGCTTAAAAACAAATCGCTGGAGTCGCTATCCTCTCAATCTTCCTCCTCAACACTCTTTTTGACCCATCATACATCTTCAACCTCTTTAGGGCCAAACATAATTTTACCATGACAATCAGCGTAAATCAGCGTCCTTTCTTCTATTTGTATATAAGCTCAATTATTGGAGCCATTTATTTTGTCACCGCTCCTTATTTTTCCTTTGCCCCCAAAACTTTAAACGCCTGATAGACCGCGCTATGCAAAATCGTAGCGTGATCTTCATCCAAAATCGGCTCGTAATAGACCGTCAATTGGTCGTTGCCGGACTTTCGCATAGCCTCCACCAACTTGTCGGCGACTTTGTGCATGGTGGGATGCTCCTTCCCAAGGGAAACAAAAACACGTTTTTTCAACTGCTGATTTGCCTTGAAAAATTCATCAGCACCTTTGACCAGTTTTTGCTTATCCCACCAAAGGGAGGGGCTAACGATGATATAGTCATCGAAAAGATCAGCCTTCTTCATCAGAATTTCGGTGGCCAGCAGGCCTCCCAGGGATTGCCCGATCAGGGTTTTGTGATCATTTACTTTATAGCTTTTTGCTATCAGGGGTTGCACTTCCGCTTCGATGAAAGCGATGAATTTTTCGGACCCTCCACTTTGTGGAAGGCTTTTGAGATCAGCCTTGTCGGTGCTCGGGTAGGTAAAATCTCTGTATCTGTCCACATTGGCGATGCCCACGACGATGGATTTGGGCAAAAGCTCATACATATTCATGAACTGAACCAGACCCGCAATATGCGGAAAGTCCTCATGAGCGGAGCCATCCAAAACATAAATGGTGGGATAAGTCTCCTGAGAATCAGGATCATATCCCTGCGGGAGATAGATGTTGAGGATACGCTTTTCGTTGAGCTTCGCGGATTCAATTTCCACTACCTGGCCGAAAGGGAAAATGTTTTTGCCTTCATATCGCTTATCAGCAGATTGGGCAAGGTTGATGAGCGGTAGGAGAATGAGGAATGCAAGGATGAAATATCTTTCAGACATGTTGAAACTTTTTACCCAAAAGTACACATTGCTGCACTCACATCCTCCCAAAAGCCTGGCTTTCCTTTAAGGCAGCAAAATCCTCAATGCCTCTTCAATCAAGGCATCTTTGCCTGCCAACTGCTCCTCCGGGCCTGTGGTCTTGTACACATCAGGCGCTACGCCTGCTTCTATCTCTGTGCCATCTGCCAGGGTGATTTTGGCTGCGGAATAGCGATAGCGCCAGCCATTGGCGAGCTCTGAGCCTACGGCAAAGCCGCTGCCTCCACCCGTCGTGTCACCCACCAGGCTGACCTGAGGAAGCTGCGACAGAAAGCCTGCAAAAACATTGCAGGAAGAATAACACTGCCGATTGGTCAGGATGACCACATCCTTGGCATAAGTTGACAGCTCGTCATTCGGCTCGATCTTGATATCTTCAACCGCTGAATTGCTTTGAAAGCTGACAGTTTTCCCCAAAACCTGCGCTTCCTGGATAAAGACAGCGACCAGCTGGCTGACATTGTCCGCAGCGCCGCCCTGGTTGTCGCGCACATCTATGATGAGGCCTTCGGTATCTTTGAAATACGCGAGCAAATAGGCCAGATCTGTATCTGTGAAGTCTTTTCCAAAGGATTCGTAGTACAAATAGCCCACATTTCCCTCCAGTATATCATAGACGAAAGGACCGATGGTGTTGATTTGAGAAAGGTAATTTCTTTCGACAAATGCCTTGTCAAAGTTGGATGGATGATCCAAATACAGATCGTAATAAAACCAGCTGTTGAAGCCTGCGAAAAGGCTGACATGCCCATCTTTGAGCTGGCTCAAAGCGCCAGTAAAGACATCGAACAATTGTTCCTCTGTCATATCCGCGCTGATCTGCGCGCCATAATCGGTTTTCACCTGATCCCAATTGACATTTTTCTGATCAAAGAAAACATAGTTTTCATCTATTTCTGTCCACATCTCATCAAACATGGCGGCATTGTCTGCCAGGGGGCTTTCGTCCATCCATACCTTTTGGCAGGAAACACAGAAGGAAAGCAGCAAAGTGAGGGAAAGTATTTTTAGGATTTTCATGATGGTTGTTATTTGAGGCCTATAGGAATTTCTAATCCGATCGTTTGGGTAGCAGCGCCTTTGCGCTCCATGAGCTTGTTGACGCCACCGGCATATTCATAGAAGAGATTGAAGCTTTTCGCTTGTCGGGGCGTGATGGTCAAGATCGTTCTTGTTTGAAGCTGAAAGGCTTTGTCGACTGTCGCAAACTCTCCATTTTCAATGATTTTTCCGGCATGCAGTTCGAGGTCTTTGATAGGAAAAAAACCGTCGTGATAAGGCCTGAGACCATAGGAAAACAAGGCCGTAGAAGCCTGAAAGGCCAATTTGAAGTGAGAAGAGATCTCATACTCCAAGCGCACAGCCGGGCCCACGGAGGCCGTTAATTCATAGCCAACGAGGTTGTTGGCGCTGTGGTTGAAGGGGATAAAATCGTAGAGGCCCGATAGGGCTCCCCCTACATACAGTCCTATTTTTTGAATAGGAAGTTTGCGCAAGTGGTAGTAGGAAGCGCGCATGTTGCGACGCTTTGCCTGGTTCAATCCAAAGGAGGATTCCTCCTCCAGCTGTGCCGCAAGGCTGGCCTTGCCTGTGGCAAAATCTACTCCTGAAAATGTATTTTCAGAGCGTGTGCGGTAAGCCGCGCCATACATCAGGCCCGTGCCTGTGTACATCAGGGGCGAGTGCCCCTGGTCCTGGATAGCATGCAATGCCAGACCGGCATTCACATAAAAAGATGAGGTTTGTTGGGCAAAAACACTGACAAAGCAGCAACTAAGCAGCAAGCCCAGGAGGGTAAATTTGGCTTTCATGACTAAAATAATTTATTGGAACAAAGCTATGGGAGCTTCTGAAAACAGCAAATAATTTCAGCCTGAAAGGCTTTTTGGGGAGTGTGGAAGTAGAGAAAGTGTGAGTTGAAGCTGATATGGCTTATCTTAAAAAAGAGGCTTTTTTCACCCCCCCTGCCCTGCCTTACCACGACAAACCCGCCTTTTATACATTGTAAACAGTTCATTTTAGGTTCCAAATGATACCCACAATAGCTGTTTGGAAATTATTTTCCTTTCTTGATTTATTGAATATCGGGTTCCTTCCCTTAGCAACAACTCAAATACATGAAGTTACATCTCATAGACATTTTAATCGTCCTGGCCTACCTTTTGGCAACGGTAGTTATAGGTCTGGTGCTAAAAAAGCGCGCCGAGCGCAGCAAAAATGACTACCTCCTCGGCGGCAACAATATGCCCTGGTATATGCTCGGCCTCTCCAATGCCTCCGGCATGTTTGACATTTCGGGCACCATGTGGCTGGTCACCATCCTTTTTGTCTATGGCATCAAAAGCGCCTGGATTCCCTGGTTATGGCCGGTTTTCAACCAGATTTTCCTCATGGTTTTTCTCTCCATGTGGCTGCGAAGATCCGGCGTCACCACGGGTGCCGAGTGGATCAATACCCGCTTTGGGCGGATGAAAGGCGCACAACTTTCGCATACCGTTGTGATAGTATTTGCCATCATCATGGGCCTGGGATACCTCGCTTATGGCTTTATCGGAATCGGAAAATTTGTCGAAATTTTTGTGCCCTGGGAAGTCGTTTCCGGCTATATCCCTTTTGAGGTAAGTCCTGAATATGTCGCTCATTTTTATGGAATCATCTTCACCTGCTTCGCAGTATTTTACTCCCTGCTGGGTGGCATGATGAGTATCGTCTGGGCAGATTTGCTGCAATATGTGCTGATGACGATTTCGGCCATCGTGGTGGGCGTCATCGCCATGGATACCCTGGCAGCCCATGAGTTGATCGTGCCTGACGGCTGGATTTCGCCTTTTTTCGGCATGAGACTGGATCTCGACTGGACCCACATCATCCCGGAGGTAAATGAAAAAATAGCCGAAGACGGCTTCAGCCTCTTTTCCGTCTTTTTCATGATGATGATTTTCAAAGGGGTGCTGGTGAGCCTGGCAGGGCCTGCGCCCAACTATGACATGCAGAAAATCCTTTCGACCAAATCTCCCCGCGAAGCGGCCCTGATGAGCGGATCTGTATCTCTGATACTGATGCCTGTGCGCTATTTTATGATCGCGGGCTTTGGGGTATTGGGCTTGTTGTTTTATGACAAACTCGACCTGATCGTAGGCGGAGCGATAGATTTCGAGCAAATCCTGCCGGCAGCTATCGTGCAGTTTGTACCGATCGGCTTCCTGGGCCTGCTCCTGGCAGGCTTGCTGGCGGCATTTATGTCCACCTTTGCAGGTACCCTCAATGCCACCCAGGCTTATATCGTCAATGACATTTACCTCAAATACATCAATCCCAATGCGGAAAACCGCAAGATACGCCTCATCAACTATGTCGCCGGCATCGGCATGGTGACGATCAGCATCATCCTGGGCTTCTACGCCAAAGATGTCAACGACATCTTGCAGTGGATCGTCTCCGGCCTCTACGGCAGCTATGTCGCTGCCAATGTGCTCAAGTGGTATTGGTGGCGATTCAACGGCCACGGCTTCTTCTGGGGCATGGTTGGTGGATTGGTGCCGGCTCTTTCATTCCGCTTTATTTTTACAGATACACTCGATCTCTATACCTTCCCGCTGATGCTGCTCCTGGCCATTATTGGCTGTATCGCTGGTACTTATATGGCTCCGCCTACGGAGGAAGAAGCGTTGAAGAATTTCTACAAAAATGTCAGGCCCTGGGGTTTCTGGAAACCCATCCACGACAAAGTGGTAGCAGAAAATCCTGATTTCGAGCGAAATACAAATTTCAAAAGAGATATGTTCAATGTGTTCATTGGCATCATCTGGCAGTCTGCCCTGGTGATCTTCCCGATCTATCTGGTGCTGATGGAGGCTGTGCCTACGCTGATTGCGATTGGGGTCGCGGTGGGATGTTCGTTGATTTTGAAGCGGAGCTGGTTTGATAAATTGCCGAAATAAGAGTGGACGCAGATTTCCGCTGGTTATTATGGTTTTTTATGTTTTAAACCCTTTTTTCACTCATCAATCTTGAAGATGAGATTGGGTTCAAACATAATCTGATCATAATAATCAGCGTTCATCAGCGTCAATCCTCTTCATATCCGTGTCAAAAAAACTCCTTCCAATCGCCAGACTCAGCAGCATAGCAAATGAACTCAAAACCCAAAACCGCAAAAGCCAAACTGGCCTTCTTCATGCTTACGGCATCTGCCATTTTGCTGATCCTGGGCACCACCCTTTACCCCAAACACCGCATGCAACGAAGATATCTTACCGAAAACTGGCAGTTTCAGGCTGCCACGGATGACAGCTTGAAAACAGCAAGCGTTCCGGGTTGTGTGCACCTGGACTTGCTTGCGCATGGCGAAATAGAAGATCCTTTCTACCGCTTAAATGAGCATGAGCAGCAGTGGATCGATAAAAAAGACTGGGTGTATTTCAATGAATTTGAGGTAGATAAAGCATTTCTCAAAAAGGAGCAGCACGAACTGATATTCGAAGGCCTCGACACCTATGCCGATGTCTACCTCAATGATTCCCTTATCCTGGAGGCGGATAATTTCTTCCGGAGCTGGCGTGTGCCTGTTCAGGGGCTGCTGAAAGAAGGCAGCAACCACTTGCGGATTTATTTTCATTCGCCCATAGAGAAAGGCCTTCAATTACTTGAAAAACACGGCTACGGCCTGCCCGCTACCAATGACCAATCCGAAAACGGCGAATTGGGTGACAAGAAAGTCAGCGTTTTCACCCGAAAACCCGGCTATCACTACGGCTGGGACTGGGGTCCGCGCCTGGTAAGCTCAGGCATCTGGAAGGCCATCCGGCTGGAAGCCTGGGACTACGCCAGCCTGCGGGATGTCTATTTTCATCAGGATGAAATCAGCGCCCAAAATGCCCAACTTACAGCTCATTTTGAGGTAGATGCTTTGGCGGAAAAAGAAGCAGAACTGCACATTTTCCATGGAAAAACCCTCCTCGGGCAGCAAAAAGTCCAACTTAAGCCCGGCTTAAACAAAAACGCAATCAGCTTTGAGATCAACAATCCGAGGCTGTGGTGGACCGCCGAATTGGGTGAGCCACACCTCTACGCGCTCAGGGCCGCGCTGCACATCGGCGGCCAGGAAGTCGCCGCCATCACCCACCAGGTCGGTCTGCGAAAAATTCGCATCATCCAGCAGCCCGACTCTACGGGCAGTTCCTTCTACTTCGAGCTCAATGGCGTTCCCGTCTTTGCCAAAGGCGCCAACTACATCCCCAATGACATCTTTCTGCCTCGCGTCGATGATGCCTGGTATGAAAAAATGGTCCAGGCTGCGGCCGATGCCAACATGAATATGCTGCGCGTATGGGGTGGCGGTATATACGAAAAAGACATTTTTTACCGCCTCTGCGATCAAAAAGGCATCCTTGTCTGGCAAGACTTTATGTTTGCGTGCAGCATGTATCCGGGCGATGAAGCTTTCCTCGAAAGCGTACGGCAGGAAGCCATCGACAATGTGCGCCGCCTGCGCAACCATCCTTCTATCGCCCTCTGGTGCGGCAACAATGAGATAGACGCTGCCTGGGCACAGTATGAAGAAAAAAGAGGTTGGGGCTGGAAGCAGCTTTATACCGCCCAACAGCGGGCAGAAATCTGGGATTCCTATGTGAAACTCTTCCACAAGCTGCTACCTGAAGTAGTCGGTGAATATGCACCGGGAGACTTCTACTGGCGCTCTTCGCCCTATGCCAAAGAGGGCACCCATGTCTCCTACACCACCACCGATGGCGATATGCACTACTGGGGCGTCTGGCATGGGCAGCATCCGTTTACGGATTTTTATACGTATAGCGCCCGCTTTATGAGCGAATACGGCTTTCAGTCCTTCCCCGAATTCAAAACGGTGCAGCGCTACACCCAGCCCGAAGATCACGACATAGAGTCGGAGGTCATGGCTTCGCACCAGCGCAGCGGCATCGGTAACCTGCGCATCCGCGCTTATATGGAAGATCACTACCAACTGCCAACCGATTTTGCGCAGCTCCTCTATGTAGGCCAAATCCTGCAGGCTGAAGGCATCAAAATGGCCATAGAAGCACATCGCACGGCAAGGCCCTATTGCATGGGCACGCTTTACTGGCAGCTCAACGACTGCTGGCCCGTGGCGAGTTGGTCGGGCATGGATTATTACCTCAACTGGAAGGCGATGCATTATTTTGTCAAAAAAGCATTTGAGCCGGTGATTCTGGCCGTGAAGCCGGGCGAGCTTTCGGATGAAATATTTGTCGTTTCGGATAAGCTGGAAGCTTTTGATGCGGAGCTGGAATTCAACTGGTGGGATATGGAAAAAGGCCTTTTGCATACGGAAAGGCGGAAGATCCAGGTTCCGGCAAATAATTCCCTGAATCTTGGCAGCATCCGTGCTACGGAGGGCCCGGCTGCTTTTGATCCGCGTAGCGGGCTGCTGGAGTTGAGCCTCGTGAGGGACGATCTGCGTCTGTTTAGTGAGCTGAAATATTTCGTTCCAGCCAAAGAATTGGCTTTGCCAGCTGATCCTGAAATTCAGCACCAGCTGAAGCTGGTAGATGGGCAATGGGAAATCCATTTAACCGCAAAAAAGCTGGCGAAAAATGTCTTCCTCTCTTTTGATGAAATAGATGGATTTTTCTCAGATAACTATGTTGACCTGTTACCGGGTAAGGAAGTTGTGATTCGCTTTGAAACGGATAGCAAGGAAAAGCCTGAGGGCCTGAAGCTGCTTTCTTTGGTAGAAACCTACTCAAAAGAAGATCCAGCCCAATAGGGAGACCCAAAGAATCGCCAGCAGCGGGCCCAGCCCGCCGACCACCACTCCCCCCAGGCGGAAATCCGCCTGCTTCAAAAATCCCGTGCTGAATGCGATAGCATTCGGCGGGGTAGAAACCGGCAAAAAGAGCGCGCAAGAAGCGCTCAGACCTATGATAATCGCCATGGAAACGGGCTCTATACCCGGGATGATGCTGGCAATCGGAATCAATATCGTCGCCGCAGCAGTATTGCTCATGATGTTGGAGAGAAGCACCGTGACCATGGCAAAAATCAGCATAAAGACATAGTGGTTAACACTGAGGTTTTGCAACTCCCCTACCATCAAAGTGGCGAGGCCACTTTCTTTGATCGCCAGTCCCAGGGAGAGGCCTCCCGCCACCAGCATGAGTGAATCCCAGGGGATTTCGCGCACATCATCTGCTGTGACGATGCTCACCATCGGCAGGATAATGATCGGGATGCCCGATATGGCTGCGGCAGGGATGCCGTGCCAATTGCCTGTAAGCCAAAGCAGTACGGTACTGATAAACACCCCTATCACGATCTGCTTTTGGAATTTTTGAATGCCAGTCAAAGGGATACTTCCGCTATCCAGCCCCAGCTTTACCTTTTCGGTACCCAGATCATATCGCCTGATCAGGGCCTTCCAAAAAACCCAAACCAGCACAAGTGCCACCGGCACGCCTACGATCATCCACTCCAAAAAGCCGATCTGAAGATCGGTCTCAGGCTTGTTTTCGAGCAGGTTGTTGATCGCGTCTACCGCGATGACATTGGGCGGGGAGCCGATGATGGTGCCCATGCCGCCGATGGCGGCAGCGGCGGGAACGCCGATCAGGAGCGTTTTGGAAATGTTTTTCTCCGGACCGGTGCTATGGATGAAAGGAGCGATAGAAGCGATCATCATCGCTGTGGTCGCTGTATTGGACATGACCATGGAGGCTATAGCCGTTACCATCATGATGCCCAAAAGCAGATGCCGCGGATTGTCGCCCACATAGGATACGCTAAAGCGGAAAAGTTCCTGGTCCATGCCCGTTTTTTTGAGCCCTTCTGCCAGGAAAAAACCTCCCAAAAGCAGCCAGATAACACTATTGGACCAGGTGTGCGCAAAGCGCTCTACATTGATATAATTGGGTTCTCCTACCTGATTGGCACCAGATCGCCCCAGCAAAAAAATCAATAAACCCACAATCAGCAGCCCCACCGCAAAGGGTGGAATGGCCTCTGTGACCCACAGACTTACCGCAAAAACCAGGATAAAGAGGACATATTGCTGGATTTCGGTGATCTCAGCACTTTGTTCACTCACCAAAAATGTCGTCAGGAAGGCGGCTACCAGACTCGATAGAAAATAAATCACTCGCCTTTGCGCCTCTACCACATGCTGCATGCGGTTGACAAGGCGCTCAGCTGCTCTACGGGAATCAGACATGAAAAAATATAATAATATTAATGCGGAACCCAAAACTCAAAACCCAAAACTCGAAACTCGAAACCCAAAACCCGAAACCCAAAACCCGAAACAAGAAAGCCTTCCCTCCAGGTTTTCCGAATGACATAAGTCATTCTGACTGCCCTATTTAGCTCTTGCTAAATAATGACCCAAAATTCGTACTTGGTACGCAATCAGCAAATATTTTCAGATAGGCATGGCACTTTACACAAAAAACCTTTTTCGACCTGTAGACCTTCTCCATGTGGGCAGTGGCAATGAGATCATGTGCGGCTTTATGTATAGCAGCATACAGGAAGTGGCCCAGGCCATGGCCGAAAGCCGTGTTGGCTCCATGGTCATCATTGATGAGGATAAGTTACCGGTGGGCATCGTGACGGATACGGATTTTACCCGAAAAGTAGTCAGCAAGGATATTCCCCTTCGATACAAAATCACCGACATCATGAGCCGTCCTGTCGTGACGGTGGCTCGCTCTATCACGGTGGCCTCGGCCATCCTGACCATGATGCGCCACAATATCCGCCACCTCGTGGTGACAGAGGACGGAAGCACTCAATCTGAGGTTGTAGGCATGATTTCCGAGCGCGACATCCTGCTCATGCAGAGCAACAATCCCGCCCTGCTGGTCAAACGCATCATGAAATCCCAACAGCCCGAAGAGCTGAAAGCCATAGGCGAGCTGGCCACTGAGTTGGCAAAAAACTACCTCGAAAAGGAAGTTTCTGTCACTTTTGTAGCGGAAATGATGACCGAAATACATGACGCCCTCATAGCCCGGGCGATTGAGTTTAGCATAGCCAAACTGGAAGCTGAAGGCTTTCAAAAGCCGGAATTGCGCTTTGTATGGATCTCGCTGGGCAGCGAAGGCAGAGGCGAGCAATTGCTGCGCACAGATCAGGACAATGCCCTGATCTATGACGATCCGCTACCGGAAGATGAGAAGATGGCTGAAAGATATTTTCTCCGCCTTGCCGAAGAGGTCAATGGCCTGTTGGAGAAATGCGGCTTTCCCAAATGTCCCGCCAATATCATGGCGCGTAATCCGCGCTGGAATCAGTCCCTTTGGGGCTGGAAGGAGCATTTTGCGGAATGGCTGCACCAGCCCGATCCTGAAGCGGTGCTCAACAGCACCATCTTTTTTGACTACCGCTGCAGCTATGGCGACCCTTCTTTGCTCGAAAAGCTCAATCTCTTTCTGCTCGAAGCGAGCAAAAAGTCCAAACGGTTCATGCATTTTATGGCAAAAAATGCGGTCGAAAATCCAGCGCAACTCACTTTCTTCCGAAACTTCTTCCTGGATCGCAAAGGCGAGCATAAAAACAAATTTGACATCAAGCTACGCGCCATGTTGCCCCTGGCAGATGCTGCGCGCATCCTGTGCATTCACCACGAGTTGCTGGGCAGCAGCAATACCCTGGATCGTTTCAAACGCCTCGCACTGGCCGATCCCACCTATGCAGACCGCTACCGCGAAGCGGCGAGGACTTATGAATTGCTGATGCGCATCCGCGCGCGTTCGGGCTTTGAGAACAAAGATTCGGGGCGATACATATCCCCCAACAAACTCCATAAACTGGAGCGCAAAACACTCAAATATTCCTTTCGCAGCATACATGATATGCAGCAGATGCTACGGTCAAAATTTGATTTGAATATTTTTGGGTAAAAATCCTAGAACATCCTCACCACCCAAAATGCCAATGCCAGCAAGGCATAACTCGTAATGTTCATCAAAAGCGCACTCAGCGCGACGTTTTTCTGTTCTGTGCCTTTTGTAATCAACAAAAGTACCCCAAACTCAATCAAAAGAGTGATGGCAAAATATGTCAGGTAATTAGGGATATAGGTAACATCCCCTATCCACCTGGCGAGCAGAAAGCCTACCAGAAGAGAAGCACCATTGGCGTAGAGGGACATCGCAAGGCTTTTTTTGAAAGTCCGCTTCATGATTTTTTTGAGAATCCAGCCTTCCAAAAGCACCGCTCCAGCAAAAAAGACAAAGAAAGCGAGCGGAAAAAGCAGCAAAATGGGTCCGGCGACTGCATCAAGGATAGTCATGGGGTTAGAGATTTTGGGTGTTCATCTATAGGTAGTTGATGTGCTATTGCGCGAAAAAGCGCCAAATGGGAGCTCGCGCGCGACCAGACATAGCTTTTGTCATTGAATCGCGGGTTTGCGGAGTTTTTGACAATGACCGTCCGGGTGCTGGGGTTGACATAGATATATTGGTTGTAAATGCCAATGGCCATGAACTCGCCTTCAGTGCCTTCCGGCACCCACCATTGGTAGCCATAACCAAAGTCCTGGTGGGCTGAAAGCGGGTTTTTCCCTGGCATCAGATGCGGGGCATCGGGCGTCACAGAGGCCTTTACCCAGGCCGTAGGCACAAGCTGCCGGCCCTGCCAGTTGCCATCATGCAGGAAGAGTTGGCCGATTTTGGCGTAGTCACGCAAGGTAACATTCAGGCCCCCCAGAGCCATTTCCATCCCATAATCGTCGATCAGCCAATAGCTATTGTATTCGCAGCCGAGAGGCTGCCAGAGTTTGTCGTGCAGGTACTCGGTCAGGCTTTTGCCTGTGGCTTTTACCAGGATCATACCCAGGACATGGGTGTTGATGCTCACGTAGTGATGGAAAGTGCCGGGCTCTCGCTCACGCTTCAGGCTGCCAGCAAATTTATCCTGAGAAGATCCCCAGGCAAAATGCCGCCCCCAGCGGTTGATATCGGACGATAGATCGCCATAGTCTTCATTGAATCCCACACCTGTGGACATCTGAAGCACATCTTTGATGCGCACGCCTTCATAACCGGAACCTATTAATTCCGGCAAATATTCTTCTACCTTTTGCTCTATGCTTTTGATATGACCTTCTTCTATGGCTATGCCAAACAGGGCAGAGACATAAGACTTGGCCATGGACCAGGAGATGTGCCGGGTGCTTTCGCTATGCCCCTGGTAGTATTGTTCAAAGCGAATGCTGTCCTGGTGAATCACCAGAAATCCCGTAGTAAAGGACGAATCCAGAAATGTCTGCGCGCCCAGGCCTTCGCCTCCGTAGCTAAATTTTTCTGGCAATTCCACCACTTTTGCCCGTGGAAAAATAAAGGGCTGGCTGGACTTTTCAACCTGGCTGGTCTGCCAGATTTTGTCCATTCCTGTGAAGTTGCTCACGATCACATCCGCATCAAAGAAGTGCATCGTCAGCCAGACGCTTTTCAATTTAGGGTAATAAACAACGACCCCAGCTACGATGACGAAGAGGATGCCGAGCAGAAAGCGCCTGATGGATTTTTTCATTTTGATGAATGGGTTCAAAGAGGGAAAAGACAAAGCAGTGCTTTTTGAGGCCTTACATCCCCCGTCCCAGACGGCCCCTTGAAAGGGGCCTGACGAGAAAAAAAGGAATAAAATTCCTTAAGGATTACGTCAGCTCCCCCTTAAGGGGAGCGTCTCGGACGAGGGGTGTAAATAAGCCTAAATGTAAGGAATTTTTACATTCCTAAAATGTAGCAAATTTTCCACAAACGCAGCTATAGCGGCTATAGCAAAAAGAAAATAACCCAGGTCAGCAGGAGGATCGGCAGCAATACAATCAAACTATAGCGGATCATATAGCCAAAGAAGCTGGGCATCTTCACGCCTCGCTCCTCCGCGATAGACTTGACCATGAAGTTGGGGCCATTGCCGATATAGGTCATCGCGCCAAAGAATACAGCCGAGACGGAGATCGCCTCCAGATACAGGATACCATCCACATGCCTGGTAAAATCAGTCACAGACTGAAAATTGCCCATATCAAACCCCAGCTTGCCGGTGGCAGCGGAGAGGAAGTTCAGGTAGGTAGGCGCATTATCGAGGAAGGAAGACAATATCCCTGTGGCCCAATAAAGGCTATCTCCTGTAATCAGGTCAGCATTCTCCGGATGAGACGCAAAGTCTGCAATCAATTGCAGGGCAGGCATCATGGCAAAGAAGATTCCTGCGAAAAGGAAGACCACTTCCATGATGGGTTCAAAGGTGAATTCATTGCCTCTAAGTGCCTGTTTATTGGCAAAAACATAACTTCCCACACCTGCACCCAGTTGGATGAGTTCGCGTACAAAAGAAAATTTAGAGCCATGCTCGCCCGGAATATAGGGCAGCCATTCCATGCCGGGGATATTGGGATCGAGAAAAACGGCTCCTACGATGATGCCCAACCAGATGAAGTTTTTGGTGCCGCGCAGGATGATTTTGCCTGAATATTTTGTCTCTACTTTGTCGAGGTCTTTTTTGTTTTTGCGGTCAAAATACAGGAATACAAGTCCCAGCATGGAAAGGCCAAAGACCCATTCCAGGAATACATGGCCGACCGTCCAGAAGAAAGGCACGCCTTTCAGAAAACCCAAAAAGAGCGGCGGATCGCCGATAGGCGTCAGGGCACCGCCCACATTGCTCACCATAAAGATGAAAAAGACGATATGATAAGGTTGTAACCTGTCGCGATTCAGGCGGATAAAAGGCCGTATCAGCAACATAGAGGCACCTGTGGTGCCGATCACGTTGGCGATCACTGAGCCAATGAGTAGCAACACAAGGTTAGCCATCGGCTTACCCTCCCGGTCAATCTGTATCAAAATCCCGCCCGAAGCCACATAAAGCGGCCCCAGCAAGGCTATAAAGGAAACATACTCTGCCAGCGAATGGGCAGGATGTCCCATGTCTTCCAGAAAAAAGAGATAATATAACAAGGTGATCGCACCCAATCCCGGCGCGATCCATTTATAGTTTTTGTGCCAAAAATGCTCGAAAAAGACAGGCCCTGCTGCGATCAGCAGCAATAGCACCACAAAGGGGATGACCATCCAGGCAGATGGGAGCACATGCTCCCCATGATCCTCCAATAGCTGACCGCCTTCACCATGATCCTCGACATGCTCCACTTGCTGAGTATCAGCAGGGGGGTGAGGGTCCTGAGCCTGACAGCTCTGCAATCCCACTAAAAAAAGAGGAAATAAAAGATAAAGTAAGAAATGTCGAATTCTCATGAGTTTGTGGATTCGTCTCGAAATAAACAGCTCCTATGTTAACAAACAAACATGCAAAGCAAACAAAGTGAGCATGACTTTGCAAAAATTTGTTCAAAGTGTTGAGATCAAAACGGCTGCTGCGTCAAATAGGTTGAAGAAAGTTTCGGGTTTCGAGTTTTGGGTTTCGTGTTGTTACCCGGAACCCGAAACCCAAAACACGAAACCAAAAACCCAAAACAATCCCATCCTATGCTATCTTCCCTCTTTTTCTCCCAATCCTGTTATGGCTGCGACCAGCAGCTGATCCGACAGGAAAAACTCATCTGCTTTGATTGCCTTTCTCAGATGGAGAAAACGGGCTTTCACATGCAGCCAGAGCAAAACGAATTGTTTTACCGCCTGGCCGGACGGGTGCCTATGGAAGGCGCTACTTCTCTCTATTTTTTTGATAAAAAAGGCCGCTTACAGCAGCTTATCAAAGCCCTGAAATACAAAGATGCCCCGCATATAGGCTTGCGTCTGGGCCAATTGCTGGGCCATGAGCTGGCGGATTCTGCCTTTATGGAGGCGGTGGAGACGATCATTCCGGTGCCTTTGCACCGGAGCAAAAAAATCAGGCGCGGCTACAACCAGGCGGAATTTCTGGCCAGAGGCCTTGCCTCCTGGCTGGAAAAGGAAGTGGATACTTCCAGCCTTATCCGCCAATTTGCTACGCTGACACAAACCCGCAAAAACGCTGAAGCGCGTTGGGAAAATGTAGGAGGCGCATTTCTCTGCAAAAAAAGCATTCCCCAACATATACTGCTGGTGGACGATGTCATCACCACAGGCTCTACCCTGGTCGCCTGCATACAGGCACTGATATCGGCACCCGAGCCGCCCCTGAGCATTCGCATTGCTTCAATAGGCATGGCAAGGCAAGGATAAAGAGGGTGAAAAATGCTAAAACAGCCTTTTTGCCCAAATCCTACACAAAAACTACCCCAGGCTCACTTCCACTGATCCATTTATTATTTGTATCTTGGGCGCTGTTTTAAGTAGAACTAATAAGAAAAATTCAACTAGATCAAATGAAGAATCTTTTTTTGCGAATAGCAATGACAGGGCTTTTGGTTGGACAACTTGTGTTTGCACAAGAGACCAAAAAGTCTGATGAAGGCATGTGGCTGCCAATGAAAGTCACGGAGATGAATGGCGCAGACATGAAAGCCAAAGGGCTCGAAATCGACCCCAGCGATGTTTACAATGAAACAAAAGCCAGCGTAAAAGACGCCATTGTGCGTATGGGAGGCGGATTTTGTACCGGAGAGGTGATCTCTCGCGAAGGGCTTGTCCTGACCAACCACCACTGTGGGTATGATGCCATCGCTGAGTTGAGCAGCGAGGAGCATGACTACCTCACCGATGGCTTCTGGGCCATGAGCAAAAAAGAAGAATTGCCTGTAGAGGGCCTCTATGTTAGCTTTTTGGTTCACTCTGAGGATGTGACCGATCAGGTAAACGAAGATGGCGAAGCCGCCATCGAGCGCCTGGAAAAAGAGTTTGGCCAGGATGGCAAATTCGAAGTGACGGTCAAATCTGTCTTCCATGGCTCTGAGCACTACCTCTATGTGTACAAAAACTACACAGATGTACGCCTCGTAGGCGCTCCTCCCAGCTCTATCGGCAAGTTTGGTGGTGACACCGACAACTGGATGTGGCCTCGCCACACAGGTGACTTCTCTATCTTCCGCATCTATGCCGGAGCTGACAATGAGCCTGCTGAGTACAGCGCTTCAAACCAACCTTACAAGCCTAAGCACTTCCTGCCGATCTCTATCGCCGGTGTAGAAGAAAATGACTATGCCATGATCCTTGGCTACCCAGGCAGCACCAATCGCTACCTGACCTCTTCTGCCGTTGACCTTGCGCTCAACCAAACCAATGGTGACCGCATCAAACTGATGGGCCAGAAGCTCGAAAGCATGAAAAAAGCCATGAAAGCTGATGCCGCAGTGCGCATCGATCTGGCTTCTGACTATGCCAGCCTTTCCAACTACTGGAAGTACCTCATCGGTCAGTCTACCATGCTGGAGCGCTACGATATCGTAGGTGTGAAGAAGCAGGAAGAAAAAGCTTTTATGGACTGGGTGAACCAGGACGAGAGCCGCAAAAGCAAATATGGTACGGTATTGAAGCAAATCGATGATTTGCACAAAGGATATGTAGAAGCTGATCGCTTCTTTAGCTACCTCAACTTCGGTTTCTTTGGTGCTGAGGCCATCACCAATGGCATGGGATTCTACCGCATGATGCGCGGAAGCGCCGATGACGAGGCCCTGGCAAAAGCCGCTTCAGAGCGCAAAGACCGCGTGATGCCTGACTTTGAGAACTACTATTACGAGCTCGACAAAGAAATCTTTACCAAAGAATTGCTTTCTTTCTATCAGGACATCCCTGCTGAGTTGATGCCTGCAAGCCTCAAGGCGGTTCCTACACATAAAAAAGCCAAAAAAGGGAAAAACACCGAGGAGAAATTCCAGATGTGGGCTGATTGGGCTTTCGCCAACTCTGTCGTAACCAACAAAGAAAAAGCAGAAGCTTTCTTTGCCAAGCCTAAAATGAAAACACTGGAGGCAGATCCTATTCTTACTGTACTGAATGAAGGCATCACCATCTATCAGCAAAATGTAATGGCTAGCTCCATGCAGTTTCAGGGCCAGATCGAAGAGCTCCGCAAAACCTATATCCAGGGTATGCGTGAGATGAAGGATGGCAAAATGTTCTATCCTGATGCCAACTCCACCATGCGTGTGACCTATGGTAAAGTAAGCCCTTACTTCCCCAAAGACGGTGTCTTCTATACCCACAAGACAACCCTCGATGGTGTCATGGAAAAAGAAGATCCTACACATGGTGAAAATGACGAATTCTACGTTCCTGGCAAGTTGAAAGAATTGTGGAAAGACAAAGACTTCGGTCGCTATGCTGAAGACGGTAAACTGCCTGTTAACTTCCTGAGTACCACAGACATCACCGGCGGTAACTCCGGCTCTCCTGTGATCAATGGTCGTGGCGAGTTGATCGGTTGTGCCTTTGATGGCAACTGGGAAGCGATGGCAAGTGACATCTACGTATTTCCTGAGGTAACCCGTACAATATCTGTCGATGCTCGATACATCCTTTTCATTATTGATAAGTTTGCCGGAGCCGGTCATCTCCTGGAGGAGATGGATATTCGTGGCGGTGGCACGAAGTAAGAATGAACCGATAGGTTAAAAAAATAGCTTTACTAAACGTTAAGGTTTAGTAAAGCTATTTTTTTAACAAAACATACACCGTCTCATTCTCAAACAAAAGCTCTCCCCTCAGCCCATAATCACTGCCCTCGATCAAGTCCATCAAAAAAGCCCGATAGCTTTCCACCATCCCTTTCTCCTTCCCTCCCAGAGACTTCGCTGGAAAAGATATAATCAACTGATTACAAATCAGTTGAGACAATATTCTTGCGCTGATTCCTTTCTCCTGCTGCTCCAGGCAGGGCAGGGTTTTGAGCAGCATCACGGTATCACCAGGCTCATGTGCCGGAACTGAAATGAAAAGATCATTGTAGCCCACAGCTACAGGCAGTCCTTTTTTTTCAAAAAACTGATGTATCCCCCCCGTGGTATCCAGATCAATATCATATCCCTGGTAGTGAACCCCTGGCACAGCCTCAACCAACCACGGATAGGAAAAAGGATTGAGCCCACAAGCCAGGTCTACGACCCGCAGAGGCTTTTCTGCTACCTCAAATATCCTCCGGTAAAATTGTGTCACGATCCCTCCCCGCTCCCGCGAGCTCGCATGCAAATCCATCATCACAGGGAAAAATATTTCATCATTCCTTGTTCCTTGCTCCTTATTCGTACTATCGTAGGCTTCCATCCTCTTCTCCAAAGCCGCCTTTTCCCCCGCACTAAAATAGGCTCCAAAAACCTGGTGCAGCTTCTTTTTGACCTGCTTTTCCACTTCCTTTTCTTTATAGCGGTAAGCAGCCCAGTCCACGATTCGTTGGATGGTCTCTAGAGAGAGGTGCTGGTATTTTTTGCTTTGCTGAATGCGGGATGAGATAGCCAGCTTCTTGGCGTTGTCCATTTCCTGATAAATCTTTTATATCATTTCTCCGACGATTTTCGCAGAGAGCAGGCTGAGCGGTATCCCACCACCGGGATGTACCGAGCCGCCCACGAAATATAAGCCCTTTATCCTGGAGGAAAAATTGGCGTGACGGAGAAAAGCCGCAAAGCGGTTGTTGGAAGCGGTGCCGTAGAGTGCGCCCTGAAAGGAGGACGTCCTCGCTTCTATGCTCCTCGGATCGAGGATATCTTCCTGCTCGATGAGCGGTTCGATGGGCTCTCCGAGCAGGCGCCCGAGTTTTTGCAGGATGTTTTTCCTGCTCTGAGTGATCAGGGCATCCCAATCCTGTCCCTCGTTGGCAGGGACATTGATCATCACAAAAAAGGCGTCGCCATGGGGCGGGGCGTCTTCGGGCAGCACTTTCGAAGAAATAAAAACATAGACCGTAGGATCGTCAAAAAGTGTTTTTTTCTCCCATATATGTTCAAACTCTGCCTGGTAATTTTCGGAGAAAAAGATATTATGGCAATCTAATTGCGGGATTTTTTTCCTGATTCCCCAATAAAAAATCAGCGCAGAGCTGCTGCGTTCCTGTGTCAGTTTCTTTTCGGGTGGCCTGATGTTAGGTAAAAGTTTGCGGTAAGTCGGCACGACATCCATATTGGAAATGACGACATCTGCGGGCATGACTTCGCCCTGGATGCGCACCCCTTTCACTTTGTTTCCTTGCAGGAGAATCTCATCAACTTTGCTGTTGAAATGGTAGCGCACCCCCAATTCTTTCGCCAGGCGAAAGAGGCTGGCCGGAATGTCCACCATGCCTTTGTCCGGCAAAAAAGCGCCTATATTGAATTCCAGGTGCGGAATCACGTGCAGGGTCGCGGGTGCCTGATAGGGATCAGAACCGTTGTAAGTCGCGTAGCGATTGAAGAGCTGCACGACGCGCGGATCGCGAAATCGCGCTTCATTGGCAGCATGCATGCTGCGAAAAGAATCTATGCGCCCCAGGCGCAACAGAGACTTAAAAGTATCCCAGCGGGCATAGGTCTGCCAGCGATGCAGGGAACGGTCCAGAAAAACATGAGAGGTGATATCGTAGATTTCACGGCTTTTTTCCAGCGCCTGGAGCACCGTGGCTTCTTCCTCGCCGGTCTTTTCGGCCAACTCAGCCGCAAATTTTTCCGGCTCCGCAAAGGCGTCCAGGATGAGGCCATCCTCATAAAAATAGCGGCAAACAAGCGGCAAACGCTGGTAAGTGAAATGATCTTCAGGTTTTTTGCCTGCCAGGCGAAAGAGTTCTTCCACCAAATCCGGGCGCGTAAATAGGGAAGGCCCCGCGTCAAAGCGGTAGTCTCCGAGCCGGATTTCGGCCAGTTTGCCGCCTGGATAGGCGTTGGCTTCGAAGACCTCTACCTCAAAACCTTTGAGGAACAGGCGGATGGAAGTGGCGATGCCGGCGATGCCGGCGCCGATGATGATAGCTTTTCTCATGAAAAGGTTTCGGGTTTCGGGTTTCGGGTTTCGGGTTTCGGGTTTCGCATTTCAGAATACTCGAAACCCGAAACTCAAAACCCGAAACCCCTAAATTTGTTCCCAATCTCTGAAAAGATGGGGTTGTACCCATTCTTCCTCCAGAAGCTGCTTGAAAACTTCGAGCTTGTCCTGGCGGTTGTCATCGAAGAAATCCGCCAATTTGGTGAAGACGCCTGTAATGGCCGGGAGCATGGATACTATCATGGGAACCATGAGGGAAGGGTCTATGGTACGGCGAGATGCGATCTCGGGATGGCAGACTTGCAGGTATATGGGATGAAATTTTTTCAGGTAATATTCCTGGTAGATCTCGTCAAGCTCAAGGAGCTTGTTTTCGACATAAAGCTCTGTATCTTTTTTGATATGGCGCCGCATTTTGGCGTCCAACAGATCATTTCTCACACTGTAAAGAAAAGAATGAAAAGCCTCCTGGGTTTCCTTGTAAGCAAATTCCATTTCGATTTTTTGCTCATCGCTGCAAGCCCCTCTCTTCAGTTTCATCAAAGCGACATGCTTTTCTGCCTCCATTTTGTACTGCTTATAGCGCTGCAAAAAGCCGGATTCACTCAGCTCATGAAGGAGTTTTTCGGATTTTTCAGCTGATTGGGCATGCAAAACAGGAAAGGCAAAGACCATTAACAAAAAATAAATACTACAAACGCGCATGATACTTTATTCAATTTTCACTCTCAAACGATCAATATCCTTGGAATATTTTTAATTTGGGCCATGAGCTTGAACGAAACCCGGGATAAGATCGCTGCTTCTAAAAAGTACAAATTTCTTTGTAAAGAAACGATCCAAAATGTTTTGGAAGAAAATCTGCTTATCCACAAAGAGTTGAAAAACGCCTTGCCTTACGCAAAAAAAAGCCTGCACAAAATCTGGGCTTCCTACCTGGGCGAACCCAACTACAAGCGGGTCCGGGAGCAGTTGATTCAGGCTTTTGAAGTAAAAGATGATGCTTTGATACGGGAGGTTTGCCGCGAAACGATGTATGTGCACAGCTCAGCCAGAGAGCGCATACAGCTGTATGAGCAGGGCTATTACCAGCATATTTTTGCAAAGACAGGCCTCCCACAGCGCATCTCAGACCTTGCCTGTGCCCTGCATCCGCTTTCCTTCCGCTGGATGGATTTACCCGCCTCAACGCAGTATTTCGCCTACGACATCAACCGCAATTTTACAGACCTGCTCGGACTTTATTTTGAGCTGGAAGGCATCGGACCAGCCCCCATCTGGCAAGACATCTACGTCAATCCTCCTGCAGAGCAGGTAGATGTGGCGCTCTTATTCAAAATGTACCACTGCCTCGAAATCCGCAAAAAAGGCGCAGGCCTGACCGTTTTGAAGCAAACGCCGGCCGATTGGGTCGTACTTTCTTTCCCTGCCCAAAATTTAGTGGGGAAAATAGCGGATATTTACGGCAATTATGCCCCAGCCATCCGGCAGGCTGCTGATGAGTTGGGATGGGAGATACAGGAGGAGTTGTTTGTCAATGAGATGCTGGTCTGGGTAAAGAAATAGTGAAGAAATTAGAAATGAAAGGATTAGATCAAAATAGCGCCTACGATGAACTATTAGAGCAGATTTCGGAAGTTTATCATTCTGGCCGAATACAAGTAGCCCAAACTATTAATACACATCTCTTAAAAACCTATTGGCTAATAGGACAATTCATTGTAACATTTGAACAAAAGGGTAAAGAAAAAGCTGACTATGGTCATAAATTATTGGAAAAATTATCTGTTGATTTAAAAAATCATCTTGGTAAGGGATTTAGCAGAAGTAACCTAAGTCGGATGCGCCAATTTTATTTGATTTATCCAAATGGTGCGAAGCCTTCGCACAAATTGAGCTGGTCACACTATGTAGAGCTTCTGAAAATTGAAAATACCCTTGAAAGAAATTTCTATGAGAAACAGGTAGAAATCGAGGCATGGAGTGTGCCTGAATTAAAAAGACAAAAAAAAGCCTCACTATTTTTGCGCCTAGCAGCCACAACTGACAAAACGGGTATTTTACAGCTTGCTGCTGAGGGAAAATCTGTTTCCAAACCCGAAGACCTTATTCGGGATCCATACGTGCTTGAATTTCTCAAAATACCAGAACCCTATCATCTAAGTGAAACAGAACTGGAAAGTAGATTGATCAGTCATTTACAGCAATTTCTCCTGGAATTAGGAAAAGGATTTGCCTTCATTGGGAGACAGTACCGCATAAGCTTGGGGAACAGACATCATTTTGTGGACCTGGTTTTTTACCATCGAATATTGAAATGCTTTGTTCTCATAGACCTCAAGAAAGAAGAAGCGGGCTACGAAGATATAGGTCAAATGAATATGTATCTCGGATACTTTGAAAATGAAGAAAATACAGAAGGAGACCAACCTCCTGTAGGGATCGTTTTGGCGAGGGAAAAAGATGATTTACTCATCAAATATGCTATGCATGGTATCTCCTCTCAATTATTTGTTTCAAAGTATCAACTTTTCCTTCCTAATGAAGATGAGCTTCGAAAAGAAATTCAACTGATTTATGAGGAAGCAGAGAACGATTTAGAAGATAGATAGGCAAGATTACCCGAAACACAAAACCCGAAACCCCAAAAATGGCCATTCTATACATCATCGCTACGCCCATCGGCAACATGGAAGACCTCTCCTACCGCGCTGCGCGCATCCTGGGCGAGGTAGAGCACCTCGCTTGTGAGGATACCCGTGTCACGAAAAACATCCTGACGCGCTACGAGATTCGCTTGCCCCGGCAAATATTTGCCTACCACGAGCACAATGAGGTCCATGCTGCCGAAGGCATCATCCAGCTGTTGCAGCGGGGCGAAGATGTAGCCATCTGCTCTGACGCCGGGCTTCCCGGCATCAGCGACCCGGGATATCGCGCGATATCGCGCGCCACGGAAGAGGGCATCACCGTGGAAGTCATTCCAGGGCCAAGCGCCGTGCAGACAGCACTTGTGCTGTCGGGCCTGCCCTCATCGAGCTATACTTTCAAGGGCTTTCCGCCCCGCAAATCCGGTCAGCGAAAAAACTTTTTCCTCCCCGAAAAAGACCTGCCGCACACCCTTGTGCTTTTTGAATCCAAACACCGCATCATCAAATGCCTCAAAGACGCCCTGGAGGTTTTAGGCGACAGAAAATGCGCGGTTTGTCTGGAGATGACCAAAAAATTTGAACAAATTACCAGAGGCTATCTTTCCGAAGTCATCGAAAAACTCGATGACAGCAATATCAAAGGAGAAATAACCCTGGTCATTGCCGGTAATCATCCGAAATTTATCAATGAAAATACTCCAAACTAACCACGGCCCGCTGAAGCTGCCTGTCTTCCTTCCTGACGCCACCCGTGGCATCGTACGGGCCGTCGATACCCAGGATCTGGAAGAGGCAAAAATCGAGGCTCTGGTGGTCAACACCCTTCATCTGGCTTCCAAGCCAGGCACGACGACCCTGGCCACGCATGGCGGCATTCACACATTCATGGATTGGAAAGGGCCGATCATTTCTGATTCGGGAGGTTTTCAGCTTTTTTCGATGATCAATGAATCCAAAATGGGAAGCATCAATCCCAAAGGCTTTATCTATCAGCATGAAAAAGGAGGGAAAAAGAACAAGCTGACACCTGAAAAGTGCATTCAGCTACAGTTTAGTATCGGGGCTGATATCATCTATTGCCTGGATTATTGTACCCATCCGGATATGGATCTGAGCCTGCAAAAGACGAGTGTCGAATACACCATCAATTGGGCGAAGAAGTGCAAGAAGGAATACGACCGCCTGCTCAGCGAGAAGAAAGACGATAGCAAACGGCCTTTGCTCTTTGGTGTGGTGCAAGGCGGCAACAGCAAGGAATTGCGGAAGCAATGCGCCGAGGCGCTGCTGGAAATCGGTTTTGACGGTTTTGGCTATGGCGGTTGGCCCATCGACAAGGATGGCGTATTGCTGGACATGGTGTCCTATGTGGCGGAATTGCTGCCCAAAGAACTGCCCAAGCATGCGCTGGGCATCGGCAAACCTGAAAATCTGGTTGCGGCTTTTGAGGCGGGTTACGACATCTTTGATTGCGTGATCCCGACGCGCGATGCGCGTCATAAGCGGCTATACGCCTTCAACGAGCCGATCACGAGCTACGCTCAACTCAAAAGCGACTTTTACTCCTATATCTACATACAGGATGAAAAATACATCAAAGACAGCCGCCCGATAGACGAAGTCTCTGATTGTCTGACCAATGAGCGCTACAGCCGCTCCTACCTGACCCACCTTTTCAGCATCAACGACCACCTCGCCTATCGGCTGGCGACGATCCACAACCTGCGTTTTTATACAAAAATGATGGAATATTTGCGCGAATTGGCACCCGCCACTTAAGCAGGAAAAAGAAGGAATCATCCCCCTTTCCTTCTGCTTCACTCTATCTCTGGCATTTGAAAAGTAATTTTCAGGCTCCTTTGGGCGTAGTGATTGTGAGAATCAAAACATAAAACAACATGAAAAAGCTTGTTCATTTAAGCCTACTTATCCTCCTCTCTCTCCCGCTGATGCTTTCAGCACAGTCTTATATCCTCAGCGGCGGGCTCCGCCTCGGCAATGGCAGTACAGGCCGCATGGTCGGCCTGACGGCGCAACAGCGCTTTGCGAAGCATTATACCCTGGAAGAGATCATCCAAACGGATTTTACCCGAAATACTACCGTGCATGTTTTGGGAAAAAAACATATCCCCATCGTCACGCGCAGATTGAATGTCTATGGCGGTGCAGGCCTGAGCTTCGGTAGCGAAGAGAGCCGCCAAACCATTGGCACAGAGACGATTACCACCAAAGGTAATGGCACGATGGGCGTAGACCTGATTGCAGGTGCGGAGTTTACCCTGGCCAAGGTAAATGTGTCGGTAGACTATAAACCGAACTTCAACCTGGCGGGCGACCGCAATCCCTGGGCCACAGGGCAAATAGCCCTTTCAGCCCGCACGGTACTCGTGAAAGGCAATTTTTTCAAAAAATTGAAGCGGAAGCACAAGCGCAAAAAGCGCCAGCGCCAGCGCCAGCGCCAGCGCGAAAAAGCGCGCGATAATAAGGATGCGCCAGAACGACCTAATTGGTGGCCGGGATAGGAGGCCTACTCCTCCTCCTCAATTTCATCCTTTTTATCCAAAATCTTCTTGCTGTCCTCCATCTCCAGCTGCATGTCGAGGATATCCTCTAGCTGCTCAGGGGAGATTTGCTTGGCGCGGATGCGCTTGTCTTTATCTATCAGGATGATCCGGGGCGTAGAGCGGATATCGTAGTAATAATCAAAGTGGGTGGTGCGCTTGTGGTCCTGCACATTGAGAATCGTGCCGGGAAGGGTGTCCATCCCATATTCTTTGAGCCTTTCCTGCCATTTTTCAACGGTTCCGTTGATGCTGACAGAATAGAGCGCCACATTTTTGTCTTTGTACTTGGGCATAAGCTTAGCGACTTTGGGGGTGATTTTTTTACAATGCCCACAGTCAATATCCCAAAAATACAGGACTGTATACTCTGCCTCAATGGCATGCATGGAATGCACGATACCTTTGCCGTCTTCCATGCGCATTTCAGGCGCTTTGCTGCCGCACATGGTCCAGCGGAGCGAATTGGCGCGATCCGTGATCTTTTTCTTTTGCTCTGCTTCTGCCCACCAGGCGTTGCCGTCGCGGTAGACGTGATCCACGATGCGCACATAGACAGCATCATGGCACATGACTTTGGAGTTGGCGTAGTGATTGAGCAGGGTCACGGTCACATACTGATACATGGTATCATTCGCTGAAGCCTTGTCGATCAGGTAGACAGCCGCTGCTGCCAGAGAATCGTAATGCTGAGGCACGAGGCGGGTCATGTACTGCATCACCTTGCGGTGGATGACAGGGGTGCGGATCAGGCGCTTGTCAGCCCAGTCTATTTCCGTCAGGTAATGATCCCGGTAGTAGTAGTAGGCGAAGTCTTCGGAAGCTCCTTCCGGTGCCTCTGGCACCTGGGGCTCGCGCATGGCGCGGATGACTTTTGCATAAAAGAGCTCAGGATGCTCGTCGGCAAGACTCTCGCGGGCTGTATTCATCCCCTCATAATTTTCCTTTATCTTTTCCTGTAGCGCTTCATACTCTCCGCTGCCTTTTTCCAATTGCTTTATTTTCTCCTCCAGCTCGGTCGTCTCTTTTCCGATCTCACTGATAGTCTGAAGGTTTTCGTAGAAAAGCTGGTTTTCCGTACAGCCTTTCACCACCATATTTCCTACCAAATCAGCCACATCCGTCTTGATGCTAAAATGCTGATCCTCAGCGATGATGATCTCAAAATAGTTGTTTTGAGGAGGTAAAACCACCAGGTAAATACCGCCTTCCAGGCGCTCATCTCCTTCATAAATGGCCAGGCCATTTTTTACAGAAATGGTGTCTTGTATGTATTGCTTATTGCCGAGGTGATAGGCAATGAACAAATTCTCCGCTTCGAGTCCATTTACCGAGATTTCGATGCGGTGGCCTTTCTTTTGGTCAGCAGCAAAGCCAGGCTGGATGCCTGACAAAAAAATCAGGCTGATGCTAAAAAATGTTACTATCGTTTTCATAAAAGGTCGTTTTTCGTTTTTCTCTAGTCTCTGTTCTCTAGTCTCTGTTCTCTAGTCTCTGTTCTCTAGTCTCTGTTCTCTGTTCTCTGTTCTCTCCCCTAACTATCCAACCCCAACTCACGATCCAAAATCTCTTCCAACTGCTCAACAGAAATCTGCTTGGCCTTGATCTTCTTGTCTTTGTCCAGCAAAAAGAGGCGAGGCGTTGTCTGGAGGTCATAGTTTTTGTCAAAACCTGTAGAACGACGATGATCCTGTAGGTGAACACCTCCCGTCTTGTCCATGCCGTATTCTTTCAACTTTTCCTTCCAGGTATCTACAGAACCATTGATGCTAACGGTAACCAGGCCTACATTCTTGTTTTTGTACTTAGGATATGCCTTTGCGAGCTGGGGAGTTACTTTTTTGCAATGCCCACAATCGTAATCCCAGAAGTACAGGATCAGGTAATCTCCCGGGACATTGTACATGTCAACGATATTGTCTTTGGTATCTGTCATGACGACAGGGGGAGCCTTGCTGCCGACCAGGGTGGGCGACAGTGCTTTGGCACGTGCAATGATTTTTTCGACCTGCTCCTGATCCGACCAGGTAGCCAGGCCTTGAGCATAGGTATGCTCTACTATAGCTACATAGACTGCATCAAAGCCCATGATTTTGGACTTGGCGTATTTATTCAATAAAGCAACCGTTACCATTTGAAAAACGGTATCATTGGCTTTTGCTTTGTCTATCAAGGCGATAGCCTCTTTGGCCAGGGAATCGGGGTGCTTGACCACGAGGCGATCCATATAGGAATTTAACTTGCCATCCAGAATGGGCGTATTGACCATCCCTGCTTCAGACCAGTCCATGTATTTCCAATAATTGCTTTTGTAATAGCGGTAGCCAAAGGTAGAATCTTTGGGATCGGGATTATCAGGAACCACCGGTTCCTTCATGAAGCGCAGTACTTTTGAGTAAAAGTAGCTGGGATGCTCCGTCATGATTTTATCCCGGTTATCGCTCATCTTTTGGTAAAGATCCTCCAATATGGTCACCAACTCCTTCCCTCGCGGGGAGTTTTTATCTGCCAGGCTATCATATTCAGCCTGGAGCGGCGTGATTTGCCCGCCTACCTCTGTGGTAAATTTGAGATTTTCATAATATGCCTCGTTTTCCACAGATCCCTCCACCTCTATACTCGAAATCATCCGGGAAAGGGAGCTGTCAATTTTGACCGTAAAATGCTGGTCATAGCCCATGACAAACTCCAGGAAGGTGTTTTTGGGAGGAAAAACAAACATGTAAATCCCTCGGGGATACTTCTTGTCTTTTTTGATAATGGCTTTATTTCCCTTCACCTGTATGGTGTCCTTGATGTACTGCTGAGAGCCAAAGTAATTGGCGATCAGGATTTGGTTCGAAGGAAAGCCATTGGCTTCGAGCACAATCTCCACCCCGGCTTTGTCGTCCAGGGCCTTGGGGTCCATGGGAATATTATTCAGGTCAATTTCTCCGCCTGCATCACTCACAACCGGCTTTTCATCTTCGACCGTATTTGAACTTTGGCTACAGCTCAGCACCATCATGCCAAGCGCCAACATCACAAAAAATGAAAGAAATTTATTCATGGTTTAACATTTACAATTAATATTCTCTTTAAAACAAACCAAATACAGCGCTTCCGCTTCCCGACATAGCTGCATAGACAGCACCTTCGGCATAGAGTTGCCTCTTTGTTTCGGCCAATTCAGGATAAAGCGCAAAAACAGGCTTTTCCAGATCATTTACCAATAAATCCCGCCATTGTTTGGCGTCCTGCTGCAGGATTTGACGCAAATCCCTGCCATAATCAATCCCGCTGTGATCCAGTCCGCCAAATACCCCTGCTGTGGCAGAGTGGATGGCTGAAGTCACGACTTTGATCCTATACGGAAAATCCAACGCAATTTCCTCAAATTCAGTACCAATCCCTTTGGCCAAAAGGGGGCGATTGTACAGGAAAAAGGGCACATCTGCGCCCAACTTTGCGCCCAGCCTCGCCAGCTCCTCCCTGCTTTGTCCCAAAGCAAATAAGTCATTCAAACCGCTTAATGTCGCGGCTGCATCGGAGGAACCTCCTCCCAGGCCTGCTCCCGCAGGGATGCCTTTTTCCAATAGGATTTCTACCGCTGGTAAAGCGGGAAATTGCTGCTTGAGCAGGCGATAAGCCTTCAGGCAAAGGTTATCTTTCAGCTCACCATCGAGTTCCATTCCCTGGATGATCAGGCTGCTCTCAGGGCCTTCTATGGCCCGCAGACTCAGCTGATCACACAAATCAAAGACCGGGATAAAAACCGTTTCCAGCAGATGGTAGCCATCTGAGCGCTTGCCTTTGATGATCAATCCGAGATTGATTTTGGCGTTGGGACGCAGTTGAACGGATTTCTCAGTAATTGATTTTGAAATCATGAAACGAATATACGCTTAGCGCAACTTTTTGTAGATTTTTTGGGGTAAAATCTTCAGAAGAAGCTCCTCAGCCCCTATTTTGTTTTCAATCATTTTCCACTCGCCGATAGCCGGATCCCCTATGACAAACATGCTGCTCTCAACAGCGATCAGGAAGGTCCGCGTCTCTTCTTCATAGCTCACATTATCCTTTCCATATTGAGCCTCAAACATGGCCTGCATGAAGGCATCCTTCCCTTCCTCGCTTTCATCTTCGTCCTCATAGCCTTCCTCCTCAACCTCTTCCTGCTCAACCTCTTCCTCCTCATCATTCAACAGTTGCACTTCCATAATGAAAGAATAGTCTACTCTGCCGTAGCTGATCCCTTCCTTCATTTTCAATTTGCTGATCCCTTTCATCGCATAATCATGCATGCCCAAATTCATGCTGGGATCGGCAAAGGTATTGGCGATCTGTTCTTCGAGTATCTTTCTGGGAACCAGTTCAAACAATTGAGGGTGAATATAATCCAGGGTTCCCACCATATCCTTTTTTTCCAGCTTCTCAAAATAGGCATCCAACATCTGCTGTACCCCTGCTTTATCCCAGGTAGTCTGTGCCTGAAACAGGAGAGGAAACAGAAAAAGGGCTAAGAGAAAATATCTTTTTTTCATCGCTTTGGATTTTGGGTCAAAAATAAGGGGATTTTTATAAATTGATGCGAATAGCCACGTGAACTGCTTTCATTCTTTTCAAAAAACCATCTATGACTTTCGATTACATTATTGTGGGTGCGGGTTCTGCTGGCTGTGTATTGGCACATCGGCTGAGTGAAAATCCCGCCCATCGGGTATTGCTCCTGGAAGCTGGCGGCAGTGACAAAAAATTTAACATACAGACGCCTGCGGCTTATTCGCGCCTGCACCATAGCAAGCAGGACTGGGCGTTTTCGACCTCCCCTCAGGCGGCCATGGATGGACGTGTGATGCACCAGCCCAGAGGCAAAGTGCTAGGAGGATGCAGCTCTACCAATGCCATGGCTTATATCAGAGGCAATAAAAAGGACTATGACGATTGGGCGGCTTTGGGGAATAAAGGATGGAGCTATGAGGAAGTATTGCCTTACTTCAAAAAGGCAGAACATAATGTACAATTTGACAATGCTTTTCACGGCAAAAACGGCCCCTTATATGTTTCGGCTGCGCAAAACTATGTGACGCCTCTGGGGCAGGCATTTATAGACGCCTGCGGTGAAAAAGGCATTCCCGCCAATGCGGATTTTAACGGAGAGCAGCAGGAAGGCGCGGGTTTGTTCCAATTTACCATCAAAGCTGCAAAACGCCACAATACCGTGGCAGCCTACCTGAAAGAGGCGATGAAGCGCCCCAACCTGAGGGTTATTTCCAAAGCCTACAGCGAAAAAATACTATTGGAAGCAGGCGAAAAAGGACTGAGGGCCACAGGCGTAGTTTTTAGGAAAGGAGGTAAAAAGCGGGAGGTTTTTGCTGAAAAGGAAGTTATCCTTTCTGCCGGGACCTTTAATTCGCCGCATTTGCTGCTGCTGTCGGGCATAGGGCCGCAGGATCAGTTGAGTGAGTTTGGCATAGAGCTAAAAAAGGAATTGCCGGGCGTAGGTCAAAACCTTCAGGATCACCTGATTAGTTCCATTTGCAGCCGCTGCAATCAATCCATCACCTTCAACTCCGCCGAGACCCCCGGCAACCTACTGAAATACCTTTTTACCCAAAAAGGGCCCTTCACCGCCAGTCCGCTCGAAGCCTGCGCCTTCGTCAAAACAAAGCCCGATCTCGATCGGCCCGATATGCAGCTTCACTTCGCCCCCGCGCATGGCACGGACATGCACGATGTCAAGTCCATCATCAAAGGCGATGATGGCTACACCATCCTGCCCACCCTCATCACGCCCAAAAGCGTGGGAGAAGTACGGCTTCAATCCGCCGATCCGGCCGTGCCCATCGCCATAGACCCGCGCTATGGCTCACATCCCGACGATCTCGAAACCCTGCTTCGAGGCATGCGGCTCGCCCGCGAGCTCATGCATACGCAAGCCTTTGCGCCTTACAGCGCAGGCATCTGTTTTCCCGAAAAACACGACACAGACGAAGAGCTCCTCGCGCATATCCGCGCCAAAACCGAAAGCTGCTACCATCCGGTAGGCACCTGCAAGATGGGCGCCGACGGCATGGCTGTCGTGGATGATCAGCTTCGCGTCCACGGCCTGACCGGGCTTCGGGTGGCTGATGCCTCCATCATGCCGCGGATTGTGGCGGGCAATACGAATGCGCCGGTCATCATGATTGCTGAGAAGGCGGCGGATTTGATTTTGGGGAAGGGAGGAAGAGAGTTTGAGTTTTAGCTTTAGTTTGAGTTTGAGTTCAAGTTTGAGTTCAAGTTTGAGATATATGTATACCAACACCCCCCTCCTCAGGCACAGCCTGAACGGCAAAACCTTCCATCTCAAGATGGACTGCTGGCAGCCCTCAGGCTCCTTCAAGCTGCGCGGGATGACGCACCTGGCGAGCTTCCATAAAGCGCAGGGAATAAACAAACTTGTTTCATCCTCCGGGGGAAATGCAGGCTATAGTGCTGCCTGGGCAGCCCGGGAATTGGAGATGGAGATTACCGTTGTTGTGCCCCAATCTACCCCTAAGGCTGTACAAGACCGCATTGCCCTGCTGGGAGCGGAGGTAATGGTAAAAGGGGCTATTTGGGAGGAAGCGCATGCTTTCGCGACGGAATATGCTGCGGAGCAGCAGGGAGCACTGGTTCATCCATTTGAGCATCCGATCCTGTGGGAAGGGCACTCGACTTTAGTGGAAGAAGTCGCAGGAAGTGGACAGTTTGCAGTGGACGCCCTCGTATTGGCCGTAGGAGGCGGCGGCCTTCTCAATGGTGTTTTACTCGGTATGCACAAGCACGGCTGGCAGGATGTGCCGGTATATGCGGCTGAAACGGCAGGAGCCGCATCTTATGCGGCGGCTTTGGAGGCGGGCAGGCCCGTTCGCATCCCAGCCATCAACAGCATCGCCAAATCCCTTGGCGCCAATCAGGTAAGCGATACCGCTTTCCAATGGTCCCAAAAGCATGATATCCGCTCACTTGTAGTGAGCGATGAGGAGGCACTCACCTCCTGTCGGCGCTTCGCCGATGACTTCCGCACGCTCGTAGAGCCAGCCTGCGGAGCAGCGCTCAGCGCGATCTACCTCCGCCAGGAGGTCCTGGGAGATGCCAAAAATGTGTTGGTGGTAGTTTGCGGCGGGATTGGGGTTGATCTGGGCATAATCTGCTAATCTGCAAATCTGCTCATCTGCTCATCTTCTCATCTACGAATCCCCCAATTCTCCCATCATCTCATCAATCTCCAGCCAGCGCATCTCTTTCTCCTCCTGCTCTTCCTGGAGGGTTTCCATTTGAGCAGTCCAATCTGCGAGTTTGGTGTAATCGCTCTCGCCAGAGGCGAGTAAGTCTTGCAGCTCCTGAATCTTCGCTTCAATTGTTGCGATTTCGGCCTCCAACTCTTCGTATTCGCGTTTTTCTTTGTAAGAAAGCTTGGTTTTCTTTTTGTCCTTCGCAGGTTTTTCTGCTTTGGGTTTTTCTACTTTTACCTTTTCCTCCTGCGCCTGCTGCTGCTCTTCCAACAGCCACCTTTGGTACTGCGAATAGCTGCCCGGATAGTCTTTGATTTCCCCTTCTCCTGTAAATACAAAGAGGTGATCCACCAGACGATCCATGAAATAGCGGTCGTGAGAAATGATCACCAGACAGCCGTGGTAGTCATGCTCCAAAAATTCTTCCAAACGCCGGAGCGTTACCAGATCGAGGTCATTGGTAGGCTCGTCCAGGACGAGGAAGTTGGGGTTTTGGATCAAAACGCGCAGCAGGTGCAAGCGCCTTTTTTCGCCTCCGCTGAGGGTTTCCACCCGGTTGTAGTGGGTAGAGTGGGGAAAAAGGAAATATTCCAGTATTTCTGCGGCTTGTATCTTCTCTCCACTGACATTGTAGTCAATGGCTTCTGCCACTTCTTTCACCACATCTATGATGCGTTGGTTGGGTTTGAAGGTGTGTCCATCCTGCTTGTAGTAGCCAAAATGGATGGTCTCCCCTACCCTGATCTTGCCGGAATCCGGCTCTTCACTTCCCAACAGCATATTGATGAAGGTGGTCTTGCCCACCCCATTGGGGCCTGTGATGCCGATGCGATCGCGTTTGTCAAAGGTATAGGTAAAATCATTGATGATTTTGACGTCGCCAAAAGCTTTTCGAAGCTTTTTGATCTCCATCACCTTGCCGCCGATGCGGCGGTTTTGGATCTTGAGGCTGACCTGCCGCGTATCGCGGTAGTTTTTGGCGCGAGCCTCTATCTCTCCCGCAGCTTCGATGCGGGATTTGGACTTGGTGGTGCGCGCCTTGGGCGAGCGACGGAGCCATTCGAGTTCGCCCTTAAAGAGCTGTTGGGCCTTTTCTCTGCTGATATCTTCAGCCTCTTCCCGCTCCGCTTTTTTCTCTAAAAAATAGGTATAGTCCCCTTTATAGGAAAACAGCCGCTTATTGTCCAACTCAAAAATCTCGTTGGTGACGCTATCCAGGAAGTAGCGGTCGTGTGTGACCAGGATGATGCTTTGCTTGGAAGTACCCAAAAACTTCTCCAGCCACTCGATGGTATGCAGATCGAGGTGGTTGGTGGGCTCATCCATGATGAGGAGCTCGGGCTCCTCTATCAGCGCCTGGGCGATCGCTACGCGCTTTTTCTGTCCTCCGGACAGCTCAGATATGGTGCGATCCAGGAAGTGCACTTCCAGCTTGCTCAGCACCTGCTGGATTTTGTGCTCATAATCCCAGGCGCCCATGGCGTCAATTTGGGCTATCAGGGCGTTGACAGCCTCGGGATCAGCCCCAGGCTGTTGTACCAGTTCTTCATACTGACGAATCACCCTCACCTGAGGAGAATCGGTTCCAAAAACCACCTCCCCCACGGTTTTGTCCAAAGGCAAATCTGGCTCCTGTGGCAGGTAGCTCAACCTCACGCCTTTGCGGTAGCTCACATTTCCGCTGTCTGGCTGCTGCAGGCCAGCCAATATTTTCAGCAAAGAAGATTTGCCGCATCCGTTGATGCCGATCAAGGCAATTTTTTGCCCTTGCTCTATGCCAAAACTCATGCCTTCAAACAGCTCTTTGGTGCCATAGGAAAGAGAGAGGTTTTCCGCTGAAAGGTAATTCATAGGGTAAAGATAAAACACCTGAGTTCAACACAAAAGCCGGTCTGCATACACAAACCGGCTTCCTGTAAAATTTTAAATTATATGCTAGACTTTGGCTCCCAGGGCTTTGGCCATGGTCAGGCCGATAGCGGCGGGGGTATCCACCACATGGATGCCACAGGCTTCCATGACGTCCATTTTTGCACTTGCGGTACCTTTGCCGCCAGAGATGATCGCACCGGCATGGCCCATGCGACGGCCTGGAGGCGCTGTACGGCCAGCGATAAAGCCGACGACAGGCTTGGTAGCATTGTCATGCAACCACTCAGCAGCGATTTCTTCATTGCTACCGCCGATCTCTCCGATCATGACGATACCCTCTGTATTGGGGTCTTCATTGAAAAGCTTAACGATGTCAAGGTGAGTAGAGCCGATGATGGGGTCACCGCCGATCCCTACACAGGTGGATTGTCCCATGCCTTGCTTGGTCACCTGGTCTACGGCTTCGTAGGTCAGGGTACCGGAGCGGCTGACGATGCCGATCTTGCCAGGATTATGGATAAAGCCAGGCATGATGCCCACTTTGCACTCCCCGGGCGTGATCACGCCGGGGCAGTTGGGACCGATAAGGGTCACATTGCGGTCATCAATATAGCTTTTGACATAGATCATATCCTTGATAGGAATGCCTTCGGTGATACAGATGATCACTTCCACGCCGGCATCGGCTGCTTCCATGATGGCGTCAGCTGCAAAAGCAGGTGGCACAAAAATGACAGAAACATTGGCTCTGGTAGTCTTAACAGCATCTGACACTGTATTGAAAACAGGTCTTTCCATGTGTAAGGAACCTCCTTTATTAGGAGTAACTCCCCCCACAAGCTGGGTGCCATATTCTATCATTTGGCTTGCGTGAAAAGAGCCTTCTTTTCCAGTAAAGCCCTGAACGATGACGCGAGAATCTTTGTTAACGAGAATGCTCATTTATGGTATTTTTTTGAATGCACAAAGCTATCGGCCTTTGCCTAAAAAAGCAATTTTAATCCGAGATGTGCGGAAATGGCAAATTTACTTGCTTAATGACTCCTTTAAGTAGGAAAGTGGCTGATTGAAGAGCTCAAAATCGGGGTAGATTTTTCTCAGGAGCAAAAACTTTTGCTTATAGACTTCTGTGCCACGGGCATTTTTTTCGTGAAAAGAAGATTTGTCCCGAAAATATTCTTTTACCGCCGGATGCATATTGGCAATAACCAGGGTGAAGAATTTATTCATTTCAAACTCTTTCTCCATGTTGAAATAGGTAATCAACAGAGGTTTGAGTTTTTGCTGCTCTTCTTCTCCAAAGTCGGAGTTGGCAAAAGATCGCATACACTCCTGTAGGTACGTACGGGCATCTACGGGATCATCCATGAAGGTATTTAGCTCTGTCCAAAAAATATAAGGAATATAAGCGCCTCCAAAGTGATTGATCACGCGAAGCTTAAACTCGCGAAAAGCATCGGGATCTTCAGCAGAAAGCTGCTGATGTATGGGCTTCAATTCAGCGATCAGTTTTTCCCGATCTTCTTCCCAACTATCATAATACTTATCTTCCAGGCTATCCAGTTTTTTTGCAATATCCATGATGATGATTCTGAATTTTAGAATAAAAAAGACCAGAGACTGGAGTAGCCTCCGGTAATGCTGCCAAAGATAAGCTTTTATCGCCGAGTGTTCAAAGGAAACTATTCATTACGCAAGACCTCGGCAGGATTTGTCAGGGATGCCCTGACCGATTGAAAACCTACGGTGATCCAGGCAATTAATAATACCAGCAGCGTGGCTATTGCCAATACCCAGCCTCCTATCTGGATATGATATTCAAATCCCTCCAGCCAATCCTGCATGAAATACCATGCCAATGGCGCTGCAATCAATACAGCGATGAGCACTGGTCTCGTAAAATGCCACAACAGCAACCCCAGAATATCTTTCAGGCTGGCTCCCAGCACTTTACGCAAGCCTATTTCCTTGCTGCGTCGCTCAACCGTAAAGGCAGCCAGACCAAATAAACCCAGGCAGGAGATAAATATGGCCAGATAGGCCAGGTAATTGAACAGGCTGGCGGTCTGTGTTTCCGTTTGGTACTGACGGCCAAACTCTTCGTCCAAAAAATGATATTCCAGGGGAATATGGGGAAAGATGTCGGCCCAGGCCTGACTTATAACTTGCAGCCCAGCCTGGGTATTTTCAGGAGCCAGCCGTATGGCTACCTGATTTATCCAATCCCGGGATAACATGATGATCAGGGGTTTGACAGCTTCAAGCAGGCCATGAGTTTGAAAATCCTTCACTACACCGATTATTTGTCCCTTCATTCCCCAGTAGGTAATCGTATTTCCCAATGGATTTTCCATCCCCATCGCGCGCGCTGCGGTTTCATTGATGACATAGGATTGCAATGAATCCCCTTCCTCTTCAAAGGAAAAAAACCGCCCTTCAGCCATCTCCATCTGAAAGGTCTGCAGGTAATCCTTATCTACCAGAGTAAAGAGAAAGTTGAGCTGAAAATCCTTTTTGCGGCCCGGAAATTCCGGCGTGCCTCCATGGGAAAAGATATGGGTCGGCAAACTTGAAACTGCTGTGATGCTGGAAACATGAGGACTTTGCGACAATTTTTCTTTCAGTGCATCATATTCCTGCATCATATCACCTATATTTTCAATATATACCACCTGCTCCCGCTCATATCCCAGCTTCTTTTTTTTGATATAATGCATCTGCTCCTGTGCTATGAGTGTGCCCATGATCAGCGTGATGGAAAGGGAAAACTGCACGACCACCAAAAGTTGTCGAAATTGATGCTGCCCTTTCCCTTGCTGAAATCGCCCTTTTAATACCATCATGGGTTTGAATGCGGAAAGCAAAAGCGCCGGATAGCTTCCAGCCAGCAGGCCTGTTACCAGCAGAATGATCGCAAAACCCATCCAGTAAGCGGGCTCAAAAGAGTCCCAATTCAGGGCCTTGCCCGCTAACTGGTTAAATGCCGGCAGCAATAGCTGCATGAGAGAAAGGGCTACAAGCCCACTGAGAAGGGTCAAAATGAGCGATTCTCCAAAAAACTGACGGATGAGGTCGTTTCGACTTGCCCCTACGGTTTTTCTTACTCCGACTTCTTTGGCCCGTTGGAGAGATTGGGCCGTGGAAAGATTCATGAAATTGATGCAGGCAATCAGAAGGAGAAACAAGGCGATGATGCCAAAAATCCACACATACTCGATTCGTCCTCCTGCTCCCTGCAGAGAATATAAGTAAACCTCTGGCAGAGGTTGAAACAACAATTTATTGGTGCCCTGCTCCGTATTTTTGGCGATCTCATCTTCTGCTTTTTTTGCAAAACCAATAAAATCTGTTCCTTCAGCCAATAACACCAGGGTCGGTGCGCCGTAGCGGTCCCAGCCTTCCAACTCGGCAAAGCCGATTTTGGGGGCTGAAGGGAAAGGAATCAAAAAATGAAAGGGGTAAAGCGAATTTTCAGGAGCATCCTCCATCACTGCCCGGACCGTGAAACTATGAGAAAAAGTATCGTTTTGAACGGTAAACACTTCTCCGATAGGAGATGCTGTTCCAAAAAAACGTTCAGCGGTCTCGCGAGAGATCACCATCGCATCAGGCTCAGTGAGTACATCTTCTCTGGCTCCTGCCAGCAAGGGGATATCCAGTATATGGAAAATATCAGGGTCTGCCATACCAAAGACATCTTCCCGGTAATGCTTTTCGCCATGGCTCAACAGCATATCGTTAAAGGAAAAAAAGCGGGCGCTCGCCTCAACCTCCGGATAGATTTCTTTCAAATGTGGCCCCGCCGCATAACAAGGCGATTCCCAAATCTGCCCGTCCTGGGTTTGGGCGTAGGCACGGTAGGTCCTATCCTGCTTGGGAAATATTCGATTATATGAAAGCTCATCCAATATGTAAAGGCCAATCAAAAAGCTGACAGCCAGCCCAAGAGAAAGCCCCAATATATTGAGAAGAGAGTAGAGGCGATTGCGCCATAAGCGACGCCAGGTAATTCGGAGAAAATTGAGCAGCATAATATGTAAATACTTTGATTCTCCTTTCGCATTCAAGAAATATTCCGAAATACAACAGGCTATCTGCCAGCATTTTACAAAAAAATAATATGCCCCCACAAAAAAATACGTCCCGAATTGAGACGAAAAACTGTCTCAGTTTGGGACGAATGCATTTTAAAAATCGAATTAGTTTCCTACTTCAGAAATGAATTTTACGCGCACCAGCTGGATTTCATCGCGGGTGATGTCTGGGCCCAACTCATTTTCGGCTTTATCCAGGCTATCGGTTTGAGATTCCATAAAATAATCATAAATGTCATCTATGGTATCTTCATCCAATCTTTCTTCCAGGTAGTAATCAATATTCAGGCGGGTGCCTGAGTAAACAATCTGATCCAGGTTATCCAATAACTCCCTGAATGACAGGCCTTTATTTTTTGCAATATCATCCAGCGGCGTCCGACGATCTACGTGCTGGATAATGAACAATTTGTTCATGGACCTGCGGGCAGCTGTTTTGACCACGACTTCTGTGGGCCGTTCTATTTCATTTTCCTCTACATAATCGTTGATAAGCTTGATAAAGGAGACTGCAAACTTTTTGGCTTTGCCTTTTCCTACGCCAGCGATATTTTCAAACTCAGCCATGGAGGCTGGGTATTTGGTGGCCATATCTTCCAGGCTGGTATCCTGAAAAATCACATAAGGGGGAATTCCCTTTTGCTTGGCGACTTTGCGTCTTTGCTCTTTTAATTTTTCAAAAAGGACGACATCATAGGTTTTGTAATCTTCAACCGGGATGGCGTCTTTTCGCAATTGCTCGAAGTCCTGAAACTTAACGAGTTCTATTTTTTGAGGGTTTTGAATATACTTTTCGCCTTTCTCTGTCAGCTTAATAACGCCATATTCTTCAATATCCTTGCGCAGGAAATTATTGATAATCAGCTGACTGTAAATGGTTTTCCAGGCTTTGTTTTCAATATCCTTGCCTTTATTGAAGGCAGGCAAGCGGTCATGCTCGTAGAGGGAAACCTGCTGGTTGTTGCTGCCACGTAGGATGTTGATGAGGTGAGTCAGGCCAAATTTTTCATTCACCTGCTGCACTGCCTGCAAAGCAAGCGTTGCTTCCTTCTGACCATCATAGCGCTCTTTGGGGTAGCGGCAGTTGTCGCACTTACCGCCACAATTGGCATCGTCATAGTTTTCCCCAAAATAATGCAGCATTAACTTACGACGACAGGCGCCAGACTCTGCAAATGCTGCCATTTCATAAAGCAACAAACGGCCTGATTCACGTTCGTTGATGGGTTTGTCCTTCATGAACTTCTCCAGCTTCACGATATCATTGAAATCGTAAAAGAGAATACAATTGCCTTCCAGGCCATCACGGCCTGAGCGGCCTGTCTCCTGATAATAGCTTTCGATGCTTTTGGGCACATCATAATGGATAACAAAGCGCACGTCGGGCTTGTCGATCCCCATCCCAAAGGCGATGGTGGCCACGACCACATGAATATCTTCATTTAGAAACATGTCCTGGTGGCGCGACCGTGTATTGGAGTCCAATCCGGCATGGTAAGGCACGGTCTTGATTCCGTTTACATTCAGGATTTCAGCTATTTCCTCCACTTTTCGCCTGCTGAGACAATATACAATGCCTGATTTATTGGCGTTTTGCTTGATATATTTGATGATCTCCGTGGTCGCTGCGCCTGTATTGACCTTTGGGCGAATCTCATAGTATAAATTGTCCCTGTTAAAAGAAGTCAGGTATACTTCTGCCTCTTCAATATCCAGGTTGGTTTTGATATCCAGCTGCACCTTGGGGGTAGCAGTAGCTGTAAGTGCGATGACAGGCACATTGCCGAGCTTGGCAAGCATCTCTTTGATGCGTCTGTACTCCGGGCGGAAGTCATGCCCCCATTCAGAGATACAGTGGGCTTCATCCACAGCGACAAAGCTTACATGTGCTTGCTTGAGAAAATCTATAAACTCCTCTTTGACAAGGGATTCGGGAGCTACATAAAGCAGCTTGAGCTGCCGGCTAAGGGCCTTTTGCTTGACGGCCTCATAATCGCCTCTATTCATGCTGCTATTGAGAAAACCGGCTTCTATCCCAAAGGCCTGAAGCTGGTCCACCTGATTTTTCATCAGCGCAATAAGTGGAGAGATAACGAGGGCAGTGCCCTCACTCAATACAGCAGGAAGCTGGTAGCAAAGGGATTTACCGGCGCCGGTAGGCATGATCACAAAGGTGTCATTCCCTGCCATCAGATTACGAATTACGGCTTCCTGTTTACCCCTAAATGTATCATAGCCGAAATAGTTCTTAAGAGCTGATGTGAGCTGGGTATCGTGCGGTGCAATTATATCTTTATTCACTAGCTAAGTGGATTATAAATTATTTCTCCAGAAAAGGATCTGAGGTTCCTGGCTGTATGGTTGGAACGGTTCTTTAATTTATAAATTTTTGGGCAACTTTCAACATACTTCCTATTTGCCAGGCTGTGAATTTTACAAGTTCTCCTGCTTCTTCCATAGATTCGCCCAAACTCATGGGCCTTGTAGGGATAGGAAAGACGGTATTGAAGAGCTCAAACTGCTGTGGATCGAAAGCCTGTGGCAACTGGCCGGTGATACAAAAAGCGGGGATTCCGCGCACCTGAGCCCTTTTTGCTACGCCATACGGTCCTTTTCCTTCCAGGCTTTGGGCATCTAGTCTTCCTTCTGCCGTGATAAGGCATGCGGCTCCGTAAAGTTTTCCTTCAAAATCAATTTGATGCAGCATGAAATCTATTCCGCTGATCAAATTTGCTCCTAAAAAGGCCAGAAGGCCTGCGGCTGTTCCTCCAGCTGCTCCACAATAGGCCCTGTTCCCTATTTCTATTCCTTGTTGCTTTTGTACCAAAGCTGCAAAATGAACCAGGTTTTCTTCGAGTAGCTGCACCTGCTCAGGATTAGCGCCTTTTTGAGGAGCAAAAACAGAAGCACTGCCCATTTCCCCTAAAAGAGGATTGAAGACATCACAAGGCAAAATAATTTCGCAATCCCGGATTCTAGGGTCCAGCCTTGAGGTGTCTATTTTTTCCAAATAGCCCAGGCTACCGCCTCCCATGGGAATCTCATAACCTGAGTCGGTCAGAAAGCGTACGCCCAGCGCACGCAATATCCCCGTTCCGGCATCGGTAGTGGCACTCCCGCCGAGCCCCAGGATGATCCTGCGACAGCCCTGATCCAGGGCATCCAGGATAAGTTGGCCTGTGCCAAAGGTCGTGGCGCGCATAGGCGCGAGCTTACTCTGGGGCAATTGCCCCAGACCAGAAGCCGCGGCAATTTCCAGCACGGCTGTCCGGCGATCAGCCAGTATCCCATACCTGGCGGTTATGGGTTCTCCGATGGCATTTTGCACTTCACATTCGTGATAGCTTCCGCCTACTGTCTCTACAAAAATCTCGACTGTCCCTTCTCCCCCATCAGCGATGGGGCAGGAAACAACCTCAAAATAAGGATCGGCCAACCGCAGACCTTCTGCAATCTTTTCCGTCACTTCCAGAGCCTTGAGGCTCCCTTTAAAAGCGTTTGGCGCTACCAGAATTTTCATGTATGTGTGAATGAATTAAAATCAATTTTGTGAAAGCAACCTGTTTGCCGGATTATTTGTCTTTTTACAGGAAGCGACCATAAGAGTTTGTCAATGGCCAAGAGGGACACAGCAAAGCTTGCAAAAGCGGAGGCCGTGTCCTTCAATTTTTGCGGGCTTTAGGTAAAGCGATCTTTCTTTAAAGCCTGATAGGTAAACATTTCATCCCTCAAACGGGCCGCCTCAATAAAATCCAATTCCTTGGCAGCCTTTTCCATCTGCTTCCGGATGTCACGGATTTTCTCTTCCATTTGGTCTTTGCTCATGTATTCAGCCTGCTCTTCGGCAGCCTGACTGAGATTCGGGTCTGCCTGCTGAAAATCATTTTGACGGCTTCCCAGCGCAGACTGAAAAATATCAATATTCGCTTTCACGATCGTTGTGGGCGTAATGCCATGCTTTTCGTTGTAAGCGATTTGCTTGGCACGGCGGTAGGCCGTTTCATCCAGCAATTTTTGCATCGCCTTGGTGATTTTGTCACCATAGATGATGACGCGGCCCTCAGAATTACGCGCGGCACGGCCGGCTGTCTGTATCAGCGAACGATCCGTTCTCAAAAATCCTTCCTTATCGGCATCCAGAATCGCCACCAGTCCGACCTCGGGCAAGTCCAATCCTTCACGAAGGAGGTTGACCCCTACCAGCACATCAAATCGCCCTTCCCGCAACTCTCTCAATATATCCACCCGGTCCAATGCCGTAACATCAGAATGGATGTAGCGGCTCCTGATATTCAGGTCTCCGAGGTATTTGGAAAATTCCTCCGCCATGCGCTTGGTCAGGGTTGTGACCAAAACCCTGCGGCCTTTTTTCACCTCTTCATCTACTTCATCCAGCAAATCATCTACCTGATTGATGCAGGGTCGCACTTCTACAGGCGGATCGAGCAGGCCGGTAGGCCGCACAATTTGCTCCACGACCACCCCCGCACTTTTCTCCAACTCCACATCTCCCGGCGTCGCACTCATATATATAACCTGGTTTTGGTTTTCCTCAAACTCTGTATACTTCTGCGGTCTGTTGTCAAGAGCGGAAGGCAGGCGAAAGCCGTTTTCTACCAGGGTAAATTTTCGGGAGCGGTCTCCCTCATACATGCCGCGCACCTGCGGCAGGGTGACATGGCTTTCATCTATTACCATGAGGTAATCTTCCGGAAAATAGTCCAGCAGACAATAAGGCCTGCTACCCGGATCGCGTTCCGCGAGATAACGGGAATAGTTTTCTATTCCTGAGCAATAGCCCAGCTCACGCATCATCTCCAGATCGAACTCAGTTCGCTCTTTGAGGCGATTGGCTTCCAGGAACATTCCCTGTTCCTCAAAATAGGCAATTTGCTGTCCCAGTTCCAGCTCAATTCCTTTGATGGAACTGGCGAGTGTCTCCCTTCGGGTGACGTAGAGGTTGGCGGGGTATAGGGTAAAATCATTGATTTTTCCCTGACTTTTTCCCGTTTCCGGATCTATCCGGAAGACTTCTTCTATTTCATCCCCAAAAAAGACAAAACGTGTCGCCAGGTCGTCATAAGCCGGATATACATCCACAGAATCCCCCTGCACGCGGAATTTTCCGCGCTCCAGGCCTGCTCTTGAGCGGCTGTAAAATAGCTGCACCAACCTGTCCAGAAACATATTCTGGGTAATCGTCATGCCCTGATAGGCAGAAAATACATTTGCCTTAAAATCGTCCGGGCGACCGATACCATATATACAGGAAACCGAAGCCACCACGATGACATCCCTCCTGCCCATGGTTAGGGCTGTAGTGGCGCGCAAACGCAGTTTTTCTATATCTGGATTGATCTGGAGATCTTTTTCGATATAGGTATTGGTGGAAGGGACATAGGCCTCGGGCTGGTAGTAATCATAATAAGAGATGAAATACTCTACCAGGTTATCGGGGAAAAATTCCTTGAACTCTCCATACAGCTGGGCTGCCAGCGTCTTGTTGTGGCTGATAATCAGCGTGGGGCGCTGCAGTTGCTGGATGGTATTGGCTACCGTAAAGGTTTTGCCAGAACCTGTCACCCCCAGCAAAACCTGATGGGCTTCGCCGGATTTCACGCCTTCTACCAATTGGCGGATGGCTTCCGGCTGGTCGCCGGAAGGTTTGAAGTTGGCTTTGAGCTCAAAGCGATAGTCTTCTGGCTTCATGGGGAAGTTCCGGGTTCCGGGTTTCGAGTTTCGGGTTTCGGGTTTCGGGTTTCGAGTTTCGGGTTTCGGGTTTCGAGTTTCGGGTTTCGGGTTCCGGGTTTCGGGTTTCGGGTTTTGGATTGCGCCTATCTTTGGGGGCCCCAAAGCTTCTCTGAAATCTCCTGATCGCTATTGGCTGAGAGGAGAGTCAGGTACAGCATACGCTCCGGAGAACCGCCATTGTCTCTGATATCATTTTCCATGGCTTCATTTACCAAGGGAATAACCTGCGAAATGTCCACTTTCCAGATATTATCTTCTTTCTTGAAAGTATAATAAGCATTCTGTAATTCTCCATTGATTACAGCAGGAGCTTTCGCTTCTTTGGTTGCTTCGTCGTAGGTGATTTCACCCATTCCATGATGAGAAATACTGCTCTTGGCTACATAGCCTGAACGGTACACATAAGAGGTAAACTGCGCGCTATCCAGCTTGGCAAGTGTCTCCATATCAGCCAGAATACGGGTACGAATGATGATCACCTGATCTACAAAAGAGCGCGACTGAACCTGCTCTTTATTTTCATCAAAGATTGCCTGACGCAAGCCCTGATAGTAATCCAGCGTAGGTTTTCTCAACAAGGCAGCTACTTTGTCTCCACTTCCCTGGAGAGCCAGTTCTTTGTAGTCTTCCAGACTTTTGAGGATCAGCGGATTATCGGTATCTGCACTATATGCAGGAACAACCGCTTTCTCTTCCTTGCTACCAGTAGCCTTTTCAGAACAACCAACAAGCACCACAGACAAAAGCAAAAGGGTCAAAGCAGAAATAAAAACAGATTTCATTGTATTCATAGTTTTTTTCGAGCCCCGAAGTTAAAATAAAAATGGGGGAATGGCTAACACTCCCCCTAATGAAATTTTGTAAATTATTTACCCTATTGCTTTACAATTTTGGTTTGTGCCCTTTGGCCCTCCATCTCCATTTCCAAAAAGTATATCCCTGAAGAAAGATCACTCAGAGAGATAGAAAAACGGTTTTGTCCTGCATGAACTTGCTGTATTTCAGTGTGAAATTGTTGTCCCAGGGTATTTTTCAAACTCCAACATCTCCCTCAACACCCCATGGCCCACAGGGCCAAAGTGCCCATCACAATCCAAAGACAAATAAGGAAAGCCCAGGCTTTCCTCCCTGATCCGCTTTCGGGCGAAAGCATAGAAGTCCAGATAATCCACGCTGTCCGCTTCCAGAAAGCGCTGAAAGCGCTTATATGGCTTATCCCAATCCAGCTTATTGTGATAAGCGGGATGGTAGGCTGCGCGCTCTTCTGCGCTGAGAAGTTCATTGAGAGAAGGGAGCATGACGAGGGTGAAAGCGATATTTTTCGCTTTGCAGCTGTCAGCGAAAAGCTGGATGGCGTAGCGGGTCGCGGCTTCAGCCTCCTGCCAAAGCGAGTCGTAGACGGGCTGAAAAACTTCCAGGTCATGCATGGGAATGGCTGCGTGGGTAGAGGCCGTTCCGCGATTTATGCCAGCGCGGAGGAGTTGTAGCTTGCGAACAAGGTGGCTGTGTGTGAGCCACTGCCTACCGCCCCAGGGGGAGAAGTTGCGGTCAAGTCGCCAGCCGATGCTGTCGCGCACAAAATGCGGCAGGTAGCCGCGCTTACCGCCATTCGCCTGGCTTTCGAGCGGGAGGGAATTGTTGCGAAGATCGTTGGCAGGATAGAAAAAGAGGTAGACTTTTTCGAAGTCAAATATGCGGACGAAATGCTGAAAATGCGCCCATTGGGCGGCCGTGCCCGTGCTGCTCATCCCAAAATTGAGGTGATCGCGCAGGCTGTCCTTTGCATTTAATTGGTATATAAAATGGTCATTCTGACTGACCTGGACGCCTTCGAGCATCGAATCACCAAAATAGGCGACCTTGCGGCTTTTGCCGCTGTCGGGCTCAGCGGCGCGCATGCCCATCGAGTTGATCTCGATGTCTTCTACTGCGTAGCAGGAGGCGTAGCGCACGCCATGCTGCTTGCGCAATCGCCAGATGCCCATTTCGGGGTCGAGTGTATGGTAAATGGTGTATTTACCTTCGTAAGAGCCAAAAGCATAACGCGCTTCAATCAGCAGCAGACCGACAAGCAATATCCCCAACCAACTCACCAAAACGGCCAGTATACGTTTTCCCATTTTCCCCCATCTACTCATCTGCTAATTTGCTAATCTACTCATCTGCACATCACTTTACCGCAACCTGCTTCTTCATCATCTCCACTCTCTGATCCGCGTAGCGGCGGGACATCCTTTCAAAAAACCACATTTTTATGCTAAAAGGAATCAGCCAGGTACCGAGAACAACTGTCCGCAACAACCTGCCGGGAATGATGATCCCCTGCTTTTTGAGCATTTTGGAAATGGCAATTTCGGCTACATGATCTACAGATCGGGTAATGATTTCCGCTTTTTTACCCTGCACTTTTATCCGCTGGATAGCACCGGGCGTTGTAGGCACGGGGCCGGGGCATAAAACGGAAACATTGACACCCGCCTTTTTACATTCCTGCCGCAAGGCAAGGAAAAAAGAATAGATAAAGCGCTTTGTAGCTGAATAGGAAGCCTTATAAGGCATGATCAGAATACCCTCAATACTACTGGTACCCATGATATGTCCATGGCCTCTTTTTTTCATTTGGGGAAGAAAAAGGTGGGTCATACTGACTGCCGCGAGGTTATTGAGCAGCAACATATTGACTGTTTTTTGAAAAGGGATGTCTTCAAAAAAACCGCTGTCTCCAAAACCTGCATTGTTGATCAGAATATGTACTTCATATCCCTTTTGAATCGTCCAGTCATATACTTGCTGAGCAGCGTCCAGTTGGCACAAATCGATTGCCAAATGGTCAACCTTAACCAGATAGTCAGTTTCAATCTCTTTTACTGTATCTTCCAGATGTTCATTGGGAAGGGCAACCAACAACAAATTCATCCCTTTCTGGGCGCAATATTTTGCCATTTCCCGCCCTATTCCCTGGCTTGCCCCTGTAATCAGGGTATACCCTTTTTCCATAACTTATCAATTAAAAAGTAGGTTTACAAAACACAATATTCTGCAAACCTACTCTCTTTTTCTTACTTCTAAAAAGAAAAGGTCAGTCCTCCCTTGATGTCCAGCGGACGTTCCGCATAGTTATACCAGCGCTGGAATTTGCCATTGAGGAGGTTGTTTACCTCCAACCAGAGCGAAAGGCGATCATTGAGGCGGAAGTCTCCGCCGAGGTTTAGATCGAGGAATGTCTTCCTGTTAATGATCGTTCCCTCAGCATCCTGGCTCATAGGGGTTGTACCAAAAATATTGAGTTCGGCAGTACCTGTGAGCCGCTTGTCATAGGTATAGGAAGCATAGATGCCCATTTCCAAGGGTGCTCGGTGGAAGTTTTTGGCCAGGGTAGTAGTGCTGTAATTGTTGTAGGCCAGGCGTGCGCCCGCTTTCAACTCTTCCAGTATGTCATAATTCAGCTCAATGTCCAGCCCGAGGACGGTCATCACCGAATCATAAGCAAGGCTGAAATATGCGCCTGTATCTGCGATCATGTACACCATGGCATCCTCGATCTTGCGGTAGTTAACCTGGGCGTTATAGTCCGCTTTATTGCCCAATTGTCCACTGATTCCGCCAAAAACATGTGCCCGCTCGATGCTTGGTTTGATTTCGACATCGCTTCCGAGGAAGCGGTTTTCACGAATCAGGTCGTAATAGCGGTTGTATTTCAATCCGCCGCCAATGCCGGCAAATACCGTCAGGCTGCCGGGAATCAGATGATAGCGCAAATCCAATTGCGGCACAGCCGCAGCACGGGATGCGGAGTCCGCATTGTTGTTGTAATAGTTGAGGCGAAGGCCTGCCTTCAGGGAAAAATCTCCTGCCTGGTAGCTCAGGCTGGGTGTAAAATCCATGAAAATACGGCTTTGCCCCTGCCCGCCTATGCTGGCGCTGGTGAAAGTAAGGGCAGAAGTTGCCCCGATTTCGATGCCTTCGCCGATGCTGTAACTGCCATTGGGCGTCAGGTTGATGTGCAATTCGCGATTGGAACGGCGGTCGCCGTGAAACTGCAAGCTTGCGCCCAGGTCATAATCGTAGGCCGCTTCTTCTTCATAGTTGCGCAGCACCTGCCCCCCGATATCCACTTGTGTAACAACCATTTTGATGCTATCGGCATATAGCTCGGGCGTAGCCCGCATCATGGTATCGGCATAGTTGCTGTAGCGGGTATTGTAGAATTTGAGATGTCCCAAAAACTTGCTCTGGTCTGTCAGGTATCCCAGGTGGAAATTGCCACCATTCTCTCTGAATTCCCTGAAGGGAATCACATCATTGTGCGCAGAGAGGTGGTTCAGGTCCACCCCATAGTCATAGCCATTTTGCTCGCCGTGCAGGTAAAACTGCGCAAAAGGCGTCGCAAATCGGCCGAAACCGGCCTTGAGGAAATTGCCGTATTCCGGAATCTCCTTTTTCACATCCAGCACACGGGGATTGGGTGGAGCTGGCTCAAAATCGGTCTCTACATACAAGTCCTTGGACTCATAGCTGATTTCGCTCAATTCGCCTTCTTTTACCTCCTGATAAGGGATTTTGAGAAAAGGCTTGTCACTGTCAATGACATCTTCTATCCGCTCATTTTCCAAAACGAGCTTGTCTTTGCCCCCCAAAGGATCGCCCTGGGCGGAAACATGTAAGCTAAAAGCTAGCGCCAGAAATAGGCTTAAAAATATTTTCATTTTTTGTTTCGTGTTTTGTGTTTCGGGTTTTGAGTTTCGGGTTTTGAGTTTCGGGTTTCGGGTTTTGAGTTTCGGGTTTCGGGTTTCGGGTTCCATCTGCTAATCTGCGAATCCTCTAATCCTTGTCGGATGACATAGAGTTTTAAACAAAAAGTGACATATAGTTTTGCACACTTTTTTTATTTTAGTTCTTTGAAAATTTGAAAAATCAAGGACATGCCTATGCCTATTCCAATGGCCATCCGCCAGA
>JAUIGE010000037.1 GCA_030430205.1 Bacteroidia bacterium | reverse complement strand
CCGGTAGATTTTGAAGGAAGAATAGACAGGATTTACAGGAAAAAATCTATCGGGAAAAGTATCATCCTGTCTATCCTGAAAATCCTGTTATCCTGTTAAAAACATCGCCCAAAAGCTCTTGCTTTTTTCAAAAACAATTCCCAAATAGAAACTGTTCGCGAGCAAAAACTTTTTTAGCCTTACTCTAATTCCAGGTTCCATGGAGTAATTGTCAATTCTCAATTATGCTCCATCCCCCCTAACTAAGGTAGTATATTTAATCCTTACTAAACTGAAAACGCAAATGGGGATTTATATTTTCAACAATAGCTTAAACGCGTAATTTTTTTATCCCAAAAAATACCAAAAATCTCTCCTATCATCTATTTTCACAATCTGAATACGTAATGAATGACTCCATATGTATTGGTATTAGATTTTTTACGAATCACCTTTACCCCAGAAGTAACAATTACGCTAAGGTTCATAAAAAAAATGATGAAAAGAACATTACTCTTCCTATTTATTCTACTCATAGCTTCATTAGGCTATGCGCAATCCGTAACCCTTTCAGGCCAGGTGACGGACCAGCTTACTGGTCTTCCCATTGCCAATCATCAGGTATATCTTTCCGCTGATTCCAGTTCAGGGCTTATGTACTGGGCCACGGTTTCTACCGATGCCATGGGATATTATAGCGACAATGTGAGTGTGCCTGCCAACACCGCAGTAGATTTCTATATCTATACACGCGACTGTAGAAACAACTATCACAGCTTACAGCCGCAGTTGTTAGCAAATGGCACCACGACAGGCCTTCCTGCCAATTTCACAATTTGTGATTCACTGGCTCCAGGCAGTTGTAACGCGATCTTCTCTGTTACCAATGTGACCGGCTCTCAAGCCACCTTGAACGCCTTGGCCTCGACCGGATCGAGCTCCCTGGCCTATGGCTGGGACTTTGGCGATGGCGTCGTATGGAATCCCAGTCTCTCTTATGGCTCGGTAGCTCACAACTACAGTTCGCCGGGAACCTATGTGGTTTGCCTTACGATCGTTGACTCAAGTTCCTGTACATCAACTTATTGCGACTCTGTTGTAGTAGGAAATAGTTCAGCTTGCCAGTCGTTTTACACCTATAACCCCAGCTCTTTGGTAGCCAACCGCGTGTTCTTCTACGGAAGTCCAACACCGAACTTTGGCAATACCTACGCCTGGGATATGGGTGATGGCAACACCTTCACAACCCGCAATGTAGTCCATAATTATACCAATGCCGGAACCTATAATGTATGCCTGAGTATCTCAAACTCTAACGGATGTACAGACACCTACTGTGACACGATTTATATAAGCAGTGGAGCCGGACCTTGTGTTGCAGACTTTAGCATAACACCGGATTCAAACAATACGAGCGGCTTTATTTTCACCAATGTATCAACCTACAATAACACTCCGGCTCAGGCCTACTGGACCTTTGGAGATGGGGCTACCAGCCAATCATTCCGCAGTACATCCCATAGCTATTCAAATTCAGGCACCTATAATGTCTGCCTGTATATTGTGAGCGGTAGCTGTAGAGACACCCTCTGCCAGACGGTTACGGTGACCTCAGGAAATCCCTTGACTTGCAGTGCAGGTTTCACCTTTTCGCCGGATACCACAAACGCCAACCACATCTACTTTTCTTCTACCAGCACCAGTAGCGGTGGTAATCCAACATATTCCTGGGACTTTGGGGATGGCTTTACTCGAACTGGCACCAACCCTGGTCATACCTATTCACAGCCGGGAACTTATACTGTTTGCCATATCATATCGGTAGGAAACTGTGCCGATACGCTGTGCCAGACGGTTGTCGCCAGTGGTCCGCCCAGGCCCGTCTGGATCGGAGGGCAGATCTCCACAGGAATCAACCCCGCACAGGCAGGTACCGTGTACCTGATTGAGTATGATGCAACTACACAATTGCTTACAGCCGTGGACAGTGCCATCATTGACTCTTTGGGCTACTATTATTTTCAGGCCTTACCCGGCGAAACAGTCACAGTCAAAGCTGCGCTGAGTTCCATCGATCCCAATTACGCCAATTATCTGCCAACCTATTACGGTGATTCGCTATTCTGGTCAAATGCAGACTTCTTCATGGTTCCTTCTACTTTTACCTATATCTACGACATCAACATGATTTCCGGCAACAATCCCGGCGGTCCTGGCTTTGTGGGTGGAAATGTGCAGCAAGGTGCCAACAAAACCGAAGGAGACCCAGTGGCAGACGTTGCCGTGCTGCTCCTCGATGCGAATATGTCACCAGTTGCCTACACCTATTCTGATGCAAACGGGGAGTATGCGTTCAACGATCTGGCATATGGCACCTACTTTATTCATACAGAAATCATCAACCTGCCCACCACGCCACTGGAGGTGACAATCAGCGCCAGCAATCCCTCAGTGACAGCTGCAATCATCGAAGTAAACAGTACACATATCGATGGGTTTATTTCCACAGCGATTGATTTTGAGCTCTTTAATAAAACAGGCAGGGTGATACCTAACCCTACAAGCGGGCTTTCAGTATTGCAATTTGAGCTGGTGAAAGCAGCAAACATCACCACCCAAATAATGGACTTGTCAGGCAAAACCCACTGGACGCAAAGCCAGCAGCTTGCCGTTGGTGAGCATAGCCTACAGCTTGACCTCCATGATCTGCCCGCCGGAATTTATCTGGTGAAGGCTGAAAATGAAAAGGGCAAAGCATTCTATACCAAACTGATCAAAAAATAGGGCATTTCGCCTTTCTATTGGAAACCCGATTTCCACAATATAACAGGTCGGCGCTGTATCAAGCGTCGGCCTTTTTTCTTTGCTATGAGGAAAAGGCTGAAACCTTTGTCAAATTATCCGCAATTTCCTACCTTTGCATCCACTTTTAAATCCAGCAAGGATTTACAAGAGAAAGGAGACTATTTTAATGTTAGAAAACAACGAAAACAACATTGAAGATCAAGAAGAAAATGCTCAGGTAGAAGAGCAGGCACCTCAGGCAGTAGCTGCCAAAGAGGAAGCCACGGTTGCTGATGATAGCGATACCGACTCTACATCCGACGATGAGGACCCTTCAGCTGATGATCTGCATGCAGCTGCAAAAACAGATGCAGATGAAGATGACGAAGACTGGTGGAAAGACGATGACGAATACACCAGATCAGAGCGTGAGGAGATGGAAGTACTTTATGACAGCACACTGAAGCAATTCAATGAAAATGAAATTGTAACAGGTACCGTGGTGAGCATAGGGGAAAAGGAGACCGTATTGAATATCGGTTTCAAATCTGAGGGAATGGTGCCTAACTCTGAATTCAGGGATATGCCCGATCTCAAAGCGGGTGATGAAGTTGAAGTATTCATCGAAACCGTAGAAGACGTCCAGGGCCAGTTGCTGCTTTCCCGCAAGCGCGCCAAAAGCATGCGTACCTGGGAGAAGATCAACAATGCGCTCGACCATGACACCATCATGTTGGGTCTGGTACATCGTCGTACCAAAGGTGGATTTGTTGTTGATATGGAAGGGATCGAAGCCTTCCTTCCCGGATCACAGATTGATGTGAAGCCGGTCAGAGACTTTGACGCTTTCGTGGGTCGTACCATGGAGTTTAAAGTCGTGAAAATCAATCATGCTTACGAAAACGTGGTTGTTTCTCACAAAGTCCTTATAGAAGAAAAACTGGAAGAGCAGCGTCAGGAAATCCTGAAAAACCTTGAAAAAGGTCAGGTATTGGAAGGTATGGTGAAAAACATGACCAACTTCGGTGTCTTTATTGACCTCGGAGGTGTAGACGGTCTGTTGCATATCACGGATATCTCCTGGGGCCGTATCAACCATCCTGAAGAAGTATTGGACCTCGACCAGAAGGTCAATGTGGTTGTGCTTGACTTCGACGAAGACAAGAAACGCATCAGCCTCGGTATGAAGCAGTTGACAGCCCACCCATGGGAGTCACTCAGCGATACCGTTTCTGAAGGTTCCAATGTCAAAGGAAAAGTTGTGACCGTAGCCGAATATGGCGTATTCCTGGAGATTCTCCCAGGCGTGGAAGGTTTGATCCACACCAGCGAGATGTCCTGGTCACAGCATATCAAAAATCCTACAGAGATGTTCAAAGTAGGTGATGAACTCGAAGCACAGGTACTGAACATTGACCGCGATGAGCGCAAGATGTCCCTGGGCCTCAAGCAGCTCCTTTCCGATCCATGGGAAGAAGTTATCGCGAAGTTCCCTGTCGATAGCCGCCATACCGGCAAAGTGCGCAATATGACCAACTACGGTCTGTTCGTTGAGCTGGAAGAAGGCGTCGATGGTCTCGTACACATCTCTGACCTTTCCTGGACCAAGAAGTTCAACCACCCTTCTGAATATGTGAAAGTAGGTGATGAGCTGGAGGTAGTTGTTCGTGCCATTGACATCGACAACCGCCGCCTGAGCCTGAGCCACAAACACCTGACAGAAGATGTTTGGGAAACTTTCGCTTCTATCTTTACTGTTGGATCTACCCAAAAAGGTACCATCAAGCGCATTGACGCCAAAGGTGCTCGTGTAGAGCTCGAGTACGGTGTGGAAGGAACTGTTCCTTCCCGTCACCTGAAAGTAGAAGATGGCAAAGAAGAACTGAAAGTGGACGACCAGGCAGAATTCATGGTTATTGAGTTCAACAAAGATGCTAAGAAGCTTGTGCTTTCGCACACACGCATCTGGAATGATGACATCCCCGGTGAGAAGAAGCCAGCCGCAAGGCCAGCTGCCAGCAAACGTCGCAGCACAAGCAGCGCGGGTGCCGGTCCTTCAGCTAAGGCTGCTGCTCTCAAAACCATGAAGCAAAGCACGACTACGCTGGGTGAAATTGATGCCCTTGCACAATTGAAAGCTCAGATGGAAGCTGCCGAGCAGGAAGATGAGGCTCCTAAAAAGAAGCCTGCTGCTAAAAAAGCTGCTCCCAAAAAAGCAGAAGCTAAAGTAGAAGAAGTTGTTGAAGATGTTGTTGAAGACAGCGCCGACGACTCTACTGAAGAGGCAGCTGAATAAGCCTAAAAATCATTTGATTTTTTATAGAAAAGCCTCCCTTCGGGGAGGCTTTTTTTATGCCTTCGTAGAAACCACCGTTTTCAAATGGTTTGCCAAAACCTCTATCGCCACATCCATGTGCTGGTTGTTGGGCACAATCAGATCAGAAGCGTGCTTCTGAGGCGAAACAAAGCGATGGTACATCGGTGCTACAAATTTTTCATAATCTCTCAGGGTATCCTCATAGGAATAGCCCCGCTCGACTATATCCCGCCTCAATCGGCGCGTAAGCTTGATATGCTCATCTGCATCGACATAGACCTTGAGGTCTATGAAATCATTCATCTTAGGAAGATGATAGATAAACAGCCCCTCAATAATCACCAGCGGCGCCGGCTTAAAAACCAGGGTACGCGGCACACGATCCGCCACATTGAAGGTATACTCCCTGATTACGATATCATCGCCTTTGACCAGCTTATGGAGATCCAACTCCAGTTTCTCCAGGTCTACAGACTCCGGATGGTCAAAATTAATCAGGCCTTCAGCCGTTCGCTGTTGCTGATCACGGTCTTTGTAGTAGTTGTCCTGAGAAATGAGGGTGACTTCTTCATTTGAAAAAAAACCCAGCAGTTTTTTCAACAAATAGGTTTTCCCAGAACCACTTCCCCCACAGATACCGACAAAATATGGACGCATAAGATTGATGTGCTGATTTGCTGATGTGCAGATGATTGAGGCTGCAATTGTCCTGCGAATTTATGGCTTTCAGCTTATGAACAAAAACAAAGTCTCAACCTTCTGCCAATCGCTGGAGAAGCGATTCTTTATAGGCTTGCCCTATGGGCAGCATTTGCTCTCCTACCCTCAGTTGATTGCCTTCGAGGTATTGTATCCGGGATAAAGGGCAAATGAAAGATTTGTGGATGCGCACAAAGGGCTGTGCCGACAGCTCATCTTCCAGCTTTTTGAGAGTGATCTTGGCGATGATGCAGCCAGCCGCAGTGAATACTTTCACATAATCGCCCACCGATTCCAGGTAGTGAATGCTATCGAGCGGGATGCGGTGCAACTTCCTGTCTGCTTTCAGCAGCAGCACCGGAGGCACAGCCTCCGTCTTTCCCGCCCCCTCCAAAGCCCTGCGGGCTTTCTCCACCGCGCGCGCAAAGCGCTCGAAGGCGATCGGCTTGAGCAGGTAGTCTAGCGCCTCCAACTCAAAGCCCTCCACCGCATGCTCCGCATAGGCAGTCGTAAATACCACCAAAGGCGGCCTCCGCAGCGACCGCAGCAGGCTCAGGCCCGAAAGCCCCGGCATATTGATGTCGAGAAACATCAGCTCCACCTCATGCACACGCAGCGCCGCAAGCGCTTCAAAAGCATCCGCACAAGTCGCCACGCATTCGATGCCCGGTAGCTTCTCAACAAAACTGTTGAGAACTTCTGCTGCCAGGGGTTCATCATCTACTATGATGCATTTCATAAGATCATTTTTTTGATTCTCGCCTCTCTATTCTCTCCTCTCTATTCTCGCCTCTCTATTCTCGCCTCTCTATTCTCCCCTCTCTCCTCTCCCACCCACAAATCCACCACAAAGCATTCTGCCTCATCCCCGATCAAAAGTACATGACCGGGATACAACATATCCAGGCGCTGCCGGACATTGTCCAGCCCCAGGCCGCTCGCCTTTTCGTCCCTGACGATGTCGGTCGGTCCTTTGCTGTTTTCGATGCGAAAGTGGATGTTGTCCGCTTTTGCTTCCAGCTGAATGGAGACAAAAGCTCCTTTTCCAGCGGCTTTGCCGCTGTGTTTAAAGGCGTTTTCTACAAAAACGATGAAGAGCAGCGGCGCGACTTTCAGGCGATCGATATCGCCACTTACCTCAAAACGGACTTCCGTTTGGGGCTGTAGCCGCAGGCGCTGAAGGTCCAGGTATTTTTGCAAAAAATCCACTTCCTTCTGCAAAGGCACCAGGCTCTCATTGGCTTCGTAGATCATGTAGCGCAGCACATCGGCGAGCTTGAGGGTGACTTCGGGCAGTTCGTCTGCCTTGCGCAGAGAGAGCGCATAGAGGCTGTTGAGGCTATTGAATAGGAAGTGAGGATTGATCTGTGCTTTGAGCGCCTGAAGCGCTGAGCGGGCTTTCTCCACTTCCAGGCGCTGTATGCGCCTCTCTTGCTCTACCAACTCAAACCAGCTTTGCGAAAGCTGGATCAAGGTCGTCACGCCTACAAATATCAAAAAATACACAATCAGCAGAGAGACGTCATAATATCCAATGATGTAGTAGGAGGGAAAAAGCCAATGGGTCAGTTTTTCAAAAACAAACCCATGAAAGCCCAGAAAAAGGGCAGCATCAACCGCCAGCCCCAGCAGATAGAGCAGGTACTTTTTCCTTTTAAATAAAAATGGAAGGAGCAGAAAGAGATTGACATAGACAGGCAGCATGACTGCCACCTGAAAAAGGCCACCAAAGAGGTAGTCAATCCCTTTCAGTTCACTGCTGATCGAAAAATGGCGAACCAGAATAATATATACGACCGCCCAGAAGGCAAGGTGAAAAACCACCGTTACCCGAAACCAAAAACTCAAAACCCGAAACTTCTTCATCTTCTTTTCCTCAATTCCGTCTTCCCATCAAAAGCATCAGGATCTCCGGCATATTTCTTCACAAAGCGCCGGATTTCCTCTGTCCCATCTGTCAGGATGGTTGCATCCTTTACTTCTTCATGGCGAAGCCGGATACGGTTTTGGTCAAAAAGCGTCCGCAGGCGCTCATAGTCAAAATAAAAGAGATCTATATGCGCTGCATCATGTTTGACAAGTTTGACGAAAGTGTGAACCGGCAGGTAGTTTTTGTATAGCAAATGGCTGCTTCTGTCATCATCACCGTAGGGGTAATAATCCAGAAAAAGGTATTCTCCCACTTCATACAAACCGACTTCAAAATGGAGGGTGTCTGACCTGCCTTCCTCCAGCAAGCCCGGGCCATATATCTGCAAATAATACAGGCTGTCTCCCATAGACTGAAATTGGTAAAAACTTTTACCCTCTGGCCATACGCCCAGCAGATCGCGGTCAAACAGCCGCTCATGTACAGTGCCAATGGGATGGATGGAAACCACCAGGCAGCTATGCAGGATCAATAGAAAAAAAAGGGAAGTGATAATAAGCGCTACTTTTTTCATAAGCTTTTTCTTTGTTTTCCGGCAAGCTGTGTTAAAAAAAGGAAGAGCAGAAAAAAAGTCGATGAACCCATGATTTAAGCAGATAAAACGGCCTTTGCCGCAGTTATTGCTTTTTCAGGATGGCGCGTTGCATGCCGCCAATCGGGTAGGAAGCGACTTCCTTCACTTCTGTTACTTCCTCCCCGCTGATGCGGGGCTCTTTGAGCGAACCGTGAAAAATCGTAGAGATCAAATGATCTCCCTGATTATGCACATCCATGATGAGCAGGGTGGAATCCACCGCAAAGCGGCTGATGAAGTGGTTGCCGATCAGGTACTGATCGAGCAGGATGGAGTTGCGCTCATCCACCACAAAGTGGGTGTTGAGGCTGTCCAGAGCGATGAGCAGATAGGGACGGACGTCCGCCCCTTCGCCCTCACCGTAGGTGAGTATCCAGTGCCAGCGACCTGCCGTGTCGGTCATGGCAATCTCCAACTGCATGGGGTAAAGCTGGGCTTTTTTGCCTGCATTGCGGACTTCGAGCTGGCCTTGCCAGCTTCCCAACCAGTCCTGGGGCCATTGGTAGATTTTGTCCTCCTGTGCCTGAAGGCCATAGCTTGCCAGAAGGCAAAGGAAAGTGAAAATGTATTTCATCGGCATTATTCTTCAATCCATCTCACATCAAACAAAAAATCGCCCGTGCCCAGCTCCACATCATCCTTCCGGATGTTTTTCGCCTCATACTTCTGCCACTCAGCAGTGGGGCGTAAACGCATTTTTTTACCTTTGATTCTCGCATCTACCGGCATCCTGAAATCTTCAACATCCGCAACCCAGCGATACTGAAAACGGCTGTTTTTACCTTTGCCGGTCAGTTTATATTCCAATATCGGCAAATCTGTGTGAAAGAGGTATTGCTGAAAATGGTAGCTGTAGTCAGCGCCCAGTTTTTTGTTGAAAAAATCAATAACATCCTGTGTTTCAAGAAATTGAAGGCGGTTTTCGGTACAAAAGGCATATAAGGTCGAAAACCATAAGCCGTCATTTTTGACGGTATTGCGGAGGCTGTGCAGCATCCATGCGCCTTTGAAGTAGATGTCGGCCGCAGGCCATCCATCGTAGTTGACACCTAAAGGGCCTACCAAAGGCACCTGGTTGACGATGCGGCGGCGCTGGCCGAGGGCGTATTGAACGGCCTTTGCGTAGTCAAATCTTTCCTCCAGATACACCCACTCCCCATAGGTAGCAAAGGCCTCGTGTATCCACAGTTCAGCATGGTCCTTGATACTCAGGCTGTTGCCAAACCATTCGTGCAGGGATTCGTGCACGATGATGAAGTCGAAGTCGTAGTTGGGCAAATTTTGAAACTTATTGCCATAGGCAATGGCGCTTTGGTGCTCCATGCCCCAATAGTCGCTTTCAACCAGGGCATAGCCATCTTTGGGAAAAGGGTAAGGGCCGAAATATTTTTCAAATATCTTCAGCATCGGCTTTACCTGCTCAAAATGCTTTTTCGCTTTGGCTTCATTGTCCATCAGCACATAGTAATCCAGCGAAAAACGGCTCTGGCCATTCACATATTCTTCGGAGAAATGTACATAATCTCCCACATAAAAGCTCACGCCATAGCTGTTGATGGGGTAGCTGACAAACCACTCCCAGCGGTTGAAGTTGCCCGCCTGCCCGGTACGGGAGCGTAGGTTGCCATTGCTCACGGCGATGAGATGATCCGGCACGATCAGGGCAATCGACATGCTGTCGGGCTCATCTGAAAGATGATCTTTCAGTGGCCACCAGGCGCTGGCCCCCAGCCCCTCGCATGATACGCCCAAAAAGGGCAGGCCATAGTTGTCCTCTTTCCAGACGATGCCGCCATCCCAGGGTGGCCTCACCGCCTCCTGGGGCGTGCCTCCATAAAAAACAGTGAAACTATCTCTGGCACCACTCAGGATCGTTTCGGGAAACTCCAAAAACACAGCATTGTATTCCCGCCCAAAGGGCAGAGATTTGCCATGATAGATGATCCTGGCGATCTCCAGGTTGCTGAAGAGATCAAACTGTAGGTTGTTGAAATTGCGCGTAGCGCGGAAGTGGAAAGTATTGGAACCCGCTAAGCGCTTTTGCGCTGCATTAAGCTTGACTTCAAGCTCATAGTAGGTCACATCATAGCAGTCCCGCAAGGGGCCCAGACTGCCGCGCAGGCTGTCTGCTTTGCCATAATGCTGGCCAAAGGCAGACGAAAAGGAAAAAGCAAAAAAGAGGAGAAAAAGGCTTCTTAGGCTCATGGAATCTGATTTTCCACAAACGTAAGAAAAAAAGAGGAAGAAAATCCTTCCCTTATGAATGCTTTAAGCGCTTCTCTCCCCGAAATTGAAAATAGGCAAGCAAAGCCACTATCACCGCGGAGAGCAGCACCAATTCATTGCCCAGCATACTCAGGCCAAACAAATTGGTGGCAACAACAAGGATGCAGCCCAGCACCCAGCCGATATCCATCAGGATGATGCTGCGCAGCATCTGCATACTGAATGGCTTTCTAAAAGCCACCCAAAATACCGATGCCCCAAAAAGCAGCAGCCCAAGACCTACCACCGGCAAGATGATGTCATTCGAAATATTCATCCACCGCATAAAGGCAGAATTGAGGATAATCAGGTCCAGTCCCACCAGAGAGGAAAAAGCTGCATTGAGCTTCAGGACCATACGGGTTTTGTCTTCTGTATTTTCCATGGAAAATCGTTTTTTTGTTCTACTCTCTACTCTCTACTCTCTACTCTCTACTCTCTACTCTCTTCTTCAAAGCCAAATTCATCGCCTCGAAGCCCAGCTTCGTGTCCTCTCCCACCATCTTCATGATCGGTCCTCGGAGGATGCCTCCAAAATGCTCTCCCTGCACAAAGCGCGTTTGCCCAGGCGATATCGCCTCCAGCAGGAAGTAATGCTCCCCATCAAAGATGCCTTTGATGCCCATGCTTCCCAACCAGCGAAATTCTTTCGCTTTGTCTGATACTTTCACCACAGGCTTGAAAGTCTGGGCCTTTCTGTCACCCGCTATCATGCGGACAGTGATCCGACTGCCCACTTCTGCCCTGCCCACTACAGACTGAATAAAAGGATTCCACTGGTGGTAACTTTCAAAGTCCATCAGTTGCTGCCAGACCGCTTGTGCGGGAGCGTCAATGATGATTTCGGTTTCTAAATTTTTCATAATAATTGATTGCTGTATGTTCGACTGATGCCCAAACATACGGCCCTAAAACAGCAAGGAAGTCCGAATTTGTGAATCCGGACTTCCTTATTTGTAAAATCAGACGTTTTTCTTTTGCCTAAAAGCGGATCATATACTGCAAAGTAAATTTGCGCTGCTCGGCCAGACGGCCCGGGATCACCAGGTATTCTTCATTGAAGGCGTTGCTTACATTGAGGGAGATCTCGCTCTCCTCTGAAGGCCGATAGGCCAGGATGAAGTCGAAGACGGTATTGCCGTTGGGGTTGACGTCTCTGCGAAAGTCGTTGAGGTCTGGAACGACGATGTAGAGGTACTGGTCGATGCTTTCCATAAAGCTGCGGTAGCGGAAGTTGGAGGTAAGGCTGATTTTGCCATAGCCTATGGTCCCACTGGCGCGCACCGTAGTCTTCGTGCGGTATTTGAGGGTCTCTGGATTGTCCGACTTGGTGGTATCATTGAGGCGGCCGATGACGCCTAGCAGTTCAAATAGATTTCCGCTTGCCTGCGCAGCTTCCAGATCATCCTCAAATGTGCTAAGCTCTAGTTGGTTTTTAGGATCTACCGCATTCAGATTCACAGGATCAAGTAAGGTGATTCCTCCACTTAATGAAGCGAAAAAATCTTCCTTTTGGGCCTGAAAACCTCCGGTGATTTCGATTCCGGTGGTACGGGCATGCGCCACATTCACCGTGCGAAACACACCTGTACGGGTCAACTGACGGGTCGCCAGGTCAAAGTCAAAAAGGACTTCTTTCAACCCAAACTCCACCATATTATTCAAATCCGTTACAAATCCTGCAACATCTACATATCCCTGAATAAAGGTCTTATTAGCGCCTTTAAACCGAAATCCCTGACGAAATCCGATCTCTCCACTGAAGCCCGTCTCGGACTTGAGCGTCGGGTTGGGTTGCACCAAAATCCCACCTCCTGCGGTGTTGGCATACCTTTCTGCAACAGAAGGCACGCGGAAAGCCTGCCCAAAGTTGGCGCGCACATTGGTTCCTTGTGCTATTTTGTAATTCGCTCCCACGCGAAATACCGGACGCGTTTCCCGCGCCAGGGTATCTATCTGCACCGTCTCTATACGTCCTCCCAAACTCAGGTTGAATCTTCCCAATTTTCCATCCACCTGGCTATATATGCCCAGCGAATTCCCTTTTTTGGTTCCCTGGTACAGACTATCTGCCCTCGCCTGAGATTGGGTGTAAGTCACACCACTTGTCCAGTTCAGCCTTTTGCTGAGGGTCTTTTGGTGCATGAAGTCATTGTAGAAAATATAATTTTGGGAAGATTGCCCGGTATTGTTTTCATTTTTATTGGTAAGAAAGCGACCGCGGTACCAAAAGAGATGCCCGCTCTGTGTCAGATATTTGATAAAAGGATCTATCGCGTATCGGCTGGTGAGCTGCCTGCGGGTAGCTCCGCCATCCAGGGTAGGCGTCAATGCGCCTCCGGTGACAAAAGTATTTGTTGGCACATCCGAACCTGGCTCAAAGATAAAGGTCGTATCAGGATGATAGCCTCTCCAATAAAGCGTCGCGCCACTGGAGTCAAAACGGGTGGTCAGGTTGAGGCCCAAATTGAGGCCGGGCACCTTTTTGGGACGCCAGCGAGTCATCAGCAAGCCTCTGAATTCTTCCTTATCAGTCCCCAGGCGGTAGCCTGAATCTTTGATGAAGTCCGTTTGAAGGGTCACATCTACATCACCGATCCTGCGGGAATGAAAAAGGTGAACGGAAGAAAGATACGCGCTGGAAGAACCATCCCAATCCAAAGCCGGATTGGCGGGTCTATCATAAAAACCCTGGCGAAAACGCAGGGAAGTAGTAGGTTTTTCGTCTGGACGACCTGTGATCACATTGATGACGCCTCCGACGGAGCCAGAGCCATAGAGCACGGAGCTTGCTCCTTTGATGACTTCGATCTGGGCGATGTTGTCCACAGGCACCATGCTGAGTTCTGCCGATCCGGCATCGCCGGAAAGCAGGGGCAAGCCATCGAGCATCACCATCACGCGGCTTCCTACGCCATAGGCATAGCCCGAGCTGCCCCGGATATTGATCTGCCCATCCAGGTTGTCTACGCCCGGAATCTGCTCAATCACCTGATTGATGCTGGGCGTTGAAAGCCTGTTGACAAAGTCCTGTTTGACGACTTCGATAGAAATGGGGACATCTGATTGGGCTTGTTCAAAGCCCCTGGAAGCAGTGATGACGACCGCTTCGGCCTGGTAATCTTCTGGTGTGAGGATAAAATCCTGTTTAATTTCTTGCTGGTTATTGACAGCGACTTTAATTTTTTCTGTGAGGTATCCCAAAAATTTTACCTCCATTTCCACGGAATCTGCACCTTTGGGCGAGATAGTCAGGGTATAGCTGCCGTCTTCGGCAGAGAAAGTACCTGCGTTAAACGCAGGGATAGCGATGGTAGCACTGCTAAGGCTTTTGTTATTGGAACGGTCGATGACCTGGCCTCTGATGGTGAGTTTTTGAGCTGAGATCAAACAAAAAAGCCCGAAATAAAGAAGGAAAAAGGCAAGCTTATGCTTGCTATAGAACGGAATCACAAGTCTATGCATGGCTGAAGATAAATTAGCAGATATGCAGATGTGCAAATGTGCGGATGGAAGATAAAAGGGGCAGCCAATGGCTGCCCGCTTATAAAAATACTCGAATTTTTGCTATCTGAGAATGTGGAGCTTTTCGGTAAGCATAGCTCCTCTCACATTCAGTCTGATAAAATACAGACCTTGGGTCAGTTGGGCTGTGTTCAGGCGAAGTTCCTGAGGCCCTTGTAAACTTTTGTTTGCCTGAATTTCCTGCACTTTGCGTCCCATCATGTCATAAAGATCAATGGAAAGCTCGCGGGTTTGAGGCAGGTTGAAGCGGATGAAAGCTTCATCGCTGGTAGGATTGGGTGCAATGCTCAATTGCATTTCGGCACGCAACTCCTCTTCAATAGATACATTAAAAGGCTCCAGCTCCAGGCGGATCTCGGCGGGTTGAGTGAGCAATCCCTGAATAATGGTCCAAAGAGCGCCAGCCTGCTGCTTCAGGGAATCTGTGTTACAATAATTATTTCTCGCAGAATCAATCAAACCCGGTGTAATCTTCACCGACGCGATCAGGGTATCATTCATGACAGAATCCGTAGCCGTGCCACTAATGGTGATGCAACCACGACTCACAACGCCGGGCGTATGATCTATCGTCCATTTGCACGAAGGCACATCACAATTGGCGGTAAGGCCGGGAGCAAGATTCACGAAAAGCACTTCAAACTGACAAAAGGAAGCGGAAAAAGGCGTTCCAAAAACATCAACCGTCGTATCCCGCGGCAGTACCAATTGGATTTCCTGGCTGTAGGCCACCCCGATCATTCCGTTAGGGAGTGAGTCTCCCGGGTAAATCCCGGGTGTGGTAGGCCCATTGGGGTCAGGCGTACACTGTGCCAGGGCACTGGCTGCTGTCAGCAAACAAAGGACAACAAGAAAGGTTAAGCGTTTAAATAACTTCATAGAGTATGTGTTAAAAATTTCTAATCAAAAACGGTAAAACAAATTATTATATTTTTGCATAAACAAAAAAACAATGACGAAGCTGCAATTAGGAGACCCGGCCCCGGATTTTGAGTTAATGAACCAGAAAAGCGAAACTGTGCGTTTATCGGACTATTTAGGCAAAAAAAATGTAGTCGTTTATTTTTACCCAAAAGATGAGACCCCCGGATGTGTGAAAGAAGCGTGTGGCTTTAGAGATAGCTATGAAGATTTTTTGAATTACGACGCAGAAGTGATTGGCATCAGCGGTGATTCGGTGGATTCGCACAATCTTTTCAGCCTGAGTCGGCGGCTTAATTTTCAGCTACTGAGTGATCCCAAAAATAAAGTTCGCAAAACCTATGGGGTAAGCGGAAGCCTTTTTGGCCTGATCCCTGGCCGTGAAACTTTTGTGATAGACAAAAAAGGCATTATCCGTTACCACTTTTCTTCACAATCCCAGATCGGCATGCATATAAGCGAAGCTTTGGACATCGTCCGGCAGCTGGCGGAGGAAGTGCAGGAAGGGTAGGGGAAGTTTGGGGTTTTGGGTTTCGGGTTTTGGGTTTCGGGTTTCGGGTTGCCACTCGAAACTCGAAACCCGAAACCCGAAACTCGAAACCCGAAACTCGAAACTCAGCACTCATCACTCTTTTAGCCTGGCTAAAATTTCTTCCAGGCTCAAAGCCTGCTGCTCGCCCGATATCATATCTTTCAACTGGTATTTACCAGTGCTTAATTCATCATCCCCGATGGCGAGGGTGAAAGCTGCGTTCTTGCGGTTAGCATAGGTAAATTGCTTTTTGAGCTTAGCCTCATCCGGATAGATTTCGGATGAAATACCAGCCTGTCGCAGGCTGCTGAGCACCTTGAGGCTTGTCATCAGGCTTTCCCCTCCAAAATTGATGAGCATCACCTGGATGCCATCCATCACCCGCTCATCAAAAAGATTGAGCTCCATCAGCACATCGTAGATACGATCTACGCCAAAGGAAATCCCCACACCTGACAAGCCGGGCTTGCCAAAGACGCCCGTCAGGTTGTCATAACGGCCACCGCCGCAGATGCTGCCCATCTGCACTTCGTTGGTCACGACTTCATAGATCGTCCCGGTATAGTAGGTCAGACCACGCGCCAGCGTAAGGTCAAAGTCAATCGTGCCCCGGAAGCTTTCCATTTGCTTGTGAAAGGCAAAGACTTCCCGCATCTCGGCTATGCCTTTTTTGCCACTCTCAGACTTTTCAAAAAGTTTTTCCAAATACGCCAGCTTTTCGTCATTGCTCCCTGCAAAAGTGATCATCTGAAGCAATTGATCTGCCGCTGCCTCTGGCAGCTCTCTTTCCAGCAACTCCTTCTTTACACCGCTTTCGCCTACTTTATCCAGTTTGTCTATCGCTGTGCAGATATCCTGAAATTTTTCACTTTGTCCCACCGCCTCCGCATATCCGTTGAGGATTTTGCGGTTGGAGATGCGGATACTGAAATCTTTGAGCCCCAACTTGCTCAGGGCCTCATCATAGATACTGATAAATTCAGCTTCGAATATCAAAGAATCTGAGCCGACTACGTCTGCATCACACTGAAAAAACTCGCGGTAGCGACCTTTCTGAGGGCGATCTCCCCGCCAAACAGCCTGGATTTGGTAGCGTTTGAAGGGAAAATTAATCTCATTCTGATTCATCACCACAAAACGTGCGAAAGGCACGGTGAGATCATAGCGAAGCGCTTTTTCAGCGATTTCCGGGGCCAGTTTCTGGGCATCGTCCAGATGTTGGGCCTTTTTCAGGAAGTCTCCTGAGTTGAGGATTTTGAAAATCAGCCGGTCGCCTTCGTCGCCATATTTGCCTGTAAGCACAGACAAATTTTCCATAGCGGGCGTCTCTATGGGCTGATAGCCATATTTTTTGTACACCGATCTGATGGTGTCCAATATAAATTCCCGCCGAAGCATCACTTCAGGCGGGAAATCTCTTGTTCCTTTGGGTATGGAAGGTTTTTGCGCCATGGCGCAAAGATAAAATTTTATTCAACTACCGCGTTGCCGTGCTGCGTTTTTATGGAAATTGTACCTCCACCAGAACCCTGGTGGCCACGAATCTCTTTATAATGCCCATGCTCATCGCCTCCTTTATGGTCGTAGCGAAAGCCATCCCCTACCTTTAACTGCCCATGCTGTCCTTCATAATTCAGGCGAAAATTCGCACCCCCGCCAACGCCTATTTCCAGGTCTCCAAAATTGAGTTGCACGGCAATGGATTCAAAATTGGATTGCAGCGCTTTGATTTTGATATTTCCATGGTTGGATTCCGCCTCCAGGCTTTTCAGTAAACGACCTATTTTCAGGCTGGAGTGGTTGTTTTCTATCCTCAATTGGCTGACTTGTCCGATGCTCAGGTTGCTATGACCTGCCTCTGTGTCCAGCCTGCCAACACTCCCCAGGTTGAGGTTGCTGTGCTGAGCTTCCAGGTTCAGGTTTTTCGCGCTCCCTACAGAAGCGTTGCTGTGACGCATTTCCAGGTTCAGCTCTTCAGCTTCGCCCATCTCCAGGTTGCCATGTGCCAAATCTATTTGCAAACGGCAGCAGGCATCACCCATCGAAATATTGCCATGCTGAGATTCCAGGCGCATTTCTCCACGATGCATGTCTTTGATTACCAGATTTCCAAAGGAATGCGCTACCTTCAGCCGGGCTTCACGGGGCATATAAATGTCCACTTCCAGGCTATACTCGTAGATTCCACTGATTTTGGTACCGTCTTTTAAGGTAAATTCTGCACGGTCGTCCCAGCTATTCATATTGCTGAAAGGGCCCATCCAAACCTCTGCATGCAGGCCTTCAGAGCCTTCATTCACATCAAAGTGAATAGTTCCCAAAAGCCGGGAAACATCACGTTCCGATTTGCCACTGGCTTTCATTTTTATCTCAAATTTCACCTGCTCCTTATCCCAATGGTGGATTCGTACATCTGAATGCTTGGATTCCAGGTGGAAATTTCCCCCTGAGCGCAGGGAAACCGTTTTGCCGATTTCCCGGCTGTCACTTACACGCTGCGCGTGTGAGGAAGCTGCAACCAACACCATTGCGCAAAGCAAGAGCGTCAGTTTAGCTAGATTGAAGTTTTTCACTCTCATGGTCGGTCTTTGTTTGTTGAATTATGTTAGAAATTTCTTGCAGGAGCTCTATTCTCTCCCGATAATTCTGGATCAGGGCTTCTATCAGATATTCATTGCGCCCTTCCTGTAAAATGGTCATTTTCAACTCTTCATACTCTTTGTCAAGGGCTTTCAGGTCTTTTTTCAGGAAAAAACTCACCTCCAATTGCTCCCAGGCTTCTCCTTCCAATTGATGGGATTCTTTCCGCATCTTGCTGCCATAGTAGATGTCTATATCGGATAGTTCTGTCAGGACTTCCTGAGGAGGTTGATTTTCAAGAGGGTCCTGCTTTGCAAGGAAAAAGCTGGCAGTCTGTACCGAAATCAGGATCAGAAGGCCTGCTGCTGCCGCCTGCCAAATCCGCCTCAGCGGAATGGTGATACTGGGCTCAGCAGCTTTTGCTGCTTTGATCCGCTGCGCGAAGCGCGCTTCGTGACCTTCAGGAAGACTTCCCTCATCAAAGGCCCCACGCCGGGTTTTTATGTATTTTTCAAACATGGGTTTTGGGTTTTGGGTTTCGGGTTTTGGGTTTTGGGTTTCGGGTTTTGGGTTTTGGGTTTCGGGTTTTGGGTTTTGGGTTTCGGGTTTTGGGTTTCGGGTTTTGGGTTTCGGGTTTTGGGTTTCGCATCTGATCTCGCCTCTCTGTTCTCGCCTCTCGCTTCTCGCCTCCCACAACCATCTCCCGTAATTTCGCCTTAGCGCGCGTGTATTGCGAGCGTGATGTGCCGGGGCTGATGCCCATGATCTGCGCGATCTCTTCGTGATCGTAGCCCTCCAGCAAGTAGAGCGACAGGATGGTCCGATAGCCATCAGGCAACTGCTGAATGGCGTCTTTGACGATTTCGATATCCGCTGGCGCTTGCCATGCCCTATCGGGTATATCTTCTATCGCCTGATGGCGTTCTTCCAGAGATTCCTGCCCGAAGCCACGATTGTTGGCTTTCAGTTGGTTGAGGCATCGGTTGATGATGATGCGCTTGAGCCAACTGCCAAAACTGGCTTCTGCACGAAAAGAACTGAGTTTGCTGAAAGCATCCATAAAACCCTCCTGCATCTGGTCTTCTGCCTCCATGGGATCATTGAGGATGCGAAAAGCAGCATGATACATCGCCTGATGGTAGCGTTGGTACACTTCCATCTGCGCGCGGCCATCGCCGCGGCTACATGCCCGGAGCAATCGCTCAATAGATTGAGTAGATAGAGAACTGCGCATGGGGGTTCAGAGAATTCAGCATTTACCCTACAGACAACCTGCTAAAGGAAGTGCTGCACCGAAAAATCATTTTTCTTTTTCTGAAAGTCCTTTCCCAAATAATTACAATCCCGCCTCCCGCTTCTCACCTCTCGCCTCCCGCCTCTTCATGCAAAATCCCCCAAAGCCGATCCTTCAGCTCCTGAAGGCCTTTTTGGGCTACCGCAGAGATAAACATATACTCACCCATTTGGTCGCCGATCTCGGCGCTCATTTCTGCTTCCAGCTCTTCATCGATGATATCGCTTTTGGTGATAGCGACCAATCGGGGTGTAGCGAGTAGCTCAGGATTGTATTTTTCCAGCTCGTTGAGCAGGATTTCATACTCTTTGACGATGTCATCGCTGTCTACCGGAACCATGAATAGCAGCACACTGTTGCGTTCGATATGACGCAGAAAGCGGATACCGAGGCCTTTTCCTTCGGAAGCGCCTTCGATGATGCCGGGAATATCGGCCATGACAAAGGAGCGGTTGTCGCGGTAGCGCACATAGCCCAGGTTGGGGATAAGGGTGGTGAAAGGATAATCACCGATTTTGGGTTTGGCTTCGCTGAGGACCGAAAGCAGGGTGGATTTACCGGCATTGGGAAAGCCTACCAGGCCTACATCTGCGAGCACTTTGAGCTCGAGTATGGCGACCAGCTCTTTGCCCGGCTTGCCGGGCTTGGCATAATCAGGAGCCTGATTGCTGGGCGAGCGAAAGGCCCAATTGCCTTTGCCACCGGCTCCGCCGGGTAGGAGCTTGAGTTCCTGCCCTTCTTCGAGCACTTCGCCTAAAAATTCGCCGGTCTCGGCATCTTTGACAGAAGTGCCCAGCGGCACTTCCAGGATTTCATCCTGACCGGTTTTACCGGTTTTCTTGGCTCCGCTGCCGTTTTGGCCGTTTTCGGCCTTGATAAATTTGCGGTACTTCAGGTCCAAAAGGGTCCAGAGGTGATGGCTCCCCTTGAGAATAATGGAGCCGCCATGGCCGCCATCGCCGCCATCAGGGCCGCCCTGCGGCACATAGGGCTCTTTGCGCCAGGCAACGGCACCGTTGCCGCCTTTACCAGAAGTGAAATATATTTTGACGTGGTCTACGAATGTGGAAGCCATAAGAGGATGTGCTGATTTGCAGTTGAAAACGGATATTTTCGCAAATTGCGAAGACGCAAGTTAACAAATCAAATTATTGTCTGCTTTTCAGTTTAAACAGTTTGCTATCCATCAGGATCGTTGCGCGATGAAAATCGGGACGGATGGGCTGCTGCTGGGCTCCTGGGCGGGCTTGGAGGATGCCGAAAGCATCCTCGATATAGGCACAGGCACGGGCCTGCTGGCGCTGATGGCCGCGCAGCGGAATGCCTCAGCCCGCGTTTTCGCGGTGGAGATAGATGCAGATGCCGCTGCGCAGGCGCAGCAAAATTTCAGGGCTTCGCCCTGGGGGGATCGGCTGCAGCTGCGCCAGGGCGCGATTCAGCGATTGGAATTTCCCCAAAAATTTGACCACATCATCTGCAATCCTCCCTACTTCTCCGAAGGCATTCGCTCCGCACAAAAGGCAAGACGCACAGCCCGGCACAGCGATAGCCTCAGCCTGCGGGAGCTGATGATGTCCCTGGATCGCTTGCTTGCTGGGCAGGGAAAAGCCACTCTTGTTATTCCTTTTGATCAACAAAAAACGCTCCTGCAGGAAGCAGCTTTCTTTCAGCTTTTTCCCCAAAACATGCTGCTCGTTTTACCCAAAAAAGACTTTCCTCCCAAAAGACTGCTGGTTGAATTTTCAAGGGAAAGGGGGGCCATTTCAGAGGAGAAAATCATTATTCAGGGCGAAAATGGCTATTCTGACGCATATCAGGTTTTGACTTCAGGCTTTTATTTGAAGCATTAGGAGGGGAAACAAAAATAGCGCAACGTTTGCACGCCACGCTAAATCTATTTTTAAAAAAATAAAATACTTAAGCGTAAGCTTTCAGCACTTCAGATACCCTCGAAGCTATTTCTTCGACTGTACCTACGCCTAAAATTTCATTCAATTTATTTTGCTTTTTATAATAGTCAGCCACCGGCAGGGTTTGCTCACTGTAAACCGAAATGCGGTTTCTTATTACCGTCTCTGTATCATCAGAACGGCCGCTTTCTTTTCCCCTCAAAACCAGACGATTTACCAATTCTTCATCCGGTACTTTCAACCTGACCATGCAGCTTATAGCTAAAGATCGGGAAGTCAACAAACGGTCAAGCGCTTCGGCCTGAGCTATTGTCCTTGGAAAACCATCAAAAATAAACCCATTTGCATCGGGATTGGCAGTCAGACGCTTGTCTATCAGCTCTATCACGATCTCATCAGAAACCAGCTTCCCTGCATCCATGATTGCCTTTACGCGTTTGCCAAGGTCCGAACCCGATGCCAACTCTGCCCTGAGCATATCACCTGTTGAAAGATGAACCAGTCCATGTCTTTCTATCAAAATATTTGACTGGGTGCCCTTGCCTGCTCCGGGAGGGCCAAAAAGTACGATGTTGAGCATATTCTTGTGTATTAGTTACAGAATTTTCAAAAATAACAATAAGCTCGAAAAATTCAACGAAAATATTACTTCGTATGACGCAAGGCGAGCTGGCCGCAGCCACCGTCTATATCCCGTCCACGGGAACGGCGCACATTGACGATGACTTTTTCCTTTTCGAGGTACTCGATAAATGCGTCCATACGCTTTCTGGTGGTATTGACAAAGCCTGATTCGGGGAAAGGGTTGTACTCAATGATATTGACTTTGGTGGGAATGGTGCGGCTGAAATCTGCCAATTCTTTGGCGGCCTGCAGGGAGTCATTCACATCTTTGAAGATGCAGTATTCCAGTGTGACGCGGGTATTCGTTTTTTCATAAAAATACCGCAATGCCTCTTTGAGTGTCTCCAGGTTGTTGGAGTCATTGATGGGCATGATGCGCGAGCGTGTCTCGTCATTGGCGGCGTGCAGGGAAAGGGCAAATTCAAAACGGGCGCCATCATCGGCGAGTCGCCTGATCATCTTGGCTACGCCAGAAGTCGAAACGGTGATCCGTTTGGGCGACATGCCCAGCCCTTCGGGCGAGGTGACCATCTCGACTGACCGCATCACATTGCGGTAATTGAGCAGGGGCTCGCCCATGCCCATATAGACGATATTGGAGAGCGGGAGCTCATAGTGTTTTTCGGCCTCTGCGCGCAGGATTGCCACCTGATCGTAGATCTCATAGGCATACAGATTATGCTTGAGGTCAAGCAAGCCTGTCGCACAAAATGTGCAATCCAGGGAGCAGCCTGCCTGCGAAGATATGCAGGCCGTCACCCGCGAAGGCGTGGGGATCAGCACGCCCTCCACCTGCTGGCCACCGGCCAGTTTGAAGGCGTATTTACGTGTCCCGTCATTGCTGACCTGCACATCTTCGATTTGCACTTTGGAGAGGCTGAATGCTTCTGAAAGGCGCTCCCGAAGGGATTTGGGTACATTGAGCATTTCATCAAAACTGCTGATATGCTTTTTCCACAGCCAGTCATATACCTGATTTGCTCGGAACTTCTTCTCTCCCATTTCCAGAAGTTTTTGCTGAAGTTCCTCCGCATCCAGGGCGCGAATATCTATCTGTTTTTTCACCATAATCTCCGTAAAATTACATAAATCAGTGTCTTATTGCTAACTTACCCGCTCTTTGGGTAAGGACTTTTCCTAATTGTATGGACCGTATCACGGCAGATTTGATCTACTCCCCTGGCTCTCTGCTTCGTGAACATTGCTTGGAAGTAGAAGAAGATGGAACTATCGTCGCCCTTCGACCTATCGAAGGGAAAGAAAGGCGATTGATTCGCTATAAGGGAATAATTTTTCCCGGATTTGTCAATGCGCATTGCCATCTGGAGCTTTCGGCTTTTCGAGGAAAGCTGAAAGAAGGATTGGGCATGACGGCTTTTGCGCAGGCTATCGTGCAGGAAAGGAAAAATATTCCTGATGAATCCCATCAACTGGCTCTCTATGACTCGCTGCGCGAGGCTTTCTACACCGGAACGGTGGCGATCGGCGACATTTGCAATACTGCCCTCACGGCAGATTCCAAAAAAGAATTTTCAAAACTTTTCACCCATTCTTTCATGGAGCTGATCGGCTTGAATGCTGCTCAGGCTGAGGAGATTGTGGAAAAAGGAAAGGCTTTGCAAAAGGCTTTTGAAGGAGATAGTTCGCTGGCTTTGCATGCGCCTTATTCCGTTTCGGGCGCGCTGCGCGACAAGGTTTATGCCGGGGAGAAAGCTTTGCTTTCTGTTCACTTGATGGAGTCAGGCGCGGAGCGCGCGCTTTTCGAAGAAGGGACGGGTGATTTTCTTGATTTTTACGAAAAAATAAAGCTTCCTCTGCCTTCTTTTTCGCATAGCCGCTCCCAGGATCATTTGTTGGAAAACCTTCCCCAGGATAGGCCGGTTCTCTTTGTGCATTGCCTGGAAGCCAGCCGGGCCGAAATCGAGGAGCTGGCCGCTGCCTTTCCGCTGGCATACTTTTGCCTGTGCCCAAAATCCAACCATTTCATCCACAACAAAGTACCTGATATCCACCGGTTCCAGTCAGTCACTGACCGCCTTTGTCTGGGCACCGACAGCCTTGCAAGCAATACTTCCCTGCGCATGCTGGAAGAAATACATGTGCTGCAGCAAAATTATCCGGAATTGTCGCTTCATACTTTGTTGAAGTGGGCGTCTACGCAAGGCGCTGCTGCCTTGCAGCAGGGAGATGAATTTGGCGCTTTTATGCCTGGAAAAAAACCAGGCGTGAATTTGTTGCAGGGGATAGATGGGGATTCCTTAGCTTTGTCATCCAACAACAGCATATCGAAATTGTACTAACTCCCCCAAACGGGCAAATCATCGACTCTCTCATGTTCAACAAAAAGAAAAAATATGTAAGCGCCATCCTGGTAGATGAGATCCTTGTCTCTCAGGAAATTTTGAAAGAAGTTTTCACCTGCGATATCGCAGCTTGCAAGGGCGCTTGCTGCGTGGAGGGTGACTTTGGGGCTCCTTTGGAGCTTGATGAGCGAAAAATCCTGGAGGATATATATCCTGAGGTGGAGCCCTACCTGCCCGAAAAAGGCAAACAGGCCATTCGCCAGCAAGGCAAATGGGTCAAAGACATCACAGGCGAGTACACTACTCCCCTCGTACAAGGGCGCGAATGCGCCTTCACAGTCTTCGAAAAGGACGGCACGGCCTCCTGCGGCATCGAAAAAGCCCATGCCGATGGCAAGATTGATTTCAAAAAACCTGTCTCCTGCCACCTCTACCCTATCCGGGTCATCAAGACCCGCTATAACGAAGGCCTGAATTATGACCGATGGGACATCTGCGATCCAGGCTGTGCGCTGGGCCAGAAAACAGGTCTGCGGATTTTTGAGTTTTTGAAGGAACCGCTGGAGCGGAAGTATGGCGAGGCATGGTATGCCTCATTGAAAGAGATGGCCGAAGGCCAGGAGGGATAGGCAAGGGCTGAATATCTTTCCCCTCCCCTAAAAATTCCACCCCAATCCCACTTCCAAAAAGTCTGATTCTCCACTATGAGAATGCAAATGCAGTCCGATAAAAGGCTGATGCCTGGGATTAGTGTGCTGATCGTGCAGGTAGTATTTGAGGCCTAATTTGGTGTAGAGAATATAATCCATCTGAAAAGCGCGCTTCAGGTAAGGCCCCAGATGGGCCACCAGACCGACTCGCCCCAGCAGCAGTTCGCCTCCGGTGTAGAGGACGATGCCTGTGGCATTCCAGGGGGTTTGAGGAAAGGGCTGGTCATAGTCTTTGAGGATGGCATAGGAAGCATAGCTGACGAAAGTTTCGATGCCTGCTTTCCAGCGAAAACGCAAGCTGGGGGTTGTGTGATTGTAAGCGAAAGCAGCCAGGTAAACGGGATAAATCGGCCCGTTGGGCGCGGTGACGGCTGTGCCGCCCAATCCAAAACGAAGGCTGAAAAAGTTTTTCCGGGTGTGAAAAGAGAGTTTGGGCAGAAAAGGAGCTGGCTCTTCTTTTTCCCGCCACCTCAGGCCCAGGCCGAGTGAAGGCACATTGTATCCCAGATTGGGGATGCGAATATGGCCATTGGAAAGATGCGTATAGGAAAAACTGAAAAAAGGCTGCATAACAGCCTTGCCCGAAAAATCCGCCCGCAGGGCGAAGCGGGACAGGTTATTGAGGTGCGTGCCCAGCGCATTGTTGCCGGGATTGCTGCTGCGATCATAGGGTTTGCTCACCCAGGCGATGCCTGTGCCGGTGAGCAGGGAGATGTGCACTTTTTGCCTGGCAAAAGAAAACAAAGGCAGATACATATCTGCCGTAGCCCCCAGGCCTGTTCCCAGGCTTTCGGGATGACCCATCCGAAGGATATGGCCCGCCATACCGACCCGCAGTTTGGGGTGAATTTGCTGCCAGAGCTGCTCCTGCTGAAAAGGCTGCTTGTAGCCAAGCTCCGCGATAAGCGGCAATTGGCTGGTCTCCGGATAATCCGGATTGATCTGGAGGAGAGGCCCTGCGTGCAGGGAGAGATGGAGGCCCTGCTGGGCCTGAAGAAGAGAGAGTTTGAGCTGGAGTACGAGTAAGAGTACGAGGACCAAAATCCTTGTACTCCAACTCGTACTTAAACTCAAACTAACTGTCTTATCAAATATCTTCATGCTACTTCAGCAGCACATACCTGCGAATGATCTGCTCGCCATCCGCCCGCAACTGCACCATATAGGTGCCGGCAGGCTGCTCGCCCAACTCCACTTCCTCACGGAAGTGAGCAGTGCGCTGAGGCGCAGACTGATAGAGTACACGACCATGCAGGTCGTAGACCCGTATTTCCATCTCCCGCAGGCCTTCGGCCTGCGCCTCTACAGTGAAGCGTCCGCTTCCCGGATTGGGGAAGAGTCGGAAGCTGCTGCTCAGCAGCTCGCCTATGCCGTCCGTTATCGGAGGAGCGATGTAGACGGAGTCCGTCAACTGCTTTTCGCAGCCGCCATTGCTCACCGTCAGTGTCACCACAAAGTGACCGGTATCGCCATACATATGCACAGGACTTTTCAGGATAGAGGTATCTCCATCCCCAAAATCCCAGTGCCAACTGGCAGCCGTAGGCGTAGAGACATTTTTGAAGGTGACCAGACTATCCATCTGGGTATAGTTGAAGAAAGGCACGATCTGCGGCAAAACCGTCAGGTCGAAGCTTACCGTATCACTCTGGCAAGGAATGTCCTGCACTTCCCAGTCATAGAAGTAGTAGTAAAAATTATTTCCTGTACTGGTACCATGGATCGAGACCAGGCCCGGGATCGCATACGGAAAGCTTCCGCCATTATCGTTGCGGAAGAGGTTCATGTTTTTGCCGCCGATGGCGTAGGTTCCCGGCTGGAGTTCCAGCCCGAGGTACACGCGGCCCGCACCTGCGGGAATAAATCTCCGGATCGTTTGCAGGGTCGTCCCATTGCCATCCTGCAGGAGGATATTCCGGATGCCTGCGACATTGGCATCTACCCAGACCGAGTTGAGGCGCAAGGGCGCATCTACCGTGAATTCGAGGAATGCATCGAAAGATGCATTGTGGTAGGCCCCTGGGCCTACGGCACTGGCATTCGCAGGGCCGAAACTCTGTCTGAGCTCCATGCTTTCGCCTATATGGCTATAAGTGCCGCCCGCTGTAAGCGGGTTGGTGGTGAAACTGCCACCGTAACCTACAAGGTTCCCAGTAGGTCCATACCATGCGCCAGCTCCGGCAGTCGTAGAGAAAGTAGCTGTGGTATTATAGCAAATGCTGTCATCCTGCATCACAGCAGGGGTTGCGAAAGGAGCCACATCTACAAATACAGGCACAGCCGCACTTTGGCAGCCAGGATCGCCCACCTCCCAATCATAGAAGTAATGGTAAAAGGCAAAAGGCAATATCGCATTGCTTCGGGTGATGGTCACATAGGGACCGATCTGATAAGGATAGCTTACATTGGCATTGTTTCTAAATAAATCCACATTGCCGACCACCGCCAATTGGTGATTGGTTCCCACCTGTAGCTGGAATTTCAGGTTAACGCGGCTTTCGCCCACCGGCACAAACAATGTCACCGAGTCGAGGATATTGCCGCCCGCATCGCGGTACTGAAACAGGCGATTGCCTGCTGTGCGGGCGTATACTTTCACCGAATTCAGGATTACGTCTTCGAATACATCAAAAACCATCCACTCCAGCGGCGTTTGGACATAGCCTCCCCGACCAAAAGTATTGTCTACAGCACCGCCTTTGAAGAATTTTCCAGAAGTTTCATTCACTACATAATAAGTGGCTGTATCTTTCAATGAATGGGCAAAAAGGGAATCTCCCCTGTTGATTTCATCCCCTTTAACATTGTACCAGATAAGGGTATTCAAACCGCTGGCAAGCAAGGTATCGCTACCGTTGCAGACGATAAGAACCGAGTCTTCAACTACGGCAGGAGGCATTACAGGGGTAAAATTCACCGTGACGGGGATCTGAGCACTTTCACAGCTTGCTCCCAATTCCCAATCATAGAAATAGTAATAGAATCCTCCTCCCACATTGGAAGTAGTGATGCTGACCAAGCCAGCTACATCATAAGGATAATTGACATTTGCATTATTTCGGAAAAGATCCATACCGATGCCACCGATGCGGTAATCACCCGGCGCAAGCGTCCAGTCCAGGCTGACTCTGCCAGGACCTGCGGGAATGTTGATGGAAAGGGTGTCTAAAGGATTGCCCATGCCATCTGCCAGAAAAATATTTCTGACGCCTGCGCTGGCAGCATTTACCCATACAGATTTAAGCGTAATGTCTGCCAGGACAGTAAAATATAATTGGGATAAGAATGCAGCATTATGCATGCCTCCTCCTCCTATCGCATCTCCATCTTTGGGTCCGCCAAAAAAGCTGGGGCTTTGGCTGATGTTTTGCGCAAAATAAGTCGTTGGATTTTTCACCCTATTGATCTTGAGGGTATCGCTATCAGCCAGAAAATCACCGTTTTGATCAAACCACATCACGTTGACTCCGCTCCCCACAAATTGCACACTGTCTACACAGTTTAGGGTAACAGACCTGGGCGAAACAGCAGGCAAAAGGGCATGGTCCAGGAAAAGATAGGCAGAATCTCTCGGACTGCTGCAAATCGCTGCCAACTCCCAATCATAGAAGAAATTGTAGGTGTTGGAGCCACCACTGGAACCCGTTAGGCGGGCGATACCTACGAGGGTATAGGGAAAAACATTGAAGGCATTGTCATTGGCAAATAAATTCAAATTGCTGCCGCCGATCAGGTAATCGCCTGGTGGCAACTGAATATTCAGATTTACCCTGCTTTTGCCCGCTGGGATCATCACCGATCTGCGCGTGACACGGATGCCGTTTGCTTCCCGTATTTCGATCTCACGCATCCCTGCGTTGTTAGCTCTTACCCAGACAGATTGAATTTCAATCTCAGCCTCAGCCGTAAATTCCAGCCATTCTTCGGCTGGTGTATTGATAAAGCTGCCGCTTCCCAAAGAGTCGGGATCCAAAGGCCCCAACTGTAGGGTAGCGCTGATGGCTTTTTGCGCAGCATAATAATTACCGGAAGCCAGCGCATAAGGAATATGCAGGCTGTCACCTCTTCCGATTTCTGTTCCTAAGCTATTGTACCAATAAATATCGTTGGGAGCAGCAGCATCAAAAAAGGTCGGGCTGCCGCAAGGCGCATTCAAGGTCGATTGGCTGATAACCGGAGCAGCAAGCTCATCCGCAATCACATCTACCTGTACAAAACCGCTTTTGCAAATGGCCACTACTTCCCAATCATAAAAGAAGTAGAAGTAGCCTGCCTGCGTAGCGGTGGAGCCTGTGATATCTATCAGTCCGGGAACGGAATAGGGATAAGAGGCTCCGGCGGTATTGCGCCAAAGGTCACCGCCATCGCACATCAGGCGATAGGATCCCGGAGCAAGCTCCAGGTCAAGTTGCACGCGGCTTCTGCCCGCGGGCGCAAAGACAGTCACAGTCTGTAGAAAATTGCCATTTCCATCTTCCAGCACAATGTCTCTATTTCCCGCAGAGCCTGCGTCCAGCAGTACTGATTTGAGCTTCATATCAGCATAGACCGTGAAGGTTTCTCCCTGATTAAAGGAAAAATGCCCTCCACCCGTGAGCAGGCCGGGGTTGGCTGGGCCCACTTTTGTGGGAAGGCTTTCTGCTTCTGACCTGACCCGCAGGCTTGTATTTTGGGTCAGCGCAGGCAAATCAAGCGTATCTCCAACAAACACTTTGTTGTTGCTCAAATCATACCAATGATTGGGATTGGGAGCCATCGCAATAAATTGCGCGCCACCTCCACAACTCACTGAATCAACCACTTGATTCAATATAGGCGCCTGTGGCGGCTCCAGCTCCAATACCACCGAAGCGGGATTGCTGATACAAACGACAGCTACCTCCCAGTCATAAAAGAAGTAGTAGAGGTTGCCACCGTTGGAGGTGCCCGTAATAGATGCCAGTCCGGGGATGGTAAATGGGAAATTCACCGCGCTATTGGTGTTGCGATACAGGTTGAGCAAGTCCCCTCCCAACTGATAGGAGCCGGGCGCAAGATCAAGGTTTAATGCCACCCTGCTGCGGCCATTGGGGATAAATACGGAGATCGTTTGGATCAGCGAACCCGATCCATCAAGCAGGTCAATATCTCGCAAGCCCGCGCCCCCAGAGAGCACCATGACGGATTTCAGTCGGAGGTTGGTGGTGACATCAAATTCCAAAAAGGCAGGGAAAGGGCTATTAAATATCCCTCCTGTACCTACAGAGTCAGGGTCTTTAGGTCCTAATCTGAGGACTGCACTTTCCGCAATATTGCGGGCTGTATAGGTGGAAGTCCCCCCCACAAAAGGCACATTGAGGGTATCGCCAATATGTATGGCCGCGCCGGATGCATCATACCAGTTTACTTCATCGGGCGCACTGGCCACAAGCTGCCCCGCAGCTCCGCAGCCTACCGTCACGGTATCTGTGCTGATAAAGGGAGGCGCAACACCATTTACGACCACATCTACCCTTTGTGAGCCACTCCGACAAAATGTACTGACTTCCCAATCATAGAAATAATAATAAAACCCCGGTCCGGCCGTGGAACCGACGATTTCTACCAGACCGGTAGATGAGTAAGGATAGGCCGGGAAACCGGCATTATTGCGCCAAAGGTTGGCATTGTTACACATCAGCTGGTAGTTACCGGGAAGCAATTCCAGGTTAAGCTGCACACGGCTTATCCCTGCGGGAATAAATACATTGATGGTTTGGAGGATAACTCCAAAAGTATCCTGCAACACAATGGTGCGGTTACCAGCAGTACCCGCATTTACCAAAACGGATTTTAAAATGATGTCTGAGTACACATTAAAAATCTGCCCCCGGTTGGCATTAAAAAAACCCCCATTTCCAATGTCGAGATGACCCGAAGGTCCCAGATGCTGGGGTGTACCCACATCTTCGCTACGCACATAGTAAGTAGCTGGAGAAGTTAAAAAGGGCAGATTAAAGGTATCGGTTCGGGCGATTTCGTTATTATTTACATCAAACCAAACCGTCTCATGCAAGCTGCTCGCGATAAACTGAGAACCGCTTCCGCAGTTGATGGTATCTGCGATTTTGTTAAGCGTAGGACTCGGAGGCGGAGGCAAAGCCAGGATGAAATTCGTTTTGATGAGGGTATCTGTACCCCCAGGCCCATAGGCGATCAACTTCACCGTATAGGTGTCCGCTGAAGCATAGAGGTGGATAGGATTGGGAAAAAAACTGGTGTTTCCATCCCCAAATTCCCAATGCCAGGCGGTATCTCCCTGGGAGTAATTTTCAAAAGTAACCTCATAAGGAGGATTGCAACTTCTGAGCGGATAGCCTGAAAAATCGGCTACGACCTGCCCAAATGCAGCGCCCCCCCCCATAAACAAGATAAAAAGTAGCTGTATTGCTTTCATGTGTGGTCGGTTTGGAGTAAAAAAGTTCGTGATTCGAAGTTCTTTGCCTGGATTCTTTGGCTGTTAAAACCTAAAGATAAACACAAACCAGGAACTGCAAATCACGAACGCTGCCCAATCGGCTATTTAATCAAAATATACTTTTTGATAATCCGGGAGTCACCTAGTTGAAACTGAAGGAAATAGCTTCCGGCAGGCTGATCTCTCAAATCTATTGTTTCTTCAAAAGTAGCTGTTTCCCTATAATCGGAAGCAAAAATCTGCCTGCCGGTATAGTCAAATACCAGGATTCGCATATTACTTAGCTGGCCTGTTTCTGCCTTCACGGTAAAGTGGCCGTTGCCGGGATTGGGGAAGAGCTGGAAGCTTTTTGCCCAAAGCGGATCGATGGCGACGCCACTGGGGATCACCAGCGTTTGTCTTGAAACCGCTTTACACCCGCCATCAGTCACAGTCAAAGTGACCGTATAGGTTCCCGAAGCCGTGTAAGTATGCAAAGCCGTGCGGGTGGTCGCAGTATTTCCATCACCAAATTCCCATAGGTATGATGTCCCCTGAGAAGAAGTATTGGTAAAAGTGATCACAGCGACATTTTGCAGGTAGGTAAAGGATGACCTGAGCTGCTGTTTTACAAAAATATCAAAAGACACATCATTGCTGCTACATGGCAGTTCCTGCACCTCCCAATCATAAAAATAATTGTAAAGCGGTGCACCCGGACGGCCTCCGGTAGAGCCTGTGATGGATAGCAATGCGGGTATTTCAAAGGGAAAAATAGCGCCATTGGTATTGCGGAAAAGGTCCAGCCCCGTGCCGCCGATGGCGTAAGTCCCGGGCTGCAACTCCAGCCCCACAGCCACACGCCGGCGGCCAGAAGGGATAAAAACGCTCAGCGTTTGGATCGGATTGCCTGCGCCATCCAACAATTCAATGTCCCTTTGGCCTGCCAGACCCGCGTCTACCAAAAAGGAATTTATCCGAACAGGCGCATATACAGTAAACAGCAGATAAGCTGGAAACTGAGGACTATTGTAGGTTCCTGCTCCCAGCGAATTGCCATTCAATGGCCCCACATTTTGCAAGGGGCTTGCATTTTCTGATTTGGCTATAAAAGTACCTCCTGTGGTCAGGGGCAAAGTTTGGATGGATTTTCCTGAACCCAAAAACGCACCATTGGGACCATACCAGCTGGCAGAAGCAGAAGAAGCTGTAAAGACAGCCTGCTCGCCATAACAAAGCGTATCTGGAGATATGATGGTCGGCGATGCCAAAGGCAGAACCCTAACGGTAGCCGCTACAGGATCACTTTTACACAAACTCGCGACTTCCCAATCATAAAAATAATAATAGGCGGCACCGCCTCCAGGTCCTCCGCCAAATCCTACCTGACCGGTGATTGCCATAAGCCCTGAAAGGGTATAGGGAAATGCAAAACCATCTGTGCTTCTATACAAATCCATATTTGCCCCTACCAACTCATAGATACCTGGCTCAAGCTCCAGATCGAGCGTTATACGACCTCTTCCGGCAGGGATATTGACCGTTTTGATTTGCAAAGGATTGCCATTTCCGTCATTGAGGATGATGTCGCGATTGCCGCTGCTGGCGGCGTCTACCCACACAGATTGCAGGCGAATCGGACTGTACACCTCAAATTGAAGGCCGGTCGGGAAAGGAATGTTGAAATAGCCTCCCCTACCCAGAGAAGCCGCATTCCATGGGCCTACTGTCTGAGCCACACCGGCTTCCACATTTCTGGCGTAATAAGTGGCGGAAATCGCCACATCCTGCAGCTTCAGGCTATCGCCTGCGGCGATGACGATATCGTTTTGGTCATACCAAAGCACATCCGTACCCGTAGCGATGAAAAGTGCATCATCTGCACAATTAAGCACAACCGAATCCTGATTCAACACAGGTGCCGGCCCCGGATCCACCGCCAGGTACACAGAATCTGCCTCGCTCTGGCAAAGCGTCCTCACTTCCCAATCATAGAAAAAATTGTAAAAATCGCGGCCCGCACTGGAGCCTGTGATCGATACCACGCCTGCCAGGCTGTAGGGATAAGAAGTAGCTACATTTTCATTGCGAAAAAGGCCCAGCGCACTTCCGCCAATCTGGTAGCTGCCAACACCCAATTCTATATTGAGAGCGATTCTGCTTTTGCCAGCTGGCAGCATTGCCCTGACATTTTCCACCACATCCCCATTTCCATCTACTATTTCAAAAGAGCGATTTCCCGCCACATCCGCCTGCACCCATACAGACTGCAAAGTGATAGGCGCGCTGACCCTGAAATACAGCCAGGAATTCTCTATGCTATTGAAAAAAGCGCCATTGCCCAGAGAGTCCTGATCTGCCGGTCCAACATGAAAAGCAGAGCTTTGCTCTATATTGCGGGCATAATAGTGGCCGGAATTTCCGACAAAAGGCAGGCGAAGGGTATCGCCACGACCGACTTCTTCATCCGATGAATCATACCAATAAACCGCCGAAGGCGCTGTAGCAATCAATTCGGCCGGGCTTCCACAGGCTACTGTGACGGTATCCTGAGCCGTGGCAGCAGGGGTAATACCATGGGTGACCACATTCACCGCGACTCTATTTGACCTGCAAAAAGTCGTCACTTCCCAATCATAAAAATAATAGTAAAAGCCGTTTCCGGCTGTAGAGCCTGTTATTTCTATCAAGCCAGGGATTTCGTAGGGAAAAGCTGTGCCCCCATTGTTGTTGCGGAAAAGGTTGACGCCATTGCCGCGCAGGCGGTAATTGCCTGGAAGCAATTCCAGGTTGAGGTACAGACGGCTTTTGCCGTCAGGGATGAAAACGGAAACCGTTTTCAAAATCACCCCAAAAGTATCTTCCAGCACAAAATCGCGGATACCCGCGCCCTGTGCCACCACCAAAATAGACTTGAGGCGGATATCGCCCAGCACATTGAAAATCATGGCCTGATCGCCATTGAAATTGCCGCCGGTCCCGACTGAGTCGGGGTCCTTCGGGCCCACAAACATGGGCGCGCTTTCATCTTCACTTTGCACATAGAAAGTGCCACTTTGGGTCACTACGGGCAAATCCAGGGTGTCTCCGACAGAGACGATATGATCTGTCTGGTCATACCAGACGAGCTCCGCTGCGCCAGTTGCCACAAAGCGGGCGCTACTGCCACAATTGACCGTGTCTGACAACAAGTTGACAAAGGGGTCAGCAGGCGGTGCCAGCGTCGTGACATAATTGCTGCGAACAAGGGTATCAGAGCCTGTAGGGCCATAGCTTATCAGGGTCACCGTAAAGGTGCCCGTCGAGCTGTATAGATGTATCGGATTGGGGAAAAAACTGGTATTTCCATCGCCAAAATCCCAATGCCAGGCGGTGTCTCCCTGAGAATAATTCTCAAAAGTCACCTCATAGGGAGGATTACATTGTGTAAGCGGGAAACCGCCAAAATCAGCCACTGGCTGAGCAAAAAGGGAAGTCATGCTTCCCAGGAGGAAAAAAAAGAAGGTGAAAATATGATTCATGGGGGGAGGTTGTTCCTGGTTTCGAGTTTCGGGTTTCGAGTTTCGAGTTTCGGGTTTCGGGTTTCGGGTTTCGAGTTTCGAGTTTCGGAACCAGGAACGATTTTTATTTGGTCAAAATGTATTTACGCATAATCTGCGCGCCATCTACCCTCAATTGTACCAGGTAGGTGCCTGCGGAAAAGCTGCCAAGGTCAATGGTTTCTTCGAATGCCGTGCTTTTCTGCATGGCAGTGGCAAAAAGTTGATGCCCTGCGAGGTCGTAAACGACCACTTGCATATCGCTGAGTTGCCGGGATTCGGCTTTTACGGTGAAGCTTCCGCTTCCCGGATTGGGAAAGAGCGTAAAGCTGCTGTTGAGCAGCTCATCTATATACATGCCGGAAGGCACGATCACGGTGTCTGAAAAGACCCCTTCGCAAGCGCCTTCAAAGATCGTCAGGGTGACGACATAGGTGCCGGAGGCATTGTAGACATGCGCAGCATTTTGGGTGGTGGCAGTATTGCCATCGCCAAAGTCCCACTTCCAACGATTTCCCTGTGGGGAAAGGTTGTTGAAATTGACTACAGCCACATTTTGCACATAGGAAAAATTGGAGACGATCTGCGGATTGACAAATACATTAAAGCTCACATCGTTGCTCACGCAAGGCAATGCCTGCAATTCCCAATCATAGAAGTAGTAGTAAAAAGCAGCACCAGCACTGGTTCCGGTAATTGACACTACTCCAGGGACTTCATAGGGATACACAGCGCCATTGTTGTTGCGGAAAAGATCCATATTGGCACCGCCAAGGGCATAATCGCCAGGCTGCAACTCAAACCCAAGCCCCACGCGGCTTACGCCTGCGGGGATAAAGACGCTGAGCGTCTGCAGGGTATTGCCCGCGCCATCTTCCAGTACGATGTCTCTCACGCCATCGCTTCCTGCATCCACCTGCACAGAGTTGAGGCGCAAAGGCACATCCACCCTAAACTCCAGCCTTGCTTCAAAGGCCTGGTTGTGGTAGCCGCCGCCGCCTACCGAAGCACCATTCAATGGCCCCACAAAAATAGGCGTCTCCACGCTTTCGCCGCGCACAGTATAAGTACCTCCGACCGTCAGGGGCGGCGTGCTGATGGTTTTTCCATTTCCCAAAAAGTTGCCATTGGGATCGTACCAACTGGCAGAAGCAGAAGAAGCCGTAAAGCTGGCGCTTTTTTCGTAGCAGACCGTATCGGCTGCTGTGACGGTGGGTGCTGCCAGGGGCATCACATTGACTGTGACAGGCACTGCGGCACTGCTGCAGCCGAGATCACCGATCTCCCATTGGTAGAAGAAATAGTAAAAGTTGGTTGCATTGGGGCCACCAGCACTGCTGCGGGTGATATTGGCGTAGGTTCCTACCGCATAGGGGTAAGAAGCATTGTTGTTATTTCTGTATAAATCCACCTGGTTTCCGCTGATGCCGAGGCGCTGATCATTGCCCACCTGTAGAGAAAAGCCCAAACTCACGGTGCTCTCTCCTGCCGGAACAAATACCGTGGCAGACTCAATCACATTTCCTCCCGCATCGCGGTATTCAATGGTCCGGTTGCCGGCACTGCCGGCATATACCTTTACAGAGCGCAGCTGTCCGGCGCGCAAAACATCAAAGATCTGATATTGCGCTGCATTATTGAAAAAGCCGCCACCACCAAAAGTATTGTCCAAAGGTCCACCCAACACAGATGAGGTATTTGTCTCATTGCGGGCGTAGTAGGTTGTAGAATTCAACAGGGAAGGAAGCTGAAGGGTGTCCCCGACAAAAACCTTGCTGCCATTGGCATCATACCATACGACATGGTCGGAGGCTGTAGCAGAGATGCTGCCTGTACCTTTACAGGGGATGCTGACGGTGGCCATGGCCACCGTAGGTGGCTGAATGGCATTAACTGTTACAGTCACAGCTGCTGAGTCACTTTTACACAAAGTGCTCACCTCCCAATCGTAGAAGAAAAAGTAGGCAGGGCCTCCTCCAGGTCCACCAAATCCGCCTACCTGAGCTGTGATAGACATCACACCAGCCAGGTTGTAAGGATAGCTAAAGCCATCGGTATTTCTGAAAAGGTTCAGACCCGCACCTGCCAGCTCGTAGCTGCCGGGATCGAGTTCGAGGTCCAGGATGACACGGCTTTTGCCATTCGGCACATTGGCAGAAATGGTCTGAATGACCTGGCCATTGCCATTGCGCAGGTTGATATTGCGAATGCCTGCGCCATCGGCGTCCACCCAGACAGACTTCAGCTTCATGCTCGTAAATACATCGAATGCCAATCCGGCATTGCCAAAACCAGCGAAGTATCCGCCATTTCCGATAGAGTCACCATCTATCGGTCCGACATTCATGCTGGCGCTTTCGTCTATATTTCTGGCAAAATAGCTTGCAGAAGCCGTTACATTGGTCAGGTTCAGCGTATCGCCTTCATGGATGAGCTTGCTATTCTGGTCATACCATACCACATGGGAGCCTGTGCCGATAAACTGTGCATTGTCCACGCAGTTGACGGTCACTGAAGCGGGTGTCACGGTCGGAACAGGACCGGGATCGACTTCCAGATAGACAGAGTCTTTGGCACTGAAACAAGCCGTGGTGACTTCCCAATCATAGAAGAAGTTGTATTTGTCGCGCCCATCGCTGGAGGCGGTGATAGACGCCAGGCCTGCGATGCTGTAAGGATAATCGGTAGCTATGCTATCATTTCTAAACAAGCCCAGGTTGCTTCCACCGATCAGGTAAGAGCCGGGGCCCAATTCTGCATTGAGAGCTAGGCGGCTTTTGCCCGCCGGAAGCATGGCTGTAATCGTAGCAACAGCATTTCCATTATCATCTACAATCTCTATGTCCCTGCTTCCCGCAGCATCCGCATTCACCCAAACAGACTTCAGTGTGATGTTGGAAGCTACATCGAAAAGGAGCCATCTGTCAGCAGGAAGCGTGAGGAAAGCGCCATTTCCGAGGGAGTCGGGATCGGCAGGGCCAAAATTCAAAGAAGCACTTTGGTCCACATTCCTTGCATAATAATAGCCGGAACCTCCTGCAAAAGGAAGCCGAAGGGTATCGCCACGGCTGATTTCCGCATCAGCGGTATCATACCAATACACTTCATTGGAAGCGCTCGCTACCAGCTCTGCTCCATTTCCACAACCTACAGTCACGGTATCTGAAGTGATGGTCGCAGCAGCGATCTCATTGACGACTACATCTACCTGCACTTTGCTGCTGCGGCAAAAAGTCGTCACTTCCCAATCGTAGAAGAAATAGTAAAATCCAGGCCCTGCTGTAGAGTTGACGATCTCTACCAGACCGGGAATCTCATAAGGATAAGTCGGGCCATTGTTGTTTCTGAACAAATTCATCTGATTTCCCATCAGGCGGTAGTTGCCCGCCTGTAGCTCGAGGTCGAGGTAAATGCGGCTTTTGCCGTCGGGAATAAAGACAGAGATGGTTTGCAAAATAACACCAAAGGTATCCTGCAACTCTATATCGCGGATGCCCGCGCCCTGGGCTTCCACCAGCACAGACTTCAGTCTGATGTCTCCGAGCACATTGAAAACCAAACCTTGGTTTCCGGCAAAAATGCCCCCTCCACCGACAGAGTCGGGATCTACAGGCCCCACTTTCATGGGAGCACTTTCTATTTCGCTTTGCACAAAAAAGCTTACATCACTGGTCACGACGGGCAAATCCAGGGTATCGCCCCTGGCGACCACATTGTCAGTCGAGCTATACCAGACAAGCTCTGGTGCGCCTGTAGCTACAAAACGAGTGGCAGCGCCGCAATTAACCGTATCGGACAGTTGGTTGACCGCCGGATTAGCCGGAGGAGCAATTGTGGTGATATAATTGCTTTTGACAAGCGTATCATTTCCGCCCGGACCATAGCTGATCAGCGTGACAGTAAAACTACCCGTGGTTGTATATAGGTGAATCGGACTACCAAAAGTACTGGTATTCCCATCACCAAAATCCCACAAAGAGGCCGTATCGCCCTGTGAAAGATTTTGGAATGTCACCTCATAGGGAGGGTTACATTGTGACAAGGGAAAAGCATCAAAATCAGCAGTGGCCTGCCCGAAAAGGGAAGTCATGCCGCTGAAGAGGAAAATGGAAAAGAAGGTAAAATAGGTTCTCATAATAGAAGAGTGCTTCGTGTTTCGTGTTTCGTGTTTCGGGTTTCGGGTTTCGGGTTTCGGGTTTCGGGTTTCGTGTTTCGGGTTTCGGGTTTCGTGTTTCGGGTTTCGTGTTTCGGAATTACTTTATCAAAACATATTTGCGAATTATCTGCGCATCCTGCACGCGCAATTTGACAAAGTAGTTGCCTGAGGGCAAATGGCTGATGTCTATTTTTTCTTCAAAGAAAATCGCTTCTCTCATGGCCGAAGCATAGACCTGCCGACCCGTCAGGTCGTAGACGATCACCTGCATCTCGCTGCTGCGCAGCGCCTCTGCGCGGACGCGGAGCTGTCCGTTGCCGGGATTGGGGAAGAGCTGGAAGCTCTTCGTGGCGAGCTCGCCGATCCCGACGCCGGGCTCTACGACCACTGTATCGCTATGCACGCTTGTGCAAGGCCCATGGGTTATCGTCAAAGTGACGATATAGGTCCCGGAAGCATCGTACAGATGCGACGGATTTTGATCAGGAGAATTGTTGCCGTCGCCAAAGTCCCATTGCCAGGCCTGGGCGGCTGGAGATTTATCGCTGAAGTTTAGCAGCGGCCCATTTTGGGTGAAGCTGAAGTCGGCGGGGAAAGCTGCACGCACAGCGAGTGGGACGGCTATTTGAGGACTGGCGCAGGCTTGTGTCTGCACTTCCCAATCGTAAAAGTAGAAGTAGAAACCAGGGCCATTGCTGGTCCCAGTAATCGAAACCAGCTTAGAAAGGGCATATGGGAAATTGCCCCCCACGCTATTTCTGAAAAGGTTCATATTGGAACCGCCGATGCGGTAGCTGCCTGCTCCCAGCGTGATCCCTAGTGGAAGGCGGTTTGCGCCTGCGGCGATGGATACAGACACCGTCTGCAACAAATTGCCCAGGCCATCCTGAATCAAAATATTTCTCACACCCGCTGTGGCGGCATCCACCCAAACCGAATTGAGCCTGATGGGCTGCTGCACGTCAAATTCGAGCCAGGCCTGAGAAGGCGAGTTATGGTAGCCTCCATTGCCTACGGCAGCAGCATCGAGCGGCCCGACCTGCTGAAGCGCTTCTGCGCTTTCACCTTGCACAAAATAGGTGGTGCTTGCCCGCAGGGCGGCTGTGGTATAAGATGAGCCTGCGGCCAGGAAATTGCCGTTGGCATCATACCAACTGGCTCCGCCAGTTGAGGCCTGGAGTGTAGCGCTGGCATCATAGCAGACGCTATCGCCTCCACTAACCGTTGGTACGGCCAAAGGAGATACCGTGATATTCAGCGGAACCTGAGGACTTTTACAAAGAGTTGATACTTCCCAATCGTAAAAATAATAGTAAAACGAGGGGCCCACATCTGAACCTGTGATAGAAATAAGGTTATTCAAATCAAAGGGGTAAAAATTACCGCCATTGGCTCTGTTTCGGAACAAATCCATGTTGGTTCCCCAGATAAAATAGCTACCTGGCTCAAGTTCTACATCCAGATTGACCCGGCTCTGACCGGAAGGAATATTTACATTCAGGCTGTGCAGCAGACTTCCTGAGGCATCTTCTATATTGATGATTCGGCTACCTGAACTTCCGGCGTCTACCCAAACCGAATGAAACCGCAGGGGTGCCAGTACATCAAAAAACACCCCTCTCTGGGCAGCATCCGAAAAGTATCTTCCCGCACCCAGGCTATTGGAATTTTGCGGTCCGACTTTTTGTAAAGGGCCTTCCAATTCTGTTTGGGCAAAATAGGTGGTAGAGCTCTTAACCCCATTCAGCCGCAGGCTGTCGCCCCGATAAACCAGCTTATTGAAGCTGTCATACCAGGAGACGCCATTGCTTCCTGAAGCAATGATGGTGGCGGCATCGCCGCAGCCCAGACTCAGCTGAGATTGACTCAGCACGGGAGTCGGAACCACCGCCTGAACATGTACAGGCACTTTGGGACTTTTGCAAAAAGTAGCCACCTCCCAATCATAGAAGAAACAATAGAAGGTATTTCCGGCGGTAGAGGTATTGATAGAAATCAAATCCTGAACGGTATAGGGATAGGAAATGCCTGCGCCATTGTTGCAAAACATACCCATATTGGTTCCCAATATCTCATAGCTGCCCGGAGACAAAATCGTATTGAGGTTTATCCGACTTTTTCCCAAAGGAAAACTGGCCGTGACGCTTTCTATGAGCTTACTGCCTTGCTTTATCTCAATGGTGCGGGTGCCTGCCGCACTGGCGTTGATTAAAACGGATTTGATGCGTATTTCATCCAGGACATCAAAAAGCAATCCCTGCGGAAGTTGGTTATTAAAAAAGGTACCGGGTCCTACAGAATCACCATCTACAGGCCCTGCCTGGATACTCGCATTTTCGACCACATGCTGCACATAGTAGGTGCTGCTTCCCACAACGCCCGAAATCACAACACTGTCCTCCTTGCTGAGGAGTTGATCGGCCTGATCTGTCCAAAGCAGATTATTGGGGGCTGAGGCGCGAAGGATCGCATCGCCGAGACAATTTACGGTGACGCTGGAGTGGGCGACAAGCGGAGCTGCGGGAGCCTGGTTTACCTGGATAAAAGCATTTTTCGTCAGTGAATCTGCGCCTCCACAATAGCCATTGATGGATAGACTTACCGTATAAACACCCGGAGCCGCATAGGTATGATTCGGATTGGCAAGAGAGCTGCTGTTTCCATCTCCAAAATCCCACATATAGCTTGATCCTCCCAAGGTCTTTTCCTTAAAATTAACAATATAGGGAACTGAACATATCTCCACTTTTTGGGCACCAAAATCTGATATGGGGACAGATGAAAAAGGTTTTCCGATTCCCACGGCATGCCAGGCATTTTGCACCACTTCATGTATTCTGCCACAGTTTCCATATAAATCTTTAGCAGATTCTATCGCATAAAATGCAGCATCTTCATAGGAAGAATTATTGGTGAGGTATACCGTCAGGTTGCGGAAAGCAATGTTTGCGGCGGTATCAAAGCCGATTTTTGACACATTGTATGCATCGCCAAAATCATTGACTCCTGTGCCTCCTTCACATAGCAGATAAAACCAGTGGTTTTGCACACCGCTATTGGTATGCACGCCGCCATTGTCGCCGGTGCCGATGTACCAGTCTGTGCCCAGGTAGTTGCGGGGATTGTTAAAGCGGTTGGGATCCGCCATATCCCTGATCACAAAATTCATATCCTGCCCGATATTCCAGCTGAAATTTCCCGGGCGCGCCCATCGCTCGATGGCTTTGCCAAAGACATCACTGAATGATTCATTCAAAGCGCCAGACTCATTCTGATAAATCAGGTTTGCAGAATAGGTCGTGAGACCATGAGAGATCTCATGACCGGCGATATCCAGGGCAGTAAAAGGTCTGCCATTTCCATCATAATAATTCATGGTGCTGCCGTTCCAGGAAGCATTTTGGGTAGTAAAGGCACCATAATGAACCTGTGAATTGATCGCAAAACCATTTCCATCAATGCTATTGCGACCATGCCTCAGCAGAAAATAATCATAGGTCATTTCTGCGCCCCAATGGGCATCTGTGGCAAATTGATCCAGGCTCGCATTGACATTGTTCCAAATATTATCTGCATCCACAAAATCAACCTGATTGGCAGGGTCGGTCGTATTGCCAAGGTTCCAGGTATAAATACCATTTCCCCTGCCTGTTTCCCTCAGGCGGTATTGGCCTACCGCCACACTATCCGTTACGATGCTTCGCGTCCCGTTATAGCCTGTCATGGCTGTGCCCACCACATCCACTGTGTGGATTCGATTCAATTTAAACAACACTTTTCCATTCGCAGCATCTACAAAGACATAGTCCCTGCTTAAAGGTGCATGCGCAAAAATGTCAAACTTCCACGCCAGGCGGTATTCGCCTTTTTCAAAATCACCCCCTACCGGTGCTACTACCAATTCCCCTTTGGGATAGTAGGTATAAGGACCTGCTTCCTTGGTGGTTCCCCTTTTCAAATCCTGCAAAAGGCTTTCCTCCCGCAGAATCTGCCATTTGTATGCATTCGCACCGATATGGTCCAGGGCGGCCTGCAAGGCGCGTTTTTCTGTAAGCGAGACTGTCAGGGAGATATTTTTCAGGTCAAAAAAATCGCCATTCATCGCGTATACCCAGCCCTGCTTTGCATGGATGTTGATCATGGAGCCCTCCACAGGGTAGCCCTGGTAGGTCTGCTGAAAACGCTCATGGTGATGGCCCAATTGATCGTTTTCCTCCCGCAAAAATTGCCAGCCATCTGTGTTCAGATCCCAGCTCATTTTTTCTTTGACAAAACCATCAAACTGAACACGGCGGATCAGCTTATCGGAGGCAAATTTGATATAATGGGGTAGTTTGTTGTGCGCTTTGAGCCAGATATGCTCTGCTCCGGGGATGAGTTGCCGGGCTTCTGTCTGGCTGAGATGTTGGGCTGGGAGGAAAGAGGAAAGGAATAGGAAAAGAAGGGAAAATGTTATTCTCATTGAGATGGGTTTTAAATGTTATGGTTGGGTGGTTTGTGGGATTAGAAGGTGGATTACTTCAGTTTAAAATTAGTTCTAACTTAATTAAGCAGAAATAATCCTGAAAAAATAAAAGTACTCAGATAATCATTCTGAATTACTAATTTGACTAAAAGGAGGGTTCTTTTTTGACTTAAAGAAGGGTATTTTGGTACTTTTCACAGCATAAACAAACACGAAGAAAATCAGAGGTACGTTGCTTAACAATATTGATTTTAAAAAATTAGGATAAATGTGTTGATATCAAATCACTAATTACGTCTAATAGGAACAAGATAATTAATCTTACTTGTCACAACTTGTTATCTATTCAAAACCAATATATTCATCAATGACTAATTCCTTGTATCAATTGTTGAAAAATAATTTCATCTCTAACTTTCCAAAATCATGAGAAAAAATATCCTAATACCGTTTTTCCTTATTGGATTTATTTCCCTTTATAGTCAAAATTCTTTTTTAGCGTCAACGGGAATTCGCCTTGGAAAAGGGGTTGATCCTGATAGCATACAAAATGACAGTTGTATTCATAATCCAAATCAATATGGGGTAGTTTCAATGAATTTTTTGTTTGAATTATCCACACAAATATCCTGGCGTGGAATCGGTTATCATGTTTTGTTCTTTCTCAAAAATCCGGCTACTCAAAATTTAATCCCATTAATTTCATTTCCAAAGTCTAATATCCCAAATATTTGGACTCAACATGATTCTCTTAAAAAGGACTTGGTTTTTTCAAGTACCGGGATCTGGTATATAGAGCATACTATCCATTTTGTTGATCCTAATAGTCATGGCTATGATTGCTTGGAACTTTACTATTCCCTCTATGAAGAGACAGATGGTATTAATCATCTCCATACAGAGTTAGTATGGCGAGGAAGCCTTTGTACCAATGGGAACCCAGAATGCCTCCATTTTAGTGCTTCCGGTACTAATGAACGATACGGTTTTAGATCATTTGTTAATCAGGGAGCCAATGAGCATAACCCCATAGGTATTTATCCTAACCCATTTGGGGATCAAATTAATATCGAAATTCCATCAAGTTTTGAGACCCAACAAGTAAAAATTGACCTATTTTCTAGTAATGGCACACTTGTTTTTTCAAAAATGATTAATCACTCTTCTATTTTCGGCAATTCGAATTATAAAATAATAAAAAAAGAGGACATTTTACCAAAAGGATTTTACCTTATCCGGGTTAACATTGATGAGCATGTGTACAGTAAAAAAATCATAAAATTATAAACGCCATTTTGAATTGAAACAGTTATCTTTTCCAGGCTTTTATTTAGTAAAAAAAGCAGGAATTTATATATGTTTTTTCTCCATCATTTTGAAATGCTATACCCAAAGCAATTCAGGAATGATGGAGGAAAAACTATTCCAAGAAGCAGTGAATTTGCATCTTACACAGCCTGACTCTGCTGAGAAAATCTTTCTTTATCTTTTACCAAAATATGAAACAAGCAAGGATTGGTATAACCATATTCTGACTTTGCAAGGGCTATCAAGATGTAAAATTATTGCTGAAGATTACTCAGGCTTTGAATACTATGCTTCATTAGCTTTAAAAGAAGCAGAATTTTATTATTCAAAACAAAACCCTATCACACTGTCTTCAGCAACAAATTTTGCTGAAATGCTCATTGTCAAGGGAGCATATGATGAAGCAATTTTGGCATACCAAAACAGTTCGAGCTCATATAAATTACTCGCTTCAAAAGATTCATCGACGCACTATAATGCATATTTAATTTCTTTAGGAAACACTGCAACTGCCTATACATTAATCGGCGATTATGAAAATGCCATTAAAAATTATGAAAAGTTAGTTTCTATAAGAAAAAATGAATACTCCGATAAAGGAGTAAACTATATAGATGCGTTATTCTGTCTTGGTGAAATTTATCTCAGGAAAAACGAACTAAAAAATTCATTGTCCTGTTTTAACAGAATATTTGAAATCCAACATAAATTAGGCAATTCGAGAATTAGGAACCTTTATTTCATCGAGGCAAAGCATTCCTCTGCTTTTGTTTTATTAAAACAGGAAAAGATTAAGGAACTAACTTTTACGCTTAATGAATTGATAGAAATCCACTCAAGTATTACAAATAATCCTTATAAAATCCAGGTCCTCTACGAGCTCCAGGCCGAGCGTCACAAACTCTTAAAAAACTACGATTCAGCCTATTTATACTTCCAGAAAGCCTTGAAAGTGCGCCAAAAAGTATACGATTACTTTGATCACCACCTGGAAATCGTTGAATCATACCAATCCATAGCAGACCTTCTTATCCTTCAAAATAAAATTGGGCAGGCCATCGCCAATTACAACCTGGCTTTACAACTTCCTAATCAATCCTTTAAACTCCCTGCATCACCTCAATATCTTGCATTGGTCCCGATCCTCGATGGGAAAGCTCAGGCACATATTGCCCGTTATAAAAGAGATCGAAAAACCCAGGATTTAGATACTGCCATGTGGTGTTATCAGGTAGCCGACTCTCTGGTCGACAAAGCCAGAGACCGCCTTCAGAATGAAGGCTCTAAGCTCTTCTTCACCCAGAAATCGAGACCGATTTATGAACATGCGATTCAGCTATGTTTGGATATGTACCAAAGTAAGGGAGGGGATGATTTCCTCGAAAAAGCCTTTTATTTCTCTGAAAGAAACAAAGCCACCATGCTATTTCAGTCTTTACAGGAAGCTGGGGCAAAGGTGCAGGCAGGACTTCCCGATAGCCTTTTGAGTAAGGAAAAGCAGTTAAAGGTAGATATTGCATTTTACCAGCGGAAAATATTTGAAGGAGAGCATGCCAGGCCACAGGTGGACAGCTCACGCCTGGAATCATGGAAACAAATCCTTTTTGATTTGGAAGAAGCCTATCGGCAACTTAGTCAGCGTTTGGAAAAAGATTTTCCTGAATACTTTAAACTCAAGTACAGTCACAAAATAACCCGTCTTCCAGATCTGCAATCTCAACTTCATAAAGGAGAAATGCTCATTGAATACTTTGTAGGCGATAACACTATTTATGTATTTGGTATTGAAAAGAAGGGGATTCAAATCCATCAGATAAAGCGAAAAAAGGAAATAGATCAGTTTTTGGACGATTTTATTGCTTGTCTGAATCAACCGAAGCGTGGCAGATTAGGCCTAACATCCTATACCGATCTTGCCTACAAAATATATGACTCCTTATTGGAGCCAATCCTGCATGAAAAGAAGATCAATCAGCTAATAGTAGTTCCGGATGGGAAGTTGAGTTATATACCAATCGAAGCCTTACTTATAGAAAAGGTTGATTTATCTGGACTTGATGACAAGCAAGCTAATCGTTTATATAAATCGCTTCCCTATTTGTTTCAAAAATATAGCCTACGCTACGGATATTCATCTACACTCCAATTCCAAAATCCAATTAAAACTCCTCAGGCAGAACAAAAATTCCTCGCTTTAGCACCGGCATATTCTGGTAAGTGGCATCTACATTTTAATCAGCCCCAGGCAAGAGAAATTTCCCTTCTAATGAATGGAAAGATAATTGAAGGAGAAGAAGCAAACAAAGCCTCATTTTTGAATCAAATGGGTCACTTTCAAGTTCTCCACCTGGCTATGCACGCAGAACCAGATTTGGATTCTCCCTTGATGTCCTTTTTACGGTTTGAAGGCCCTGACTCATTGGAGGAAAGTAAATTCTTTGCATACGAATTATACAACTCTCAAATCCAGGCAAAAATGGTAGTTCTCGCTGCTTGTGAAACAGCCTTCGGGAAATTGGAAACAGGAGAAGGGGTTTATAGCCTCACAAGAGCATTTCGTTTTGCGGGTTGCCCCGCTGTTGTCAGCAGCTTATGGAAAGCTGATGGAGAGGCTACAATACAGTTTATGAAAGCTTTTTATAAGCAATTGGAAAAAGGAAAACAAAAGTCTAAAGCACTACAAATTGCTCGTTCAGAATATTTAAACTTTGCTTCCAATGATAAATGCCACCCTTATTATTGGGCAAACTTTGTGATTATTGGAGAGGATGATCCCATTGAATCTTCCTTCTCCTGGGTTTGGATGGTCTGTGGAGCAATCCTTTTTTTAGGGACTTTAAGCTTTTTTTTCATAAAAAAATAGTGTCTCCCCCCCCTAGGAATAGCGATAAAATAAATCATCAGTTTGTTTCAAGTAGTTTGTCATTTCGACGAGGCTTTGCGAGGAGAAATCTCCTGAACTCATTCATTAAAAGCTTGATTATCAATAACTCAGGAGATTTCTCCTCGAAGACTCCCTTCGACAAGCTCAGGGCAGGCTCCTTCGACAAGCTCAGGGCAGGCTGTCGAAATGACACCTCCTGGCAAAAAATGAAACTGATAGCTTATTTCGTCACCGTTCCCTAGCGCCGAAAAAACACAAAATCGCCTCCATCATCTCCTGCATGCAGGATTTTGCCTACCTGCGGATTTTGGCCTTGTTGGGGGCTGTTGAGCACTTTGCTGCGCACGTGATGGAAAAGGCTATGGGTAGCCAGGGTCTTTTCGGGCAGCTTTTCGAGGGATTCTATCAGGTATTTGAAAAAGCTGCTGTCATCGGGAACGGGTTCTTTTGCGCCACTCGTCAGTATCTGACGACTTTTTGCATCGTAGAGGATGCGGATTTCTTTGTCTTCCTGCCTGATGGCAGGGGCCATCACTTCGCGGGTGTCCAGCAGCGCACCGCTGAAGCAGCTGTCTGAGATCAGCAGTACATGCTGACAGGCTTTGAGGCGCTTGATGGCGTTGTGGATGGTCGAATTTTCGATCCAGTTGCGGGAGCGATCATCATGCGCATTGCGCGGAAGCCAGTATCCGATGCCGGAATCCTGATCCCACTTGCCGTGGCCGGCATAAAATATCAGGACGTTATCGCCCTCTGCGGCCTGAAAATCCAGCTCATCGAAGGCATCGATGATGGCATCCCGATCAGGGTTTTCGAGCAGCTGGATGTGGTCGAAAAAGTATTTTTCGGACAGCAGTTTGTGCAGCGCCCTGGCGTCCTGCAGGGCACCCGTCAGGGAGCGAATGTCGCTATCGTCATATTGGTTGATGCCAATGATCAGGGCGTGGTATTTTCCCACCTCTGATTTTGAAATCGGCTTGCGCAGCACCAGACCACGCATTTGGGGCTGCAATAGCGCATCCACTTTATTTTCTATCAATTGCGCATGCAATTCATACAGCTCCTCTGCGAGCGCTTGCTCGATGATGGCTTCTATGCGACCGGGGCTCAGTTCCAGAAAAGGCAGCTTGCCTTCCACTGCTTTTTTCACCAGCGTTTTGTCTTCAAATGAAGCCGTTAGCGCCTTCCATTCCGCCTCCAGCGCCAGCAATTCGGGCAGGAACTCGGGCGTAAGGCCTTGCCTGGCGCTTTCTATTTTGCCCGGGAGACCGCTTTCTTCTTCCTTTTTTATATGCACTTCCAGTCCGCTATCCTTTTTTTCAGAAGTCGAAGGGGGCGATGGTGCTCCCGGGCTGGGCATAGAAGGCATGGTCGGCACCTCTGATCGACTGGGTTGAGGGACGACGCTTTTGAAAAGATTTTTGAAAAATTTTTGAAAAGACGGAAACCCCAGCCCCCTTTTTGATTGCTTTTCTACCTCTACAACGATTTTCTGCTCTTCAAGCCTGGAAATACTGGGCTCCCGGATTTGTAAAGGAAGCGGAAACTTCCAACTCAGCACGCTTTGGTGAAGGGGATATAGGTAAATGCCCCACCCCAAACTGCCGGGATTCTGCTTCTCTTTTTCATAAAAAACGGCAGAGGGTACATCGTCCCATTGGTATTTTTCGGCAAGGGTACCCGCGCTTTTTTCAAAAGCATTCAACAAACTCGATCGCCCAATCAATTGGGCATAAAACATTTCCGCAAAGCGGAAAACAGCCTTCTGATCCTTGCCATATTGGCTCGCCACAACGCATTTTATGCCTTTTTCCAAAAGCTCCCCCAGCCTTTCGAAAGTCCCGCACCCACTCAAAAACACAAATTCCAACTTCGGCGCCGCCGCCAAAGGCAACATCCAATCCGCATTTTTCCCCACCGAAAAACGATCCACCGTCCCTGCCAGGTGCAGCAGCAGCAGGCGATCTTTATGCAATTCTATGGCCTCCGAAAGTTGCTGCGCATCTGCCTGCTCCAGGATAATAACTTCGGCAGTCTTCTGTAGCTGCCAGATAGGTGTGAGTTTTGCCTTTTCTTTTTGAATTTCTTCGGCCTGAGGAGACTGGGCCGCAAAAGCCAGGATTACGATCGGTTTAGCTGCCATTTTTATTGAATAAAAGCTTTTTTTCTGCCATGAGAGATGGCTTCTTCCGCTGATTTTACCAGCAGGATTTCCACATCTGTCTGCTGTGAGATCAGCCCGGCCACCCGCGCCATTCTGGCTTTGTGATCCACCGTGCGGATGTAGATCGTCAGGATGCGACCCGGAAACAGGCGGGCCACTTCCAGGTAAATGTCTGTATCTTCCTCCGCTGCATCTCCGATCAGGATAAAAGGTAGCTGGGGAAACGCAGTCAAAATCCGGCAAATCTGCCTGTATTTATTGCGTTCTTTCATCTTTTTCGCTGAAAAAGCAGACAGGCCGATGTCACGGAGGAGGATAGGGCCTTTGGGGAAGGCATTTTCTTCGAGAAATACCCGCAGGTAATTGTAAATGTTCCAGGGGCTGTTGGAGATGTAGAAAAAGGGATTGGCATTGTTGCCCGAAGGGCCCAACTGTAGTTTTTTGTACCAGGGGCTTGCCCCTTCTATGGGATGGCGTTGGTACACATTTCTGGCCACAGAATTGACGATCAATTGCCATTTCATTCGGGAAGAGACGCCCGTATAAATCACGGTATCGTCTATATCGCTGATCACGCCGAAGTCGGACCGGGTACCAGGCACCATCAATTCACTTTCCATTTGGAAGAGCTGATCCGGGAGTTTTAGCTCCAGCTTCATCCAGCTTGTCTGGGCTTGTACCACCGGGCAGACATGTGGATGCTCCACTTCGAGATAGCCTTCTTCATTTGCATTCACCAGCAATTCTCCTTTTTCCCATACTATCTGCACGGGGGCATAGCTGATTTCATCGGATTCAAAGCGCTTGTAGGTATTGATCAGGTTGCGGAAAAGGGAGTCTTTTTTGGAAAAGGAAATCCCGCCATCTTCCAGCACACGGGCATACAGCCACATGCATTCGGCATTGGCGTAGCCGCCATAAGCGTGAATAATGATAGGATCTGGTGTACGATGAAACCATTTCATGGCCTGAATATAAAAAAAGACAGGCAAAGCCAATAGCTCTACCTGTCCGGTAATATAGGTTAAAATGCGTATATCTTACAGCTGATCCAGCAAGTATTTCACCACATCGGTGGTTGTCACGATTCCAACTACTTTATCATTTTCCAATACGGGCAAGGCATGGATGCTCCCTTTGCTGAAAATGACCGAGGCATCGCGGATCGTCTGATTTTGCTGAATGGCTTCCACATCTTTGGTCATGACCTGCTCTATGCTCAGCACATCGTACATGGTCGTATTGACGCTTTCATCCTGATATTGGCTGACGAAGCTGATGCGTTCAATATCCATCTTGCTGATGATACCAATCAGTTTGTTGCCAGAAACAACAGGCAAATGGTGGTAGCCACCTTCCTGAAATAAAGCATGTACTTCTCTAAGAGAATTGGTGACATTCACGGTCTGTGGATTTGCCGTCATGATGGCGGATACAGGTGTGCGTTTTTTCATAGGTTGAATATGTTAAGAGGATATTTGTGGTAAATGACATTGTCTTTCAGAAGCCGAAATTCGTAACTTGGATGCCTGCAGACAATGCCAAAAAGCAGCCCCTCCGATGATCTGCGGCAGTCTATTGAGCCTGTATGAAACATCTCCACAACAGCAAACTCCTGCAATCCCTCCGCAGCCTGACGGCTGCGGAACTCGCACAATTCGGGCAATATGTGGCTACGCCATTTTTCAATACCCGCCCCCAAAGCGAAAAGATGTTGGCTTTTCTCACTGGCTTTGCGCCTGATTTTGATCAGGCGGGACTCAACGAGCAGGCGCTTTTTGAAGCGATTTTTGGCCATGATCCCTATGATCATCAGGGGCTGAAAACGGAGTTTTCGCATCTCTTTCGACTCTTGCGGGGCTTCCTGGCCCAGCTCGAACTCAGGCAGCGGGAAGATGAGCTGGCGCTCCTCACCCTCGCGCAATTGCGCAAGCGGAAAGTAGACAAGGTTTTTCTCAGCCAGAAAAATGCCCTCGAAAAACGCATTTCCCTCCTGCCAACTGAATCCCGCCTGAAACTGCGATTTCTGCTCCAGGAGGAAATCGAACGATTTCACGGGCAGCAGCAGCGGCGGCTCGATGAGACCGGTATAGAGGAAAAAATGGAAAGCCTGGATGCTTTTTACTTTTACCACAAGCTCCGTGCGGGCTGCGAAATGCTCAACCGGCAGAATATACTGGCGAAAAATACGGCCTTGCCTTTGCTCGCAGAGGTACAACAATTGGCGGGGGAGATGCAGGCCGAAACGGCCATTACGCTCTATCGGCAGATTTACAGCTGCCTGGCGGAGCCGACAGTACTGCCACATTACCATCAGCTGCGCGAAAGCCTGGCCCGGCATCAGACCGCTTTGCCCAAAGAGGAAGCGCGCGCCATGTACAAATACGCCCAAAATTACTGCATAGCCCGCATCAACAAGGGGGAGAGCGATTTTTTTGGAGAAATTTTCAATTTGTATAAAGCCCAATTGGAAAGCGATATCATCCTTTCGGAAGGCATCCTGAACCATACAGATTATGCCAATATCGTCACCACGGCGCTCCGCCTCAGGGAGTATGGCTGGGCAAAAGATTTCATAGAAGATTTTTGTAAAAAGCTGCTGCCGCATCATCAGGATGATATGTACCGCTACAACCTGGCAAATTGGCATTTCGAGCAGCAGGACTTTGGTCCTGCGATGCGGCTGCTACAGCAAATCGAAATGGATGATCCATTTTATGAAGCCAGCAGCAAAGTGCTGCTTTGCAAAGTCTACTTCGAAAGCCAGGAATGGGAATCCCTTCGATACCTGATCGAAGCCTTCAAGCGCTACCTGCAGCGCTCCAAAGCTTTTTCCCAAAAACACCGCACCCACTACCTGCACTTCCTCAGACACCTCAAAGCCATCAGCTCGCTCTATGAGCGTCGCCCCTACCTCCTCCCGGCGGACTTCGCCGCCCGACTCAACAAGATCGCCGATCGGCTGCAAGCCGATGAGTCCGTCTCCAACAAGAGATGGCTCGAAAGCATGTGCTGATTGCTAATCAGCTGACTTGCAGACCTTTCGCCACGCGAAGCCCCGATCCGTCTCCATGCGAAGCATATAGACCCCCACAGGCAGTTGAGCCATCTCAACTCTCACCCGCTGGGAGGCATTTCCAAATGCCGACCACATCTCTCCGGCAGTTCCGACTGCCGACCCCAAACATCTGCCCTGCAGATCAAAAACCTCCACCCCCAGCAAGCGATATCCATCGCTCTCCACATACACAAAATCTCCCGCAGGCTGCGGATAAACGCGAATTTCATTCGCCCAGCTATCTTCCAGCGCTGTCGAAATATTCGCCTCGCCGGGTATACCGCCGAGCTCGATCGGCTCTCCATCCAGGCCGATGGCGTGGATATCTGCAAACCCCAGCAAAAACGGAATCTGCCGTTTGGCGATATGGTCGTCGAGTACGACGATGAGGTCAAATAATTTTCCGTAGCCGCTGCGCTGCATGCTGTCAAATCCCACGATGCCCGTATGTATCCGCTCCTGCGGATAGGCGTCGCGGCCCATCGCGATCATATTGATGTTTTTTGTCCCAAACCACGAGCCACTGAAGTCGAGCTTTGCGCTCCCCTCCTCCACCAAACTGCTGTCATAGACAATAGAAAATGTCATGCCGTACACATTGACGATGGGCGTGTCGACCGTTCCGATAGAAACAGGAATCACCAGCGTATCGCCGGGATTGAGGTTCATGCCCGGCATGCTAAAACGCAGTTTGGGGCCCTGGTTGCGGCCACTGGCGCGCTGGTTGTTGTGGGTACTCCCGAAGTTGAGGGAGACAGCCAGGGTGTCGTTGAGGTCGATGCTGCCATTGCCATCGGTATCTGTATGGCGGAGGTCTTTGCCGTTGGCGAGGGTGTCGCCCCAGAGGGGGGCGGGCTGGGGTGTCCAGAGCAGCGTAGCGTTGGGGCGCAGGGGTCCGGCTTTGCCGTAGTGAAGGCCGATAGGCAGGAGATCGTTCATATTGACCAGCTGGTTGTGGTCTGTATCGCCGGGATATACGCCTGTGGCGTAGGGGATGGTGTAGGGTGACATATCGCTACAGCCATTTGCATCTGTGATGCTAAGCATATCTGTGCCTGCTGCAAGATTCGTGATCGAATCCGTATTTTGTCCTCCGCCCAATGTGCCCCAATTGAAGCTGGTAGCCCCCTGGCTTCCGCGAAAAAAAGCTTTGGCTCCGCCATCATTGCTCCCGAAATCGGGCCAGGTCTGGATGCTGTCTATCAGCAGCGGAGGGGGATTATTTACATAAATGGTGTCTCTTACATAACAGCCTATGCTGTCGGTTATTTCTACAATTCTGCCATTTACCCCCCCAGAGAGCCCTGTCACAGTGTTTGTGCCAATGTATATTTCATTCCAAACAAAAGTATAGGAAGAGGGAGGCGTAGGATTCGGAAAATTCAGGGCAATGCTGCCATCCCAGATATTGTAACAGCTGGCGTCTGTGACGGTGGCAGTATATGATGGGGGTGGACTGACATAGACGTTAATGGTATCAACGTATATTTGAGTTCCTATTTGGAAAAATAAAAAAAATTGGCCGGAACTTGTAATAAAATATCGAGAAGAGACTGATGCATCTTGCCATCCTGTTGATATTCCCGCAATTTGAAATATTTGATTAAACGTCTGTACAGGCACACCAATAATTGCCGTATCACAAGTATAAATATCTGCTCCCAGAAACCCTGGGCCAAAGGCATCCAGAATCTCCACATCATCAAAAGCAAAGCCTTCTTTCCCAGTAGAAGGATCCGAGGCGAAAATAACGCGCAAACGCACATCCGGAAGGCCTGCATAGGGAGTCAAATCATGCTTTGCAATACGCCAGCCATTGCTGCGACCTGTCCAGCCTTCGGTATTGGCGGGGGCGCAGATGCGCCCGGGGGAAGAACGCAGATTTGCGTTATTGTACCATTCCATCCCGCTGCCCAAACTCCCCAGACGGGTCCAGCTTTTGCCGCTATCCACGGAGACCTGTATGGCAGCCCCATCAAACTGATATTCAATATCATAGTTGATTTTGAGGCTCAGGAAAGGAAATTGCAGGTTGGTAAAATCAAAGCAGGGACTGGCAACAAAGGAATGTTCCTGATTGAGGTATTTTTGGTTGCTTGTCAGGCCACCTACGACCCAGCAGCTATCACCCGAGGCCGCGTGTACGATATGCGGCTTGAGCGGATCGCCAAAAGCCCAGCTATCGCCCACCGCCACGCCTGGAAAATAAGGCGAGGGATTCGACAACTGGCTAGGATTAGGAAAAGTATCCGTTATCACACCATGATACCAGCCTCCCTTTCCTCCTTCAAAATCCTCCACATAGGGAAAGCTATTCACTGTACTCAAACAACTCAGCGTATCTCCGCATTGAGCAAAAAGGGCTTTTTGACCTAAAAAGCAGCTAAAAACAAAACCAAAAAGAATAAGCTTTTTCATAAATCTGATATTGAGTTAAAGGACATGCTACAAATTTCATGTATATGACAAGCTTTCCCAAAGGCACTTTTCTCAATAAATAAATGGATAAACAAAAACAAAAAACATACAAGTAGTTATATATCAATTGCTTACATTTTATTTTTATTACAAAAAGTAAATTACAAACAACTCATCTGCTAATCTACGAATCTGCTAATCTGCTAATTCCCCACGCCCCCTTTGCATTTCCCCCATTTATTACCCAAATTTGCACTCCCATTTTTGAAACAAAAGAAATCATCATGGCTAGAGTTTGTGAAGTAACCGGAAAAAGACCTTTGGCGGGAAATAACGTTTCCCACGCTAACAATAAAACACGCCGCAAATTCCTTCCGAATTTGCTGAAAAAGCGTTTCTACTTACCAGAAGAAGATCGTTGGGTGACCTTGAAGGTTTCTGCCAGCGCCCTTCGGACCATCAACAAAAACGGCATCACTGCCGTGGTAAAAGAAATGCGCGCCAACGGAAAGAAAGTGTAATGCTTTCACGCTTGTAAATTCAAGATAAACTCAAATTACGCTTCAGTAATTTGAGTTTTTTTGCATTTGATAAGCAACGAAGCCAGAAGTTAGTTCGTCTCGTTTTTCGTTCCTTGTTCATTTGACAAAACTTACTTCGTTTTTCGTTTTTCCTTTATTATGAGATCGCTGATTATGTATAAAAAGCCTGGACTTTTTCTTCTTTCCCTTTTGCTGACAAGCAATTTTCTTGTTGCCCAATTCCACAGCCGTTCCGGCTTTCCGGCACCTGCGGAGCCGCAGGCCCTTCGTATGTTTCCCTGTGGCGGTAGCGCCACACTCTATGAAGGCTTCTCGGCAGGCAGCCTGCCTGTGGGATGGAAAGTCAGAGACATTGATAATCAAAATCTCGCGCCACAAATCGACACCCTATATAAGAAAGGCTGGCACATCATCCGTGATTTCAAAACTGCCGGCAATACCTCCATCGCTTCTCCTTCCTGGTATGACAACGACAGCATAGCTGCTGATGACTGGCTTATTTTACCTGCTACTCAGGTAGGAAACAACACCTGCTTTTCATGGTTTGCTTACTCTCAGGATCGCTTTTTTGCGGAAAGCTATGAGGTACTTATCTCGCTGGATGCGCCTTCAGGCCCCGATGATATTTTACAAAATTTCGACACCCTCACTCTCGTAAAGCAGGAAGGCTTTTTCATCAATTATCGCTCAGTGAATCTTTCAGATGTAGCCGGAGGCAAATACAAAAACAAGCAGGCATATATCGCTTTTCGCCATACTTCGCTGAACAAATTCATGCTCGTCCTCGACGACATCCGCATCGCCGAAGTAGAAAATGAAGACCTGGGTGTTCACCCTGTTGAAATGTTTGACATAGATCCCGGTGACTCCACCTTTTTTACCGGAGGCATCCGCAACTATGGCGCTGACACAGTCACCATCTCTGGTGACGATGGACTCAAAATCGCCTATTCCGTCAATGGCGGCGCAGCCGTCCTGGAGACCATCTTCCTCAACGATTCCCTCGATTTCAACATCGCACCCAACGATACCCTGCGTTTTAAACTGAAAAAAAGCTGGAAATCCCCATCAGGAAATAAAGTCTATTATATATGTCTCTGGACAGATTGGCCCGGCGACCAAAATAGCGCCAATGATACCTTTTGTATCCGCCAGGGTGTCGGCGTCGACATCACTGCTGTAGACCAGCAGTTACAGGCCGATGGCCTTCAAATCTTCCCTAACCCCGTTTCCGAAAACCTCCAGATCAACTGGCAGTATGCCTCTTCCCGGATAAGCCTATCAGTCTTTGACTTAATGGGTAAACAACTGATCCAGCCCATCTCCATCCAGGGACAAAACCAGTATAATTTGCCTGTAGCTCAGCTACCCAAAGGAATCTACATCCTCCGCCTGCGCGATGCGCAGGGAAAACAAATCGCAAAGCGATTCATAAAAAACTAGCAAATCCCCCTCTCTGCTCTCTGCTCTCTGCTCTCTATTCTCTGCTCTCTGCTCTCTGCTCTCTGCTCTCTGCTCTCTGCTCTCTATTCTCTGCTCTCTGCTCTCCTACCGAATCACCAAATTCGCCCGGAGATTCACAAAAGGCCGAAAGGCTGTTTTCACCTCTTCGAGGTCTTTCTGCCTATAACTGGCGGAAAGCGTCAGGAAGCGCTCGACCACATCAAATCGAAAATCCTGCACCTGGTATTGCCACCAGACCGAAAACTCGATGCCCGCTCCCCCGCGAAGCATCAGGCGCATGCCCGTTTGGGGTCCGGTCTGTATCGTGCGGTTACGCAGATTGATGGGCACCAATTTATTTTCCAAATCCAGCATGGCCGTATTTTGAAAGCGCGACTGCTCAAAATGCTTGTAGCCTAATTCGGCAAAAAGGCGGGCCTTTTTCCAGGGCGACTTCATCTGCAGGGAATTGCTGATTTCCAGGATCTGGATGCGGTTGGTATCGAGGGTAGTCTCGGTAAAAAGCTCCCAATTGAGATAGGAAACATGGGTTTCCTTCCGGTAGTAGGAGAGCTGAACATCCCATTTTGAATGGGGTTTATAGCGCGCTTCGAAGCGCGATTCGAGGTTGCGCGTAGAGCGATCGGTGCGGTTGCGGTCCTCAAAGTCTTTGACATTGTAGGTGACGTATAGGTCCTGCTCGCCTTTCAGGCTGAGGCGGGGAAGCGGCTCCCACTGGAAGCCAAATTCGAGCCGCAAGGCTCGCTGGGTGTAGTTATCCTGGCTGCGCTCTTTAAACAAAAAAGCATATTGCCTCTGCTGTCCGCTGAGTTTATAGCGTGTCTGAAATTTTCGCGACCATCGCGTTTTCCACTCCAGGCCCAGGCCATAGTTCAATTCATCATGATCGTCATAACTCTCCTCGCTGGGCGTGTCATACTGCAGGTAGCGATTGCTGCCTTGCAGGCGCAGTTGGTGCCGTTGGGTTAGTTGATAATCTACAAAAAGTTCAAAGGCATTCAGATTTCGCAGATAATCCTTTTGCTTCTCGCGATCGCGCAGGCGTTCAAAATCCGTTTCGCTGAGCTGCAGCGAATTTTGCAAATCATAGCGCCTGACAATGTATTCATACTCGTATGAAAAATAAGCCCTCAATCGTTTTTTAGCATACGCGATCTTTTGCAAAGTATAAAACTCCGTTTGTCCAAAGCGCAGGGAGTTAAATTCAGCTTCATTCGCAGCAAAAGGCTCATACAAAAAGCTCCTCTTTGTAAGCAACATTTGGTTTTCCGTTTCCCAAAACAATCCCGGCAAGAGTTTATTGCGCATACGAAGTACGGGATTCAGCGTGTCGGAAATGATTCTTTCCACCGAACCGGATCGATAATCATCGATTTCATTGCTGCCGGCCTTCAACCCAAAACTGATTTGAGCCTGGTCTTCAAAAGCATAAGCCCACTCGCTTCTCACATGTATATTCCGCTGCTGGCGGGGGGAAATGTCCTTATAGCGCACCAACACATCTGTTTGTGTACTTAGTCCATCCTCCCACTTATGGCGAATATCCACCTTCAAGGCCGGAGATATGCCCTGATCCAACAGCCCATCACGATAATCCCAGCTGTAGCCCAGCAAAGGAACGATCCGCACTTGGGGGACGGGCTTGTATTCAGCCCCAACATACAGACTGTATCGCTGGTTCTGGGTATGTAAAAACTGATCGGACTCGATCCAGGAAGCCAGGGCGAAGCGCCTGGAGAGGTCATAGTACTGCCAGATATTGCTGCGAATATAGAATTGAACAAAAGGATTGTCCTGCCTGGCACTATTTAACAGATGGTCATGGTGAAATGACAAATCGAGCCGGTAGTGGCCTTTTTGCAATTCGTAAGCAAAATCGAGCTGGGTAGAATAGGAGAAATTATTTTGACGGGAAAAAGCCAATTGCAAATTGGGCTGCTGGGCATACAGTTCTCCTCCCTTGATTAAAAGGATGAACAAACAACAGTACGACCATTTTTTTATCATGAAGCAAGAAAATATGCTATTTTGCCAATGTGCTAATCTGCGAATTATTAACGATGAACGAAAAACCAAAAACGATGAATGATACCCTTGTTGCCTTCGAACGCCTGCACGAAATCATAGCTGAGCTGCGCGAAAAATGCCCCTGGGACCGTGTCCAGACCAAGGAAAGCCTGCGGCATCTGACCATAGAAGAAACCTATGAGTTGGCGGATGCTATCCTCAAAAACGATTATGAAGAGATAAAGGTAGAGCTTGGCGACCTTTTACTCCATGTACTTTTTTATACACGTCTGGGGGAAGAAAAACAAAAATTCACGCTGAAACAGGTGATCGAATCCCTGAGTGAAAAACTCATTCGCCGCCATCCACATATATATGGTCCTGCGGCGGCAGATACCCCTGAGCAAGTCGCCATCAATTGGGAGCTCATCAAGGCAGAGGAAAACAAAGGAAAGAAGAAAGACAAACGTACCCTGGATGGGGTTCCTGAACATTTGCCCTCTCTTATCAAAGCCATGCGCATGCAGGAAAAAGCCGCCAATGTAGGCTTTGACTGGGAACATGAAGATGATGTATGGGAAAAGGTAAAAGAGGAGGTAATGGAATTTGAAAACGCAACCAATATAAAGGATAAGGAAGCCGAAATGGGCGATGTCCTTTTCAGCCTGGTCAACTATTGCCGTTTCAAAGGCATCAACCCTGAGGATGCCCTCGCCAAAACCAACCTCAAGTTCAAATCTCGATTTGAATATGTCGAGCAGCAAGCCATCAACCAAAACAGATCCTTGCAGGATATGAAGCTCGAAGAGATGGAAAGCTTCTGGCAGGAAGCAAAGGGGATAACTACAAACTAATTACTATCTTTGTGCGCATTTTTTTATTCAACTATAGAACACGCGATATACTATGAATTTTCAACTCACTGAAGAGCATACCCTGATTCAGCAAGCCGCCCGCGAATTCGCCGAAAATGCCCTCAAACCTGGTGTTATCGAGCGGGACAGAACCCAGACATTCCCAGTTGAACTTACCCGCCAGATGGGAGAAATGGGCTTTTTGGGCATGATGGTTTCTCCGAATTATAATGGAGGAGGCATGGATACCATTTCCTATGTCCTTGTCATGGAAGAACTCTCCAAATGGGATGCTTCTGCTTCCGTTATGGTTTCTGTTCAAAATTCCCTGGTTAACTGGGGATTGGAAAAGTTTGCTAATGAAGAACAAAAACAAAAATACCTGACTAAACTTGCTACAGGCGAGTATGTGGGTGCTTTCTGTCTTTCAGAGCCTGAAGCTGGTAGTGATGCTACTCAGCAGCGCACAACAGCCATTGATATGGGCGATCACTACCTCGTAAATGGCACCAAAAACTGGATCACCAATGGGGGACGTTCGGATGTTTACCTGGTAATGGCGCAGACTGATGTAGAAAAAAGACATAAAGGCATCAACTGCCTGATCATAGAGAAAGGCATGGAAGGCTTTGAGATCGGTCCCAAAGAGGACAAACTGGGCATCAGAGGTTCTGATACCCACTCTCTCAACTTCAATGACGTCAAGGTGCCCAAAGCAAATCGCATCGGCGATGATGGCTTCGGCTTCAAATTCGCTATGAATACCCTCAATGGGGGCCGTATCGGCATTGCCTCACAGGCCCTGGGGATTGCCTCCGGCTCCTTGGAAAGAGCATTGGAATATGCGCGCATCCGCAAATCTTTCGGAACCGAAATCATCAATCACCAGGCGATTCAGTTCAAACTGGCCGATATGGCCACAGAGGTAGAAGCTGCAAGGATGCTGGTGCTGCGGGCCGCAGCCGCCAAAGATGCAGGGCAGGATTATACAGAGTATGCCGCTATGGCCAAATTGTATGCTTCGCAAGTTGCCATGAAGTGCGCTTCGGAGGCCATTCAAGTATATGGCGGCAACGGCTATGTAAAAGAATATCATGTAGAGCGATTCCTTCGCGATGCTAAAATTACGGAGATCTATGAAGGCACCAGTGAGATTCAGCGTATCGTGATCGCACGCAGCATCATGAAGCGAGCCGAACAGCAACTCGCTTAAATACGACTTACAACCACTTTCAATTTATACGCTTACAGCCGTTAGCACTTTCATGTGTTAACGGCTTTTCTTTTTATCCCATTTCTTTTAACTTAAACTGACAAATGGGGAGCACATAAAAAGTAAGTGTATAATATAGACATGAAGAAACTTAGCAACGATTGGTTTATTGAAGGAACCCTCGACTTCGAGTACAAGAAGTACATATTGCTGGCATACTTACAATATGTAAATAGGGAATTCAGACAAGTGAAGCTATACCCTTCTTTTCAGGAACTTATTCACCATTATAATAACCTGGCAGATTTCCAGCAAAACCGCCAACTATTGCTCAATCAATTCCCAACTAACATGAGCGAGGTACTCAATGAAATCGAGGCCATCGTAGAATATGCCCTTCCAAATTTCAAACACCATATAGAGGAGGGAAAAGACATCTACGATTTCATCGAACAACAGCTGACCATTGAACCCATCGGCATCTCTCCCTTATATAAAAAGGAAGGATATGTTTTGATCAGGGTAAATAAACAAAAGGAAGTAAGCGCTTTTGAGTACAAAATTGTTTTTTTTGAAAATATTGAAGCCAATTACCAGGGAATTTCTCTCACCTACATTGATCAATTTGCCCTAAGTATTGCCAATACCTATGAAAACATCAAAAGAAGTTTGATAAAAACACGGACCCAATTGCCCAACCCCGCAACTTTTTTGGTTTTTTCCGGAGAAACTTTCCCTTTAGAATCAAGTTTACTACCAATTGTAAAAAGAAAATTTCTTGCTTACATGAAGTAAAGAGGCTTGCTTTTAAATTGAGAATCGCCTAACTTCAAAGTCCTTTTTCTAGAAAAATCACATTTTTACATTTCCTTCCAGTTTTCCACAAAAAAGAGCTCTTTTTTAAAAATCCACCTCCTCAAATATTTTTTTTATGTGGAAAACAAAAGTGGTTGTGAGTTTGGATAATAGTGAAAGCTTGTAGACCTTTGTCGTCCCCTTCGGAAGTAGTGCAAGTGATGCGGAGGGGTTTGAAAGAAATTTCAGAAAAAGTGAAGAAAGATTTGGTGGTTACGAAAAAGAGTTAGATATTTGCACTCGCCTTTGAAAAACAGGGCTAAAAAAAGAAAAAGACTCGCAAGAGTAAAAGTTATTTGA
>JAUIGE010000036.1 GCA_030430205.1 Bacteroidia bacterium | reverse complement strand
CTAGCTTCAAGGATTCCAGAGCAGCATAATGACGGGCAGATTTTTCAGGTAAACTTGTGTAGTAAGTCACCATTTTTGCCTCTATGTCAGAAGAGTAAGGAGTCATTTCTTTTTATCAGCAAGATAATAATTAGTTCGATGATTTATTTTGTCACTGTTCCTAAGGGGAATTGTTTTTTCTCATCTGCTGATAAATTTGTTTTGAACAAATTACCTTCCAGCAAGGCGTGAGCAAGAGGCTCCTTTCCAACGACTTCCACCAGGGCCTTATTTGTTAAAGCAGTTACAGCTACTGTTTTATCTTTCTGCAGATAATCGGAACAAATCTGTGCCGCCAAATAAGACTTCCCCGTTCCGGGTGGTCCTTGAACCAGAATGGTATGATTCGCTTCGATCAAGTTGATAAGTTGAGGAGAAATATCTCCCTGATTATCCAAATTAGTGGGCCTCCACTCGTTATCTCGTTTCAGCAAATCCAAATTCAGGATAGGATGTCTTGGATTCCGGGAAACAAACTCCTTTAACTTAAGCAGGTAGTCTACAGGTGGATCTGTTTCTGCCAAAACTACTAAAGGATGCTGCTTTTGAGATAAAAATTGTGTCTCAATATCATTAAAAAGTGCATGGTCAAAATTGGAGACAGCTACATATACCCATTTGGGATCTTCTGATTTCAGCAAATACACGGGTTTAACCTCTGTATTTTTTCCTGATAAACGAGGTTGAGTCGACGACCTGAACTCGAGGTATGAAAATGACCAGGATGCAGGGTTGTGTCCCAGATCAGGAGTTACCAATGACAACAAATAGTGGTTTTTGATTCTGGGCAATGCGCCTGCTTTAAATCGTAGAATCACATTTCCCTGGGCATGCTGTATACCCCATATCCTTCCTACAAATAATTTTTTGCTCATCCATAAGGTATTCATGGGGGTATTTGCATACCGCAACCACGCCTCTTCCAGTATCTGAATCTGCCATTCATAAAACCGGACATGCTGTTCATTGGGTATTGTATTCATCTAAATTTCGTTTTCCCCACCTACATGGGCATTACTTGAGGTATCCCCCGCCTCTTTTGGGCGAATATTTTTCTCAAAAATTGCCTTATTCTTTTGAGAGTTTTTCGTTCTCAATAACAGCCAAACTTTTTCTTTATCATATTGCCCCTTAAGCAAATCATCAATACTTTCTACCCCTCCTTCCATTTCAACCCGGAGTACCCTATAAGCGGCTTTTTCATCCTGAATGACTTCCTCTCTCGTTTGGCAATAATGATAATCTAACCTGCCGTCACCTGTTTTCAGGTAAAGATGAATCAGGGGGTCTTTAAGCCTCTCCCAGGACGAACTTCTTAGATACAGCAATTCAGCCTTGGCAGACCGGCACATAACGGTGATAGGAGAATCTCGTTCAGGGTCTTCTCCGGGCAGAAATACCGGATAGAGTTGAGCATATTCACGCGATTCTTTCAAATTCTCCTCGGCCTCTTCAATGCCATACCCCTGGGATTCCAGAAAAACCAGGCAGGAAACGATTGCTGCCAGATTCAAGTCTTCGCGTGAGTTTGCAGGTGCATTGTTGCCAAAAAGATCTTCCAGCTTTTTTATCTCCTCTTCTGTGAAGGAATCAGGATAATCTGGATTTTTAGACGGTGTTGCATTCTCTCCATCCTCGGTCTCTTCAGATGTGGGATATGTTGGTACAGGTTCTTCTATCCTGGAATCATTTTGAATCCTGCTTCCAACAACAGCTGGAATCGATACATGACCATTTTCGCCAGGAGGAGGAGTTTCCTTTGGTTTCAGGGCTGCAGGAAGATTCATGTTTTTCTCCTGGAAGTATTCAAAAAGCTCATCATCATCCCAAAGAAGTATATTTTGGAAAAAATCAGTATTTCGAATGTCTAGCAGCTTATGGATAAATGTCATCAGGTCCTTGCCTCTCAAATTACTCCAGGAACCGACATGGTAGATGGTTTTTTCTTTCTCAAAAAATAATTTCTCAGAATTGGCAATAGGAGGCTCTATTTGGGGATACACAAAAGAAATCCGATCAACTCGTTTGAAAATATGTTCATTTAAGATATCAAGGTAATGATCATACCTTTCTTCCCATGCATCATGCTGTTCAGCAAATGCCAAATATGGAAGCCGCTTTTTGAGCCAGTTTGTAAATTCTGTATCAATCCGCTCATTTCTAAATTGAGGCTCAAAGTCACTCTCTTCTAATGCATTGAGATCTAATTCTTTAGCTATAAAAGTTAGGTCATCCTTGATCAACCATGGGCTATTACCCAGCCCCAAATCGAACTCATCCCAGATATAATATAGTTCCTCAAGCGGTTTCCAGTCACCTAATTGGTTAGGAAGCTTGCCCGTTTTGCCAAAACTTTCCAGAGCTTCAAGTTCAGCATCTCCAAGAGCACCCAGAGGGAGTATTTCCTCTAATCTCTTCCATATTCCTTCCTTTTTTAATTTAGCATAATCCTGTAGTTCAGAAATCCTATCCAGGCAATGTTTTAAAGAAAGGGTTTGGTTAATTCCCAACCAGGCCTCCAGTGAAATCCGATCCTCTTGCTCAAAAAATATTTGAGAAAGATCAACAACAGAATATAATGCGCTGGTTTTTAAAATAGGTTTGAGTTTGATAGAATATAAGTCTTCGGGAAGGTGACATTGGCCGTCTGTTGCTGGTATGACAGGGTTATTTTTTATAAAATATAAAAATGGAGAAATCACTTCATATGTCATGTTTTTATTTCCATAAACCCAATACTTGACTTTTTCAAACAAAAGGTAGAATTGTTCATTAAACGACTTCCAAAATGATAGTGATGAATTATATTCATGTAATGCTCTAGAGAAATATAAATATCTAAAACTTAGTAGTCCATGCTGTGCAGGATACCTTTGATATAGTGGAGGATACGCATTTGACATATCCAAAAATTTAAAATAGTCCTCAAAAGATTTATTTAGGGCTGGCCTTCCTACATCTGGAACAACATTAATTTTCCACCATCTTGAAACGCCAATTTTATTTAGAAAAATCGAAAAAAATTGATCAAGATCAGAAATGCGATTTGCATAAATATCATGAATAAAAGCAAACTCATACGTCTCTAAAGATGTAAGCATGCCCTCCAAATCCAATTCTGGTTCATAAACCGAACCTTGCTGCAAATATTTCGCAGTTCTAAACTCCCCTTCCTTTTTTGTTAGTAATGGAAGCTCATGCAAACCCTCATAATAATCCTCCAACAGCCCCTCCGAATGCAATTCATACAACTCATTCACCAATTGAACCGACTTCTCAACCTCTTTAAAATCCTCCAAAGAAGCCAACAAAACCTCCATTTTAAGCTTAAGCAATCCCTCCTGTTCTCGAACAGACTTTGCGCTTAAGGCTTCAAAAAATCCCTCCCAAGCGGCTTTCTTCCCCTCGTATCCTATCAGATAATCAGGTGAAATAGCCTGACTCAGTTCAATTGAAGGCAGCACAGAGTCAAAAAGCAAATTATCCGTATAAGGTTCTCCTATTAACAAATCTGAAGGGGATTGAGGGTCACCATGGGCATTCAACAGCTTTAAATCTTTCAACTTGGTTTCCCAATCATCGATGTAGGACTTGTTTTTAAACAAAAACTGGGTCTTAGAGATCAAATCTTTTGGATCTATCTCTCCAATTTTCTTAACGAGGTAGCTAACAAAATCTGCCTCATCTTTTTTGATCCCACATTTTTGGAATAAGGCAGCCCATTTTGAAAGAGAAAGGCGATTGTCCTTCAAATAATCAGCTGAAAGAAATATGCAATTCAGGTCTTCATTTTCAATTGCCAGCTTTTCGAGGGTATCATTGCCTGTATACTCCTGAGACAAATAGCAGTCTCCTATTGGGACCCAGTTACCCTGTGTTGTTAAAACGGGTAGCTTCCTAACACTCGCCAACATGGCCTTCCATTCCTCCCGTTTGAAGTGAGGCAAGAAACGACTCAGTTCGACCCAAAGGCTACTAAAACCGGGGATTTTAGAGGATTCCTGCACTTCTGCCTGCTTAAGACGGGCCTCAATATGAGATGCATAATCGATGAAAAGTAGCTTGAAAATGGCCCCATTCTCATAGCTATAATCTTTCACCCCCATTTTCTGCCAGAAAGCTTTCCAGGCTTCAGCATCCTCCCGGTTATATTCCGGGTCTATTACCCGAAAGAGGTGAGCGGGAAATAAATCCTCCTGGAAAATCGAGGCGCTATTAGGCTCATAGTTAAACCATAAAGACGTATTGAGCAGATAGGGAGCCTCATCCATGGAAAATACCGGTTTAGATACCAGTATCTTTATATCGTTTTCACTCAGACCAGCCTGATACTTTTTCAGATAACTCCAAAAAGCAATATTGTGTGCTTTATCTGCAATTTTTTGCTGGTCAGGCTTCTCCAAAACTTCTTCCCGGATAAAGATTTGGGGTTCATATTTCTTGAGGAACAACTCCTTTTCACTCAGGGAGGCTTGCAAATCAGAATGCAAAAAATCACTTTGGCTCCAACTCAGAAGTGCCTCATCTTCTCCAAATGATAGATACAAACCTGTTCGATTGCAAAGTTGTCCATGTTGATTCAGAAAAATTGCATAGTCATCAAAACTCCGTAGCCAGCTTTTAGTGGAAAGAAAAGAAAGCAGAATGACATTATGTAAAGGATCAGATAGCCAAGCCTGGAAGGCAGCATTGCCAAACAGTTTTTTGAGATCCTGGAGATCTATCAGATTAGCTTCTTTGCTTTCAAAAAGCTCTTTTATTCCTTCATGTGTAATGAGGTCATGATGAATTAATTCCCCAGGTTTGTTGATCTCTGCAAGGAAGTGGGCAGGAATCAGATAAAACAAGCCTGTACTATCGAAGATTAATTCCCCGAACGCCCGGAGTTTTTGTTGATTATCCGGAAGAAAAGCAAAGCTTGCTATTCCTTCTTCCAATCCAGCCTGAAAAAGTTCGAGATAGGTCTTTTTTTCCGGTTCTGTTTGTTTCGCTATCAGGCGGGAAATGCCTGGAAGCAGGGTCCCATAGATGGCCGTTTCTCTGCGCTCAGTATATAAGTCTGCCAGCCACTTGAGCAGGTACTTTCCCGCTGACTGAAATAGAAAACGATTCCATTCCAGGTCCCAGAACAAATTATCCCTGCTTCCATCAGGAATAAAGTCTCCATTGATCAAAAAAGGCAAACCAAAGTCTACGCTTGTTGGCAGGTATGCATAGAGGGTCGCACGCTCTGTCTGGGTAAGCTTCCCTTCCTCTACGGCCACGGCATAGCTAATCAGGGTAGATTGGATGTCTTTGTATTTTTCCGGAATCCTATCGTCCATGCTCTTTTCAATGGCCCGATTAATAGAAGCAACCAGCTCCTCAGGTGGTTGTATGGCACCGGAACTGCCAAAACACCATTTATCATCTGATTTTTTTATCCTAAAACCTGTCCCATTATATCCCTTAAAAGCAATGCTCTTTACATTTCTCAAGAAAAGCAGCACACGCTCATCTTTAAAAACCGATGTAAAAATCTCCTCATAAGTATGCAGCTTGGGTTGCCCTTCTTTGGGCCGAATGCAAATAGAAACGGGCGCATTCAATACATCGGGATTGACAATTTCACCATCTATATCCTGCTCTATATCCGTCCAGATAGGTATCACCTGCCAGGGATAGTCCGTTCCCATTTGATGGAAGTGTCCCTGATCGAATCGAAAGGAAAATCCCCCGGAGTGAATCCAGACGTAATTGGAATCTTTGAAAATAGATTTAAAGCCAATTCCCTTAAAGCCTGTTTTATCCAAATCCTCACTTTTATCTCCTCCATCTACTGTACAAATTGCAGATACATTAGCAGGCCCAAAAGGCTGCCCATCATGCAATAGCACCAGGTAGTTATCGGTTAATCGAAAGCCCATTTGTACCCCTCCCTTTTCTTCATCGGGGTAGTCATCCGCATTTTGAATCAGCTCATAGAGAAACGTTTCTGGTTTTTTGTTGGTCTCGGCAGATAAGCGCTTCATTGAGCCAATCAACGATTGCTTGGCCTCTCCCCGGGTATCCAGATAACTGCGCTGGATTTGAGCTATCCGCTTTTGCGGGATTAGGGTATTTTTTCTGGGCGGGTGATTGATCGTATCTATCAACAAGAGAAAAGGATTTTCCCGCTCTATGCGAATCTCATCCCGCGCTAAAAACAAGTTCAGTTTATACTCCTCCCCTGCTACATACTTATCCTGATTTTTGCCATCATAGAGAGTCAGAGGCCTCCCATTAGGTAAGAGACAGCGTTTTCCCCTGGAGGTCTTGACATTCCGAAAGGCTTTTTTACCATTAATTTGCTGATAGCAATCAGCCAGAACCGTTAGGCGTGGGATACCCCACAGCTCACACAATTCTTGTTCAACATCTTTCTGGGATTTCATAAGGCTTGATAAATTATATTTGGAGGCATTGAAGTAAACTAACTTACTTCAAAGATTGAACCAAAATGCACCCAGGCCACCCGATAATCCTCCACCCGGTCACATTTGTCAAAAGGCGCATAATAAACCACCTCCTTCCCATAATACAACTCACTCTTCTCAATGACATGTGTATAGGTCTCTCCCGCCTTCAAATCGCGGATGGTATTCCAAACCGGCCGATCCACGCCCACCCCTGTCAGCCCCTTGGAGCAGGTAAAGACGATATTCCCGCGCTGGTCATACCAGGTATCGTCCTCATTTTGCTGGAGGACGGGAAACTGCACATTATACATCAGGATCAGCTCCTCCAGCTCCAGGCCCAGGGCCATGGCCGTGATCACATCGATCTCTACGAGCGCCTGACGACGCTCGTACCAGTTGCGCAAGGGTGTCTCCCAGGCCCATTCCGGGCCGAGGCTGTCAAAAGGCTTGAGGCGGGTATCTACCTTGCTCCAGCTGTCCTGCCGGAAGGCAGGATCGTAGTGGCGTGCCCAAAGGGGGGCGTAGTATTGGTTGAGGCAGTTGAGGAGGAGGGTGCGGGAGAAGAGGAGACTTCGATACCCTGCTAAGATATCCAGTGGAAAACTATTTAGGGTACTCTCATATAAATCTGATTTTCCAACGGTTTTAATTAAGAAATCAAATACTAAAGATGAACAGAGTCCAGATAATTCTATTAGTCGATTTTCATCTTTTAAAATAGCAGTAATAACAGGGTGTACGTTGGCTGCTTTTGGAGGTAAGATGCTACAAATGAGGGTACGTTCTCCCCCTTGAGCGAGCCTTCTTCTATAGCCCACCTTATAATACCCCAACCAATCATCATAAACTGCCTTCCCCCCTGTATCCTTACCTATCTCAAAACCTTTGATGGCGGAGATATAGTTCTCATCTATTTTTGGGGGGATATAATTCGTCCGCGGCAGATAATCTGCCGGGATTTCGCTGGGGTCGATTACATCGTAGTGAGAATTCAGCTCACAGACCTCGCGCGGGGTTTTATAGAGGGGATTGCCTACAAAAAAGTGGGGACCGCTGTAGATGAGTTCATACTTTTCCAAATCAGGGTATTGGGTATTTCGCTCTATTATGCCTTCATTAACTGCATTGGTTTCGTGCCAGCCTTCACTGATTTTATTCTCAAAATCTCCTACACTTGTCGGGAATTGCCCCAGCTTTTCCAGTACAGCAAGCAATTTGGCGGAATGGATACTGACCAATTTGGCTCCCTGCCAATCTTTGCTGTTTTCGAAGGTTTGGGCCAGAACTTTTAACTCCTTTTCTCCTATGCGTACGATCCGATCCTGATGCGGGTGAATATTCCAGACCATTTTGCCTGCCTGCTCATCTTTTACCTTATAGCCTCCCGCCAGTCCCCTGCCATCGTGTACAAAAGAACCATCAATGGTGGCAGGATGGAATAGGTTATTGATGGAGAAAAAGTCTGGAGAGGTGGTTTTTCCTGCGTAAATGTGCGCTCCATAAGCATTATGATGATCGATCTCGCTAAAAAGCATCAGTTCATTTTTAAACTGAAAATGAAATTGAAGCCGCTGATACATCTCTTTCCGCAATGGCTCCCCCTTAGGATCATCATACACCCCTTCAGGATGCAGCAGGCCTAAATAGCCCTGCTCCGATACCCAATGAAAGCCATTTTCCAGCACACATTTATAGAGGTTGGTTTGTTGGCCCACGAGCAGGGGATAGTTCTGGTAGGCATTCATAAAGGCCGTAGAGGCAGCATATTCAATATTTTCAGCAAAATAGGCTTCCTGTTGCTCCGGCTGTTCCAGAAAGGCTGCTTGCAGCTTACGCACCTGGGGCGCAGACACCTTGCGGATCTCCAGCTCGGGATATAGCTCTGACATCAGGCCTTTCTCTTCGAATTGCAGCTTGAGCCAGGGCGGATTGCCCACCGCCACATCGAAGCCTCCACGCTCTTTGAAGACCTCAATAAACTCCAACTGGTAGTGGAAAAAGCGGTAGCGCGCGGCATACTCCCGCACCCGCTGCAGGCGGGTATTGGCGAAGAGGTCCGTTCGCCTGGCCTGTGCGGCCAGTTCCTGGCTGGCGGCCTCGGCGGCTTCGCCTTTGCGGTAGCTGGAGAGGCTTGTTTCTTCTTCTTTACCTGTCAGCTCATGGTCACAGATATAGAGCAGATCGCGCCACCAGTCTCCGCGCTCAGGCAGGGCCGCGGCTTCGCGCATATCCCAAAACCAGAGGCTACACCAGTAGTCCATGATCATTTTGAGCTTGAAGTAGGGCGCATTATGGGCGTAGCGCTCGGCGGCGATGCGCTCCTTCTCGCGGTAGTTGCGCAGGCCTATCTCGGGCGCTTCTACGCCGAAGAAGTTGAGTTTGCCTGCTGTCAGGGCATTGACCTGTTTTTGGTAAGCATAGTGTGCTTCCAGCAGGACGTCTATCTTTTCACACAGCCGCTGCAGCAGTTGGTACTCCTCCATGCGGATGGGCTCCGTGAAGCTTTTGCTCCACTCACTGAGGCTTTTGGCCTGAGCGGGGTATTCTGATTTGAGTAGCTTAATGCCTGCGGAGGCGAGCATGCCCGGATCGGGCAGCAGGAAGTGGTAGATTTCATCTTCCCGCCGCAGGATGCGCTCCTTGCCAAACTTCAGGTGTTTGGGGGCTTTTTTCCACCATTCCTTCTTTTTGGCGCGCTGGCTGCTGGGGCTGAGGCGTTCCAGGGAAAAGTCTTTGTGTTTGAAGGCTTTGAGCCAGCAGCCGATCACGGCATTGCCCACGCCCAGGCGGTAGCCAAAGAAGGGCGTCTCCATGTCGCGATGGATGACATTGAGCCAGAGGGAGAGTTTGCCCAGCTCCACGGCGGTGGGGTTGATGTCCACGCCATATACATTGTTCAGGGCGATATAGGCCTTGACCATTTGCAGCTCTTCGCGGTATTTGTCGGGCGCGACTTTGCGGCGGAGTTCCTGCTGCCGGTAGGTGAGGTAAGCCTCTGCCAGTTGGTTGATCACCTCATTGTGAAAGGCGGCGGCCCCCATGGCGGGCTCCAGGATTTTGAGGTCAAGCAGCTCCATGGCCGTCATCTCGCCCTGATCCAGGCGCTCGAGTATGGGCTTCAGGGTGTATTTGACGGTGCATTGGGTGAGCACCTCAGGGGTGTAGTAGGAGGCAGACTTCTGCCGGTCGCGCCCGCTCAGGCGGTAGATAAAGGTCCCCTGGGGGATGATGCGCAGCTCCTCATTGTTTTCCCGGTATACTTCGCCGGGATGAAAATCATCTATGCGGGAGCGCGGCACCAGGAAGGAGCCATCGCTGCTGGCCACTTTGTCAGAGTTCTCTTTGGCTTTGCGCCTGCGGTGCACCTCGATATGATCGCTTTCCGCAAAAAAGCCCCGGAATGCCAGCAGGCTCTCATAGACGCTGCCCAGCTGGTTGATGCCCAGGTTGGCGTAGGAGATGCGGCCGCGGTTTTTGCCTTTTTGCTTGCGCGAAAGGCTGAGCTGCTGAATGACATCCTGCCAGACGACATTGCGGATTTTGACATCGGCCAGGTAGTGCAGGTTTTGGTTGTCAAACAGGGGCGAATCCAGGTGGCGGATGCGAAAGCTTTTGTTGGCAGCCTGGTGCTCACGGTATCCTCCCGAAAGCAGCCCAAAGAGGCGGTAGAGCGATTCATGGAAGAAAAATCCGTTCTGGCTGGAGGCGGTATTGAGCGGCACCTGCTCCAGGTCGCGCAGCATCTCCAGGGAGTAGCCCTGCTGGTAGACGGGATCGTCGGAAGGCAAAATATCCAGATCAGCGCGTGATTCGGCATAAAACAAAAACAACAGCCTATAGACCATGCTCAGGCAGTCGTCTTTGAGCTGGTCTGCATTCAGCTCGCTGAAGTCATGACCCTGCTCTCCCTGGTAATAGACGGCCTCATTGGCGAGGGCCTCCACGGCGTGGATGACGCCTTCCTTGAGGTCTTTGGTGACTTCGTAGGCACTTTTATGGGAGTCCTCGTCGAGCTGCTCCATGAGCACGATCTCGGCCTGGGGCGCGAGGGTCTCTTTTGCGAGCAGGAAGTAAAAGAGGGCGAAATAGTCCCGCCTGATGGCTGCTTCATCGAAGAGCTCTTCGAGGTCCAGCTGCAGGTAGCTGCCGCGAAACCATTTTTCCTGCTCCAGCAGGAAGTATTGGTTGCCTGCGCAGAGCAGGATGTAGCGGGGGCGGCGGTGCTGCGGCAGCAGGAAAAGCTCGGAGACCGCTTTGTTGATGATCATGGGCGAGATGCTCAGCCCTTCCGGCACGCTGAAGACATTGCTCCACTGGGAGCGATGGTACTTTTGCGGCGGCACGGAAGTTTCTTCCTCCTCCACATGGTAGCGTTGCTCAAAGAGGCCATCGGGCTCTTCTTCCCCATCTTTGATGAGGGCATGCATCTCCATGATCATCAGGTGAGGATGCTCTCCCCGATAGAGGGTATGCCTGACGGGCAGCACCGTTTTTTCATCTACATGAAACAGGTTTTCGTATTCGGGCCTGTCGCCGGGATAGCCCAGGGCGAGCAGCACTTCCGCATGGAAGCGATGGGTCTCTGTGACTTTGTCTTTGGTGCGCAGCCGTCCTTCGAGCAGTTCCTGCTTGAAGCGGTAGTAGCGCTCTTTGAGGGCGCTGATTTTTTTGTTGAAGACCTTTTGGTCTTCGGCGGCGTAGCCGGATTTCTCCAGCACCTTTTTCCCAAAGTCCTCATCGAAGTAGTTGGACGCGAAGAATTCGCCTATATTTTGAATGAACTTGATCATGCTTGCTCGGAATTGAAAAATACGGCGATGACTTTGAGATAAGGATCCTGATCCAGGGAAGTCAGGTCATGATAATACTGGCTGGAATTGCTCACGATGGTTTCTATCTCGAGCTCCTTGTCTTCCATCCTGCGTCGGATGAAACCCGTAGCCGGGCTCTCTGCAAATTGCAGCTCTAACTGGCCCCGGGCCTCTTTTTCCCAGTTTTGCAGTTGCTGTGTATATGCCTGGCGTTTCTGCTCCATTTCCAGCCCTTGCTTCTGCTGGATTTGCTGCATATACATTTCCTGTCCAAAACTGACGACATCAGGCAGTAACTTTTTGAGGGCTGTAAGCTCTTCTTGACTGATGGCCTGCGTATGCAGTTGCTCGCTAATGCCCTGGTTCGCGACAAAATCTGCCAGTTTTTCCGGTCGGCGGATCAGGCTTCCATCGAAGTCCAGGGTGATGACAAAAAATTCGGAAATCACGGCCTGGCCGATGTTGTTGGCTACCTGTCCGTGCAGGACAAAGGAGGCGGAGCCGGGGGGCAGTTTGTGCAGTTTGGCCACGGGGGCTACATCTTTGTCCACGCTGGCTTCCAGCTTGGTCATGAAGTATCGTACCACGGGATGCAGGTCATAGAGGACCTGAAATTTGGCCCATTCGCCTTTTTTCCTGCGGGCATCCGCGATGGCTTTCTGCACAGTGTCGCTGTCCAGCGACAGGCGGTAGATATCGTTAAGGGCCGGTTTGGCCTCTTTGGGCAGGTCGTAGAGCACGCGATGTAATTCGCGGGTGTTTTTGACCTCCAGGTAGCTGCTGTCGACAAATTCGGCATCGCCCTTTGCCAGCAGCCTGTCAGACTGCAGTTGCTCTATCAGTGCCTGGTAGTAGGCTCCGTCATGGGGATAGAGCGAGATCTGCTGATCCAGGGGATCGGGCTCAACGAATGATTCAGTTATATCCGAATCTTCTCCAAACAGCATATCCAGGTCGAAAAAACTGTCGTCTTCCAGGAAATCTTCCTGCTGCTGTTCAATCGCTTTTTCGATTTGCTGCTCTTCCTTTTTGCTGTCGTAGAGCTTCATCACAGAGCCCGCATCTCCCAGGGCGCTGTATACCTCTTCTTCCTTTTTGGTGAGGTTTTCGATGATGTGCAGGTCTGTCTTGAGGCCCTCCATTTCTGATTTGGATATCAGGTAGTGAATGAATGGGGTGTTTTGCTGGCCGTAGCGGTCAATGCGGCCATTGCGCTGCTCCAGCGTGATGAGCGACCAGGGGATATCGTAGTTGAACATGTGGTTACAGAAGTAGTGCAGGTTGACCCCCTGCGAGCCTGCATCCGAACTGATAAACACCCGAATAATCGAATCTTCCTTGCCAAAATCTTCGATGATGGCCTGCTGCTCCATATCGGAATAGCCGCCATGGAACTCCGCGATCACCTCATCTTTCAAATCAAAATCCCGGATCAGGTTTTCTTTGAGGTATCGGATGGTATCTATCCGCTCGGCAAAGATGACGATGCGTTCGTCTTTCTTGCGGCCATTCCATTTCAGCTCGATCAGCTTATCCCGAAATGCGTGGTATTTGGCATCTTTCCCCTGGGCAAGGATGCTTTCCAGGCCGCTCTTGAGTTCGCCCAGCAGGTGCTGGTTATCTTCTGCCTGATCGGAAGTTTCCGGCGGTCGATCGACCAGTTTTTGGAGCCTGCGCTCCACGCTTCTCAGCGCAGCTAGAGGCGAAGACATATAGGCCTTGAAAAGGCCGATGGAGAAGAGGAAGTCTCTTCTGCTCTTGTTGCTGACAAGTTTGTCTGCCGAATCCCGGGCAAGGCCCAGGGCCTCAAATTTGATTTTTTGCTGCAGTTCCAGCCATGCTTCTTCCTCCGGAAAAAGCGCAGCGTGGATGGGGATGATTTTTCGATCCTGAAAGTTCGACCGAACCTCATCATCCAGAATATGCTGCTTGAAGCGCCGCACGTAATAGGGCTCCACATCGGATTTGTCGTACTCCCCGCTGCGCGGAATGGCGGTAGGCTCGATCATGTGGATCAGGTTGGCGAAGCTTTCGCGCTTGCCGTTGTGCGGCGTAGCCGAGGTGAGCACCAGTGCTTCGCACTGGGTGGCGAGGAATTGGGCGAGGTCTCCCCGCTGGCTGCCGGTATTGGCTACCGTATGGCACTCATCGATCACGATGATGTCCCAGCGCGATTTTTCGATATAATGCCGGAATTTGGCATTGTTTTTCAGCGTGTCGATAGACACGATGGTCTTGTCGTAGTAGTCGAAGGGGTTTTTGTTGGCAGGCAGATCTGCCTTGATCTGGGCGATGCCGTGGGAATCCAGGCGCACCAGGGGAATCGCGAAGCGATTCCAGATTTCCTGCTGAAACTGTCCCAGGATGGACTTCAGCGCCAGCACCATGATGCGCTTGCCTTTGCCGCGCTTGATCATTTCCGCCAGGAAAATGCCGACTTCGATGGTTTTTCCGAGGCCAACGCCATCGGCGATGAGGATACGAGGACGGGGTAGCTGGAAGGCCTTCAGCGTAGGATCAAACTGATAGTTCGAGATATTAAAGGCGCCTTTATGCGCGATATTGATTTTGCGGCTGTAGCTGGTGCTGTTGCGCAGCTGGGTTTCGAGGAAGAGTTTGGTCTTGCGGTAGCCCGCATCCACGTCTGCCTTCAACTCCGTATCCACCGGGTCGAGCACCCGTATATCGCGATCTATGGCGGTGTCAAACTGGAATTTCTTTCCTTTTACCAGCTCGCTGATCCCTTCTGCATGCAGAATCCAGTCTTCTGCGTTGTCTTTTACTTCTGTTATGAGGAAGTCTTCTCCTCGGGTGCTGATTCGGGTGCCTGGTACAAAGTTTTGCTTCATGAGGGTAGCATCGTAGGTGATGGTTCATCCTGCGGCCCCATTTGTGTTCATAGATAAATAGATGAGCCTGGAAGAACATTGGTTAGTTCTCAGCAAGCTAGGAGATGTTGGGGATTTTTGCAAGGGGAGAAGGCCACCAAATACCTGCGTTTTTACCACCCTTTTTCCTCCTTTTACAAAAAAATCTACTATCTTTCTTCCACAGGACAATCTCCTATCACTCGCCCCCATTTTTCGGCAAAAAATGCCCACCAAAAGCTCTTACCACCCTATGAAAAAAGACCACTGGAACAAAAGCGCCCTTGGCTTCATACAGCCCTATCTGGCAGAAGCCCAGCAAAAAGTACAGATAGCCACAGGCTTTTTCACCATTCAGGGCTATGAACTGATCCGGGAGGGCCTGGCGCAGAAGTGGGTGCAGGTCATGGTAGGTTTTGATGAGCAGTCGAGGGAGCGTTTGAAGGAACTGTTGATCGCCGAAATTTTGTTGCATCTGAGTCGGTGGGATGCGGAGAACCGCCGGGCGGCCGTAGAAGATTTGGTCAAACGCATTCAGCAGGGTCGGTTTCAGATCATCGAGCACAAAAAGCAGGATTTTCTGGATGCCCGGGCAAGGAATCGGGACCATGCGAAGATTTATATTTTTGATGAAGCGACGGTACTGGTGGGTTCCAGCAACCTGACGGTAAGTGGCTTAAAGTACAATTATGAAGGGATGGCCTCTGTACTTGAAACCGGAAGGGTGCGCTACTACCTCGATCAATTCAATTCTTTTTGGGAGGCGGAAGATACCCTAGACCTGACCCAGGCCTTGCTGGATGCCTTGCTGGCCTGGCTGAGTCTTAGAGACCCATTTGATATCTACCTCAAAACCATTCAGCTATTGATTCCCGAGGAGGATGTAGAACCTCCCAGGGAAAATTACAAAATGCCCGTTCGCTACCAGATGGTCGTGATCGAACGCCTCCTCAGGCAACTTCAGGAGTCACGCGGAGCTATGCTTGTGGCATCTACAGGACTTGGGAAAACGGTGATGGCTACCCACACGGCCCTTCGCCTGCATCGGGAGAGACGCATCTATAATGTGCTTGTTTTTGCCCCTGTACAGGTCCAGCCTGACTGGAGAATTGCCATGGCGAGTGCGGGTGTGGGAGCCGAAATTTTCACACGAAACCTGCTTGACAAATCCCCCAAAAGTAGCAAAGGCAAGGGGATGCAGGAAATGGAAGACGCCTTTCGAAGAATTGATGACAAATACCTGATCATCATTGATGAAAGTCAGCACTTCCGAAACAGCAAACAGGCAGGGATGAATGCAGGCAAAAAACGCCATGCTTTTGCTCGTTTATTACCTATCATCAGCAAAAGTAAGGCTTTGGTTTTGTTGCTCACGGCCACCCCCTATTCAAAGGAAGTAGACGACCTGAACAATCAGCTGGAATTATTGCCTCACACAGCGGAGACCAAACATATCCGTCCCAATGGGCAATTTGTTCTTCCCGGAATGATCGATGAGGAAATACTACCGGATGCCTGGCAGGTACAGGAAGGACCGGAATTTTTCCAGGAGTTTATCCAACTCCCTGTCGCCACGGTGATCAGTACTTCCCAGGTCGCTAAAGACTTTGCAGAACATGAAGAAGAGGGAGATTCCATCAGTTTCGGAGAAGAAAAGCGATGGATTCCCCAAATCGAAATCAGCAAAGTAAAAGTTCCTGTCTTTTTGGAGGAGGAAATTTCGGAAGTCATCCGGGAGGGCTTTTTCCTGCATAAGGTTAAATCCTTTTCAGACAGGAAGGGCAACTGGCGGCGTTCGGAAACGACGATTCAGGGACTGGCAGAAACATCCTGGATGAGTTCTCCCCTGGCCATGCAGGAAGTCATTGCCAATAGCATGGAAGATTCCTTCTATAAGGTTACATTCAAAAAAAGCGTTTCAAGCCGGAGAGAAAAACTGGATCCCATTTTATCTAAAATACATTCCTTTGACCTGAATGATGACCCCAAATTCAAAGCCCTGGAAGAACTGATCAAAAGGATGCGGCGGGAAAACCGCAAGGTGATCATTTTCACAGAACGCCTCTCTACAGCTATTTACCTTGAGCAGGGCATTAACCGATGTTTACCTGCTATCCAGGTGGCAAACACGGTTAAAAAGGGAGAAAAAGAGTATGAGCTAAAAGATTTCAGCAAGGAGGTTCTTCCACTTATCAAAGGCTTTGCACCCGTAGCCAATAAGGACAAAATCAGACAGGAAGATTCTCTGACAGATTATCAAATCCTGATAGCAACCGATGCCTATAGCACAGGGGTAAACCTCCAGGATGCCAGTGTCGTCATCAATTATGATCTCGCCTGGACGCCAGACGTCCTGATCCAGCGCGCAGGACGCATTCTCCGTTTATGGAAAAAACCAAGAAAAGTGTATTTTTTCACCTTTGTTGGATCTTTTCAAAGTAACCTGAAAGGAAAACAAGCGACCCACCGAATTGAAGAGCGACTGAGAAAATTGAGCCGTCGTAGCAAACATGCCCAGAAGTTTAGCGAAATCCCCCTTATACCTGAGGAAGAAAATGCCCGTTTCGAATCACTTGGCCCCTTGTCAAATGTAACCATTGAAGACCTTGGACTGGTGGAAGTAGAAGCTTTGGAGGAATTCTCCGGCGTTTCGCCCTTCCTGAAACATATTACCACGCTTAAGACATATGAAGACAGGGCCAAAGCGATTCCGGATGATATCAGTAGTGCCAGAATTTTTGAAGGGGATAAACCCCTTCTGTATCTCCTGCTGAAAAATGCATCTGAATACTACCGCATCCTTTACGACCCCCAATCCAATGAGATTCAGCCTATTAAGGAAGATGCCCTCCTAAACATGCTGAAGTGTGAGCCGGATACGCCTCTGGCACCAATTGATCCTGAGACCATCGAAAAGCTGGCGCAAAAAGGGAAAGTGTGTTGGGCGAAAAATGCCAATATGCCTGAAGGAGATACAGTTGAACGGATTTGTGCTTTGTACCTGGTGCCGAAAGCATGGGTGGGGGGATTTGAAACCTTGCTTTAAGAATTGTGCTGTTTACCAGGAGCATCCTACCAGACATTTTGCATGGTTAGCCAACCTGAAGAGAAGATTCAGACGGGATAAACATGACTTTCAGGATTTACAAGAAAAACAAATGGCATCCTGTTAATCCTGAAAATCCTGTAATCCTGTAATCCTGTCAAAAAAGGAGGTATGACAATTTTGTCTGGTAGCATGTACCAGGAGAAGTGGTATTCCCAAAAAAACAAAAATCCTATTTTCAGGAAAATTTCAAATCATGCCCCCCCAAAAAAGCTCCTTCTGATGCCAGCACAAATAGTTCGCCCGGGGCTCATGGGCTACATTTACCGGAAACAGCAGCTGCTTTTCTTTAAAGCGATGCAGCCATTCATTCAGGCCCTGGCTGCCGCTTAGGCGGGAGGAGATTTCGATCATGCGATTTTTTATCAAAGAAGGCTGGCATGCTGCATATGCTGCTAACTGCAAGAAATTTCCCCGCCCCTGTTGATCCCAATCCCTCCCCTGCGTCTAATAGACAAAAACAAACCCCCAAACACCCGCAATCATGCTCGTAAAAGTATTCGGCGCAGCTGTCCAGGGCATCACCGCCACCATCATCACCATTGAAGTCAATGTCGCCAAAGGCCTCTTTGGCTATATGCTCGTCGGCCTGCCTGACAATGCGCTGCGCGAGAGCTTCTCGCGCTTCTCCACCGCCATGCGCAACAATGGGCTGGAAGTGCCGCGCAGGCGCATTACCGTCAACCTGGCCCCTGCGGACATCCGCAAGGAAGGGGCAGCCTACGATCTGCCCATCGCCCTGGGCATCCTCGCCGCGAGCGGCGACCTGATGGACGGAGAGAAACTCTCCGACTTTATCATCATGGGCGAGCTTTCGCTCGATGGCTCGCTGCGGCCGATCCGAGGGGCTTTGCCCATCGCCATAGAGGCGCGCAAGCGCGGCTTTAGGGGGCTGTTGCTGCCCCGGCAGAATGCCGATGAGGCCGCCATCGTAGATGGCCTGGATGTCATCCCCATCGAGCACCTCAACGAGGCGGTGGATTTCCTCAACAGCATCCAGGACATCCCGCCCATCTTCAAAGACACGCGCGAGCTTTTCTTCGAGGCCCAGCAGCAGGACGGCATGAATTTCTCCGACGTCAAAGGACAGGAAAATGTCAAACGCGCGCTGGAAGTCTCGGCCGCCGGCGGCCACAATGTGATCCTGATCGGCCCGCCGGGCGCGGGCAAGACCATGCTGGCGAAGCGCCTGCCCGGTATCCTGCCGCCCATGAGCCTGCATGAGGCACTGGAGACGACGAAGATCCATTCGGTGGTGGGGCTTTTAGGCGAAAAAGCGGCGCTGGTGGCGCATCGCCCCTATCGTTCGCCGCACCATACCATCAGCGATGTCGCGCTGGTAGGCGGCGGCACCAATCCGCAGCCCGGCGAGATCAGCCTGGCACATAATGGGGTTTTATTCCTGGATGAGTTGCCGGAGTTTAAGCGCTCCGCGCTGGAGGTGCTGCGGCAGCCGCTGGAAGACCGGAAGGTGACGGTTTCGCGGGCGCGGGTGACGGTGGATTATCCGGCGAATTTTGTGCTGGTGGCGAGTATGAATCCCTGCCCCTGCGGCTACTACAACCACCCCGAGCGCGAGTGCATCTGCAACCCCGCCCTCGTCCAGCGCTACATGAGCAAGATCTCCGGCCCGCTGCTCGATCGCATCGACCTGCACGTGGAGGTCACGCCCGTTCCTTTCGACGAGCTCGCTTCGCGGGATGCAGGCGAAGCCAGCGCGGACATCCGCACCCGCGTCATGCTGGCCCGCGAGCGGCAGTTGGCGCGCTTTGAGGATTTTCCGCATTTGTACTCGAATGCGATGATGCCTTCGCGCATGCTGCGCGAACTATGCCCGCTGGACAAAGCCAGCATGACGCTGCTCAAGACGGCTATGCAGAAGCTGGACCTATCGGCCCGGGCCTTTGACCGGATTTTGAAGGTTTCCCGCACGATTGCGGATTTGGCGGATTCGGAGAGGATAGCGGCGGCGCATTTGGCGGAGGCGATACAGTATCGGTCGTTGGATCGGGAGGGCTGGGGGGGGTAGGGAATGACGAGTGACGAACAAGGAGTTACGAGTGAAGAAGTGAAGAAATTAAGAAGTGAAGAAATGAAGAAATATGATTTGGAAGAACGCCTGGTGGCGTTTGCTTGTGAGATAATCAGAATTGGGGAGAAGCTTCCTCCTACTTATGCAGCAGGGCATTTGAGTAAACAGCTGATTCGCTCTGGAACGGCTGTGGCTCTAAATTATGGGGAAGCTCAGGGAGCGGAGTCGCGGGCGGATTTTATCCACAAATTCAAGGTTGCTGCGAAGGAGCTTCGGGAAACATTTATGTGCCTGAAAATCATCAAAAGGATGCTTTATCTCCCCGAGGAGCTTGCTGACCCGATCATCCAGGAGACAAATGAACTCATCTCTATTTTTGTCGCCAGCCTGAAAACGGCCCGCCAAAATCAGGGGAGATGAGACGAATGACGAATGACGAATGACGAACAAGGAGTTACGAATGAGGAAGTGAAGAGACTTCTAGCCATCCACCGGCCATCTCAATCGCTTCCGATCGATCTTCCCCGTGTCATTGCGGGGAAGTTCGGGCAAAAAGCTCATGCTTTTGGGGACTTTGTATTTGGCGAGTTGCCTGGCGCAATGCGCCAGGATCTGCCGGGGATCCGGCTGTTGGTCCTGAGCCACGATGAAAGCGTGGCCTACTTCCCCCCATTTGGGGTCGGGAATACCGATGACAACCGCCTCCTTAACGGCGGGATGTATGCGAAGAATACGCTCAATCTCTGCGGGATATACATTTTCCGCCCCAGAGACAAACATATTTTTGATCCGGTCCACGACGTAATAATAGCCTTCCTCATCCATGACGACCTGATCACCACTGCGAAACCATTCGCCTGAAAATGCGGACCGGGTGGCTGTTTCATTGCGCCAGTAGGCTGGCATCACCACAGGCCCTTTGAGCCATAGCTCTCCCGACTCTCCAGGTGCTGCGATTTCTCCATCTTCCTTCACGATGCGGGTTTCGAGGTAAAAATTGGGAAAACCGATCGAACCTTTTTTCCGAATCGCATCATCCTGATGCAGAGAAGTGAGGTTGGGGCCCACCTCCGTCATCCCATATCCCTGCCGGATAGCGATACCTTTCTGATGCCAGGTCTCAATCAGCGGGATAGGCATCGGCTCGCCTCCCACGATCAGATAATGCAGGCTTGAAAGATCAGCCTGGGCAAAAGTCGCTTCTTCCGCAATCATTTTGAGCATGGTAGGCACAGCCATCAACAGGCTGGGCTTTTCGCTTTTCATCAGCTCCAATATGAGCCCGGCTTCAAATTTTTTCACCAGACAGATATAGCCGCCATGGTGCAGCAAGGGCGTCAGGAGCACATTCCAGCCGCCCGTATGGAAAGGCGGCATGCAATTGATGGTTCGGCTTTCAGTATTGAGCAGCAGGCTCATGCTGGTATTGATGCTGTTCCAAAAAAGCATCCCATGCGTATACAAAGCCCCTTTGGGGAAGCCTGTGGTGCCGGAAGTATAAAGGATAAAGACGGGATCATCTTCCGTAAGTGTAACCGCTTGCTGTGCCAAGGGGCCCGGCAAATGGCTTGCTGCCATGTAGAGCAGGCTCTCCAACGGTGCCTGATGCGCAATCTTCGCCAGACTTTGCGCCTCCTGAATCAAGGCTGTGTATTTTTCCTCAAACAAAACGAATGCAGGATCCGCGTCTTGAAGCAGAAAGTCCAATTCGCTGCTTGTCAGGCGATAATTCAGGGGCACAAGGATAATACCCGTTTTCTGCGCAGCGACAAACAGGAGGATATAAGTCAGGTTGAATTCGGATAAAATGGCGATTCTGTCCCCTTTTTGGAGGCCCTTAGATGCCTGTAGCCAGGCTGCAAGTGCTGAACCCTGCCGATCTAATTCGGCATAGGTCAGGCTTCTGCCAGAAGCCTGATCTTTGACAGCAACAGCATCAGGCTTATACACAGCCCATTTAGAAACCCAATCGGGTTGAAAAAGCGCCATACATCTTGTGATTAGTATCGAAAAGCAGCGCTGGCAAAGGCCAATCCTCCACCAGAGCCTATAAAGTAAAGCAGGTCACCGCTTTTTACCAATCCTTTTTCCCAGGCATCATTGAATGCTAAAGGCAAGCAGGCAGAACCAGTATAGGCGTAATTCTCCATGATGGTATGCGCTTTTTCCCTCGGAACCCCCAGCCGATCCATAGTCTCCCAAATGCTGTTGATGTTGAGTTGGGTAATAAAATAATGGTCCACGGACTGGGGCGTCTGTCCAATACGATGGGAGAGAACCCGGGCCATATCGGCCCAGGTCTCAGGATTGATTTCTTTGGGAAATTTTTTCACAAACTTCAGCTGCTGGGCAGCATGCGGAGGCGTATTCACATCCAGCGGATGCCTGGTGCCTCCCTCGTAGATACCCATCCAGCCATGATACTGGCCCATGGAACGCAGTTGACTGCTGAGAAAGCCTTTTTCTGTGCCTTGCTCCGCCTTCAAAACAACAGCGCCTGCGCCATCTGCAAACAAAGTCACGGTCCGTTTGTCAGCCATATTGAGGTACTTGCTCATGGCATAAGCACCGATCACGAGGATGCAGCTGTATTGCTCATCTGCCCGGATAAATTTGGCACTGATATCCAAAGCCGTCACAAAGCCTGCACAGGCGGAGTTCACATCAAAAGTGCCTGCATTTTTGGCGCCCAGGCGATCCTGCACAACCGCAGCAGTTGAAGGAGAGATGAACTCCGGCGTATCTGTTGAAAGCACGATCAGGTCAATATCATGAGCTTCGATGCCTGCTCTCTCCATGGCCAGCAGGGCAGCCCGCTCGGCAAGATCTGCCGTGCTTTCGTTTGCTGCGCACCACCGGCGCTCGTGGATATGGAGGTTTTCCTCCAGCCAGCTGCTTACATCTTCCTGAAGCAACTCATCAAACCAGCTATTGGTTAAGATGCGATCGGGGACATAAGCACCAACCGAAGCAATGACTGCATTTTGCATCTATCTGATTTTCGGGTTTTGTGCTGTTTATTTAGGCGCAATTTCGGGTAAAGTCAATTTGAGCTCCAGCAGATACAAGCCTCTGGTAGGGGCCGAAGCGGTAAATTCTCTCAAAGCCGTGTTGAACAGATTGCTGGCTGAAGCACCAATGGTGAATTTTTCATTTACCCGATAGCCTACGCCTACATCAAAAGTGGTGAATCCACCCAGTGGGCCATAGTTGAAAGAATCTCCGCTGCGGGCATTTTCAACGATAGGAAGGCCCCTGTAGCTGAGTTCCTCATGGGTTTTCGAAGCGATCTGAAAGCTGGAAAAATAGTCGTATTGCTGCACCCAGCGCATATAGCCATTGGCATAAAACTTTTTGCCGCTGTACGTCAGGCCAGCGCCTATCTTGTGTGTAGGTGCGTTGACTAGCACATCGAGGAAATTAACCACGCCATCTTTGTTGAAGTCATTTGCCATATCTGTTTCATCTACAGACCAGCCAAAGTAGGAGTAATTCACCACCGCGCTTAGCTCTTTGCTGAGGTAGTAGGTCGCACCGAGGTCAAAGCCGTAAGTATTCACCTTCCCAAAATTGATATAGGTGGCGACCAGGCCGCCATAGGCACCATAACCGGACTGGATGTGCTTGAGGGAGTCTTCGCCTCTGAGCGCAGCTACGCCGATCACGGTCACAGGACTTAAGAAGTCTGTGGAAATATTGTAATAGGCATTGGCATCAATGACCAGTTTGCTGTCCGCAATCAGGCCGCGATAGCCGATCTCGAAAGACTGAATTTTCTCCACACGCTGCTTCTCTATTACGGTTCCATCTACCAGGGTAAAACCATCAGAATTACCCAGAATAAGACCGCTGAAGAGATTGCCATACATATTGAGGATGGTGGGTGCAGCGATCCCCTTTCCGTAGGTCAGACGCCAGGTTCCTCTTTTTCCGGCACGCAGCAGGGCGAGCTTGGGAATAAAGTTAAACTCATATATCTGGTGATAGTCACCTCGCGCAGCAGCTACCAGTCGCCACTGCTCATTGAATTTGTAGTTGGCGTGCACATAGGCTCCATATTGAGCGACGTTGATATAATCATCTTCGTTTTCATCTAGCAGATAGGTTCCGAGGCTGTTGGCCTGATCGAGCTGGTATTGCCCCCCGATGATGAAATCCAGCTTACCGATGCTGTTGTTATACTGAACCTCAGCATTGAGGCGGCGGGAATTGTCCTGGAAAAGGGCACCACTTCCATAGGAAAGGTCACCTCTCGCTTCTGCCGGCGAATAGCCGGCATCCAGCAGGCGGTAGTACTGCTTGGTTCTTTCGTCTATGGCATAGGTACTGTCAGTATTGCTGAAAGACATATATCCCTGCGCAAACCAATGTTTGCTGGTAAATCGCAGCTGGTAGTAGCTGATCACCCAGTCTTTGATCTGGTTGCGGCCTACATTGGTAGGCGAAAGGTAGTTGCTGTTGCTACGTCCCCAGTTGAAGATAATATCTGAATTCTCCGTTGGGCTATAGTATAGAGCTGCTTCGGTACGTAGAAAGTCTGTTCCGGGATCCAGTTCAAACTCTTCGTAGCCTTCCTTTACGCCATTGGGAATCGGATTTCCGAGGGTGTCAAAAGCACCTACCCTATCGATAAAGACAGAATCTGCCCAATCAAACTCTGTGGCCTGGGTGTATTCAGCGGTGACTTTGAAGGCCAGTTTGTCACTCAATACCTGCGCATGGCGCAGGCGGGCGGAGTAAAAAGGATGGCCATCGCCACTGATGCCGGGATTCAGGACGAGGGTGGTTCCGGCGGTCTCGCGTGGGTCTTTGGTTATGGTATTGAGCAAACCATTGTGGGCATTGGGGCCATACATGGTAGAATTGGGACCCAAAATAACCTCGACCTGGGCAATATCCTCCTTAATGGTTGTATTCAGCGGACCAAAGGCCAAACCTGTCGCAATCAGTGTAGAATACCGACCATCAGTGACCTGCAAATTTTTGGCGTTGAAGTTGGAGTTAAAGCCCCTGATGTTGAGGGCCGGGGTGGCGATGCCCGCACGGAAGTACTCGATCCCCTTTTGTCTGGCCAGCAATTCTGCCGGATTTCCGGCAAATTCCGCAATCTGCTTTGCCTGGATGGTAACTACCGTCGCAGGGCTCAGGGTGATTTTTTCAGGTCTTTTGGACCCGGAAATCACCACCTGATCTCCGTAAATGACGCCGCCTTCGAGGCTGAAATCGAGGGTAGTGGTTTTTCCTGCACTCAATGTCACCTGCTTACGCTGGCTGGCATAGCCCACATAGCTGGCTGTCACTTCATAGCTTCCCGCATCGAGGCCTTTGACGGAAAACCTGCCTTCCTCATCCGCGATAGCTCCGGAGCGCGTTCCCACCAGTTGTATGGTGGCTCCACTAATGGCCTCTCCCTCTGTGGTGGTGACTTTGCCAACAAGCGTAGCCTGCTGGGCTTGCAGGCCAGTTATGCCCAGCAAGATGCTGACGATTAATAAGGTAAAATTTTTCATAATGTTAGTTGAATTGTTTTGTCTCTATGAAAAGTGAAAGGTCATTTTAGGTCGTTTAAAAAGGAAGTCATCGCAGCTCCCAGGGCCTCCGCCCCGTCCCAGGGCACAAAATGGCCACATTCCGGAATCATCATCAGGCGCCCCTGAGGCAAGGCCTCCGTAGCTTTTTCTCCTATCTGTTGGGTTGTCAAATCAGGATGCAGATAGCGATTGGGTATCAAGGCATCTTCTTCCCCAAAAACCACCAAGACTGGCAGGTCCAGCTCTCCCAATTCCTGAAATACAGGCCCATCGAGCATTGCACGCACGCTTTGGGGAAATAGCCTCGAAAAGCGGTCATAGGCCGCAGAATCGGCTTTCATCCTAAGCCTGTCTTCATACATAAAAGCTGCATCTGCGGGCAGGCGGTTGCCAAAAAAATTGATCGCAAAGTTTTGCTCAATCTGGCTATCCGGCAGCGCCAGGATAGAGGCTGGCGTAACGATCTGCTTCATCAAATCGCCTTCGGCCTGGCTGAAAATCTCGATCCCTGCGGGAGCCAGCAGGATGAGTTTCTGCAAAGGAAGCTTTGCCCGCAGCGCCAATCGCATGGCGATCTGACCGCCCATGGAGTGCCCGATCAGGGATACATTTTCCAGGCCTTTGGCCTGGATGAAGGCTTCTATTTGCGCAGCAAAAAAGTCCATACTCACGGTATCTACCGCTTCCCCGGATTGTCCATAAGCTGGCAAATCGATGGCGATACAATGAAATTGGGGCGTCAAAAGGGGAAAGAGTTTGTTCCAGACGGGCAGGTAGCTGCCCAGGCCATGGATCATCACGAGGCTTTGCTCGCCTTCGCCTGCTTCGCGATAAGCGATTTGCTGCCCCGAGGGGAGGGTGATTGTTTGCGCGGAATAGGAATAGGATGGATGCATGTTTTTTGCTGCTTCTGTTGAATCGCTCTGATTCCTGCATGCCTGCGACAGGCAGATGAGGCTTCCGATGAGCACATATTTCAGGATATATTTTTTCATTGGGGGAGTGTTAAATCGGGTCTGGCTTTATTGCGCATAAGCAGGTACACGGCAAGGCCTACGCCCGTTGAAATCAAAATGGCAAAGGTAGCAGCGATCGCCGGGTTTCGGATTTCTCCCTGCATATAGCTCCCGATGCGCCCATAATAGATGGCAAAGTGAATCAGGATCGCACTCACAGAGGCAAGCAAAGGCGCAGCGAGGGGAACATTTTTGAGAAAAATGCCAAACAAAACCGGAATAAAAGCCGCCGAAAAATAGGCGTAAACCCCATTTTGGGCAAAAATGCCCACACTCAGGCTGGGATGCACCAGCTGATCATAGGATACCACAATCGTGACGATTGCCAGCAAAGCGATGACTGCTTTATTCAGCAGGATCAACCGCCCTTCACGGGCTTGCCCGCTGCCCAGCCTTTGCCCAAGCAAAGGCTCCAGGATATCTGAAGTGATGCTGGTCGGTACACTCTGAATCAGGCCTTCCAGCGTAGAAAGGCCTGCCGCAAGAAGCCCCAAAATCAATATGATGCCTATATAGACCGGAAATTCACTTACCACATAAGCCGAGATGATCCCGTCCATCCTGAGCGGCTGCCCTTCCGCCCTGAGATCCGGAAAACTCAGCCGGGCATACAAACCCGCAAATACCACCAGAAAAAAGAGGCATTCCACGCCTATAGCCACCCACAAAAAGCGATTAACATCGCGGTCTTCTTTGATCAAAAGAGACTTGGTGATGATATGTGGCTGACAGACGATGGCTATGCCGATGATGAAATTGCAAAAGAAGATTTCGAAATAATCTCTAAAAAGCGGACTTTGGGGATTTGTGAGCGTGGCAAGCTGCGGATCGATCGCGGCGAGTTTATCCAAAAAGGCATGTACGCCTCCGCTAAAATGCTGATAGCCTGAGCCCAGCAGGATCGTCGCTACAACGATCATCATGCCCGCCTGTATGGCGTTGGTGTACACCATGGAGTTGGCACCGCCAAACATCATATAGCCAAAAACAAACACCACGAGGCTGATCAGCACAGGCAGCTCTGCTGTGTTGAGAGATCGCGACAAGACCTTGGTCATGCCTACACATATCAACACAATAAAGCTGATCAACAACAGCGAAAGGATGCCAAAAAAGAAAGCAAAGCCTTTACTTTGGTAGCGTTGACCGATCCACTGAGCCATAGTAAGGGCCTTGACGGTCTGGCCATATTTGCGAAAACTCTTGGTCAGGATGACCAGGGAGATATAAAGCCCCAACGGCAATACGATCCCCAATGCCACTACGCCACTGATGCCGTATAGCGCGATGAAGCCGGGATTGATGATAAAAGTAGCTGCACTGGTGATAGAGGCCGCAAGTGACAAACCTACAAAAACAGGCGAAAAATGTATGCTGCCGATGGCGTAGTCCTTCATGGAGCGGGTCTGCCGGGCGCCCCGGATCACGAGCAACAGGATGCCCAGGACCAAAAGTCCCAGTAAACAACTTGTTGCTATGACCATTTCGCGGGATGCCATGATTTCACCTTAATTTTGTTGATTCCTTAGTCTTCAAGCGGGTTGACTCCACTTGTATAAGGACCAATTTAAATTGTCCGCGTGGACTTTGGCTGCTTAGCCAACAAGTAAAAATAGGCTGACCCATTTCCTAAATTCATAAAAATACCGTTCTGCTGAATCTATTTTAATATCTAAATAGTTGCATATTAAGATATGGGGCATTTTTTACCGAATATATCGCCAGAGATAAAAGGGGTTGACCGAACGATTATTTTGTTCAAAAGGCTTCTCAAAAAGGCAAATCTTTTGATTTAGGGCACAATACCACTTTTTATCCTGTCGCCTAAAGGAGATATCACAGATAAGATAAACGCTCAGTCAACCTTCAAAAATATATTAATAAAACATTGATTTACATATATTTATATCTAAATGATTCAAATTTTTTATATTTGTCATATTCAATTCTGTTTCATCATCCTGCGTCAATCTATCTTCAGACTGTTACTTTGTAAGCAGACAAAATGTATGACAACATGATCCAACTCCATGACAAAGTAGCTATCATCACGGGCGGAGCCCGCGGGATAGGAAAAGTGACCGCCGAGACCTTTATGGCTCTGGGAGCCAAAGTAGCCATCTGGGATATAGATGAGGCCAGCGGCAGGCAAGTCGTCTCCGCCTGGCAGGCGCAGGGGCATACAGCTTTTTTTCAGCAGGTGGACACCACCGATCTCGAATCTGTGCAGGCGGCAGCCCTGGCAGTAGTTGAAAAATGGGACCGGATAGACATCCTGATCAACAATGCAGGCATCACACGGGATGCTTCCATGAAGAAAATGACGCCCCTGCAATGGAAGCAGGTGATCGACGTCAACCTGACGGGCGTCTTTTATTGCACCCAGGCCGTATCGGCCTATATGGTCGAAAAAGGCTATGGCAGAATCATCAACGCCAGCTCCATCGTGGCGCTGTATGGCAACTACGGCCAGAGCAACTATGTCGCCACCAAGGCAGGCGTGATCGGCATGACCAAGGTCTGGGCCAGAGAGTTGGGGCCTAAAGGCATCACCGTCAATGCGGTTGCGCCGGGTTTTATCCAAACCGAAATGATAGATACCATTCCGCCGCATATCATCGCGGGGATTCACGAAAAGACCCCTTTGAAAAAACTGGGAAAACCCGAAGATATCGCCCATGCATACGCCTTTTTGGCGTCAGAACAGGCGGCATTTATCACAGGGACGACCCTGAGTGTAGATGGCGGTCTGGTCGCCTAAACACACCTGAATCCAAGTTGCGATGCGTTCGAAACTGAAAATATTCACAGATTTTGCAAACAGCCTGCTGCCGCATGAGACGCAGTATCTACTGGCGATACAGCAGATGGCTGACCCCATCAAGTTGAATATCCTGCAGCAGATAGACGAAAATTGCCACAGTTTCCAGCAGCCCAGGCCCTATGATGAAAGCATTGACAAACGCAAATATTCTCACCTCAAAGCCTGGATCAGCAAGCAGCTACAAGCCATTGATGTGGACCAGGACTTCGCCTGGATGATCGAGCTCGAACGCAAGATCAGCTGGGATATCATCAGCCCGGCGGAGGAGAAAGAGTTGCTCAAAGCTATCCGCCATTATGCGCATCCGCGCTTTCATTTTATCAAGTTCTATGAAGTCATTAGACTCTACCGCCAATTTTTGCTCATCCGGCTGCGGTATGCAGACCACCAGCTGGTCGATGATTTTTTGCAACAATACAAACTCTCCTATGAACATGCCATGCTCGTCAATGAGCAGCTTCATCAGGCCTCCAAAGACATCATCAGGCATTATGCCGAAAATACCCAGGAATCTATCCAGTGGGAAAAGTGGCTCACAGACACGTTTTATGATGAAAAACTGGATGGCCTGAACCGTTATATGGCCCTGATTCGGTTGATTTTCATCGCTTTTAACTACAATAAATATGGGCAGATCCAGCAGATGTTCCAATACCTAAGCAAGGCATTTGGGGAAGGAAAATATTACTCCAAAAGGATTTTGCTCAATTACTACAATAACCGCCTGCTCCTGCATACCCGCCTGGGCGAGTTGGAGCAGGGCGTTTACTATGGGCACCTGTCCATTCGCAGAAAAAATCACGATTACCTTTTTTATGTCAATAACCTCTGCAATGTCTTGCTTCAGATGGGGCAGGTATCTGAAAGCTGGCACATCCTGAGAGAGGCGCTGCCTTCTCTCAAATCCACCCACAACTACCACAGCCGCATCGGCTTTGTGGCTTTGTATATGAAGACCCTCATCATGATGGGGGAATACGAAAAGGCGCGCGCCTATGGCGAGATCAACCTAAACGCCTACAAAAAGGAGATTCTCCGATACCGCTGGCACCGTTTTTTTTCTACCTACCTCGAATGCCTGCTCCTGCTCAAGCGCTATACAGAAGTCACAGGCATTGTGCGAAAATACCGACTTGTAGAAAAAGAGAGAAGGTATAAATCCCGCTCCAACTACCTCCCGACCATCGCCTGGTATACCAGCATGGCAAGGTACCAGCATGGGGACCTGAGCTTCGAAGAACTCATTCAGGAGTTTGAATCCAACCTACAGGAGGAGATCGCTAACAAAAGGGCCATTTATATGAACCTGATGGAACGACTCAAAACCGGCTTTCCCGAACTGAACCAGCAGCTGATGGCGATCTTTGATTGAGGATACAAAATATGGCCCCCTGCCTCCAGGCAGTATTGCCCTTAAGTCAATTTCCACTCCTTTGGATATTCTTTTATTTCTTTATCACTTTCAGTTTAAAAAATTGGCTTTCTCCTTCACCCTTCTTTCTTACAGAAAGGACATATACTGCATTAGGCAGGTGGTCCATCTTTATTTTTAGTTCCTGCTGTTCTATATCCATTTGTTCCTGCATGATCATTTTTCCTTCAAGGGAAAATAATTCCAGGCTATATGCATGTTCTCTATGACCATCCAGGTGGATATTCAACACATCATTTACTGGATTTGGAAAAGCTTGAAGGCTTACTCCATTTTGCAGTTCTATGCTTGCCTTTGGATGAATAATTATCCATTCCATAGCTTGCATTTGGGCATCCCCTACCTGGTTTAAACCATTCTGTGTCTGGTTTTCCAAATACAATTTATCCGTGCAATTTCCTTTAAGTCTTATTTGCATAATCAAAAGTGCTGCCTTGTCTTGAGCAGGAGCAATGATCGCCCTGGTATTAGGCAAGCCTGGATCTGCACTCCCAAATTGCCATCGGTTGTCATAATGCCAATTATTATAATTCAGATCCAGCTGATCAGTTATTTGTACTTCCTGTAAATAATCGGTCCAGGCATCTGAAAAGACAGCTGTCTGCCCCGTAATTTTGACACAACTTTCGGGGATCGCCAACGAAAGATTAATAGCCCTGATAGGCTGATCCTGATTTGTCAGGCTCTGCAAGTAAACATGCATGACCAACTCATTGTCTGATTGGGGAATGATCTCATAAGAGATAGCCAGCTGCTGCGCAGGCAACAAAGCACCCAATGAGAAGATAGGGAAGAGAATAAAATAAAGTACTTTTTTCATTTTTTTTGTTGTTATGGAGATGCGAAGGAGAGGCGGGAAGCGAAGGAGAAGCGAGACAGATTCGATTAAAAGTCTTTTGTCTCGCCTCTCGCTGTCCCGCCTCTCGCAGTCTCAAAGTCTATTTAGGCACATGCGACCGTTTAAAGTAATTCTGCATAGCACGGCCCACATCAAGGGAGTTAATCATTCCATCGAGGTTGACATCTGAATGATTGGAACCCGTATTGAAGTACTGCTGCATAACCTGCCCCAGGTCAAGGGAGTTGATCTGTGCATCGCCAGAGGCATCGCCCTGGTATAACAAGCTCACTCCAGCAGGAACCAAAACACCTGGCAGGTTAGAGATTGTGATATCCTGAAACAAGCTGTTCATCCCTTTGCTGAAATCATGGAAGTATACATTTCCATACTTCTGAAGCGGTTGTGATGACATCACAGCCAGGTGGTTCCAGTTATAAACCACCAGATAGAAGTTTGTCACTCCCTGAGGGACCTCCATCAAACTATGGCCATCCTCCTGGACTAACTGTCCACCTTTGAGCAGCACAGCTGCTTTGCGAGCCAGGACAATCTTAGGATTGTTCACATCTCTCAACTCAACCAAAACCCAATCTACGATTGAATCCGGTGCCAATTGAGTCAGTGTTTCTGTACCCATATAGTTCCATGGAGCAGTATTGAAGGGCTGTGCAACTGGCAATAAGCCCTGCTGACGAAGGTCAGTCCTCATCTTACCGATATTAGGATCATAGGGCCCCTGAAGCAATGCTTTGGCACCGAGCTGATTCGCAACTGGTGTAGGAGTAACAGAACCTGCCTGGCAATCCAGCGTCACATTGAAGTCGCCGGTACCGGCGTAGTTGCCGCTCGTAGAGTTGAAGAACCACCAGCCGCCGAGGCCATAGTCACTGTTTTTGTCATTGGCACCCTCTCCCAACTGGAAGCCATAGGTACGGCTGACAGGCATGTGACTCAGCCACAGGGTGTCGCCCATCCCAAGCAGGTAGCTGTTCAGGCTGTCTACTTCGAAGAAGTCCCAGGTCATGAATGGACCATTTGGAGCGCCTTTCACCTGGCCACCATCGGCAGTCCACTCACCCCAGTCTTTTACATTGACGAGGCGGAGGTTCATATCGAAGGTCAGGCTGCTGTTGCTTGCGTTGACAAGTCTACCACTCAGGCGGGCCGTTCCATCGACATAGGTCTTGAAGGAACCACCTGCTGCATCAAATACCCATCTGTTGTCTGGGCCCGGATAACTACCACTGGTAAACAGCATGGCAAATCCTCCTGACATATATGCTTCTGCCGAACAGTCTGTCACCGAGATCGGTGAGATACCGAGGTCCGCATCATCTCTTCTTTCCTCGCCCGGCTGCAGGGTGATAACCCCTGTTTGTCCTGAGATAGGATCTACGTCTGAGTCCATCGTGTTATCTCCACCTTGGCCCGGATCAGTCACCTGATAGCCTGTAGGAATATTCGGGAAGGAAACGATGTAGTCTCCTGCAGGAAGGTCTTCGAACAGATAATGTCCACTGGCATCTGTATAAGTCGTATCCAATGGATTTCCATTACCGTCGTTGAGCACAACCTGAATTCCCGTTACCGGAGGCTCATTGCCATTCTGCACGCCATCCTCATTCAGGTCATACCACACATAGTCACCCAGTGAAGCCGTCGGCGGAATGATGCCTGCATCTACTGTCAGCTTGGTCTCACCCGGACCGAGGGTCACAGGATTGGTGAAGCCTTGCTGATTGGCATCGGAGTCATCGCTGTCGTTGGTATTGTCCTGTGGGCTGAAGTTGTGATCTGCAGGCAGGTCTTTGAACTGGACGAAGTAGTCGCCAGGTAGCAGATCCGGGAAGAGGTAGTTGCCCTGAGCATCTGTGAGTACAGAATCAACAGCGGTACCCGTTCCGTCATAGAGCACAACTTTCACATTGGCTACCCCAGACTCGGTAGCATCCTGCTCGCCGTCCTGATCGAGATCGAGCCACACTTTATCACCCAAAGCCGCTTTGGGCTGATAGATACCGGCATCGAGGTCAGGATAATTCTGGCCAGGAGTCAGGCTCACCGTACTGGTATTACCTGTCTGTGGATGGGCATCCGAGTCAGTCTGATCATTGCCCTGGTCCGGAGTCGTGAAGACAAAGTCAGCCGGCAGGTCGGTAAACTGAACCGAGTAGGTTCCGGGAGTCAAATCTGTGAAGATATATCCTCCCTGTGGATCGGTGAGGCTAGAGTCGATCTTGTTACCCGCTCCGTCGAGGAGGATCACTTTGACGCCGCCTACACCCGGCTCATTGCCGTCCTGTACGCCATCTTCATTGTAGTCATTCCAGACAAAGTTACCCAAAGAAGCCAAAGGCTGGTGGATACCCGCATCTACGTCTCTGTTGTCCTCGCCAGGGGCGAGGGTCACAGGAGCAGTGATACCACTGATCGGATCAGCATCAGAATCATTGGCAGGACCGCCTGTATTCTTCGGACTGAAGGTGAAGCCCGGAGGCGTCATCTCAAAGCCTAGCTGATACGTAGCAGGAGTCAGTTCATCAAAGAGGTAATTTCCATTGATATTTGTATTGGTAGAGTCAATGCGGTTTCCATGGTTGTCATAGAGAACCACTTTGATACCTGCTACGCCCACTTCACCCGGATCCTGGATGCCGTCCTTGTCAAGGTCATTCCAGACACGGTCTCCAAGGCTTGCCTTGGGCAGGTAGATGCCTGCATCGAGGTCGCGGTAGGCTTGTCCGGCGCTCAAGGTCACAGGAGCAGTTACGCCCGTGTTCACATCGGCATCAGAGTCCTGTGTGTCACTGGTAGCCACGTCTTTTGGACTGAATGTATAATCCGTAGGAATATCCTTGAATTGTACATAATAGGCTCCCGGATCGAGCATATCGAAGAGGTAGAAACCATTCGCATCTGTGGCCGTGCTATCCAATTTGACACCATTAGCATCAAACAAGATGACTTTTACGCCCGCTACGCCTGTCTCTCCACCGTCCTGGATACCGTTTTCATTGTCATCTTCCCACACATAGTCCCCCAGGCTGGCTTTCGGCTGGTAGATACCCGCATCCCATGTAGGATCATTTTCTCCAGGAGAAAGGGTAGTCACAGCTGTCTGGCCTGTTATAGGATCAGCGTCTGAGTCAAGCGAGTCGTTGATTCCAAGGTCTTTGCCTGTGAGCTGATAGCCTGTCGGCAGGTTGCTGAAGGTGACATAGTAGTCCCCTGGGACCAGCATGGCAAAGTCGTAGCTACCGTTTGCATCGGTGGTTGTGGTGGCTACTGCCGTTCCGTTAGCCATTTTTAGCACAACCGTTACACCGCTTACGCCCGGCTCATTTGTATCCTGTATTCCGTTTTCATTCAAGTCTTCCCACACCAGATCACCCAGAGAAGCCAATGGGCGGTAGATACCTGCATCTATATCAGGATTGTTTTCGCCAGGACCTAAGGTGATCGTTGTTGTAAGACCTGTAATAGAATCTGCATCTGAATCAGTGGTTCCATCATTGCCCTGGCCCTTATCCGTTAAGGAGAAGCCAGTTGGCAGGTCAGTAAATTTGACCACATAGTCGCCTGGAGTCAGCTCATCAAAGCTATAGAAGCCCTGTGCATCGGTATAGGTAGAATCCAGTGGGGTTCCATTGTCATCATAGAGGATGACTTTTACATTCGGCACGCCCACTTCATTGGCATCCTGGATTCCATCTTCATTATCATCTCTCCAAACGCGGTTACCCAAAGATGCTTTCGGCAGATAAATACCTGCATCCCAATTAGGATCAAACTCTCCCGGATCGAGGGTAAATACCGCTGTACGTCCGGTCGTAGGATCTACGTCAGAGTCTGAGGCGTCATTTGGATTTTGGTTTGCCGGGCTGAAGACATAGTCATCATAAGCCGCAGGCAGGTCATGGAATTCAATGAAGTAATCGCCAGGCTGCAGGTCCTCAAAGAGGTAGCGGCCATTCGCATCGGTATAGGTCGTATCTACCGGGCTGCCAATTGCAGCATAGAGAATGACCATCACACCCGGAACCGGAGGCTCACCTGCTTCCTGGTATCCATCTTCATCCAAATCTTCCCAAGCATAGTCACCGACACTTGAGAGAGGCAGGTAAATCCCGACATCCCATGTCATATCATCTTCTCCGGGTGCCAGATGTGTTTGCACATTGGCGAGGGTCAGCTGGTCAATGTCAGAGTCAATGCTGTCGTTGGAGCTGGCACTTTGTGCTGTCACTACATATCCCGCCGGCAAGTTGCTGTAAGATGCATAGTAATAGCGATTTGGAGCTAACTCTTCGAAGAGATAGAGGCCGTCTGTATCTGTCACATCCGTACCAACGGTACGCACAATCGTCATGCTGCCAAGGTCAATTTCATACAAAGTGACCATTACCCCTGCTACGCCATCTTCATTGCTGTCCTGCAAACCATTCTGGTTGATGTCTTCCCAGACATAGTCACCATAGGTAGCTGGAGCTACAAATCCGAAGTCAACTGACAGGTTGGAGTTGTTGTTGTCGGCAAGGCCGTCACCATCAGGACCTTTGTCGGCATCGTTGGTTGGCTCCATATCATCCAGCAGGGTGATCGGTCCACTGAAGATACCGTTGGTCTCATAGTCAGGGTCGTCTATGCCGTTGTCGTCCAGATCCTGGTCATTATTAGGCGTAGGATCAGAGATCGTGCTGCTAAACAGAGCGTCGAGTGGCTGTCCGGCGGCAAAGTTATGGGCATCAATACCGATAACATAGGTGCCTTCGCTCAGGTAATCGAACATATAGTAGCCATCAGCATCTGTGGTATCTCTGGCAATCGGACTGCCAGGGGTATCAGCAATACCGTCGCCATTGGCGTCGAGGTAGAGCGTAAGGGCTACGCCTGCGATACCGGGCTCATTGAGGTCTTGTGTGCCATTATTGGCTGTGCTGAACTGTGTCCCGAGGCCATCGTCATCGAGGAAGACACGGTTACCGATGTTGAGCGGTTCAAATAAACCGAAGTCTACTCTTCTGTCCGTACTCGTACCATCAGTCAGGTTCACATCATGCTCGTTGCCGGCCTCCTGGGTGATGATCGGACTGATCACATATCCCGCCTGGGCGCCTGCGCCCTGCGTGCCGTTATCGTCATTGTTTACAATCACTGTATTGGGATCAACCGCTGGCTCGTAGGGTCCAGATGCTTGTCCATTGGTACCGGTACTACTCACAAATCCTGCAGGAGGCGTCAGACGAATCTGGTAATCTCCCTCAGGTAGATTTTCGAACATGTAACGACCGTTTCCATTGGTTATATCTGTATCAAGAACTTGCGTACCGTCAGCAGAAAGCAGTTCTACCAGCACGCCCTGAATGGCAGGCTCGCCTGCATCACGAACACCGTTGTTGTTTTGGTCTTCCCAAACCTGGTTGCCGAGACTGGTGGTATAGAAACCAAAGTCAACAGTATAGTTGGTCAGGAAGTCTGGGGCAGGATCTGTTAGGTTACCGCCAAGATTATCATCATCAGTAATCGGTTCAAAGGGCTGAGAGGCTTTTGGTCCCAGGGTCAGAACACCACTACTGATGGCAGCTGTTGCGGAAACCTGGGTTCCATTTTCATCTACATCACTATCCAGATCATTGTCAGGATCAACGGCAGGTGTTTCGACAATCGTCCCATTTGCCAGAATGTTGGTTCCCGTACTATGGTAGCTATTCAGCACACCTGTACCCGGAGCAAAGTTGCTTGCTGGCAAGACCACTTCGTAGTCACCAGGAGGCAAAGTGGTAAACACATAGAAGCCACCATCCTGCGTATTCATATCATCAACAAAGGTCCGCGCACTTGTTAATCCGTCTACTTCATATAATTCTACCAATACGCCATCAATTCCTTGCTCTCCTGCATCCAGGATGCCATTGTTATCGAGGTCGTACCAGATACGGTTACCAATTGAGAAAGGGCGGGTCACAGCAAAGTCTACCGTTTGGTCACGGTTAATATTGGCGCTCGGCTCTCGGTTCCCTTCTCCATTATCAACCAACTCTATATTGGTAGACCGAATACCATTTGGTGGAAAAGCAACAAAATCATTGTCTCCATTATCATCATTTGGCGTTCCATCATCTCCTCCCTGGCTGATTGTACCCAGTGCCCCTTCATATAATCCACCCGCCCCAAATACATTTGAAGTATTCCAGTTATCTGAGAGTATCGTTACCCGATAGATACCTGCACGCAGGTTATTGAAGGAATAGAGGCCTCCACCAGCAGTGGTTTCATTTGCCACGGGATTTCCATTAACATGAACAGCAGGGCCATAGGTCATTGCTTGTGGGTCATAGACCTCAAGTGATAACTCAACCCCATCTATACCAGGTTCCTCTGTTCCCCCATCCTGAATACCATTTACATTCTGATCCAGCCAGACCAAATCACCCAGAGACAGTGGCCCATTAAAGCCCAGGTCAAGGGTCAGGTTGGAACGGTTATCCGCAATAGCAGTATTGTCATTATCAGGATTTTCGCTTGTTGGCTCTACCCCACCAGGTCCCAAAATCAGCACCCCTGTAGTGACAGCGGTTGTAGTGGGATCCGCCACAAAGTGTGCGTTATCGTCCTGATCCGTTCCTCCTGCAGCAGACTGCTCAGGATCATCATTTTCATTCGCTCCCCCATTACTTGGATACAGGCCTGCCAAAGAGCCCGTTACTCCGAAGTTGGCAGTACCTACTTGTACCTTATAGTTACCTGCTGGTAAGCCCGTAAAGAGATATTCCCCACCATTAGTGGTTGTCACCTCTGATTGTACTCCTGCAGTTTCAGGGTCAAAGTCAAATGGAGCATCGCCATTATTGGCATCCAACAAGGTAAGAACTACCCCATCCAAACCAGGATTCGCCCCATCTGCACCATTCACGTGGCCAGAGTTATCGGCATCAAACCACACATAGTTACCCAGGTTATAGCCGGCCAGACCGAAGTCGACGGTTTGGTTGCCATTCTCATCATCTCCATCTATGCCTGCTACGGGCTCTGTATTATTGACCAAGGTAAATGGTAAACTCTCTACGCCACCAGGATAAGTTCCCTGCGCATTCGAGTCATCATCACTGTCGTCGGCATCTACATCAGCGCCACCTGTGGTCAGGTAGTAGCCTGCTGGTGGGTTCACCATCACCACTTTGTACTCGCCCGGAGGCAGGTTGGTGAAGGTGTAGTTACCCGTTGCGTCGGTCGTTTGGTTTGCAACCGTTGTTCCGGTTACATCTACTGCTGCAAGGTAGTTGCCAGCACCATCATTGATCAACAACTGCATCTCAATGCCTGGGAAGGCTGGCTCTGCGCCACCGTCCTGATCGCCATCGCCATCCAGATCCAGCCAGACGTAGTTACCTACGCTCATCGGAGCAAAGAAACTGAAGTCAAGGGTATAATTCGACTGATTATCAGGTATTCCGGGGGCACCCGTATCATCTATGGTTCCGTCATCTGAACGCAGTTGCTCAACTGTTGGCTCGTTGGAGCCAGGCCCTAAGGTGATAAGTCCAGAAGAAATCCCTGCTAATGGGGTAGCTCCTGCAAGGATTGTAACACCATTATCATTATTATCGCCATCACTATCTGGATTAGCTTCTTCCCCTTTCGTTGAAGAATAACGATTGGTCAAGCTTGCCTGACCATCTCCAATGATCGCATAATAGGTTCCTGCTGTCAGGTTTTCAAAACTATATTTCCCACCGCCAGCAGTCGTCTCTGTTCCAACCTGGGTATCACCTGCTGATGGTCCACTTGTAGCATCATCATCTGCATATAAGGTAACCTCTACCCCATTTATGCCACTTTCTGCGGACTCTGCACTACCATTATTATTGGCATCTAACCATACCAGGTTACCGATGCGGTAGCAGTTGGCAGGGTCAATGGTAACACTCGCAGCTACGCTTTCACAGGTATTGGCATCCGTAACAGTAATGTTGGTATAATCGCCTGGTGCCAGGTTGGAAATGGTGATTTCTCCTGAGCCATTAGCAGTTTCGGTGCCTGGCGTTACCGGCGTGCTGTTGAAGCTGTAGCCTAATGTATAGGTTGCCCCATTGGTCAAACCACTCAAGGTAAAGCTGCCGTCGTTGCCTAAACATGTTTGTTCATCGACCTTCGAAAGGGTAAAGGTTGGGAGGGGATTAATGGTAACTACCATCTGATCACTCTCGGCCACACATGGGCCAAAGGGGTCATCAGTTGTGAGGGTAAGCGTTACTGTGCCGGCTGCGATGTCATTGGTACCTGGGGTGTAGATTGCATTCAGGGCAGAAGCGTTATTAAATGTACCGTCACCACTTGTTGTCCAGGTAGAGGAGCTAGCGCTGCCACTGATTGAACCACTTATTGTAACCGTTTCATCTTCACAAATCGTCTCATCAGCACCCGCATTCACTTCTGGCTGGTCATTGATCGTCACCACCATCTGATCACTCTCGGCCACACATGGGCCAGCGGGGTCATCAGTTGTGAGGGTAAGCGTTACTGTGCCGGCTGCGATGTCATTGGTACCTGGGGTGTAGATTGCGTTCAGCGCAGAAGCGGTGTTGAATGTGCCATCACCTGATGTTGTCCAGATAGAGGAGCTAGCGCCGCCACTGATAGAACCATTAAGGCTTACGGTCTCCGTTTCACAGATCGTCTGATCAGCATTGGCATTCACTTCTGGTTGGTCATTGATTGTAACTACCATTTGATCAGAAGCTGCATTACATGAGCCAGCTGGATCGTCTGTAGTCAGCGTAAGGGTAACTGTACCTGCTGAAATATCATTGATACCGGGCGTATAGATCGCCGTGGCAGAATTCGCATTATTAAAGGTTCCATCACCACTCGTTGTCCAGGTCAGACTTGTTGCTCCACCACCGATGGTTCCAGTGAGACTCACGGTCTCCGTTTCACAAATCGTCTGGGCAGCACCTGCATCTGCTATTGCATCATCAGCAATCGTCACCACCATCTGATCACTCTCGGCCACACATGGGCCAGCTGGGTCATCCGTGGTAAGGGTAAGCGTTACCGTACCGGCTGCGATGTCATTGGTACCTGGGGTGTAGATTGCATTCAGCGCTGAAGCGGTGTTAAACGTTCCGTCACCTGATGTAGACCAGGTACTAGAAGTAGCGCCACCACCGATAGAACCATTAAGGCTTACGGTCTCAGTTTCACAAATGGTCTGATCAGCATTGGCATTCACCTCTGGTTGATCATTGATTGTAACTACCATTTGATCAGAAGCTGCATTACATGAGCCAGCTGGATCGTCTGTAGTCAGCGTAAGGGTAACTGTACCCGCTGAAATATCATTGATACCGGGCGTATAGATCGCCGTGGCAGAATTCGCATTATTAAAGTTTCCATCACCACTCGTTGTCCAGGTCAGACTTGTTGCTCCACCGCCGATGGTTCCAGTGAGACTCACGGTCTCCGTTTCACAAATCGTCTGGGCAGCACCTGCATCTGCTGTTGCATCATCAGCAATCGTCACCACCATCTGATCACTCTCGGCTACACATGGGCCAGTTGGGTCATCCGTGGTAAGGGTAAGCGTTACCGTACCGGCTGCGATGTCATTGGTACCTGGGGTGTAGATTGCATTCAGCGCTGAAGCGGTGTTAAACGTTCCGTCACCTGATGTAGACCAGGTAGAGGAGCTAGCGCCGCCACCGATAGAACCATTAAGTGTAACCGTTTCCGTTTCACAAATCGTCTGAGCAGCTCCAGCTTCCACTGTAGCTGGGATATCAATTTGAATTTGCCCCTCAAAAAACGGCTCACAACTTCCATTTACATAAGGCGAAGAACCGCCAGTCGAAATACGTGCATACAGATAAACTGTGCCCGTAGTCGCCGCAGGGATGCTTAGATTTGTAAAATCAGTCGTCGTTGCACTTGCGGCAGGTGTTGCGGTACCGTTGGTTACGGCTGTTGCCAGTGCATAGACTGCGGCAGCAGTAGACAATTGGGTAGTAGAATAATACAATTCAATATCTGCAGCGGGGTCAGCACTATGCGTTACCCGCACGCTAAAGGTTTCTCCGGCACAAATAGCTGCAGGATTGCCTGAACCAGAAATATCATTTACGCCCGAAATCGTTGGACAGGCAAGGCCAAATCCAAAGTCCACAGTAAGGTTCACATTATCATCATCAAGGCTCCCGGTATAACTTCCCTGGCCAGCCTCTGATTGAGGTTCTGTATTGGCACGTAGGACGATGGTTGTAGAGGCGATGCCTCCATTTACCAATGTATTTTGTCCGTTTTCATCTGCGTTATCATCGCTGGTATTATCTCCTCCTTCGGGAGTAGAGGACGTCAGGTTTTCTAATGGCTGAAATGCATTAAAATTGGAGCCTGGGATGTAGACGATATAGTCGCCTTCTTCCAGATTATCAAAGAGGTAAAATCCAGCTGAAGTATTCTGAAAAGTTAAGGGTGTGGATAGCCCGGGGGTTTGATCTGAACGATATAGTTCAACCCTTACTCCATTGATACCTGCGTCTGAGCCATTAAATATACCATCTCTGTTTCCGTCATTGAAGACGAGGTTACCAATGGCTACATTTTGGGCAAGTAATACGCCAAAATCAACTGCATAGAATGCCTTGTAATCAGGCGTTGGGTCTATTGCTCCATTGATGGGTATAGCGTCATCAAGCTCCCCTATATTGGCACCTGTTGCGGGAACAGTCAGCGTAACCAGGGCAGAACGTATCGTTCCTTCCTTCTGAACGCCAGCTCCATTGTCATCACTATCTGCAGCGAAAGGAGTTGCTGTATTGGCGGCATCGCTACTTGAGCGATAGCCCGTCGGAATCACAATTTCCACAAAGTATTGATCCCCTGCTGTTAATTCATCAAAAAGATAGCGGCCATTGGCGTCAGTGGTTGTGGTTTCCTCAACGGTAGAACCATCAGAATTGATGAGGCGAACAGTTACGCCTGCAAGGCCCGATTCGCTTCCATCCAATACCCCATTGTCATTGGCATCTATCCAAACACGGTTACCTAAAGATACCGGAGCAATGATCCCCGCGTCTATGTCTCCCTCTGTATTGCCTGCTGTCACGGTAATTAACGGAGAAAGCAGATCTGTTGGATCAAAGTCGTTATCGTCCGCATCGTCTACCAGTGCGTTGGCAGCATCGTCATTGCTATTATTCCCTACATCAAAGGTCGTTTGCGTAAAGGAGGGTGGCAAAACGATCTGCACCTGATAATCAGCTGGGGTTAAGCCTGTAAAGGAATATTCGCCCTGACTATTGGTGGTAGTGCTGCTGACTGGTAAGCCCAGATCATCCAGCAGATTCACGGTAATGCCTTCTATTCTTTCTTCTGTAGGGAAGTTATGGCGACCATTTGCATTGCGGTCTTCCCATACTACTCCTTCTATCGCGCCGGGGTTGGCGGGAGGAGCTTTGAGTCCTGCATCCAGACTCAGGTTGGTTTGATTTCCAGTCAGGGTGACATTTTGGGTGAAGCCCGCCAGATTTGCATCTGAATCTGTCTGGTCATTGCTGGCAGCGTTGGCAGTGGTAAATGTCCAGTTGGAAGGAACGACGGTCGTGCCTGTATTGGGATCATTACCCGTAATACCTGAAATATCAAAACGCGCATAATATGTACCATTGGGCAAGTCTTCAAAGAGATACAGCCCATTAGCGCCTGTGGTTTGGGTACCGATCAGGACATCGTCTCCTCCTCCTGCTTCGGCAACTCCATTGGTACCTACACTGTAGAGGGTAACGACTGCTCCCTGCACAGGTGGTTCACCTGAAGTCTGGTCGCCAAACTCATCGAGGTCATACCAGACATAATTTCCCAGGCTATTGGATTGGAAAAAGCCAAAGTCGTAGGTAATGATATCACTCCCTCCCACGCCTGTGGTGGCGGTGATTTCAGGATTGCCATTGGCATTGTTTGCCGCGTCAGAGTCATTGGTGTCATTGCCACCTCCAGAGGTGACATCCTGGGGAGAAAGGCTATATCCAGCAAGTACGCCACCGCTGAAGTTAATGAGATTGTCTAATCGCACTTCATAGACCGTACTCGGCGTAAGGCCATAAAAATGATACGCTCCGTTGGCATCTGTAGCCGTCTGGTCTACTCTTCCTTCAAATGCCCCATCATCTTCTCCATTGATTTCCCCTCCATTACCATCACCATCTATATCGATATATCCATCTACTATAGCAAAACCTCCAAAACGATTAGAAGCTGCCATATCATCATCCGTATCTGTGTCATTGTCTCCATCGGTATCTACCCGACCATCAATGATGGTTAGGTTACCGATGATGCCATCATCATTGCTATCATAGTTACCATCGCCATTGATATCTATCAATCCATTTTGAACATTCAGGCTGGTGAAGAGAGAAACTGTTACCCCCTGGAAGCCAGGCTCACCACCGTCCTGAACGCCATTAGCATTCAGGTCATTCCAAACAAAATCACCCAAAGCAGCAGTAGCGCTCGGATCTACCATTTTCAGGCCGACTTTGATCGGTTCTGTATCCAATAGACGGGTTGGAGTACCTCCATTATCATAGGTGGCCCCAAAGGCAAATGAATTCCAGGCGACAGCATTGGGATTGACAATCCCGCTACAGGGTGAGCCACTCTGCCCCGGAGGGCAGGTCCCCGAAGCCAATTGTACTGGCACAGTGATGCGGATGATATCGCCGGAAGGAAAAACACCACCGGTGCTCGTAGGCGTAAACCGGAAACTAAAGGAATGGGCTCCTATAGCGGAGGCTCCCCAGGGATTCACAGTAGAGCCAGCAGGAAAACTGGCTGCCGCCGCCGCATCGGCTGTCAAGACATCAAAATTGGATGCGGGATCAGCAGAGAAGCGTTCTGGATTGGTAGAAGCAGAATACTGTATCCCCAGCGGCAGGTCGCCTGTAGGTACCGCAGTGTAAGTCACACCACCATCAGAAGAGCGCTCTACAGTTATCGCTCCGGCGAGTTCCTCTTGCCATGTTGAAAGGCGGGAGCCATTAGCAGGGATTACGCCCACATCCCCTATATGAGGAAGAATATCGACCAGGTCAAAGGTGGTGATATCGGCATTGCCTCTATTCTCGAGGGTCAGTTCATAGACCCCTTCACCTGTAAGGTCTGTATTCCCGGAAAGCGGGTATTTGCTGAACTGAGCGTCAAGCTTACCCTTGACCAACTTTTCGGATACCATATCCGTGATAGCTGGTAATGTACTGGTAATAACTTCAGACGGACAGAGGAAATCAAGCGATGTTTGGCCATTTCCATCTAAATCGGAGTTGTCAAGCATATCTGAAAAACTCCGGTCTGCATCACTATAATCAGGATTCAGCACGATATTCCAATAATCATCTATGCTGTTTGAGTTGGGCTGACATCCCGAAATCTGCTGTTCTACTCCCTGGTTATCATACAGTGCCATAAAGGCATTTTCGATGCTGGTTCCCGCAGGGATCCCTGCCTTAACAGTAGCTTCCAGGTAGATATTTATTATCGCAGGAGAAGCTGCCTTTCCAGTGGGTGTAGGATGCAGGATACATGTACCAAAATCCCAAATTAATGCTGTTCTACCCGTCCCTGCATAATTTGGAATAACCGTAAAATCCGGGTCGCCACAATCCGGTTGATCAAAGATATTTTGTCCATTATTAAAAACCCCCTCAGATGTTTCGGATAGCGAAATGGTATACCAGTTGACAGCAGGATCATAACTCAGGTTTGCATCCAACAATTCAAAAACCCTTAGGCCTTCAATGGAGCCCGAACTAGACTCCTGCTCTAATTTTAATTCATAATAGACACTATTTGATTTAAGGGTTTGGGGAGGGACAGCATTGGCGTCAGGCGAAGAGGACCCTAATAAAGAGCTTGTCCCAAATCCTAATAAGCTCTTAAGGGGATGAAGTTCTCCCGTTCCCGGGCCATAGATTGGGCTTGTGACACAATCCTGGCTCGTTATAGCCCCTCCATCATCTTTATCCATATCTTGAGGGGTAGTTCCTCCAAAGGTACCAACAGTGGCATTTATACAGTTTATCTGAATATCATTCGGCACGGGAGCCTGCCAGCTTGGCATGGCATCACTGGTACCTCCGCCACCGGAAATACTAACCGTCTGTCCTGCAAAAGGATTCTCAGAAACGACAACATAGGTAACAATAATATCAGGTTGAAAAGTAGCACTCGTCCATTGGCTCTCATCAACCGTGAAGCGAATAGCTGAGATATTAAAATAACCAGCCCGGTCTGCGCCAAAGAAGCGGTTAAAATTGGGGTCATCAATTACCAGACATTCGGTAGCAGCAGCGGGGATTTGATTGGCATAGTGCGAACTACCCGTGAGGTCTTCCCGGTAATCCAACTGATCCGCCCCATTATCTATCAAGGTAAACCAATTGCCAGAGTTCGCACATTGAATCTGGATTTGGCCAATAACCCCATCAGACCCAGAAGAGGTCCACTCTGTCATATCCGTTAGTCCTGTAAAAATCGCATTCGTAGGCAAAACATCCGTAACGGTATATATAGCATCTGTAGGCCCTGTTTCATCTTTGGTAGGCATTGAGATTACCCAAAATTGAACAGGCCCATCAACAACAGCATAGGGTCTTCTTTTTACTTTCCGGAAATCCGTATTTTGGCTTCCGCCCCCTCCTCCTGTGGGGCAGGCCGCCACGGCGCCATTGAGGGTAACATCCGCAGTCGCTGTGGGATTTGAGGATGCATTCGTAGCAGAAAAGGTCACAGAATTAGTATGGAGAGAGCCACTGGCAAGGGTTGGGCCGCATGTAGGAAAGCGGCCATTAATCACCAACACCCCAGCTGATCCAGCGGGAAGATCTCCCCCCGAACCATCTCCCAATGTCCATGTGAGGGTAGTTCCTGTCAGGTCAGCAGTCTCTACCGAACCACCAATACCTGTGAAGTTGGCGACATCAAATTCTGCCGGCAGCAAATCAACGATGGTAGCATCCTGACAATCTTCTGTAAGGGAAGCGCAACGGTAGCGAATACGATAGGTAAAAGCCTGTCCTGGCGCGGGATTGGTATTGCTGGCTTGCTTGTCAAGGATTAGACTGACAGCATTGGCCCGGTAGATACTGGGGTCAATCGTAAGCCCATAAGCAGGATTATATTCCTCCACCTCAAAACCCAGACAGTCGCCTTCCAATTGAAAGCGGCTTGCTACTTCTACAAGTTCTCCATTTATTTCCTGGTAAGTGTATGGCGGTGTATGCCGGATTTCTTCTTCCCCCCGGCGCATCACGAGCTCTCCATTTTCGGCAATAAAGGACTCCTCCATGCCTTCCAGACAAAATTGAATCTGCCTGGGGTCAGCCCCTGCTTTCAGCATCACATCATAGCCCATCAGGCTATTCCCTTTGTCATAAAAACGAACATCTGTGTCCGTTGAAATATTTTTGTACCACAATTCTTTTCGGCCTGTGGAAGGATTTTCTTCCAATTCAGGGGTGGTTTTCATTGCCCCATTAAACCGAATGGCAAAGATATCTGCTGTTTCCTCCGCTCTCACCTCAACGATATCCGGATGAAAAATCATTTCATACCCCTTTGCCAGGACTTGAGGGCTTGTTTCATCGGATTGAACAAAAACAAGCGGTTGTTGGGTTCCGTCGTCCTGAGGTACGTTTTTCTCCGCGCGCGTACACGCAGCAAGAAGGAGAAACATACCCAAAGCAAGTCTACTCAAGCTGCGAAACACAGCCAGATCTGAATTAAACATATTAGATGTAACTAAAAAGTGTTGAAAAAATACCCAAAATCTAATTCCCTCATGAACATCCTCCTCACTCTATAATACTGTACCTCTTTGTGAGAGGATCACGAACATATCAATCATCCTTATGATAAGGTAATTGTCACAGTTTCTTGGAGTAGAAGCAAGGATGTTTTTAAATGAAAGTCTATCTTAATGAAAATAATAGCGGAAAGACTTCTCTGTAAAAATACTTATGCAAAGTAAGGGGGTTTAGCTAGGAGGTTCAACCACATCTTGATGTGGCTACCTACATTTTTTGTTTTTTTCATGAAAACATAATTATCAAAAAATGAAATGTATGTTTTTGATTACCCAATCTTAAAGCCTTCTATCTCTCCTTTATAAGCTTTTGCGATGATTTCAGATTTACTGTTGATTTCCAGTTTTTTGTAAATCACTTTAATGAAATGCCTTACTGTATTAAGGGCTATTCCCATACGAACAGCAATGAGTTTATAGCTTAGCCCATCCACTAATCCCTGTACCACCTCCAGCTCCCGATCGGTAAGCAATCTATTGGGGTCTTTTTCACTTTTCTTTGAAAAATAATTCGTCACCTTTCGTGCGACTAAGGGATCCAGATAAGATCCTTTCTCATAGGTATCTTTGATCGCCTCCCATAGGTTCTCTGGGTTTCTACCCTTCAAACAATAACTTTCAGCCCCCGCTCTCAGGGCAGAAAAAACATACTCTTCTCCTCCATGCGAGCTTAAAATAATAATCTGCACATTGGGAAAAACTTCCTTTATTCTTCCAATTTGAGTTATTCCGTTGGTTCCATCCAACTCAATATCCAACAAAATAATATCTAGTTCTTCTAACTCACTTTTTGACTCTAATAAACCATTAACTGTCTGGAAATGACCTTCAGAGAATACTTCTGGCTTTGCACTTAACCAGCCATGAAGCCTACTTGCAATTTTCACGTCATCATCTATAAGTGCTAAATTGATCATGTCTTCTGGTTTTAACTTAATTTCACCTTATCATTCACCATGTTAAAGCTACCCTTTTGTTTAAAAAAGCGAAGGCATCGGAGAGACACCTTCGCTAATTATAATAAATAGGGTAAATGCATAGTCTTCCTCCTATTAATAAATAGAATATTTTATATTGTAGCGCATAGCAGTATGCATACATCCAATTACTTTTTCATGTTAAGTATTGCAAAGGTATAGAGGGGAAAATCATGTGTCACCTACATGATGATGGTATATAAGGTTTTTTATTAAAGGAATTATGCGTAGGCGAATTCGGTATTTTTCTGTTTTTTTTATCCCTGCTCTGGTATGTCTATTTGGAAAAAGTGTCTTAGGAAAGGAAACCCAGCAGCTTTCGATCGCAGATACAATACGGATCGAGGCCTTACTTGACTCCATCCCTTCTCTGATGCCTACCGATCTGCCATTGTCTATGGCCCTAATCGAAGAGGCTGACAGCCTTCTTACTCAGTTGGAACAGACCCTGGACCGCCCTTTTCTCAGGCAAAAAGGAGAAATCGTGTTTTTGAAAAGTCAAGGCTTCAGTTCCCAGGGAAAGTTCGATGAAGGCATCAGCGAACTACACACAATTCTATCAAAGCCCGATTTAGTAGCCTATTTCAATGGGGCAAGTAAGTACTACGGTCTATTGGGCAGACTTTATCAGGAAAAAGGGAACCTGATTGAGGCCAGGAAGAGCTATTTACAAGCGATTCAATCCTCTCACATTTCGATTGAAACCGGTGTTTTCTATAATAATCTGGGATTGGTTGAGTACCTGATGGGGTCGCTCTTTGATGCCTCTATACATTATAAACGGGCATTGGTGCTCTTTGAAAGTGAGAATGCTACAGTTCAGCAGAAAAACAGTGTCAGGTTGAACTGGGGACTCGTCTACTATGATTTAGATTCTCTAGACCGAGCTGAATCGCAATTTCGGGAGATTCTCAAGTTGGTGGATACCATCCCCGATACGCAATTGAAGGGAAGGCTTTACCTCAATCTGTCTGCAGTATATCTTAAACAGAGCATGTGGGCACAGACCATCTCTATGCTTGATTCAGCTCTTCATGAGAGTATATTAACTGAGGATCCCTTTTTGCAGGTAAAAATCCGATTCCAACGGGCAGCCTGTCTCATGTCAATGAAGGGTGATCAGAATAGGATTCAACACGAAATAGAGATGGCAGAAACGCTCATTAAAACGAATCAATTGGATGCAATGAATACTGACCTGGAATTAGAAAAGGGAAATTTTGAAATATTTAGAGGGAACTATTCACAGGCGAAAAACCACTACAATCGGGCTCTTGATGCGGCTATTCAGCTGGGAAACTATACAGGTCAGATACACTTGCTCTATAGGCTGGCAAAAGTAGATAGCTTAGGGGGAAACATAGTTTCAGCCATGACCTATTACCAGCGGTATCACCGCTTAAGTGATAGCCTAAACAGAATCAAAAATGATCGAATGATTGACAATATTCAAATGGAATATGATCTCGAAAAGTCAGAACAAGAAAAAGAATTTATTTCCAGGGAATTAGCTCTCTCTAAGAGTCAATCTCAACATCGGTTTTACTTCCTCCTGGCATCTATTGGCATTCTAATCGTCACTGTTATAGCTCTGATAATTATCGCTTCTCAGCGGAATCGTTTGCTACACACCTGGAAAATCATAGACAATCAAAATCACCGCCTGAAAAGTATGTTTAGGGAGCGTCAGCTTATCCTTAGGTTGCTCACACATGACTTACGAAGTCCGCTGATGCGGATACAGATTATTGTAGCAAATTTATTGGGTAATTGGGAAGAAAATAAAGGAAAAGAGGAGGAAACGCAGGCTGAAATCGCTGAAATCGCCCATGCGGCATCTGAGATAGACCATTTCAGTGAGCGAATCATGGATGCTGAAGATCAGCCAGAAAACCTGGAAATAAGCCAAAAAAGTGGAACAAAACTAAATCAGCGGATGGAGTCCGCTATTGAAAAATATCAGTCTAAAGCATTCAAAAAGGGAATACAAATCCATAAACAATTTCTTCCCGAAGAAAAGACAATTCAAACCAATCAGGAAGCCTTGCAACTCGTACTGGAGAACTTGCTTTCAAATGCAATCAAATACGCACCCCTAAACAGTGAGATAGATGTATGCCTTACGAATCAATCTGATGGATACCACTATACCATCCGTGACCGGGGCCCAGGCTTCCAAGAGGCAGACTTTTCCAATATGTTTAAGCAGTTTCAGACCTTAAGCGCACAGCCTACCAACGGAGAAAGCTCCCAGGGCATGGGGCTTTATCTTTCCCAAAAACTCTGTAGTCAAATTGGTGCATCGCTGGCGATTTACAATCATTCTGAAAAAGGGGCTATAGCCAGCCTGATTATACCAGAGAATACTTAATCCAGCACTACAAAACGGTGTTTTTCCCTGCTCGTTTTTTGTCCCAGGCACTCATTTTGCCTGAGCTATCTGCTACATCCGAAAAGCATTTATTATATTCGAACCCAAAACTCAAAACCCGAAACAACAAAACTACCCTTATGACAGCATCAGCAGAGAAACAACGCGCACAGGCATGGCTCGACAGCAATATAGACGAAGCTTCCAAAGCAGAAATTCGCAAAATGATGGCAAGCGAAAATACCGATGAGTTGGTCGATTCTTTTTACAGAAACCTCGAATTTGGTACCGGTGGCCTGCGCGGCATCATGGGCATCGGCTCCAATCGGGTGAATAAATACACCCTGGGCATGGCGACCCAGGGACTCGCCAATTACCTCCGGATGACCTATCCCGGCGAGCAGATCAGCGTAGCCATCGCCTACGATAGCCGCAACAACAGCCAATATTTTGGCGAGGTGACCGCCGGCGTTTTCTCTGCCAATGGCATACAGGTATATCTTTTTGAAGCCTTGCGGCCTACGCCGGAACTGAGCTTTGCCATCCGGCATCTGGGCTGCAAAAGTGGTGTCGTGCTCACAGCTTCACATAATCCCAAGGAATACAACGGCTACAAAGCCTACTGGAACGATGGGGCGCAGGTGACGCCTCCACATGACAAAAACATCATCACCGAGGTGAACAAAATCCTCAGCGTAGATGATGTGAATTTTCAGGCGGACGAAAGCAAAATCAAGCGCATCAGCGCAGAGATAGATGTGCCTTACCTGGAGGCCGTGGCAGCCAATGTGGTCACACCAGAGGCGATCAAAAATCAGCAAGACCTCAAAATCGTCTTTTCTTCCATCCATGGAACGGGCATCACCATGGTCCCAGCAATCCTGGCGAAACTCGGCTTCACCAACGTCCATATCGTAGAGGAGCAGGCTACGCCTGACGGCAACTTCCCGACGGTCGTTTATCCCAATCCGGAGGAAACCGAAGCGATGAGCATCGCCCTGGCCAGGGCCAAAGCGATAGACGCGGACCTCGTCATGGCTACCGATCCCGACGCGGACCGCGTGGGCATAGGGGTGAAAAATCACCATGGCGAGTGGCAGTTGCTCAATGGCAACCAGACCGGCGCTTTGCTGATCTATTATTTGCTCAAGCAATGGGAAGCCAAAGGCAAACTCACTGGCAATCAGTACATTTGCAATACCATCGTGACCACAGATCTGATCGATGTGATCGCCGATCACTTTGGCGTGGAGTGCATCAATACCCTCACAGGCTTTAAGTGGATCGCTGCTGTTTTATTGGAAAATGAAGGCAAAAAAGAATATATCGCCGGTGGCGAGGAGAGCTATGGCTACCTGATCGGGGACTCCGTCCGCGACAAAGATGCGGTTGCCTCCTGCGCCATGATCGCCGAGCTGGTGGCTTATGCCAAAGACAAGGGACAATCCCTTTTCGATATGCTCACGGAGATGTACCTGCAATTTGGCATGTACCGCGAGCATTTGATTTCTATCAAAAAAACCGGCAAAGCCGGCGCTGAAGAGATTCAGGCCTTGATGGCGAAGCTGCGCGCTACGCCCCTCGATTCTATCGACGGAGAAGCGGTGACTACCGCCATTGACTACCAGGCGAAAACCAGCCAGGACCTGGCTTCAGGTAAGGTATCGCCCATCGCTTTTCCCAAAAGCAATGTGCTGCAATTCCTGACCGCCAGCGGAACCAAGGTTTCCGCCCGTCCGTCCGGCACCGAGCCGAAAATCAAATTTTACATCAGTGTGAATGCACCCCTGGCGCGTGCAGAGGATTTTGATGCGGTCTATGCCGCATTGGGCGAGAAGATTGGCAGGATTGAATCGCAGATTCAGGCAGTCGTTTAAGAGAGTTTGAGTTTGGGTACGAGTTTTAGTACGGCCATGGGGTCTTGTACTCAAAGCTGTACGCGAACTCAAACTTCGTTTTCTTACCATCCTCCAACACCGCCGCCACCGCCGCCGCCGCCGGAAAATCCGCCGCCGCCACTACCTCCACTGGAAGAGGGCGGTGTAGAAGCTGTAGACATCGTGCGCGAGAAGCTGCGGTAGTAGCCCGGATGGTGGTAGAAATAAGGATTATTACTCCATTTAGGTTCGTAGCTGGCTTTTTCCAGCGTCTTTTTGAAGGAGTCAGACCATTCATTTTCTACGCCCAGGGCGATGGCATAGGGAAGCAATTCTTCAAAATGATCGGGTGCCCGATCAAAGGGGTCATTGACCTTGAGGCGCTCTTCTTCTGCCATTTCCAGATACATCTGGAAGCCTTCGATCGCTGATTTCAGCGATTGCATTTCTCTGCTGGGCTTTCTGATCAGGAAAGCATATGCCAAAATTCCGACAAGTGCCAGCGGCAGGAAGAGGATAAGTGCCAAAAAATTGGGGCCCATACCGGAGTTGACACCTTGTGATCCCACATCTCCGCTACCCAGCGCAAACCATGCTACGCATGCCCCCCAAAAAAGCGAGGCCCCTATAATCGGCAGCGCCAGAAACTGGTGGTTATTGCCTTCTGTGACAAAAGCCTTCAGCTTGCTTTCGAGCGCAGTCCGGTGCTTTTTGACTGCTTTTTCCATTTTGCTGCTATACTCTCCATCTATGGTAAAAGAATTACTACTTCCCAATAAACTGGCCAGTAGGTTTCTTTCTTCATGGGATAAATCTCCTTTTGCATTTTTCAACCGGGTCAGCCGATAGTCTTTGGACTTTCTCAGTATGCCACTTTTTTCTATTTCCTCTATATGGATATGGCCTTTCACCGCCAGATTGATGATGCTGGCAGTCACACTTTTGTTGGTGTGCTTCTCTTTCCAGATATAGCTGAGCGCAGCCGGTGAGCGCCCTCCGGGCGATTCAAAAACGGGAAAGACCGTAGGTCGGGGCGGGTCTATACCATGGCGAAGCCAGGTGATGAAGAAATAAACAAGCATAGCCAGCATGCCTGCTCCCAATACAATGGCAATACCAAAGCGCTCAAAAAAGCTGGGAGGCTGCATTTTCCCTTTTTCAAATCCGATGCCGATGGTCAGGCCCTGATAAGGATTCAGCGGCGCCAATGCCTCAAAATGAATTCCTTCTGCATCTGACAACTGCTCCATGGAGCATTCATCTCCACTTGCCCCATAAGAGCCTGTATAACAGGCATGTTGAAGCATCTCAATGCCCTCGGGCAGGATCACCCTACAGGAGGCTTTTTCCACCGAAAATATCACATCTGTACCGATGGCATTCCAATACAGTTCATCAAAATCCTCATACAAAGCGATCTGATTGGGCACCCGGTACTTGATGCTGTAGCTATAGTTTCCGGCTTGCAGGAAGACATCTTCATCTCCCAGGTACAGGATTTTGTAGGCATCACTGTTTTCCGAATGGTAATTTTCGGCTTTGCCGTCACGCTTGATTTCGAGGATATCATAGCGCATGTTGCGCTGTTTTCCCTGAAAATCGCGGGTTTTGGGCAGGCTGCGGGTGATACCCCGCCGGATCACATTGCCGGCAGCGTAGACGCTGATCTCCTCAGTCACGGTGATCGAACGATCTGCTGCGATTTCGATGGTGACATCGAAGCGGGTGATGCGCTCTTGCTGGGCAAAGGCGGAAGAAAGGAATCCTGTAAACAGGAGAAGAAGCAGCGATAATTTGATTGATTTCATGGAAATATGATTGGGTCAGGAGATACGCCAGGGAGGATTTTTCCTATCCTCACCTGCAAAATACAAAATCAGCTGATTTCCATCAGGATCTTTCAGGCGCGCTTCGCGCCAGCGCCAGGACTTATCCTCAGGTAGCTCGTCAAAGGCGATGCCTTGCGTCTGTAGCTGCGCTACTGTGGCGTCCAAATCTTTACATTCGAAGTAAATCCATGCTCCCTCGCCTTGCGGCATTTCGCTCACCTGATGCAGGGAAAAGGTGGCATCTCCCTGCGGGCTTTCGAAGCGCGCATAGGCGTCGTGCGTATGCACGATAAGCCGCAGGCCAAGCTTTTCGTAGAAAAGAATGGCTCTGGGGACGTCCAGAACGGGGAGGGTTATCTGGTTGAGGTTCATTATCCCGGCGCTACACCCGCCATCAACAAAGCACACAACCAGGCACCATAGGTGCCTAAAGCATATCCCAAAACTGCCAGCAAAACGCCCACAGGCGCCAGAGACGGATGGAAGGCCGCCGCTACCACAGGCGCGGAGGCTGCTCCGCCGATATTGGCTTTGCTGCCAACAGCCAGGAAGAAGTAAGGTGCGCGAATGACCTTCGCCACAACGACAAGAAGGACGATATGGATGATCATCCATCCGATGCCTACGAGCACCAATTCCCAGTAATGGAGGATTTCAGCGAAATCCATCTTCATGCCGATCGTGGCTACGAGGAAGTAGATAAAGACGCTGCCCATGCGGGAAGCGCCAGCCCCTTCGTAGCTTCTTGCTTTGGTAAATGAAAGGATCAGTCCAAAGGTCGTGGAGAGGATAATCAGCCAGAAGAAACTGCTCGTCAGCGAGAATTTTTTGAGGAAGGGTGCATGGGTTTCGATAAGGGGTGCGATCCAATCAGCGATCAGGTGTGCCAGGCCTGTGAAGGCAAGTGCCAGGCCCAAAATGACAAAAAGGTCATTGAGCGTAGGGACACGGGTAATCTTCTTGCTAAAAGTCTCCATCTTTTGCTTGAGGTTCTCGACCGCCGTGCTATCCGCTTTGAAAAAGCGGTCGATCCTGTCGGCCTGGCCGACACCCAGCAGGAGGAAAAACATCCACAACTCAGCTACCACCACATCTATGATGATCATGGTAGAGTAAATGCCATCTGTGGGTTTGAATATTTCATACATGGAAGCCTGATTGGCTCCTCCTCCGATCCAGCTACCAGCGATGGTAGACATCCCTCTCCAGATCGCCTCCGGCCCCTGGCCGCCAACGATATCCGGAGCTATCCAGGAGGTAACCAGTATAGCGATCGGTCCACCGATAATCACACCGAAGGTGCCTGTCAAAAACATGATCAGGGCCTTGGGGCCCAATTTGAATACCTCTTTCAGATCGATGCTGAGCGTCAGCAGGATCAAACTCGCGGGCAGGAAGTAGCGCGAAGCGACGTGATACAATTTGCTTTCCTCCGGATCCACCAGCCCAAAAGAAGTCAGCAAAGCAGGCAGTATATAACAAAAAAGCAGGGGAGGAACGAATGAATAGACTTTTTTGAAAAAAGGAATGTTGCTGGCCTGTGCCCAAAATATCAGGCCGAGAATGGCCATCAACAGGCCCAGTACAACTGCGTCATTGGTAAAAACTGGTTTTTTCTTGTATTCGGTATTGAATGCGGTGTTGTCTATTTTAAGGCCAGGAGAAAAGGAAGAAGTGGTACTATCGGTATGTAGCTGAAAGTTTCCTTTACCATCTGGGTTTCTGGTGTAGGATACATTAGGAGAAGTTGAAAATTGTCCCAGATTGAGTGCGGCAATCAATGAACTTCCAGTGTCTGTTACCTGGATAAAATCAGAGGTGCCTTTGATATCTAATTCTCCAAAACTAGCAGTTTGAACAATGGCCCCTCCAAAATCACCATTTGGATTTCCACCTCCAAAGACAACAAGAACTCCTTTCGGTGGTAAGATTGTTCCAGTTGGAATAATATGGTTGGGCACCTTTAAATCCCAATTCTCATCATTATATATTTTATAACCACTTACATTAAGATTCTTTCCTGAGGCATTATAAATTTCAATAAACTCATCATCTTGCTGAGAATATACTCCATCGCCGTTTGTATCTCCGGTTAAAGTATCTGGATCATAAAAAACCTCATTGATAATTAGATGTCCTGATTGAGCTACTAGGAGATTACATAAAATGAAGAAAGGTATGATGGAAAAAAGGTATTTATTCATTTCAAATATGATTTTAGAACTATAATGTAACGATTTATGATTCTCCTTCAACCGTATTAAACTTTTCGGGTTCATCGAGGATTTTAGTGGAGTTCAAAAAAACGAAGCTTTTGAGTTGTAACACCCCTTGCGCAAAATCGCCCCCTCAAGGGGGCTAGCGCTGCCCAGAAGGCGTTTTAACGCCTTTCAATCAACGTCAGCCCCCTTGAGGGGGCGTTCAGGACGAGGGGTGTTTCATGCCCAGGAGCACTGCTCCACTAAAGATCTCGATGAACCACTTTTCGTCAATCAAATTTTGCATTTCTAGTGCATCAATATCTTGAATTACGGTTTCATTAAAAGAAATATGAAATACTAAGGTAGGAATCTTTTTGAATATAGGGTTGGCGGCTGAAGTTCGCCAAATTGAGGCATTTTGCGGGCGATTTGGCGAGATATAAATTTGAAGTTCGCCAAATTAGGATAAAAAGTAGTATTTTGGCAAGATATAAATCGAAAAAGTCATGAAATTAATAGGAAGAGAGCCTGAAATAGCACTTTTGAAGGGCTTACTGAAAAAGGAAAGCCCAGAATTTGTGGCCGTTTATGGTCGCAGACGAGTTGGGAAAACCTTTTTAATAAGACAGGTTTATAAAGATCACATTGTCTTTGAATGTAGTGGATTACATCAAAAAAGCTTCAGTCAACAACTAGAGAATTTCTGGCTAACGTTACAGGAAACCCACTCAGACGGCAGAGCTACTTTACCGCCCAAGACATGGTTACAAGCTTTTTCGCAGCTCAAAATGTATTTAAATACCCTAAAAGGCCCTGAGAAGAAGGTGGTTTTTTTGGATGAAATTCCATGGTTCGAAACCTTGCGTTCTGGCTTTTTGGCAGCACTTGATAATTTTTGGAACCAATACTGCTCGAAAAGAGAGGATATTATCCTGGTTATTTGCGGGTCAGCAGCTTCATGGATTATCAAAAAAATCATTAATGATAAAGGAGGCTTACATAACCGCGTTACGACACATGTTCAGCTCATGCCTTTTACACTGCGGGAAACAAAAGCATTTTTAGAGAACCAACAAGTCCATTTGACGCTCAAAGACATAGTACAATTGTATATGTGTGTAGGAGGAATTCCTTTTTATTTGAAAGATGTCAAGGCAGGGAAAAGTGTAGCACAGATACTGGATGATCTGTTTTTTGTGCCGCAAGCTAGTTTGAAACATGAATTTTCAAATCTATATGCTGCTTTATTTAACAATAATGAATTGCATGAGAAAGTAGTCGAAGTGCTTTCAAGGAGGAAAAAGGGACTAAATCGTGCAGAGATAATCGCCCTTTCTGAAATAAAAAGCGGCGGCGGCTTAAGTCTGGTTTTGAAGGAGTTGATTTCCTGTGGTTTTGTCAAAGAGTTTTATCCCCTCAATAAAAAAACCGGAAGTCAGCTCTTCAGGTTAGTTGACGAATACAGCATTTTCTACTTTAAATTTTTAGCCAATACTTCATCTAAAAGCAGTTGGTTACAGATAACAAGCAAACCAAGCTATACAAGTTGGCTGGGCTATGCCTTTGAAAACCTCTGCCTCAAACATACTTTGCCCATCAAAAAAGCATTGGGCATCCATGGCATCATTACCAACGAATACGCATGGTCACATCAAGGGAATGACACTGAACAGGGAGCGCAAATAGACTTAGTCATTGACAGAAGCGACAATTGCATCAACCTTTTTGAACTGAAATTTCACAATACGGAATTTGAAATCACATCAGATTATGCAAGACAGTTGGCTCAAAAAATCGAGGTTTTTGGATCTCAGACGAAGACTCGTAAGAATGTATTTTTGACTTTTATCACAGCTTTCGGCGTAAAAAAAAATAAATACTACCTCAGTACTGTGACAAATCAGCTGACGATTGCAGATTTATTTGAGGAAGTGAAAAGCTTGGATTGAATAGCTTTCAACTTTAGGCAAAAAATCATTCGATCCAGGTATGCGTGGCCCATAACAGCTTCCATTGATCTCCTTCCCTTTTTAGGACGGCACTCCCTCCTTCATAGACCATTCTGAAATCTGCTTGCGCATAAATCATGTCTTTGTCAAAAGTGATTCGGTTAATCTGAGGATAAGACCGCAGCTGCCAATATCCTCCCCAATGGCTATCCCAAATCTTAAATTTGCTTTCCAAAAAGACCTTTTTTTGTGATGTTAATTCTCTTATTTCTTGCGTTGACCTCTCCATACCTTTGCCAGGAAGGTGGCTGGTCGCATTGTTTAAAAAATCATTCAGGATTTTTTCATATTCCGAATTCAGGCACAAGGCAGTTTTTCCATCACACTCTATTTGAGGTCTGAAATTTTGGATGTCATGGGTTAATTCGGCTTTTGCTTTTGAAAACCTGACTTTCATTAAAAGATCCCGCGAAAAATCATTTCTTGTATTTTTTAAATAGGCATCAATCAACGAGTCCACATTTGTTGTCAACGAATCATCGATGCCTAGTAATGATCCAAACCTCCCCATTTGTTGTAATATTTCATCTTTAGGCACATAGACCTGGTCAGCAAAGTAAATTTGAAGATTCGTCTGAACAACATAATAAGCCTTGTCTTTATAAATATCATTCCCCCATTCATATTCGCCTAAGCTCCCGATGTCATGAGGCCTGTAAACAGCTTTAAAAACAGCATAAGCTTGCCTGATTGTATCTGAATAGCTCGCAAGTTGGCTATCAGATACGGGAGGCATAGCTCGTTCCCAGTGCTTTAAAAATTCATCCAAAAGTGTAGTATCCTTCCTCAAATAGGCTTCCTCCAGCAATGCCATATTACGTTGTGCTTGAAGAGAGAGAAATAGACTTAGGATGATAAAAGGGAGTATTTTTTTCATGATTTAAGATGGATACTTGAAATACACCTTAAGAATGGGGCTTTTGAGGGTAGGATAAAGTTTACTTTTTGGAGCGGGTTACCTCAGGGCTAATTCAGAAACTTTCACCATTCTCCTTCAATCGAGTTAAACTCTTGATCAATGAAGCTTTGCATTTCCAATGCATCTTCATCATTTATAGAACCTGCTAAGCTTAACACTGCCTTTCTGTTGCTTTTTTGTTTTCGTGAGCTTTTCCGAAGTATTCTCATAAACTCAAAAAGCTGTCCCAATAAATGAGGACTGCTTAGCGACTCTATATCCCGAATAATTCTATTTTTCAATCTGGCTGTCATTTTTGAAAAGAAATTAAGCTTCTTTTTACAAGATACGAAAAAATTGAAGGCTGAGCCAATTAAAGGCTAGAACTCCATTTCAACTTTAGGCAAAAACACCTCCAATCCCTATATTTGCCATTCGTTTTGAAAACCAGCTTTTTGCTGGTGTTTTTTTTGAACACCCCCTTCCGTAATCGCCCCCTCAAGGGGGCTAACGGGTGAACAAGAGAAATTTAATTTCTCTACCATCTTCGTCAGGCCCCTTCTTGAGGGGGAGAGCCTGTCCCGAACTTGATTCGGGATCTCGGACGGGGGGGGTAGACGTTTTAAAAATCTAATTTTTCCAATGGGCAAGAAATACCCCGAGTACGCATCATTTAACCTGCCGGAAGTCGACAAAGAAGTGCTGGCATTTTGGGAGAAAAACCAAACCTTCCAGAAGAGCATCAGCAGTCGCGAAGGCAAGCAATCCTATACCTTCTATGAAGGCCCCCCCTCTGCCAATGGCAAGCCGGGCATTCACCATGTATTGGCGCGCTCGATTAAGGACATTTTTTGCCGATTCAAGACCCTGGAGGGCTATCAGGTCAAACGCAAAGGCGGTTGGGATACGCACGGGCTGCCCGTAGAATTGCAGGTGGAAAAGATGCTGGGCATCACCAAAGCGGATATTGGTACCAAAATCACGATCAAGGAATACAATGCCGAGTGCCGTAAGGACGTCCTGAAATACAAGGACCTATGGGATGATATCACCCGCAAGATGGGCTATTGGGTGGATCTGGACGATCCCTATATCACCTTTGAAAATGACTATATAGAAACCGTTTGGTGGTTGTTGAAGCAGCTGTATGATAAAAAATTGTTGTACAAAGGCTTCACCATACAGCCCTACTCGCCTGCGGCGGGTACAGGCCTCAGCTCACATGAGCTGAATATGCCAGGCGCATACCAGAATATCAAAGATACTTCTGCTGTTGCCCAGTTTAAGGTCAAGGGCAAGGAGGACGAATACTTCCTCGCGTGGACGACCACGCCCTGGACATTGCCTTCCAACACCGCCCTGGCGGTCGGCAAAAACATCGACTACGTCAAAGTCCGTGGCTACAACCGCTATACAGGTCAGCCATCGACTGTGATCCTTGCGAAAGCATTGATGGGCAAGTATTTCTCTGAGCAAAAGGAAGACCTCCGCGCAGAGGAGTTGCAGCCCGGCAATAAGCCGATTCCTTATATCGGAATCGTTGGCGAAATGAAAGGCAGCGAGTTGGCAGGAATGGAATATGAGCAGCTCATGCCTTATGTCACACCCGAAAAACCCGCCTTCCGCGTGGTTATCGGCGATTTTGTCTCTACCGAAGACGGTACAGGCATCGTGCATATCGCCCCTACTTTTGGGGCCGATGACTTCAAAGTTGCGCAGCAAAATGACATCCCGCCCGTGATGGTCTATGATGCCGAAGGCAATGCCGGGCCGCTTGTAGACAAGCAAGGCCGCTTCGTCGCCGAAGTCACCGACTTCGCAGGCCGCTACGTCAAAGACTACGGGCAGCAGGAAGATCGCTCTGTCGATGTAGACATCGTCATCAAACTGAAAGGGGAAGACAAGCTTTTTCTCTCTGAAAAATACGAACACAGCTACCCACACTGCTGGCGCACGGACCGCCCGGTTTTGTATTACCCGCTTGACAGCTGGTTTATCAAAACCACGGACTACAAAAAGCGCATGCTGGAGTTGAATGAAACCATCAACTGGAAGCCTGCGGCTACCGGTACAGGCCGTTTCGGCAACTGGCTCGAAAACCTCGTGGACTGGAATCTCTCGCGCTCGCGCTATTGGGGCATCCCGCTGCCGATCTGGCGTACGGAAGATGCCAAAGAGGAAATCTGCATCGGTTCGGTCGAAGAATTGCAGGCGGAAATGGCAAAATCCGTTGCAGTTGGCCTGATGACACAGGCAGAAGCAGACGCCTTCAATGGCGATCTCGACCTGCACAAACCAGGTGTAGATGAAATCGTGCTCGTCAGCGAAAGCGGCAAGCCGATGAAGCGCGAAGCTGACCTGATAGACGTTTGGTTCGACTCAGGCGCCATGCCCTATGCGCAGTGGCACTATCCTTTTGAGAATAAAGAGACATTTAAAAATAGCTTTCCAGCGGACTTTATCGCTGAAGGCGTGGACCAGACGCGCGGTTGGTTCTTTACCCTGCACGCGATCGCGAGCATGTTGTTTGACAGCGTAGCTTTCAAAAACGTAGTGTCCAACGGCCTCGTTCTCGATAAGGACGGCAATAAGATGTCCAAGCGTTTGGGCAATGCCGTCGATCCCTTCGGCGCGATTGCCGATGATGGTGCCGACGCGGTGCGTTGGTATATGCTGGGCAATACTTCTCCCTGGGAGAACCTGCGCTACGACCCAGCGGGCGTGCATGAAGTCAAGCGCAAATTCTTTGGTACGCTTTACAATACCTATAGCTTTTTCGCGACCTACGCCAACCTGGACAACTTCCACTACAATGAGCGCATCCCGCTCAGCGAGCGCCGCGAACTCGATCGCTGGATCATCTCGGAGCTGAATTCACTGGTGAAAGTCGTGCACGAGCGCATGTCAGACTATGACATCACCCCATCGATCCGCGCGATCGACTACTTCGTGCAGGAGCAGCTTTCCAACTGGTTTGTGCGGCTGTCGCGCCGCGTATTCTGGAAAGGAGAAATGGACCGCGACAAAGAAGCGGCATACCAGACACTCTATGAGTGTTTGCAGACGGTCGCTATCCTGATGAGCCCCATCGCCCCTTTCTATGCAGAAAGACTCTGGCAGGACCTGCGCGCCTCGCAGGAGGAAATGGCAGAAAGCGTGCATCTCGCCTACTTCCCCAAAGTAGATACCGCCGCCATCGACAAAAATTTGGAAGAACGCGTAGACATGGCGCGTCGCCTGACCAGCCTGATCCTCTCCATCCGCAAGAAGGAGAAAATCAAAGTGCGTCAGCCGCTGCAAAAAGCCATGGTCGCCGTGCTCGGCAAAGACATGCACACCCAACTCGAACTGGTCGCCGACCAGATCGAAGCCGAAGTCAACGTCAAGGAGATGGAATACATCACGGGCGATAATTCCGTGCTCGTCAAGAAGGTGAAACCCAATTTCCGCACGCTCGGGCCGAAAGTCGGCAAGATGGTCAAGGAAATCGGTCCCGCCCTGGCGAAGCTTACGCAGGATGATATCCGCGCTTTTGAATCGACTGGCAGCGTGATGCTGGCCCTCTCCGCTCAGGAATTTGAGCTGACGCTCGACGATGCCGAGATCGTGACGGAGGACATCCCCGGCTGGGCTGTGGCTTCGGATGGGCGCTATACCGTAGCGCTGGACTTGACCCTTACTGACGAACTGCGTCAGGAAGGCATGGCTCGTGAGATCGTCAAGCGCATCCAGGATGCGCGCAAAGGGCAGGATTTCGAGATCACCGATCGCATCATGGTGCAACTTTCGCATCACGAAAGCCTTGTAGCAGCAGTGGAAGCGCATGGCGCTTTTATCATGCAGGAGACCCTGGCCAACGGCCTGGAGCTGGTGAAAGGACTCGCCCGTGGCGAGGAGGTGGATATTGAAGGGGTGGCAGCTTTGCTGCTGGTGGAACGGGTGTAGGTAAATTAAACTGTAATATTTTTTTTCAGTACAGGACAATTTTTCAGGCAAGCCTCCAAAAGTCCCGAAGGGACGCTATATTCAGCATGGGGCGAAGCCCCATGAAGGTGAACGACTCCCATAGAAGTCCTGAAAGGACGACATATCTTA
>JAUIGE010000035.1 GCA_030430205.1 Bacteroidia bacterium | reverse complement strand
GGACGTCCCTTCGGGACTTTGGGATTGTTCATCATTCATAGGTTTCATTTTTTGTCCTGTACTAATTATTTTTTAAAAAATAGGAGCTTGATTGTATTTGCATTACAATCAAGCTCTTTCAAGTTTAATGGAATGATGGATATTATGGTATACTCAAATGAAAGTCTGAAATTCTCAAAAGGAAAAACAGCAACATTTTATCATTTTGAACAATGGCCGACTTATAGAACTTATATCGAAGGTCTTCCAACAAAAAAATCAAGCCAAAGGTACTTCGAAAGTTGTTTGGATCCAGTAAAGAAGAGATGGGAGAATTTCCCTCTTTATGTGATAGAACCTCAGTTAATCAAAAAATCAGAAGGGACAAATTTTCGCGGTGAAGCTCATTTTGAGATTCCATATACCTTTTGCTACAGTGTTTTAGTTTGTGATGAAGGAGGTATGAGAGAATCATTTTTAACTATTGCATGGTGTCAAGATACTTTTGCTTTCCCAATTGATGAAAAAATTCTGGCTCAAATTGAAAAGTTGGATTGGGATGAGCTTGTAAAGAAGGAATGAGTATTTATAAAAATCTCGTACCACTGGTTCGAGATTTTAGTCAAAATATAATTGTAAGGTATTCGAATTCACCAAACTCCCACTAGCGTTTGGATAATTTCTCTGCCCCACTTATCCACACCTGAGGATAAATCCCCCACCCCCATTCCCCATTTTTCCCGATCTTCCCTTTCCACCCAATAAAAGCCTTAACCCCAGGAAAAAATGGCCTTAGCAATCAACATAACAGAACTCCTCCACGGGCAAGTGATCGAATGGGAGCGCCTGGAATTCAAACAAGGATGGAATCCTGAAGACGTCCTGCATACCTTATGCGCCTTTGCCAATGACATCAACAATTGGGGCGGCGGCTATTTGATTATCGGGATTGCGGAAAATAAAGGGAGGCCTGTTTTACCTCCTGCTGGCTTAAATCCCAATGATCTTGACAAACTGCAGGGTGCCATAACAGAACTTTGTCATCGCTTGCAGCCACATTATTTGCCGATTGTGCAGCCTTATGTTTTCCAGGGGAAGCATATTTTGGTGATTTATGCGCCAGCTGGAGATATGCGGCCTTACTCAGCGCCTGAAGGCCTGGGAAAAGCGGGCAGTAAACAGCGGTTCCATTATATCCGTAGCGGTTCGCGAACGATACGTGCAAAAGGACCGCATTTGAGAAGATTGCAGGAATTGACGGCACGGATTCCTTTTGATGATCGGATCAGCTATCAGGCGAGTTTGCAGGACCTTGACCTGGGATTGATTCGTGATTTTCTGTCGGAAATCAATAGCGATCTATTTGATGAGAGCATCAATATGCCCTTTTCTGAGCTGTGCAGGCGCATGGCCATCGCCAAAGGGCCCAATGAGTCTGTTCGGCCACTGAATGTAGGCTTGATGTTTTTTAGCAAAGAACCGCATCGGTTCTTCAATAGGGCATGGATCGAAGTGGTGCTGCGAAAGGATGAGGCAGGCAAAGATTTCAGTGAAAAGTATTTCAAAGGCCCTTTGCATATTCAGCTTCGGGATGCATTGGGATTCATTCGAACGCATGTCATCACTGAGCAAGTCCACAAAGTAGAAGGCCGTGCAGAAGCGGATCGCTACTACAACTTCCCCTACGAAGCCGTCGAAGAAGCCCTCGCCAATGCCGTTTATCACAAAAGCTATGACCTTCACAAGCCCATCGAAGTACAAATCTGGCCTGACAAAATCGAAGTACTTAGTTTCCCCGGCCCCTTTCCACCAGTAACTAAGAAAACCCTGGTAGAAAAGCAGCGCGTTACCGCCCGCGATTATCGCAATCGGCGGGTGGGAGATTTCCTCAAAGAGCTTCACTTAACCGAAGGCAGAGGCACAGGAATTCCCCTTATGCAGCGTTTTTTGAGGCGAAATGGCTCTCCTGAACCCATCCTTGAGACGGATGAGGATGCGAATTATTTCCTGACGACGCTGCTTGTCCATCCTGAGTTTGAGGATCTCTTGAAAGAGACTAACGACCAAGTTAGTGACCAAGTTAGTGACCAAGTTAGTGACCAAGTTAGTGACCAAGTTATGTCCCAGATTTTGAAGATTTTGGAGTATGCAAGTACAGCGAAAACAAGAGAAGAGATTCTTAAATATGTAGGCCTTACGAATCATACAAAGAATCATCGGAAATATATTGTTCCCGCCCTCCAAAACAACTGGCTCAGCATGACTATCCCCAAGAAACCCAGAAGCCGAAATCAGAAATACCTGATCACGCCCAAAGGGAAGGCTTTTTTGGCGTCTTTAGCAGATTGAATATTTCACCGCTGGCACGAGCATGTCGGAGATATTGGTTTGATTGTTCAAAGCTATTTTGAATCGAAAATAGATGAATTTTCAGGCGTATATCCCGATTTATTCGAAGCGGAAAAATTTTGACCAAATAGTATATGGAGCGCAAGCCTTGGGGAGAAGGGTGAAGCAAATAAGTGGTTTGTCAGCAGAATTGGGGAACAACCTCAATCAGATTTTTGACAAAATCCTTCAAGATGAGGAAACCGCACTTTTCATTAGACAATTAGCCAAAACGATGAGAAGAGATTATGCTTTTTGTAAAAGAGTAACCCAATCATTCATCGGGGAATTTGAAAACAATGATAAGCACTTTTTGGGGTAATGAAACCTTATCCACACCTGAGGATAAATCCCCTTCTCCCCATCTCCTTTTTTTGCGATATTTATTCCTCAATCCAAAAGCCTTACCCCATCAAAAAATGGCCTTAACAATCCCCCTAACCGAAGGCAGAGGCACAGGAATTCCCCTTATGCAGCGTTTTATGAGGCGAAATGGCTCTCCTGAACCCATCCTGGAGACGGATGAAGATGCGAATTATTTTCTGACCAAAATGCTTGTGCACCTTGAATTTGAGGACTTGCTGAAGGCGAAATCTTCATTCAACTTGAACGTACTCCCCATTTCTAGTATGGGTTCAACTCCCTATTTCTAGTGATTTTTTTTTACTAGAACAGGTGATTCTTTTGTCTTTTTATCCAGCCAATTTTGAAGAAATAGTTTATTAATCTTCAAAAATGATTCCCTATGAAAACCAAAAGTCTCATTCTTATTTTTCCACTCATGCTTCTTTTGTTTAGCGCTTGCCAAAAGGAAGAACTGAAGGAAGTCACAAATGAAATTTCAAATGCCCCCATAGGCCTAGAGCGAACAAGCGAGGACCTAAATCCCGATAATAACCCCTGTGATGTGGACCAACTGGATTTGAGAATCCTCTTTATTGGAAATAGCTATACGGACAATTACACCACGGATATCCCCAAAATGTTTAAAGAACTGGCTGATGAAAACAGCCAATATGTAGATGTGGTTAGTACTTCTGCTATACTCGGGTACACGCTCCAAAATCACTTAAGTTATAGCGGCACCCTCAACCTGGTCAATCAGGGAAATTGGGATTATGTGATTTTGCAGGAAAATTCAGGCGCTTTGGCCAATGGCGGGACCAACGCTTTTACAGCAGGTGTTGCCAGCTTTGTATCACTCATCGCAAACAATAGCCCTAATGCAAAAATCATCCTTTATCAAATGGTGCCGCCGGTAATACATACTTCTTTTAATTTTGCTATCCTCCAAAATAATTGGAACAACCTGTTTACCAATACCGCCAACAACTACAGCAATGTATTTGTCTGCAACATAGGCCAGGCTTTTAAAAATGCCTATGATGGGGATTTTAGCTACAGTGTAACAAGTCCTGATGAGCTAAGATATGGCTCACAGTATGGGTTCCATTTTGATAATCCGGGCGGCTTCCTGGCTGCTGTTACCTTCTATGCAGCCATATTCAATAATAAACCCTGTCTGCCTACCAATATGACCTTTTATACCGGAGGTCAAACGTCATTGCCTATTGCAAATGTCGTGACGCAATATCACTCCCTGGCTCAGATAGGCTATGTCGAAGGTCAATATTCAATATTTAGATTTACGCCGATTACATGTAAAACCCCCGGCTATAAAGTCAGAAGTTATCCATGCGGACCGTGATGCGCGCCCCTATTCTATTGCTCTAATTGATTGATTGATTGACAGAAAGAGTCCACATCGGGCTCTTTCTTCTGCTTTTAAATAAGCCGCTTTGCTAAAATGGATGATAAATCCCCAAGCCTATTCTGCAAACAAGACATGTATTAATCAATCATAGCGCTCAATAACTACTTCCTGTTTATTTGAATACACGATAAACTCCCCCGCTGAATTGAGCGAGTGAAAATAGAGCTGATTTTTCCACCTGTAAATCCTGGAAAAGCCCAGGGGCTGTTTGAAAAGAAGCTGACCTTTTTCAAGCGCTATCGCTTCTGTTGATAATTTGCCGTGCTCATCAAAGGTCAGGTAACATGCGCCTTTTTTGCCAATATTGGCCCTGGGACTGGCACTCAATACCAGCTTCTCATCAGGCTGGGCCTGCACATCCAGGTCTCTTTTTCCTGCTGCAAATCATTATTCTCCAGGCTACTTGAGAAAAAAAGCACATGACCTTCCTCCAACTGAATGCTTGTCGATGGGGTTTGTCCTACAAGGGAATAAAAAATGGGAGGAAAAGTATGAGGCTTAGATAGTATTACTTCATTGTGAAATATTATTAAACCAAGATAGCCAGGTCTGAATTAGATCACAAAATGATTTTTTATCCTGTATTTATTTATTCCTGATTTTATTCCTGATCATTTCCTATTCCTCGCCAGGATGTTGAGTTTTCCCGATATTAGAGGATGAATATTTGTTTTTGATGGCGCATCTCGTTCACGATATGCTTCGAAATTATTGTTGGAGAAGTTACAATTTTCCAGAAAACATAGAAGTACTTCCAACCGGGTTTTGGCACTCTTTCTATTGAGTTTGTTGGTGGAAGCGATCAGCATGTTCCAATCTGTAGAAAGCAACAAACAAATTTTCGTTTAAGGATAAAAAAGTGGTGCTTTACCGATATCAGTCTCGCCTGAATTTCGTACAACCCTCTTTTTTATCCTCAACGAAATATGAATCCATTCCTCCACCAGATTATCGTAAACAGCATACTGCGCAAGCAGAAAGGTAGCAAAAATCCCACGGGCAAATACCAGCTCAACAAGCAGGTCAACGACCTGACCGTAGAGGTCGAGCATGGCTTGAGAGATGCAGGAAGCCTGCTGATCGGGGTGCTTGCTGCGGCCTTTGGCCTGAAAGGTTTCCTCATCCCCAACTCCTTCATAGATGGAGGGGTGATGGGCATTTCGCTGATCACGACAGAGCTTTCCGGAATCTCCCTTTCGATTCTTATTATCGCCTTCAACCTGCCCTTTATAATGCTGGCCTATATTGCCATTGGCAAAAAATTTGCCATCAAAAGCATCATCGGCATCGTGCTGCTCTCGCTGGCGGTTTATCTGATCCCCTTTCCGGCGATGACAGATGACAAGATTTTGGTTGCCTCCTTTGGCGGCCTTTTCCTCGGACTCGGGATCGGCATGGCCATCCGAGGTGGAGCCATCATAGATGGCACAGAGGTATTGGCGATTTTCATCAGCCGAAGGTCCAGCCTGACTGTCGGTAATGTGATCCTGATTTTCAACCTGCTGATATTCCTTGTGGCATCCTACCTTCTTTCTGTAGAAATCGCCCTATATGCGATTCTGACCTATTATGCGGCTTCCAAAACCATTGATTTTGTGATTGATGGTATAGAAGAATATATCGGCGTGACGATTATCTCTGAAGAAAGCGAACAGATACGCTACACCCTGACAGAAAAGCTGGGCAGAGCATGCACCATCTATCAGGGTTTGAATGGCTATTCCAAACAGGGAGAACCGCTCAAGGAGACACAAATTATCTATACCATCATCACAAGGCTCGAAATGTCGAAATTCAAAACCGAGATCGACAAAATCGACAAAAACGCTTTTCTCATCATGGCTTCTATCAAAGATGCCAAAGGCGGGATGATTAAGAAAAAGCCGATTAAGAAGATCAAATAAAATCGGCTTATTCAGCCTTCACCAGCTTGAAGCTGCCACGGATTCCATTGATCTCGACCTGCATCCAATAGATGGCAGCTGGAAGCATGGATACATCCATGTTGACATATTCGCTGTCAGCCTGTCTTTGCAAGACTTCTTTTCCCATCAGGTCAAACAGGCGAATCGTTCCGATAGGGGCATCTGCGCGCAGCGCCAGCACCTCCCTGACAGGGTTGGGGTAATACACCAGACCCTGCTCCAGCAGCTCTTCGATGCCTACGCCTGATGGGCCAAACTTCACATCGTCGAAGTAATAGACGGTATCGGCACCGGCATTTATGCCTTCTACTCCAAAATGGAAGAAGATAGAGGCCATATTGAAGTTGTATGCGGGGTTAAGCACCGCTGTGCCCATGGCTTCGTTGTTGAAGTCAAATTCGAGCGTTTCCCAGGCCTGGGCCTGGGTGGTGATGGCATCCGTCTCCACGCTGCGCGTGGGGTCGCCCGCATCTTCGACTTTCAGTCGGATCGTGATGCCGGCCCGTGGCGCATAAATGCGCACATTCATTTTGCTGTTCGCCGCGTTGAGCGGGATCGCTGTGGCAAGGCCTACAGGTCTGCCAATGGTCGTGCCGGCCCAGCCAGCAGCTCCCAAAGACTTGGTCGCCATGGCGACTTTGTTGGCGCCACCGGCAGGATCAGCCACTACGCTGGAGTAGTTTCCACCAAAGTCGGTCATCCCATAGTCTACCGTCGCATCGTCAAAAGTGACGGGAAGGTCGATCTGGTCAAGATAGGGGCCCTCATTGACCAGCTGGATGTCATCAAACAAAAAGGTGAAGTTGGCAGAACCATCGCCCATGACATCCATATCGAAGATGAAGACGATTTTGGAATACTGCTTGTTGAGGTTGATATAACGCATATCAAAGCTCAGTTCTTCCCAGCTGTTGGCTGTGGTGACCGTATCTTCCAACTGATGATAAATGGCGCCATCGGTCAGGTTTTCCACTTTTAACAAAAGTCTGGCTCCTGCTCTGGGTGCGTACACCTTTATCTTAAATGAACGGGCAGCAACAAAATCAATCGGATTGCTCAGTTCCATAAAACTGCCTCCCCAGACTTCGCCCGGGCTTTTCACCATCTGCGCCACATGGGCGCTGGTATTGATTCCGCTGGACTGAGGATTGGGGATCACAGTCGCTCCTCCCCCATTGAAGTCATTAAAGGTATAGGTCTGAGTAGTCGACTCGAAGTCGATCGGCAGGCTCAGGGTTTGGGCAAAGCCTGTCAGGCTGCATAAAAACAGGGATAGAAATAGAAGTTTTTTCATAAAAAAGTTGAGTAGTAGTGGAAAAGCCTTTCCTGGAAATCAGTTGGGTTATCCATGGCTAAAGGTAAAGAAGTTGCCCACAGGAAGGTAGTTATGGGCCACGTCTTGCATACATCAGGCGCTACATCTTGAATACATCATGGGGAAAAAAGAAAACTGCCCCCTATGCTTTGTATTGACAAATTATTCCCAACTTAGGACTCAATTTTTGACAAAATGACCCTCAAAACCCGAATAGCAGGAGCCCTCCTGGGTGCCGCCATTGGCGATGGTTACGGTTTCCCGACCGAGTTTAAAAGCTTTCGCGATATCCTCTACCACTGGCCCCCGGACGGGCCAGACGCGCCCATCGGCGAGCCCATCATCGTAACCGATGACACCCAAATGTCCCTTGCCGTTGGCAAGGCTCTCATGCAATCCTACCCCGCTGCCTGGCAGCCGGAGCAGATCGCAGCTGCGCTGACCGGCACATTCATCGAATGGCTCAACGATCCTCAAAACGACCGCGCGCCCGGCATGACCTGCCTGCTGGCCTGCGAAGAACTGGAGCGAGGCTCGCACTGGCTCCATGCTACCGCCCGGCATTCCAAAGGCTGCGGCGCCAATATGCGCGTGCTGCCCGTAGGCCTGCTGGCCGCCAAAGGCATCTCCCGGACCGAAATCGGTCAGCTCGCTCAGCTACAGGCAGCCATCACCCATGGCCACCCTACCGCGCTCGCAGCTGCCGAAATCACCGCCATCTGCATCGCCATGCTCCTGGAGGAAGTCGCCCCGGATGCCCTATTGGAGCAATTGATTCAGCATGCCAAAAGCCAGAAAAGCATCTACCATGAGGCTTACCTCAAAAGTGTCTGGGAACGCCCGGCGGTATTCTCCGGCGAAGATTTTATCCAGTATGGATGGGAGGAGGTCCTCGCTCAACTGGAGCGGGTGAAAGAGGCTTTGCCTCTTTATGAGCCGGGCAGCGACCCCTGCGTATTTACCGGCATGGGCTGGGTAGCCGAAGAAGCCTTTGGAACGGCGCTTTTGTGCTTTTTGCTCAGTCCGGACGATGCCGTCGCTATCCTGAAACGCGCTGTCGTGACGGGCGGAGATTCCGATTCTATCGCCTGCCTGGCAGGTGCATTTGTGGGGGCTTATGCCGGGCTTGCGGCATTGCCGCAGGATTGGGTAGCGCGAATTGAGTACAGGGAAGCCCTGGAGGCGCTTGCGGATTTTTATGATTAATAAATTATATGTACCGATATGAAAGAAATATCACGCTTAGCTATTCGCCTGACAAAAGAGCAAAAAGAGCGCTTTGAGCATGTCGCGCATTTGGGCGGGTTCAAGACCCTGACAGAATTGGTGATTTTTTCCGTAGAGGAACAGGGGAACAAGCGCGAAAAATTGTTGAAGAGCATGAAACGATCCTTGCTTCCCAAAGAGACCGGGAAAGCTTTTTTGAAGCCATCCTATCTCCGCCTGAGCCCAATGAAAAATTGAAAAATGCGGCAAATCGGTATCTGGAATTTATGGGGAGATGAATCGTGGAGCATGCAGTACATAGTCGGCGGTATGCAGTCAATGAAGTTGTCTAATTTTTTTGATACCTCAGCGTGGATTACGCTACAAGCCCCGCACAAGCCACTGAATCTGGTTCAGTGCAGGCTCCATCCACGCCAGCTTTTCTTGGAAAAGCGCTGAAAAGCACTGCTGTTAGCAGCTAAAACATCTCTCTGGAGCGGATTTCGGACCTGGGGAGGGTATTGTCGCGTAATCCGCTCCCCGATCCATTTGCGTTAGACAACTTCAATACAAATGATTGATTATCAAAGTGTTTCGCTAGTTATTTGCTGCCGAATGCAATAGGTATGCAACAAATCCTTTAGGCTGTTTTTTTCGATGAAAACGATTGGGAAATTATTTGGGTGAATACACTTTTTGGCACATAAAAAGGGCTTTGGATGACACTTTTTGGTACATAAATATAGCGACTAATGACACTTTTTGGCACATAAATTCGTACATAATTGACACTTTTTGCTACATTCTGCCATGAAACGTCAATTATACAAACAACTTTTAGCCTGGAAAACAGACAAACGACGCAAGCCACTTCTGCTTCAGGGAGCAAGGCAGGTAGGAAAAACCTATCTCGTAAATAGCTTTGGCAAGCAGGAATACCAGCAATATATTTACCTCAACCTGGAGCAAAATCCCGATTTAAAAAGTTTGTTTTCAGGAAATCTATCAGCAGAAAACCTCATCCATAATATCAGCTTATACCTCGGAAAGAAAATCACGCCTTCGGATACATTGATTTGTCTGGATGAAGTCCAGACAGTGCCGGAAGCGATCACAAGTTTAAAATACTTTTACGAGCAAGCTCCTGATTATCATATCATTGCCACGGGTTCCCTCTTGGGGGTAAGTGTGGGGAAAAGCAGCAGTTTTCCTGTCGGGAAAGTCAATTTCATGACTTTGTACCCCATGAATTTCATGGAATACCTGAGAGCATTTGGGGAAGAATTATTGGTGGAATCACTCCAAAATCTTGCTGAGATTTCTCCCTTGCCAGAGATTCTCCATGAGAAGTTGTTAAAGCATGTGAAAATGTATCTGTATCTGGGAGGTATGCCGGAGGTTTTAGCGGATTATTTGAAAAATAAAGACATTGCAGCCGTCAGGACCATCCAAAATGAAATTTTGGAGGCTTACAGGAGAGATTTCTCCAAATACACAGAGGCCGCTCAGGCGATCAAACTCGCCGAGATATGGCAATCCATTCCCGTTCAACTCGCCAAAGAGAACAAAAAGTTTAAATATAGTGATGTGAGAAAAGGAGGCCGGGCATCGGCTTTTGAGCAAAGCATTGAATGGCTTCGTGAGACAGGATTGATTCACCTTGCGCAGCAAATTTCAACTCCCAAACTGCCCCTTTCCGGCTATGCGGATCGCAGCAAATTCAAAATTTACCTGCTGGACACAGGCTTGTTGGGCGCGATGCTCCAATTATCTTCTGACATGATCCTACAGCCCAGCCAATTGTATACAGAATACAATGGCGCTTTCATCGAAAATTTTGTTGCACAAGAGTTCAAATCCCTGAGAAATCAGGACTTATTTTATTGGACTTCAGATAGTGCTGCTGAGGTTGATTTTGTGGTGGTGCAAAACAACCAGATTTATCCAATAGAAGTGAAGAGTGGAACAAGTCGAACTTTGAAAAGTCTTCGAAGCTATGCGAAGAAATATAATCCAGCCTACATATTCAGATTTTCTCCCAGGAATTTCACGAGGGATGATGACTTTGTGAATGTTCCCCTGTATGCGATATTTTTGTTTGAATCAACCCTAAATAGCTTAACATGAATTGGGAAAATTTCCTGCTTTACGGGCTCATCGGAGCAATTGTAGCCATTTTCATGAGCTTGATGGCTCGCTCCGCAAATAAGAGAGTCATTGCTGATCCAGATGGCTCATTCACCCTAAAAATGCACAAATTCTATGGCATCATTGGAATACTGGTAATCGCCTCCTTAGTTGTTTTTATAGGTATGGCCTTGCTGGAGGGAGACAAAGAGATGCTATCTATTGGAGGCGGTTTTTTAGGTATTTGTATGGGGCTACCGGGTATAATCGTTCTTCTTTATTACAAAAATCACAAGCTGATATTTGATGATCAATCTATGACAGCTTATAGTTGGAGCGGCGGGAAAACAAAAATAAACTGGGATCAGGTACAAAAAATTTCCTTTAAGGGGTTCTCTGGACTTATCAAAATTCAGGGGGAGGAAAATCAACTGATCAAAGCCCATATGCACCTGGTAGGCTTGAAAACTTTTGTAGAAAAAGTAGAAGAAAAGACTCCCTGGACAGCAAAAGAATTGAAATTGCCTGTCACCTAAAAAACTCACGCCCCATGCAAACCCACATCCTCAACGGAGACGCCCTCCGCAGCCAACTCCCCGCCACGATCGGCGGCCATATCCTCGTCGCCAAAGAATGCCTCGTCGAAGGCCCTGTCGCAGGAGAAAGCCTGGAAGCCCTTTATGAGACTCGCGCTCATTTCCTTGCCTCCGGCCCTGGCGGCTATTCCACAACTTATTACTTCGAAAAAACCGTCCCGCAATTCGAAAAAATGTGCCAACTACCTGCGGCTGCAGAGGTAAACCTCTGGTTTGAGGATGACCTCTTTTGTCAGGTGAATATGTGGTTTGTGGCACATCTGCTCAAAACGCATACAGCCGTTTCGGCTGTATACCTGATCCGCCCGACGGCGGATCTCCGCTATGGCTTTGGCGGCATGGATGCCGCAGCATTGGAAGCGGCCTACGCCGCGCGACAAGCACTGACGGAAAGCGACATCGCGCTTTTTGCGCAGCTGTGGCAGCATTATCAGGCACATGAGTTGCCGGAGATGTCGGCGCTGGCCCAAAGCGCTGCAAGCGCTTTTCCCTTCCTGCCTGCCGCTGTGCAGGCGCATCTGGACCGATATCCGGCCGAGGGGCCCGGCAGACCGGAGCGATCGCTGCAAGCGATCATGGCGGAGCTGGGGAGCGATGAGTTTGGCCCTGTCTTCAGGGCTTTCTGTGAGCGGGAAGCCATTTATGGCCTGGGGGATTTGCAGGTGATGCGGCTGTGGGAGGAGGTGAAAAGAGGGACGATCTAGGAGTCAAGCTTAATATATCAGACTTATTATTTAAATTTAACATCAGTATATTGATCTTATTTTTCTAAATTAGAATCAATATAACAGACTTATAATGGTTCCCAAAAACACAATAAAATCATATATAACTGAATATCAGGAATTTGCATCCAATATTTCCGTAATTGAAAGGGAGTTTGACTTGGAAGAAGAAGGGAATTACGTCTTTACAGGCTGTAGGCGTTCAGGTAAGACTTATGCTCTTTTTCAAATAATCCAAAATCGCCTTGCAAAAGGGGCGTCTATCGAAGAGATGCTTTATATAAATTTTGAGGACGAAAGGCTTCTCGAACTTAAAACGGAAGACCTCAATGGCATTTTGGAGGCTTATCAGGAACTTTTTCCTTACAAACCGATTCTTTTTTTTGATGAGATTCAAAATATAGATGGTTGGGAAAAATTTGCCAGGCGCCTGGCAGATACAAAATATCAAATATATATCACGGGTAGCAATGCAAACATGTTGAGTCGTGATATCTCAACAACTTTAGGAGGACGTTTTTTTGTCAAAGAAGTCTTTCCTTTAAATTTTGAAGAATATCTCCAGTTTCAAGGAATTTCATTCAGCGAAATAGACTTTTTTTCGCCGAAAGCAATTGAGATAAAACGGGCATTCAACCAGTATTTCATCAATGGCGGATTTCCAGAATCCACCCGATTCAAAAATTCACGTGAGTATGTTAGCAATATTTATAAGAAGGTCCTTTATGGCGACATTGTCGCCAGACATAATATCCGGAATGATTATGCACTTGAATTACTTATCAAAAAATTAGCGGAAAGCATAGGAGATGAGAGTTCCAATCAGCGAATAAGTAATTTATTAAAAGCCTCGGGAGCGAAACTTGCGGTTAATACATTGGTTGATTACACTCAATATTGTAATGATGCCTATTTGATCTTCAAGGTCAATAACTATTTGTCAAAGTTTGCAGAGCGAGAATCCAGGAAAAAATATTATTTCATTGACAACGGTATTTTGAATTTGTTTCTATCAAAAGGGAAGGCCCAACTTTTTGAAAATTTTGTTTTTAGCCATTTGCTAAAAACACAAAAAGAGGACTTTTTCTACCTAAGAGATGGCCAGGAAGTGGATTTTTACCTTGAAAGTAAAAAGACGCTCATACAAGCATCTTATACTTTGGCGCATCCTGAAACCCGAAAGCGAGAACTCAAGAGCATCAGTAAGATGCGACAAATGGTAGCTGTGGAAAAGGCTATCATCATCACTTATGAGGAGGAGGAAAGTTTGGAATTTGAGGGCATGCCTATTGAAGTTTTGCCTGCATGGAAATGGGCCTTGCAGTAGATTAACAACTCCCCAACAACGGCTCCCCATCCAAACTCACAATCCGATCCATCCGGATGGGCTCCCCTTCCGGCAAAAGCAAAAACTCTCCCTTATCCTGCGTCTGGGTATCCTTGAGGCGGGTCTCGATGCACCTCTCTGTTCCATCAGGCTGGAGGTATGCGAGCCTGACTACTTTTCGCAAAACGATAGCCTCCTCGATGCGGTCGTAGAAGCTGCAGGCGATGGGAATATAGGGTGAGTTGTTTTCCATAAGATAAAAATGCCAAAATCCATGCTTATACTCCAAAATTAGCCTTATGTTTGACCGCTAAAGCATTTCTTGAAAAGCATGACCCTGGACGAACAAATTGACCACATATTCGATCTGATCGAAGTACGAGATTGGAAGCTTGCCGAAAAAGAGTCCCGTGACCTGATAGAAGAGGGCCATTGGGAAGGCTATGACCTGCTGGCAAATATTTTTGCCTCGCAGGAAGAAATGGACCAAACCGTGGTGCTGCTCGAAGAAGGCGTGGAGGTCTTTCCGCAATCATGGACGCTTTGGATGCGTCTGGGCAATTATCAGTCAGACCTCGAAGAATACGAGGAGGCAGAATATGCCCTCAAGCGGGCAGAGTATCTCACCGATGCCGATGTCGAGCTCATCCGCCTCAATCTGGCGATCCTCTATGGCCGTACCGGCCGATTTGAAGAGGCCTTTGTGCTGCTGGAGCAGACAAAAGAGCAGTATCCTCTGGCAAGCCTGGAGGCTAGCTTTTACCTGCTCGACGAGCAGGAAGATAGCGCCTCGGTCATCTCTGCCTTTGAGGCATTTGTATTTCCGGAAGAGGAGGATGAGGAAGAGTTGGAGGAAAACACCATTTCCGGCATCTATTACTACCTGGCAAAAGCCTATTGGCGCACCGAAGAATTGGCCCTTGCCCAGGATGCCCTGGGCCTTGCGCTGCATTGGGACCGCACCAACCGCCGGGCCCTCTGGCTGAAGATCAGCATGGAAGGGACCATAGCCGAGGAAAACAAATACTACGAAATCATCATACAGGGAGACTGGTTTGAGGAAGGGGAAAATGGCGAGAAATTCAAATTCCTGACCAGCTACCAGGTGGTCGCCAGGGACATGGAAGAGGCCCTTAGCCTTATCAAAGCCTTTGAGCCCATCCCCTTAAATCTTGATTCCTTCCAGGTGGAAGAATGGGAAGAGCTTCAAAATTACCCCGAAAATCCCACGGGGATTTACTGGACGGGCGATTTTTGGACCTATGAGGAGGGCGAGGAGATTCGGTGAAATATGCCCGTTTTGGAGGAAGCTTCGTACATGATTAGGGAAGTTCAACGGTTAGAATAATAGTACCCATGGAACTAAAGGAAATCATACAAAAAGCAGATGCTTTAAAAATGGAACTGGACCAACTCCGCCCCATTCGGGAAGATCATCTGAATCGTCTTAATCAAAAATTGAAAATCGAATGGAATTACCATTCCAACAGCATGGAAGGCAATACACTTTCCATGTCTGAGACCAGGTCTTTTATTCTTTGGGGAATCACTGCTAAGGGAAAACCGTTTCGGGATTATCTTGAAATGAAAGGGCATCATGAAGCACTCAATAAGTTGTTTAGCATCGTTCAAAAGGATATTAATATCACTGAAAACCTGATTAAGGAATTTCACAAAATGGTCCTGGTAAAGCCTTTTGCAGACAGCGATGCAGAAGTAAACCCAGGGGAATGGAAGACAATTCCAAATTATCTTTACTCTCCTGTTGGAGAAAGAATTGATTTTATGCCGCCTGAGGATGTTCCTCAAAAAATGAACGATCTCATCAATTGGCTCAATAATCATATAAGCCCTCCCAAGCGGAAAAAGAAAAAATACGATCTGCATCCTTTGCTCATCGCAGCAGGTTTTCATGTGCAATTTCTGCGCATTCATCCTTTCGGAGATGGAAATGGCCGCATGGCCCGGATCATGACCAACCTTATTCTGATGCTTTGTGGCTATACACCTGCGATCATTAAATTAGATGACCGACTGGCTTATTACACTTCCATCAATATCAGCAGCCTGGATGAGCCAGAAACCTTAGCTGGCTTTCTGGGAAAGGCTACAATCGCAACTCTTGAATTAGCCATTCAAGCTGCAAAAGGGGAATCCATTGAAGATGAAGTGGATATGGAAGCAGAATTGAAGCGCCTGGAGGAAAAGTTGAGAGGAAAACAGACTGAGGATGATTCTCCTATCTCCTAGCTCACCTGTTTTGGGGCCGGATTTGTTAATCTTGTTAAAAAAGTATGAATTCCAGCCCCTACATCCCTCTTTTATAAAAAAAGAATCCAACATGCTCCATTTTTTCGCAAAAATCGCCTTTCTGCTTACGCTACCACTCGCCCTTCATTGCTCCCACCTTCAAGCCCAATCTCCCCTCCTCTGGACAGCCCGTTGGAGCCCGGATGGCTCCCACATCGCCGTTGGCGGCACCGACGGCATCCTCCGCATCTACGATGGGGAGACTTTTGAGCTGCTCAGGCGCGATACGCTGCTTACCGATGATGAAGCTATCATGAGAATGGATTGGCATCCGCAGGAAAACCTGCTGGCCATCGGCACCACAGGTCCTCATGTATTTCTCATAGATTTTGATACCTATTCAAAAACCGCCATCCCGGACCAGGTGACAGGCGCGCGCGCCATCGGCTGGAACCATGATGGCAAGTTGCTGGCTGTTGGCGATGGGGAAGGAATCGTCTGGATCTGGAACCGGAAGCTGAAGTTGGTTCAAAAAATAGCGAAAGGCGATACCTACAGCTATGTCGCGCTGGATTGGCATCCCCACAAGAATCAGCTCAGCCTGCTGAGCAACAGAATCCGGACATACAATGCCCGGGGCAAACTGCTCGGGCTGACGCAGCATCGTGCGGAGCAGGTATTGATGCTGTGCATCGACTGGCATCCGGAGGGCAAATTCTTTGCCCTGGGTGATTATGGGGATGTGGATGTACCGCATCCGCCTGTCTTGCAGTTTTGGGATGAAAAAGCCGAAGATGTACAGGAGTTTTGGGAAAGCAAAGCCGAATACCGCAACCTCCGTTGGTCGGCTGACGGCCAGTTTCTGGCCACAGCCAGCGATGCGCTTCGCATCTGGAATAGCGAAGGAGAACTCCTGCATACCGGCCCGTCACCCGCCAGGCTCTGGGGCATCGACTGGAGCCCCGATGGTAGCTATCTCGTCACTTCCAGCATGGAAGGGCACATAACGATATGGAATAAAGAAGCGAAGCTTATCCGGGAGCTGAAGCGCTGAGGCGCTTTTATTTAATACTTTTTAACATTTGTTAGTAAGCCATTAAGGATTAAAACAGGCTGATCTGAGGTACTTGCAGGAGTAATATTGAATTACTCACAAATACCAACGATCATGAAATACCTATTACGCTTTTCCTTCTCTATACTCATCTTGCTCAGCATTTTTGCGCAAAGCCAGGCACAGGCAGTGCTGCTCGGCGACATCAATGATTCATTTAATGCCACATCATCCAGTATGCCCGGCGACTTCGTCGAAGTAAATGGCAAAGTTTACTTTTGGGCGGAGGATAGCCGCCTGGGTACAGAACTCTGGGTCACAGATGGCACGACTCCCGGCACCCAAGTATTGATGGATTTATATCCTGGCAATACCTTCCTGGCTATCAATAGCCCGGAGATGGTCGCCCTCGGCAACAAGCTGTTATTTGAAGCTTATGATGGTGACTATGGCACCGAGTTGTGGATCACCGACGGCACAGAGGCAGGAACCCAGCTTGTCAGGGACATCAATCCGGGCATACACAGCAGTGAGATGACCGACATGGTCATCATGAACGGAATCGCCTATTTCAACGCAAAAACAGAAAGCGATGGCTATGAGCTCTGGCGTTCAGATGGAACCCATGGCGGTACATACCGCTTGAAAGATATCAGAGCAGGTGCTGAATCCAGCTATCCACGTAATTTGATATTGTATAACAACGACATCTATTTCTATGCAGACGATGGCATCCATGGCGTGGAGCTTTGGCGCACAGACGGCACCTATGCCGGCACGAGCCTGCTAAAAGACATCAATCCCGGCGCAGGAGATGGGATTATCCCTCCGGCGAGTTATCCTATCTTTGAGCCCATGGTGGTCTCCAATGGCGTATTGTTTTTTGGCGCAGCAGAGGATGGTGTAAACCATGAGTTGTGGCGGACTTCGGGCACGGCCCTTTCTACTTATCGCATCCGCGATATCAATCCCGGAGCCGATGGCTCAGAGCCCCGCTACCTCGTAGATGCCAATGGCACGCTCTACTTTACTGCCTATCACGCCAGCTATGGCTTTGAGTTGTGGAAATCTGATGGCACTTTCGGTGGTACCGCACTGGTGGAAGACATCGCTGCGGGTTTAACTTCCAGTTCTCCCAAAGACCTGACTACCTCAGGCAGCATCGTCTACTTTTCAGCCTACTTCCCGGGCTCCGGGCGGGAGCTTTGGCGCAGCCTGGGCACCGCTGCCAACACCTATTTGATCAAAGAGATCAAAGCCGGAAATGCCAGCAGCAACCCCGTATCCATGATCAATAAAAATGGGGTCATCTACTTCTCCGCAGAAGATGATACTCATGGCCGTGAATTTTGGCGCACCACAGGCGGCAGCCAGACTACCTGGATGGTGAAGGATGTGAATCCCGGAAACTCCGGTTCACTCTACCAGGGAGGAAGAGACATTTTTCTGGGGCTTGGAAAGTTTTTCATGAGAGCCAATGACGGCACCCACGGTTCAGAATTATGGATAAGCGACGGGACAGAACAAAACACCGATATGCTTAAAGACATAGGCCTTGTTGAATCCCTCTCCTCTGATATGAGCGCATCCGGCATATTGCCAAATGGCAAAATCCTCTTTGCAGGCACCAATGCCGCGAATGGAGAAGAGCTTTGGGTAACGGATGGCACTCCCTTTGGCACCTATCTCCTCAAAGATATCAGGACCGGCAATCTAAGCAGTTCTCCCGCTTCTTTTACCTATTGGAACAATTACCTCTACTTTTCCGCTAACGATGGCGTCAATGGCCGGGAACTTTGGAGAACCGATGGCACCTATGCAGGGACCCAATTGGTCATTGATATTTACCCCGGCAATACCTCCAGCTCCCCCTCTCAACTGACGGTCTACGGCAATCAGCTTGTGATGAATGCCAAGACTAGCACCACCGATACAGAAGCTGTTTTTGTAAATAGCAACCATACCTTCTATGTACCATGGGACATCAATCCCAATGGGGCTTCTTCGCCCATCTATTTTACCATCCACCAAAATATCCTGTATTTCTCTGCAAATAACGGTATCCACGGCCATGAACTCTGGCGTTCCGATGGCACACCGGCCGGTACCTACCTGCTCAAAGACATCCAGGCAGGCATAGATGGAGGCAATCCACGTTACCTTATCTCCATGGGAACCCATCTCTACTTTTCCGCTGAAGACGCTACCCATGGCAGGGAATTATGGAAATCAGATGGCAGCTCTCAGGGAACCGAAATGATACATGATCTCCATACCGGTATCGACGGGAGCCATCCGGAATACTTCGCGGTGATTGGCGACAAGCTGTACTTCCGGGCAAATCACCCCAGTTTTGGCTATGAACTGTTTAGATTCAACAGCGGCATCCAGGCGATGTCTTTGGTCAAAGATATCTTTCCCGGCCCAGGCAGCAGCTGGCCTTCTGACCTCACGGTATTCAACAATACCCTTTATTTTTCTGCCAGTGACGAGCAGAACGGCAGGGAGCTTTGGGAAAGCTATGGCACCGGCAACTCGACATCCCTGCTCAAGGACATCCGTCCCGGTAACAGAGGCAGTCGCCCCAGCAGCATGTGCGTAGTAGGGAACCTGCTGTACTTCAGTGCCTATGATGGGTCACATGGATTTGAGCTGTGGATGACTGATGGCAGCCAGTCAGGGACCATGCTGCGACTGGACCAGCTCCCCGGAACCGCAAGTGCAGAGGTATCCTACCTCTATAACCTGGGAAACAAGCTGTACTTTTCTGCCTATCATCCTTCTTCTGGTAAAGAAATCCATGTACTCGACCCCAGCACCCAGGCATTCCCTGTCGAAGGTCTGACCTTCGATGCACAAGCTGAAGGCGATGCAGTAAAGCTGGAATGGATCAGTTTGAAAGAATTCAACACGGACGCCTACGTTGTGGAACGTTCCGCCGATGGGATAGTCTTTAGTGGAATCAGTCGGCAGTCGGCAGCTGGCAGCAGTGATAGTCCGATACAGTATCGGGATTGGGATCAGCAGCCGCTGAATGGCCGCTCCTACTACCGCCTGAAGCAGTTGGACATAGATGGCAGGTACACCTACTCTGCGACTGTAGCAGTTTTCTTCCAGCCTGGTCAGGCCGAGGCTGTCATTTACCCCAATCCTTCCAATGGGCAGGAGCTAAACCTGGAGTTTCCCGGAGGAACCACGGAACACATAGCACTGTCGATCTATGATTTGACAGGAAAAAAGCTTTGGACAACACAGCTACAGGCAGGAAATCAGTGGCAGTTGAATTTTGGTCAATCTCTGGCAGGTGGGCAATATTTTCTTGTGGGGACAGGAAATACGGTCTCTTTTAGGAAGCGCTTTGTGGTGCGCTAAATGGAATTTGACTCAGGTTTTTTATGGATTGTATTCGCCAGCCTGGCTCTCTTTGGGGAGCTGGGCTGTTTTTAAATTTTTCCCACTACGGTCTGATATGCAACCTTCCAGCATTATCAATCTCCATTTGTTTTATTAGCTCTCGTTTTGCTGACATTTTTCATGGAATTTGTTGATTGAAATCGAGGTTCAGCCCGTAGGTAAAAGAGTATCTGGCAAAAACCTCATTGCGCATGATCTGCAAGTCCGTTTTTGACAAGGATGATATCTGTGCTGTTCAGCATAGCCCTGTTCATGGCTCACATAGGCATACAGGCTAATTTGTCCATCCACCCATCACTCCCAGGGACCATCCATCGTGACCGGCGAAAAAGTCTTTCCATCAAAGCGGAAAAGCCCCAGCCAGCCTCCAAACCAAAAACGGCCTTCTCTGTCTTCCAGGATGGCAAGGATGCCATTGGTGATAAGGCCTTCTTGTGTGTAGTAGTTTGTGAAGGATTTTCCATCGTAGCGGTATACGCCATGGTTTTCGGCGGCAAACCAGATATTGCCCTTTTGGTCTTCGTAAAGTCCGCCGACTTCGACGCCACCGATCAGGCTATCCTGGGTATAATTGGTAAATGATTTTCCGTCGTAGCGACTGATTCCCCCAAACATGGTCCCAATCCACACATTGCCCTTCGAATCTTCCATCAGATCGTAAATATTATTATCGGGAAGGCCATTTTCCATGGTAAAATGGGTAAATGCTTTGCCGCCCTTCTGAAGGGAAGCCGCAGGGTCATAGCGGGTAATACCAAATCCATCCAGCCCAAACCAGATGACTCCATTTCGGTCTTCCAGGATGCTGCACACCCGGTCATAGGCCAGGATGGTCGTCGTATCCTTTACCTGTGCTTTAGGGATGGAAAAATCGCTAAATAGCTTCTCCCCCGGCTCGCGCGCAGCCGATGGATCAAATCGGCTGACGCCTTCCATCGTCCCTACCCATAAGGTCCCCTTTTTGTCCATCATCAGGCTCCAGACTTCATGGTTGATCAGGCCCTCTTTTTCGGAGAAATGGGTGAATGAATCAGAGCCTGCTCTGAGCGAGGCCGAAGGGTCATATTTGGATAGGCCTCCGTAGGAGCCGAACCATACATTGCCTACCTGATCCTCCACGATTCCGGTTATCCGACCGCCGCCCAGGCCCTCTTTTTTAGTAAAATACAGCAAGGTATCGCCATCATAGCGCATGACTCCGTAGTGATTCGTACCGAACCAAAGGTTTCCCCTCTGATCCTGATGTATCCTCCGTACCCAGGCGCAAAGCTGCCCTTCAATCTGAAAAAGATCATCTATAAAGGGTTTGGCTGCCCGCGCTTCTGTTGCCGGGCTATCGGCAGGCGTGGGAGCGGATTCAGGCCTTTGGGTCTGGGAAATATGTGCTTTGTCCTGCCCGGTACAGGCGCTTATGAAAAGGGATGCGATCAGCATGAAATAAAGGTGTCGGATCGCCTGAGGCCTTCTCTTGTCTGTTTTTTCTTTCATACTTTGATCGTAAAACTGTCTCTGGTAACTGAGCAAAAATATTTGGTCGAAATTAATCAGAAAAAAAGAGTAGACACAGAGTCTCCGCAAAGATCAGCATGGAGTGGGAAGGGAATCGAATGGGAGAGAAAAATAAAATCAACAATTTTTCTTCAGTACAGGACAATTTTTCAGGAAAGTCCCCCAAAGTCCCGAAGGGACGCCATATTCAGCATGGGGCGAAGCCCCATGAAGGTAAACGCCCCCAATAGAAGTCCTGAAAGGACGGCATATCTTAGGAAGCCATAGCTAATATATCGCCCTTTCAGGGCTTTAGGACCTGGTGTGAATCGAATGATCGGGCTTTGCCCGATCGTAGTATATAGCGTCCCTTCAGGACTTTGAGGATGTTTATAATTCATGACTTCCATTTTTTGTCCTGTACAAAGCAATTTTTCACAAAATCTAAAGTAAAAAAATCTCTGCTGCGTCTTCCTTTTTACAAACGCCCAAAGCAGTAGATCATACTGAAAAAGCGTACTCAACTAATCATAAAAAATAAACAGTCATGAGAAATTTTAGAATGTTTTTTGGTGTAGCCATAGGTGCGATGTTGTTATTGTTTGTTGCCAGAATAGCTATCGTGGCATTTGTCATCGCAGCCGCCATGAGTATCGTATATGCCATCTTTCGCAGGCTTAAAGACTTTATCAGCTACGACCGATATGGAGAACCCTACCACAGAAGATCTGGTCATCCCCGCATGAACCGCTACAAAAATCATGGAATGGAGCCTTTCTTTCATGATTTCGAAGGCAGGGGATCTGCAAATCCCAACATCAAGGTAGTTGAAATCCACTAAGTAGCTCCCCAAAGCTTACATCTTCATCATTCAATCAGCCACGCGTATACTGCTTTTCGATTTCCTCCAGGCTTTTGCCTTTGGTCTCGGGTAGTATTTTCAAAAAGAGGAAAAAGCCTATGAGGGCGATGAGCCCAAATATGAAAAAGGTTCCGGCATTCCCTATATTCGTCAGTTCCCATGGGAAAATCTGCGTAATCAACCAGCTGGAAAAGCCATTGATGAAACCGATAAATCCGATGGCCAGCCCTCGAAAACGGTTGGGATATAATTCCGAAAGCATGACCCACATGACGGGACCGAGAGAAAAGGCAAAACAGGCTACAAAGCCAAAAATGCCTACAATAGCCAGCATGGCATTCATGCTGATGGCTTTTTCCAAAATATCTCCCTGATGTTTATTGTAAGCCGTTTCTCCCAAAGCGCTTTTGATGGCGCTTTTAAATGAAACATCATCTTCAAATGTCTGTCCCAGATAGGGACTCAGCGCTTCGGTATTCAACCCGCTGAGTTGGGCTGTCCCTTCAGCAGTAAGGGTATAGGTAGCCTGATTGAAGCTGTAGGCACAGATAAGCATGCTCAAGGCGATCCCGCCTATCCCTACGAGCAAGAGAGGTCTTCGCCCGACACGATCTATCAGGGCCATGGCTACCAGCGTAAACACTACCGAGCTAAGGCTCAGCCAGACACCGGAAGAAAAAGCTGCATTGGTGCCAATACCTGTCAGTTTAAAGATGGTTGTAGCATAGAAATAAATGGCATTGATCCCGGTGATCTGCTGGAGGATACCGACCGCAATCCCTATCAGCAGTATATACTTGAGTGATCGGGAGAAAAGCTCCCATATTTTGGGTTTTTTGATGGATTTCAACTCATCGATACTTCGCTGGATATCAGCGGTTTCTTCGATGGCCATTTTTTCGCCATGCAGCTTCACCAGCACACTTTTGGCCTCTTCCACTTTTCCATTCACATAGAGCCAACGAGGGCTTCGGGGAACAAAAAAGAGCAAAATAAAATACAGAATCGCGGGCAAAAATTCTACCCCCAGCATCCAGCGCCAAACGGTCTCGTCAGTCAGGCTGTTGTCGGGCTGGTTATTCAAATGATTGAGGTAGGCATTGCATAAAAAAGCGGCAAAAAAGCCCAATACAATGTTCAATTGCTGAATGGAAACCAGCTTGCCTCTACTTTTGGCAGAAGAGATTTCGGAAATAAAGGTAGGTGCGATCACCAGCGCCGCACCAAAAGCTACTCCTCCGATTACACGGGCTATATACAGGGTCTCATAAGAACCTGCATAGGCCGACCATATCGCAGATAAAGCATATAAAAAGGCCACGACAAGCAGCAGTATCTTCCGCCCTACCGAATCACTCAATCTTCCTGCTACCAGCATAGAAAACATCGCTGCCATCGTAGGGGCAGAGACGATGCTGGCTTCCTGCCAATCTGTTAGCTGAAAATAGGGTTTGGCGAAATTCATGACGCCTGAGATGATGCCTGCATCAAATCCAAAGAGGAAACCTCCCAACGAGACGACAATGGCCAAAAATACGGTAAAACCTGAAGATGATTTCATATATGCAACTTAATGGACCGAAAGGTAATCCAGAAAGCTGGCTTTCGGAAGGCTTTTTTGTCGTGAGATGACTGTGCATCAGCAATAATTATTAAGGATATTCTCGAACAACTCCTGCTTGCCACTGCGCTGCTGTGGCTCGCCATGACTGGCAGCATAGCTTGCCAAATCCTCCAGGCTAAGCTTTCCATTTTCAAAATCTTTCCCGCTGCCTGCATCAAATGAACCGTAGCGCTCCTGACGCAGCCTGAGGTAGGCAGATTGGTCCAGGATGTCTTGCGCAGCAAGTAATGCCCGCGCAAAAGTATCCATGCCTCCGATATGTGCATAAAAGATGTCCTCCAGATCTGTGGAATTTCTACGCGTCTTGGCGTCAAAATTGATCCCGCCGCCTTTCAGGCCACCGCTTTGCAGGAAGACCAGCATGGCCTCGGTGAGCTCCATCACATTATTGGGAAACTGGTCTGTATCCCAGCCATTCTGGTAGTCGCCCCGGTTGGCGTCTATGCTCCCGAGTGCGCCTGCATCGGCAGCAACCTGCAGCTCATGCTGGAAAGTATGCTGCGCCAGGGTCGCATGATTCACCTCTATATTCAATTTGAAATCATCCATCAGGTCATAGGCCCTGAGGAAGTTCAGGCAGGTCGCCGCATCAAAATCATATTGATGCTTGCTGGGTTCCATAGGCTTAGGCTCAATGAAAAAATTGCCTGTAAAGCCATTTTGGCGGGCATAATCCCTTGCCATGTGCAGGAAGCGAGCCATGTGATCCAGCTCCCGCTGCATATCGGTATTCAGCAAAGACATATAGCCTTCGCGGCCTCCCCAGAAAACATAATTTTCACCTCCCAGCTTGATCGTCGCGTCCAGTGCATTGCGCAGCTGGGCACCGGCAAAAGCGACGACTTCGAAGTCGGGATTGGTCATGGCGCCATTCATATAGCGGGGATGGGAGAACAGATTGGCTGTTCCCCAAAGCAATTTGACCCCGGAAGCTTGCTGCTTTTTTGCAGCATAATCCGTCACAGCATCCAGCCGCTTTTTGCTTTCCGCCAGAGAATCTCCCTCCGCTACCAGATCATAATCATGGAAGCAGTAATAAGGGACCCCCAGTTTGGTGATAAACTCAAAACCAGCATCCAACTTATCCTTTGCCTGCTGCATGGGATCGCTGGCGACCAACCAGGGAAAATTTTTGGTGCCCATGCCAAAAGGATCGCCCCCGGTACCACAGAGGGTGTGCCACCAGGCCACGGCAAACCTGAGATGCTCTTTCATTGTTTTTCCCCCTACCATGCGCTGCTCATCATACCAGCGGAAAGCCAGGGGATTATCCGATCCTTTTCCCTCAAAGGGGATTCTTCCTATTGCAGGGAAGTATTCTTTTTCTCCTAAAACCAATTGAATGTCCTTTGACATAGGTGTTGTGTGTTTTTAAATGCTGTTTATCTATAACAAATGCTCAACTCTTCCCTATTCAACAGGCTTTGCAGGTCTTCCTGCCAGATCTGGTAGGCATGCTCATGCCCCCCGCTCATCTTGGCGGGCTCATAGGACTTGATGAGCTGATTGCCTTGCATCGCTTCCCGGACAGAAGCATATATGCCATTGGCCACTCCTGCGGCTTTGGCCGCACCTACGGCTCCTGTCGTTTCGACTATTTCAATCCTGCTTCCCATGAGGTTGGAAATGGTTTGAGAGAAAATAGCTGATTGGAAAAGGTTGTCATTGCCCACGCGGATGATCTGCACATTCAATCCCAGCTCCTGGAGGATATTCATGCCATAGACAAAGGAAAAGGCGATTCCTTCAAGGGAAGCTCTGAAAAAGTGGGCCCTGTGGTGGCGGTTGAAATGCAGATTGTTGATTTGAGCGCCCGGCGCTCTGTTTTGGAACATGCGCTCGGCTCCATTGCCAAAAGGCAAAATCCGCAAGCCATCGGCTCCGGTCGGGACAGATGAAGCCATCTGCTCCATATCGGTATAGGACATATTGTCCTTAGCCATTTGCTGCCTGATCCAGCTGTATTGTATGCCTGCGCCATTGATGCAGAGGAGGATACCGATACGGTTTTTCTCTTTGCTGTGATTGACATGCGCAAAGCCATTGACGCGGGAGAGAGGATCGTAGATGGGCTGGTTGACCACCCCATAGACGACACCGGAGGTGCCGCCGGTCGCGGCTACTTCACCTGGCTCCAACACATTGAGGGACATGGCATTGTTGGGTTGGTCGCCTGCACGGTAGTTGACGGGTGTACCCGCAAACAGGCCTGTGGCATGTGCCGCAGAAGGCATGACTTTTCCCTGAAAAGAAAAAGTCGGAACAACTTCAGGAATCAGGTCTGCCTGAAAACCAAAATGATCCAGAATCATGTCTGCGGGTCGATGCCCTTCAAAATCCCACAGTATGCCTTCAGACAGTCCGCTGATGGTGGTTGCGATTTCCCCGCTCAGCCGCATGGCGATATAATCGCCGGGAAGCATGATTTTATGTATTTGCTTATAATTCTCTGGCTCATTGTCTTTGACCCATTTGAGTTTGGAAGCGGTAAAATTGCCGGGAGAGTTGAGCACATGTGTATAACACTTTTCTTGCCCTATGCTGTCGAAAGCCTGCTCTCCGATAGCTACAGCGCGGCTGTCGCACCAGATAATAGCGGGTCGAATCACATCATGATTTTTGTCCACCAATACCAGACCGTGCATCTGATAGGCAATGCCGATGCCCTTAACTGAGGCGGGATCAATACCCGTTTTTTGCAGCAGTTTTTGAGTGGCGAGGCAGAGATTAACCCACCAGACCTCAGGATCTTGTTCAGCCCAGCCTGCCTCCATGGCAAGCATTTCCATCTCTGATTCAGGTGATTGCATCACGGCAAGGGTATGACCGCTTTGCACATCCACCAAGGCTACCTTAATGGAAGAGGACCCTATATCGTAGCCGAGTAAGTACATAGTTCAATTATCTTCATAATTCTCAGGGGGAACAATGCGGGCGCTTATCCCTCTGACAACAGCTCAATATAGTTTACTTCCTGCCACTCAGCTACAGATTTCGTTTCTGAGGAAAAGCTGATGCCTAAGGCAATGACCTCCTTGCCTTGATGAAGATAGGGGTTACCGTAGCGATTATCGCGGATTTGGGTTAAAGTTTGTCCTGCCGTCTTATAGAGATTTACCTCAATGATATACACCCTATCTTCGATATGGACAATCGTATTCACCCGCCCTTTTGAGGTACTGACCTCAGACTGAACCAATAAGCCCAATCCACTAAAACTCAGATGCAGAATGGCGTGGAAGATGGCTTCTTTTTTTGCTTCAAAAATCTGGTAGGGAAGCGTTGCAAAAAGGGTGTCTATCACCTGCATGAATGCATCCATATTTCCGTCATCCAGAGCCTCCTTCAGTTGATAAAAAAGGCTATAGCTTTGGGCAGGGCCTGTCTCCCGGTAGGTGGCTAACAGATGCTGTAGAAAAGACTCCCGGACTTCCTGATTGGGATAACCCAGGGTATACAGGCGATATTTGAAATCGTATTTTTGGATGGTCAGATAACCTGTCTGAAAAAGTAGGGGCAGCCAATCCAGGTTATCCAGGGTATAACTTTCAAATGTAGCTGATCCTCCCCGCATTTCTTCGAGGTCATATTTCAAATCTTTGCGAACAAGCTTCATCAAAAAACTGGGCGTTCCTGTTTCCCACCAATAATTGCCAAACCGGCCAGAATCAAACAGATTCAAAATTGAAAAGGGGTTATACACCGCCTTGCCTATATCCCACTGGTAGCCATTGTACCAATGTCGAATCATCGCCAGTGTTTCTGGGAGCGTTTGATGATTTTTGGCTGCCAGGTCTGCATATTCATCCCCAAAATATTGGTCCATCTCCTCCTGTGTATATCCACAAAGCGTGGCATGACGAGGATGTATGGTAATGTCTTTCAGGTGATTCAAATCCGAAAAGACGGATACTTTACTGAATTTTGAAACGCCAGTGATCAGAAAAAAGGCAAGGTAGGGATCGCTGTCTTTGATGACAGAGAAGAAGTTCTTGAGAACTCCCCGGTTAATTTCCGCCTGCTCAGGTTGGTCAATATAGTCAATCAAGGGTTTGTCATACTCGTCGATAAGCAGGACCAATTTGGGGTGGTGCTCACCTAATTTTTGAATGAGTTCTTTGAAGCGGGAGGCAAGACTTTCCGATTGAAGTTCAATGTCATATTTTGCAGCTGATGCGAGCACCTCATTGTCTAGTGCCGTCAATAAGCCTAGGCCTTTATAGTCAATACTACTAAAAGAAATATGCACTACAGGGTGTTTTTCCCAATCATAATCAGTCTGTTCGCCGACCCACAAGCCTTCAAAAAGCTGCTTTTCGCCCAGGAAAAAATACTTCAAGGTTGACAACAAAAGTGATTTGCCAAATCTTCTGGGGCGGGAAAGGAAAAAATATTTTCCACTATTGACAAGTGTATAGACGTCTTCTGTTTTGTCGATATACAGGTAATTACCTGTTCGAAGCTCCTTAAAATCTTGTATGCCTACAGGATATTTTTTCATACATCTAAGGTAGGGAATATTTGCGCCTGTGGCAATGCTGAGGGAGGCTATGAAATTTTCTATTTCTCTATTTTGATCTTCCTGGGTATTTTAGGACTTATTTCCCCCAAAAAACCACCTTTTGACACAAATGTCGTAAACATGCCGCAAGCAAACCGTTATCAAAAGGATAAGTAAGGCCTAGTTTTGAGGCAAATCATTTAATCCCAGAAAGTATGAAAACCCTTGGAAACAAAATTGCGGAAATCCGCAAAAACAAAGGCCTCACCCAGGAAGATTTGGCAGAATCTGCCAAAGTAAATCTGCGCACTATACAGCGCCTGGAGAATGGAGAAACCACTCCCAGAGGCAATACCCTGCACGCTATCTGCGAAGTTCTTGAAGTAAACCTGGAAGAAATCCTCGATTACGGCAAAAAAGAAGACACCAACTTCCTCACCTATTTCCATTTATCGGTTTTGTCTTTTTTGGTCATCCCTTTGGGAAACATTATCCTTCCCATGATCCTTTGGCTAAGCAAAAGAGACAAAATTGTTTCCCTCCATGAGCAGGGAGTCAATGTGCTGAATTTTCAGCTGATGTGGACGATCCTGGAATTTGTAAGTTTAATGACTGCTATGCTTTTAAAGCTGGAACATTCTCCGCACAACTGGACATTTTTAGTCATCACTTTCTGGCTTTATGTCATCAATTCAATTTATGCAATTGTCGTTACGCTCCTGATCCGATCTGGCCGTGTCAGGAAGTATTATCCTACGCTGATTCAGATGATCAAGTAGGCAAAAAAGCAACCGGGCCGATGAGCCATTAGCATATTCAGCTTCTGGGTACCATTATGGCAACTGCCTGCAAACAAGGGCAATCCCCCACTTGCAGGCAGTTGAAATGCTGTTAACATCTGCTTTTACTGCTTGATGATTTTCAGCAAATACCTCTGTCCTTTTTGGGAAGTAAGTACCAAAAAGTAATTTCCGGCCGCCAATTCATGCAGCGAAATGGGGAAGCTTCGCTCCTGCATGATGCCGGATTGGAGGGCTTTGCCCATGATGTCAGTGAGCTGCCAATGGAAGCTTTCTTTCATGGGGAAAGCAGCCTGAATGGTCATCCATTCAACTGCCGGATTGGGATAAGCGATAAATCGCTTATTATCTGCGAAGTCCATCTTGACTTCGACCGTTTCGCTCCAAATGATGCGGCCATCGGCCAGCACCAGCTTCAACCTGTACAGATTGACATGGCCCATGCCGCTTTCAGCGGCGTTCCGGCGCAGTTGCCGTTATATGGAATCACCCGAATGCTTGCCGTTTGTGGCAATCCGGTAGGATTGAAAACCGTAAAAGCCAGATTTCCCATACCTAATGTCCCTATAATCCCAATGTTGGGATTGCCCATACCTGCCAGGTCAAACCAGAGAATCTGGGTGGTATGTTGGCCGCTGAAAGCGATGTTGACGGCATCGCCACTGTTAACAGTGAGATTGGGAATGAAATCCAAATTACACGAATTGACACTTTTTAAACCGGACACTAGTGATCAAAACTAATGAAACATCTTCAATCATAACAATCAGCGTCAATCAGCGTCCGCTCTTAATCTCTTATAAATCAACGGATTCTGCGTCTCATCATCCAGCAAATCCCCCACCTTCAGCCGCGCCAGCTGCCCGGCCGTCAGCACATTCTGCTCGCCGTTGAAAGTTGCCCCATCCGGCATATAAGCGCAAGTCATCGCCCGCCGCAGCCCTGGCGTCATATTCGCATGTGCGCCATGGATGCAGAGGCCATTGTGAAAGGAACAACTGCCCGCCTTCATCGGTGCAGCAGTCGCAGGAAGGCTGCGAAAAGCAGGGTAAAAATCGAAAATGGCATCCATGTTTTTGGTGATGCCGGGATTTTCAAAAGTGGTTTGATGATGCGTTTTCGGGATGAAAAAGAGGCAGCCATTTTCCAGCGTGGCGTCATCAAGCGCCACCCAGATTGACAGCGCCCTGCGGTCGCTGAAAGACCAGAAAGGCGTGTCCAGATGCAGCGAAGTGGGGTTTCCCCAGGGCTTTTTGATCAGTGCCTGATCGTGCCAGATGCGGATGCCCTCCGCACCCGACAGCTTCGCGGCCATCTCACCCAGGCGCGCATCGAGCATGAGTTTCTTCATGCGCGCATTCGTTTGCCAGAGGTTGATCAGCTGGTCGAAGACCTTGCCAAAATAATCCGCATCGGCATTGATGCCGTCATCCTCGCCCGTCTTGACGTCCTGATTGGCAAACTTGCGGCCCTTGCGCTCGCGCACGGCTTCCTCGACGACCTCTCGCCACTCGGCGAGCTCATCGGCATTCAAAAAATCTTCGATGACGACAAAACCGTTTTCACGGTAGGACTGGATTTGAGCATCGCTGAGCTGGTGATTCATGTGATTGATTTTTTTATTATTATAAATATCCTACATATACTTGAATGCTGCTGCCATGATTTCCTGCTCTTTTCGAACTATTTTCAATCCTTTCGCAATTTCTTGCCATGAGGAAACAGCTTGCTGAACTTCCGAAATGATAGCATCCATTTGTTCTGAATTTAACTGAAAAAAAGTTCCCACACTTCGAGCTAATTCCAGGTCCAGCTCGCTGCTTTCTGAATCTATCAGAAGAGAAAGGTGATCTCTCTCAATAGAAGGGTTTAGGTCATAAGCTGGAGATAATCGCCAACCTTCATTTGCCAAAAGGAAACCGTGGTTTCGTAAGTGATCATCTGTATTGGAAACAGAAATATTGAAAATAATTCTTCGCCATAATTGGTGTAAATCTTCCTGGGGCTTTGCGCCAGAGAATTGAAGGAATTCTGCCAAATCCAGATAACTGGCAGGAGCATCCTTAATGGTTTCTTCATTATTGCCTGTCATTGTCATGGCAGAAGCAAAATGAATGCGTTCCTTTTGGTCACGATCAAAGCGCTGAGTCAAAAAGGTATGATGGTTTCCCTGAACTTTTAATAAACGGGAATTTGCCATGTTAATGCCCGCTTTCAGGGCCAGTTTGTACAAAAGATATTCCCAGGTAGCTTTATTCACTTCGTCGTTTCGGGACGGGAACTTGGCAATCCATAATTGCCCATGTTCGTCTTTCACATTGGCTTTGGGTCTGGCTCCCCCCAGGGATGAACCTGGTGCAAGCAGAATGGCAAGCCAGTGTCTAACTTCCTCATTTTCCGTATCAGACTCAATCATATTAGCCGCAAACTGCAATTCTCTGATAGATGAGACCGGTGGAATAGGCATATCAGAAGTATGGGAGAGAAAGGGGCCTTCGGGATCTGTTTTAAATCTCAATGCTCCCATTCTGCTTTCGTCATCTACTCCTAACAAGAAATCCACTTCATATAAGTTGGGAACAGATTCTCCTGAGATTTTCGCCATTTGCGCAGCACGCCTTTTCATCAAGGTACGCCCCCAACGATCTGGCATAGAATCCAGAAAAACGCCAAAGTTTTCCTTTCCTTCTGGAAATTGAGAACCTGTGTACCAGCCCATATCTGGATCGAGCAAAAATTGCTCATTGGATTGGAGCCAATCGGCATCATACGAAAAGCTAAATGCCTTTCTTCCTTTAGCCTGATGGGCAGAAAGAATGCCAATGCATTTGGGTTGTAGCATACCTCGCCATTGGACATAAACCCATATATCTGATTTTTCAGTTGCCATTATTTTTACCTGTTAACAGATTGAGGTCTTGCAGTTTTCTGCCCAATTCATCATCTGAAGCCAGTTTTAAAAAATCATTTTGCAAACCCAATACCCGCAAGACATTGAAATAAGCGCCCATAGAAACGCTGGGACTGCCTTTTTCAATTTGATAAAGGGTGGTCCTGTTGATATCCGCCCTTTCAGCAACCTGTATAGTCGTAAGCTTTCGCCTTTTACGGGCAAGCTTGATATTTTCCCCTAGCTGATCCATGATTTTTTGATGCTTTGGGAAAAGACTTTGTCTCTTTGATTTCATTTTGTTGATTATTATCAGCAATAATACAATTAATGTTGATATTAATCAACAAATTGATAATTGTCAATCATTGCCCTAACCTCACATGCCCGCATGATGCATAGCCTGACATCCCAATGCGGGTCATTAGGGACCAATAAAGGTTTGGAAAAAGGGAGGTTTAGGTGGAGACATTTTTATTAGAGCATTTCTAACTTTTTTTTCTAGAAAAGACTGCATATAAAAAAGCCAAACCCTGTTATGAGAATCAGTTTCTGCTCTTTCAAGTGTTGTAAGATTATAAATTTCCCCTAATCAGGGAATCTCCAAAACTAAAAATTTAAAAAGAAGAAAGTTTATGAAAGTGTTGTGTATCTTAGAGTAGCAATGTCCTGAATACTTACCAAGAACAATATTGAAATTCAATAATCATGAGTAAAAGAAGTGCATAAAAAATAAATTCCTTAGTGGGAAAAAAGAGGGAATCCCTTATTCCATAGCAGAAGATTAAGGCCTCGATGATGAGTATTCTAGAAATGAAATAAAGCAGCTCATTCTTCCCCTGCCTCTCTCCTAAGCAATTGATATAAAGAAGAACTAATTCTAAAATTTGCTTTCTCAATAAGTTCATCCATAACTGGAACTACCTGTTGAATAAAGCCATTTGCTTTGGAAGCGAGCAAAACGCCTAACAAACCAGTCACTTGTATCCCTCTTTCTGAAGCAATTTTTCTCCCTTTCGCTTCATCTATTAATAGGGTATCTGCGCCTAATTCTTCTGCTAAAGCGATTGCTTCTGATTCCCCTAAATCAAGTTCAATAAGCAGTTCTCTTACAATGGCGTAATCAGAAAGTGGGCGGACCTGAATCCAGGGCCAGGCAGCAAGAATAAACTCATTAGGCTTTTTAAGGGCACTCAATTCCTGTTGAACCGCTGGGGGGATAACAGCCTGGCCAAAAAGGCCTTTTATTATATGTAATTTATTGACAATAAGCAGATTACTAATAGCAGAAGTATCACTCACGATTACCATAAAGCTTGAGATTTTTTAGGGTTTGGAGATCCTGGAGGAGATCATTTTGATCAAGTTTGATATCAATCTTTCTGTCAGCAAGGGCCTTTTGAAAGGATATTCTATCAAGTCCAGCCATTTTGCCAGCCTGACCCATACTCAGGATTTCTTTGTCATAAAGGATACATGCCAATTCTTCCCGCAGTGCCTTTTCATTCAGGTTATGTAGGCTCAATAATTCATCTGAAATTAATACGGCCATGATTTTTTCTTTTAAATAAAGATACGAAAAAGGGCGGAATGTGGCTAGCCCCCCACACAATCCCCCACCGAAACCCCCTTTCGGAAGTTCCCCAAAAACCGCAAGCCCTCCACCGCCGCTTCCGCAGCCGCCAACTCCGCCAAAATCCCCGGATGGCCCATCTCATATTGAGGAATCGCCTGCGGCCAAAAGTGAAAATGCTCAAAGCCCGCATCGCCAGAAATGCCCATCAGGGATTTGAACTGCTTTTGCGCCTCAATAGCAGCAGAGGCTGCCGCTGCCTGAGAAGAAAAAGGATTTCTCCCCCCACCCACAAAAAGCGTAAACAACGCCTTGCCCTCAGGCGCACGATTTGGAAAAATAGCGCTATTCCATATCGCTCCGGCGAGTTCACGGCTTTCTTTGGTGGGAACCAAAAAGCCAAAACCATCCATGGAATGGCTGATCTGTTCGCGCTCAAAGCCCAAAAACAGCATGCCCATGCTGACGTAAGGAATCTGCGCGAGGGCTTCCGTCGCCTGGAGCGAGATGTGTTTCAGCAGCGCATATTGGCTCGCTGGAAGCGCCCAGGTCAATTGCTGACAGCGGATTTTTTGCTTTTCGCCCTGCTTTTCTATTTGAACTTCAAAGCCTGCTTTCGTGGCGATTATTTTTGTGATTTTTTGCCCTAATAAAAGGCGATCTCCCAATTTCTCAGCTATGCTGAGCGGCAGTTGCTGCATGCCTTTTCGGAACGAAAAGAGCTGTCTTCCGCCGCTCCCGCCCGCTTTGCGGGCGGCTGTCATGCCCTGAAACAGGGAGCCATGCTCCCGCTCCCACTCAATCAAACGAGGCATCACAGATGCCATGTGCATGCGTGCAGGCACGCCCGCGTAGATGCCCCCGAGCACGGGCTCGACGAGGTATTCGAAGGCTTCCCGCCCGAGGCGGCGGGAGAAGAAGGCTTCGACGGTTTCGTCCCGGGCATCGGCCGGGCCGATGAAGGGCTCTCGCGCCAGCCGCCATTTGGCGGAGCGACTCAGCAGGTCTGTGCCAAATATAAATTTGGGAGAAGGATAGACCCGGTGCAGCACGCCATCGCGTGCGATGTAGCGATTGGCCGCGGCAGCGGTGGGTTCCTGAAGGTCTTCTTGCAGACCGAGATCTTCGATCACTTCGCTCAGCCTCGGCGTCATGGACGCTGAATTGGCGCCAAAATCCAGTATATATCCCTGTTTTTCAACAGATTGGATGACACCTCCGGGCTGGGTGTTTTTGTCAACGATGAGAACTTCTTTACCTGCTTTTTGCAGGTGGTAGGCGGCGCTGAGGCCGGAGATGCCCGCGCCGAGGACGAGGTGCTGGGTGCTTATCTCAGGCATGTGCCTTTGTTTTTTGCGCTTCTTCCACATATCCCCTCAGCACTTCCACCCAATCATCCTTATCATTCAGACAGGGAATCAAAGTGAAACTTTCGCCTCCGGCTTGCAGAAAAGCTTTTTTCCCTTCCATACCCATCTCCTCCAGAGTCTCCAGGCAATCGGACACAAAAGCCGGACAGACAACCGCCAGTTTTTGTACGCCCTGCTCCGGCAGCTCCTCCAGCAGGTTGCTGGTCATGGGTTTAAGCCAGGGATCTGTCCCCAGTCGCGACTGGAAGGAGACCCTGTATTGATTTTTGCTCAGGCCCAGCCTTTCAGCCACGGCATGCGTCGTCTGCATCACCTGATGCCGGTAGCATTGGGCATGGGCCGCTGAGGCTATTTCGCAGCAGTTTTCAACTTTCAAACAATGGCAGCCTGTCACATCACTTTTTTTGACATGCCGCTCGGGGATCCCGTGATAGCTAAAGAGCAGCAGATCTGGTTTTTCATGGAGAAAAGGCCTGATGGATTCGCTCAGAGCCGCGATATAGTTTTTTTCCTGGTAAAAAGGAGGCATCACAGCCAAAGTCAGATTGGGGAACCGGGCTTGCTGTATTTCTTCCGCTTTCACCACCACAGTCTCATAGGAAGACATGGCATAATGCGGGTAAAGCGGTATGAGAAAAACCTCGCTGATAGACGGATGGGCATCCATCAACTCCTGCAATCCCGCCTCTATGGAAGGATTTCCATAGCGCATGCCCAGTGCCACGGGCACTTCAAGCTGCGATTGCAATTTCTCCTTCAGCCTTTGGCTGAGGACGATCAGGGGCGAGCCTTCGTCCCACCAGATCTTGCTGTAGGCTGCGGCCGATTTTTTCGGCCGGGTGTTCAGGATGATGCCCCGCACCAAAAAGGTGCGCAGCCACTTCGGCGCGTCGATGACGCGCTCATCCATCAAAAACTCATCCAGATAAGGCTTCACAGCCTGAGCCGTTGGCGCATCCGGAGAACCCAGGTTGACAAGCAACACGCCAAAAGAAGGTTTCGGGTTTCGGGTTTCGGGTTCCGGGTTTCGGGTTTCGGGTTTCGGGTTCCGGGTTTCGGGTTTCGGGTTCCGGGTTTCAGGTTTTAAATCCATAATCGTTTTTCCATCTACTAATCCTCTAATCTGCTCATCTGCTAATTACCCCAACGCCTGCACATACTTCTTCGGCGTGATCCCATATTTGCGTTTGAAAGCGGCGATAAAGTGGCTCGGATTGCTGTAGCCAATCACTTCGCTGACTTCGTTTACCTTCTGGCTTCTGGCGTCGAGCAGCTTACGTGCATGTTCCATTTTGTAATCGTTCAAAAATTGGAAAACGGAATTGCCATAGATATTCTTAAAACCCACTTTCAGTTGGTATTCATTGAGGCCGATCATGCGCGCAAGCTCTTTGAGGCCGGGCGGATCGATCATATTATCGATCATGATTTTTTTCGCCTGGCGAATCTTCTGCACATTGTTTTCATCCAACAGAAAAGGACAATTGGCGATATCCTGCTCATTGCTTCGGTCGAAGTAAAAGCTCATCAGCTCAAAGGCTTTGCCGGTATAATAGAGGCGTTCGTTGGTGGGAATGGAATTCACATGCAGAAGCTGATCCAGGACAAGCCGCAGGCTGGGCGTGATGGGATTATCGGCGTAAAATTTCTTGTTGATATTTTCACTATTCAAAAAGGAAAGCTCCGAAAAGTCATTTACAAAAAGCTCATGAAGCCTTTCTACCGTGATAAGCAGGCAGAGCATACGCGCATCCGAAGAAAAGCTGATTTCCTGTTGTAGGTTCCTCTCCGGATTGTACATCAGAAAAGAACGGCCTTCCAAAAGCTGCTGCTGGTAACGGCCGCCATGGTAGGAAAAGGTAATCGTTCCTTTCAGGCAAAAGAAAAACTGAATGACTTTGGTGGGGATTTCTCCCCGCAAAACCGCCTGCTCGTTGGTTTCCGCTATCATCCATGCCAGCGCCATATCTGGGCTAAGCAAGGGATAATGAAATGAACTTTTTGCGTCATTTTTTTCGGGATGAAAAAGTTGGAGAGGCGGACGGGAGAACATATTGAAAATGATTTTAGGCAAAACTAACCCTTAAAAACCAATTTGGTTCGCTTATAAAGGATATTTTTTCTAAAAATACCGCAAAGCGAAAATGAAATAACGCAGGCCGTCGATGCAATTCTATTTGACGGGATTAATAATCCCTTTCGCGTTATTTTTTACAGATGGCAGCCCCTACTTTTGCACAAAAACACCGTAGATATGTTCCAATATGCATAGACCCTTTCAAGTCATAGGCATCAGCTACGAAAAAGCAGATATCGATACGCGAGGCAAATTTAGCCTCACGTCCGCCCAGACGGAATCCCTTCTGGCTGCTGCTTCAGCTTTGGAACTGGAAGGCGTACTGCTGCTTTCGACCTGCAACCGCACCGAACTCTATGCTTGCAGCACAGAAACCGAAAAACTGATACGTTTGCTCTGCAAACACGCCCACGGAGATCGCGAAGCATGGGAAAAGGTCGGCTGGGTAAAAAAAGGAGAAGAAGCGCTTACGCACTTTTTTCGGGTGGGAAGTGGCCTGGAATCCAAAATCCTGGGAGATTTTCAGATCATCGGGCAGATCAAAAAGGCTTTTGAAGAAAGCAAAGCTCATGGCCTCGTCAACACCTTTCTGGATCGGCTGCTGAATGCCTGCATTCGTAACAGCAAGCGCATAAAAAACGAAACCGCCCTTTGCGATGGCGCTGCTTCTGTAGCTTATGTTGCAGTGGATTTTATCCGCGCCTGGGACCGCTCTCACAAGATCGAAAACATCCTCCTGCTAGGCGCAGGAGACATCGGCAAGGCCACTTGCGCCAACCTGCTCAAGCAATTTCCGCAGGCGGAATTATCCGTCACCAACCGCTCCATGGAACGGGCCCTGGCCCTGGAAGAGAGCCTGGGCGTACAGCTCATCCCCTGGGAAAAGCGCTTTCAGGCGCTGGATAAGGCCGATATCATCGTGGTCGCAACCGGGGCCGCTCAGGCGATTGTATCGCCGGATATGCTCACAGGCAAAAAGCAACAGCTTTTTCTCGATCTGTCTGTTCCGCGCAATATCGCGCCTGAAGTTGCGGCCATGCCGCAAGCGACCTTGCTGGACATGGACCAATTGGTCAATCAGGCCGACCAGGCCATCAGCCAGCGAAAAGCCGAAATTCCGGCTGCTGAGGCCATTGTCAGGGAAATCCGGGAGGAGTTTATGGATTGGGTAGACAAAAGGCGCTATGCGGGCATCATTCGTTCGTTAAAAGATGAACTGGAAAATTTGCAACAAGTAGAAATAGCAACGTATAAAAGGAAAAATCCAGAGGCGGACAGTCTCCACCTCGAGAAGATCAGCGAGCGTATGCTACAAAAAATCACAGGCCGTGTGGCCAAATTTTTACACACCCATCATGAAAAACTGGGCGCTGAGGTAGACTTGTTTGAAGAAGTGTTGGGCAAATGAAGCATACACATCCGATTTGGAAAATAGGCACCCGCGGCAGCCAGCTCGCACGCTGGCAAAGTGAAGAAGTGCGCAAAGCACTCGCCGATCAGGGCATCGCATCCGAAGAAGTGATCATCACTTCTGAAGGGGATCTCCGGCAGGACATTCCGCTCTACGAAATGGGTATCACGGGTATCTTTACCCGAAGCCTTGACATCGCCCTGCTCAATGGGGAAATTGACCTGGCGGTCCATTCTCTCAAAGACGTTCCCACCCAACTCCCAAAAGGAGTTGTGCTCGCCGCAGTACTGCCACGCGGAGCATACCAGGACACCCTCGTACTCAAATCCGAAGAAATTACAGGAGAGGCCACCATCGCTACAGGCAGCCTCCGCCGCCGCGCCCAATGGTTGCACCGTTTCCCCAGCCACCGGCTGGTCGGCTTGCGCGGCAACATCCAGACCCGCTTGCAAAAGCTGGAGGACAACGATTGGGATGGGGCGATCTTCGCCATGGCGGCCATCGAGCGCCTGCACCTGCAGGAAAAACTGAACTATCAGTTGCTGGACTGGATGCTGCCTGCGCCTGCGCAGGGCATCGTCGGCATCCTATGCCGGGAGGAAGACACCCTGCTGCGCCAGCAGCTGGCGCAGATCAGCCACAAGCCGACCATGTCGGCAGCGATAGCAGAACGCGCATTTATGCGCGGGCTGGAAGGCGGCTGCTCCGCGCCGATAGGCGCGCTGGCGGAAGTCAGAGGCGAAAGGTTTTCGCTGGAAGGCTGCCTGCTCAGTCCCAACGGGACCCTTAAACTCCTGGCCCAATGGGAAGGAGATGTTACAGATGCCGGGAAACTCGGCCATCAGTGGGCTACACAACTATTGGCCCAGGGGGGCCAGGAAATCATGGAGGAGATTCGCAATGCGTGAGATAATTTGTACCAAAGCAATAGATGAAAGCATCTGCCGGGAATGGGAGCAGGCGGGCATAGGCTTGCGCGTTTATCCCATGATAAAAACGCTGCCTTTGCCTTTTCATATCAACATTTTTGAAACGCCGGCTATCTGGATTTTTACCAGTGAAAAAGCGGTTGATTCCCTCAAAACGCTGCTCAAGAAGTACTTTCTGGCTATTTATCAAAATAAACTGCTCGTAGCCATCGCCCCTAAAACAGCTGATGCCCTGGCAGGCATGGGCTACCATGTGGAGATTCGGTCACATAATGCGATGGCTTTGGCAGAAGAAATCAACATCGCATTTCCCCCGCAAAAAGTGCTGCATTTCTGTGGAGACAAAAGGCGTGATGAACTCAGCGAAAGGCTGACCGAGCTGGGCTTTACGGTGATGGATAAAAAGGTGTATCAAACTGTTTTGACCCCTCAAAAGCTGAACTGGGGCGATGCGGAAGCTGCGCTTTTCTTCAGCCCTTCGGCTGTGGAGAGCTTTTTCAAGGCCAATGATTGGCCTGAAGGGAAGATCGCTTATGCGATCGGGCCGACTACAGCTGCTGCCTTGAAGCAGCGGGAGGTGGCTGCCGTTTATGCGGCGGCGGAGCCGAATTTTTCCTCTATGAGGGAAGCGGTTTTGAACATTCGAGTGACGAACAAGGAGTTACGAATGAAGAAGTGAAGAAGTGAAGAAAGATTTGGTTTTGAACATTCGAGTGACGAACAAGGAGTTACGAATGAAGAAGTGAAGAAATAAAGAAGTGAAGAAATGATGAAAGATTTGGTACTTAAAAGTACACATAATGCGCTTTTCATGCGCGCACTGCGCGGGGAGGAAGTCGACAGACCACCGGTCTGGATGATGCGCCAGGCAGGGCGCTATCTGCCGGACTACCTCAAGCTGAAGGCGAAATACAGCTTTTTTGAGCGGGTGGAAAATCCCGCTCTGGCCACAGAGATCACCGTCATGCCGGTGGATCAGGTGGGCGTGGATGCCGCCATCATTTTTTCCGATATCCTGGTGATCCCCCAGGCGCTCGGCTTCGAAGTGAGCATGAATCCCGGCGAGGGACCTCGCCTGCCGCAGACCATCCGCAGCGCGGAGCAGATAGATGCCATCCAGATTCCTGATGTAGCGGACCGCCTGCATTACGTTATGGATGCTTTGGCACTGACAAAAAAGACGCTGGATGGGCGCGTGCCCCTCATCGGCTTTGCCGGTTCGCCCTGGACGATCTTCTGCTATATGGTCGAAGGCCGTGGCTCGAAGACCTTCTCCAAAGCAAAAGCTTTTGCTTTCAGCCAGCCGGAGGCGACGGCTCGCCTGCTCGACAAGATCGCCGATACGACGATCACTTACCTCAAAGCACAGGCCGCTGCCGGAGCGGATGTTTTGCAGCTGTTTGACAGCTGGGGAGGCTTGCTGAGTCCTGCGGATTACCGCATTTTTTCCTTCCCCTATATGCAAAAAATAGCACAGGCGATTCCCGATACGCCCGTCATCCTGTATGCTAAAGGCTGCGCCTATGCCCTGCCGGAACTGGCAAGAGCTGGCGCGACAGCACTCGGCATCGACTGGCATACCACACCTGAGCAGGCCCGCGCACTCGCCGGACCGGACATGGTCCTGCAAGGCAATTTTGACCCCAGCCGCCTGCTTTCGCCTATCCCTGAAATCAAGCGCATGGCGAAAGAAATGGTAGATGCCTTTGGCACCCAGCGCTATATCGCCAACCTCGGCCACGGCATCCTGCCGGAAGTGCCTGTAGATCACGCAAAAGCATTTGTAGATACAATCAAAGCATACGGATCATGAGTTTACGCCAAAATTTCACCCTATATATACACTACCTGCAAAACCACATTTGTGATGCTTTGGAGGAAATCGACGGGAAAGCCCAATTTGAAGTAGACGACTGGAAGCGGGAAGAAGGAGGCGGAGGACAAACCCGCATTATCCGCAATGGAAATGTATTTGAAAAAGGAGGAGTAAATATCTCTACCGTTCATGGAAAGTTGAATGCAGAGCTGAAAAAGCAGCTTCAGGTGGAGCATAATGAATTTTTTGCCTGCGGCCTTTCCCTCGTCCTGCACCCCAAAAATCCCAAGGTGCCGACTGTGCACGCCAATTTTCGCTTTTTTGAATTGTATGATGCCGAAGGAAAACCCTGCGATTGCTGGTTGGGTGGCGGCATGGATTTGACACCTTATTATCTGTGGCCGGAAGATGCAGTGCACTTTCACCAAACGATCAAAAAAGGCTCTGATCTCTTCGGTGAGGACCTTTATCCGCTTTTCAAAAAAGCCTGTGACGACTATTTCTACAATGCCCACCGGGAAGAAGCCCGTGGCATCGGCGGCTGTTTTTTCGATTACCTGAGAGATGGAAAAATGGGCCGGTCATCGCAGGATTGGTACGATTATACCACTACGATGGGAGAGCTTTTCCTGGATGCTTATCTGCCGATAGTGGAAAGGAGAAAAGACGAAGTCTATGGAGAGCAGGAAAAAACCTGGCAGGAAATCCGCCGGGGCCGCTACGTAGAGTTCAACCTGATCCACGATAAGGGAACGCTTTTCGGCCTGCGCTCCAATGGACGCATCGAGTCCATTCTGATGAGCCTGCCAGCGACCGTTCGCTGGGAGTACAACCACCAGCCGCAGGCTGGGAGTCGGGAAGCGGAGCTTTTGGAGTGGCTGAAGCCGAGGGAGTGGGCAGAGGGCAGTGGGAAAAGGACAGTAGGCAGTTTGCAGTAGGCAGTTTGCAGTAGGCAGTTTGCAGTAGGCAGTTTGCAGTAGGCAGTTTGCAGAAACCCAAAACTCAAAACCCCATGAACCATCCATACCAACGACCCCGCCGCCTGCGCCAAAGCGCCACCATCCGCGCCATGGCGCAGGAAACGCAGCTTTCAGCTGCCGATTTTCTCGTGCCGCTCTTCATAGATGAAGGCGAAAACCTCCGGAAGGAAATCCCTTCCATGCCGGACTATTACCGCTATTCACTTGACCTGACGCTGGCAGAAATAGGAAACTACGTAGAAATGGGCCTGAAATCCTTTCTGCTTTTCGTCAAAGTGCCTGACGGCTTGAAGGACAATGTGGGCGTGGAAGCCCTCAATCCTGAGGGATTGATGCAGCGTAGCCTGCGCGCCATTAAGGCGCAATTTCCCGATACCTGCCTCATGACGGATGTCGCCATGGACCCCTATTCCAGCTTCGGTCACGACGGCATCGTCGCCGATGGTCAGATCGTCAACGATCCCACCGTATCGCTGCTCGCCCGCATGGCTGTAAGCCATGCAGAAGCCGGGGCCGACTTCGTCGCGCCCTCAGACATGATGGACGGTCGCATCGGCGCGATGCGCGAAGCCCTGGAAGCCGCAGGCTTTCACGATACCGGCATCATGGCCTATACCGCCAAATATGCCTCCTGCTTCTACGGTCCCTTCCGCGATGCGCTGGACTCCGCGCCCGGCTTCGGCGACAAAAAGACCTACCAGATGAACCCCGCCAACGCCATCGAAGCGCTCAAAGAAGCGCAACTCGATGTAGCCGAAGGCGCTGATATCATCATGGTCAAACCCGGTTTGCCCTACCTCGACATCGTACATCGCGTCAAGCAAAGCGTGCAGGTGCCCGTCTCCGTCTACCAGGTTTCGGGCGAATACGCGATGATCAAGGCCGCCGCCGCCAGAGGCTGGCTCAATGAGCAGGATGCGATGATGGAGTCACTGATGGGGATGAAGCGGGCGGGCGCTGATTTGATCGCGACTTATTTTGCGAAGGAGGCTGTGGAAGTATTGAAAAGAAGGTAGACGCTGATTTACGCTGATTTTTATGATAAGAATTATGTAAAAACAGCGCCAATCATAATTATCATAAAAATCTGCGTCCACTCTTAAAATTTGTCAAAAATGAAAAACATATCCCTGGAAAGAAGCAAAAAGCTCTTCCAACAAGCTCAAAAAGTCATGCCCGGCGGCGTCAACTCGCCCGTGCGGGCCTTCACCTCCGTAGGCGGCACGCCTGTCTTCATCCGCAAAGCGAAGGGCGCCATCCTCACCGATGAGGACGGCAATGAATACCTCGATTATTTCAACTCCTGGGGGCCGATGATCCTCGGCCACGCATATCCACCCATGGTGGCAGCGGTCAGGGAACGCATCGAAGATTCCTCTTCTTTTGGTGCGCCGACGGAGTTGGAGATCGAAATGGCGGAGCTGGTCTGCGAGATGGTGCCCGGCATGGACATGGTCCGTATGGTAAATTCCGGTACGGAAGCCTGCATGAGCGCCATCCGCCTGGCGCGCGGCTATACCGGCAAGGACAAGATCGTCAAATTTGCCGGCAATTATCATGGCCATGGCGATACCTTTTTGATCAAAGCGGGCAGTGGCGCGCTCACCCTGGGCCTGCCCAACAGTCCCGGCGTTACCAGCGGCACGGCCCAAAATACCTTGCTCGCCAATTTCAACGATCTCGCCAGTGTGCGCGAAATTGTAGCTGCCAACCGCGGCGAGATCGCCGCTCTTATCGTGGAGCCCGTAGCGGGCAATATGGGCTGCATTCCACCGCAGGAAGGTTTCCTGCAAGGGCTGCGGGACATCTGCACAGCAGAGGGCATCCTCCTCATCTTTGATGAGGTGATGACGGGCTTCCGGCTTGCGCCGGGCGGCGCGCAGGAACGCTTTGGTATCACCGCAGACCTGGTCTGCATGGGCAAGATCATCGGCGGCGGTATGCCGGTGGGTGCTTACGGAGGTAAGCGCGAGATCATGAGCCAGGTGGCTCCCACAGGGCCTGTCTATCAGGCGGGTACGCTTTCCGGCAACCCCATTGCCATGATCAGCGGCCTGACGCAGCTGAAGGCTTTGAAAAAGGATCCGGCGATCTATGATCGCCTCGAACAGAAGACGGAACGGCTTCACGAGGGCATGGATGCTTTGCTACGCAAAAGCGGCTTGCCCTACCAGATCAACCGCATCGGTTCGATGATTTCGCTGCATTTCTGTCCCGATCCGGTGGTGGATTACGAAAGCGCTGCCCAGGGCAACAATGATTATTTCCCCCATTTTTTCCAGCAAATGCTTAATCATGGGGTGTTCCTGCCGCCTTCTGCTTTTGAAACATGGTTTCTGTCGGATGCGCTGACGGATGCGCATATTGCGCAGACGCTGGAGGCGGTGGCGGCCAGTCTGGAGACGATGGACTAGATCTGTCAGGAAAGCGCCATGACCAGCGGCAGCAAACGCTCTATCGTCACGTGCTCCATGATCACGATCTTGTACCATTGAGGGCGATCATGGTTGTCAGGCACCAGCCCAAAAGTTTGGGCGATTTTCGGCGCAACATGCCTGGCCTGGATGGTGATGATGTTGGAGCGGCTGTGGTTATAATACTGGATGTCTAATTTTTTCAATTCGTCGCACATCCATTCGGTGCGTTTTTGCAGGATAAATATTTTTTCCCGCCAGCCAAAAGGGCCGTGCTTCATCAGGATCATCCAGACCGCGATGGCGTTGGCGCCGGATCGGCTGCCGATCAGGGTGAAGTCTTCCCCTTCCACATAGCTCGCCTCCTGCGTATTGGCGTAGTGGATCCAGCCTTTGCGGATCAAAAATATTCCGGTCCCATAAGGCGCCTGCGCCATTTTGTGGGCATCGAGGGTCACGGAATTGATTTCCGGATTGCTGAAGTTGAGCTTGCTTTGTCCTTTGGTAAAAGGATAGAAAAAACCACCAAAAGCGCCATCCACATGGATTTTATAGTGACAAGCCTGCTTTTTTAATTCCTCCACATAGAGATCCACTTTGTCCACTGAACCAAACATGGTCGTCATCATATTGGCAATCACAATGAAGTGTTTTTTGCCTTGCGCTTTCGCTGATTCAATCGCGACCCGGATACTGGCTGAAGATATTTCCCGTGAATCTTCTTCCACCTCTACTTTGAATATGTCTATCGACAATACATTGGCCGCTTTGTCCATCGAATAATGGCTGTCCTCGCTGCACAGAATGCAGATTTCTTCTCTGCTGGCCTGATGTTTTCGCTGAAAATAATTGCGGTAAATCCAGATCGCCTGTAGATTGGCTTCCGTGCCTCCGGAAGCTACATAGCCATCAAACTGGCCTTTTTCTCCATGCAAAATCTCTGCTGCACAGATCTCGATGAGCTCCCGCTCTATCTGCTGCGTGCCCGCAAAAAAGCTTTCAGACTTGCCCAGGGTATGACAACCGATGTGGTTGGGATTTTGGATCAAAGAGGACAAAAAGGGCGCGTCGCGCAAGAGCGGCGACTCATGCGGAAAGACCTTTTCGTCGAGGTAGGAGGCGGGTACGCCCAGGATATTTTCGTCAACGTAGTTGATGTTTTCAGCCAATGCGTCGAAGACGCGTTGTTGGATTTCTTCCTGGCTGAGCTTGTTCCAGATACTCATATTTGTTGCGCGTGTGTTTTTGCGCAGCAAAGGTAGGGTATTTGGTTGGGAAAAAGCGCAAACCTATTCAATAACAACCTTCGCGCTCCCCACCCTGCGACCGTCCTTATACAAAGTCAGCACATACATCTGCGCAGGCAGATCCGAGACATCAAGCTTCGCTTCCAAACCCGTCACCGCCTGGCGGCGCATAAGTTGCCCATGAAGGTTACTCAGCTGTAGCTGATCTACGCCGGAGGCCTTCGAAAACTCCAGGTGGAGCACATCCCGGACAGGATTGGGGAAAAGGCGTATGCCCTGAGCGGTCAGGTCTGTGATAGAGGTATTGGTTGAAGTCTTTGCGCTGGCAGCAGCATAATCGCACAACTGGTAAAGGCTGTGAAAGCCTGTATTGAAGTTTTTGTTGTAGTCAAAAAGGCGAAAATGGTAGGTCTTCGCAGGATCAAGTCCTGTGATCTCGACGCTGTCGTCCATTCCCTGATAGACAACGAAGTTGCCTGTGCCGACTTCATCTCCCATGCCGAAAGCGGCATTGCCAGTATAATCTTCCCCGTCGAGGGGAAAGGCGTCTACGGCTGCGCCTTCCCTGGCGATCAGCAGGCGGAAATTGCCATTTCCTTTTTGCCACTTCACCTTCATGGAAGTACTTCCCTGACCGTTGAAGTGGAGGTTCGAGCTGTTGAGGCTGGGGAAATCGAGTAGGTCATGGCTGGGAAAACTGATCGTTTGGTTGAGACAATTCCAGGGCAACCCATCCAGGTCAGCCCAAAAGTTGTTGGAACTGCTGCCAATGACTCTTTTGTTAAGGATGATGGCCCAGGTATAGCCACCGGAGGTCCGTGCCAGGAGGCTTGCTGTGCCATCCAAAGCGCCTGTATGCCACCAGTTATTCGAGGCATTCACTGTCCAGCCTTTTGCATAATTGACATTGCTGGTCGAACCCGTAGTCATCGTCTGGATAGTCGCACTGGAAAGGATGTCTGCCTTGGTAGAAAAGCCATCCACGGCTACAAGTAGCCGCACCAGATCCCTCGCAGAAGCGATCCAGCCACCATGGGCATCCATGGCTTCAAGGTTCCAGCCGCCATATTCCCAGGGAACAGTGTTTCCGGTTCCGTAAAGGGAAGGAGCTGTATACCCATTTCCCTTGTATTCTCCTTCACGCTCGCGCTTATCTGCCAAAAGATTTTTGCCGATATGCATATCACAAATGCCCAAAGGTTGCAAAATCGCCTTCTGCACATATTGCTCATAGCTCATACCTGTAACCTTTTCGATTACCAGCCCCAATGTTAAATAGCCAATATTGGAATAAGCATAGGTGCTTCCAGGGGTAAAATTGAGCCCTTTTTCCATCAAAAAGCGAATCAAAGCATCCTCGCTGACCGGATTGGTTGTGCCCAATACCTGCGTTACATGCAGGGGAAAACCAATGGGGTCACAATGGTTGGCATGCCAGGCATAAGGAGAGGTGGGGCTGGGGGTACAGGCTACATCACGGTTCCAACCACCAGTATGCTCCAGCAAATGCTGGATGGTGATATCAAAAATTCTGTTGTCTGTGACATGTGCGCTATCGAGAAAAGCATTGCCAGCAAGGCGTCCCTGCGGCCCAAAAACCTTGTCCGATAAACTCAGCCTATTGTCCTGCACAAGTTTCATGATCGCAATGCCCGTGATGGGCTTCGAAAGGCTGGCAATCCGAAACATGTGATGCGGCTGCGTTGGCTCCGTTCCCGCCAGGTCTGCATTGCCAAAGGCGCGCATATAGACCAGCTTGCCATCTTTGGTGATGGCTACCGTGGCAGCAGGAATGCTGTAGGTATTCATAAACTGGGTGATCTGGTTGTCACAGTGGGACATTTGGGGTACAAGAGGCCCGGTTTGGGCAAAAAGAGAGGCCAGGAGGGCGAAGAGGAAGAAAAAGGATAAATGCGTTTTCATGTAAAAATGGGTTGTTAGAAATTATTTGACAATCACAAGCGGCAAGACCTTTTGCCCCTGATCCGAGGCGATGGCGAGTAAATATCGCCCGGGCGTCAGCTCTTCATCCAGATCCCAGCTGAGATGTTGATTTCCGGAGGAAAGGCTTTTTTGCTGGTCCAGCGTCATGACGCATTTGCCATCGAGGCTATACAGGCTAAAGGAAAGGCTTTGGGCTTTTGGGAGGGAAAAAGTCAGCTGGATCTGTTGGGAAGCGGGGTTGGGGAAAATGGAAAAATCCACTTTTTGCAGAGCATTTTCCACGCTCATATTTCCCTGACCATATTTGACGGCAAAGAGATCCGCATCTCCTTTGGAGAATCGGAGGTCGCCACTTTGGCGATTGAGCAGGATAGAGGCATCAAAATAGCCTCCCAAAACCAGCTCATTGCCTGAGGCCGCCAGGCCTTCGAGCTTGCTGCCTCCCAGTCCCCGGATGTCCCATCCGGTCAGAAAAGCGCCATCCTTGTCGTATTTCGCCACGAAATTGTCTTCTGGCCCTCCGAGCGCATAGATCAACACTGTATCGGGCCCCGGATCGATATCGAGGCCACCCAGTGGGGCACCTATCCCATACTCTCCTCCCAGCCAAAAATCGCCATTGGGCTGTACTGCAAGCCTTTTGCCTATCTTATAGCCATTTCCTTCGAGTGAAAACACCCATTGGAAAGCGCCACTGCCATCAAATTTTGTACAAAAAAAGTTGGCTCCGCCCATGGAGACGATGCTGCCTGCGGCACTGTTTGGGTCAAAGTCCACGGTGCCCAGTAGGCGGCCTGTGCAATATACATTGCCCATATCATCTGTACCGACATCCAGCCCGGATTCCGTGGAGGTATTGCTGCCGGAAGGGCTTCCGAAGCCCTTTGCCCAGAGCAGCGAACCTGCGCTGCTGTACTTGGCCAGGAAGATGTCTTCCGCACCCTGGCTACTCAATACGGTACCTCCCGCCGGATCAAAATCCGGGTTGCTAAAATAAAAACCAGTTGTAAAGATATTGCCCTGGGGGTCCACTGAAAGAGACATAATTCGCTGATCACCCGCACCTCCCATCTGTATTCCCCAGATGAGGTTGCCGTTGTTGTCATATTTTGCCAGAAACATATCGGCCAGCGAGCCCTGGGATACGATCAGCTTGTTAGGGGCCAGCCAGACGCTGTCCCAAAACATGCCGCCGATGATGATATCATCATTGGCATCTACTTCGATGCCGGTGATGCCGAAGAGCGTCGCAGACTGGCTGGCGGAGCGGTTTCGCGCTGTGAGGAGGTGCTTTGCCCAGACGAGTTCGCCCTGTGTGTTATATTTTGCCAGATAGCCATCTGGCCAGAAACCTGCCGGATTGGAAGTCAAAAAGCTGGAGTCACTGCCCGGGTCAAAATCTACGTGTCCTCCAAAAACCCCACCCATATAGACAGCACCCTGCGCATCTGTAGTCATTGCCCAGCTTCGATCAAACCTGGTATCACCAAAAGCATAAGCCCAAAGTTTTGAACCTGATGGATCATACTTCGCCAGAAAAATATCTCTGTAGCCATATCCATGCAAAAAATCCTTCGGTCCGCTGATGGCCATATCCATGGAGTCTTCAAAGGTACCCGTGATGTAGACATTGCCCTGTGGATCTATGCTGAGGTCGGTGGCTTCATCTCTTTTGGCTCTGCCTGTTGTCAGCCCCCATTCGAAGTTCGATTGTGAAAAAGCAGGCAGAGAGATCAGGAAAGAGAGGCTCAGGAGGAGGGATAGTTTGTAGGTTTTCATTATCAATGAATTTGGTTTCTGGTTTCTAGTTTCTAGTTCAAACCAGGAACCAGAAACCAGAAACAGTTTTTATTATTTCTTCTGCCAAAGTTGATACCTGGTCGGGTCAGGATTCTCATTAAACTGTGTCCCTATATACTCATTTGTATTTGGATCAACCCAATAATAGTTGTAGCCGGATTGTACCTGGCTTTGGTATCCGCCATTGGTGATGGTATTCTCATCCCGTAGGTAATTCATGTAGTTCTGATGGCTCTGGTCATTGATCTGCTGCTGCTGGTTCCAGCTTTGGTTGTGCGCATCAAAAGCCTGCTGATTGGCCTGCATCCTTTGCTGGTGTGCGTTGAACTGTGCCTGGTTGTTGGCCATGCGCTGCTGGTGGGCAGCCTGGCTTTGAGCCATCATTTGCTGGCTTTGCATTTGCTGCTGTTGCTGCTTCATTTTCTCTTTTTGGAGCCACTCGGGATTGGACTTCTGAGATTTCAATATAACCCGTAGGATACTGCTGATCTTGGCGACATCGCGATCTGTGGTGGTAAAGCCTGATACGGAAGCAATCCAAAATTCAGGTTGTGCCATGATAGAACAGACAAGTTCTCCCTGAATGGCTTTTCCCTGCCAGCTTGTCGTAAAGGGGACCACAGCCAAGTCTATCTGCACCTGGACGCCCGCTTCTCTTGCCTTTTGCTGGGTGTCAAATAATAACTCCTGGTCTCTGGCTGGCTGCCCCATCTGGGGACGCCCCTGCTGCCCAAATACCTGCTGAATGTACTCCTGCGCAAACTGTGCAGCACTTACCTGCTGCCTTACTTTGCTCATCGGCTGGCGTTCGATCAAGTCTGCATATCCTAGGTTGGGGCTGAAAAAAGTGGGGATATTGGGATCTCCCAAAAAGATGCGCGTAGCGCCATCAGGACTCGTGGCTACGCCACAGGAACGAATCTGGCCGCCGGGCCGCTCCAGGCTCACCTGAGCCTGCCAGCCTTTGGGCATCAAAACGCTGAAAGCGTTTTCTTTGGGGTCCGTCATACGGACAAAACCCTCGGGAGTGGATGAATTTTGATAATTCATTTGTTGTTGGTTTGAATAGCTATTATTGACCTGTTGTGAATTGGCATAAGGATCATTCGACTGCTGACCCTGAGCATAAGGGTCCTGCGACATGCCATTTTCATAGTATGCAGGCTCAGAAACATCACTGCTACAAGCGGAGGTAAGTACCAGTATGGAAAGGCTCAGAAGGAGGAATGTTAAAGTTTTCATTGTATTGTTTTTTGGGGTTTGTTCAGATATGGAGCAAAAAGAAATTGGTTAGCAGAATGTACCCATTTTTTTGAAAAAAAATATTTGGAAAGCCTTATTCCCAAAAAATGCGCTTACAAAGTTCACCCTTGTACCAGCGGACATAGCGAGATGGGTCTGGATTCTCCAGAATATCACTGGGACGGATTTCTCCCGTTTTTTCATCTTTCCAGTAATAACTCCATCCGTCATTGAACCTGGAGCCCAAAAATGCTTCCGGTGTCACGCTGTAGTAATGAACCGCCGTATCTTCCGGATCGAAGAGTTGGTAGGTTGGGCGCGGCTGGTATAAATGGCTGCGGGCGATCCAGGATGGGTCCACCTCGTAGGAGTGCAAAACAGCTCGCAGCATATCATGCAGATCCAGGCTGTCGGCCTGGCTGCTAAAGCCGCTGAGCTCCACGCCCCAAAGGTCGTCCATCCGGACGATGGAGCAATTGAGCTCCCCCCTGCTAAGCCCCCGCATGGGCAGAGAGTCTGATTCCAGGCTGTATGCCACACAGACAGAGGATATGGAAAAGGTTTTTTCAGGATAATTTTTCGCCTGTTTTTCCAGGATTTGTTTCAATTCCGCATCAGGGGAGCTTCGCAGGATATTGAGCTTTCCCTTCCCTTCATACTTTTGGGACAAATACATGCGCGCATATTCCGCTGGTTCCATCACTTCTTTCAGCTCAATGAGGGGATGATCGGCGGCAAGGTCTTTCATCTCCGATTGCGGTAGCAGGTAGGTTGGGACAGCAGGGTCGCCAAAGAAAAGCCTGGCTGAGCCATACATCTCCGCCGCTCTACCCAAAGGGCGGATCAGCCCATAAGCGCGGGTGAGGCCCGCAAAGGAGCACCAGCCCTCTCCCGGCATCTTAACCGTAAATGCTCCTTCACAGGGATCTTGCAACTGCTGCAAGAGGCTGTCATCATATACCTTCGCATGCAGATCATTTTGGCTACCGGAGATCTGCGGTTTGGGTAAAATAGTCAATTGAGAGCCAGTTAAATACAAGCAGGCCAAAGCCAGACAAAAGGGGGTTACTACATTTTTCATGGGTAAAATAAAATTGCTTTACCCGGCCATGGGAGATTTAGAGAAAAGGTTAACACATATTGTTAAAAAAAAGGGTATCTTTTCACTATTATTTACCTAATAAAAAGTTATGTCTAAGAAAATTTATGTTGGAAACCTTCCTTTCTCTGCTGATGAAGACGGCGTTCGGGAGTTATTTGAATCTTATGGTACAGTGACTTCTGTCAATTTGATTACAGATCGCGACACAGGCCGCCCCAGAGGCTTTGGATTTGTAGAAATGGAAGATGGTGCTGATGATGCCATTGATGGCTTGAATGGAACGGACATGGGAGGAAGAGCCTTGAAAATCAATGAGGCAAAACCCCGTGAAGAACGTCCCAGAAGGGATCGTTGGTAAGTCGCTGACTCAAGGTACGATTCTGTGATATGTTTCTCTTTCTGTCTTTCTCATGAAAAAGCGTGGATTTTCCGCCTTATTAGCACTCATTAGCTTCCTGCTGATAGTATTGTTAAGCGGGCAAAAGCCATTGGAACCAGAAAAAGAATCAGCGAAAGCCTTGCTCATGGAAGGCAAAAAAAAATGGGATGTAGGTGACTTTGATAGTGCCTACATCCTGTTTAGGTTAAGTCAAATAGCTGCAACACAAGTCCTTGACCCACAAGCCCAGGCTGAAGCCACCTATCGTTCAGGTTTATACCTTGCCCGTCAAATGCAGCTTTCAACTGCTGCCCTGACCCTGGACAGTGCCATTGTCATGGCAAAAAGGCTCGATTCCCTCTCTGCTATGTTTTTTTTCGCGCGCCGCGAGCGCGCCTTCGTGGCCTTGAATCAAGGCCAGATACCCGAAGCCATTGGCCGCTATGAGGACATCCTCACCGATTTACAGCCGCTTCCGCCTGCGGCGGACTCCATCCGCGGCCTTGTCAAAGAGTCCCTCGGACAGGCCTACTTTTACCAGGGAAACTTTGAGGCAGGCCTCCAGGCCAGTCAGGAAGCCCTGGCGCTCTATCAAGGCATTTTTCACCCCCAGCACGTCAAAATCGGCATTTGCGCCAATACCCTGGGAATCATGTATATGTACCTGGATCGCTTTCCAGAATCCATCGCTCATTTTGAGCAGGCTGTCGCCATTTTTAACCAAAAATATCCCCCCGCTCATCCCAATGTGCTGCAAATCCAAACCAACCTGGGGGTACTCTATGGAGAATTGGGCCTGTTTTGGAAATCCTTGCGGGTGCATCAGCAAGTGTATAAACAAAAAGAGGTGTTGGAAACACGGCCACATCTGAATGCCCTGCTCAATCTGGGAGCCACCCTGATCGCCGTAGGCGATTATCAGGCAGCTTTGCTGTATTTTGATCAGGCAGATGCTTTTTTACAAAAAAATACAGAGCTCCGGGCAGAGCATATTCCATATATCGCCCAAAACCGCTCCACCATTTATCAGCAGTTGGGGCAGCAGGAAAAAGCATTGACAGAAATAGAAAAAGCCCTGCAAAAAAACAGGGAATTGCATGGCGAAGGCCACCCGGAATTGTTAACCGATTACCTGCAATGGGGAGATCTGCTGATGGCCAAAAAAAGCTTTCCGGAAGCGGATGAAGCTTTCGAAAAGGCCCTTCAGATAGCTCAAAAGCAGATCGGAGCCCATTCTCTCCAGGGCGGGCACGCCCTCAGCTATCTGGGCCGCCTTGCCCGTATGCAAGGAAAATACAGCCTGGCTGAAGCCCGCTTTGACCAGGCGCTGGACAATTATTCTGCCATCGAAAATACATTCGAATTAGCCGATACCTACAGGGAAATGGCTATCAACTTCCGCTTGCAAGGCAAGCGCGACAGCTGCATGCACATGCACCGTCAAGCCTGGACCATGCTCCTGCCGGAGCTGCCTTTTCAACTTGCGCCTCCGGCGGAGATACGCGCTTTCTGGGCCTTTCATCCACTGGAAGACATGATGTTTGAACAGGGAGAAAGCCTGCGGGCTTTTGCAAAAAGTCCGGAGGAGCTGCAAGCTGCGCTTGCCTGCTATGAGGCAGCCCTGGCTGTCATCGACAGCCAAAGACACTATTACGAATCGCCTGAATCCAGGCAAGTCAGGCTGGGAGATCAGCTGCCGATATATGAAGCAGCGCTGAGCTGCTGCCAGGATTTGTACCAGGAAAGCAGGGAAATTTCCTATCTCGAACGTGCCTTTCAGCTCGCCGAAAAAAGCAAGGCTAATGACTTGCGCGACCACCTCCGGGCAGTGCAGGCGCTGCACTTCGCGGGTCTGCCCGACTCCCTGCTGGAGCAGGAGCGTTACTTCAGGCAGCGCATCGCTGCGGTAAACGAAAGCCGGCTGAGTCCTCAGACAGATAGCGCAAAGCGCGTCGCTTTGCAGCAGGAAGCTTTTGATCTGCAGGATCAATTTCGCAGCTTTATCCATCAGCTGGAGCAGGATTTTCCCGCTTATCATGCACTCAAATATGCCTCCCCGGATATTTTTCTACAACATGTATTTGCTCATTTAGACCCTCAAAAAGCGATGTACAGCTATTTTTGGGGCGAAAAACAGCTTTTTATTTTCCGCCTTTTTCAACAAAAAATAGCATGCTCCTCCCTGGCGACTGCCGATGTCAGCCCGCTTCTGAAAAGCTGGACGGATGCCATCTCCCACCCGCCTCCGGCGGAGGCTTTTTCTATGGAGGAGCTTGCGGCGCAAGCTTTTGAATTGAAGCAGCTACTCCTTCCGAATTTTTCGGTAGAGATGGAGAAGCTGGCCATTTTGGCCAATGGCCAATTGGGCTATTTGCCCTTTGAAAGCCTGTTGAGAGAAAAAGGGGCGGGAAATGATTTTCGGAGCTGGGCATTTTTGGGAAATGACTGCGCCCTGACTTATGCGCCTGCGGCGGAGATATGGCTGAGCCAGCAAATGGCCTCCTCAGCCACAAGCCAATACCTCGGTTTTGCACCGGAATTTGGTGCAGGAGAATCCTCCGGCAGCCGTGCGGCCCTGAGTCCTTTGCTCCACAACCAAACAGAAATAACAGATGTCGCGAAGCTACTCAAAGGCAAAGCCATGATCGGCGCTGCTGCCAGTGAGCACAGCCTCAAAAGGCTGGACAGCAAGGTTTACATCCTGCATTTTGCTACCCATGCCCTGGCCGACGAGTCCCAATTGATGCAGTCACGGCTGTTTTTGCAGCAAAATAAAGACAGCACCGAAGACGGCATACTGCATGCCTTCGAGATCTATGGGATGCAACTCAACAGCCCGCTCTGCGTGCTGAGTGCCTGCCATACGGCTCAAGGCCCGCTTCAGCGGGGAGAAGGCATCATGAGCCTGGCTCGTGCCTTTCAGTATAGCGGTTGTGAGCGCGTGCTGAGCACGCTTTGGCAGACAGATGATCGCTCAGGCGCAGCGATAAGTCAAACTTTTTTTGAGAAATTAGCAGAGGGAAAAGATGTCGCCATCGCCTTGCAGCTAGCGCGCAAAGCATGGCTTAGCCAGGCGGACAGCTACCATGCGCACCCCTATTTTTGGGCGCAGTATGTGCTGATCGGGGATGGAGGAAAAATCCCTATCGCCAAAAACCGCTACTGGATATGGGTGCTCCTTTTCTCCACTATCTTGCTTTCCCTTGCCTGGTATGTGAGGAGGAAGAAATAGTTTTAAAAACGAGATAAGAGGATTTGATTTTGAATAGATTCAAGATTTGGATGTGCAGCCTTTTGCTGCTTTTTGCGCCAAAACTCCAGGCGCAAACGCCTGAGGTGCTGCTCGATGCCGGGCAGCAGCAATGGCTTGCTGCCAACTTTGACAGCGCTTATGCGCTTTTTCGCGCAGCCCAGCGCGAAGCACAGCTTCGTCATGACGCCTCCAGCGAGGCCAATGCCCTCTTTTTATCAGGCAAATACCTGACACGGCAGATGCAGCTCGACGAAGGCGCCGCCACCCTGGACAGCGCCATCGCGCTGCAAAAAACCGTCGGATGGGACCATCCGGGGGTGATCCTTGCCCGGCGCGAACGCGCCTCCCTGCACCTCCTCAAAGGCGAGATGGACAGTGCGCTTCAGCGCTATGAAGCGCTGCTGGCCGACGCCCGGCGCTTGTCGCCGGAGAAGGATTCGCTGCTGGCCATGTGCCTGCATGGGCAGGGAATCGCCTTTTTGGTGATCTCGGATTGGGAAAATTCCCTGAAGGTGAGCCAGGAAGCCCTGGAAATTCGCAAACGTATTTTTCACCCCCTTCACATCACCATTGGCTATAGCGAAAATTCCATTGGAGCAGCGCTGAGTTGGATGGATAAATATGATGAATCTCTTCAGCATTATCTGCAGGCAGAAAAAATCATGGGCCATCACCTGGGCAAAGGCCATCCGCAATTGGTCCAAATCCGAACCAATATCGGCATTCATTATGCAGATATGGGGCTGTACTGGAAATCCCTCGAATACCACAAAGCCAATATGGTTTATCTCGAAAATCTGCCGCCAGAGCCTCATTTGGGCGTTTTGCTCAATCTCGCGACCATGCTGGTCAGTGTGGGAGATGACAAGGAGGCCTGGGAGGTACTGGCGCAGGCGGAACGCCTGCTGGATGCGAATCCCGGGATGTCACAGGAGCATTATGCTTTTATCTATAGCGAGCGGGGAGAGATCTTGCGCGAAAGAGGCGATTTTAAGGAAGCAGTGCAAAATATCAACCTTACCATTGAAAAAGAGACGGGTCTCTATGGACCGGATAATTTTCAGCTGATTACTTCTTTTTATCGAAAAGGAATAACACTCCTGGAGGCTAAAATCTATCCTGCGGCGATGAAAGCCTTTGAAGAGTCGATGCGGTTGGCAGAAAAAAATGGAGATGAATATTCCGTTTATCGGGCTCAAAGTCTGGTTGGCATGGGCGATGTGCTCCTGGAAGAAGGTAAACTGCGCCCTGCGCTTTCCACTTACAAAGGAGCTCTGGCGATTTTCACCCAATCGGAAGTGAAGTGGCGTAGCGTACCAATTTATAAGGATATGGCGGTTATCTGGCGTCGATTGGGTGATTTTGATTCCTGCATGTATATGCATCGACTGGCCTGGGAACAGGTCCTGCCGGAGCTTCCTTTTCGGGAAGCGCCAGATGCGCGGCTTTTGCCTTTTTGGCCCAAAAACAAGCTGAATGAGATACTGGTGGAGCAAGGCAACAGCCTGCAACTGCGCTTTGAACAAAGCAAAAAGATCGAAGACCTGCAGGCTGCCCTGGCAGCCTATCAACTTGCCCTGGCTGTCGCAGACAGCCAAAGGACCTATTACGACTCGCCGGAATCCCGGCAACTGGGCGTGCAAAGACATCGCACGACCACGGAAAATGCCATCCACCTGGCTTTTGATGTATACAAAATGACCGGAGAGGCAGCATACCTGGAAAAAGCATTTTTATTGGCAGAAGAAAGCAAGGCAGGAAACCTTCGCGAGCATTTGCGCAGCCATAAGGCGCTTCGGTTTTCGGGAATCCCCGATTCCCTGCTGGAACGGGAGCAGTACTTTCAGCAGCGCATCGCTGCCCTGGAAGCCATCCAATATGGTGAAGAAGTCGACAGTCTTCAGTTGGCAGGCGCCAGGCAATTGCAGTTTTCCCTCAAACAGCAGTACCGCACTTTTTTGCAAAAATTAGAAAAATCGTATCCCCGCTATTTTCACCTGAAATATCCTTCTGAAACCCTTTCTCTTCAAGATGTGAGTCAGCAGTTATTGCCCAATCAGGCTTTGTACAGCTACTTTTGGGGAGAACGTTATCTTTTTGTTTTTCAGGTATTTCGGGGGGAATGGCAAATGGAAGAGATCGTTTTGACAGAAGATTTTGAGGGAAATCTGAATAAATGGATTGGATTTATCTCCTTTCCTCCGGAGGATAATCCCTCCCATTTACCTCTCTTATTAGAAAATACAATTGCCTTTACTCAGCAGTTGCTTCCAGGATTATCTTCAGACAAAAATCAATTGCTGATTATCCCTGATGGTCCGCTCGGGTATCTGCCTTTTGAAAGTCTTTTGGGCACCAAAACGGATAAGCTGAATTGGAAAGAATGGCCTTTTTTGCTCCATCTTCATACTTCCACTTACAGCTACAGCGCTGCCCTTTGGCTACAGCAGCATCTGTCAAAAACTGACGGAAAAGCTTCTTACCTGGGATTTGCCCCCCTTTTTAGTGGGGAGGAAATAGCAGGAAGCCGGATGGCCCTTGCTAGCCTTCAATTTAACCAGAATGAGGTAAAGGTAGCAGCGAGTTTATTTCATGGAAAAGCCTTGCTCGGCCCACTTGCTCAGGAAAGTTTTGTCAAAAGCCTTCCTCCTCAGAGCAATATCCTGCATTTCGCCACGCATGCCCTGGCAGACGAGAGCGATTTGATGCGCTCCCGTCTATTCCTTGACGGGACAGATGATCCTGGAGAAGACGGCATCCTGCATGCCTACGAGATCTACAACCTCCGGCTCAACAGCCCGCTGGTCGTGTTGAGCGCCTGCCAGACGGCGCTGGGCCCGCTCCAACGCGGGGAAGGAGTCATGAGCCTGGCTCGTGCCTTTCAATATAGCGGCGCTGAGCGCGTGCTCAGCACGCTTTGGCAGACCGACGACCGCGCAGGCGCGGAGATCAGCAAAGCCTTCTTTGCCGGCCTCGCCGCCGGAAAATCCACTGAAGCTTCGCTTCAGGAGGCCCGCCAGCTTTGGCTCGAACAAGCTGACAATCAGCATAGTCACCCCTATTATTGGGCGAATTATGTGCTGATCGGAGATGGGGGAGTTATCCCCATCAAAAAATCCAGGCCATGGGCCTGGATCATCTTATTTTCTTCTCTCGCTCTCTCACTCTCACTTGCTCTGCTTTGGAGGCGGCGGAAGAAAGTTTGAGTTTGGGTACGAGTTTTAGTACGAGGCATTATGCACTCAGCCTTTCGGCTTTCAAGTCATTCAAAGTTTGAATGAGCCATGCTGCTTCTTCCGGCTCTACATACTCAAAAAAGTTTACTTTGTTGATGCCCATCTGGAAAGTCGGGACCATTGGCATGGGCTGTTCCTCATTTGTATTTCGGTTGGTATTGTTCATGGGCATTTTGTCCATGGAGGAAAAAGCCTTCTTTTTGTCCATTTGCCGCAAGGCGATATGATCGAGTTGGGCAAACGGAATGATTTCCGTTTGTGAGTTGATGGGGCGCACTTTTTTCACCACAAATTCATTCTTTTCGACCTCGATGGTCTGGTATTCTCTCAACGCATTCATGATGCTGTAGGCCATCATAAAGCCCACATACCAAAAAGGGATGGAGAAAAGGCCAAAGAAAATATTGCCCGGAAAAGGGACCATGCTCACAGACATATAGGTCCAGAAAGTGATAAAACTCAGCCAGGCGACACTAAAAAAGCCGATGTAAGTGGTACTTCCTGTCAGGCCTTTGGGTGGCAAACGCAGTTCGACATTGCCGTTGTCGTTTTCGAAGATATCGATCTTGCTGCCAGTCGGCGGGTAAAGCTTGTTGCGGTAGCTTTCGGTGACCGGATCGACCAGTTCGCTGGCCGGAAAGACGTGCGAACAGCTGGTGCATTTGGCGATATTGGCCTGCACATTGATTTCGGAGGGAGGGATGTGGGCGCCGCAGTCGGGGCAGTTGAGGGTTTTCATAGCTGATGTGGGTTAGTTTTATTTGTTGTGTAATATACGAAAAGAGGAGATAAAAGGCTGGCTGGTATGAAAATGGGAATGGATTTAACAGGAATCTGGAAAAATCGTATATTTAATCATGAGTTCTGAAACAGTAATCAAATTATTTCAAAATCTTCCTTTGGAATTTCAAAGGGAGGTAATCCATTTCATGGAGTTTCTTTCGGTTAAAGTAAACAAGACCCCTCCCAAAACGGAAAATCAAAAGCCTTCTCTTTTTGGTCATGCAAGAGGCAAAATTTATATGGCTCCTGATTTTGATGAGCCTTTAGAGGATTTTAAAGATTATATGTAAAGATGCCCTATCTTTTAGATACTCATGTTTTGATTTGGTATGCGGAAGGAAATGACCAACTTTCTAATAAAGCTCGCCGAATTGTTGACAATTTTGATGAAGAAAGATTCATTAGTATGGCTAGCGTTTGGGAAATGGGCGTAAAATCAAGCCTTGGGAAATTAGAGTTTCAACCTTCATTTCCTGCATTTGTCAAAAAAGAATTTGAGCTGATTGGATATAAACTCCTTCAATTTGAGTATGCTCATATTTTCCAGGTAGAAAAGCTACCTTATCATCATCGGGATCCATTTGACAGAATTATTATTGCTCAAGCTATGGCCGAAGGATTCCCAATTGTTAGTGCTGATAAGAAGTTTGATAATTACGATATTGAAAGGATTTGGTAATTTTTAATTCCCCCTACTCATCCCGCAAAGCTTCCACCGGATTGATCCGGGTAGCCTGCCATGCATGAAAACTCATCGTCAACATCGCCACCAGCAGCGTAATCCCTCCAGCCAGCAAAAAGGCCATAGGCCCCATGCTGATGCGGAAAGCAAAGGTCTCCAACCAGCCATTCACCAACCAGATGGTGAGCGGCGTCGCAATCACAAAGGCCAGCAAAATCCAGCCAATCACGGAGCGTGACAGCAGCGCCACGACCTGCATGGGCTGAGCGCCGAGGACTTTTCGAATGCCGATTTCCTGCTTTCTTTGCTCTACCGAAAAAGCGGTGAGGCCCAGCAATCCCAGGCAGGCGATAAAGATCGCCAGAAAGGTAAAAATGCCCATCACGCGCCCCAGGCGCTGCTCTGCCTGAAAGCTTTCGAAGAAATCCTGATCCAGAAAGGAGTAGGTGAAAGGCGCCGCCGAAGTCATATTTTCCCAAATATGCTGCACTTCTGCTATGGCCTCCTCTAACTGCTCGGCAGTTTGGATACCCGCCCTCAGGCGGATGCTGAGGTAGTTTTCGCCCTGCGACCAGATCGGTGCCTCATGCACGAAGATCGCCAGCGGCTCGATCTGCTCGTGGAGCGACCAGAAGTGAAAATCTTTCAAGACACCGATCACCTCAAAAGGCTCTACATCATCGCCCAGGTAGCGCAGGCGCTTGCCCAGCGGCGGCACATAATCCTCCGCTTTTGGCGTTCCCCAGCCCATGGCTTTTACTGCCGCTTCATTGATGATGACGCGCTGTGCCTCTGCGGGCTGGTCCTCGCGAAAATCGCGGCCTGCCGCAAGGGTGATCCCCAGCGTTTGCAGGTAGTCTGCATCCACCGTCATATAAGAGACAGGCACTTCCTGATCGGCTGCGCCATCCATGGCTTTAAAATAATCCTGGCTGTAGATCCGCGGCGGACTCAGGTCCGAATTGGCGGCGCGGTCCACATAAGGCAGCTTCAGAACTGCCTCCTTGAATAGCTGCTGCTGCGCTTCGAGCTGCTCTACATTTTGGACCACCAGCAGGTTATCAGGCTCAAAGCCCAGGTCTTTGTCCCGCGTGAAGCCCAATTGCTCATATACAAAGAGGGTGCAGATAATCAGGCCAATAGAAATGGTAAACTGAAAAGTGACCAGCGCATTGCGAAAGCCTTTGCCTTTCATGCCCTGCTGAATGCGGCCTTTGAGGACATGCACCGGCTGAAAGGCCGTGAGGAAAAATGCGGGATAACTGCCCGCCAGCAAACCCATAAAAATACCCAGGCCCAGCAAGGCGGGTATCAGCCAGGGATGCATCATCGGATTGATGGCAAGTTGCTTTGCAGCGAGGGTATTGAAAGGCTCAATCGCCAATTCGGCGAAAGCGAGGCCGAGGATGGTTGCCAGCAGGCTAAAGAGCATGGATTCCAGGAGAAACTGCCGGATCAATGCGCCTCTGTGTGCGCCCAGCACTTTTTTTACGCCGATCTCGCGTGCGCGCCGGCTTGCCCTGGCCGTGGCCAGGTTCATGAAGTTGATGCAGGAAAGGATGAGGATCAGCAGGGCTACGATGCCCAGTACACTCAGCTGGCGGATGTCGCCCGTAGAGCCGAGGCGGTTGTAGGTTTCGCCTGAATAGAGGCGGATATCTTTCAGAGGCATAAGGAAAAGTTCCCAAACTTTGCCTTGTTTGAGAAAATCATCATAACTGATGTTCATGATGTTTTCCAGCGTAGCTGCGGCGTGTTTGCGCGGAATATCATTCAGCCGGGCTTTGACTTTTGCCATATCGGCACCTTCCTCAAAGAGGGCATAGGTGACGAAGGTCGTCCATATCCAGGTCCAGCTCTCCTGCCGCCTGACGCGGGGAAAGGAAGTCATAGACAGCATGACATCAAAATGAAAATGCGAGGCATGGGGGATGTCTTTCAGCACCGCTGTGATGGTATAATTGCCTTCCTCATTGTTTTGCTTTACCAAAAGCTGCTTTCCCAAAACATCCTTTTTCCCAAAATAACGCTCCGCCGCAGTCTCGGTCAGGATCAGGCTTTGCGGATCGCGCAATGCTGTTTTTGCATTTCCTGCGAGCAGCTCAAAGCTGAAAATGTCAAAGAGGTTGCTATCGGCAGCCAGGACATTTTCGTCATCGAAAGTGCGTTTGTCGCCAGCCGCATCCTGGCGGCTGATCCAGACACTGCCGGGCGTATGTATACGCGCGATGGCTTCCAGCTCGGGAAGCTCCGCTTTCAAGGCATGCAGGACGGCGGGTCCTGTGGAGCCGAAAGGCACGCCATTGTCTACCCAGATATTGGTCTGGTCGACGCGGTAGATACGGTCTGCTTTCTCATGAAAGCGGTCGTAGCTGAATTCATCCACCAGGTACAGCATCATCAGGAGGCAGCAGGCCAGGCCAACGGCCAGTCCGAGCAGGTTGAGGACTGCATAAAATTTTTGGCGGACGATATGGCGAAAAGCTATTTTCCACATAGGATTTTGATTTTGTGGCTCATCGAGACTTTTAGTGGAGGGATTCAATTGTCATTTCGACGAGTCTTCGAGGAGAAATCTCATGAACTCATTAAAATACTGATTATCAATAACTCAGGAGATTTCTCTTCGCAAAGCCTCATCGAAATGACAAACCCTTTTTA
>JAUIGE010000034.1 GCA_030430205.1 Bacteroidia bacterium | reverse complement strand
CAGGGCAGGCTCCTTCGACAAGCTCAGGGCAGGCTCCTTCGACAAGCTCAGGGCAGGCTGTCGAAATGACACCTCCTTGCGAAAAATGAAACTGATAGTTTATTTCGTCACCGTTCCTAAAGAATTCTCTGGTATAGAAAATCTATGGAAAAGGTGCCTTCTACATCCAATAACTTAAATTCTTTTTCATCGCCATGAAAAGATTCCATCTGCCATATTTTATCTTGATTTTTAGTAAATACTTCAACGAATTTTAACTCCTGAGAAATCAGGATGTACACTTTTAAGGAATCTAAACTTCTATACTTAAAAAATTTAAGTCCACGATCATAACTCTCGGTAGATGGGGACAAAACCTCTACAATGATAATAGGGTTGTCAATTACATCTTCTCTTCCCTGGACATAATTTATTTCACCGCAAACCACTGATGTATCTGGATATACGTATTGGTTGAATTTTGCCAATTCAACTTTCATATCACTATTGAAAATATAGCACCCTTTTTCAAGAAAGGCTGTGGTAAACATAGCTCCAATTCGTGCTCCTAATAAGCTATGTTTTCCTGAACCACCCGACATCATCAAAATCTCTCCATCATGAAATTCATGCTTCTCGGAAGCTTTTTCCTCCATGATAAAGTATTCTTCCTTACTGTACTTTTTGTCTTTTGGTTTTTCTACTGCAGCCATATTTTATTTTCCATCAGGTTCGTTTCTTCTATAAAAATAACGCAAAAGCCTTTCCTTTCCAATACAAACGAAAAAAGGGCCACCTCTTGCGAAGCAGCCCCTCTTCCAGTGGAAGATTAGCTTAGCGGCTAATAATTTATTAGAGGATCAATCCTCCGTTCCATCCTGGAACCATGTCGGATCCGTCAGGGTGGCTGCCGGCACATTGCCTGCATTGTAGGAGAACTCAGACTCTGGGTAAGGGAAGCGAACGGGAATCTGATCGCTGAGGATATTGCCCATAGAAGGCGTGATCGCAGGAATCCCTGTACGACGCCAGTCCGTCCAGGACTCGGCACCTTGAGAGAACATGGCCAGATACTTCTGGGTCATGATGTGCTCCAGGGTGATGTTGGCCTCACCGGGATCTACTTTTGCCTGTGCGATATAGGTATCATAATCTGCTTCAGCAACGCCCAATTTCTCGAAATTGGCTTTGATGGCAGCCAGATATGCCTGGTGAGCACGGCCTTTGTTATTGGCGCGCAGAGCGGCTTCAGCCTCAATGAACTTTTGCTCATAATAGCTCCCCAAAGTCACAGGAGAAGCGGAGCTGGCATAGTAAGGACCTATAGCAGAAAAGGCGATATGTGACTGATCCTGAACGGTCGTTCCATTGGGGGCACCGACATACTCACCATCCCCATTGAGGGCAGCATACTGCGCCCTGCGTGGGTCGCTCAGCTCATTCATGCGGTCGATCACCTCATCGCTCACAGCCAGCTGGCCGCGCTGCTGCTCAAACTGGAACAGAGGATTGCCGGAGTTAGGTACATTGAAAAAGAAGAAATCGGCGTCATCTGTACCATCAGCAAACTCTTCATTGTTGTCATCAAGTAGGCCAAGGATAGCATTGGCTGAGCCTGCAGCATCCTGCTTGGAGCTGCGGTTGTGGTAGCGGATTTGAAGGAAGCGTGCAAACTTGATCCATTGGGTCAGGTCCCCGCCAAAGATCAGGTCATCGGCACCGGGAGAGAATACAGACTCAGACTCCTGACACAAGGCGATGCCTTGTACTGTCAGCTCATTGATAATGACAGCATAGAGATCCTTTTGGTTGTCATAAGCTGGCGTGGTATTGTCCGTAAACTGGAAAGCTTCGCTATAAGGTACGCGACCAAAAAGGTCGGTCATCACGCCTATCCCAAAGGCCATCATGATTTTGGCTACGCCTTCATAATGAGGGCTTCCATTGGCAGAAGCGTCTTTCATGATGAGATCCAGGTCGCCCAATGCGCCGGCATACATACCAAAACGCCAGAAGTTATTGGTCTCATCATCTCCAAAGTTGTAGAGGTCATACTCTTCCTGAGCCTGGCCCTGGACGCCGGCATAATGCTGGACAAAGGTACCCGCATAGCGGTTGACATCTCCACCCATGGTGTATGCCAGGTAGGTTTGAGAGCTTGTAAGCAACAGGCTCACAGGCACTTCAGTCGGATTATTGGGATCCGTATTGATATCGAGAAATTCATCACAAGCCGTCAGGCCAAACAGCCCTGCCAGCAGGACCAGGATGAATATTTTATTTATAATCTTTTTCATAAAATATGTTATGTTTTGAGTTTCGGGTTTCGTGTTTCAGGTAGCGACTCGAAACCCAAAACGCGAAACCCGAAACCTAAAAGGTTCTTTTAGAATGACAAGTTGATCGAAAAGGTATAACCTTTGGTGTTGGGAGGAGACATATACTCCAGACCCTGGCCAAAGTTGGCACCCGTCAGACTCACTTCGGGATCGAAGTTGGGGTAGTCAGTAGAGAGCCACAGGTTGCGGCCACTGGCTGTGATGGTGAGTTCGCTGAAAGGACTTCCTTCCATGAGCGAACGAGGCAGGCTATAGCTCAGGGAAATCTCGCGCAGACGTACCCAGCTGGCGTCAAATACATTCGCCTCATCCAGGTTAGAGATGATGATCTGGTAGTATGTCTGGTTCAATGGAACCGCAATATCATTCTGACCGCCGTCAGAAGCTTTCACACCATCCAATACGACTGGCGTCGTGCGGTCTTCGGTCTCCTTGGCTGCGCCATAGAGGCGCATCAGACGGGTAGTACCCGCATAGATATCGCCGCCTTTGCGGATGTCGAGCAAGGCAGTGAATCGTAAACCTTTATAAGTAAAGGTATTGCGGATATTTGCCAGGTAATCTGGCTGGGTATTGCCAATGATTTTGTTATTCAAATCAATCATCGGATAGCCATAGAAAGCAGAGTTGGGATCGTCGTCGATCAGGATATTGCCAGCCTCGTCGCGGGCATAGCCTGAGCCAAAGATAGAGCCAAATGGCTGACCTTCAGCGATCACTGTCTGAGGAGCGGTAAATCCAGCAATAGGAAGCTGAGAAATATTCTCATCAATAGACTCAACGATGCTCACATTGCGCGTGAAGTTGGCGCTGATATCCCAGCTAAAATCCGGGGTTTTGACAGGAGAGCCATAGGCTGTGATTTCTATTCCGTCATTGTTGATCACACCTCCCTGGAATACCCTCGCCACAGCGCCTGAAGCAGCAGAAAACTGAGCAGAGAAGATCTGGTTGGTAGATTTTTGAGAATAGTAAGAAGCATCGACACCCAAACGATTTTGGAGGAATTTCAAGTCAACTCCCACTTCGAAGGCTTCTGTCAACTCATTGGTCAAAAATGGATTGCCGATGGTAGAAGAAAGCGTAAAGCCAGGTATAGTTCCTGTCAAAGGAAAGAGCACTCCATTTGTCCAGCCATCGCCAGGCGTGGCGGGTACATACACAGAATTTGTGGAATAAGCAGGAGCCCCATTACCTGTTTGCGCCCAGCTCACACGGATTTTGCCATAAGGCAAAAAACCTTCCTGATCCAGTCCAAAAGCTTCTGTAAAAACGAAGCCGGCAGAAACAGATGGATAGAAGAAAGAACGATCTTCTTTTGGCAAAGTAGAGCTCCAGTCATTGCGACCTGTCACACTCAGGAATAGGTAGTTTTTGAATGAAAAACGTGCATCAAAATAAGCCGAAACTGAACGTAGCTGCGCTATTGACTCGGTTGTAATGATAGACGTAGCATTTGAAAGGTTGTAAAAACCGGGAATCGTCAGGCCATCACCTTGTACAAACAAACTTTGGAAATCCTGGGTATTGACATTATTTCCAAGGGTAAGACTGGTATTGATATCATCAGACCAATCTTTGTTCAGGTTAATAATCAGGTCAGAATTCACCTCTGTATTATTCAGCTGCTCCTCATATACCCGACCAATGGTATTGGCTTCAAAAGAACCGATCGCCTGAATCTGCTTGCGACGGTCAGAGTAAAAGTCGGTACCGATGCGGTACATGATATTCATCCAGGAAGTAGGTTCATAGATAAACTGCATATTCCCCAGAAAGCGGTCTACATTGTCTGTAAATGGGTTTTTCTCAACTGCCCAACGAGGATTATCAAAATTGGAACGGTAGTTCTGCATGCGTCCATCTTCTGTCTCATAAGGAATACCATAGAGGTCCCAGGTAGCAGGAGCAGGCCAAAGAGTAAACAAAGGATTTGACAGGTTGGAACCCTGCTGAACACGGCTACCCCCTGAGTTGGTATAATTGGTAAACAATTTCACCTTCATCTTTTTTGCCACACGGGACTCCGCATTGAAGCGGGCTGAAAAGCGGTTAAAGTCTGAATTAGGAATAATACCTGTTTGTTTGGTGTTGCCCAAAGAAGCATAAAAGCTGTTATCCTCGCTGCCGCCGCTGAAGCTCACATTGTTGTCCCAGGTGGTACCTGTTTGGAAGAAATCCATGAAATCATTTTCATAAGCCTGAGCTGTAACTTGCTCCCCTACAGGATTGGTCACAGTACCCAAACCTGCAATCTCCGGTCCCCAGGAAAGTGAGGTACGGTTGTTATAGACGCCCTGCGAGCCTTGTGCATAGGTTTTTTGCACTTCCGGCAAACGATTTACGGTGTTAAAACCCAGGCTGCTTTTGAGGGCCACCTTCATCCGTCCGTTTTGACCGCCACCGCGTTTGGTGGTGATCATGATCGCGCCATTGGCGGCGCGAGAGCCATAAAGCGCTGCGGCCGCCGGCCCTTTCAGGACCGTCACTTCTGCAATATCGTTGGGATTGATGTCAATCCCCCTGTTGGAGTTGGTAACTCCCTGCAGGTTGTTGTTGCGTGAGCCATTGTTGGGGTCACCGGTGGCGTTGGTAGAGTTGTCGATAGGCACCCCATCAATCACAATCAATGGCTGGTTGATGTCACGGAAGGAAGTGCTTCCTCGCAGGAGGATATAGGAGCCCGCACCGGGCATGCCATTGGAAGAATTCACCTGCAGGCCTGCTACTTTGGAAGAAAGCGCATTCATGAGGTTTACCTCCTGTGAGCCTACGATGGCTTCGCCATCTACTTCCTGCACGGCATAGCCAAGGCTCTTCTTTTCGCGCTCGATACCGATAGCCGTCACGACGACCTCTTCGAGCTGAAGCACATCTTCTCCCATCCGCACGTCAATCGTAGATTGACCATTGATAGCGATCTCCTGCTTGAGTTTTCCTACATAAGAAAACACCAATGTCTGCCCTTCGGCAGGCACAAGCAGGGAATAATTTCCGCCAGCATCTGTAAATTTTCCAACGGTGGTTCCCTGAACCACGACCTGGACGCCTTCGAGTGGACCACCCGATTCAGCATCCGTTACGGTACCCTTTACGGTTCGTTGTGCCTGCGCTGACACAAGTACAAACGCGCTCAGGAGTAATAAGAATAATACTCTTTTCATAAGCTTAAAACATTAGGTTGAAATAATAGAAAGGGGAAAGAACGGGTTGAGGTGCTGATTTGCGCTTAGCAGATCAGCAGATTTTCCGAGTTGAAGACTTGTAGTCTTTTAGGTGAAATGGCAGATTATTGGCAATAGGGACCTGGGTATTTTGGCAAATACCTTCATATATCATCAGTCTTTTGGTTTAATCAAACATTCACGGGGCTTTCCTTAAAAATGGGTGTCAGACACAGCCGGAAGGTCTGACACCCTTTAAACCCAAAGCTTATCCAAGGTTACATAACCTTGATTTACATGAACTAAACGAAGGTCACTTAAAACATTCAGAGCTGCTAACAGCGTCTTCCCAAAAATTGTGGTTTTGGCTAAAGGAAAATTTTTGGGACTCCTGTGACAAAGCCACACCAAAGGGCAGTTTCATGCCACAGATGTCCCATTTTTTAGTACAAAAGTTCCAAAAAGGGTTGTTTTTTCGAATTTAGAGGGGAGATTCCCATAATTTTTCCATGATAAAAAAACCGTCGCTCCCCTGGGATTGGTAGAGCGGCATCAGCATCAGGCCTGAAAAAGGGCATAGAATTTCTCCTTTTGCGTCCCTTGCGATGGGTTCTCCTTTGTAAACTTCATGGAAATTGTTGTAGCCCGGATACATGTGGAATTGATCTTCGGGCGAAATGGCGTGCCTGTAGATGACACGCACAAAATGCGGCAGTTGACTGGAAGAAGTGATGAGTTGCCGATGGTAGGGATCCATATCAAATGCCAGGCTTTCACTATTGATCATGCCCATCTTGTCAAGGGTCAGCCAGATAGCTGACTCCTGGTTGTCCACAGATGCCGGATCGTCATGCTGCCCCGCTTCAAAGGCTATGCCTTTTATTCCCTGCTCATCCATGAAGCGGTTGGTATTGGTGGAAAGGGCATGGGCGAGATCAAATAGGACCGGGGCATGTAAGGCAGATGCCAGAACCTGGTTGGGCTTTTGGTTGGAGATTATGCTAAAGAGCCCGTTAGGGCCGGAAGTCGTATGCAAATCCAACAGAACAATGTCTGTATACTCTTTTGAAAATTCGGTTTCGATATGGGCGAGGAGTTCGATCAATTCCCGCTCATCTACTTTGCGCGCAGCAGGCGGAAGTTTTTTGACACGCTCAATTTCGTCTGCTGACCACAAGCGATTGAGATCGCACTCTACATAGCGCTGGCGGAGGCGAATGGCAGAAATATTGCCATGAACACCGACGATTTTTCCACAAAAATCCAGTGGAGCGGAAGCCTTTAGCTGTTCAAAAACTTTCCTGAGAGCGAGTACACCAGATAGTTCATTTCCATGAATACCACCGATAACAAAAAGCAGAGGGCCTTTTCTACCGGTGGTATATTCTCCTATGGTGCGTGTAAAGAGGTCAACCAAAGCTATTAGCCTTTTACTTCAGAGATAAGGGAGGCGCGCAGATAATCTGCGTTCATCTTAGCTATATTTTTGATTGAAATGCCTTTGGGGCATTGTACCTCACAAGCACCTGTATTGGTGCAGTTACCAAAGCCTGCCTCGTCCATGGTCCTGACCATGCGCTGCACGCGCAGCATGCGCTCTGGCTGTCCCTGCGGCAAATGCCCCAGATGCGCCACCTTGGCGGAGACAAACAGCATCGCAGATGCATTTTTGCAGCTGGCAACACAGGCTCCACAACCGATACACTCGGCAGCGTCCATGGCATGATCTGCTACCTGGGTGCTGATCGGCATTTCGTTGGCATCCTGTGCGTTTCCGGTATTCACGGAGATATACCCACCTGCGTGCATGATGTGATCAAAAGCGCTGCGATCTACCACCAGGTCTTTGATGACCGGGAAAGCTTTTGCCCGCCAGGGCTCAATATAGATGGTATCACCATCATTGAAGCTGCGCATGTGCAGCTGGCAGGTGGTGGTGCGGCGGCTTGGCCCGTGAGCCAGTCCGTTGATCATGAGGCTGCACATGCCGCAGATGCCTTCGCGGCAGTCGTGGTCAAATGCAATGGGATCTTCGCCTTCGCGCACCAGGCGCTCATTCAATACATCCAACATCTCCAGAAATGACATCTCTGTACTGATATCAGACACTTTATATTCTTTCATCTGGCCTTTGGCAGCAGGGCCATTCTGGCGCCAGATTTTTAAGGTTAAATTTAAGTTTTTTCCAGCCATGGTAAGTTTTGTTTCGGGTTTCGAGTTTTGAGTTTCGAGTTTTGAGTTTCGGGTTTCGGGTTTCGGGTTTATTTGTAGGAACGAGTCTTCAGTTCTACAAACTCAAATTCGAGATTCTCTTTGTGCATGACAGGTGCTTGTCCCTCACCTTTGTATTCCCAGGCAGCGACATAGGCGTAGTCATCATCATTACGTTTCGCCTCATTGTCCTCTGTCTGGTACTCTTCGCGCAGGTGACAGCCGCAGGACTCATTGCGCTGCAGGGCATCGCGGACCATGGTCTCGCCCAGTTCGAAGTAATCAGCCACACGCCATGCTTTCTGCAATTCCAGGTTGAACTCATCCTCCTTTCCAGGTACGAGTACATCTTTCCAGAATTCTTCCCTCAGTTTATGGATTTCGCCTATTGCCTTTTCAAGCCCTTCTTTATTGCGGCTCATCCCACAGTAATTCCAGATAATTTTGCCCAACTCTCTGTGAAAATCATCCACCGTGCGTGTGCCTTTTACAGAAAGCAGGCGCTGGTTGAAGGCTCTGACATCTGCTTCCGTTTTATCGAAAGCTTCGTGATCTGTGGTTACTTTATTTTTCATGCCCAGATCCGCCAGGTAATTACCGATGGTAAAAGGGATGACAAAATAGCCATCAGCCAGACCCTGCATCAGGGCAGAAGCACCGAGGCGGTTGGCACCGTGATCCGAGAAGTTGGCTTCTCCCAGGGCATACAAGCCTGGAATGGTTGTCATAAGGTGATAATCCACCCACAGACCTCCCATGGTATAGTGTACTGCCGGGAAGATCTTCATCGGCATGCTATAAGGGTCCTCATCAGTGATGCGTTGGTACATCTCGAAGAGGTTGCCATAGCGCGACTCAATCACATCTTTGCCCAGACGCTCGATGGCGTCACGGAAATCGAGGAAAACGGCTTCACCGTCAGGAATGACGCTGAGGCCATCGTCACATACCATCTTGGCATTACGCGATGCCACGTCACGCGGCACCAGGTTGCCAAAAGAAGGATAGCGCTCCTCCAGGTAGTAGTAGCGGTCTTTTTCGGCTATATCTTTGGACTTCACCTGACCGGAACGAAGTTTTTCAGCCATCTCCTGGCTGCGTGGCACCCATACGCGGCCGTCATTTCGGAGAGACTCACTCATCAGTGTCAATTTGGACTGGTAGTCCCCATGCACCGGGATGCATGTAGGGTGAATCTGCACATAGCAGGGATTGGCAAAAGCCGCCCCGCGCCTATGCGCTCTCCATGCCGCTGTGACATTGGAGTTCATGGCATTGGTAGAGAGGAAATAGACATTTCCATATCCGCCAGTACACATAAGGACTGCGTCCCCTGCATAGCGCTCCATCTCCCCAGTAATCAGGTTTTTGACGATCAGGCCACGTGCCTTGCCATCCACGAGCACGACATCGAGTATCTCGCGGCGGTTGAGCGAGTTGACATTGCCGAGGCCAATCTGGCGATTGAGGGCGCCGTAGGCGCCGAGCAGCAGCTGCTGGCCTGTCTGCCCGCGGGCATAGAAAGTACGCGAAACCTGCGCGCCACCGAAGGAACGGTTGGCGAGGTAGCCACCATACTCACGTGCAAAAGGCACGCCCTGAGCGACCGCCTGGTCGATGATATTGACACTCACCTGCGCAAGGCGGTAGGTATTGGCCTCGCGGCCGCGGTAGTCACCGCCTTTGATGGTGTCATAGAAGAGGCGATATACGCTATCGCCATCGTTTTGGTAATTTTTTGCGGCATTGATGCCGCCCTGAGCCGCGATAGAGTGCGCTCTGCGCGGGCTGTCCTGAAAGTTGAAGGTAGTGACCTGGTAGCCCAACTCAGCCAGAGAAGCTGCTGCTGAAGCACCCGCCAAACCTGTACCCACAACCAGTATATGGTATTTGCGCTTATTGGAAGGGTTGACAAGTTTGAGGTCAAACTTATGTTTATCCCATTTTTCCGCTAAGGGACCGGCTGGAACTTTGGAATCGAGTTTCATATACTAAAGAATTATTTCAGATGTAAAAAATTGAAAACTACGCGATAAATCCTGAAAGAATTAAAACTTTCCGATCACCGAACCGATGTAAAAATAAACAGGCATCGCTGCAAAGAGCAGGGGAAAAACAACGGTTACGACCTGTCCACCGCCTTTGATGAGTGGCAGGTATTTGTCATGTACAAAACCGAGGGATCGGAAGCTGGATTGAAAGCCGTGATTCAGGTGAAATGCCAATAATACCATGGCAAGCACATAAAGGATCACGATCCAAAGCTGCCTGAAACTGTCCAGAGTCAGGTTGTACATGGAATATCCCATGGCCTTCATATCGGCAGGATTACCCAATTTTAGGATCTCCTGGTAACTTTCGTAGTCAATGTACTTGTGCTTGACGATGTCATGGGCAAGCTCAGCATCCAAAGATGCGAGTCCGGAAGCGTCTTTTACCTTCCAGGCCTGCTCATAGGCATTCTGGATGGTCGTAGCTTCTCCGCTGCCAAATTTGTAGGTTCCCCAAAACATCACCAGGTGAACCACGAGGAAAATAAACATCACACTTCCTGTGATAAACATATTCCGGCTGGCCCAGCTGGCGCCGCCATTTTTGCCTTTGTAGGCGTACTTGACGGGGCGGGAGGCATTGTTTTGCAGGGTAAGCAGCATGGCATAGATGATATGCACCACAAATCCTGCAAAGAGTACCCATTCCATCGTTTTGATGATGGGGTTGGTAGTCATAAACTTGGTGTAGTTGTTAAAAGCCAGGCCGCCATCCTGGTAAAACAACTGTATGTTACCCATAACATGTACCAACAGAAAGCTCACCAGAAATAGTCCGGTGATGGCCATAATCAACTTTCTGCCGATAGATTTAGAGAATATTGCGGTTAATGCGCTCATAAGCAATTAGTTACAATTCGCTGATAAATTTTACTTTTCTAAAAATAATACAAACACTCAAAATTAGATTGGGGTGTATCAAATGTCAAATTTCTATTCTAGTATTCCTTTTTCCTAATGGTATTTATAACCATTCTAAGAAAGGGATGTTTTGGGTTTTGGGTTTTGGGTTTCGGGTTTTGGGTTTTGGGTTGGAAGATGAACCACAAAAGCTGAAAGCTTGTTTTAAAGTTTAAACATTGTTTGTACTTTTGCGCTTCCATTTGAAAGCTTGGCTTTCCTTGCACACACTCCCATTTTTTTAACAAAAATTATGAACAAATTTCTCTTATCCATCATCGCTATTGCCAGCATCATGTTACTCGTTTCATGTGGCGACAAAGGGCCCGATACGGTTGAGGCTAAGCCTGCAGGCGAAACTGCCGAGGCAGCTCCAATGAGTGCCGTTTATATGGTTGATCCAGGTCAAAGTTCTATTGCATGGGTCGGTCGGTATCAGATAGGTCCCAAGATGCACACAGGTCTCATCAACATCAACAGTGGTATGATGAGCGTGGAAGCTGGAAGGCTGTTGGCCGGTACAGTTACCGTTGACATGAACTCTATTTCTTTGACTGACCAAACCTCTGAAGGCGGAAAGGCAAAGCTGTTAGTACATCTGAAAAGCGATGCTTTTTTCAGCACAGAGCAGTATCCAACCGCTTCTTTTACCCTGACAAGTGTAAAGCCTGCTCCGAAGGATAGCGCAGCTACCCACTTTATCTCAGGCAACCTCAGCCTGCGTGGTGTGACCAAGGAAATCACCATACCTGCCAAGGTGGCGATTCAGGACAACTTCCTCAAAGCAAGCAGCAACTTTGCCCTCAATCGCGCTGACTTCAATGTGACCTATGGTTCTCCTACCCATATCCTGGATATAGCTAAAGACGACATCATCAATGACAATATCGAATTGAAGCTGAGAATTGTAGCGAACAAAAAAGAAGCTGCAGGAACAAACTAAGTGAAAGATCAATCATGTAGATCTATTACATGAAAGAATTTGACGCAGGTCACACTGATTGATATAGTTAAAGATTATACTACTAGACAAAATTGTCATACCTCCTTTTTTGACAGGATTACAGGATTTTCAGGATTAACAGGATGCCATTAGTTTTTCTTGTAAATCCTGAAAATCGTGTTTATCCTGTCTAAATCTTCTCTTCAGGTTGGCTAACTAGGCAAAATGTCTAGTAGGATGGTTAAAGATGTTTTACGTAGTGCCGATGATTGAAGCGCGCCTACATTTCTTATCAAAAACAACCAGCGTTATCTGCGTCCATTGCTAATTTTTCCCCCCCTCAAGGCATATAGCCCTCGGCTACCCTTTCCTCCTCCTCAAAGCGAATACCCAGCTCCTCCAACTCGGCCAATACAGGCCGGTAAATCTCCTCCTCTACAGGAATATGCACGCCAGGCGTGCTGATGGTTTTTTCCAAAATCAATTTTATGGCAATGCCTGCGGGCCAGCCCACAGTCTGCGAAATAGCCGTATGATCGTGGTTTTTTCCTTCATAGGCGAGGCCTGTTTTGCGGAGGTATGTCTTGCCAGCCAGACGATAGGCAAACTCATGAACCATGATGAGGCTATCAGTATCTTCCGGTTTAAAAACCCATTTTTCAGCCAGTAAATCCAGCAAAATCTCCGCTGGCGTAGCTTGCTTTCGTTTGATAGGCTTTTGTGAGAAAAGGTCGAGATAGCGCAATTTGTCCATCAAAGGGCTGTTTGTATCCACGCCCAGGAAATCGGCTGTAGCCACTTCCAGATCCGGATTTCTGTTATAGGGCAGATATGCCCCCAGCCATTGGGCCCGGGTAAAATGGTCGGCCTGCTCGACCAGATAGCTGTGATCCGTCAGTCCCAATAGTACGAGAGCCTGCCAGGCTTCGCAGAATCCGGGTAGCCTCAGCGTGCCGCGGATGAGGGTAGGGACTGCCTCCAGGCCGTATTTGCTCCGGTATGGGAGGGAATCGCGGTTGGCGTAAGCTTCCAATGTGCCATAGCCACCCGGCACCGCAACGGTATCTGTGATGCTGAAAAGGCGGTGATAGGGGATGTATCGGAATCGGTTGTCCCGCACATATCGTGCGGTGCCGCCTTGCCCTGCCAGCACCACATTGAGGGGTGCCCAGGTGAATTTATACCCCCAGGGATTGTCATTGGATCGCGGAGCGATGAGGGCTCCGGTGTAGGATTTAAAGGAAAAAATTTCCCCTCCGGCAGCCTTGATGGCATCAATATGCAACATGGCGCTCATGTGATCCAGGCCTGGATCAGCGCCCATTTCGTTTAACAGAATCAGGCCTTCGGCTTTGGCCAGCTCGTCCAATGCCTTCATATCTTCTGTCAGATATGATGCTGTCACCATGTGTGCATGGTGCTTCAGGCAGGCTTTGGCAACGATGATGTGCATGTGTGCAGGCAAAAAGGAAGCTACAATGCGGGCATTGCCTACATATTTTTCCACCAAAGCTTCGTCATTCACATTGAAAAAAATAGCTTCTCCATGCGAATGGCCATTTACCTTTTGTAAAGCCAGCTCTTTGTCAAAATCGCCAACGGTAATTTTCCAGTCTTTTTGAGGAGCAAGATGGAGCAAATAATCAATTAAATCTGTGGCAGAGCGCCCTGCGCCCAAAATAAGGATGTTGGTCATGTTGTTGTATCGCGTTTTAAGTAAAATGGCTTTATTTAGGCAAAAACAGTCTTGCCAGATAATGTTCGTTATCCTGTTTCATCAATAGCTCAGCCCCAAAACCCGCTCTTGCGGCATGCTGCGTGAGCATCCAATAATCAATATACAACCAGTCAAATTTTTCGCCTTGCACACCTTCATAGGCTACCTGGTAGCTGACCTCCCCATAGTAGGGTCCGGCCAGGTTAAGGAGGAGGGAACCATCCTGCTGCTGGTAGACGTAGAGCACGTCGGTGGAGTCCAGGATGATCTGTCCTCCGGGGCTGAGCAGTTTTTTTGCCTGCCTCAAAAAGAGTCCCAAACCATCCAGTGTGCCTACGAGGCCGATGCCGTTCATGAGCATCAGGAGCGTCTGGTAGGGGCCACCCTCCCAGTTGTAAATGTCCGCGTGATGAACATCACGTATGCCTTGCCGCTGCATGACCTCCACCGCTCCGGGGGAGATGTCGAGGGCAGTGACATCAAAGCCTTTGCTTTGCAGGTAGAGGCTGTGACAGCCTGCGCCAGCGCCTATATCGAGTACTTTTCCATGGCAACTTTTCAGCGCAAGTTGCTCCAGCTCAGAAGTTTCCGAATACGTTCGGAAGAAATGTTCGGGAGGAATGATGTCGTCTTCGGCGACAGAGCAGGACGCGATGATGGGCTTTTCTACCTGATTATTCAGGTGGTCAATCATCGCTTTGCCGATGGGGTCCTTTTCGCCCTGAAGGATCAGTCTGCTGGTTTTTTGTATCATGCGGTTATTCGTATGGCTAGAATGGGGCGCAATTTAGGGAAAAAATACGGGGGCGATTTAAGGAAAAATATTGATTCTTTTACCTTTGCTAGTAGATGGTAGCTTTTGTAATGGGGAAAGGTTGACTGCAGAACTGGTCAAAAACGGCAATCCACCCTATACTTTCAGGTGGAGCATCTTTACAGCCTTAGCATCTACGAGCTGCAAGCCCGTCTTGTGTGGCAAAGCGGGCCCCAAAGGGCCGAAGTTTTTGAAATTCGGAAAGGAGAAATGAAATCAGGACTGTATATTTTCAAATTAAGTGGAAAAAAATCCTATTTTAGCATCTTGGTCATAAAATAGGATTAGCTGTCTATTTTGAACCATTTTATCGCAGAGTTGGGTTTCCCGCTCTGCGATTTTCATTTAGTGAAAGTTTGAAAATAAGGTGCTCTGGTATAGGTAGAGAATAGACACAGGTTCACGCTGATTTGACTGATTTTCACTGTTAAGGAGGCCTGTTTTTGATTTTCCTTTCTTTCAAGTGTATATCCGTTTCATCTGCCTAAACCAACGTCAACTCTTCATCTTCAAATTGGAGTTACCTATTTTTAATCTTTTCCTTAGGGTAGCTCAGGATTATAGTATTGGGCCAATTTTCAGATTGGCTATTTTTTGTCAAATCTCAACTACCTATATATCAGCAGTTTATCAATTTTTCCAACAAAGTCCCAGATCAATCATACCCAAAACACCATCAGAACAGACCGAATCTGTCTTTGAAAGCCTTCAAGGGAGTAATTATTATTGTATGGTAATAGAATAGCCTGAAATCGTCCTTATCTACATGCCAAATGCCTGTTGCTCAGGGGCTTGAACAAGACATTGTCTTGCGCAAGCCTCTTTTTCATTTAGCCCGCAGCCACAGCTTCCCGGCGCTCAGCTTCTTCCCGCTTTACCTCCACATGCTTGCGCATGACAAACATGGGGTACTCCCCTACCCTGCCGCACCATTGGGGTGCGCGGTCTTCGAGTCGGTAAATCGCTTTGAGTAAAGCTTTGCCTGCCAGCCACTTATGGATATAATACTTCATCACCGGCACGCTTATCAGGCGCCAGACACTGAGGTCCATCTCAAACCCCAGCCTCTCGGGGCTGAAGTAGTCGCGGTCATGCGCATGAAAATACAACTCGGGATGCTCCCGTGAAGTATGTACCCGGGTGCGGTAGATCGCTTTGAGCTTGCGTGTGATCTTGTGTGGCAAGGCCAGGAAATTGTTGAGGTAGCTGCGGCGACCCCAGGAATAGACCACGATGCCGGTGGCATCTTCTTTCAGCACGCGGTACATCTGACGCAGGGCTTCAGCCTGCTCGTCGCGTGTGATGTGGTATATGGTATTGAGAGAGACGACGGCGTCGATGGTGCCGTCTTTTATGGGCAGATTGGTGATATCTGCCACCAGGTAGATACCGCGGTTGCCGAGTTTTTCGCGGGCCTGACGCAAAGCCAGGAAGGAAAGGTCCACGCAGATGCGGTATTTGTAGTCTTTGTTGTATTCGAGGTATTCCTCGAACTGGATGGGGCCGGAAGCTGCGTCGAGCAGGTACTCGCCCGCAGGGCGGAGGTAACGCTTGACGCGCATATTGCAATCGTACATATATTGCTGCGAGACCTCCCGGAGGTCTTCAAACTCATCTCCATCGTTGAAAACGCCTTCTTCGGTCTTCTTCCAGCCAAACTGATCGTAGAAGTCCTGCACGGCTTTTTTATCGCTCATCAGACCAGAGCTCATTTCTTCCCTGTTCAAATCCATTTCGCGGACCATGCTCAGGTTTTTCAGCAGGATCAGCACGCCTTCCTGTATCCGGAAAAAATAACGGCCGCAACTGCTCGTTAGCGCACGTTCCAGGGGCTGAGTTACAGCAGAGCCTTCGTAATTATAAAGAGAGTTATTTCCTATTTCTTCATTGAGGGCTTCTATTTCAAGGGGAGACAACTCGTGGAGTTCATTTCCACTGATAGGACACTTAAGAATAGCAAGAAAGTCAAGTTCAACGGGTAAAGTCTCGGACATGTGTATTTTTTCGTTTTTCGTTCGTCGTTTTGGGTTTTGTTTTCCAGGAATAAAAACAACGAACGATTAAATGCATATACAATGCCAGAAATTACCTTTTTTCCGCTTTTTTCCATAAGAAATTTCCGACAGCTTAGTCTCAATTCAAGGGTTTTCATGCACATAAAGCGCCCGTCAGCGCCGATTCAGGACCATTAGCTGACAAAAAGTATTACTTTCAATAATTGCTTGTATTGCCATTCTTTGTGTGTTTTTGTTATGAAAAAATCCATTTTCCTCAGCCTGTGGCTGGCATGTATTGTTTGCACTTTTGCACAGAAAAGCCAGCTTTTTGAAATATCCAGAGACACTTCTTTTTTAGAAGTCAAGGTATTTCCCAATCCGGCCCAACAATTCGCCCTCATCAGTTTTTCCAATCCCCAATCTTTTCCCCACCATTTGTACATAGTTGATGTACACGGCAAAGTCGTCAGGACCTATGGTGACATCCGCCAGGAAGAAGTTCGGATTTCACTGACCGACCTTGGCAGAGGTCTGTATTTTTTTGAATTGAGGGGGAAAAGGTCTTTTTATGGGCGATTGATGGTGGAGTGAGAAGATTTATTAAATTGAAACATGCAAGGTTTCCGACAGTATGTTTCATTTTTTGTATGCAACCTGTTTGTCTTTCTCCTCGCCCAGCCCGATGCCGGGCTGCGATTCACCACCTACGGTGTAAAAGACGGCCTGCCCGGCGCCTCCGTCGGCGAGCTCATCCAGGACAAACTGGGCTACCTCTGGCTGGGCGTCGATGGCCTGACCCGCTATGACGGTCATGGCTTCAAGACTTTTCACCATCAGCCTGGCAAAGCCAACGGACTCAGCAGCGACTACGTCTCTGAACTTGCCCAGACAGCCGACGGCTATATCTGGCTGGGAACGCGTGGCGGCGGCCTGAACCGCTTTGATCCGCAAACGGAGCTTTTTCGGGTGTATCGAAAGGATGATCGGGATTCGGGAAGTGTATCCAGCGATTATATAACCGCTTTATTTGTCGATCATCTCGATCGGCTGTGGGTCGGGACAGATGCCGGCCTCAGTCGGCTGGAAGATGCAGAAAAAGGCCTTTTTATCCGATATGAAGGAAAAAATGAAGCTTTTCAACAGCTGCGAAAGCATGAGATTTCAGCGATTGATGAGTATCCGGCGCATGTATTTTGGGTGACCTCAGATCGGGTAGGACTCTTCCGATTAGATGAAAAAACGGATAGCCTGCACCACTTCCTCCCCAGGAGCGATGAGCCGGGCAGCCTTTCCGGCTATATCTGCAAGCATATGTATGTGGATCATAGCGGGGGGCATCCCGAACTCTGGGTGGCCACATTCAATGGCCTTGACCATGTGCGCCTGACAGCCGACGGTTGGCCGGAAAGCGGATTTCAGCATTTTCGGCACGAAAAAACAGATAGCCTAAGCCTGCCGGGTTCGTCCCTCTCTTTTGTCATGCGGGACCGCGAAGGGACACTCTGGGTAGGTACCCGCAAAGTCGGTCTGGCAATGCAGACGGAACAGGGAGCTTTCCTGCATTTCAGCCAGGAAAGCGGGCATCTGCCCTCCAATTTTGTGAAGCATATCATGCAGGACAATGAAGGCCTGATCTGGGTTTCTACCGAAGGAGGCTGGGTGCGTATCCGCAAGCCCGGCAGGCGCTTTGCTCACCACAAAATTCCTCCTTTTCCTGGCGGAACGGCAAACCTGAATTCCATCGTATTGCTCAAAGTAGACAGCAAAGACCGCCTTTGGGTGGCCGCAGAGGGCGAAGGCCTTATATTAACGAATAAAGATGGGGGGGTGAAAAAGCATTTTGGCACCTCCCGTCCAGAGGCCCAGAGGCTGGTCCATTCTATCCCCACCTGCATGCTGGAAAATGAAGATGGCAGCTTCTGGGTGGGAACTTTTGGCGGATTGACAAAAATATTTCCGGATGATAGCAGCCAGAGCAGTATCCACTTTCAGCACGATCCCGATGACCCCAACAGCCTGAGCGACAACCATATTTTTGCTTTGTTCAAAGACAGCCTGGGACATCTGTGGATAGGGACCCGTGGCGGCGGATTAAATCGTTTTGATCCGAAAAAACAGCTATTTGAACGTTTTCAACATGATCCTAAAAATCCCCAAAGCCTCGCCAACAATTACGTCTGGCATATCATTTCAGATGGGAAAAAGGGCCTTTGGCTGGCGACAGATGCGGGCGTGGCTCATGTAGAGAAAGCGGGCGAAAAATACCTTTTCAGCCACCACAGCCACGATCCGGGCTTAGCCCAAAGCCTGAGCAACGACTATGTGAACTTCCTGCTCAGGGATCACCGCGGCCAGCTATGGGCAGGCACAGCCGGTGGCGGCCTCAACCGCCTGGACAGCATCGTCCATGGCCATGCCTATTTCAGCCATTTCCGCTTGCGGGACGGCCTCGCCAATGAGGTGATTTATGCCATGCTGGAAGACGAATCACAGCATATCTGGATGTCTACCGATCACGGTCTTTCCCGTCTTTCTTTTGACAAACAAGAAATCAGGTTTCGCAATTTCGATACCTACGATGGGCTGCAAGGCGACGAATACAATGCAGGAGCTTATGCAAAAGACAGGCAGGGAAGGCTTTATTTTGGCGGAATGAACGGCTGGAACAGCTTTTTTCCGGATAGTATATTGGAAAAAAAGCAAACGGCACCGGTGATGATTTCCGAAATCAAAATCGTGAATGCGACCCTTACTGCCGGAGAAAAACGGCCCTATGGCAATGTGCCCATGCAGGCCAGCGCGGCCTACGCCCGCGAACTCCGGCTGTCGCACCGCGACTATGTGCTCACGCTCGAATTTGCGAAGCTCAGCTTCAGCGAGCCCTCCCAGCATAGCTATGCCTACAAGCTGGACGGCTTTGATGAGGAGTGGATTTTTGTTAAAAATCGCTTTTCCGCCACCTATACCAACCTCGATCCCGGCGACTATACCTTCCACCTGCGCGGTGCCGATGCCGATGGCCAATGGAGCGAAGCCGCGCCGCTGCGCATTTATGTCAAGCCAGCGCCCTGGCTGAGCTGGTGGGCATATATGCTCTATGGGATGGCGCTGGTCAGCCTGATATATGGCTATATCCGCTTTCGCGTGGCGCAGCACCGCAAGGAGCTGGAGACCCGCACGCGCATCGAGCGCGCCAAGCTCGAAGAGCGCGAAGAGATGCGCCGCAAAAGCGCCGCCAACTTCCACGACGAGCTCGGCAACAAGCTCACCAAGATCAACCTCTTCATGACGCTGGCACAGCGAAAAAGTGGCCCTAACAGCCCCGTAAGTGAGCTGCTCAGCAAAGTCGAAGGCTATACCTCCCAGCTCTCCGAAGGCGTGCGCGACCTCATCTGGGGCCTCGACCCCGGCAAGGATTCTCTCTACGAGACCCTCGCCCGCCTCAAAGACTTCGGCGACAAGCTCTTCGAATATACCGATGTCACCTTCCGCATGGAAGGCTTGCAGCTCGCCTGGGAGCAGATCCCCATGCCGCTCGATGAGCGCCGCCACCTCCTGCTCATCTTCAAAGAAGCGATGAACAATGCATTGAAATATGCAGCGGCAACAGAAGTGGCACTTAACATCCAACTGATTGATAATCAGCTTCAAATCAACCTTTCCGACAACGGAAAGGGCTTTGAAATCGAAAAAGCCCGCAAGGGCTATGGCCTGGACAATATGCGCAAGCGCGCAGCGCAGATCGGCGCGGAGCTGGAGCTCCGGTCGGTGCTGGGAGAAGGGACCAGCCTTTGGCTGGTTTGGGGGATGGGAGGCACTGCCTAGTGCCGCCTGATGACAGGCGAAGCGCCTGGGGAGTTGGGTCGGCATTCGGAAATGCCTCCCAGCATTTGAGGTTTTGGAAGTGGCTTCCACACAGTGCCGACTGATCCTGGGCAGGCGGGTCGCCTGTTAGGAGGTAGTTTGAGTTTGAGTACGAGTTTGAGTACGCATGTTATTTTGACTTAGGAATAGCGATAAAATAAATCATCAGTTTGTTTCAAGTAGTTTGTCATTTCGACGAGGCTTTGCGAGGAGAAATCTCCTGAACTCATTTATAAAAGCCTGATTATCAATAACTCAGGAGATTTCTCCTCGAAGACTCGTCGAAATGACACCTCCTGGCTAAAAAATAAACTGATAGTTTATTTCGTCATCGTTCCTTAGCTCATTAGATGAGCTTTTTTATGCATACATAATTTTGCCTTGAAATTGTTACTTTGCATTTAGGTATGCTAAAACAAACTCACCTAATAATCATCTTATTCTCATGAAAAAGCCAATAAAAAGAGAGCCCCAAATCCCAACCTATACTTCAGCTGATAAGCAAGCGATAAAAGAAATTTTGAGTAAGCCGACCGAGCTCTCCCCGCATTTTTTGCGTGCAGACATTCGCAGGAAACAGATGCTGGAGAAATGAGGCTTTTATTGATTTTTACTTTCTTGCTAAACACCTCTCTAGCATGTACTTGTATTGGAAGGTCTGCTGTGAAATCGAGTATCAAGGGGGCTTGTACAAATGCCTAATATTCTATGAAGATTTATCTGATTTTTTTACCGTTATTTTTTCTTTATTCCAAAGTTCAAAACCCATATGATGTTTTCAAATGTGAAAATTGTTGGAAATTATCGAAGATGGATGTCTTTTTGCAAAAAAATGAAAACTTCAGTGTTTTGGAGTCTTTAATTCCATTTAAAAGTATGTCTTCTAAAGAGTTAGAAAAAGGATCTATATCTTGTCCAATAGTTGATGAAAAGATATTTGATGGCAACACTTTCCAAGTGTATATATGGAGACTTTCGGGTCATCATAACACAATCTATTTTTATTATGAAAGTAAATTTTCATTCTCAATAATTCAAGATTGGAAACACACAGGGTTGATTATTGATTCTATTCAAAAGCTTGCAGAAATTGACAGGATAAGAATAGATTCAAGTAGTATGCTAACAATCGAAGAGAAAGTTGATAATTTTGTGAGAAGAAATAATACATATCCAATAAATTTTAAAGAGTAAAGGCATTTGCCATTCATCTCCTTCAGCCAGACCATCTGACCCTCACGCCTCAGCCTGGCTCCTTTGCTCCATATTCGTTTCTTTGCCAAAGTATATGAAAAAAATTACGCTCTTAATGATATTCTGCTCATTTGGTTTAGCATGCAATAATTTAAATCTTTCAGGCCCTGATAAGATAGGATCAGATCAAAAAATTATAGACGCAAATGAAGAATCAGAAAGGAACAAAATCCTTTTAACGTTTTCGAGAAAACTTAATGCATCCATTCCTGAATATAGAAGAGTTAATAGAAAAGGTTTCGGAGTAACTCAAATAGGAGAATTAACCGGGTTTACTGTATTCGATTTAACCGATACATTGAATAAACAACTTTGGGGTCCAAGCTCAATTAGTTTGGCAGATTCTCATTTTTATCATTTTTCTCCTACTTTAATGCCATACTCCCAAAGCCATATTGCTTATTTTGAGCATGGAGTGATTCGAAAGATATTTAAGTCTGTCAATTGCACAGATAGGGGAGACAACATCAAGGATGTCCTTACTTTTGCAGATGAAAAACTAAAAAATTGCCCTAACAAAAAGAATATTCTGGAAAATATTTCAAATTATAGAAAATACGGTTTTTACATTCGTACAGACCACCATTCCCAATTTGTTAACTGTGACTGCAATCCCTGTGAATAACGCCTTGTTTGAGATCAGAGACACATCCTCCCCAATCCCCGTCCTACCTCCCATCCCGCCTCTCGCTTCCCGCCTCTCCCCTCCCAACTACCCCAAATGAGGCATTGCCTCACCCCCCAAAAAGGTTTTACCTTTATAGCATGAATAACATGATATATGTAGCCATAGTCGAAGACGATACCGAGATCAGGGAAAGCCTTTCGATGATCATCGACAGCACGCCGGGATACAGCTGCAAGCAGGTCTTTTCCAATGCCGAAGACGCTGTCGCGCAGCTCAGTCAGGAAGATCCTGATGTGGTGTTGATGGACATCGAGCTGCCGGGGATTTCCGGCATCGCAGCGGTTTCAAAATTGAAACCTGTTCTGCCGGATACGGATTTTATCATGCTGACTGTGCGCGATGATGACAGCACCGTCTTCGACGCCATCTGCGCCGGTGCCACCGGCTATATGCTCAAAAATACCCCTCCCAACATCCTGTTGCAGGCCATAGACGAGGTCCAGGTGGGCGGCTCGCCCATGAGTCGGTCCATCGCCCGCAAGGTGCTTGCGTCTTTTCAGAAGCCGGAACCCAACCCGCTCTCGGAGCGGGAGACGGAGATCCTTCGCCATCTGTGCGAAGGCCACAACTACCGCGTCATCGCTGACAAACTATTTGTCAGCGGGCATACGGTGCGCACGCACATCAAGAATATCTACCAGAAGCTGCATGTCAGCTCGCGGGCGGAGGCTGTCCGGCGGGCGATTGAGGATCGGATTGTTTAGAGTAATTCTTTACAAAAAATCACAATTATTTATGAAATTGATAAATAATTGCGTACCTTAACTATATATCAGACAAGCATTATGGGCCTAATAAAGAAAGACTCAGGCGAGCCACTCAAGTCAACAATTGAGAAAGTTATAGAGTCAAATTATAAACTTATCAAGTCATCCTCAGAATTTGAATTTGACTGGGAAGTGGAAAATGAGAATGAGGTCTACAAAATATATTTATTGGATAAAGAAGAGGAAATTTTAGGCCTCATGTCATTAATGGATTTTCCTTCAGAAGACCGGATTCATTTGAATTTAATTGAAGTTGGGGCTTCTAATCGGGGAAAAGAAAAGCAAATTGATCATATCGCTGGTTGTCTAATCGCCTTTGCCTGTCAATTAGCTTTTATTAGAGGTTACTTTGGTTTTGTTTCTCTTCAACCCAAAACCAAACTAATCAGCTTATATGAGAATAAATACGGATTTCAACGATACGGGCGTTTATTGGCTGTCGACCAGGAAGCATCAAAAAAGCTCATAAATACATATTTGAAGGATGAAAAAGAGTGATAAAATTTATACGGAATTGAGCAAGCGGTATACCGATGAGGAAATTGTTGAAAGTTTTGTTTTCAATGAAACCCTTGACCCTTCAGAACAAAAGAAGGCAATGGAGGAATTCAGAAAATTACGACTGGAGCAGCTCAAAAATATGAGTGAAACAGAAATACTTACAGGTAATTTAATGAGAATGAAATTGTTGATAAACGATTACTTCAAAACAACTTCTTACAATCCTACTTTTAGCTTTGCCAATCAATTCAGAAATTATATTAAAATCAGCAAGAGAAGCAATAAGGAAATAGCCGATGATTTAGGGATACACGCTACTAAACTGAGTAGAATTCTGAATGAAAAAGAAAACCCCAATGTAGATTTGATGTATCGACTTGAGGAACATAGTAATGGAGAACTACCCGCCTTTTATTGGTGGAGAATACATGCACGACAACTTGAGCATAAAATCAAAACAGATTTGCAAAAGAAGATGGAAGAAGCACTGAAAGTCAAAAATGCTTTGAAATTCAGTGCCTAAATGTAATTTCCGCCCTACCTGATCAGCGTCACCGTCCCACTGATCTCATGCTGTAAATTGTCATAGCCAATGCCTCTGGCCACAAAGGTGTACACTCCTTCCACAGCGGCCTGGCCTTTGTACATGCCGTCCCAGCCCTGGTCGAGGTCGCTGCTCTCGAAGATTTTCTTGCCCCAGCGATCGAAGATCATCAGGTGAAATCTATCGATAAAAACGCCTTTCAGGTAGAACTCATCATTGTAGCCGTCGCTGTTGGGCGTAAAAGCGTTGGGCGCGAAAATCTCGGGCTGCACAGGGATACACACTTCGTTGGAAAGGCTCAGCGCCTGATGGCCGCCTGACTCATGCGCCCGGATGCGGAAGCAATATTGCGGCTGGTCAAGATAGATCTCGCTCACATTATAGGAAAGTGTATCGTCTGGAACGATGTCCACCAACTCCCAGCTCTGCGTGAAGTCGTTGTAGACTTCGAGCTCGTAGTAGTCTACGCCCTGCCCCCAGCCTTCATAGGCCGACCAGCTAAGCAGATGCTTTTGGTTCGTAGGACCCGGCTTGAGCAAAATGCTTTTGCCCATATTGCTGATCTCGGAGAGGAAACCGCAGCTATCACGCGCCGTGATGCGGTAGGAATAGGATTCCCGGTTCACGGCCACGTCATGGTCCAGATAAGAGTTGTCTCCCGGCTCCAGCAGGGCCACTGCTGTCCACTCAGGATACTCGATGGAGCGGCGCTCCAGGACGATGGTCGTCAGGTCCTGCATGGTGACAGGCAGCCATTCGGCGAGCACGCTGCGGTTGTTTTCGACGGTGGCCCGAACGACTTCGTTCGGATCGAGATCAGCCGTGCGGCTGTTGCGGGCGCGGGTGGTGTCGCTCCAGGAGTATTGCTGATCGGCAAAGCCGATGGCTTTGATGCGGTAGGTGTAGATGTTGCTACAGCGGGCTGAGCGGTCTATGTATTGCAGGCTCTGCCCCGGCACCCTATCCACATAGTCTACCGATCCGAGGTCATAGCTGCCTACGCGGTAAATTTCATAAAATGCCACATCCCAGCCTTTATAGGCATTCCAATCCAACAACATCCTGTCTGGCATCGCCACGGCCGTAGCCTCTATGGTACAATGGCTGCGCGCCTGTAAAAGCGGCGTCTCCGTCCCACAATCATTGACGACTGTCACTTTGTAGCAATAGGTATTTTCCAAACAATTCAGGATACCGATATCCAGCCCATAGTCTGTATAGAGGGTATCATCAGCAAAGCTTGTTCGGTGAATTTCTATAAATGTTCCTGAAGCCTGTGGCCATTCGCGGTAAATCACATATTCCGCAAAATCAGTGTGCCTGCTTTGCTGAAAAACAATATCTACCTGGTCGTCCCGCTGCACGGTCACACGATGCACCACAGGTGCCGGAATCATGGCATTTTCCTTTAGCCTGAGTAAATCCGGATAACGCACCGTATCCTGACAACCGATAGAATCGGTCACTACCAGGCTGACGCTGTACACGCCCGGATCGTAGTAGGTATGCGAAGCGGGATTGCCGCTTCCGGTCGTGCCATCGCCAAATATCCAAAACCAGTCATCTATGCCTGTATCTATGATCGCCTGGGAGCGAAAATCCACAGAAAGCGGCGCGCAAGGCTGATCAAAATCAGCTACAAAATCGGCTTTGGGATGCCGCATGTTCACATATCCAAAGCGCACGCTGCTATCCACACAGCCAAAGGCTGTCGTCACTTTCAGGCGCACGGTATAGCTTCCGTCCTTCAAATAGCTATGCACGGGATGGGGCAAAGTAGAGCTTTGGCCATCGCCAAATTTCCAAAGCCAGCTGCTGGCATTCGCAGAACTCCTGTCTCGGAAACGGACGAAATCCGGGGCACAGGAGACAGTGTCCAGGGAAGAAAAGTTGGCAGTAGGCAGGGGATGAACAACTATTGATTTTTCTGCTGTATCTGTACAACCCATTTGATCCGTAACTACCAAAGCCAGTTGATAGGTATCTGCTACAGCAAATAAATGGTTGATCTGCTGGCCGCCGCCATTGGCGACGCCATCAAGGTACCACTGCCAATTGGCAGCGTTTGTGCTGCGATCCTGATAGCTGCCGAGCAAAGGCTCACAGCCAGCCTGCAAGCCCTGATATGCCGCTAGCGGCGGAGTCAGTACCTGTACAGGAGCAGGTGCTGACATGCTATCGGTACATCCCAGGGCATCGGTCACCCGAAGACGGATCGTATAGTTGCCTGCCTGTGCGTAGCGGTGATTCGGGTTCGGGCCATGGGCCCAGGCGCTTCCATCTCCGAAGTCCCATGTCCAATTTGTCAGGGTTGTGTCACTGCCGGAGCCATCACGCAAGCTGATGCTTGTGCCGGGACAGGCGATCAGCGTATCTATGCTAAAAGCTGCCTGAGGATCGCTCAGCCGGATATAAGCAGGCCTGCGCAGGCTGTCCGTGCAGCCTTTCTGATCGGTCACTTTGAGAGAAACCGTATAGCGGCCTGCCTGCTGGTAGGTATGCGAAGGCTGTGGAATGCTGGCCGTTCCGCCATCTCCAAAGCGCCATTGCCAGCTCGTCAGCGGTCGGGGACCCGAGGAGGCATTCAGAAAGTTCAGTGCTTCAGGCGCACAGCCGATGGTATCGGGCGCATAAAATGCCGCCTGTGGCAGGTCGTAGACTTCCAAAGGCCTGCGGGTCAGAGCTGTACAGCCGTTCGCATCTGTGACCGTGAGGTCTATGCTAAAAAGGCCACTTTGGGCAAAGGTATAATTGGGCGCAGCCAATACAGAGCTGCTTTGGTTGCCCAAATTCCAACTCCATTGGGTGATCGCAGCGGCGCCGCTGGACTGATCTGCCAATTGCACCAGCAAGGGGCGACAGCCTGCCGTGTCCGACATAGCTATCGCCGCCACTGGCGGTGCAAACACCTCAATCGTATCGATTTTTGAGACCGTTTCACTACAGCCTTTCGCATCGGTGATCGTCAGGCTGACGGTATATGTTCCTGCTGTTTGATAAATATGCGAAGGATTTCGCTGGGTAGAAGTGGCATTGTCCCCAAAATCCCAGAACCAGGCAAGGATCGTGGTGTCAGAAGAACTTTGGTCCGAAAAACTGACCGGCAATCCCTGACAACCACGAGCCTGATTCAGGTTAAAATCTGCTATCGGGGGCTTTAAATTGATGAACTGTCTTTTGATAAGTTGATCTTCACAGCCAAAGCGATCGGTCACCCTGAGCGTGACATGGTATTGGCCATTCTGCGAAAAAACATAGGTAGGAAACTGGGCAATAGAGGTATCTCCCGTACCAAAGTCCCAATGCCAGCTTGTGATGCCTGCCTGGCTGGAAGAGAGGTCAAGGAAGTTGACGACTTTGGGCGAACAGCCGGAGGTGTCCGTGGCATCAAAATCTGCCAGGGGCGGCGGAAAAACCTGCAGGTTTTTGCTCAGGCTGTCTACACAGCCGCTGCTATCCGTCACCGTCAGGTAAACCTGATAGCTTCCGGGCGTATTGAACGCCCGCATGGGGCCACTTCCCCCGGCGATGCCGCCATTGCTAAAGCGCCAATTGCGCGTTTGTATGCCTGTGATCGAGCTGGACAGGTCTGTCAGCTGCACGATCATGGGCGCACAGCCCATGGTATCGGATAGCGAAAAGTCCACCGAGGGACCCCGGCTGATCGAAATGCCATTGGGCAATATGTGCGTATCACTGCATCCTTTCGCATCAACCACGGTGAGGGAAATGCTGTAAACACCCGAATTACCGAAGTAATGCGTCGGATTGGCTCTGCCCGAAGTGCTGCCATCCCCAAAGTCCCAATGCCAGGAAACGATGGTTGTATCGCTGAGGCTCAGGTCCCTAAAAGCAACATTCAGGCCCGTACATCCCTGGTTTTGGTTGAGGCTAAAAGCGGCATCAGGCGCATCGAGGCGGATGTATTCCCGCTTGAGCAGGAGATCAGAACAGCCAAAGCGGTCTGTTACGATCAGCTTGACATCATAATCGCCATTATTCTGGTAGATGTGATTGGGAAATTGCTGGGTGGAGCTGCTGCCGTCGCCAAAGTCCCACTGCCAGCTCGTCAGGCCAGACTGGCTGGCAGAGAGATCAAAGAAATGGATCTGCCTGGCAGCACAGCCCAGGCTGTCATCAGCCGTAAAATCCGCCGCAGGCGGCGCATAGACATTGACCTCCCTGCTCAGGGCACTTTGACAGCCGATGCTGTCAGTCACCGTCAGGACCACCTGATAGCGGCCCGGATTGCTGTAAACCCGCATCGGGTTGGGGCCGGCGGCGATGCCGCCATTTCCCATGCTCCACCGCCAGGTGCGGATACCCGCCAGGGCACTGGACTGATCCGTAAATTGTACCAACAGAGGCGTACAGCCGGCAGTATCCGAAAGCTGATAATTTACCACAGGGCCCGCAGAAATGCTGATCGCATTGGGCAAAACCTCCGTATCCGAACAGCCTTTGGCGTCTGTTACCGTCAGGCGGAGCGAATAAACGCCTGGCGTTTGATATGTATGAGAAGGATTAGCTGCTGTAGAAATATTTCCATCCCCAAAATCCCAGAGGTAGGTGCTGAAAGTCGTATCTGAGGTACTTTTGTCGGTAAATGCGACAGCTGTACCCGTACAGCCAGCGGTAGTAGAAAGGGCAAAATCAGCCACTGGCGGTTGCAGACGGATGTATTGCCTTTTGACCAGGCTGTCTTCACAGCCAAATCTGTCTGCTACCAGCAATTTAACATCGAAATAGCCATTATTTTGAAAGGTATAGAGCGGATATGCCTGGGTGGAGCTGCCTCCATCGCCAAAATCCCAGCGCCAATTCCGAAGCCCTGACTGGCTTTGTGACTGATCGTAGAAGTTCACTGTTTTGCTGGCGCAGCCGATGCTGTCACTGGCGGCAAAAGCCGCCTGAGGTTTGTCATATACCCGCAGGTATTTGACCTGCGAATGGGGACAGCCGTTGCTGTCGGTAGCGGTCAGCGTGATGCCATAACGCCCTGCATTCGCAAAAAACTGCGTAGGATGTTGGCTCAGATTGGGTGAGCCGGTGCCAAAGCGCCAGTTCCAGCCGGCAATGCCGGCATCGGTTCCCACAGACATGTCTGTGAATTGCACGATCATGGGCGCACAGCCCGCTGTGTCGGAGAGGCCGAAGTTCGCTACAGGGGAGCGAAGGACCTGGACGGTGTCCACTTTTCGCACAGAATCTATGCAACCCGCCGCATCCAAAATCGAAAGGCTCACGGTATAAGTACCGGGCTGGTTGTAGCTATGGCCGGGATTGGCCTGGGTAGAAGTGGTGCCGTCACCAAAGTTCCAAAGCCAGTTGGTTACCCCTCCATTTCCAAAACTCTGGTCCGAAAAAATAGCATTTACCCCCGTACATCCTCTTGCATTATTCAGGGTAAAATCGGCCAATGCAGGCTGTATTTGAACAAATTGAAATTTCGTAAGGCTGTCCCGGCAGCCAAATTCGTCTCTCACGAATAGCTTCACATTATATGCGCCATTGCTGGCGTAGGTGTGCTGGGGAAATTGCTGCTGGGAGCTTGTGCCATCGCCCAGGTCCCAGCGCCAGTAGACCAGATTGGCCTGGCTTTGTGTCTGATCCAGAAACTGGATCGAAGTGGCGGCACATGCCTGCGAGTCGCTGGCAGAGAAGTCCACCTGCGGCGGGCCAAAAACTTCCAGATTTTTGACCACACTATCCTGACAGCCGTTGGCATCGGTGATAAGCAGGCGGATAGGATAGTTTCCGGGATTGGTAAAAGCGCGGGTGGGATTGGGCAAAGAGGTCGTTCCTATAGATCCAAATTTCCACATGCGTCCACCAAAACCGGTGCTGCTGCTAGAGCTATCACGGAAAGTGACAATCAGGGGGCGACAGCCCACCGTATCAGAAAGGCCCATTTTGGCATCTGGGCCATCAAAAATCCGGATGGTATCCCGCTTTTCGGCTATGGCTCCGCAGCCGATGGCGTCCATGATGGTCAGTCGAACGGTATAGGTGCCCGGCTCACTGAAGCGATGGCTTGGATGGCGCTGCGTAGAAGTCAGGCTGTCGCCAAATTCCCAAAACCAGCTAACAAGGGTCGTATCTGTCTGGCTGAGATCGTTGAAATGAATCGTCAGGCCTTTGCATCCTTCATCATCATCCAGCGTAAAATCCGCCAAAGGCGCCTGCATGCTCAGCAAATCCTTTCGCAGGATGGTTCCCGAACAGCCATTTTCATCCTTCACTGTAAGCCTCACATCATAGCTCCCGCCCTGCGAATAGCTATAGGCTGGATTTTGCTGATGGCTGGTATCACCATTTCCAAAATTCCAAAGCCAACTCCTGATGGGGGCGCTCCCTGCGGAGAAATCCGTAAAACTGATGGCATTCAGCGCGCAGCCGTTGGTGTCGCTGGTGGCGAAATTGGCGGTGGGTGGCGTTTTCACCACGATATTTCTCCGCAAACTATCGGTACAGCCATTGTTGTCTATGATTTGCAAACGCAGAGAATAGTTGCCCTGGGTGAAGAAATTCACCACCGGATTGGGTGTATTAGCGGTATTGCCGTTGTCGAGGTCCCAATCCCAAATGACGATGGGCGCGCCTCCTATCCGCGAGCTGTCGCGCAGATTCAGCACCACAGGTGCGCAGAGGGTATCCGGCAAGCCGAAATAAGCAACGGGCGAAGAAGTATTCGCCTGAATGGTATCTATAAAAGTACTGCTACAGCCGATCACATTGGTGATGGTGAGTTTGACGGCATAAACACCTCCGCTGCTGTAGGTATGGGAAACATTTTGGCCCGTAGCGGTCTGCCCGTCACCAAATGTCCATGCCCAGCTCGTCAGGGTGGTATCTGCATAGGAATTATCGGTAAAAGCCAAAGTAGCGCTGGCGCAGGAAGCCGTTTGGTTAACGGAAAAAGCAGCCTGTGGCCCATCCAATTGGATGTAGTTGGGCTTGCGCAAGCTATCGGAACAGCCATTGGCGTCGGTGATTTTTAATTTCACATCAAAATTGCCGGAGGCAGTATAAGGATGTGTGGGTTGTGCCTGACTGGAAGTCGTTCCATCCCCAAAACTCCACAACCAGGAAGTGGCCTGGCTGCCTCCACTCAGGTCGTAAAAAGTAAAACTTTGTGCCCCACAACCCAGGCTGTCATTGGCCCTGAAATTAGCCACAGGCCCATTCTGGGCTACGATCTGCTTGGTCACCGAATCTTTACATCCGTAAAAATCCGTCACTTTCAGTTTGATGTTAAAAAGGCCGGGAGTCGTGTACTGGGCCGAAGCCATCGGGTTGCTGGAGGTGGTTCCATTGCCAAAATTATACGCGAAGGAAGCAATAGGCGAAGAACCGGGCATGCTGGTATTGTTTACCGTCAGGCCTTCAGGCAGGCAAAGCGAATTATCCGAAAGGGAAAAATTCGCTATCGGCTTTGCATAAGCAACGATGGCTTGTGGATAGGCCACTGTATCACGACATCCCTGACCATTCACAATGATGAGTCTAACAGCAAAAGTGTCTGCATAGGAGTAGGTATGCGATGGATTCTCCTGTGAAGAAGTCGTTCCATCCCCAAAATCCCAAAAGAATGAAGCAATAGGGCTGTTTGAATTGGAGGTATGGGTGAAAGTCACCGGAAAGGGTGGACATCCTCCTGTTGTGTCTGATATAAAGTCTGCGATCGGATTCTGTAGCTGAATGTATTGAGGCTTGGTTTCGGTTTTGGCACAACCGTTTATATCTGTTACAGTCAGGCTGACGGTATAGGTTCCGTTGGCGGTGTAGCTATATTGCGGGCTGCGCAAAGTGGAAGTCGTTCCATCCCCAAAGTCCCAGAACCAGCCCGCAATGGGCTGATTGGAAGCACTCAGGTCAGTAAACTGAATGAGTTTGGGCGCACAGCCTGTGAGGCTGTTGGCAGTGAAATTGGGCGTAGGCCCAAAGGAGACGTCCAGCGTCCTCTGGGTGCTGTCGACACAGCCCTGGGCATCTCTTACCTTGAGTTGCAGCTGGTAGCTGCCGGGGGTGCTGTAGGTATGCCCTACAAAGGGCACATTGCTGGCGGTGGTGCCATCGCCAAACTTCCAGTTCCATTGTACAATGGGAAAGGTCGTGATGGAGCTATCGCTCAGCGTGAGGCTGAAGGGCACACAGCCGCCGGGCGGCTGGAGGAGAAATTGAGCCGTCGGTGGTGGACTCACCACCAGGGGGAGCGAGCTGATCAGGCTGTCACTACAGCCGTTTACATTGACCACTTTGAGCTTGATGGGATAGGAGCCTGCGGCTGCATAGGTATGGGTAGGATTGGGCAAAGTAGAAGTATTGCCATCGCCAAAGTCCCAAAAATGCGCGATCAGCGGTACTTCTGAATAGGAAGTATCAAAAAATTGTATGCTTTGCCCCAGGCAGACAGCCGGACGATTTGTCCGGAAACCAGCGTCCGGCCCTGCCGTGACATTCACGCTATCATCTACCGTGATCGCCACGACACAACCTGCCAGGTCTTCCACCACCAAAACCGGTGTAGCTACGGTATCATCATAAAAAGTATGGGTCACCGTATCTCCAGCCCCGAGGCTGCCATCCCCGAAGTCCCAGGTCCAGTTGATGGCCGTAGGCGCATCGGCGATAAAGGTGACATCCAGCGGGCTACAGCCCGATTTGGGGAAGAAATTGAAGGTGCCCGAAGGGCCGGATATGTCTATCAGGTCTGGCATGGTCAGGGTGTCTGTGCAGCCTGCGGCATTCATCACAGCCAGCCTGACGGTATACATTCCGGGAAAAGTGTAAATCTTGGAAGGATTCGCCAAAACCGAATGTGTTCCATCCCCAAAATCCCAATACCAGCTGATGGCATCATTGCTGGACAGATCCTGAAAATTGACCGTCAGGGGCGGGCAGGCTTTTTGGGTGGGCGAAGCAAAAAAATTGACGGCAGGGCCGGTGAGTTTGATGTAGTTGGGGCGGGCAAAGGTGTTGGCACAACCGTTTTGATCATAGGTAGTCAGGGTCACGGTATAGTTGCCATTGGAGGCATAGGTATGAATAGGATTTTTTACGGTAGAAGTATCTCCGTCGCCAAACTGCCAGAGGTAAGTCAAATTACCACTCCCCGATAGGTTGATCAGCGAAATAGGCTGATTGGCGCAGCCCGTAGTGGTCGGTGCATAAAAACCCGAATTGGGCTGGGTTGCATTGATGTAAGCGGGTTTTGTCAAAACTGCTGAACAGCCATTGGCATCCGTTACCGTCAGCCTGACAAAGGATAATCCTTTGTTGGTGAATACCTTGGAGGGGTTTTGAGAAGAGGAAGTGCCTCCCGTACCATATTCCCACAACCAGTTGGTGATGGGAGCAGAACTGCTTGACAGGTCGGTAAAATTCACCGAAAGCGGCACACAACCCAGGGTAACATCTCCGACAAAATCCACCACCGGGCCATTGACCGTTACGATGCTGGGCTGGAGCATGGTATCGGCACAACCCGCTGCATTTCTGGCAATCAGGCTGACCGAATAGGTTCCCGGATTTTGGTACACATGCGTGGGATTGGCCTGGTTGCTATTTGCGCCATCACCAAAATCCCACCAAAAGTCGGTAGCATTGGTAGAAATATTGGTAAAAGTAGCGGTCGCACCGTTACAACTGCCCGAAATGCTGGCTGTAAAAGCAGCGGACATGGGTTGCACATGTACGGTATCACGCCATGTATGGTCACAATGGGTATTGTCATTCAAGACCGTCAGAGATACCACAAAACTGCCTGGGGCATTGTAGGTATGGGAAGGGCTCGGGATGGTATCGGTGGTTCCGTCTCCGAAACTCCACTGCCAGTGATGTGCACCCACCGACTGATCTGTAAATTGAGTGCTAAAAGGCAGCCCGCAACCCAAATCCGGAAAGACATTAAAATCTGCCAAAGGCCCTACCACAGATATCCCCCCCGGCCAGCCAAAAGTGGCCTGACAGCCATAGTGATCCACCGTTAAGGAAATATCAAAGCTGCCTGTATCTGTAAACAAATAGCTCGGATTCTGATAACTGGAAACATTCCCATTTCCAAAATCCCAAAGCCATGCTGTTCCTGCTCCTGTCTGGTTGGTAAAAAAGACCGAATCCGAAGGGCATATCACCAGCGGCGCACCGCCGCCAACCACACCGCTACCACCAAACACATTCGCCCCAAAACTCACATTGGGCACATTTCCTACCCCGATCAGGTCTTTGTAAATCACAGTATCCCGGCAACCTGACTGGGTGACGACCACCAGGCGCACATCATACAAACCTGCGTTTGTGTACATGTGGGTAGCATTTCGCCCCCAATAGGTGCCTCCATCTCCAAAATCCCAAATCCAGTTTACGATAGGATCTGCTGTCGAGACGCTGAGGTCGAGGAAGTCCACGACAAGGGGCGCGCAGCCTCTGAGCGTGTCAGCGATAAAATCCGCCGTAGGCGGGATGACCTGGGTATAATTCGGAAAAGTCACCGAATCGCGGCAGCCATCAGCACTTTGCACCACCAGGGTCACATCAAAGAATCCCTCGTATTGGTAGACATGCGTAGGGTTGGGCACGGTAGCAAAAGAGGTATCACCAAAATTCCAGAGGAAGCTGGTAGCATAGGTCGTATCGGCCTGAAAATCAACCACCAAAGGCAGCCCGCAACCCAACCTCCCTTGGGAGGTAAAGGCTGCATTGGGTGCGGGTTTGATAGTAAGATAGTTGTTACGGATGAGGGTGTCACTGCATATGCCATCGCGGGCAATCAGTGTGACGGAGTATATCCCCGGCAAGGCGTAGGTATGGGTAGGAAAAACAGCTGTGCTGCTCGTTCCATCTCCAAAATACCAGGTATAGCTGACAGCATTGCTGGAAGTATTGGCAAATTGGATGGGTACCCCCCAGCAGAATTCATTCCCTAAGGTATTGAAGTTGGCAGTGGGAGGAGAAGGGTTGATAAAAAGCGTTTGTGTGAGCACACTGGTACAGCCATTTCCTCCCGTAACCGTCAGTTTGGCGGTATATTGTCCATTGACGGTATAGCTGTGCTGTGCATTGGGACCGGAGGCGGTGGTACCATCCCCAAACTCCCAAACATAGCTATGTCCCTGCAAGGGATTGGGGGAAACAAAAGAATAGTTGATCGGGAGCTGGCAGCTATTGAGCGCTGTGATGTTCATATTGACAGTAGGACTGTCTGTGAGGGTGACAAAATTATCCTTCCGGATATTGTCTGTACACCCATTGGTGTCTGTCACCACCAGAGTCACATCAAAGGAGCCGCTACTGCTGTAAAGATGCGGCGGCAAAGCGCCACTTCCGAGCGAGCCATCCCCGAAGTCCCAGGAAAAACTGGAAATAGGCGCGCTGCCTGTCGTGGACATATCCTGAAAATTGGTGAATTGGGGCGTGCATCCCAGCGTCGGGGAGCCTGTAAAATTAGCTGTAGGTTCAGCAAAAACGGTGATATAAGCTGTGCGGATCAGTGTATCCGAAGACAGGCCATCTGTCACCCGCAAGCGCACCGTATAGGTGCCGGGATTGACATAGATCACCCCTGGATTGGGTTGATTGGAAGTATTTCCATTCCCAAAATTCCAGTAATAACTGGAGATCGGTCCGCTGGATTGATTGATAAACTGGACTGTCAGAGGACTACAGCCAGAGGTATTATTTGCCGAAAAATTGGAAACGATTTGTGCGTTTGCCGCATAGGTGCCCAACATCAAAGCCACCAGCAGGAGGCTCATGCGAAAAGACAACAGGATGTAACGGGCAGCGGCGCTAAGGGATAGCCACAGCATCATGATACAGATAGAATAAGGGTACAGAGAGCAAGCCTGATGATTTCAGCCGGAATTACTTACAAGAGCAGAAAGTGTTGTTTGGAAGGTCGGAAAGAAAGTGTTGATTCAAAATTAGGGTAATGCTGCAATCGCAGCGGGTGGATTGTAAGAATTTTCTTACAGGGTCAAGGTGGATTGGTAGATTTGCGGATTAGCAGATTAGCAGATGTGAGGATGGGGGATGAGAGATCTGTTGATCTCATCAAGCTACTGAACATCAGTATTAATACGTATCGGTTTACTTGTCAGAATATTTCATGCCAGAATGATGTTCAGGTGGCTGAAGTAGCTGAATGGGAGCTTGCACTGAAATGGGGAATTTCTTTGATCTTACAGCTTGAAGGGGAAATGGAGGATTTTGGTTTGGGAAAATATCCCCCCTTTGTCGCCAAGCCGCTACGCCTTTGCCCAAAATCCTCGTTATTTGGAAAAACTATCATCTGCCAAATAACCCATCCAATGAAACACATCTACTTACTCCTCTTTGTCCTGCTGCTAAGCGTATCCACATTTGCCCAGACGCGCATCAACAGCAGCTTTGCCTTTCAGACAGACCCTTCTAAGGATTATTCACTCTATATTCCTTCTTCTTACAATGCCAGTGTCCCCAACAAGCTGATGCTGGGCATGTATCCCTTCAATACAGCCCGCTGGAATGGCGACCCGATATTGAGTTCAAAGACCGCTCTATAGGAGCTGTATCCTGGTTTTGGGATTTCGGGGATGGTTTTACCGATAGCATAAAATCTCCGGTCCACGCCTTAAATGCAAGGTCTCACTGGGTGTGTTTGACCGTAACTAATTCTGTGGGATGTACCAATACTTATTGCGATAGTGTCATGGGTATAAGCATGACTATTGATCCGCTTCTTCAGGCAAATATCCAGATTTACCCTAATCCAACGGATGGCCAACTGTTTGTCAAAAATCAGGATATATCCTTACAAGGCGTTGAAATCCGCGTTTTGGATATGTTGGGGAGAGCGCTTTTGTTTGAAAAAAAGGCGACTTGGGGTGCTGGAGAAATCCATGAATTGCAGTTGGGATCACTGGTGTCAGGTATATACCTGCTGGATATTCAGACGGGAGCGCGCAGCGCTTTTTTTCGGATTGAAGTGCTTCGGTGATTTTGGTTTGTGGGTTACAATGTAAAAGCGCATCGCGCTTTTTTCCAGGGGATCCCGGATAAAATGCCTTCGCAAAGCCTTGTCATTTTTCCGGGATGACGCCTTTGGCGTTGGAGTAGTGGACTAAGGCAAGCAAAAGCTTGCCGAAACCCGTCCTACGCCCACGGCCATGCCGTCACCCCGGACGCCTTGGAGTGCAACGGAAAGGCGATCCGGGGTCTCCCGCTACAAAAATATTTTTTGATAAACCGCTTCGCCACTTTCCGTCAAATACGGAAAGAGCAATCCAAACAAAAGTTTCAAATTTTCCTCCAAAACCGCTTTCGTTACCTTTTTACCGTACAAGACCGTCGCATTCAGCCAGCTATCGCTGAGGTTGATCATGCGGATGGCAAGCTGCTCGTACTCGCCTGGGAATTTCTCCGGGCGCATGATGCCATCCTGTGCCAGCTTATGATACAAAAGCAGACTTCCCGCTTTGCGTTTATGCCAGACCTCCAGAAAGTGTGCCTGGATGCGAGGAAATCCACGCAGCAAATGATACAAATCAATCCAGATGAATTGATAAGCGACCATCCTCTGCATGCTTTTTTTCATTTCGCTATGGACATAGGGCAAGCTAAAAACCGCTTCATCCAGCCGATCCACTCTTTCATCAAAAACCGCCACCATTTCGAAGTACAACGCCTCTATGATCTCTTCTTTTTTCCTAAAATGATAGTTCAAATTACCCGAACTCATGCCTATCTCCATGGCTATCTGACGAATCGTAACCTGGGCCAACCCCTGTTGATTGAATAGCTTGAGGCTTGCCTGCAATATTTTTTCTCTGGTTTTTGACATATAGGGAAAACATTTTTTTAGTAAACTCGTCCTAATTCAAAACAAATTTAGTAAATTTGTCCTAAAATATAAACCCCAGAAAATTCTCATGCAAAAGGCAAAGAAATCCCTCTACAGCTCCGCTGAAGCCAAAGCCGAAATCCATGCGCTTTATCATAAAAAGCTGGCAGAATTGAACATCGCTTACACTTTTGAAAAAGTGCAGACAAGTTTCGGAGAGACGAATATCATCCTCACCGGCACGGCAGGCAAGCCGCCTATGCTGCTTTTTCACGGCTCCAACGGCTGTGCGCCGATCGCCATCGAAGCCCTGATCGGGCTTTTGGACCACTTCCGCATCTACGCGGTAGATGTGATCGCTCAGCCCAACCTCAGCGCCGAGACGCGCCCGAGCATGAAAGACCATTCCTACGGAATGTGGGTGAATGAATTGATGGAGAAATTAAAGCTAACGGATGTCACCCTTGCGGGCATTTCGTTTGGCGGCTTTATCTGCTGGCGAACCCTGGTATATGACGAAAGCAGGGTGAAAAAAGCTTTTCTGATCGTGCCGGTCGGCATCGTTAATGGCAATCCCCTGAAGCTTTTCAGCAAAGTATTCAAACCCATGAAACGCTTTCGAAAAACACAAAAGGCAGAAGACAGAGACACTTTCCTGAATGCAATCTTTACAGAAAAAGATCCTTTTGCCATTGAGTTCCTGCCTTTGGTATTCCAGCATTTCACAATGGACTTTTCCCCTCTGCCGACCATCAAAAAAGCTGATGCAGAGCGAATTAGCAAAGCGGTCTTTATCATTGGTGCAAAGTATGACCTGATGTTTCCGGGAGAAAAAATGCTCAAACGTGCGAAGAAAATTTTCCCTTCCATGGCGGGGAGCCTGCTCCTGGAAAATTCCAAACATGTGCAGAACGCATCAGATAACAAGCGGATTGAAAAGCTGATTCTGGAGAACTAAGTATAGTGGTACTCAGCATCTTAGTTGTCTTTTAGGTATATTGAATACTTAAACGCCATGACCATGATGCAAAAATTACCCCTACTCCTCGGAGCAATTTTCGCTTTTGCTTTTTGCTCCGCCCAGGCTCCGCTACACTACCTGACCTCCACCGATGGTGGCTCGGCATACGAGGTATGTTACCACAACAACTACCTCTATGCTGGCTGCGCCAACACCCTCCAGGTCTACGACCTGACAGCCCCGGGCCACAGGCCCGGCAAGCTCCACCACAAAGAGCGCCTGCGCTCCAACATCGACCATATCTCCGTACAAAATGGCTTTTTGTACGTCTGCGCCAATCACGCAGGCCTCTTCAAATACGATTTGAACGATCCTGCAAAGCCCGCTTTGCTGTACCACTATGCGCCTGCGCATGCGGATGAGTCCATCTATGAAATCGGCCTCTACGGCGATTCGGTGCTGGTCGCAGCCAAAAACAAATTGAATTTGTTGGTGGACTCCGCAGGCAGTTTTCACTTTGTGAAAACCCTTGCGGATTATCCCGGCACGAGCCGTATCCGCGGCCTCGACATCAAAGACAGCCTGCTGGCTTATGTGATGGCCTATTCCCCAACCAATGCCGATGACGGTGTTTATTTGCTGAACCTCAAGGACCTGAGTCAATTGGATTTCTATCATGATGCCATCGGCGATCCGCTGGAAGTGAATTTTGGGCAACAAACAGACTTGTTGCATGTGATGGGCGGAGCCATGCCGGGCACGCTTTTCCATGGCCGCTACTATGCGCTGGATATCAGCGATCCGGGCAATATGCAATGGGTTTTTGGAGATACCATCAAAGGCAATGTGCTCGCTGGCGGCAGCATTTCAACGCCCATGAGTGCCGTGCTTATCAAGGATACCGTCTACATCGCCACCCAGGGAGGCGGCCCTTTTAACTATATGCTTCCCGCTCCTTATAGCGGGCAGGTCTACGTCTACGACGCCACCGATGTGGGCAATATTCACTTTATCACCGATCTCTATGCCGGACTGTATCACTTTGACATAGACATCAACACGGCTACCCAAAGCATGTATGTTGCTTCCGAATGGTACGGCATACTGACGGTGGATATCAGCGATATTTTCAACGAGATAAATCGCGGAAAAACCTGGACGGGTGGCTGGTGCTCGGGCAGCGCCTATGCCAAAAATCGCCTTATCGAGGCGAATGAGGGCTTTGGGATACGTCTTTTTGATGTCACGGACATCAGCAAACCTCAGCTGATAGCTGAAGATACGACGACCGGCTTTTGCCGGGCGGTGAGCATAGACGACTCAGCAGACTATGTCTACTCCTGGTTTCTCACAGGCAAGCGCCTGCGCGTGCGCGATGCGGAAACTTTGGCTTTCGTAGCTGATACCAACGTGGACAAAAATGTGCTCTTTATCAGCGACTTCAAGAAGTCGCGCTACCACGACGGCAAACTTGCCGTGATCGAAGAAGTGAACCAGGCCAGCCGCAAGATTTTGCTGGCGGATGTGAGCAATCCTGCTCAGCCGGACATCCGCTTTTACCGCAGGAAAAACAATATAGAGGACATCCTCTTTCACCCATCGGGTTTGCTTTTTGCCTGCGCAAAGGATTCGCTCATCGTCTTTGATGGCAATATGCAGGTGCTGAGCGCCATCAGGCCCCCTCTGGGCGCTTTGCAGCAATACAAAGCCTTTGCGCTTTCGCAGGATACCCTCTATGTCTATTATGCCGGGCTGGGAGAAGGCATTGCGAAATACTATTTCGACCCGACTCAGCAAAGCCTGAGTTATGTGGATGCTTCTGTTTTTGATATGCAATCCAAAGAACGCATCTATATGGCTACGGATGACAGCCTACTCTACCTGGCATCTGCGCTGGACTCGCTGCGCGCTGTTCCGAAGGAAGGCCCTTATCAGGTCGTGGCTCGCTACGACCATGGCGCAGATTTTATCTACGACAACCTCTGGGGCGTGACGGATTTGTATTTCAAAAGTGGCTTTCTTTTCCTCAATGAATATATGGGACAAACCAGCATTTTTGGCCATCCGGATGGGATGGTGTCGATTGATGAATGGCCGAATTTCGAAGAGGAAAGCGCCTTTTTCTATCCCAATCCGGCCAGTGAAAAAGTCTTTTTTGAAACGGAAAATGCCCGTCAATTGCGGGTTTATGACTTGCAGGGAAAAATGGTTTTTTCAGCTGATCTTCAGGGAGATAACTTTGAGATGGATTGCTCGGGCTTTGCGCCGGCGATGTATATTATTTTGCTGCTTGGGGAGCGGGAAATCAGGCGCGGGAAATTGATAGTGGAGTAAAGGAATCCTCCTCAGCTTCCATCCAGCAAATTCCCCAGACTCTTCTCCACCAGCTCTCCCATATTGGTACATTGGAGAAAGGAATTGTCTTTATAATGGTGGGCAAGCTCCTTGCGAAGCATATCCACATATTCGGGCTTCGAAAGCCTGGTGGCTTTCATGGCACCGATCAAATCGTGCAACTGTTCGCCCGTATATCGGATGCGGTTGGCGATCATGGATCGCTCCTCTTTTTGGTACTGCGTAACCGTAGCCGGGGTCATCAGCTTGATACCCAGGTCAATAATCGGCTGGTTTTGTTTGAAATATTGGGGCAAATAGATGCTCTTACGCGGCTCGTAGGATTGCTGGTCAAAGTCTATGGCGCGGATGCGGTAGTGCACATCGTCGAAGTCAGGCATGATCTCCACCACATAGTTGCTGGAGTGCATATCGCCCAGCAGGCGAAGAAAACATCGTTCTGTGAACTTGACAAACTCTTTTGCGAGTCGCGTTTCATTCTCTACGCGACCTTTCGCGAGGTAATTTTTCATAAACTCCTCGCCGGGAATCCCGGCGATATGCTCCTCAATCAGGGTTGCGCGGTCTACGACATAGCTGATGCTATTGGGAGACAGGAGGTGCTCCAGCTCCAGGCCATAGATACGGGAGGCATCCGCATTTTTGATGTAGAAGTAATCGAAGTTATCGTTGATATTGTTGACAATCCGCACCCGAAAAGGGTTGGTATTGCCGTAGAGGCAGAGGTCCACACGGTCTATGGAAAGGTGCTTTTGCACGGTGGTGTCGCCGCCGGCTTTGAGGATGGCGTAGATTTCTTTCAGGCTTTGGTTGATGTGATCGAGATCATCCTGGCTGTACTGACAGGATACCCAAAGGGTGTCTTCCCCATTTTTGTCATAGAGCGTGATGCGAAACTCGTAGCGCGTCAGGTCCGAGTACTGTATCGGCAATTTCAGCTCGCGATGGTACTTCTGCAGGTATTTGTGGAGGATGGGGGGAACCTTGTAGGGGATTTTTTTTTCGTTGATTCTGGCCATATATCACCATATTCTTTCAACTTCATACAAATCTAAAAGGTGATCCGTACTGATTAGGGGCATTTTTTCTACAAAACTTTGGGAAACCAAAAGTCGATCAAAAGGATCCTTATGGTGTCGTTCCAGATTTCCTAAATGAAAAAGATGATCCAATTTTATTTGAAGCAATTCAGTTTCATTTTTCATTAATTCCTGAGCAATAAATTGAGGAAAGGGCAAAGGAATTTGAAGTTTATCCAGTTTATACTTTATGGCCATTTCCCATACACTTGCCACACTTAAGTAAATTTCATCTTCCTCAAAAATTATCTCTTTAGCCCTTTTGCTTAGTTTTTCAGAACCCGTTGCCAGCCAAATAAAAGTATGTGTATCCAGAATAAATCCACTCATCACATATAAGGTTCAAATCCTTCAATCGGGTCGTCAAAGTCTTGCGACATATGCACAACCAGGGTTGAATTCTGGTAATTTTCTTTTCTAATCTGTCCTTTGCTTTTTTTCCTTTGGGGCTCGTTCCTCGTCTTTGTTTTCTGTATTAAAAAGTCAATAAAATTGGAAACCTCTTTCCTGAATTCTTCAGGTAGGGTATAATAATTCAAAGGTACTTCAACTGATTTGTCCATGATAAATACATTTTGAGCGTTCCTATCCCAATATACGATTTCTCTCCTAAAAACGCTTTCCAAACAAAAATCCCAGCAGCAAAATAGGTCCTTCTCCGGTAGGCTCGCCCACGGTGCGTACATTGACTTCGAAGCCAAAGCCGAGGCTCGGGGCGAAGAGCCAGTTGTCACCAAAGATAAAGGCGTAGCCGCCTTCGAGGGTGGGCTGGACCACGGTGATCATGGTCGTACCGGATCGCTGGTTGGTGGCACCGATATTATCGGTCCAATCGATATTATTGAGCCAGACATCGCTTCTGGCACCGAGGAAAAGGCCTTCATGGCCTTCCTTGAAGTAGCGTTTGTAGCCCAGGCTCAAGCCATAACCATTGCCGGTTTCGCTATCGTGCGGCCCCAGGTCGCGGTGGTTGATGAGCTGGTAGCCAAAACGAAGATGCATGGCGTGTCTTTCGGCAAAATTGTACTCCACTCTCAGGCCCGGAATCAATCCGGTGGGATATGCCTGAAACTCCAGGCTAAGGTCGGTCTGAGCGCTGGCGAGCAAGGGGAAAAGCAGGAGAATAGAAAAAAGGATTTTGTTCATTTTGGATGGTTTTTCGTAAAAAATGCAAGTTTACAAAAGCTTAGTGACTCAACCTATCAATGAGAGCCGGAACATCTCCGACCATCTCCAGCCCAGCACTTCCGCCGTAGCCTTCAAAGAGCAGATTGCCCTTTTTGTCCAGTAAGCGTAGGTGGATGCGCGCATCCAGACTTTCGGCGATTCGCCTTTCCATAGCGCCATTTAGCGGTGCTGCCAGCAGCCCGAGCTGCGAGCTGCTGGCCGAGATTTCGAGGCGAAATTAGGACTTCCCCAGCCAGGGAATGTCGGCTACCGACATCATAAAAGATGTGCCCTGCTCATCAAAATGATAACACGCATAACCTAAATTGAGTTGTGAGAGATGGGAAAAGAGACAAACTTTCGATCCAGGGATAAAATTACATATTTCAAGGAAGGATTTCCCCAACTCACTATCAAGTTCTTGGATTACCATTCTTATGCTTCTAACTTGCAAAAACAGTTCATTTTTCCTACATTATCATCTCCAGCCATTCCCATTTTTTATTCAAACAAAATGAAAAATCTGTTGCTCTTGGTATTTGTTTTGGGCATTGTTTCTTCCATAGCTCAACCAGGCGATGCTTTTCAGCTCGATGTCCCTCCCAAAGGCGACATTTATTACAAAAGCATCAAAAAGAAACAGAAGGACCTGAACTTGAAAAAACTGGAAAAGGGGACCAAAGGGGTAGAAATCCGCGTTTGGTTTGAATATGAGTTACAAACTTTTGGGGAGCTGGTGGTGATCCAGAAAAAAAAGAAGAAATGGAAGGGAGAGTATTATCGTTTTGAGGAAAAAAAGGCAAGCAAAAAGCATATACTCGGAAAAATATCTTCTTTCAAAAAGAAGAAAACCAAACCCCAGATCGGGTGGCTCAGTTTTATCCGCGAGCTGGAATCTCTGGATGTATATAGCCTTCCGGGCGAAAAAAGGCAGAAAAACTATTTACCCAATCGCGACGGAGTCACCTATATAGTGGAAGTTGCGACTGCCGATAGCTACCGTTTTTACAGCTATTGGTGCCCCGATAGCAAAGACGGCGGAGAGGCCGAAAAAATGAGCAAAATCACCGAATTATTCCGCGAAGAATTTCGCTTCCCGGTAGTCTTTGTTTGCGAACCCACGCAAAGCGGAAAGTAAATAGCCAGAATTATCCAAATTATTTTTTGGTTTAATCCCATGGGTTGCTTAAACTAGTTTCTGAATCAACATTAAAGAAGTTTAACTTTTCATTGTGATCCGGGAATTTTTTTCAGCGATTGCTCGTGGAGATATAGAATTTGTTGAACAATATCTCAGCGATGGCTGGCCTGTGGAAGTGAAAGACGAAGCAGGCAGCCCCCCCCTGCATGAAGCTGTTTATCAGGGCAATACCCGTATTATCCAGGCTATTTTGAATCAGGGTGTCAACCCTGAAGCCGAAGACGCCTTCGGCAATACCCCCCTCCATGTGGCCAGTGCCATCGGGCATCTGGATGCCGCCAAGCTCCTGCTTGAAGCAGGCGCTACGGTAGACAAAGTCACCCCAAAACGAAGCTGGACCCCGCTCATGCTGGCACTCAATGCCCGTCAGTCTGAACTTGTTCAGTTTTTACTTGGCCAGGGTGCCAATATTCACTACCAGGATCCCACCGAAGGCTGGACGCCTCTGCTGGTGGCCTGTGAACAGGATATGTCAGAGGCTGCCCTCTATATGATACAGCATGATGCGGATGTCAACGCCTGCCTGACAGCAGGCGACACAAGAGGGCGAAACGCCCTGGAGATGGTCAGCTACAATGGCGATGATCTGCTCGCCGAGATCCTGCTCGACCATGGGGCCGACATCAACCACCAACCCGACAACGAAGGGCTCACAGCCCTGCATTGGGCCGTTTATAACGGCTACCTTTCCCTCACCAGGCGTTTGCTTGCCCGAGGTGCCAACCCCAATATCCCCGCATGGGGACCTTATCAGGGGCGCACGCCCCTCCACTATGCTGCCTCAGCCGGACGGCCGGATTTGGTGGCCGCTTTGCTTCAATATGGCGGAGATCCTCTCCAGCCTGATCTGGAGCAGCGCTCCCCGCTTCAGATTGCCGCTGAATACAAAGTCAGCACCCGCAACCGGGAGGCTTACGAGCATAGCGTCAAGTTGATGGGGAAAAATGTGCGATGAACTTTCTCCTATAGCATTTCGAGGCGATCCATAAATGCATCCTTATAACTTTTGCCTATCGGCAGCTCTTTGCCTGCGATTTGTACCACATTGCCGTAGACGCTCTCGATATGATTGAGAGAGACGATATAGGACTTGTGGATGCGGAAAAATTGGCGCGAGGCCAGTATATCTGCCAGGTTTTTCATGGACTGATAGACGATCAGCCGCTTTGCGGGTGTGTGAATGGCCACATACTCACGCATGCCTTCGATATAGTGAATATGTTCAAACATCACCTTCACCAGTTTGTAATCCACTTTCACAAAGAAATGATCTTTCTCCGCTTCTACCGGAGCAGGAGCAAGCTGCTGGCCAGCAGCTAACTTCATGCGTTCCCGGACTTTATTCACCGCCTGTACAAAGCGCTCAAATGAAACGGGTTTCACCAGATAATCGACCGCATCCAGCTCAAAACCCTCCACAGCATGCGTGGAGTAAGCAGTGGTAAAAACCACAAAAGGTGCCTTTGGCAAGGTCCGAAGCAATTCCAGGCCCGTCAGATCGGGCATCTGGATGTCCAGAAAAAGCAGGTCCACCTGCTCTTTTTCCAGCAGACTCAATGCCTCCATGGCATTTTTTGCCTGCCCTACAACTTCTATCTCAGGTATCTTGCTGAGATAGGTGCTAAGCAGCTTGCGGGCCAGGTGTTCGTCATCAACTATTATACAGCGCATTTTTTTGTTTTGGGTTTTGGGTTTTGGGTTTTGGGTTTTGGGTTTCGGGTTTCGGGTTTCGGGTTTCGGGTCCAGGTCTCGCCTCTCTACTCTCTACTCTCTACTCTCTACTCTCGCCTCTCGCCTCTCGCCTCTCGCCTCTCTACAAAATAAGCCTCACACCAAAGACTCCGTCCTTTTCTTCCACATTAAATTCATGCTTTTCGGGAAAAAGAAGCTGCAAGCGTTTTCGCACATTTTCGAGGCCGATTCCGCCGACGGGATCCTTTTGCTGATGGGGTCGGAAGGAATTGTGGATGCTGAATATCAGCCGTTTATCTTCCACTTCTATTTTAGCTTTTAGCCAGCCATTTTCCTCCAAATTACCATGTTTGAAGGCATTTTCTACAAGTGGTACAAATAACATGGGCGGAAGTTGCAGGCCTGCGGTTTCTCCGAGGACTTCAAAAATGATTTGTTGTTCCTCTTCTGTTTTGAGTTGCTGAAGCTGAATATAATTCTGGATGTATTGGATTTCTTTGTCCAGAGGCACCTGTTCTGCATCGCTTTCATAAAGCATATAGCGCATCATTTCAGAAAGCTTGAGGATCATGGGCGCCGTCTTTTCGGAGCCTGTATAGGCCAGGCTGTAGAGGTTGTTGAGGGTATTGAAGAGAAAGTGGGGGTTTACCTGTGTTTTGAGAAATTTGAGCTCGGCTGCAAGCCGATGAGTCTGAAAGCGCTCCTGAAGCGCTTTGCGCTTGTAAAACTCGTCCATCCAACGCACAGGCGTTGTGATAAACAAAAAGACCAGGTCTGCCACCAGACCTGAGAGGATGGGCACATTCCCATCTTTATAGCGGGCCAGCGGCCCGTTGAGGTCCGACCATTCGATCAGCAGGCGGTCGCCTGCGGACTTCAATAGCACCGCTATTGTCAGCGATACAGCCAGCAAGGCCCCATATTGGAGGTATTTCTTTTTGTCAAAAAAGCGAGGCAAGATAAAATAAAGGTGGAAATAGACCAGCAAGATGTGAACTGAAGCCATCATCAGGGTGCGCATCAATGCCCACTGAGGTGGCACAACCATGGAAAAAACAAGGGTAGCAATGGTGATATATCCCAGCCAGAAGGCCAACTGGATAAGGATTTTCAAATTTCGATAGGAAAGAAATGCCATTGCTAAAAAATAAAGGTTTGCTAAACAAAAGCAGTTTAGCAAACCTTCCCTAAGCGGGCAAATATTTTGAACAAGCTGCCGCTTACTTTCAGCAAACAGCTGCTTTTCTTCTACAAGCTTTCAGCTTTGATCAGCTTTTTGTTATCGTTCTTTTCATCCAGCAGCTCCACATCTATATAGCTGTTGCGCAGGCGCGGGCTCATCGCTCTGGCAAAATTCTTGGCGATTTCGATCTCTTCCAGGTTATTTATGTCATCCACAGGAATGATCAATTTGTAGCGGTCTCCCTCGCCTTCATCTGTCTGTATGAAAACAATCCACTCGGGGCTTTGCATACGTTTGAACTGGATAAAATCCCGCAGAATGCGGATATCGTCTCTGCTGATGCTCTCATCGTACTTGATTCTGATGCCGTTGGCAGAAGTAGAATTGGGGTAAAATGGAGCAGAAATGGACTCCTCGATGGCATCGAGCATAGGATCTCTGATTTCAAAAATCAACCTGGCATCCTTATTTATCACTTGCAGCATATTGCTTCTCAACTCTGAGAAACGCGATTTAAACTCATTTGATCTGCGAATACCAGACGCCAGGCCCAGAAATATGGAGCTTTTGTCATTTTCCAGCATAAATACTTCCCCATCAGGATTTAAAAAATCTGCCTGATCCAGGGCTTCTCCAAACTGCTGCACCAGTGGCAACTCCACGGATTCCTTGTAGTAAATAACATGCTTTTCTGTCTGAAAATAGGGCGGTATTTTATCCCTCATCTCCCATCGCTCATAGCGGTTCCCGTTGCTAAAAAGCTCCATACGGAGGGTGTTTTTTTCATGGACCTGCTGCTGCAGGCTATCCCTCAGGTCATAGAAATAGGACAAGATTTCGGGATGTGGCACAAAGTCACGATCGACTTCCCAGAGGACTTCGTATTCGTAATCTTGTTTGGAAATAATTACCTCCTGTGCTTTCCCTCTTTGAAAAAACCCTTTCTCACTGAGATAACGGCCCAACTTATTGGCTTCCATACGTGTGACACTGCGGTGATATCGCAGCTTGCTGTCTTCAAAGGAGACCGTCGAGAGGTCATCTTCTTCGCATGCACTCAGTAAGAGGAGCAACAAAAAAGGAAGGACAAAAAATGCTTTAGCTTTCATGGTTGAATGGTCTTATCAATTGGCTGAAAATCAAGTAAATTTACGCAGAATAATCTGAAAATGTATAAAAAGCCTGCTGAATGAAAAACGTAGGTCAGGCAGGAAAAGGTATCGGAAAAAGGAGCCTTTATCAGAAAAAGGTTCAGTTCAGTACAGGACAATTTTTCAGGAAAGTCCCCCAAAGTCCCGAAGGGACGCTTTAATATGGCATGGGGCGAAGCCCCATGAAGGTAAATGCCCCCAATAGAAGTCCTGAAAGGACGCCATACCTAATATGTAGCATATGGCGTCCCTTCGGGACTTTGGGGATGTTCATCATTCATGCGTTTCATTTTTTGTCCTGTACTAAGAGAAAAAGGAGAAGTTTTGAGGCCGGATTTTCAGAATCGGATGACAATTCCAAATTTTGATCCATTCCTCAGCTGACAGGGCTTCGCTCAGGAACAATAAGCAGTGAGCGCAAGCGTAGTATTTAACAGAAAATCAAAATTGATGAAAACATTGAAATCCATTCTTAGCCTTGTACTCTTTAGCCTGATGGCTATGCACCTCAATTTTGCTCAGGAAGCAGAAGTCGCTCCTTTTGAGGGCTCTATCACTTATGAAGTGAAATTTACCGGCCCGAATGCGGACAACCTCCGCACCAATGAAGCAAATAATGAATTGGAAATTCACATGAAAGGGGGCAACTATATCATCAACCTCAAAGGTGGTAGATATCCCAAAACCTTTATGTATGTCAACCAAAAGGACATAGAGTACAGTGTGAATGTTGCTGAAAAAAAGGCGTTTAAATATTCCGCCCATACGGACATCAACCGGGAGACCCACCAGCAGGAGCCTCCTGTCGCCGAGTATGCGGATAAAACAGCAGAAGTCAATGGCATCCTCTGTGATGTGTATCACATGAGGAAAGACAAAGACTATTTCACCTTTTTTGTGTCGAATCAGTACCAGGTAGATCTGGCAGATTACGAAGGAAAAAAACGGGCAAAGCCTTTCTTTTTGGTAAATGGCCTGGATGGCAGAATTCCGTTAAAGATCATTCGCAAGACCCCCGATCTTACGGTAATGACCACAATAAAAAATATTACATCCCGTGAATTTTCCATGGAACAATTTGAGCTACCCGCAGATTTTGAGATCAGCAACAGAGATTATCGCCCTTAAGGGATAGCGATAAAATAAATCATCAGTTTGTTTCAAGTAGTTTGTCATTTCGACGAGGCTTTGCGAGGAGAAATCTCCTGAACTCATGCATTAAAAGCCTGATTGTCAATAACTCAGGAGATTTCTCCTCGAAGACTCGTCGAAATGACACCTCCTGGCGCAAAATGAAACTGATAGTTTATTTCGTCACCGTTCCTAAGGACTTATAAGCCGTTTTTCCCAAACCTAAAATAACTTTTTCTCAAAACAATCTTACACGCCTGATTCATTCCAGAGCCTGGATTTTCATTCAGGCCCGAAGTTTGCATGTATGACTTATCTTTCTGATATTAAGGGAATAAGATCATTCATCCTTCTGTAATTCCACCTCTCACATAATCTATTCGCCCCATTTTGCATGGGCCTATATTTGCCACTTTTTATTTTATTGCTATGAAGATTTTTACAATTTTCTGTCTCGTTGCTCTGCTGGCAAACCTTCCTTCGATAGCACAAAACCCTCAGCTCATACAGGGAATTCGGATAAGTCAGATTGGAGGAGATATGCAAGCTGACAGCTTGATCGTATCTGCCAGACTCTATGACAGGGCCGGTCGCCTGCTAAGTAAACTCGAACTGATCGAGGAACCCAATTCGTATTATGTAGAAAAGACATACAATCCTCTTTCTCAGGTAATTAAGGAGGAAAAAAGGGAGCTAGATGGCTCACCCATAGAAACCCTTCTTTTTGCTTATGATTTCAAGGGAGATTTGATCTCCCGGGAAGTTCAACGACTTGGTGGGGATACCCTTCGCCAAAATGTTTACCATATATATGGCCCGGAAAATTTGCTGGTAAAACAGATTTTTGCCAATGAGGAAAATGACCACTACAGCAATTACCAGACTTTCACTTATGATCAGGAAAATCGCATCGCCCGCACCTATTTTTTTGCAGAAAAAAAGCTTACCAGAGAAGAAGCTTTCACTTACAATGATGTGGGTCAGGTAACGGAGCATGTCATCCGCTATAAAAATCCTGCGTTGGAAATCAGGCAGGAGTCCCAATACCGAAGAGGCACACTCCATGAGGAAAGAAAATTCATCAATGGAATTCTTACTTCTGTCAGTGCTTATGAGCGGGACAAAAAAGGCGAATTGGAATATATATCCATCACATATCCCGAGAAGGACAAAAAGGATTTTCTATTCTTTTTGACAAAAAGCCCCACTCAGCCTATACAGGAAGAGATTAGCCGGGGCGCCAACGACAGTACGACGGCCGAAAAGCCTTAGGATTCAAAGAAGCAGACGCTTCCTCCTACCCAGGTTTTGTCTTTGTTGTATTTCACCCCAATTAATTTTCCCCTGCTGAGGCGGGCAAGATTGGTCACCAGCATGGGTGCATCTCTGCCTTCCGGCCAGACGTAAAGCAAGCGAAGTTCGCATTTCACCAGGCCATCAGGAGCCTGCACAACGGGCGCATAGGTGACTTTTTTCTGCAAAATATAATCAGAACGGGATTCCATCGGAATGTTATCGATATCTTCCCGGGTCACATCGAAGATCACCCCGCTTCCTGCAAAGGAAAACAAAGGCTTCAGCACATAATTTTCCAGGTCCGCAGGAATCTCCTTTATTTCATGCAAAAATTCCGTTTTCGGCACATAGGGGCTATCAATAAAAGGCATGGTGTATTTGCTGATGCGGAAAAACCAGTTGGGATGGCCTGCCCACTCCACATCTACATCCTGTGTCAATTTGAAGTCCGGATTGAGATCCGTACGCTGGATCAGGTCATCAAAAATGGTGCGGTTATAAATCCGGTGAATCGGCGTTTTCACGCCTTCCCGCATATAAAACAGCTTGCGGTCTTCCTTGATGATGTCGGTGAGACATACGGCCTTGATGCCTATTTTTTCCTCATGACAAAAGAAGTCAATGGAGGTATTCTGGCTGCTGGGGTCGATTTCCAGCAAAATGGTATTCTCCACAGGCTGGTTGCCCAGGATAGCCTCTTTGAGGATGTTGATATAGCGCTCGGAGTCGAGCTTGTTGGCGAGGTGATTGGCGCTTTCCGGAATCACCGGAAAATGCTTCCGGTACTTGGCAGCTACCCAATCCTGGTAGCAATAAAGGGATGGACATCCCTGAAACTCAATCATTTGGGGAATCAATTCCCCATCTTCTCCTTCGCAGACTGCGAAGTCCACCACGATAAAGAGCGGATGCTCATTTTCTGCAGGCACATTGTACCGGGCCGGCACGGCATCTTTGGTGATCTCTTTGAGATCAGGACGCACCAAAAACGCCTTGATGTCAGCAGAAGCTTTCATCAGCTTTTCCTTGAAGGCATTTTCGATAAAAATGGGCGTTTCTGCTACGCGAAAGTTGATCTTGTGGTCAAAATGCGTATTCAAATCGTGCATAAAGGCCTGGTATTTTTCTTCAGTGAAAAATTCATTGAAGGCCTTCCGGATGTCTTGCTTCATGGAGAGAAGTTGGTTGAGGAGAAATTAAATGGTTGGAGAAAGGATGCTATCCCATGCGTAGATAGCTTGCAGGATAAAAGAAGGGATCAGCGTTTTTCGGGTAAGTTCTACCTTATCGGGGTCATTGAGGTGCTCAATGATTTCGTTGTATTTCGCCTCTCCATAGGTGTCTATGGTTTCCTTGCGTTTTTCGGGCAATTGATAATAACGGCTCATGCCATCGGCATCAGCTTCGGGGTGGAACTGGGTTCCAAAAAATTCATTGGAAAAGCGCACGACCATGATCGCGCGGGGCAAATTGGGCTTTTCGCGCTCCTGCTCGATAGCCAGTATAGAAGCGCCCATCTCTTCGAGCCTCTCCTCATTGGGCTCCAGGATTTGAAAATCCCGCACATCCACCGCATAGAGCGGGTCTCCTAAAGCTTCGAGCAACTCCTCCTGCCTCCCGGCCTCAGTCTTAAAGACCGGCATCACCCCAAAAGAGCGGCTCCCTCTTGGAAAAATTTTCCCAACACCAAAGTGCTGACAAGCCATCTGGTAGGAATGGCAAATGAAAAAAACGTACTTCTTGCGCTTGTTTGCAGGGTTTTGGTTATATGCCCAAAGTGCATCCAGCAGCGCATAGTAGCGTTTGTCCCAGTCGCCATCCCCATCCAATGGATTACCCGGCCCGCCACTTGATATGTAGATGTCATAATCGGTGCCAGGCACCTCTCCTTTTGCACGCACATCAAAAGTGTCCCAATCCAGGCGATCCAGGTGATCGTTGGCGATTTCTTTGATGCAGCGCATGCCCTGGTTGGGCACATCATTATTCATATCCAGAATGGCAAGCCGGTATCTTTGCATAAACTTATTTGGTTTTTGCAGCAGGTGCTTTCTTCGCTGGAGAAGCCGCCTTCTTCGCAGAAGCCGCAGGCTTCTTAGCTGTAGCTGCGGGTTTCTTTGCGGTTGTGGTTGTCTTCTTCACGGGAGCTGCTGCTTTTTTCTGTGTGCTTTTTGCTTTGGGTGTGGTTTCAGCCACAGCACCTTTCACAAACTCACCCCAGCTCAGATTGTTCTTTTTAGCATCATGAGCCTGAGCGCGCTCGATCAGGTAGTTGGCCATATTTTCGACCACCCACTCAAAGTTAACAGGACCAACGGAAAAATCATCAGCATCAGGTGCAGGATTGCAAAAATCAATGGCATAAGGCACACCATTGCGGAAAGCAAGCTCTACTGTATTGAAGTCATAGCCCAGCGCTTTGTTGATTTTCAGCACGGTCTCGCGCACGAGATCCATCTGCTCTTTGGGGTAATCAGCTTCTGTTTTAGGCAAATAACGCTCGTGGAAGTGGTTGCGAGGCTCATATGGCATGATGTGTACATGCTTCTGGCCGATGCAGTAGCAACGGAAGTAATCGGTGAAGTCGATGTTTTCCTGCAACATCATGACGAGCTGGCCCGTCTCACGATGTTTTTCAAACAGCTCTTCCATGCTTTCCAGTTTGTACACTGACTTCCATCCTCCACCGGAGTGAGGCTTCATATAGGCAGGAAATCCGCCGATATACTCGATCATCTCAGGCCATGCCATCGGCATCATGAGGTTGCGGAAAGACTCCTCAGTGGTGTCGTCAGGACGAGCGTTAGAAGGCAAAAGGACAGTTTTCGGCACTGGAACGCCGATTTTTGTCATCAATACGTTATTGAAAAATTTCTCATCAGCACTCCACCAAAATGGGTTGTTGATGACGGCAGTACCTGTACCGGCTGCATTCTTGAGCATAGAGCGGTAAAAAGGTACATCCTGAGAGATGCGGTCCAGGATCACAGCGTAGCCACAGCTTTCGCCTTGTACGACTCTGTCGATCTGCACAGGCTCAGCCATGATGCCTTTTACATTTTTGCTGTTGATGCGATCCACCAATGCAGGTGGGAAGGTCTTTTCTCTTCCGAATAAGATGCCAATTTTTTTCATTATGTCTAGGTTTTATAGTCTAAAATTGAGGTAAAAATTCCCGCTTAATTAAAATTGATGCGAGACAAATAATGCGGCAACTGATCCCGCCAAAGCGGCCAGTCATGCACCTGATTGGGACGAATGTCCAACCAGTGTTTAACATTTTTTGCACGCAAAATGCCCGAAAGCTGCTCGCTGTCTGCACGACAGATGTCATGCTCACCGGCTCCCAAAACGATATCCATCTGCCAGAGGCTGCCATCATTGAGGCCAGGCAGAAAGTCTGTAGGATTATTGAAATAGGTATTCTGGTCATAATATCCATTCATAAATGAGCGGATATCAAAAGCGCCACTGAGGCTGAAAAGGTGACTTACAATACCTGGGTGACGGAAGGCAAAGTTGGCTGCCTGAAAACCGCCAAAGCTACAACCTGCCACAGCTACCTTACCGGCACCTGTATTCCAGCGTACTTTCTCTACGATGTCATGAAGGATGACATTTTCGTAGGCATTGTGTGTGCGTACTTTATCGGCAGGGTGAATGCCTTTGTTATACCAGCTTTCCTGATTCATGCCATCGGGGCAAAATACCTGAACCAATCCCTGCTCTACATACCAGCGGATAGATTCAACCAACAGGAAATTTCTAGCTTCATAATACTGACCAGCAGTAGTTGGAAAAATAATAAGTGGGTATCCGCGGTCACCAAAGACCAGCATTTCAAACTCTCTTGAAATCCACTGCGAATGCCATTTAATATGTTGTTCTTTCATTGAAATTTAACTTATTTTTAAGCCCTTTGAAATCGGGCGCAAAACAAATACTTTTTTACGTAAAAACCAATATATCAGGGCTTTTTGATAAAAAAACAACTGTAATCGTTTTCGAAAAATAGATATCGTCCGAAAAGTACAGGATCATTGAAATAAAAGGCGCGGAATACCCAGATTTGCGGGGGTAAATGTCTTCAAATTTAGTACAAATGATTCGCCTTCAATTTCATTCCCCTCATCTGCAAGCCGATATCCCCCTGGCTGCCTCCAAAAGTGAGAGCAACCGCGCCCTGATCATCAATGCACTTTCTCCCCAGCCGGCCCGGCTGCAAAAGCTCGCCTCGGCGAGAGATACCCAGACCATGATCCGCCTTTTGGCGTCGGATGAACATCGCCTCGATGTGCTGGATGCAGGCACTACCATGCGCTTTCTCACGGCCTATGCCGCTGCCACCGGCCGCGACAGCCTCCTCACGGGCACAGCCCGCATGAAACAGCGCCCCATCGGCATACTCGTCGATGCCCTCCGCCAACTCGGCGCTGAGATCCGCTACCTCGAAAAAGAGGGCTATCCGCCCATCCAAATCCAGGGCAAGCCTTTGCAAGGCAGCGAGATCCGCATTCGCGGAGATGTCAGCAGCCAGTTTATCTCAGCTTTGCTGATGGTGGCCCCCCGCGTCGCGGGGGGACTGACCCTTCATCTGACCGGCAAAATCGGTTCCCGCCCTTATATTGAAATGACGCGCAAGCTGATGCAGCTTTTCGGTGCGCAGAGCCAGTGGAAAGGCGATAGCCTGATCGTGCCTGAGCAAAGCTACCGGGCGGTCCCCTACCGCATCGAAAGCGACTGGTCGGGGGCGAGCTATTGGTATAGCATGGCGGCCCTGAGCCAATCAGCAGAGCTGAAGCTGCTGGGCCTGCGCCAGGACTCGACCCAGGGCGATGCTGCCATTGCAGAAGTCATGACGCATTTTGGCGTCACGACCCGCTTTCAGGAAGATGGCGTTTTGATCCAAAAAAACGGAACTGTCAGCCAGCAAGGCTTTTCGCAGGACTTTTCAGATATCCCTGATATGGCTCAGACCGTGGCCGTGGTCGCAGCCGCGCTGCATGTGCCTGTCCGCATGAGCGGGCTAGAAAGCCTGCGCATCAAGGAAACCGACCGCATCGCGGCCCTGCAACAGGAACTCGCCAAATTTGGCGTGAGGATGGAAGAAGAGGAGGAGGGCGAATTTGTGATTCGCGGCGATTTTCGGGCAGAGGCTGCCCGCATCCATACCTATGAGGATCACCGCATGGCGATGGCTTTTGCGCCTTTGGCGCTGCGGTTGCCATATTTGGAGATTGAAGACCCCGCTGTGGTGGGGAAGTCTTATCCTGAGTTTTGGGAGCATGTGGTTGCTCTTGGAGGGGTGATTACCTGAAGAATGGTTTTACCAGCAGCTTGAAATTCTACAAACATCTGCTCACCTTTGCGCGCTAAATAAAAAATCAACATGAAAGTCCTCATCATAGGCGCAGGCAATATGGGCCTGACATACGCCCACAGCTTTGTCAATGCAGACATCATCCGCCCGGCGGATTTGTATTTTATAGATCGCAGCGCAAAGCGCGCTGATGAGATCAAACGGCTCAGCCGTCATGAGGTGCAGCCGGAGGCCGGGCCTTTTGTGCAAAAGATGGACCTCATCATATTGAGTGTGAAGCCGCAGGATTTTCCTGCTGTGGCGGAGGCCGTAGGGCCTTATATGCGTCCCAATCAGCTGGTGCTGTCGATCATGGCGGGAATATCTATTCAGACCATGTCGGAAAAACTGAAGACGGAGAAAGTGATCCGGGCGATGCCCAATCTGCCTTCCCAGGTCGGTCAGGGCATGACCGTCTTCACCACGACAGAGGCTGTCAGCCGCTCCGAGCTGCTCACGGTTCACAACCTGCTCAATACAACCGGAAAAACGCTTTATACAGATAAAGAGGTGATGATAGATGCGGCAACGGCCATCTCCGGCAGTGGGCCGGGCTATGTCTTCTTCATCATGAATTCCATGATGGAAGTAGCCAAAAAGCTGGGCTTTTCCAGCTCCGAGGCGCAACTCCTGGTGCGTCAGACCTTTCATGGCTCGATCGACCTGCTCAATCAGGATGAACTCCACTGCGAGGAGTGGGTGGCACGCGTCGCCTCCAAAGGCGGCACCACCGAGGCAGCGCTCAGAAGCTTCAAGGAAGACAATTTCCTGCCCTCACTGGAGCGCGGCCTGACAGCCGCTTTTGACAGAGCGAGAGAATTGAGTAAATGAATTAATTACTCTTATTCTTCATCAACTGTGCCTCATACCAGCCATCCGTCAGGGCGACGGCCTGTTCTACGATCTCCAATAGCTCTTCTGGCGGTCCCATGGACTCGGAGCCGTAGCTGAATTCGAAGCCGGTATCGAGCTTCTCGCCTTTGAAGTGGAGGGTGAGCCTGAGGCGTTCGCCTCCTTCGTAGGGCAGCTCATAGCGGCCTGCGAGCTCGAAGACTTTTTCATCCATACCCGCGATCAGCTGCTGAAAAAGGGGCTCCGGGCTACTGCCCATAAAGAATCGGGCCACTTCGGGATCACCGCTCCCATCGCCCATGCGATTGAGTGAGCCGGAAGCGGAGAGCATCAGGGAAAGCACGCTTTCATCCTCTGCCTCCAACTTGATGAATAATTGCTGTATCTGGGGAAGTATATCTGCCATGTTTTATCATTTTGGCGCGAACTTAGGGAAAAAGGCAGAAATGTGGCTGATAAGCTGAATGAAACCCGTGAAATCATTTTACCTCATTTGAGGTATTCCGCTATATAGGTTCAGCTCCTACCTTTGGATATATTCCAAAAACACTTTTTCACCTGTAACAAAAACCGCCATGAAAAATCTCAAAAACCTCAGCCTGATTATCCTGATGCTCCTTCCTTTTCTGATGAAAGGCCAGACAGGCGCTCTCAATCCCAACAGCACCACGGTAGTGCTGACAGCTAACCAATCGATCATCAAACAGGTTGTAGAAGCCGCCAAAGACGCAGGAAAAAAGCCTACGCAGATTCCTGTTGAAGTGCTCAAAACCCTGACTATCAATTCGCTCTTTAAGCAAATCGGAAACTGGCTCAGCCATGAGCAGATTTGCGAGTGTTTTAGTCACTGGAGCACCACGAAAAAGGTAAATGAAAGCGGTACCATCACTATCACCTTTATCCTGGTAGAACCGGGAAAATCGCCTACGCCCAGCTCTCCCCGTATCACGGTGCCTTTCTTTGCCATCGTAAAAGCACAGGCATCGGCCACGATGGGCGGCTCCGGCGCCTCTGGCTACATTGCCCCCACCAATGCCAATGGCGATGCAACTATGAGCCTGGATCTCTTTGGAGATGGGGAGTATGTGCTGCGGAGGATGGAATGTCCGTGATCGGACCTACGATCCTATAGCGTCTGGAAACGTCCGTCATGCATATAGGGAGCTGTTAAAGCGATATTTCGCAGGCCAGGTGACCTGAATTTTCCCAGGTCTGCGGAGTCTCCCGTGACGGCAAAGCGTCCCAGATTGCCTGCTCTAAAGACAGAATCCAGGCCATTGTTGTTGAAGCTACCATTGGTAAATAAAGGCAAGCCATGGCAGTGAAAACAATCTCCTCTTTCCGAAAAAAAGATACCATAGCCTTTGTACTCAGATGCACTCAGGTTTCCGCCTGCCTCTCCGCGCATGAATTTGTCAAAACGGGAGTCACCCGAAATCTGTGTCCGCATGAATTGCGCCAGCGCAAAGCTGATATACTCCTTGCGTTCCGCAAGCTGCACCTGGAGGATATCTACCCCAAATGCTTTTCGGAACATCTCCGGGTATTGGGGATGGCGTGTCAGACGTACCAGGATACTGTCATTATTTGCATTCAGAAATACATTTCCTTCTTCCAGGTCTGCCAGTGCCACATGGTCGAGCATCTTTTCCCCTCCTGCCCATCCGAACTCCGGATTCCATCCCAGATTGACATGGGAAGGCACAGCCATTCCTGTAGGTCCGGGGCCCGGGATAGAAAAAGCAACTTGCTGAATGTGGCAGGAAGCGCATGCCAGCCCGTTCATGGAGAGCACATTATCATAATAGAGCATTCGCCCCACAAGTTTTTATAAACCCCTGTCTATCAGATCGTTAGGAATAGTGTTTGGAATGGGCTTTAGTATACCATCGTATCGTTTGCTAATTGTTGCCATTTTTGCACTTGCTGTGTAAGGCTACTTCAGGACTAGACAGCTACCGTATCACCGTCACCGTACCTTTCTTCTCTGCCTTTCTTCCACAGTCAGAAGTACCGACCACATTTACTACATATACATAAACCCCTTCGGGCACTTGCTGCCCTTTGTAGGTGCCATCCCATTTTTCGCTTAGGTCACTGCTTTCAAAAATCAAGGTTCCCCATCTGCTAAATATTTTGAGGTCATAGTCTTGGATGGCAGTACTGGCTACAACAAAAAATTCGTCATTTACCCCATCCCCATTGGGTGTAAAGCCATCCGGTACATGGACGGAGGTAGCAACATTGATGGAGACTTCATTGGAATAGCTGATCGCCTGATTTCCATTTCTTTCTATTGCTTTGATTCGATAGCTACAAAAAGAACCGCTATATTCCGTTTCCTGAAAACTCGTGTCTGGTCCCGAGATGGTTTGCCACGCCATTTCATCGCCCTCCAATTGATAGCGCCAAACACCCTGCCGCCAGTTCTGATAGGAAGTCCAGTCAAAATGGGCCGTGCTGTTTCCGTAACTTCTTTTGAGCAAAATGCTTTTTCCTATATTGGAGTAGGGCCCCCAATTACCGCATTTGTCCTTGATTCGGATACGGTAGCGGTAGGAAACAGCATGCACATTTGTCTTATGATCTGCAAAGGATTGTATATCGGGCTCCATAGTAGCCCAGAGTTCCCATTCCCCCCAATACCCTTCTGCCCGCTCCAGGTGCAGTTCCCCCGCATTAGGCTGTTGTATTGCCTTCCATTCGATCAATACGTGATCATTATTTTCCACAGTTGCACGAATAATTTCGGGAATGACATCTGTTGAACGCAGATCCACTGCTGCCACTTTCACCACCGTATCGGCACATCCATTCACATCTGTCACGATCAATTGCACATCAAAAGCAAAGGTATCCGTATAAAAGTGCAGCACCTGCCGCCCCGTATCGGGAATACTCCCATCACCAAAATCCCACAGCCAGCCCGCCAGGCCCAGAGCGCTCTGCGAGCGGTCTACAAACAGCACCTCCGTAGGTGCACAGCCCAGCTCATCCACCACCTCAAAATCCGCCATCGGCCTCGACCACACGCTCTGATCCTGCACCACACTATCCCGACACCCATGTACATCCACCACCGTCAACCTAATGGGATAATTCCCTGCTGTCGGATATGTATGAAAAACCCTGTTGCCCGTTTGCAACGCGCCATTTCCAAAATTCCAGCGGACCGTCTGGAAAGCGCCGCTTCCCTGCGTAGAGCGATTGATCGCTTCGAAGGATGTGCCAGCGCACACAGGATGGGGGAGCAACTCAAAATCCGCCTGCGGTGGCTCATAGATGGTGATGAGCTGTGGCATCAGAAGCGTATCTGTACACCCCAAAATATTGGTCACAATCAGGCGGATGGTGTAGGAACCAGGATAGAGATAGCTATGTGAAACCTGCCGCCCGCGTGCTGATTTGCCATCGCCAAAGTCCCACTCCCACTGCACAAGCGTGGTGTCTGCCTGGGAGGCATCCTGAAATTGAATGTCTGTGCCTGGACAGGCCGAAGAATTGTTGGTTGTAAACTGAGCCACAGGATGACTCAGGCGGATGTAGGCCCTTTTTAACTCCGTATCTGTACAACCATTTGCATCGGTAATGATCAGCTCCACATCATACCAACCATCCTGCTTGTAGGTATGGCCAGGATTACTTCCCGTTCCGAAATTGCCATCCCCAAAGTTCCATGCCCACGAATTGAGCGGGTAAGAAGAGACAGAGCGATCCCGAAAGCTCACGATTTTCTCTGCACACCCGATCGTATCAGGGGATAAAAAGTCAGCATCTGGGAGGGGGTAAATGGTAATATTTGTAAAAGCAGAGTCTTTACATTGATTTTGATCGCTTACGATCAGGGAGACAGTATAAGTCCCCACCTGCGCAAAGGTAAAAGTGGGGTTTTGCAAAGCAGATGTATTTTGACCCCCAAAATCCCACTGCCAGGCATTGATGGGGCTGCCATTTCCTGATGAAAAATCAGTAAAACTCACCCGGAGGGGAACACAACCCAGGCTATCACTTGGGCGAAAATCTGCATCAGGATGCGCAAAAACCCTGATCGAACGACTAAAATAATGTTCACATCCCACAATATCTGTCACGGTCAATCCTACTGTATAGCTACCGGAAGCTGCATACAAATGGCTGGGAGCCGGGCCAAAAGCCTGTGTCTGATCTCCAAAATCCCACTGCCAGGAGACGATCGGATGTCGGGTGGACTGTGATTGATCCCTAAAAATAACAGTATCTCCCAGGCATACATCCTGAGCCTGAAAACGAGCCTGCGGAAGCGAATCCACCACGATCACGCGACTCAGGCTATCCTGACAGCCATGCACATCCGTCAGGAGCAATTTGATCGTGTATGCCCCAGACATTTGATACAAATGAGCAGCTTGCCCCTGTTGCTGGCTGACCACTGTTCCATCGCCAAAGTGCCATTGCCACTGGGAAAGGCTACCACCATTTGTGGCAATAGTTGAAAGATCATGGAACTGGGCTGAATCACCCAGGCAGCTTTGAGAGACACTGAACTGTGCATCAGGAAGGGGATAGACAGTAGTTTGCTGCTGTATGCTATCTTCACAACTCTGCCCATCAGTGATGGTCCATTGCACGGTATAGGTCCCGGCCTGAGCATAGGTATGACTCAAGGGGAAAGTCGGTGGCGATTGCATCAGGCTGTCTGTTCCATCTCCCCAATTGACCCACCAGGATTGTATCCCGCCATTTGCACCCTGGCTCACATCATACAGCAAACTTGTTTCATTCAAACAAACATTTGCCATCCTAAAACCAGGAGAGGGATGGGGCAAAATGGTCACAGCATGTACGCTTGTATCCCTACAACCTTTGTCGGTTATAGCCACTAATTGTACCTGATAGGTCCCAGCACTATCAAATGGATAGCTGGGATGCAGTTGCTGGCTGCTGTCAGATGGAGGAAATGTCCAATGGTACCCAAAGAGGCTGCTGGGCTGCTGGTTAGCCTGTGCATTCAGCGTACTTTGATTGGTGAAAATAACCGTATCTCCTTCGCACAAATTGCTGAAAGTGAAATTCGCCTGAGGATTCGGCCACACATGCACGCTAAAGTAGGAAGTATCTTTGCTGCAACCATCTGTCACAAATTGTGCAATGACATAATCCCCCGGCTGGGTATAGGTGAAGTACTGGGTGTCTTTTACTGCATAGACGGGAGGAAGATTACATTGCCCCGATAGGGTGTCAAAATCAAAGCACCAGCTTACTATCACATTTTCTCCGCCGGCATGGTTAATGACTCGTGTTCTCAATCCTTCACATCCTATGTAGTTTGCTGTATTGAAAAAAGACCTCACCTGATTGGGATGCACCAGGACCACTTTGCTGATACTTGAGTCCCCACATGGCGTAAATGCGGTCAAAGTAACCACATAGCTCGTATCTCTAAAGGGTAAACCCTGGAATACATGCGTGATGGTATCCCATCTGATAGGGCCACTCGGATTGGGGAAAACAATGCTTTGCTTTCCATCCCCCCAATCATAAATGATACTGTCAGTTTGAGCTACAGTAACAAATTGATTGGGGAAAAACCGAACCAATAAGGGACTACAACCTGTGTCAACAGTTGTCGCAAAGCCCACCAGGGGTAAAGGCTCTATCGTCATGGAATCCAGGAATGTGGATGTTCCACAGCAATTTCCCACCGTGAGTTGCGCATAAAAAGTAGTATCGCCGAGCTGTCCTTGCGGGAGTTGGGGTAAATTTGTAGGAGATTGCGCATGGCTGCTATAAACCAGGACAGCTTGCCCGTTTTTATCCCGACCAAAAATTTGCCAATCATAGCTAAGGATGTATCCCGTGCTTTGGTTGGTCAGGTTAAAGCTAAATGGCGCACAGGCGCGATGGGGCGCCAGACTAAATGCGGCTGTTGGAACTTCAACCACACGAATCTGTTTCATCAGGGAATCCAGACATCCCGCCTCAGACCAAACATATTGCTTGATGGTATAAAGGCCTGGATTCTGGTATGAAAAATTGGCTGAGGGTCCTGTATAGTCAATTCCCGGATTTATGTTAAAATCAATATCCCATTCGATACTTCGAATGGGGGGACTACCCGCCGGAATAGCTGTCAAATCAGTTACGCTAATATTTTGACCGACACAGGCTGAGTCGGGCGCACAGGCATAGCTAATGGAAAAATCAGGCTGTGGAAGCGGCACAAAGGTCATCCGTGCCGAGGCACTATCCTGGCAATAAACAGCGTCCGTTACAATTAAAGTATAATCTGTCGTTTGGCTTAACCCAATCAGCATCGGGTTGGAAATGGTTTGACTGCTTAAAGATGTCGCAGGCTTCCAGAAGAATTGATAGGGCGCACTCCCTCCTTGCGTGGTGGTTTGAATGACAATATTCTCTCCATCACAAATGCTATCACTTTGAATAGTAACAAAAATCTGATCATTCACATCTACCGCAACCGTGTCAAAGCTTATACATCCAATAGAATCCGTGATTTGCAGATAAAAGCCCTGATCTGAATATAGCCCATGAGTAATGGGACTTTGTTGATTCGGATTTGAAAAAAAGCCAGCAGGATTCCATTGAAAAGTAAAGGGAAAAATGCCGCCCGTCAGACTGCCCTGCAGCCGCAGGCTATCGCCATAACAAATCAGCGTATCTGCGCCCGCATGGGCCAGCAGCAGCGGTGCTGCTTCAATCCGCAGCGAGTCCACCGCTGGACATCCAGCGGAATCTGTCACCGTCAGCACAAACCAGGTCGGTTGGCTGAGCCCTGTGACCAAAGGATTGCAGCTATTGCTGAAGGCCATTCCCGCGCTGTCCCACTGACAGGTGTAAGGCGGGATGCCGCCCAAAGCAGGCTGCGCGCTGCCGATTCGAATGCTATCGCCCAGACACAAAGCCGTGTCCGGCCCGGCCTCTGCAATAAAGACCGGGCTCACCCGGATATAAACAGAATCCGTTGCAGCACAGCCCAGGCCGTCCACCGCCTGCAAAACAAAATATTGACTGCTCGTCAAAGGCCCCGTTGGGCGATTAGCTGCGCCCAATACATGGTTCCAATAATAGCTAAAACCC
>JAUIGE010000033.1 GCA_030430205.1 Bacteroidia bacterium | reverse complement strand
TTATCGTCCCAGAAAAGCAAAGGACTCCTTATAATCCTATGATATGCCACAAAGGTTCCTCTCGGCGGCTGACCGCCAGCGCCTAAACAGCTTTCCTGGTGATATTGCCGTCAGTGATATAGGTCAGTACTATACCCTGTCCAATCAGGACTTGGAGGAAGTTGCCAAACAGCGTGGTAGCCATAACCGGCTGGGGTTTTCACTCCAACTGTGTACGCTTCGATACTTGGGCTTTATCCCAGAGGATCTTTTGAAACCACCCATGGCGCTCATGGACTGGCTGCTTAATCAGTTAGGAGGGTCAGTAGCTGATTTACAGCACTATGGCGCACGTGAACAAACTAGAAGTGGTCATTTAACTCAGCTTCTGGCCTATACAGGATTTTGGAAAATCACGCCTGAACTGCTTGATGAGTTAGAAATATGGTTGATTGAGCGTGCTCTTGAACATGATCACCCTACTTTTCTTCTTCGCAGCGCCACAGAGCGTTTACGCTGGAAACGGATCTTAAGACCAGGACTTACCGTGTTGGAGAGACTCGTTGTAAAAGCCAGAGAGCAGGCCAGAGTCATCCTGTTTGAGCAACTAAAACCTGTCCTGACAAAGGAAACCAGACAATTTCTCGACCAGTTATTAGCGGTAGAAGACGAAGACATTCGAACGCCTTTAACCTGGCTACAGCGTATGCCCAATGATCATACCGCCTCACAAATACGGGAAACATTGGCCAAAATCAATTACCTCAAAGAAGCCGGTGTTGAAACATGGAACCTTTCCCAGTTCAACCCCAATCGACTGAAGCAATTGGCCAATATTGGCGCAAAAGCAACCAATCAACAGCTCCTTCGCTCCTCGGAAAGCCGTAGATATGCTGTGCTTATCCCCTTTGTCAGACAGACCCTTGCAGAGATGACCGATATCGTAGTTGACCTGTTTGACCAGTGCTTGTGGAGTTGTCATAGCGATGCAAAACAGGACTTGAAAACGATCCGTCTTCGCGCTGCCAGGTCAACCAATGCCAAACTGCGGTCTTATCACCAAATTATTCGCATGATTATCGACCAAGACATCCCTGACCAGGCGCTTAGGAATCGGATATTTGGCCACTACGACAGTCAGTATCTTCAGAACGAAGTTGATGAAACAGCGGCACTTATTCGCCCTCATCAGGATGAAGCGATTGATTTGTTTGCCAAGCGTTACAGCTATATCCGCAGGTTCGTACCTACTTTACTGGCCAGCCTTGAGTTTGAATCGCAGCAGGAAACAAACCCTATACTGGAGGCAATCGCGATCATCAAAGAACTTGATCGTTCCGGGAAGCGACCCGTTCCACCTGAAGCCCCTTTGGAATTTATTCGAACCCCCTGGAAGGAATATGTTATCACAACTGATGGAAACATAAGCCGAAGATATTATGAAATGGCACTGCTCTGGGAACTTCGTCTGGCACTCCGTTCCGAAGGTGTTTGGGTGAAAAATGCGCGGCGCTATAATAACCAGCAAACGTACCTGATCCCTTCGGCCATCTGGCCAGAACAAAAGCAAGAAGTTTCCCGCCTGACCTATACGTCGCTGGATGGAAATGTAAGGCTACAGGAGCGAGGGGAAGAACTGGCCATCCTGGCTGAAAGGGTGGAAAAGCTGCTTGTTGACCCCAACAGCGTGATTAGAATTGAGCAGGATAAATGGATACTACCACCTCTTGAGCAGGAAGACCAGCCTGAAAGCGTAAAGAAACTCGAACAGGCTATCGCTCAACGTCTGCCACGACTCGACATCGCTGACCTACTGATCGAAGTGGATCAATGGACCAACTTTAGTGCAAGCTTTACCCATCTTTCGGAATCAAAGGCTCCTTCAGATGCCAGGGAGTTAAGGCATTTGTATGCCAGCGTCCTTGCCCAGGGAGCAAATTTTAGTCTGGCCGAAATGAGCAGAACCAGTGGCCTGGCTCATCACCTGCTCGTCTATGCGGCAACCTGGTCTATTCATGAACAGGCGCTTAAAAATGCCAATACCCAATTGGTCAATCACTTATTCGAACTTGATATTAGCCATTTTTGGGGAGAGGGAACCTTCTCGTCTTCGGATGGGCAACGCTTTCCGGTTTCTGGCAAAAACCGCAGCGCCAGAGCCATCTTGCTCGACTTTGGCTATAAGCCAGGCATCACGTTTTACTCATGGGCCAGCGACCAGTTAAGTTTGTATGGTGGCAAGGCTACCGTTTCTACCATTCGGGATGCCACCTATGTGCTCGATGAAATTCTGGCCAATGAAACCGAACTACCCATTTTTGAACACACAACCGATACTAACGGCTATTCTGAAATCATTTTTGCCCTCTTTGATCTGTTGGGCTTGACCTTTACGCCGCGTATCAAAGGCTTGAAAGATGTGCAACTGTATCGGCTTGATACAATAGACTTGAAAGACCTTCCTCTTGTCCGAACCAGGCTCTCCAAACAGGTTAAGTCAGACTATATCGTCAGCAATTGGGATGAAATGTTGCGCTTTGTCGGGAGCCTGAAACTGGGATGGGTGACCGCATCTTTGGCTATTCAGAAGCTACAAGCATCTGTGCAAAAAAGTGACTTGGCTAAAGCCTTTCAGCAATATGGAAGACTGATCAAAACGATTCACGCGCTAGGCTGGTATGAAAGCGAAGAAAAACGAAGGTGGGCTAACCGACAGCTTAACAAGGGCGAAGCACTTCATGCTTTGAAAGCCTATATCAGCATCGCCAATCGCGGAGTATTAAGACGAAAGACCGATGAAAAATTACAACATCAGATCGGCTGCATGAATTTGATTAGCAATGCTATCATTCTCTGGAACAGCGTCTACATGTGGGAAGCCGTTAAACAGCTTAAAAAGGAAGGCTTAAACGTTGACGAAAACGACCTGCGGCACATCTGGCCTACGCGATTTGAACACATCAACATCTTCGGAAAGTATGAATTCGATATTGAAACAAATCAGCAACGAAAAGGGCTTAGGAGCCTAAGAAGCCATCTGGACACAAATCCTTAGCGTTGGATTTTGGCCGGATTCTATGAAAACCCCAGGATGACAGACTGAGCCTTAGCGAATGTCTGGCGACCTACCTGCTGCGAAGTGAACGACGAACACCTTACTTCATTATTTTGGCCATCGATAAACTGATCCAGAAAGGTTTTTGAGATAAAAATGACTTTGGAAAACAAAAATTTGGGGATTCTTAAATACCAATTCTGAAGCTTCCCAAGAAGCACCAGAATCACAACTATGGTATACCATTCGCTTATTTGAATGTTTGAGGAGCGACAAGGTAAAAATCGTTAGATGTCCGTTAGAACCTGTTAGGATATTTTCGATTATATCTGATTTTGGAATTGTAATTTTTCTAATCAATTCAAGGTCCCCATCTTTCAAACCATAAAATTCAACTTCCTTGTTTTGGTGACAATAGAACAACTCTTTATTTTGATCTTCAATTATAGTAGTCCTAAAACCTTCTTTGAAAAAGGGGATACTTTTTAAAGAATTAGTTTCTAAATCAAAAATGAACAAGCAGTTACTATTCTTTCCAAAAGATATTCTAGCAAATCCCAGAACCTTACTACCCCTTTGACATATAGTTGTGATATCAACAAGTTTATACTGATCAAATCCTTTTATTTCAGAAAAAGAACTTCCTCCATCACGAGATTGCAAAAAATTGTACTTCTCATTTTCTTTTTCAAGAAGAAATATATTATTACCATATAAAAAACAATTCCCTTTCTCCCTTTTCCCCGATCTGATTGTATCCCAATTCTGGCCTATATTATGTGAAATAACTACGTCCGTTTTGCTGAAAACTCTATTCTTTCTTTGGGTAATAATTGCAGCAATTTTGCCATTACTTGTTGTAGATATTTGATGGATTTTGTCATTTTTATCTATCACAGAATACTTAATCTCAAAAGATTGTTTGCGAAGGTTAAATGTTCCTATTTCACTCTCCTTAGATTTTCTATTAATTCCGCTAAAAACTATTAAAGAATCTGAGATAAAATCAATGTCTTTGATATCAAACTTTTGAAACAGAGGATACAAAGAATCATCAGGAGTTATTGAATTAAATTGGACCTCACATGTAGAATGAGGTTTGACTAAGGCACAACCCGAAACCAACCAATACAAGGCTAGTATCACAATCACTTTAATTGTGATACCTCTCCCAAAAGCTTTAGTACCCATCTGGATTTAGTTGTTTTTTAATGGTTGAAATTAGCGACTCGATAACTTGCTGAGATACCCAATTTGCAGTTTTTACTCCTGCTTCTAATGCCTTATATTTTGCAAGATCTTCCGCTACAATTAAAGCTTGGCGTATGCCATCGTCACTTAACAGATCTGAGTAACTAGGAGTTGTTCCAATAATTAATAAATCACCAAATGATAGATTTAATAAACCAGCATTTTCATAGGCTGGAACATGAGTATCAAATGCAAAAGCTTTATGAAGGTCGCTATCCTCTTCCAACAAAGGGTTTTCCACAAGGCCATCTTCCATTTCTATTTGAAGATTTAACAATGCGTTATCTAACCACATTTGTCCCTCGTGAGAAAGTTTATCCCTCGTCGATTCTGTAAATTTTCTAATATATTTATCGCCATATCCTAAATAATATTCAGGAGGCGACTCACCGGACTTCATTAAAGAATGTCGAATGACGAAATCCTGGTTTCTCCATGTGTAATAGTTAATTTCTCCGAATACTGATGAAGGAACTGAAGTTGGTTCGAGGTATGAGCCTTCATAATTATATTGAGAAGCACTAATAACTTGAGGTCCCATAGGAGCACTAACAAGCAAATCCTGATATTCCATTTGATAGGTCACAAGATGATAAAGATTATCACCTTCTAGAGGTTCTGCAGATTCATTCCAAACTAATTCACTACTTGCTAACTTGCCCTTCTTATCATAAGTCTCATGTAGTTCAAATTCCTCAAGCCCTTCAAGTTCTATCGCATGAATTACTTTATTCCCTGAGAATGAATATGGAGTGTAATGAGGATATTTCGGACTCAACGGATCAATTGAAAGAAAACGCCCTATGCGTGGGTCATGTACTCGATACTTGTATGAGACAGCCCCATCGTATAATTCCTGATCTTGTTCTTGTCCTTGGAAGCCGTATCTATAATCACTGTTTTGGCTCCAGGACCGCCCCCCCATGATCATACCAAAGGGGTAGTAATCCGAAGTAGACCAAATATCCGCCGAGAAGTAATGCCCCAAACTCATCCCTGCATCCAACGTTTGCAGCTTTCGATCACTGATTACGGCCAGTACATTGCCCAGGTGATTGGATAGCTCAAAGCGCTTATCGCCTCGATAGAAATCTATGCCACAAGTATCTGGTGGTGCTGACTGAGTCAGGGTGTCGATGCTGGTTTTGCCAAGGAACGTGCCGTCTGTATCAAAGCCTGTACTGCTAAAGGCGATAATACGGAGGCTATCTGTTTGTTTAAAGATACCCAATCGCTCTGAACCATACAAGGCATATTCCTGGGTAGAAAAAATCTCCGTTTTTTCTAACTCACTAATGAGTTAATAACCCCTTGAAAACGATGAAAAAGGGAAAGGCACCGGCAGATAAATCACTCGACTGAATTCCTTAGCGTTGGATTTTGGCTGGATTCTATAAAAACCCCGCGTTTAGCCGACATGACCGTTGTGTGTTTTATTGGGCACAGTTTTCTTTTTTTTATGGTTTGTCTCTACCTACAAATCTTTCTTTGCCAAGTAGAAAATGAATCGCCCTTGTTACATTTTTATCAATGCTCTTTTCTGATTTTAAATGTGAAATGTAACGGACAATTTCCTTTTGCCTTGATGGTGATAGTTCATCGAAGACCTCTTTTGCTTCTTTATTTTCAGATAATGCTTTAGTCAATTTTGGATGAGGTTCAATTGTTCTATCGCTCGGGTCAAATTCGATTCCTACTTCAATTTCTTCTCCGATTCTCTTTGGTGAATTTTTAAGCATTTCCATGTTGACGTATAACCTCCAATCGCCGCTGTATTTCACCAAGGTTTGCTGATAAGATTTACCGTTGATTGTTCCTTTGACTGGAATATATCCTTTTCGTTTATTTGCCTTCCGAAATACCTCATCGAGTATTTCGGAAGGAATAAAGACAAATGGATTTCCAACTATTATTTCTAATATAGCATTGAATTTATACATTATTCAAACTGGCTTATCTTGTTTATTGCCGCAACAAGTGAGGCATGAATATATGTCATATTTGGGTCTTCATCAGATGAGCATTCCGTATTTTCGTCATCAATGGCTTTGTTTGTAACAAATTTTATGGGGAAAGGATGTTTTCCATTAGGCCTTTAGTCTGAACTTAAATATCCCCAAAATCCAACAAACGGCAAAGTTTTTCGCTGGCCTTTGGGAGAAGTGCCGGCCATTTTTTTGTGGCGTCATACCGGCCATTTTTCCGTTAAATAATCGACACAGGCTGGGAAAAAGGAAGGTCGTTTTTTCATTTTAATATTTTTCTCTCGTCAACGAGTTTGTAGTTGTCAATTGGTATAGTCTTCGTTTTCTCGATTTTATTCAAGTCTCTGAATTCTATTTTGTCAGCCTGCCCCAGGTATTCAATTATGTAGTCGTATTCTACAAAAGTCCGTTGTTTTCTCCCCGTCATGGTAAAGTCTGATTTTCCATTCACTTTGTACCTAATGGGCTTGTGTAGTTTGAGCTCAGCTATTTTGTGGTCATCTCGCTTTGGAATACCGATATGAAATTCGTTAGCTGTATAGTTTAAATGAAGGTCAAAGGTGCCGGATTTGTTTTTTTCTATTTTGAAGATTTCGAAAGCCCTGGGTTTTGAAGGACGGTTGAAGCAGATAAGTTGCCGATTTGTAGAAAGCACATAGCTTTTTCTGCTGTCTTTAAACCATTCGGGGAGAGTTGTCTTGTCCCAGGACTTTTCTACAAGGAAGGGGTCAAAACCGTTAATGTCTTGAATGATTACCAGGTCAGCAGTTTTTAGGTCAGGCTCATGTTTCGTGTCAGTCGGCAGAAACAAAGTATGGTCTTCCAGGAAACCTGTCCTGGAAACGAAACTGTCTCCCCATGGGCCAGGAAGTTGTCGGGCCTCTGTCGAGTAGTCGGGTTTCTTTATTCTCTCGACCGATTTCAATATTTGAATTACATCTGGCATATTTTACTTGCTGCTATTGTGGGGTGTGCGGGTCCTCTTCCCTTGGCTCCTCATTGGTGCTTCGTTTTTATTCCTTCCTGACTTGTGTTCCAATCGACCCAATATTGTCAGCAAAGTTTTTCTGTTATTATTTGTTGTCTTCAAACCATTTTACAATAGAAGGCATATTTCTCTCAAATCCACCCGGAATAAAGAAGTTAAGGAGTCCGCATTTTTCATTTGTCCTGTTTGCAAAGTCGTGAATGGTTTTTGCGGGGATTCTTAAAAAAGTTCCTTTTTCAACATCGATCCAGTTGCTCCCAACAAGTATTGAGGCAGTTCCTTCAATACCGTAAAACACTTCGTCATTCTCCGCGTGTTGATGTGGACCAGGCCCGTCAGAGTTTGGTTCAAGCCACCATTCCGAAATGCTGTATTTGTCGGCAGTCTCATTTTCATCTGCTTTGAAAACTGCTGTCATTGCACCGCAATTATAAACCCTACCTTCCCCTGCTTTAAGAAGTAATGTGTCTGTATCGCTTTGTTTGTGTTTCATCTTTTGTTCGATTTTTATTATGGTTTCGGTGCCTCGTTACAATGACTGTATAGGCAATTGTAGGTGTACAATTTAGATATTGGTTTTATACAAAACTTAAAAATAGAAGAATGAAACCCCGTTTTAATTCGACTTAACAATTCAAGAACTCACTTAAAACGTCGTTTGGCTGATGTTCCTAACCCTCTTTAGAGCCTCTAAATTATTCTCTCCGAAGATTCTGAATTGGGCATACAACTTAATTCTTGCTGAGGCAGAAGGCCTGTCAATTCTAAGAGGATGCTTGGTTTGCGGGGCGGATTGAGGATTATTGGCAAGACGACCTAAGTATTGACGAGCTACCCCAACAGAATGGCGGCCCTGCTTGGCCCAACCACTTTCGTCAATAATTAGGCCTAAAGGGCCTTGGGGCGTACTTAAATCGATATACGCTTCTTGGGATATTTGGCTAAATAGAGGTTGCCACTCCCACGGAGATTCACTTATGAAGTGATGCATCCGTTGTAAGTCGCTTTCTGCTACCTCTTCACTCATTTTCTCAATATTTCGCTTCTCACTCTGAAATAAACCACAAAGATAATGGTAGCTCTGTTCTGTATAGAAACGGGTTTTACTACGTAGCAAATGGCAGTAGCTCTCAACATGAGAGAAGAGATCACCACCAAGGTGTTCAGCTAAGACATACACAAAAATTAACGTTTTTTTCTAACTTGACAAAGTAGAATTAACTATCTCCCATATTTCGGCCTGGCACTCTGGGCCACAACTCCCTTGACTCAAATATTGGACAATATGACGTTGAATCATATCTTTACATAAGATTTCGATCATAACTGCGGTAACTTGTTGATTAGTAGTGTTTTCTACAAGGATACCGCAGTTCCTTTTAAATGCCAAAAAACGTTAAATCACTTCAATGTGTTATAGTTTTTCTTAGTACAGGACAAAAAATGAAACGCATGAATGATGAACATCCCCAAAGTCCCGAAGGGACGCCATATGCTATGATCGGGAAAAGCCCGATCATTCGGGCATTCACACCAGGCCTTAAAGCCCTGGAAGGGCGATATATTAGGTATGGCGTCCTTTCAGGACTTCTATTGGGGGCATTTACCTTCATGGGGCTTCGCCCCATGCTATATTAAAGCGTCCCTTCGGGACTTTGGGGGACTTTCCTGAAAAATTGTCCTGTACTGAAATAGTTTTTAATCATTTCCCAAAGTGATAAGTCTTTTTTTGCGTCTTTCATCAACATCTTTTCTGCAAATTTAATTATTTCAGATTCTGCGGTTGAAAAGTTCCCCGATTGAAACATAGGATTTGGGTCATATTCTATTACCAATTGAGCAGCTTTTGCTTCTTTTTCACCTTTCAATGTGTTGGCGAGGTATAAAGCCATGTCAATTCCGGCAGAAACTCCTGCCGAAGTAATAAACTTTCCTTCTTCAACGATTCGTTCTCTCGTCGGAATTGCTCCAAATTTTGATAACATTTCTATTGGTTTCCAATGTGAGGTTGCTTTCTTACCTTCTAAAAGTCCTGTTGCACTTAAAATGATTGAGCCTGTGCAAACAGCTACCGTTTTATGAGTGGTCTCGTTTATTTTCTTTATCCAATTTAAAACTTTTTTGTCTTTCACTTCCCGGATAAATCCAACGGTAGAACCTGGAATTAATAAAATATCTGCTTTTTGGATTTCATCGATTTCATATTTGGCATTCAGATGGACAAAATGGCTATCAGCTGTTATTTCTCCTTTTTTCCTGGCAACAAACCTGATGTTTACATCTCTTAAGTTTCTCAGAATTTCATAGGGCCCGATTGCATCAAGCATTGTCATTCCATTGTATATGTATATTACTATTTCCATGATTTCTTTTTTGTCTGGTTTTGATGAAGTCAAGGGTCATTGTTTGACTATTTCGATCACCACATTCCCTCTTTTTCGTCCTTTGTCAACATATTCATGAGCTTCAACTATGCCTGACAGGGGAAAGGTTTTGTTGATAAATGGTTTGAGTTTTCCTTCGTCCGCAAGTTTGCATAATTCCTCCAGGTGCTCCTGACCTGGGCTGGTGAGAGCCGCGACCGAGGCAAAGCGACCTTCTTTTTTTAGAATTTTTTTGGCTTTTGATTTTGAGGTTTTCCCAACCGCATCAAAAACGATATCAAATTTTTGATCGAGCAAAGAATAATCCTGACGCTTATAGTCTATAGTAGCATCTGCTCCCAGAGATTTTACCATGTCGAAATTGGAACTGCTACATACCGCTGTTACCGAGGCTCCCTTCGCTTTAGCAAGTTGAATAGCAGAGCTTCCAACGCTTCCTGAGGCGCCATAGATCAATACATTTTGACCTGTATTTAGTTTTGCCTTTTGCAGCAGGAATAAAGCTGTCATTCCTCCAACGGGCAGGGCTGCGGCCTCATTCATGCTTAGCGTTTTAGGTTTTAACGCCAATACCCCTTTCTTTCTGTTTTCGGGAATACATAGATACTCGGTATAGGACCCAGAGGTGAGCGTGGTTGGCGTACCAACAACCTCATCGCCCACTTTATAGCTGGTAACATCTTTGCCAACGGCTTCCACAATTCCTGAAAATTCATGTCCTAGTATTTCCTTTTTGGGTTTGAAGAGACCGTACATCAGTCGGACAAAAAGCCAGGCAACAGGAGGGAAATCTGAGCTGCGCAAGCGGGTATCACCCGAAGTAACAGTAGTTGCATGAATTTTCACCAGTACTTCGTTGCTTTTAGGCGTTGGTTTTTCAATATCCACCACATTCAAAACACCTGGTGGGCCGTATTGGGTGTAGGTAACTGCTTTCATTTTAGTTGTTTTTTCGGTTGTAAACCACGATTTGGTTTGTTCAAACGTCTCGCTGTGATAAATGGCAGAAATTTGGTATTTGCTGTTCAATGCCTTTTGAAGCGCGGACAATGCAATGTGTTTTTCCATCGTAATCGTTGCCGAATTGTCCGCCTTTGAAACGTCAACTGCCGTGACGTTATTAACCATCAGCAAAGCTGATTTTACTATTGCTTCGCAACTTGTACAGGTCATGCCTGTTATCTGATATTTGTGTACCATTTTTAATAAATTTTTATGGTACAAAGGTCAGCAGGAATGTTTGCGCGCTTCTTACAATATTTTGGAAAAGAGTTGCAAGATTTATAAATCTTCAATTTGCTTGCGTTTTTTGTCTTTCAGTTGTTTGAAGTAGCTTGGCGAAAAACCTGTTACTTTTTTGAATTGATTGCTCAAATGTGCTACACTGCTGTAATTCAGCAAAAAGGCAATTTCGCTTAAAGTCATTTCATCATACATTAAAAGTTCTTTTACTTTTTCTATTTTCTGATTGATGAAATATTTTTCAATGGTAATGCCTTCCACTTCGGAAAAAAGGTTGCTCAGGGTGCTGTAATCCTGCGTTAGTTGTTGAGCCAGATAGTCGGATAAATTGATGTTGATTTGATTGTTTTTGTTTTGCACCAAATCAATGATAAAATTCTTTATTTTTTCAATGGTCTTGCTCTTTTTGTCATCAATGAGGTCAAAACCCAACGATTGAAGATTGTATAACAAGTCCGCTTTTATATGGTCAATGTTGTTTTCCTTTATTTCTACTTCGCCCAATTCTACCGAAACAGGCTGAAGTCCCAATTTTTCCAATTCGGATTTCACTACCATTTTGCAACGACTGCAAACCATATTTTTGATGTAAATTTTCATTGTCACGGGTCTGGCCCCCTATTAATCGGACTGTAATACAGACAGGTTAAAGATAGGTGTTAAAAATAGCCAAATTTGTTGTGAGTCGAAAGTAGCCCCGGGCTCGCATTGTCCGAAGCCTAAACTCGGGTTGATGTTCCTTGGCCAATTCTTCGTGTTCGAAAAGCATGAGATGGAACGCCTTACTTTCGATTACACAAAATGGTTCTTTTGAAGTCAATTCCTCATGTCCAATTCTAAATCCAAGACAATCGACAAAAAGCCTGAGACCGTCATTAATATTTTGATAGTAGACATTAGGAACTAATCTGTTAAAATCCATAAATGACTCAGTCAAAGTTTGGTTTTTCGAAATAGATTTCTGCCAGGATGCTTTTTATTGAATTGACCTCTTTTGGCAATGAAAGCTGACATCATAGCAACCAACCCATCGCCCAATACACATTCCAAAATTCACAGGCCCGGTTCAAAGCCTGAACCCCCAATATCCCAATTTTTCCCCTACGGAAAAAGGAAAATTCCCCAATCCGCATCTCTGAAAACAGGATGCCTGCACATGCCGGAAATTGATGAAGATGGGAGCGTGCAGGGGTACTTACACTAACAATAGTTGTCTTATGAGATGTTGAGGGATGTTTATAGGATTTCGGTGGAGGGGGAGTAGGGATGCGACGATTTGGTGAGGTAGGAATAGTAACGGCCGGCGAGACGCCTGCCTATTCTAACGCCTCCTGGTGGGCAGTTGGGCGGGTAGAAGTATTTATAAATATCTTTTCTATGCAGAAATCTGATAAAATAGGCTATATCTCCATCAGGATCTTGAGCGTCTTCCTTTTCATTTGACTCTTCTTCTTTTTCAATAATTTCAAGTCCTATCCTTTAATCCCCAACACGTATCCTGTAATAGGTTTCATAACCTTGAATTTTCTTGAGCTGAAGGATTTCTTCCTTATTTTTTGCTGCCATTACTTGTTCTATTACAGCAGCTATTTTCTTACGAATGGAGGCATTTTTTACTTTAGAAACATCTTTATCAAAGGACTTGTCAATTTGAACGATCATTTTTTCATTTTCTTTAAAAAGGCTTGTGTGTCGATTAATTCGCCTGACTTTCCTTGTTCCATGGCCAATCCCAGACCCAAATCTTCCAACTCCTCAGAGTTTAAGACTTTGGTCTTAATTCCTATTTTTTGAGCAAACTGAATCAGCAACTTAATGTCTGATTCTGACTCACCTGAAAATACTACATTTACCATCTTTTTTTTTATTGACAAATTACGAATTCTAGCTGAGATGTGTTTATTTTTTAGAAGCGACATAACGGCACGGCTATGGGAGGGAGGGGCCATGGCCGAAGGCCGGTCCCTCTCGCCCATAGCCCTGTGTTAGAGCTTTTTTAATTGAGTAAGTTCCTTATTTGATCGCAAGCATCACTAACGGCTGATTGTAAATTAGGATTCGTTGGATCATAATCCAGGCAAGTAATTCCTAACAAATCTGACATAATTTTTACGTCTCCTCCACGGGGAATGATAAAAAAAGTGTTCTTCCGGGAATGTTTTCCCATAAATAATCCGTATTCAAAGATTACATTGTCTCTTGGAATATCTTGCATTTTACCTCGAGAATAAACCTTATCATCAGGGTTGAAAACAAAAATGGAATACTCATAATCAGACAGAATTCCTTCCAAAACTTCGATGTAGGCTTTTCCTGGTTCATCGAAAATCCCATCCGCCCATGTATCAACGTGCGCGTCATATTTAAGGCCCGACTTGATTTTGCGAGCGATATCTAGCCCCTCTACTGAAGAACCGATAAAAATTCTTTTCTTGGGTTTTGTAATACTATTGGGCTGACTATTCAAAGTCCTTCCTGATTCTGCTAATAAAAGATCAATTGCCGCAAGCATATTCTCAGATGGACTTGGGGAAAGACTCAACAAATCTCTCTTACATTTATCGCAAATCGAATTTGGGCGCATACTTTTTAAAATGTCAGTTTTGTTTTTCATGAAATCAAAGACACACCCCTTTTCTGATTCCCCTAAATGATTACTTAGTCCCTCTCTTTTGATCATAAATTTTAAAGCAGTCTGAGCAAAGTAATAAAGGAAATACGGTATCATTTTTCCTTTTGGGATAATTAATTCCTCTACTCTGTCAGAGGTCATAATGGTCAATCCATCCTCCCAAAAATTGTAAGAAAATAGGTTTGACCAATTGCCTCCGCTAATTGGTGAATCTGTAATGAAAATAATATGGGGAAAGTACCCGTTTAGATCTTTCCTAATTTTTTCACTTCTATTTAGAAATTCTTCACCATCGATCTTATCAAAATTTAACAGTCTAAACTTATTTACAAATGTGGCGCTCGCCATACTAAAAGCAAATTCGTCTTGTAAAGAGTTCGAAATCTCCACAGCTTTTTCGATTTCATTTTTGTAAAGTTCATTTAAACAAAAAATATCAACTGGAAACTTGCTCATATTGGACCAGAATTTGAATTTATCTTTATAATGGAATGCTCGTTTTGTAGGTCAATCTGCTAATTCTTAAAATTCAGCAAAATCTTTATTATTTCATAAGGGATAGCTTATTGTCCTTAGAGATTGAATCTTTCATTTTGAGAGAAATAACATTGACCTGAACCCCCTATTGGCTCTAACATGAGTCTATCCGCAATATAGCGTGTAACCCTTAATACTTTTAGTCCGCAGGCTCCAAAAACGCGCATTCCACCGCTAACCCACAATAGGATAGCAGCGCTATTTTCAACAAATGGGATAGGAGAATGATGTTTTTCATTAGGCCCTTAGCCTTCCAGAATCGCACAGATCACCCCCGCCGTCTCCGCCGGCCGCTCCAGCGGAAACATGTGGCCGCCCGCCACCGCCAGAAACACCGTTTCGGGCATTCGCTTTTTCAGCCAGCGAATATCTTTTTTTCGCAAAACCTGTTCAGACTCGGAGTGCAGCAAAAAGCTGGGAAAAGGAAAGCTCGTTTTTCTGCCAATGCCGGGGGTATTCATGAAAAAAGCGGCTTCGATCTTTGCCGGAATTTGCAGGCTGAGGCCTGGTTGGGTTTTGTTTTCTGTCAGGCCAAACTGGATATAATCCTCGAAGCATTTGGGGTGAAAGGGCTGAAAAAGTCTTTTGGTAGAAAAATAAAGCCTTGCTTCTTCCCTGTCAGCAAAATGTTCTTTCCGCCTCAGCGCCTTGCCCGCAATCGGGATCCGATGCCCTTGCCCCAGTGCCGTCAGCACAGGGACAAACAGGCTTCTCGAAGGATGAAAAAAAGGCGGATCAAGGATGATGATCCTTTCAAATAAATCCGGGCGCTTGCGCGCCGCAAAGACGGTGGCTACGCCACCGAGAGAATGTCCCAGCCCTGTGACCTTGCCCAGTTTCTCCGATTCGATAAAATCGATCAACTCATCTGCCAGCAACTTCCAGTTCTGGGAGGAGGGAAATTTCCCCATGCCCAGGCAGTTGAGGTAGCGGACTTCGTGGGGCTGAAGGCAATCGAAAAAATGTGAATAGGCTTTTGCCGGAAAGCCGTTGGCGTGCGCAAAAAGGATCATGGAGAGAATGCTTAATTCATCGAATTGCCCCACCCTACCAACACCACAGAAAGCAGTATCACGGCAATTCCCGTGAGAATGGTCGCCATCGTGCGGCGGCTGACGCCTTTCCACTCTTTGAGTAAAAGGCCCCAGGCGTTGGAGACGAGGATGATAAATGCCATGTGGAGAATCCAGGAGGAGGCGCCATTGCCGAGTTTGGACTCACCCATGCCGTAGAAGAAAAACTGCAAAAACCAGGTCGTGCCGGCCAGCGCTACCCAGCCGTAGTTTTGGAGCAAAGGGGTTTTGCGATCGGTATAATTGCCGAAGGATTTGTTTTTTGCATTCAGGATCATGCACCAGATGAAATTGGTGGTGAGACCTCCCCAGAGAAGGACAACGAAGGTTACGTTGTTTTGAAAAAGCGGATGGGTGCCCAGAGACACGGCGGTGCCTGCCATGTCTTTTCCCGCCTCAATACCGAAATTGAAGCAGGCAGACAGGATGCCTGAGATCGTCGCGACGATCAGCCCGAGGACGAGGTTGAATTCGGCTACGCCTTCTTTTTTGGTTGCGTCATCCAGCTCTTTTTCTTTGCGCATACCCGCCCGTCCACAGATAGCGATACCCGCGAGGCAAACGGCTACGCCGAGCAGGATCAATTGTCCTCCTGTACTGCCAAACAGATCCCCGATGCCCAGTTTTCCAGCCTGAGGGCTGATCTCATAATAGATCGAAGGAACCAGCGCTCCAAAAGCCGAGCAAAAGCCCAGCGCCACACTCATACCCAGACTCATGCCCAGGTAGCGCATCGCCAGCCCAAAGGTCAATCCTCCTACGCCCCAGAGCAAGCCAAAAAAATACGTCCAAAACAAGGTCGTTCCATCCGCTTGCCGGATAATGCCCATAAAGTCAGGCACGGTCAGGGCCGCAGCCAGAAAAGGCACAATCAGCCAGGAGAAAAGACCGCCCATGATCCAGGCACTTTCCCAGGCCCAGGCCTTTACCTTGCGAAAAGGGACATAAAAACTGCCGGAGGCAAAGCCACCGATAAAGTGAAAGATGACCCCAATGAATGCTCCCATCTGGATGTTTTTTTTCGAATTAAAGCAAAAAGGTAAAAAATAGCTTCAGACAAACACAATATTGCCAAAAAATGCTTGCTATTTCACGATTTTTTTTACCTTTGCCGTCCGATCATTTACTGCCTTATACAGAGAGTTGCCGGAGCGGTCGAACGGGCTCGCCTGGAAAGCGGGTGTACCCCAAAAGGGTACCGAGGGTTCGAATCCCTCACTCTCTGCAAAACCAAATAGGTTTACTAAACTTCGAAGTTTAGTAAACCTATTTTAATTTATACTTCCTCTCCCTAAATCGCCTCCAACGTAATCCTCAAAGTTGCGGCTTCTATGCCATTCCTAACACTGGTTACACGCAGTTCATGCGTGCCCGGGCTCCAGTTTTGGGTGTTTTCTGGTGTGAAAATATATTCATGATGTAAATCATCATTTACGGTTCCTGAACCAGAATCTTCATCATACACCTTGAATGTTATCCAGGTAAAGTCTGCAATTAATTGAAGGGTATCGTTTCTGGTCCAACTATGGTCCTCATCATCCTGCCAGCGTTTGTCCCAAACAGTATGCGTGCGAATATGCTGATCCTTGGATACCACATAGATATCAGGACATCTTTCCCAAAGATTCAGCGGTCGAAAGTCCTCATTGCACTCTCCTTGTTTTTTCCAGATATAGGTAATATCTGTCAGGACCAGATTTTGACTTGGCAAAACTTCAAGCTGGCCCTTCGTGTCTTCAAACTGAATTTCTTCTGTACAGGTGTCTCCATCTGTATAATATTTTTCGACTTTGCAGGCATAAGCGATTTCATAGGTGCCGGGTTGGTCAAAGATATGTGCATAATACATTTGATCTGACACCTCAACGCCATCTACCTGCCAGCGAAAAGAATTTTCATCAAATTCATAATAAGGAATCAGTGAATCTGGTTCAGGCCATTGGGCACCTATATCGGTAGGAACCCCCGTACGGCTAATATTAGGGAGTATTGCGAAAGGCCCATCTGGTCCAATCATGGCGGGATCTGAAAAACGAAATCCTTGAGCGGGAACGGTTATATCTCCTCTTCGTGCTTTGCAGGCTTCTGACTCTACTTCTTGTACCGGCTCTTCTATGCCTTCGCAACCCGGAACCTCGCAAGGCTCAACGACATCAGGCGTACAAGACATAATTCCCAATAAGAGAATCAGAGAAAGAATTAATGCGGTGATGGAGAATGATTGGATTTTCATACGGATTTTATTTTAAGCTAAGGTGGGAGATTCTCTAGCTTTATGCTACCCGTATTGATCCTTTGGGGGAAATGGATGAGCGGTTGGGGGAAATCACCACCAATTATCTTCCTCATGAAACAAAGCATCCATGGTTATAACCCGATCTACCAACCCAATACTATGCTGATTTTTTTCCAGACCATACGTCGTTACCAGTGTCCAAAACAATTGTTTTTTGGTTTGTGTATGTTCTTTGAAGCGCTGCATTCTTTTTCTTAATTCCTGGGCATATGCCTTTGAAACAGAGAACTCAGTATTGTAAAATTTAAGTTCACACAAATTGATCACATGATCCTTTCGGTCTATCAACATGTCAATTTGAACGCCAGCATTTTCATCATCTCCTTTTTTGCGATAGGTAGATGTTTCGGAATAGACCCCAGCGATACCCAATGCCTTTTTTATTTGTGAAATATGCCTAAGGCAAATGTTTTCAAAAGCATAACCTGACCAGGTCTTGTAGGTTTGTGTTTGGCTCAATCTTTCCCATGTCCCTTTTCCCTCTATCCGCTTGTCTTCAATAAATTTCAGGTAAAAGATGGAGTATTCATCCATAAGGCGATACCGAATGCCTCTTTTATTTTTTCCAAAGGTGTAAAAAGGCATCAAAAAACCTGAGTGAACTAACTCTTCAAGGGTTTTGCTCAAAGTTCCTCCATTTGAAATAGTTGTTGCATGGGTCAATTCAGATCGAGTAAGACCTTGCCACTTTTCTGCCAGCGTTCTAATGATTTCAATATGATTTTCAGGATTTTCAAACAGTGATGGGTATAAAAGATCAAATTCTTCCTTCATGATACTACTGCTTGAGAAAAAAATTCGATCAATATTCTGAACAGCACTCTGTCCTGCCTTGACCTCTTTAAGATAGTGGGGAATTCCCCCTAAAGCCATGTAAATCTGAATGATTTGATATAAATCAAGGTTGATTGATCTGTTTTCAAAATAAGCTTGTGTTTCTGCCAGGTTAAATGGTTCAAGTTGAATCCTTCTCGTGATTCGATTGTGTAAGCCGCCTCTGTCTCGCACAACTTTTTGGATCATCCAGGATGCAGCAGACCCGCAGATCACGACAACTACATTATTTTGAGAGGCCCAGGTATTCCAAAAAACACCAAAAGCTTTGAGAAATCCCGACCTTCGAGTCGCGATCCAGGGAAATTCATCAAAGAAAAGAACAATTTTGTGATCTGTTTTTTTGTCTAAAAAATGCAAAATCAGCATTTGAAATGCATGCAGCCAGTTTTTGGGAACCGGATAGGGAACACTGGGTTTGAAGTAAATATTAAACTGATTTGAGAAGTGTTCAAGTTGTTCCTGAAGCGTTCCCTTTTGGATACCAATCATTTCAAATTGTATGGCATCAGCATAGACTGATCGCACAAGAAAAGTTTTACCTACTCTTCTTCTTCCAACGACAGCGACCAATTCGGCTTCATTTGATTGAAGCGCATCCAGTAGGATTTGTTTTTCAATTGAACGACCGACGAAATCATTTTTCATATAAACACAGCTTAAACAGTATAAAAATACAGTTTTTGAGCTGAATATAAAAATTATATCCAGCTCAAAGCCTGCGAAAAAGCCATGTTTGAGCTGGATATAGCTTTGCGCATGTTACATAATAACCTAATTCCCCAGCCGATACGCCTGCATTGCCCCCCCATTATTTCCCACCACCACATGCGGCAGGCCGCCGATATGCAGCCAGCTCAGGCTCTTCACATTGCCTGGGGCATAGAAGCCGCTGGCGGCTACACTCAGCGGCTGGAAGCCGCCTTTGCCATCACCCAAAAGGCAAATGCCTTTGCCGGCATCATAGCAAACCGTCTCCACTTCGGCACCGAAGTGATTGCCTGCGCAGACCAGGTCTGCTTTGCCGTCGCTGTTCAGGTCCTGAACGAGGATACCGTTGATCGGAGCCATCTGGGCTTCGTTGGGAAGCTGGTGGAGAGAAAATTGCCCTTTGCCTTCATTCAGGAGAATGACGCTGGCGAAAATCGTGGCTTGCTTGTGCAAAGCTTTGGAGAGTCTTTCTTCAGAATAAATCTCGGTGAGATTGGCAGTAGCGAAGCTCTGGTAGGTAGGGAATTTCTCTTTGATAAAAGGCATCTGCTCGGAAGAGCATTGGCGGCCGCGAAGCGGGAGCTGGATGTTGCCTTTGTCCTTGGCGAGGACGATGTCGTAGCTGCCGTTTTCGTCAAAATCATCGCAATAGACATGAAAAGGATGCTCCAGGCTTCCTTTGAATTTGTTGTTTTCTCCAAGGTTGCCTACGGCATAGTCCATGTCTCCATCTCCATCAAAATCCCCTTCAGCAATGCTGTACCACCAGCCGGTATATTGACCGAGGCCGGTATCGGTCTGTTTGGCAAATGAGCCTTGGTTGTTGTTGAAAAAGAGGACTTCCGTCCATTCACCGACCAGGATCAGGTCCTTGTCGCCATCGCCATCATAATCGCTGAAAACAGCGCCTGTGATCAGGCCGGGCTCCATCAGGCCTCGGGCCTGACTTTCGGTGATGTCAGTAAATTTTCCGCCATCATTTTGAAGGAGAAAAGAGCGGGGATTAAAAGGATATTTTCCCGGAACGATCCTTCCACCTACAAACAAATCCAGATCACCATCAGCGTCGATGTCTGCGGCGATTACCTGCTGGCCGCTGCTCAGCATGGCCGGTAAAGCGCTTGCGTCTTTTTTGAAAATACCTTTTCCCTCATTTCTGTAAAAACGATCCTGAAGTTCGGGTGCATTTTCTGCGAATTCATTTCCGCCACTGACCACATAGAGGTCCTGATCTCCATCGCCATCGGCGTCAAAAAAGAGCGCGCCGAGGTCTTCGCTGGCTTTGTCCTGGTTCCAGGGCTGGCTGCGGCTATCGTAGAAATAGCCATTGGCATGTTGCAGCAGGAGCCTGCCTGCCTGTCCGGCTGCGCCGCCGATATAGATGTCCTCCAGGCCATCACCATTGGCGTCGCCTGCGGCGATTTGGGGACCGTTTTCGGACTGCTTGTGCGGCAGCAAAATTTCTTTTGCGAAGTCGTCGTAGACGTTTTCTGTATGCTGAATATTCAACTTCAGCTTGTCTGAAACATCCTGAAACTGAACCGCAGAAGCAGCCTTACGGAGCGTAATCTGAACCGGATTTTGGTTTTTGCTGATGGCGAGGAGCTGGTCGCTTTTGACATTTGTGAGCAAGCTTTGCTTGCCGTCAGGCCACTGTACCAGCAGGCTGTCTACCTGATTTATTTCTCCAAGACCGAAATGCAAAATGGGCTCAGAGCCAGATAGATAGCCCCTTGCACTACGCAAGACGCGGTCCTGCCTTTTTCCCTGATACAACAAGCTTACGCGTGCACCGATCGCCTCCACATTGGGTTTACTTCCTTCCAGTTTTACCCGCAGAAAATGTTTTTTGTCGGAAGAAATGTTTTCATAAATAGCAGCAGGCTCATCTATATTGTTGAGAATAATTTCGAGATCGCCATCGCCGTCGAGATCGGCAAGAGAGGCGCCATTGGAGTTGAAGGATTGCCCCAGGCCCCAGTCATCCTGCACTTTTTCAAAGTGAAGGTTGCCCTGGTTGTGAAACATATAGTTTTTCAACTTGGTGCCCGGCATGATTTGCTGAAGTTCTGTCAGGCTAAGGCGACGGCCTTTTTGCTGAACTTCCTCGCGGGCTTTCGCTTTGTAATCATTGTCGGTGATGTCCTTTTTGATGCCATTAGTCACAAAGAGGTCCTAATAACTGTCGTTATCGAAGTCGGCAAAGGTCGCAGACCAGCTCCAGTCGGTTTTGGAGACGCCAGCCAGTTGGCCGATTTCGCTGAAGCGACCCTGGCCGTGATTCAGTTGCAGGCAGTTGCTCATGTATTGACGGTGAAAGCCGTTATTGACCAGGGCCCAAAAATCGCTCGTACTCATCGGTGCCATCAGCATTTTGGAACGTACATGGTCCTCCGGCATCATGTCCATGACGTAGAGGTCTTCGCGGCCGTCATTGTTGATGTCGGCAAAATCGGAACCCATGCTGAACATGGGGATGTGATTCAGGTAGGATAATATTTCATCTTTGAAACTGCCGTTTTTCTGGTTGATATAGAGAAAATCTGCTTCCAGAAAGTCATTGCTCACATAAATATCTTCCCAGCCATCCTCATTAAAATCACCCACAACTGCGCTCAGGCCCCACGCAAAATTGGAAATACCTGCTTGTTGGGAGATATTGGTGAAGGTGCCGTCGCCATTATTTCGGTAGAAATGATCCGAATCCGCCGCCTCATTGGGCTGGCTACTCTTTTTCTGAGCACCCACTGCATTGGGAAAATCAATGCGATGATTGATGAGGTACATGTCCAGGTCATCGTCTTTGTCATAATCAAAAAAATAGGCCTGGATAGAATAGCCCTGATCATTCAGACCATATTGGGCGGCCGCTTCTTCAAACTGAAGATTGCCTTTGTTGATGTAAAGCAGGTTGCTTCTTCCCTCGTCCCGAAAAGGCCCTGAGCGGCAAATATAGATGTCGGGCAGGCCATCCTGGTTGATGTCTACGAAAGAAACACCAGTCGAAAATCCGCCCTGATGCCTAATCCCCGCCTGTTGGCTGATGTCTGTAAAATGAAGTTTCCCATCATTTTTATACAAAACATCTTTCTGGAAATTGGCAGTAAAGAAAATTTCAGGCAAACCATCATTGTCCAAATCACCCGAAGCCACGCCCGCACCATTGTAGATATAGGAATAGGTGAAATAATTGAATTGATCCGTTTCGGTGATGGGATTGGAAAATTGGATACCCGTTTGGGAGGCTGGCAAAAGTTTGAAACGAGCATCCGAATTGCTGGCAGGAAGCGCCGTTTTCTCTGGCCCGGCAGTATCCGTTTTATCTTCAGAAGAACAGCTTGTAATAACAAAAAAGACAGAAACAGCGGGAAAGCGATAGTCTGCAGATGCTTAAAGGAAGTCATAGGATAATGAGATTTACACCAGAATAATGAAGCGAAGATAAGGAAAAAGCACTTCTTTTTGAGGCTGCTCAGCGCTTCGCAAAGCGCCGCTTTTTGTTCATCAACTCCACTGCCTTCTCGATCCCCGCTGGCGTCAGCGGAAACATCGGCAGGATCTGCCGGATGCGATTCACCGTATCCGATGCCGCCCAATAGCGCATCGTCATGGGATTGAGCCATACGGCTCGCTTGAAGCGATCCTTGATCCGCTGCCAGTCTGCCTCGCTTTCGCGCGTCAGCTCATAAGGCGCCATATCGGCATCGCCGATGATGAAGACACTGTAGTTTTTGTCCTCCTTGAGGACTTTGTCGAGGGAGACATACTGCGTGCGCCGCACGTCCGTAAAGAGCCCACCATAGATCGTATTGTGGTAATAATAGGTCTCCAGCTCATGCGCAAAGCGCCTTTTCATCTTCGAAAAGAGCTTGGTCACCAGGCGGGTATAGGGACTCATGGACCAGCCGCCATTGTCGATCATGAGGATCACCTGGACCTTTTGCTCGATTTTTTCTGTCTCATAAGGCAAAAACAAGCCGCCTTCTTTCGCCCCTTCTTTGATCGTCAGCTGAATATCCAGGAACTGCTGTGCGCTTTCATCTTCGATGCCTTTGAGGTAAGCCAGCGCAACATCTATGTTGTCGTCTTTGAGGCTTTCGTTGAGGTCTACGGGATAAAAGTTTTTATCGCCAATGACCTTGCGGGCCATCTTCCCGCCGCCACCGCCGCCGACCCTCACGCCGCCTTTGGCGGCGCCCTGGTTGCCATAAGGCGACACGCCGCCTTGCCCCACCCAGTGATTGCCGCCCTTATGGGCGCGCTGCTGCTGCCGCATGACCTCCTTCATGCGTTCCAGCAATTCCTCCAAAGGAATATCCTGGTAGTCAGCCATCCGGTCAATCTGACCCGGCATCTGGTCGGGCTGATCTGCCGGGCCATCGGCCCGGGAGGGATCGTCATTCCTCAATATATCACCGCCCGAAAGAATCTCCTGGATATCGTAAGTCGTCAGATGAATTTCATTCAAATATGCCTCAATCAACTCCTTAAGATCCTCCTCTTCTCTCTCCTCTCTATTCTCTGCTCTCTGCTCTCCCCATTCCTTAAAAGCCTCCGACCGCGCTATCGCACTTTCCAGCATTTCCCCTTCCTTGATATCGATATTCAGAAAATATTTGTAAAACGCAACCGTATACGGGCCGTAGTCCTTCGGATCATGGGTGATGATGCCTTTCAGCACGAGATACAAATCTCCCAACGTATTGACGAGCCCCCGCTCGATGCTCCTGCGCAGCAGCATAAGGGTGCGGATGTCGGCCTGGAGGCCGTAATCGCGGAAGTGTTGGGGGAGGGAGTTAAACATAGGAGTTTCCTTTCAAAGCCTTCTCCACCTTCCGCATATCCGCCTGCGTCTTCACCAAAACGCCCATGCCTTCCCTTTCTTCCACCTTCAAGAGCGCTTCGGCCTGTGGATAATGGCGAAGATATTTTAGCCAATTAAGTAGCTCCCGGGTGCTGGGAGCGCGTTCGAGGCCCAATTTCCGCAATTGATAGAAAAGAGATATACACTTATCCACAAGCTCTTTATCGGTTTGTGGAAAATGTTTGGCCAAAATCTGCCGCATCATCTCCGGCTCGGGAAAGCTGATATAATGGTAAATGCAGCGGCCTTTAAATGCCGTCGGCAGTTCCTGCTCGCGGTTGGAGGTGATGACGATGGCGGGCATCTCCGCCTCGGAGACCTCGACCACCCTGCCGGACTCCGGCAGGATAAATTTGCGATGCGAGAGCGCAAAGAGCAGGTCGTTCGGGAATTCCCGGGGGGCTTTGTCGATCTCATCGATCAGCAGCACGGAGTTGGGGTGGCTGAAAGCCTGGGCGCCAGGGGCCATATTGACGTAGTCGTCGAGCTGCTCGGTGCTTCGCCCGCCCGTCTTGAGGGGCTCCAGCCCCTTTTCGCTGCGCTGCGCGTTGAGCACTTCGACCTGCGAGTCGCGCAGGTATTTGACGTGGTCAAATTTGGCCACAAACTGCTCGACCGTGCTCTTTGAGCCCACAGGATAGATGAAAAGCGGAAGCCCATTGCTTTCCGCAAATTGGATCGGCAGTTCGGTTTTACCCGTACCGGGTTCACCTTCTATCAATAGCGGCATGCCCAGCACGCGTGCCATGTGAAATGCCTGTGCGAGCTCTGCGTCGCAGAGGTAGTGGTCGGAGCCGGTCCAGATTTGGGTGAGTGACATTTTTGGGAGATGTGAAATTTTTGTTAAAGGTAGGGAAGATAGCCCAAAATGCTCAAAAAAGGTAGTATGTTTCCAGCCTCTTATCCTTCACAAAAACCTCTCTCCGACACTCCGTCTCTCCGTTCAATCAAAAAAAAACATGCAAATCAATACCATTATCTTCGACCTCGGCGGCGTCATGATCAACTGGGATCCCCGCAATCTCTACCGAAAAATGTTTGACGACGAGCAGGAAATGGAGCATTTCCTCTCCGAAGTATGCACCCATGCTTGGAATCACGAGCAGGATGCCGGACGCAGCCTCGAAGAGGCCACGAATCTGCTGCTCCCCCAATTTCCAAAATACGAAAAAGAGATCCGCGCCTACTACGGCCGCTGGCGGGAGATGCTCAATGGCACAGTGGCCCGCAGCATCGAGATACAGCAGCAGCTCATCCGCGACCCACGCTATCGCGTAGTCGCCCTGACCAACTGGTCGGCGGAGACCTGGGTGTGGGCGCTGGAGATCTTTCCTTTCCTGCATGACTTTGAAGGCGTGCTGGTCTCCGGCGAGGAAAAAATGGCGAAGCCAGAGCACCGCATCTATGAGCTTTGCTTATCGCGATTTGGCATCGAGGCCGATAAAAGCGTTTTTATCGATGACTCGGAGCGCAATGTGATCGCGGCGCGGGAAGTCGGAATCCACGGGATTCACTTTCGATCTGCGGAGCAGATGGAGGGGGAGTTGAGATCCCTGGGGATTTTGTAAAAATGCTAAAAGAAGGGCCTTGCCCTTCAGGGACACAGTTGCTCGTACTCCGTACTCAAACTTAAACTCAAACCTCCTTCTCCCCGATGTATATCGACCTGATCAATCAACACACCCCAGACTCCAAAGCCATGCAATTCTCGGAGCCAGCAGCATGGGTCCAAATTCAGGAAACAGAGGAAAAATTGGCGGTGACATTTCCGGCGGGATTAAAAAAGGCGCTTTTTGAATCTAATGGCGTAACAGGCAAGTACGGTTTGGGTTTACTTTGGCCCATAGAAAAAATCATTTCAGATAATTTGTTTTTTAAAACCCATCCTGATTTTTCGGATCTATACATGCCATTCGACCACTTGCTTTTCTTCGCGGATGCGGGAAATGGTGATCAATTTGCCTATGCGATTAAAAAGAATGGGACGATCCCTGATCATGACATTTTTGTATGGAATCATGAAAATGATAGCCGTATGTGGGTAGCGCCGGATATTGGGAAGTATTTTGAGTGGTGCTTGACGGAGAAGCTTGCACTTTAAATTAGGGAGATGATTATTCCCCATCGTAAAGGCAAGCAGACGAAAGTATAAGGGCGAGGCGCGGAGGATTTTTATAAGCAGATGAGTTATTTTATCGACTTTCCTTAGCTTGATTTGTGATTAGAGAAATAAAAGATTGAAATTTATGATGTTTACAAAATCAGACTGACTATGAACCCCAAACTGATAATAGCTCTACTTGGATGTATCATTCTTGGCTTTTTCCCAACCCAGAAAGGTTTTGGCTTAACGCTAAGCGAATTTAACGACTGGGAAGAAGGCTATGTAATCACCAAAAGCGAAGATACTTTGTCAGGTTTTGTCAAACGCAATCGGCTTTATTATCAGGAAATCATCTATTTCAAAGATGGGGAGACAGGGAGAAAAACTACTTTTACTTCAGGAGATATCCTCCGTTTCAGCTGTGGAGGGGACATATATACATCTTTTTTTATCCCTGAAATACCTACTCCCAACAAAGTGCTTATTCCATCCCAAAAAGAAAGCGGTACATATATTTTTGTCAAAGCATTGGCTGAGGGTAAATACGATATGTTGGCTTACGAATATTCCTTTAACAATCTACGCAAACCCCGACGAGTCCTCTTTATCGGACCCGATAATAAAAACCTAATATTTAAGCCTCGTCGTTTTGCCTTTTTATTTCATGCCGAAAAGCGCAAACTGAAACGTTTTTTCAAGGAAGAGAAAGATATTCGGGATTTTTTAAAGGAAAAGGGCTTTCATTTTTGGGGATTTGTCAGCCTGCTCAGAAAAAAAAATGGTCAGGATTGATTCGTCAAAAACGTATCATATGAAATATCGCATATTCTTTTTTAGTTTTTTTCTGGCCTTGATTAGCGCCTGCAATACTCCCGCCACCCTTCTCCCCAAATTCGAGGCCGGCTGGCAATTCTCCCGTTGGACGGAAGAGATGAGCGTAGACGGCGGCCTGATCTACGATATGGACAGCAGCAATCTCGGAAGCATGCGCTTCCTGGAGGAGGGCGTCCTGCAATGGACGGATTTGGACACGGTCCAGCGAGACTTTCGCTGGGCTTTTGACAAAAAGGCGGACGAAGTCCGCGTGGAGGATTGGATCTTCGAAGCGCCGCTCAGCAGCGGCAGCGTCCGTCAGGAAGGCCTTGCCTTCAAGGTGCTGGAAAGCAAAGCTGACGCTCAGCTCTGGCGGGCTGAAAGCCAGCGGACCGTTTACAATCCCTTCACCCAGGACTCCGGGCTGGCCATCATTGTGGTACAATGGAAACTCACACGCTAGGTTAGTTGGCAGTCGTGAGTTGGCAGTTGGCAGGCCGCAATGGTGACCATCAGTATGATGAACTCACTGCAAACTGCCCACTGCCCAATGCAAACTTCTACGCTAGCGCAAGAGTGTCACATTGCCTTTCAAGACTTTCCCTTCTATTTCCATCACATAAAAATACACCCCTTCCACGGCAGGATTTCCCGCCAGGTCCGTCCCATTCCAGCCTTTTTCCAATACGCCATCATGCAGGAAAAACTGCCGCCCCCAGCGGTCAAATATTTCCAGATGAACGCTTTCACGGATTTCCCAATTGGGAAAAAAGTCGTTGACGCCATCGTTATTAGGCGTGATGATATTGGGGATAAAAGGGAAAGTTTTTTCCCTGACCGCTATCGGCCCTTGTTGCAATTCCCGCCAGCAGCCCCATTGATCCAATATTTTGAGAAGTGGGTAAAAGTCACCCGTCTGCCGGAAAGTATAAAGCGGATCTTTTTCATTGGAAATAAAGCCATCCCCAAAATCCCAATAGTGATTCACAGCATGCCGGGAGCGATCCCAAAACTGCACTTCAAGCGGAAGCAGGCTATCTGTGGAGAAAATGTCATAGACAAAATCCGCCTCGCCTCTCGGTGGTACCACCACCGCAGCCGCCTTCGTCACCCTGCTTTCGCAGCCAAAAACTCCCACAGCTGTGAGCGAAATATCATAGCTCCCCTCCTCCGCATAGATATGCGAAACATATTCGCCATTCATCGGTGGCGAGCCATCGCCAAAGTCCCAGATCCAGCTCAGGGCATCTTTCATTTCACTGAAAAATTCCACCTCATATTCTTCGCAATTTTCCATCGGAACAAGCTCAAAACTGCCTTTAGGCACCGGATAAACGCGCAGCGAGATCGTATCCCGCGTCACACAATTCCCTTCCTTCACTTCCAGCGCATAGCTGATACTGCTGTCTGGCGACGCCAGCGGTTTGGGACTTCGCGCATCATCCAGTCCCCATGGCGGCAGCCATAGATAACTCGCCGTAGGCGAGATGCTATCGGCAGCTATGAGCTGAAGGCTTTCGCCTTCACAGATAATCGCCTCCGCCGAACTGGCCTGAGCCTGTGCGACTGCCTGAACTGCCAACTGCATACTGTCCATACTGGTGCAGCCGAGGTAGCTGACAGTGAGGGTATACTTCGTGGAAAGGCCCGGAGAGGCCTGTGCTTTCGGACTAAAACTACCTGCCAGCCCATCTTTGGGTTGCCAGTTGTAGAAGACGGTTTCGCCGCCAGCGGGGGTGTTGGTAAAGCTATGAGCGCCTTGCAAAATGGCGGTATCGCCATAACAAATCTCAAAATCGGGCCCTGCTTCGGCCTTTGGCCGCGCGCGCAAAATCACTTTTGCCTCATGCGGATCACTCACACAGCCCAGCGAGGAAGTCACCTGAAGGGTGTAGGTCGTATTGACAGCGGGAGAAGCCCTGGGCGCTTCACTTGAGGGATCATCCAGGCCGCTGGTCGGCGTCCAGGAAAAGTGGTAGCCGTCCTGTGGATTGATCACACCGCCTGCGGTGCCGTCGAGGGTGGCGCTGTCGCCCTCACATATTTCATAGTCATTGCCCGGCGAGATCGTCGGGCGAGGACGCACGATCAGGCGGATAGAATCCGCATTGCTGGTCGGACATCCCTCGCTGTAAGCGACGAAGAAGTATGTCGTTGTGAAGCCGGGAGAGGCTTTCGGCTGAAGCAAGTTGTAGTTGTTTAGCCCGATGGCGGGCGTCCATTCCAGCACCAGGTTGGCACCTGTATTTTGTGCCCTGCCGGGCAGGGTGATAGAATCTCCTTCGCAGATCTCCAGAAAGGGTGGCCCCGCGTCCACGATGGGCGTCGGCTGTTGGATCAGGTTCAAATAGCTGTTTTTGACTATTTCGCCCACACAGCCATATACATCTGTGACCACCAAACGAATGCTATAGCTGCTGTCGCGGGCATAGATGTGGGTAGGATTTTTGACTGTGGAAGTCTTTCCGTCCCCAAAATCCCAAAACCATGACACGATGGGACCTGTCGTCAGGTCAGTGAACTGGATGCGCAAAGGCGCACAGCCCACGGTGCGATCCACTGTGAAGTCTGGCTGCGGCGGCTGCCGGACAGTGACTGTCGTTGCCGTCGTTTTGCTACAGCCAAAACTGTCCGTGAGCGTAAATTGCACATGGTATGTGCCGGGATTGGGATAGGTCGCACTATCCTGAATCTGAGTTGACATTTGCCCCCCAAAACCAAAATTCCAGAGCCTGCTGATGATGGGCGAATTGGTGGGGGGAGAAATATCGCTAAATGTCAATTTGAAAGGTGGACAGGCAATGCTGTCCAGGGGAAATATTTTCGCTTCCGGCGAAGGCACCACACGCACGCTGCTGCTTTTGACGATCGTATCCTGACAGCTGTTATTGTCCGTTACGATGAGTGTGACTGGATAGGTTTGAGGGGTATTGTAATAATGTGTTGCAAGGGGTCCTGTGCCCATATTTCCATCTCCAAAGTCCCATTGCCAGGCGGTCAGGTTGCCTGTGGCCTGGCTCAGGTCGGTAAAATTGACAAAGCCTGAGTCGCAGACGTAAGGGCTGTTTTGGCTAAAGGCCGCCACAGGCGGCGTGAAAATCCGGACACTGTCCGGACTCAAAAATACCACCTGACAGTTCAAACTGTCAAAAACACTCAGGCGCGGCCAATAGACGCCGGGATTATGGTAAATATGCGAGACAAACTGTCCGCTCAGCAAAGTCCCGTCATCCATATCATATTGCCAACTGGAGACGCGGGTGCCATTGGCCACAAATCGGACCTCCGTGCCCGGGCAACCACTTCGTGGCGTAAAACTAAAAGCAGCAGAGGGCCCATCAAGATGGATGAGATCGAGTTTAAATTCACTCGCCTTACAGCCAGACGGAGCTGTGGCAGAAAGGTAAACACTGTAGATGCCCGGTTGGGTATAGACCGTAGTAACATTTTGCTGAAAACCCGTATTTACATTACCAAAATTCCAGCGCCAGGTAGTGAAGTTGTGTGTGGAAATAGGAAAACCCGCAAAGTTTACGGGCAAAGGCGGGCAGCTCGCAAAAGTGCTGTCAGCGGTATAGCCGATGGCAGGGGTTTCAATGAAAATATGATTGGGCAAAGTAAGGCTTGTATCACAATCATTTTGATCTTTTATAGTCAAAGTCACACTGTAAGTGCCGGGCAGGCTATAGCTATGGGTGGGGTTTTCTAAAGTAGAAGAATTTCCATCTCCAAACTGCCAGAGATAAGACAAGCCCTGCCCCAGGGAAGTATTGGTAAATGAAATAGGATTGTTGGGGCAATTGTGGGGGTAGTCCACGATAAAATCCGGAACGGGTTCTGTCACATGCACCAATTGCGGTATGCTCAGCGTGTCCCGGCAGCCGAGGGTATCGGTCACGATCAGGCTGATATCATATACGCCTGCGTTGTAGGTGGAGGCAGCGTTACGCTGGGTAGAGATGCCATTGTCGAGGTCCCATAGCCAGGAGGCGATGGGGGCTGGCGAGCTGCTTTGATCTGCAAACTGCACCTCATGTGGCGCACAACCAGCCGAGTCGCTATACATAAAATCCGCGCTGGGGCCGCCGATGACCACAGGGTAATAGGTTGTACTGTTTGTACAATTGGAATTATTTTGGACCTCCAAAATGACGGTATAGATGCCAGGTTTTTTATAAATATGCGCGGGATTTCGCTGCCTGGAGGGATTGGTGCCATCCCCGAAAAACCAGCGAAAGCTGGTGGCGCTTACGGAGCTATCCGAAAACTGTATGCGCAAAGGAGCGCAGCCTGCAGCCGTATCCAGCGAAAATTTAGCGCTGACATCTGATACCAAAAAGGTCCCATAAGCCGTGTCATAGCAACCCGTCAGCGAATTGCCCGCAATCAGCCGTACCGCAAAAGTATCTGCCCAAAAATAAGTATGGGGAGGGTTTTGGAGAAAGGAGGGGGGGCTGCCATCGCCAAAAGTCCAGTGCCAGCTATCGGCGCTGTTGGAGTAATCCACAAAGGTAGTCAGGGCAGGGGTGTCACAGGCCGAGGAGGGCGTTTGATAAAAAGCGGCCACAGGGCCCAGCACATAAACCACTTTTTCCATAGTGTCCTTACAGCCCCGATCCTCAGCAATCAGCTTTACCACAAAAGTTCCCGTGTCCTTATAAATATGGGCTGCATCCAGTGAACGGGTGCTATCTCCATCTCCAAAAAACCAGCTATAACTCGTAGCAACCCCAGTGGATTGGTTGGAGAAAGAAAAAATGTCACTGGAACAGCCTGTATCAGGAAAGGCAATAAAATCTGCCGTGGGCCTGTCTCCGACCCTTACAAAATAGGGTTGTACCAAGGTATCGGAGCAGCCGCCCAGGTTGGTCACAATGAGTCTTATCGTATAAAGGCCGGGATTCTGGTAGGTATGCGCAGGATTGCGGAGGGTGCTTGAAAAACCATCTCCAAAATTCCAGCTATAACTGGAAACGCCCGGCACATTTCTCTGTTGGGGAATCTGCCGGGAGCTCGGCTCCTGAAAGTAAAATTGTACCGAAAGCGGCGCACAGCCCGAACGTGGATTGGCGACGAAGTCGGCTATGATGTTGCCGACTTTTACATAGTCCTTGTAGGTGACCTCGTTTTCACAGCCCAAAGAATCCGTGATGATAAGCTGTACATCAAAGCTATCTGTCCACAGATAAAAAGAGGTCGGATTTTCCAACTTTGATCCCAAGCCATTTCCAAACTGCCAGTCCCAGGTCACAGCGGTAGGGCTTTGGGAAAAAAACTGCACATGGTGCGGGTTTTTGCAGCTCACTGTATCGGGAGAATAAAAGGCCACTTGTGGCAAGGAGCGGACATCTACCAGGACAGAATCGCGAAGCTGGCAGCCATTTGGCAGAGAAAAAGTAGCTTTAACCCAATAATTTCCCGGTGTAAAAAAAGCATGCGAAATGTTATTTCCGCTGCCCGCCGAGGAGCCATCTCCAAAATCCCAGCTTAGGTTGCTGATGGTCGCACCATTCACTGAAAAGCTAACGCTTTCTCCCGGACAAAGAGGATTTTGGCTGACAAGGATATTCCCGGCACTTTGTCCGACATCTACAGCATTGCGAATCAGGACTGTATCCTTACATCCTTGTGCATCCTGCACGATATGCATCACATCAAAACTGCCAACACTGTTGTAGGTATGTGATGGGCTGCTGGCCGTGGAAGTATTGCCATCCCCAAAAAACCAGCTATGGGTGCCTGTGGTAGTTTGGGGAGAAAACTGTGTATTGAATGGAGGAAAACAGCCAAAAGCAGGCATGACGCTGAAAGAAGCATCGGGCTGTTTTACGGTAATATAGCGCGGAGCCAACTCTATATCCTGACAGCCATTGGTGTCGGTGACAGTAAGCGAAACACCGAAAGTGCCTGCATGGGCATAGGTATGCGAAGGGTTGCTTTGGGTAGAGGCATTGCCATCTCCAAAATCCCATAGCCAGCGCTTGATATTGCCATTTCCCAAAATGCTTTGGTCGGTAAACACAACGTTTTCGCCTACACATACCGACAAGCGACTCGCTGAAAGGGCCGCTTGAGGAGGCGCAAAAGAGGTGATATAATTGCTTTTGGAAATGCTGAAAGTCTGCCCATTGGCATCCGTCACCGTCAAGGTGATGGTGTACTGGCCCGGCGTATTATACAGCTTGCTGGGATTTATCAGGGTAGAGCTTGTCCCACCACCCAGGTTCCACAGCCAGCTGACCGCATTGGGGGCTACCGCCTGAAAATTAACCGCAAAAGGCGCGCAGCCTTTGGTCGTATCGGCAGTAAAATCTACCTGGGAGTAGGAAAGATGGACACCAAGGCAAAGAATCCAAAGGAAAAATTTTTTCATGAGCAACACTTTTGGGAGAGAGCAGAGAGCAGAGAGGAGAGAGCAGAGAGCTATTTATTTCCCGTATTTATCTCTGCTCTCTATTCTCTGCTCTCTATTCTCTATTCTCTATTCTCTATTCTCTACTCTCTATTCTCTATTCTCTATTCTCCGCACCCCATTCTAAGCAGAAAAAAACAAAAAACGTGGCTTCGCAGCGCCTACTTACAAAATGCCTTCATGATCCGCTCAACTTCGTCGTCGTACAGTTCTGTGAAGCCGAGCCAAAGGGCTCGTTCGAAGGCCTGACAGGCTTGCTCTTCTTCGTCCAACGAAAGATGAATCAGGCCTTTGTGGCGAAAGACCAGCGGGTCAAAGGGTGCGAGTCGTGCGGCTCGCTCGGCATCTTTGAGGGCTGCGCCCAGCATGCCCTGCTCCCGCTTGAGAAATGCCCGATAGGCATAGGCATGGGCATTGCGTGGAGCCAGCCTAATGAGGCTGTTCATATCATCCATGCCTTTGGCATATTGGAGACGATCCTCCCACATGCGCGCGCGCAAAAACCAGGTGTCCTCGTCTAGCGAGTCCATGGCCAAAGCTTTTCGGAAATCCGCCTCGGCGGCTGTGTAGTCCCGCTTTTTGCTGCGCACCTCTGCCCGGTGGGCGTAGGTCCAGGCCAGGGGCCGCAAGGCCAGAGAAGCGTCAAAATCGCTGATGGCGGCATCCAGAGAGCCCATCGCTGACAATATCAGCGCCCGCAGGTTATAAGCCGCAGAATTGGGAGCGATGGCGATCGCCAGGTCCAGGTCCACCAGCGCACCCTTGAGGTCCATTTGCCGGTATTTTTCGATGCTTCCTGCCCATAGTTTTTCCACATGGATCTGCGCATCAAAAGCTGTGAGCTGCATATCGCAGAAGCTGACAAAAAGCTCGTTCCCGCCTTCTTCAAAGCGGCGGTAGGCAGAAGACTCCAACCAGCCGGACTTCAGGTTGTAGACATAATTGCTGGAATCCATCAGTTGGACAGTCTTTTCCACCAACTGCACAAAAGCTTCGGTATGCTTATGCTCGGGCTCCTGCCAGCGCACAGAGAGCGTGGTAGGCAGAGACCTGCCCCGGGGATTGCTGAGGCTGCTTTCGGACGTATAGGTCTGGTTAGGATAAAGCCAATAGCCATAAGGGCGATGAAAAAGCTGAACCTCCTTGAGGAGGAGGGGCTCGGCCTCGGCGCGATCCGCGACGATGGCTTTCAGCCGTTGGCTGAGTTGCTGAGCCTCAGGCTCAGAGAGATTTTGGGTCAGAGAAGGAAGCGCCGCTTCCAGCTTTTGAGTCAGCCTTTGCTGAATTTCGGGCCAATTGCTGAGTTGCAGAAATCCGCCCAATTTGTCTGTGACAAATTCCAGGCGGCTGCCAGCCTCATTGGCCAAAATCTGCGAAATGTCAGCCTGCTGGCTTAGGCCCATATTTTTTACCTCCCGAAAAGTCCACTGCATGCGGTAGCTCAAGAGCCGCTCTTCGAGCACTTCGATCTCCACGACCATGACCCGGGCGTAGTCCGAAGGAACCATCTTCCCCTCATGGTAGCGCAGTTTTCCCTGCACGATTTCGAGCAATTTTTGGTCTCCTTCCTGCCAGTGCGGCGCCACGGCGAGGGGGCTGTCAGGCGCTTTCCGCTGTGCTTGCGCAGGCAGACAAAAAAGCAACAGGATGAAAAGGAAGGAAAACTGTTTCATGAAAGTGGGAGAATGGAAATTTTTGCTTCACCGTTTATACGCTTGAATCGGGTGGAAGGTGTGGTGGCTCGTTTTTTCCTATATTTTCGATTTTATCCATCAACCCCTCCTCCTGCTTGCTATGGAAGTAAGCATCAATGTGATAGTTTTGGTACAAACTAAAGCCCAAAACTGCATATAGTGTTACCACGGAAAAAAGAATAATGGCAATCCAAAAGTTTGTCGTTTTCAAAGAGGTTGCTACCCCAATGCTCGAAACCAAAAACAGAAGCGCGATAAGTAAACAGCCTAAAAACCAGGCTCCACGAGCCCAGCGATTGCCCTGAAACAAGCGGACTGTGGTCCAGATAAGGAAGCCCAAAATCACAAAAGGAAGCAAAACATACACTTCAAAAAGGACTATTCCATAAAATAACATGACTCCCAGACAAGCGAGGACGGGTAGCCCCGTGATGAGTAGAATCCCGATAAGTCGATTTCTGCCTTTTTGGGCGGAGGGAAAATGGTCTGTCATGTTGAGATAGTCATGCTTTGTGTAGAGATGATCCTGGACTTATGAGTTAGTCATCTCCCAGTTTTTCGATTTTACCTATCAACTCCTTTTGTTGTTTTATTTGGAAAAAAGCGGTGATATGGCGGTTGCGATACATGGCAAAAACAAAACCTAAATATATCAAGGCGATGAAAAATGGAAAGACTAAATCATCTTGCCAATAGATAAAGTAAAAGCCCATCGCCAAAAAGTAAAGAGCCATCAGAATACAAACCCCAATCCAAATTTGACGAGCTCTTGGATTCTCTTTAAGCAGATCGATAAATCCCCAGATTCCTAAACTGAATGCTGGTACCGTAAAAAAGGTCGATGTTAACATTTCTGGAAAAATAGAATACTCTTTATCATCCAAAATCATCAAAAGGAAGGTTCCGATAGCCATAGGAATTAGCGGAAGTCCTATGATGGCAATCAAAAAGAATATGATTCGCTTGCCTTTTTGGGCGGAGGGAAAATGGTCAACTCCCATCACATCCCCGGCATCTTAAACCGCATCACCACCTCACCAGTCTTCTCATCTATCTCCACCGAACTGCCATCTGTGCCAAGCTCCTGCCCGGTCGTCATCTTCATCAAAGATGAAAGAAAATTGAGGCCATGGGCCATGACTTGTTGCATCTGTTGCGGCTGCGGCTGCGCCGCAGCCTGAACCTGCGCAGCAGGCTGCGGTTCCTCCCCACTCGTACTTTTACTCGTACTCAAACTCAAACTCTCTTCTTCCTCCTCCTGAGCCAGTTCAGCCAAAACCTCATCGGCCCTTTCCTCCACAATCTCCTCCTCCTCAAAAGCAGGGGCTGGTCCCGGCTCCGACATCTCTTCCATCATCGCTTCGATCTGTTGCAGAAACTGCGAGCGTCCTTTGGACGAAAAGTCTACGACATCGAGGCGGCTTCTTTCGTCCAGCACTCCATCAAACAAACTTTGTTTGAGGATGATGCCCGTCGCGATGCGCGTTTCGATAGAGTTTTGGGTGACGAGGTTGATGACAGTGAGTTTCTCATTGCGCTGTCCCAGGCGGTCTATACGGCCAATTCGCTGGTTTTTCTTGGCGGGATTCCAGGGCAATTCAAAATTGATGACCGTATCGGCTACCTGCAGGTTGAGGCCGGAGCCGCCGGACTCTGTCGACAGGAATACCTGGCAATCCTCATCTTCGAAAAATTTCTCCACCAAAGCCTGCCGCTTTTTGATCGGCACCTTGCCAGTCAACTCGGTATAGCCGATGCCGATTTCGCGCAACATTTTCCCGATGAGGCCCAGCATTTTCACCCATTCTGAAAAGATAATGACCTTTCGTTTGCTGTTTTTGACATCCAACTTTTCTGTCAGGATATGCTTGAGTTCTTCCAGTTTTGGGGAAAAATGGGTTTCCTTATCGATCAGGAAAGTGGAGTCGCAGACCATGCGCATATTGGCAAGCAGCAGTTGCAAACGCTGCAAATCGTAGGGCGTCAGCACTTTTTTGCGGATGATCTTGGCTACGCCCTGGGCATAGCTGGCGTGGTACTCTGCCTGCTGCCGGTGCATGCCGACCGGCACATCAAACTCCTGCACCGTGGGCAGTTCTTTGATCACGTCGCGCTTTTGCCGCCGGAGCAAAAAGGGCTTGATGCGTTCTTTGAGGTTTTGAAGGTTATAATAACCCGAGATTCGGTTTTTCTTTTGCTCATCGAAATAACAGTGCTGGTAGGAAAACTCCCAAAGCGGCGTGAGGAATTCCGGCTCCACAAAGTCCATGATGGAGAAAAGGTCTATCAGACGGTTTTCGATGGGGGTGCCCGTGATGACCAGCGCATGTTTGCGCCTGAGTGCCTTCACCGCCGAGGCGGTGCGGGTGGTGTAGTTCTTGATGCGCTGCGCTTCATCCAGGATGATGAAGTCGGGATCCATGCGATTGATCGCTTGCTGGTCCCGCAGGGTCGTCTCATAATTGATGATGACAAAAAAGGCATCTGAATTTGCATAAATTTCCTCCCTCTCCTCAGGTTTGCCTTGCACGACCACGGCCTTTTCATCCGAAAATTTTTCGATCTCTTTTTTCCACTGATCCTTGAGAGAGGCTGGACAGATGATCAGGGTTTTGGTAAAGCCAAAAATCTTCTTTTTCATGATCGCGGCGCTCAGCGCCTGCAGGGTTTTTCCCAGGCCCATCTCATCCGCAATGATGACCCCCTCGCGAAAAGTCGCGAATTCTACGCCGCGTTTCTGGTACGGATAAAGAGTCGCTTTTATAGGAGAAAAGTCCAATTCTTCCTGTTCCTGGATGCTTATCAGCATCTTTTGATTGTAATACTTTTCCACTTTTGCTTCCACCTCGGGCCGCACAAGGATTTGCTTGTATCCGCGGGCTTGTTCCAAAAAAGTCAAAAACTCATCGTATTTTGATTCCGGCAGATGGCTTTCTCCCTCAAAATAATAATCAATCATCGCGCGAAGCTCCTCGACCAAATCATCCTCATCAGGATAGTACCAACTGATTTGGTAATCATTCAGAGGGTCCAGATAGACCTCTACAAAAGGGTAGCTATCGGCACTTTTCGCAGCGATATTGCTTTTTTCCAACTGTAGATAAGCGTACATCAGATGCTTGCATGTCCCCAACTTATTGCTGGCATAATCCGGGCAGGAGCAGTAGCCGGTTTTCTCTTTCAGGTCCCGTAGCGTTAGCTGATACTTTGTGGCTTTTTCGGTGATGAGCAAATGTTCTCCATGAATATTATCCGAAAATTCTACTTTGTATTCTGCGTTATTCGCCTTGGCTTGCCTTTCCTCCAGCACACGCTTGATCATGCCTTCTCTTGTATAGGCTTTGCCGATAGTATGGTCTACCGGCTCGTTTCGGCTCAATTCCTCCGCCAGTTGCGTCAGCGCAGCGATGCGATGTGAGCACATCTCTTTCGCTCCGCAATTGCATTTCAATGTAACCTGTTCATTGGCCTGATCTATCAGTAAAGTGACAACAAAGTCTTTAAACGCATCATCTACGGACATTTCAAAGCGATTCGCGGCCTGACTGAGGATGGTCACAAGTCCATTGATATAGAGGGCCTGCCCCTGGCGAAAAACCAAAGAGGAAACCTGAGAGTTGGATTCAATAAGGGCGAGTTGGTTTTTGATAAATGAAAGCATAAAGAAGCGGATTGAGTTGATGGTTGGAGGATATAAAAGTAAAAGATTATCCTGTGAATCCCATTTCCAAAACCCCCATTTCTCCCTACTTTTGCTGTGGCCCTTACGTTAGCGCTTTAGAAAACGATCAACATGAAGAAAATCCTTCTGCTACTTGCCCTCCTTTTTGGAGGATTGTACATAACCTCAGCCCAGCTGATCCCTCCCCATTTCAACCAGCAGGTCGTCGTTGCCGATGTCAATCGCGCCATTGGCATCACCTTTGACTCGACGGGGCGCATGTTTTTTTGGGAAAAAAGAGGGGTGGTTTATGTCGTGGAAAATGGCATCAAAATAGAACCTCCCCTCCTCGATATCTCGGACGAAATCCGCGCGGGGGGCGACCACGGCCTGACAGGATTTTGCCTGCATCCCGACTTCCTGCACAATGGTTATTTCTATTGCATGTATCAGGTAGATCCGCACCACCTGGATCTTTTCGGGACGGGGGCCTACGACCCCAATTTCACGGATTGGACAGGCGCGGCCATAGGCCGCCTCACCCGCTACACCGCAGACGTCAACGACGACTTTCACAGCACCCTGGAAGGGAGCCGGAAGGTGCTTTTGGGAAAAGACAAAAGCGATGGCGCGCCCATCATGGACTCCTCACATGGTACAGGCGATATCGCCTTTGCCGCAGATGGCAGCATGCTGCTGGGCTTTGGCGATGGATCGGCCTGGAAAGGCCCTTACATAGGCGGCGGGCCGCCTTATTATGAGAGCAAGGAGGATCAGGGCGTCCCCGGCGGATTTTATCCGCCGGAGCAGGATGTGGGTTCTTACCGCGCCATGCAGCGGGAAGCTTTGGGCGGCAAGGTCGCCCGGATAGATCCGGAGACCGGTGATGGCTTGCCCAGCAATCCCTTTTACAATCCCGCCGCGCCGCGCGCGGCTGAGAGCCGCGTCTGGGCCATGGGATTTCGCAATCCCTTTCGCCTCACCCACAGGCCCGGTACGGGCGCTACTGACCCTGCCGAAGGCAGGCCGGGATCGATCTATGTGGGAGATGTTTCAGGCGGATTTTGGGAAGAAATCAATGTGCTGCGCACCCCTGGCAAAAACTACGGCTGGCCGCTTTTTGACCTGCATGAGCCGCATGATCGGTTCACGTTCCTGCCCAGGGAAAACTTCTACGCGCCCAATCCACTTTTTGGAATAAACGGCTGCAATCAGGAATTTTTCACCTTTCAGGATTTGGTCAAAAATGATTTTCGCTCTCCAGCCACTTTCCCCAATCCCTGTGATTCGAATGTGCAGATTCCTTCAGATTATCCGATCTATACCAATACCCGCCCTGCCGTAGCCTGGTATCACAAATACCGCAATGCGCAGCTTACAGAGCCACAGCTCGTTGTGTCTACCTATGATGAGCTGGGCAATCCGACAGTTACAAAAACGAGTGCCCTGGGCATGGAAGGAGCCAACTGGCATGGCATCGCTGTAGTAGGAGGAGATTGGTATATGGAGGATGCTTTTCCTGAAAAATACCGGGGAGCCTACTTCGTAGCAGATCATAGCGGCTGGATACAGGCTTTTCAATTTGACCTGAACGACAGCCTGACCCAGGCATATCCGATCCTGACAGATACCTTCAAAATTGTAGATGTAGCCGTGAATCCGGCAGATGGCTGCCTATACTATGTGCGCTACAACTATGAAATCATGAAGATTTCCTATGGCGGAAATTTGGCGCCCATAGCGGATTTGAAGGTCGACAAGACCTATGGACCTAGCCCGCTGGAGGTACATTTTGATGCAAGCGGTTCTTACGACCCCCTGCCTCAGGGTGCTGAGATCAGCTTTCACTGGGATTTTGGCGATGGCCAAACCTCCACCGAATCCCAGCTCACGCATACCTTCTATGCGGATAGCGATGCCCCGCAGGCATTCGAAGTCATCCTGACCTTGACCGATAGCCTGGGCGATGAGACACGGGAGCAAGTGTCCATTTTCCTTAACAATACGCCTCCTGTGGCCCGGATTACCAGTTTTCAAGATGGGGATTTCTACCCATTGGGAGGCCCCACCTGGCTGCCGCTTCAGGCTGAAGCGACCGACAAGGAGCATAGCGCAGATCAGCTTAGCTTTCTATGGGAAACTTTTCTCCACCATAACAACCACTTTCATCCGGAGCATGAAGACGGCCTCAGGGAAAGCCATGCTGTCATTTCAGGGATCGGATGTGAGAGTGAAATATATTTTTATCGGATAAAACTGACAGTGACAGACGAAGTAGGGCTTGCAACTGTCGTTGAGCAATATGTGTTTCCGGATTGTGTGCAGCCCTTTGTGGAGGATTTGGAAATGACATTGAAGCGAAATAATGCTTTCGGAGAAATCAGCTGGACCAACCAGACCGAAGGCGACATCGCCTTTTATGAGATCCAGCAGGCGCCGGATGGCGTAGCCTTCCAAACCATCCTGCAGGTGCAGGCTCTGGGAGATGGTGCGGACTACGAAGAGCGCAATATTCCCCTTCATGCAGGCTTAAATAGCTTTCGCCTCAAAATGGTCAACCAGGCAGGGCAAAGCTATTATTCCGAAGCGAAACCGCTTTTGTTTATCCCCGGTTCCATGCGCGTTTTTCCCAATCCCTCGCAAGGGGTATTGTTTGTGGATAATGACGAATCTGTTGCAGGAGAGACGAGCCTGGAATTGCTCGATCTCTTTGGCCGGGTGATCTTCAGCAAGACATGGCACCTACTGGGCCCCAGCCGCCGGGCAATCAATATTTCAGAAGTTGATCCTGGGTTGTACTTTTACCGCTTGAGAAGCGGGGACTTTGAGATAAGCGGAAAAGTGATTAAAGAATAAGAATGGTTTCGGGTTTGGGGTTTCGAGTTCCGTGGATTCCAACAACCCGAAACCCGAAACCCGAAACTCGAAACCCGAAACCCGAAACAAAAACCCACAATGATCAGCACGCTCTTCATCTGTTTAGGAAACATCTGCCGCTCTCCCATGGCGGAGGGCCTCTTCATCCATCATGTGAAAGAAGCGGGGCTTCTGGATCAATTTGAAATCGACTCCGCCGGTACCGGCGGCTGGCATGCCGGAGAGCGCGCCGATCCCCGCATGCTGGAGACAGCAGCGAAGAACAAGATCCACCTCCCCTCACGTGCGAGGCAGGTAAAACCCAAGGATTTTGAAGCTTTTGACTATATGATCGTCATGGATCACAGCAACAAGAGGGACATCGAGAAGCTAAAAAAACAGCATGGCGGCAAAGCCCAAATCATCCTGATGCGCGATTTTGATGAATTGGGAAAAGGCGAGGCAGTGCCTGATCCTTATTATGGCGGAGGAAAAGGCTTTGATGAGGTGTATGAAATGCTGAACCGCTCTACGGCTGGTTTTTTGAATTGGATTCAAGAGGAGAGGGGGATAAGTTCTTAAAACATAAAAACCATAATAATCAGCGAAAACCTGCGTCAAAATTCCCCCAAACCCAAAGCCCATACCCCAGCAGGGCAAAGCCTGCTGACACCAACAAGGCAGCTACGCTGCCCGCAGCCTCCCAGGCAAAGCCTGTGATCAAAGATGCCGGAAGCAACGCCAGGCCTACGCCTGTCTGAAAATAGCCATAGGCTGAGGCCCGCTGCGCTGCAGGAACCAAATCTGCGATATAGGCTTTAAAAACGCCCGAACTGAGCCCATAATAGACCCCATAAGCTGCAAACAGCAGCCACATCGCCCAATGGGCAGTCGCGAAAGCAAAGGCGGCATACAAGGCCGCATAAAAAAGAAAAGACATGCCGATGATGGCTTTGCGGCCGATACGATCCGATAAACTCCCAAAAATGGGAGCGGCTACGACGCAGACAAAATTGTAAAGCATCCAAAGCAGGACAAGGGAGGGGGCATCGCCCAAACCGACTTCATCCGCTTTGAGGATGAGGAAAGCGTTGGAAGAATTGCCGAGGGCAAAGAGCACATTCGCAAAGAAAAAGATGCGAAAAGGGCGCGAACGGAGGGGTGATTCTCCCTCTATGGGTGCAGAATCCGCTTGGGGCAGGCTTTTGTATTCTTTTAGAAAAGGGAAAAACAGCAGGGTGAGTGCCGCCGGTATGGCGGACAACAAAAAGACCAGCCGCAGATTGCCTTGCGGCAAGGCCAGTATGCCCAGGGCCAGCAAGGGCCCGAGGATGGCTCCGGCGCGATCCATCGCGCGCTGTATGCCAAAGGATTTTCCCTGGCTCTCTGCCCTGACCGACTCCGCCAGCAGCGCATCTCTCGCGGGCCCGCGTATCGCTTTTCCCATCCGATCCGAGAAACGAAGCCCCAGCACATGGCCCCAGCTTGTGGCGAAGAAGAGGAAAGGCTTGGCGATGCCCGCCAACAGATAGCCCGCAAAAACAAAGGCTTTGCGTTTGCCCCAGCGATCCGAAAGGCGTCCGGAGACGCTTTTGAACAGTGCAGCCGTAGCCTCGGCTATGCCTTCGATCAGCCCGATGGCTGAGGGGGCAGCCCCCAGACTCACCAAAAATTTGGGAATCAACGGATAGACCATCTGACTGGCAATTTCATTGAAGAGGGAAATCCAGCCAAGCAGCCAAAGGTTGCGGGAGGGTTTTGTAGACATACCTAAATGTAGGAAAAGATTAAAAATTTGTTCTGTGCATGTGTCCATTTTCGCACACTTCGCTGTTCCTTTTCGCACAGGGGGAAATCCATGTCAAATGAAATTTTGTATAAATTGCTGGCATTCAATTTTTTACGCAAAAAGGAACGACTTTGGCATAAGCTGAAATGCCACTGACAAGCTTTTGAACAAAAAAGCTAATCACAAATCCATGTTAAAAAACTATCTCAAAATCGCCCTGCGAAATCTGCTCAAGTACCGCCTCTATACCTTCATCAACCTGACAGGTCTGGCGATCGGCATTGCTGCCTGCATCATGATTATGCTGTTTGTAAAGGATGAGTTTTCCTTTGATCAATACCATGAAAAGGGCGATAGAATCTACCGCGCCTGGGTGAAGGAAAAGTATGAAGGCGAAACCTTTATTAATACCGTGACGCCTTTTATCCTGGGGCCAAGCCTGGCCGCAGACATACCTGAAGTCCAGGAGATGAGCCGTTATGTCTTTTTTCAGGATGTGGTAAAGCGGGCAGATTTTTCAGATGATGAAACGATCAACCTGCTTGATCCTGCCTTTTTTCGCATGTTTGATATGCCATGGCAAAAGGGAGATCCTGCCCAATTTGGCAAGTCTCTGAGCGAAGTTGTGCTCAGCGAAGCTTCAGCCAGAAAGTATTTTGGGGAGGAAAATCCTTTGGGAAAAAACCTGACCATTCAGTTGGGTGATCAGGAAGAAAACTTCCTGGTCAGCGGCGTGCTGGCAGCACAACCCCAAAATTCCAGTTTTCAATTTGATCTCATCATTCCTTTCGACAATGATAAACGCCTCTTCCGCGAACGCATGCGCATGAGTTGGTTCAATATCATGGTCGAGACTTTTGTGATGCTGCCGCCTCAGACGGATACCGCCGAGCTGGTAGCTAAATTTCCAGGGATGATTCAAAAGGCTTTAGGGGAAGAATATGAAGAAGGCGCATATACCGTTCATCTTCAGCCTTTTACCGACATCCACCTCAATCCCGACATGCCCCCTGGCAACCTGCCTGTCAGCGATCCGCAATATGCCTACATCCTGCTGGCTGTGGCCATTTTGATCCTCGTGATCGCCTCGATCAATTTTACTACCCTGGCGGTAAGCCGTTCGCTGAGCCGATCGATGGAAGTGAGCGTGCGCAAAGTCGTCGGCGCGGCACGCATCCAGCTGATGGCTCAATTTTGGACGGAGGCCATCCTGATCGCGATGATCGCGCTGGTGTTGGGCGTATTTCTGGCAGACCTGGCGCTGCCCGTTTTCAATGACTTTGCCCAGAGAGAGCTGGAGCTCTCTTTTGATGCCGGAGCTATCGGCTTCTGGCTGGGCATCGCCCTGCTGATCGGCCTGCTTTCGGGCGCATATCCTGCGCTGATACTCTCCGGAATGCCGCCGGTCAAGACCCATAAACTATCCTCCGGCAGAAACCGCAACTGGCTGTTGCGAAGCATGGTTGCTTTTCAGTTTGTGCTATCTATCTTTTTGATTAGCAGTACTTTAATCATGCAAAAGCAATTGGGATTTTTACAAAATAAAAACCTGGGCTACCAAAAAGAACATGCCGTAGTCATTCCTTACAATGCCAACAGAGGCGCGGGCCAGGGCTTTGGTGAAGTATATTATGCAGCGGAAAATGAAGTAAAACGGGCGCAGGAAGCACTTGCTGCCTTGCCGGAAGTCAAAAGCGCTACCCACTCGGGCTATACCCTGGCCGAGCAGGGCCGCATGCAACTCGGGCATGTGACGGAGGCGGGACAGTTCCGCCGCCTCAACGTCAACCCCGTTGACTACAATTTTCTGGAGACTATGGGCATCAAGCTGAAGGCGGGCAGGTTTTTTTCGGAGGAAAACGGATCAGACAAAACGGTCGCTGCCGTGGTGAATGAGGCTTTTGTCAAAACCTACGGCATGGAAAATCCCATCGGGCAATCGCTGCCCAAACCCTGGCAAAACATCCTGGTGGTAGGCGTCGTGGAAGATTATCATTTTGCCTCGCTTCATACGGAAATCGAACCGCTGGTGCTGGTGGTTGATCCGATGCCGATGCTCAGAGAAGCAAACGATGTGAATTGGAACCGCAATCCCATCCCCTACCTGACCGTCATGCTTGACGGAGCGAAGGTTACAGAGGGGCTGAAAGCGATGGAAAAAAGCTGGAGAGAAACCCTTCCCCATCAACCCTTTGATTATTCTTTCATAGATCAGGTACTCGCGGAGCAGTATGAAGAAGAAGCGCGCATGGGCCAAATCATGTCTATTGCGGCGATTTTGGCTATTGCGATAGCCTGCCTCGGCCTCTTTGGCATAGTTGCCATCAGCGTGGCAAAGCGCACCAAAGAAATTGGGGTACGCAAAATACTGGGAGCCAGTGTAGCGGACATCCTTTTGCTATTGAGCAAAAATTTTGCGCTGATGATCGTCGTAGCGATGGTATTCGCCTTTCCCCTGGCCTGGTATTTTATGAGCGATTGGCTGACGGATTTTGCCTACCGCATCCAGATAGGCTGGCTGAGTTTTGTGATGGCGGGCCTGCTCAGCCTGATGATAGGCTTGCTGACGATGAGCTACCTGGCGATACGCGCGGCGCGTTCTAATCCGGTGAAAGCGCTTCGCTATGAATAGGAAAAAATTTTTCCTCAAAGCGCCCCCTATCGGGCACATAGGAATGCTCTGTAAAACGGACTTGCCCCTTTTTTTCAAAAGATAAGACAGTCGAGCAGCGCGTCCCATATTTTTCCATTTCGATATACATGGCTGAGAGCCGGCGTTCCCATTCCAGGGGCACACCCGTTTCAGGTAAGTCTTCGTCCGGAGCGATATTTTTATCAACCAGCGCCGCAAGCGCTTTTTCATGGTCAAAAGTATCGGCCTGGATGAGGCCTTCCAGTTTCCCTTTCAAATGGGTCAATTTGGGCCATGGACTGTCCAGCAAAGCATTGCTGAGGCCATAGGTGCCAGGCTCAAGCCTGATGGGCTTTTCGCCATAATTCGAATACCACCACAACTCCTCGGGCCCGCCCACGAGCAGGTTAAAGCCATTATAGGCCTGGCCGTTTTCGTGTATAGGGGAAAGGTATTCCTGGGGGGATTTTTTGCTGGAAATAAAATCAGTCACCAAAAGTCCGCGCGTAGGCGCCTGAGGCTTCAGGTTTTTCGGATCCCGAAAATTAGTCAGCGCCGCAAAGCGGCCATTTCTGCCCACGGCCATCCAACTGCCTCCTGCCTGTACGTCTTTACCCGCCAGCAAATCTGGCGCTTCTTCCCACCACCGGGCCTGTTCGGTGGGGCGTTCATAAAACTCATCGCGGTTCGCGATGACAATGAGGGGATAGCGGGGATGTTGCTGGTAGGCAAAAGCGATTAAACACATGATGAGTTGCTAATCAGTACAATTCATATTTATGAAGGCGGCACTCTATGGGGCCATTAAACAAGGGAATGCGCTTAGATGTTTTGAGGCCCACATGTTTGAGCGCCTCTCTTTTGGCAGAGAAAATCCAGGCGTCGTATTCGGTGAAATTTTGCTTCAGGGTGTCGCCGATCTGTTTATAGAAACCGAAGATGTCATCTTCTTTTAGGCGCTCGCCATAGGGAGGATTGCTGATGAGGGTCGCCGGAGGTGAGGGAGGTCTTTTGTATGAAAAAAAGTTTTTCAGGCGTAAGCGGATATATCGATCCATTTTGGCGCGGCGGATATTCTCCTGCGCTGCGCGCAGGTTGTTATTCGAAATGTCGCTGCCTTCGATCGAAATGGCGATTTCCTGCTCGCGCTCTTTGCTTTCGCGCTTCACTTTTCGCCAGAGTTGCTCGTCAAAATCTTTCCAGCTCATGAAGCCAAACCACTCCCTGTATTTTTGCGGAGCCTGCCGGGCTGCCAGCATAGCAGCCTCTATCAGGATCGTTCCTGATCCACACATAGGATCGACCAAAGGTCGATCGCCCGTCCAGCCGCTCATCAGCAGGATGCCTGCTGCCAGGACCTCGTTGAGGGGAGCTTCCGCGGCGGCGAGGCGGTAGCCTCGCTTATGCAGCGAGTCGCCAGAGCTATCGAGCGAAAGCCGCACTTTGCGGTCATTGATATGCACATTCAGGAGCATGTCCTGGTGGTCAAGTTTGACATTGGGGCGGCGATCATAGCGCTCACGAAAGTGATCCACGATGGCGTCTTTGACGCGCAGGCCAGCAAACTGAGCGTGGTGAAATATTTGCGAATTGGCGACCGCATCTATAGAAAAGGTACCGTCTACGTCCATATAATTGCCCCAATTGAAGCGCTTGGCGCGCTTGTAGAGTTGGTCTGCATTATGCGCTTCAAACTCACCGATGGGCTTCAGGATGCGCAGCGCCGTCCGTAACTCATAGTTTGCGCGGTACATAGTGAACTGGTCTCCGCTGAAGAGAACCGCCCTTTTCACGGTGCGGATATCTTCGGCACCGATCTGTCTTAGTTCCTCTGCCAGTATATCTTCGAGACCGAAGAAAGTTTTGGCTATGTATTTATTATCGCCTGCGGTCATTTGATTTTCTTCTGATTAAGCTGCGAATATAGAGAGAATAACAAACAAAAAAGGGACGGCCGTAGCCATCCCCTTTTTCTATTCCAGTAAAACAGCATGCTGCCGACTAAAAACTGCCAACTGCATACCGCCACTATCCTATCGCACGATCATCTTCTTGCGGGCATATCGCTGGCCGTCAAAGACGGTCACCATATACACGCCTTCGGCATGACCGCTCAGGTCTATGACCTGCTCAAAATTGCCATTGATGCGCTGCGCTTCATGGAACTCCATGATGGTTTTGCCAGTCACATCTGAGACAGTGATATGAAGCTCTTGCGCCTTCAAGCCGCTGATTCCCAGGGCAAATATTCCGTTGCTCGGATTGGGGAAAAGCGTGATAGACCTACCGAAGAGCTCATCTTCGAGCGCTGTACCGATCAATCTTTCTGCATCATCACTGCCACAGCTGGTTGTGGTGACGGTCAGGCTGACGATGTAGTTGCCTGCTGTGGCGTAGCTGTGGGAAGGATTGGCCAGCGTAGAGGTGCTGCCACCATCACCAAAGTCCCAGAGGTAACTTACCCCTGCGCCGGAAGGGGTGGAAGTATTGGTGAATTGAACATCGGTAGCAGAGGTCCAGTTTGCAGACCAGGATGCCCGGGGATTTTCTTCTATCGTGATTGCCACGGTATCGGCCCCGGGGCAGCCATTGTTGTCAAGTACACTGACGGAGTAGGTGCCAGCCGTTTTGACGGTGATCCTTCTGGATGTAGCCTGGGTACTCCATGTGTAGGAGTTGAAATTGCCGGCATCGAGGACCAGGGAATCACAGCCCGTTCTGTCCCCGCCTAAGTTGACCACAGGCCCTGGCAGGACACTGACGATGATGTCATCAGTCCCCTGGCAACCGGCAGTATCAGTTACAGTAACTGAATATTGGTTTGTCTGTGTGACCCTGATAGTCTGTGTCGTGGCATTTGTATTCCACAGGAAGGTATAACCCGCCGGGAAAGCCCCTGCATCCAGTGTTGCCTCATCACAACCGGTCACATCGGGTCCAAGGTTGACCAGCGGCTCCGGCAGAATATTCACATTGATGGTATCAGAGGCCGTACAGCCAGAAGGGTTGGTCACATTGACGGAATAGGTGCCATTGGCAGTGAAAAGCTGGGTTTGAGCTTGTCCTCCATTGGACCAGGCATACTGAGCACCAGGATTGCCGGCATCCAGCAGGACGGATCCACAACCTGCCGTATCTGCCGGGCCAATATTGACTATAGGCAAGGGCTGCACCAGCAGGTTGATCGTATCTGTTCCCACACAACCGTCTATACTGGTAACTGCCAATACATACTGGCCAGATACATTTGCATTGATGGAAGATGTGGTGTCTGAAGTACTCCACAGATAGGAAGCAGCTCCGGCTGTCGTACCATTGATGTTGGCACCTTCACATACGGCGCGGTCCTGTCCAAGATTGACCAGGAATGGACGAATCAGCACCCGCAGAGGTGTACGCAAGCTGGGGCATCCGCCTCCGCAGCTATAAGGGAGGGAAAGGTTGCTGCTTTGTGTACCTGGTGTACTATTGACCTGCAGATTGTTCCAGTCTGTGAGATCATTTGACTCGGCATTGCCCTGAAGTTCAATATGGCTCCCTGGCATGGCTGAGACGTCAACGCCATCACCTGTCCAGGGAATATCAGCCCCTGTGACGCTATAGCCATTGATGGTCGTATTGATGGAAGCAATATCACTGGCTTCCCATCCCCAAAATACAGCATCTACCACAGTACCTGCATTGTCAAGGATCATGACCCAACCCGCAAATCCCGGGAAAGCTCCCGGATTGAAGAAGAGGTTATTTCCCCAATACTGGGCGCTGCCAGGATCGTCATCCCTAAACAGGATCTGCCCGCCATTCATGTTGCCGAGGTTCCACAAAATGGTGTTGACCAGACCAATATCCGAATAGGAATTACTCACGGCGACGACATAGCCTGTGGCGTCTATGGGTTGGCTGCTCAGGTTTTGAATTTCTACAAAATCAGTGGCTCCCAATTCTGCTTCTGTAATGCGGATACAAGAACCCCCTGTCCCGGCGCGAGCCTCTACGAAGAAAGTCGTGTCTCCGCTTATATTGGCAACGAGATGTGTCGAGTCTGCGAGGATATTTCCTCCGGTAGCTGCATCATACCAGGTATAATTGTATTGGGTATCCACAAGAACCGACAGGCTCACCGTAGCTGCTCCACAGATGGTGGTATCTGAAGCTATAGGAGCTAGAGGTAGAGGTTGAATGATGACATTCAAACGGCTCGTGCTGTCATTGCTTCTATCAGAATCATTGGCCAATAAGGAATAAGCCGTAAAGTTAAATGTGCCACCTGCAAAGGTATTTAGGGTGCCGAGAATCACTGTGTCAAGTGTGCCGGGATCCAGGGTATCACTGTAGGTATAATTGATGGTAGCATAGGAAGTATTGCCTGTATCTGCATCAAATCGGATGGGGAAAGTATGTTGGTCCGAAGAGCCATAATTCCTTATAACTACAGAAACCACAGTTGAGCTATCTCCACACTGGCCTGTTTTAGGAGAAAGGATTTGAACTACGCCCACATTGTTGGGGGGAACATCTTCAATTTCGAAATCATCGAAAGCAAAGCCATCATAGGTATTGACAGAAGCATCCGAGCCAAAGAAAAAGCGAAAACGCACATCGGGCTCTCCGGCAAGGAAAGCCAGCTCATGCTGTGCAGAGACATAGCCTGTCATGATAGCGTCTGTCCAACCCGGGCCATTGCCCAGACAGCCAGAGAGGCCTGTAATGCTGGGGTCATTATACCAGTTGAAAGGATCTCCAAATGCGCCAATGGTAGTCCAGGTCAACCCACTGTCTGTAGTTGCCTGAAGGACGGTGCCATCCCAACTATCCTCAGAATGCACCCATATATTTGCCCGAACAAGCGGTAAGGAAAGGGCGCTAAAATCGAAGCAGGGACTCAGGACAAAGGAGCATTCGCTGTTTTTGTAATTTGAAAGCGTGTCTGTCATCCAGGCTTTTATACCTGAAGCTGCCGAGCCTATTACAGATCCTCGCGGCAAGCCCCATTGCCATTTGCCATTGCCTCCGGCTGTCCAGCCGCCAGGACCGGACTCGAAGTCCTCGAGGTGTGGAAAGGTAGAGATATTGGGAACGCTGCTCACCACATACCTCAGGGTATCGTTAAAATTTACCGAATCCCCAACCACTTTTACAACAATGAGAATATTGTAATTGCCTGGCGTAGAGAAATTGTAAAGCGCAGTAAATGGATAAATAACCGTATCGCCGGGATTGATGACCCGTGGGTCAATTTCCGTGACCGTCATGCCACCATTGACAGAGTAGGAAACCTCTGCTGAGTCAAAAGCGGTGATACCGCCATTGGTGTAGCGGAAGCCGACTTGCTCTGTACCCAGGCCACAGCCAGAGACTGGTGCAAGCACATTGAGGGTCTGCGCATCTATGGCAGGAGACTCCCGTATGCTGAAATCATCGAAAGCAAACCCATCATGGGTATTGACAGAACCGTCTGAGCCGAAAGCAAAGCGGAAACGCACCCGGGGCTGACCGCTGAGCGATCTCACTACCTGCATCCCTCTTACCCAGCCACCGCTGCTGATGCCCCCAACAGTATTTGTCCAGCCATGTTGCTGTCCGCCAGGGTTGCCATCAATCGTGGTATCTGTATACCAGTTGAGGTCGCCTATTTTCCCTACATTGGCCCAGGTCTGGCCACCGTCTATGGAGGACTGGAGGACTGTGCCATCCCAGGATGTTTCAGATTCCCACCAGATGTTCACTTCCAATATCGGCAAGAAAAGGCCCGAGAAGTCAAAGCAAGGGCTAATGACATAAGAGTTTTCATTGTTGTTATAAAAACCAGATGTATCTGTCACCCAGGCGTAAACGCCTGAGGCAGCAGAGTTAATGGTGGGACCCACCGGGCGACCCAGCTGCCAGCTGTTGGCAACTCCACCACTTGTCCAGCCCGCAGGGCCGTTCTCAAAATCCTGATCATGGGGAAATGAGGAGATGGAAACAACATTTTGAATGGTCGTAACAGTGGTGTCATTTGATCCCTGGATATCTCCGGGAACCGTAATCCAGGCACGTACCTGATAACTACCTACAGCAGTGAAGTTGCCCAATGTAGAGAAGCAATACTGAACGGTATCGCCAGGCTGAAGCCTCAGCGTATCACGTTCTGTGACGATGGTTCCGCCATTGATGCGGTAAGAAACATAAGCTGAATCAAAAGCAACAGAACCATTGTTGAAGTAAGAAATACAAACGGTATCCATGCCAATGGAGCAGTTGGAGAGAGGGTCTGTCACTGCGATGATTTGGCCATCTATCGGGGGTTGCTGATAGAGTTCAAAATCGTCAAAAGCAAAACCGTTAGGGGTATTGTCAAAACCATCTTCACCAAAGTTTATTCGGAATCGGACATTGGGCTCGCCTGCAAGGCTAGGCAATTGACGCTCGGCACGCACCCAGCCGCCGCTGCCGGGAGGCCCTCCCCAACCTTCAAGAGATCCGCCCGGGAAACCAAAGAGGTTGTTTTTGTTGTACCAATTATTGGGATTGCCAAAAGCTCCCAAAATGGACCAGCTCATGCCGCCATCCAGTGAATAATCAATATTGGCACCGTCAAAAATATCGCTGTCCCACCAAATATTCATGGCCATCACCGGCAGGGTCAGGCTTGTCAGGTCAAAACATGGACTTTCGACAAAAGAGTTTTCATTGAGATTGTAGAAAGAAGCGGTGTCGGTCATCCATGCCTTTACGCCTGAAGCTGCTGTATCAATGACCGTAGCGCGCGGCAAACCCAATTGCCAGGAGGAGGCAAGGCCTCCCGTAGTCCATCCTCCCGGACCGGATTCGAAATCTTCCAGGTAGGGAAAGCTGCTGATCTCAGGGATATTGTTGACCGTGATGTTGAGGGTATCCTTAAAAGGAAGCTGATCGTTGGGGGCAGAAACCCAGGCTTTTATCGTATGGGCGCCTACGCCAGCGAGGTTGGCCAGTCCGGTGAAAGTATATACAGCGGTATCTCCTGGCATCAGGGTGGTCGTATCTATTTCTGTCGTAATGGTACCACCATCTACCTGAAAGCTAAGCATAGCGGAGTCAAAGGCGGCTATGCCGGTATTATTGTAGGCAAAACGAACGGTATCCAAGCCCAGGTTACATGCACTCCCAGGAGAAAGTACAGCAACCGCAGAAGCATCAGATGCAGGTTTTTCAAAAATGAGCACATCATCAAATGCAAAACCATCATCTTCGATGATGCCATCTGAGCCAAAGGCGACCCGAAGGATGACAGAAGACTGCCCGCCCAGATTCAGCAAATCATGCTGAGCGAGTACATATCCATTGCTGCCATCGCCAGAGGATGCGCGCCCGGACCACCCCATTTGCTGGCCACCCGGATTACCCGCAATCCCATTATCTGTATACCAGTTCGCAGGGTCTCCATTAGCACCATTGAATGTGCCCACCAATTGCCAGGTCAATCCGCCATCTATGGAGCTTTGCAAAGCAGCTCCATCCCAGCTGAATTCTGCATTCCACCATATACTGAAGCAGATGCGGGGGTTAAATATGGTACTAAAGTCCAGACAAGGGCTTTGTACAAAAGAATTTTCGTCAGAATTGTAAAAGCCTGTGGCATTTGTCACCCAGGAATTGATGCCTGATGCAGCACCTTGTATGGTGGCATTGGCTGGCGTCGTCAGCGCCCAGCTGGAGTTCATACCGCCAGCTATCCAGCCATTGGCACCGCTTTCAAAATTCTCAAAATGAGGAAAGGTGTTGATAAGGGGAATATTGCTTATGACAATAGTGGTCGTGTCATCTGCTGGCAAAGTATCACCGGGAGCCTGCACCCATACGCGCAGGGTATAATTACCCACTACAGAAAAATTTCCCAGAGCCGCAAAACAATAGGTCGCCTGATCCCCAGGGTTCAGGTTGCTGGTATCCAGCTCAGCGATGGGCGTACCGCCATTGATGCTATAGAAAACCATAGCAGAGTCAAAGGCCATGGCACCTACATTCTGATAATTGAAGCAAATGGTATCTAGACCCATCCCACATCCAGACATAGGGCTGGTTACAGCAAAAGCTGCCGCAGAAGCATCCGACAATTGGTAGATTTTGACATCATCAAAGCTATATCCATCTGAGAAAGTGGCATCGTCGGCCCCAAAATCATCCTGCTGTCCAAAACGAATTTGGGTTGTGGCGCTGAAACTCTGGCTATTAGCCGAGAGCACGGAGTCCAGATCGAGGCCTTTTACATTTGCCCAAACACCTACGGCAGGCTGGTTAGCATTGAGGTTGTATAAGGTAATCCAGGCACTGGTGATACTTCCCCGGATGAAGACGCGGTCGTTGGCATGGGGTTCTTCGCCATGATGAGCGAAATTGAAATCCATTTCTATGACCTGGCTGCCTGTATAGTTGCTCATATTGATCGTCAGGATGAGGTCGTTGACAGATACTATTGTATTGCCGACGGTATCATCCAGGGTGATGGCATGGTTGCCACTTGTGGTGAAAGGGGTGGTCACTCCCCAATCCTGCCATGCGCGCATGCGCAATCTTCCTTCCAGTGTTTTGTTGTAAGACCAGGCATATCCCGTGCCTGCCAGGCCGTTTATAACTACCTGATTGGTGGTAAAGGTAGTCGCAGGGCTTCCTCCTTCAAAGTCTTCCCAGAAAGGCAGACTTACCTGAGCTTGTCCCAGACTAAAGAGCCCGAGAGAGAGACATACCATGATCCATGGTAGTAGTAGCGTTTTCTTCATTGTAAAATAGATTAAATAGAGAGTTGTTAAAAAAGGATCATAAATGTAGATAATTATCAGTGACAAAAGGAGAGGCACGCCACCAATTTTGGGCGAGCTACGTTAGCCAACTAATACTACTTCATTAAATAACGAGGGTCTGAATTTCCCTCGGGGTAACAACACACCTATTTTCTATTTGCGTCATTTCTGCCTATACAGGGATGGCGCTTTTTTTATGAGGGCTTGATGGATAAGCGGCCATAAGCAGGCATATTTCCTTGTAAAATATTCGCTCCTGCCTCCCAGGCTTCCAGGCGATCTTCGTATAGCAAAAGGACTGATTTTGCGTTTTCAATCCCTATTTTACCTAATACATAAGGATTGCAGGGCAACAATAAGACCGTGGGAAATTCCGCAAGCAATTCCTCTACATTTTCCACAATTTTTTTATCCAATCCAAAGTTAAGGCCCGCTTTTGGGAGAAGCCCATGTAAGGAAATGATCAGTTTCTCTGTTCCCTTCAACTCTTGCCTTAGCTTTTTCAAAACATGTTGATCAGCCTGCTCAATCACAAAGTGATGGGCTTGTGGAAAGGCTGTCTGCCAGAAGGTGTTTTTTTCTTTGGAAAAAACCACAAAACTGAACTTCTCCGCTTCCTGAAGCGGAAGCATAGAGTTATCCTCCCCCAGCAGCGTAGCTGCCTGCTGGAAAAGCAGTCGGATCAGTTCCTGATCCGCGCCACTGTGCAAGTCCTCCTCCAACTGATCCAGTTGGATGGGTGCCCGCAGGGCCATCCCTGCGGCATATTTTGCCGCAAGCTGCCTGCGCACGCGCCGGTCAATTTCCTCCTGACTTATCTCTCCTCTGTCTATAGCGGCCCGAATACTGGCTACCGCCGCAGGGACATCTTCCACATAGACCAGCACATCATGGCCTGCTTTCACAGCCAGCACATCGCCTTCGCCCTGCTCGTATCGGCCGGTAGCGCCTTTCATATTCAAAGCATCTGAAAAAACGAGACCTTCAAAGCCCAACTCCTCTCGCAGATACTGCCCGATTACAGTGGGCGAAAGGGATGCGGGCAAAGATTCGTCTGCTTCGAGTGCAGGCACAGCCAGATGTGCCACCATGACCCCGCCTACGCCCGCTTCAAATGTTTGCTGAAAAGGATACCATTCCCACTCGCGAAAGCGCCTGAGGTCATGCCTGAGCAGCGGCAGAGCCAGGTGCGAATCCACCGCTGTATCCCCGTGGCCGGGGAAATGCTTGGCGACAGCCATGACGCCAGCGTCCTGCTGGCCTTTCAGGAAAGCCACAGCCTGCCGGGCGATGCGCTCCGGCTCCGAGCCAAAAGCACGGAAGCCAATCACAGGATTGGCGGCTTCGGTATTGATGTCCACGACGGGGGCGTGGTTGATATGAATGCCGAGACGGCGGCATTGGCGGCCGATCGCCTGGCCGCAGGCGTAGATGAGCGCCTCATCCTGGATAGCGCCGAGCGTCACGGCATAGGGAAATGCCAGGGTATCTTCGAGCCGCATGGCGAGGCCCCATTCTCCATCTATGGAGATGAATAGCGGCACCTGAGCCGCTGCCTGCAGGCGGTTGCACATCCCGGCCTGCCTGCGGGCCGTTCCCTGGAAGAAGATGATGCCGCCTATGGCATAGGCTTCGACAAGCCGAAGCAGTTCTGCTTCATGCTCCGGTCCACGGTTGGACCAGGCGGGGACGTGCAGAAGCTGTGCGATGCGCTGCTCGGGGCGCAGCTGCGCCATCATATCGTCTATCCAGGCTTCTTCAGCCTTTTTGTCAATCCTTGTCTTTTCCAATGTCTTTTATTTTTTCTGCTAAAGGATCTTCGGGCCCTGTTTTATTTTTGCCAAAATCTTTTTCTAAAGGAATATAGGCTGCAAATAAAAAGGCCGGAATGGTAGCGATCACCACCCAGATAAAGAAGTGGGTGTAGCCCAACCATTCCTGCATATAGCCGCTGACCATGCCCGGCAGCATCATGCCGGCAGCCATGAAACCTGTTCCTATGGCGTAGTGGGCGGTCTTATGCGGGCCATCTGCCAGGTAGATCAGGTACATGACATAGGCGGTGAAGCCAAAGCCATAGCCGAATTGTTCTATCCCTACAGCTGCTGCTATGTACCACAGATTATCGGGTTGGGTGATGGCAAGCATGATGTACAAAATGTTGGGGAGATTGATGGCGAGCATCATCCACCAGAGCCAGCGTTTCAGGCCGTGCCTGGAAACGAGTATGCCCCCCAGGAGCCCCCCTATGATGAGGGTAATGATACCTATAATGCCTTTGACGAAGCCGACTTCTTCGGTCGCGAGGCTCAGGCCTCCATCGGCGACATCAGCCAGGAAAAAGGGCGAAGCCATTTTTGACAATTGTGCTTCTCCGAGTCGGTAGAGTAGGAGAAAGCCGAGGATGGGAATCATTTTTTTTCGGGTAAAAAAACTGCTCATGATTTTCCCATATCCCTTAAAAACGGATTGGAAGGTCTGCTTTTGAGGGTTTTCGACTTGGGGCAAAATAAAGGCATGGTAAATAGCGCCCAGCGCGATAAAGCCGGCCACACCGGCCAGGACGACACTCCAGGCCATAGGCCTTTCCATGCGATATTCCAGCCAACCGGCTATGCCGAGCAGGATGCCCTCGGTCAGCATCGCGAAGCGATAAAAGGTCGTGCGTATGCCGACAAAAAAAGACTGCTGATCCTGGCGAAGCGCCAGCATATAGTAGCCATCGGCTGCGATGTCATGGGTGGCTGAGCTGAAAGCCACCACCCAAAAACAGGCAATCGTGAAGTAAAAGAAATTTTCGCCCGGCAAAAAAAAGGCAACCCCAGCCAGACCCAGCGCCATCGCCAGTTGGGTGGCGACCACCCACTCCCGCTTGCTGCGCAAAAGATCCACTACCGGACTCCAAAAGGGTTTGAGAACCCAGGGTAAATACAGGCTGCCGGTGTAGAGCGCCATCTCCGCATTGGAGATGCCGAGCCTTATGTACATCGTAGATGTGATCACCACTACCATCAGATAGGGCAATCCTTCTACATAATAAAGGGAGGGTATCCAGCTCCAGGGGCGGCGTTTGATGTGGTCGGGAGTAGTCAAAGTCCAGGTTGAGTTTTTGGGATGAAAAATGAAGGTACAAAAAAAGGGCAACTGCCTATACAGTTGCCCAGAAAAGAAAATAGATTGAAAAGGGTTCTTATTGTACCTTGATCGTGCTGAGTTTGGTCAACTCATTGGAAGCGTCATAATTGTATTGTACGATGCCGTCATCGCCTACCATAATGAGCAGGCCGTTATTAGGAATGACATCCATGGCATGTACATCACTGAAATGCTGGATTTGAGCCAGGTTCTGTGGGTTGTTGGCGTCATAGACTTTGAGGCCGGCATCTCCGTCACAGACGAAAAGCTTGTCGCCATCTATCCCCAGCCCTGCGGGCTTGGTCATCTGGTACGTACGTACCAGCATCGGATTGCGGGGATTGCTGATGTCGAGGACATCAAGCTGGTTGGTCCAGCCCTGGCAACGGCTGGCGTTGCCTTCTGAGCGTAGCGTTACATAGGCAAATTGGCCGTCGGAAACTACAGGGTCGCATGAGGTAACATGCTGGAAAACAGAAAGGAAAGAGGGATCGTTGGGATCTTGTGTATCATAGATAAACATACCGCTGGTAGAACCGATGAGCAGCAGATTATCCAAAGCAAAGATAGTCTCTGCTTCTCCGCCCCAGCTCTCAATAGCTACGGTCTGTACAAAAGAAGGAACAGCACAAGCTGTCACATCATAGACACGCAGGTCCTCAGAAGTCACTACATACAGGCGATCGTTTTGAACTGCAAAGCGGGACATAGAGCCTGCCTGACCAGGAGTCGCTGGATTCACAGCAGAGCGTCCTGCAAAGTTGGTTTGATCCAAAGTCGGTGCAGGATCGATAGCAGGCTGGATGCTGAATTGGTTCATCATGATGACATCAGACATATTGCCATCACAAGCATAAGGAACGGTCTTGAGATCGGGTGTCCACTCAATGACAATGCCTTTCTCTGGATCAGCCTGATAGCCCTGGTAGTAGATAATATGCGGCAGGGCATTTTCTACGCGCTGCTCAAAACGAGGAGCCGCAGGGTTGCTGATGTCATAGACGAGCAGGTCTGTAGAGCTGTCGAGGTAGAGTTTATCGCAGTTGGCTGCGATGTCATAGTTGCCTGGGGCATTCAAAAATGCCAAAGGCATCGGGTTGGCGGGATCGCTGTTGTCAAAGACATGGACGCCTTTGGCGACCTCATTGATGAAAAGGACATCGTCCTTTACATAGATTTTGCCTGGGTTCTTGAGCTCCCGTGGAGCTTCTACGGTAGCGGCGTTTTTGAACTCGTCAGAGTCCATGTAGACAGGAGTGTACTCCATATAGGAGATGTTCATGTCGCACTTGTCGCGCACGCAGCCTTGCAGCGCCATAGCTGCCAGCACAAGGGTGGCAAGCAATAAACGGGAGAGCTTGTGAAATGAATTCATAGTCATTACAGTTTAGAATGGTAAATTTGAACCTGAGACAATTTAGCTATATGCTTTCCCTTATCGGGGGTGAAAATATTTCCATAATATTTTTTTTCTCACGCTTCATAAGGGAATATTGAGAATAGATTGTCCCAATGATCAAAGAACCTAAAATACATTTTATTATGATAATAAAGCACATATCAAGCCTTCTTCTTAGCCTGACTTTGCTCATCCTTATGACAAATGACCTCCAGGCTCAGGTAATAGAAGAAGATGTCGTTTACCTCAAAAACGGATCTGTCATCCGTGGTGAAATCACCGAGCGGGTGATCGGCGACCAGCTGAAAATCGAGATCGTAGGAGGGAGCATATTCGTTTTTCAGGAAAGCGAAATTGAAAAAATCGCCCGCGAGCCCAAAAAGATGCTGGGAGCACCTGCTGTCGGAGACTTCGGCCCCGCTACGCGGGACAATCCCTACTACTCCCCCAATCAGCACCGCTTAAACCGCAAAGCCCGCCCCATCACGACCCGCCCACAAGGCATCTATAATCTTTTTTCTTATGGCTTTCAGTTTGCCCAGGATGGTTGGGGCACCGTTGTACCATGGCCTACCCTCCAATATCGCACGGGTTATTCCTTTTCCCCCAAAATCAATGTGGGCCTGGGCGTGGGGCTCGACCCCTACGCTGCCGGAGGTACTTTTCCTATCTACCTGGATTTCCATGGAGATTTGGGGCAGGAAAGAGCTGTGATGCCGCATTTTTTTACGCAGGCAGGCTATGGCTTTACCGGTTGGACCAACTGGCGCTTTCAGAATTTTGAAGGAGGCCCGATGGGGCATTTGGGCATGGGGCTGAAAGTGAATACCCGCAACAGCACCGAGTGGATGTTTAACCTGGGATTCAAAATGCAGGCAGCTTCATTTCAGGAAGATCTGGGATGGGATCCCTGGACAGGAGAGCCGGTTGAGTCGGGTGTGGTGCAAAGCCGGCTTTACAGTGCCGTCACCATGGAGGCCGTATTTGGCTTTTGATTTTTCGCTTTATTCCTTTTTTCAACCAGACAATCTTATGCGTACATACAAAAATCCATTGCTCATTTTCTTGTTCCTGGGGCTTATGAGCTTTTCATTTGCCCAAAATCAGGCAGTACATAAGCTTTACCTCAAAGATGGCAACATCGTGGAAGGCATCATTTTGGAGCAAAAATTTGGAGAAAGCATCAGCATCCAAACCTCAAATGGCGAGCGCCATACTTTCGCAGAAAGTGAAGTGGAGCTTTTGGTGCGCCTGAAAGAATCCGGCTCCAATTTTTCCGTTTTCCCAACAAATACCTATACCGCTCAACCCTCGCGCCGGGTATATCGCCGTGCTTTGCCGATCAGCTACCGCGAAGACCGAAGCATATACAATATGATCTCCTTTGGGCTGGGTTTTGGCGAAAGCAATTGGGGAGGCGTAGCCGTGACTCCGACCATTCCGGCCTATCGCATTGGCTATCGCTACAACCAATATATCAATGTTGGCGCAGGGGTTTCCCTTGACCCTTATTCAGAGGGTTTGCTGATTCCTTTTTACCTCGATTTTCATGGGGATGTAGGGAAAATGAAAAAAATCATGCCTCACTATTTTGGCCAAGTCGGCTATGGTCTGGCCGCAGCGCCAGGCTGGCAGGTCAACGAGCTGAATGGCGGCCTCTACTACCAGTGGGGCGCGGGCTATAAAATCAACACCCGAGGCAAACTCGACTGGACGCTGACAGCGGGCTACAAATCACAAAAGACCTGGCAAAGCCGCCAGGACTGGCGTTTTCAGGGTGAAGTCACGGGATACCGGACCTACAGGCGCATTGTGCTTCAGCTTTCGATGGGATTTTAAGCCCGTCGTTTCTACAGATGATTTTCATGGGCTGAGCCCAGATGATGTAACTGGTCCAGGACCTCTGCAAAGAGGTCATATAGCCGAAACATGATGCCATCCTTGTAGTGAATGCCTGTGGCTTCAAAATACAATTCGCTTTTTCCTTCCCGGAAATCATGGATCGCCCAGTTTTCATCCGGCTTTATTTCCAAAATAAAGGGAGGAAGCCCATGGAGTAGCTCGCGGATGCGATCATGCTCAAAAAACATCTTGAGCTTGAGTTCATCATTTCCCTGAATAATAAAATCCTTATCGAAAGGAGGATGCCCAACCACGACATCCTGCATGCCCAGCTTTTTGCCCAGACCGGACAATATTCCTGCCCGGTTGATGCGAAACCGGAAGCTATCCGAATTGATGTAGTGAGCCACCACCCGCGTATAGAGGATGGTGGTCTTGCCTGTGCTGCGGGCGAAGGTGTCAAAGACAAAATCCCAACTTTTATACATCGCATGGACGCTGTCATACTTGCTTCGTTTCTGTGATACGATGTATTCGGCACCTACTTCATCGCAGAAGTACTGCCAGGCTTCGCGTTGGAGCCGCCCTTGTTTTCCTAATATTCTTGCCATCTGATATATTTTGCTCCCGCAGATTTCGTGGATTTTCGCAGATAAAGCAAATATGTCCTGAGGGGGCTAATCTTTCAGGATAAAAGTGATATCCATTTTGACAATTTGGTCTTCCTGTGGGGCATCTGCCGGGAGTGGGCTGAATTTCCATTGACTAACAGCAGTCATTGCATTTTTTCTCAGTACGAGTTGACTAGTGGGTTCAGTCACAACCTTATTGATGGTACCATCTGGGCTGATGGTAAAAACAAGGGTGATAACGCCTTCATCTGAAGTATTATAGACGGGATAAGGAGCATAAAGAGGGTTACGTATACTGTCTTCTTCCCCCCAAAGGAAAGAATATCGTTCGTCCGTATTATTGGGCAAAGAAATTTTTTCCTCAATTTGATCAAAAGAATTACCCTGTGGAAAATTAATTTGCCAATAGCGTTGCTGGCCTGCTTCCATCGGAATAACTTCTGTTATGGAATCTCTGTCACCAGCAAGTGATTTCCAAACACAGCTATTTTTTCCTATAGGAATTTCAAAGCGGACTGCCTCATGTGCATTCAAAAGCCCCCTGTCCTCTCCATTTATATAAACTGAGCAGAGTAAATTGGATTCAAAGAATATATAGGCGGGCTGTTTTTGGGATTTGGCGGAGAGGCAAATACATCCGAGCAGGAGTAGAATGGTATGGTTTTTTTTCATGGGTTTTGTTGGTAGTGAGGTTAAAATACAATTTTATTTTCCTTCCCCCATGATCCAAAACATGACATCACTGCGTAGGTAGGGAAATTTAAAATAAAACGCTTTTTATGTCAAATCTATTCAAATCTCTGTGGCAGATTCGTGCTGCCCTTATGCTAGGGCTCGCATGGAGTATATGCTGCCCATCGCTTTTTGCTTCCAGTCACCGGGAAGCACCCCTTGTCGCCAATGATCCCCTGGCGGATAACACGGATCTCTACGCTTTCAGGAGCCCGGATGACCCCAATACGGTCACCATCATCGCCAATTATATCCCGGCGGAGTTGCCTTTTGGAGGGCCCAACTACCATTCTTTTGGAGAAGGGATCCGATATGAAGTACATATTGACAATGATGTGGCAACACCTGGGGATGACATCATCTACCGTGTGACTTTCCAAAAGACCAATGAAGACCCTACGACATTCTTCAACATTCGCCTGGGCCAACAAAACCAGAAGACGACTTATACCCTCGAAAGGAGTATAGATGGGGGGATGAGTTTTACAACTATTGTGAGCAATGGCGTTGTGCCTCCGCCCAATATCGGCCCCCGCTCGATCGAGTCAGGCGTAGGCCTGGGAGCTACAAGCTATGAGTCCCTGATGACGGCGGCTATTACCACCGCCATGACTGGCGAGAAAGTCTTTTGTGGGCCAGTAGATGACCCTTTTTTCGTAGACCTGGGCGGTATCTTTGACCTGGGCAATTCTCCCCGTCAGGGTACCAACATCATGAGAGATGGCCTGGCGCGTACCAATACACATGCTATCGTGCTGCAAATTCCCATCGCTACGCTGCAAAAAAACGGCAAAGCCGTTTCACAGGCCGCCGACATCCTCGATGGCGATTTTGTAATCGGTGTCTGGGCTTCTGCCAGCCGTCAGCAATTGCAGACATTGAATGGCAATGGCACGCTTTCCAATAGTGGAAACTGGGTGCAGGTTTCACGCCTCGGCATGCCCTTGACGAATGAAGCGGTTATTCCGGTGGGATATAAGGACGAATGGAATTTCCGCACGCCTTACAACGAAAATCCTGCGCATTTCGAGTTTTTCTACAATCCGGAGCTGGCGCTCTATATGGATGATGATTTGTTTGGTGGTGCAGTGCCTGCATTCAACGCGCTTCGCATACAGCGCAATGCGCTCGGTTCTTTTGACTTTGGCAATACACAGGACGGTCTTTATGGACTGAAAGGAAATCCTGCTTTAGCCGGAACGGCCCTGGATGATGCTGTATTTGGAACGCTATTGTTGCCAGGGGCTGGCAAACCACGTTCTGTGGACCTTTGGCCCGCTTTTCATACAGGCGTGCCCAATATGCGGCCTTATCAGCTTGCCACAGGCAAAAATGGAGACCCTCTCGCCGCAGGCAAACCTTTTGTCAACAACTTCCTGCCCAATGGCGGCGACATGCTCCGCCTCAATATGGCGACGCCAGTGACTGACAGGACCTCTGCTGCCTTCAGCAGCATGGGACTGATACAGGCCGCTGTATTGGGACTTACCGATCCTATGTATGCAGGCAATAGCAACCTGGAATTTATCCCCAATATGGATGGCTTTCCAAACGGCAGACGTCTGGAGGATGACGTGACCCGCATCGAATTGCAGGCAGTCAGTGGGGCTGTACTTGCAGCCATCGGTCTTTGGTACGATGACTACAAGCCCAGCGACCCCAATGCTTCTCCTGTCAGCAATATGCTTCTCAATGTATTGCAGTACTCTACGGGTGTGGAGCAAAATGACACCACATTCAGAACCTCCTTTCCTTTTGTACAAGCGCCATGGAGAGGTACAGATGTTACGAAATAAAACAACCCTCTAAAGAATTAACATGAAAAAAATATTGAATACGTGCCTGATAATGAGTGTCTTATTTCTGACACTCGCGGCCAACAGCCTTTTTGCTTCCAGCCACCGGGAGGCCCCCCTGATCGCCAACGATCCCCTGGCAGACAATACAGACCTCTACGCTTTTCGCAGCCCCGATGATCCCAATACGATCACGATCATTGCGAACTATGTGCCACTCCAGCTTCCTCATGCGGGACCCAATTATTATCAGTTTGGGGAAAACGTCCGCTATGAAATTCACATCGACAATGATGTGAGTACACCTGGCGATGACATCATCTATCGCTTTACTTTTAAGCGCGTCATAGAAGACTCTTCAACCTTTTTCAATATCCGTCTGGGTCAGCAAAATCTGAAGACTACCTATACCCTGGAGCGCAGCATGGATGGAGGCGTAAATTTTTCCGCTATCATCACCAACGGTATCGTTCCTCCGCCCAATATCGGTCCCCGATCTATCCAGGGAGGCGCAGGCCTCAATGCGATGAGCTACGAATCCCTGATGATGGGTGCCATCACAACAGCCAGCACCAATCAGGAAGTGGTTTACTGTGGTCCAGCAGATGATCCGTTTTTTGTAGACCTGGGCGGTATCTTCGATCTGGGAGATTCTCCCCGCCAGAATGGCAAAAATCAGGATGGGGTGGCCTACACCAATATCAGCACCATTGCGATTCAAATTCCTATCTCTGTCCTTCAGAAAGATGGCAAAACGATAGGGCAGGCAACTGACATGCTGGATGGAGATTTTGTGATTGGCGTATGGGCTTCGGCCAGCCGTCAGGCTATGCGGACCCTCAATAGCAATGGCTCGATGACTTATTCCGGCAATTGGGTGCAGGTATCTCGTTTGGGCATGCCTTTGACCAATGAGGCTGTGATCCCTATCGGCGCAAAAGACGATTGGAATTCCAGAACACCTTATAATGAAAATCCCGCGCACTACGAACATTTTTACAACCCTGAATTGGGTTTGTATATGGATGACAGCCTATTTGGAGGCGCTGTGCCTTCCTTTGCTCCGCTGCGCATACAGCGCAATGCGCTTGGCGCTTTTGACTTTGGCAATGGCCAGGATGGCCTCTTCGGTTTAAAGGGCAATGCTGCCCTGGCCGGAACGGCTCTGGATGATGCCGTTTTTGGAACGCTCTTATTGCCCGGAGCAGGTAAACCTCGCTCGGTAGACCTCTGGCCAGCCTTTCATACAGGCGTGCCCAATGTCCGCCCCTACCAGCTTGCCACCGGCAAAAACGGTGACCCGCTCGCCGCAGGCAAGCCTTTTGTCAACAACTTCCTGCCCAATGGCGGCGACATGCTCCGCCTCAATATGGCGACGCCCGTCACAGACCGCAATTCTGCGGACTTCAGCACCCTGGGCCTGATCCAGGCCGCTGTTCTGGGCCTGACCGATCCCCGCTTCAACGGCAATGCCGGCTTGGATACCATTCCCAATATGGACGGTTTTCCAAATGGCCGCAGGCTGGAAGACGATGTGACCCGTATCGAGCTACAGGCTGTAAGTGGGGTCGTATTGGCCGCTATCGGCCTTTGGTATGATGATTTCAGCACGGGCATGAGCCCTGTCACACAGGATTTGCTGGATGTGCTGACCTACTCCACGGGTATAGAAGCGAATGATACCACCTTCAGGTCTGCCTTCCCCTACGTACAGACCCCCTGGTCTGGGGCCGGAAAAGCCGGTGGCAAAAAAGTGATCTACAACCAGCCGATGGTGCTGATACCCACAGCGATAGAAAAAGATCCTTTTTTCAAACCGCTTAGGGTATACCCTATCCCTGCGCAAGACCAATTGTATGTTGATTTTAGCTCGGATAAAACCCAGGATATCCAGTTGGAGCTTTTTACCATCACAGGCTCCAGGGTTCTACGCAAATCTGTCAGAGTTCCTGCCGGAAAAAACAAGATCGAGCTTGAAGTCAACTCCCTGCCAGCCGGAACCTATTTTGTCAAAATGAAAAGCGAAGGCGTTTTGCTGGGCAGTGCAAAAGTAATCAAGAAATAAGAGGGTGAGTATATGAGGGTTTCTGACCTGCTGCATTTTTAACAAAGAAAAGGCTGCTTCGATAGAGAAGCAGCCTTTTTTCTTATGCTGAAAACCTTACTTTGATTTTATCACTTTTACAGGATACTGGATGTCACCTAGCTGAATCTTAAGCAGATAGACACCAGGATTCACGGGAGGCTGGAAGCGGAAATTTTCGCCTGACTGGATCTGAGACTGGACAAATACCAGGCTGCCTTTCAGGTCATATAAAGCAACCGTTGCTGTTTGGTTTTCCAGATAAGGAATCGCTACCGAAAGCTGATCCTGGAAAGGATTGGGAAAGGCTTTGATTTCCAGGCTCTCTGCGGCGCCCAGTGCGTTACGCCTTCCGGCGGTGCCGCTGCTTGCAAAAGCAGAAGATACAGAAAGATCGTCCACAGACACCTCTCCCTGCCAGGCGGTCCCACCTGTGCTATGGCTCTGTACTGTGCCATTGAAACGAAGTTTCAGGGAGGTGGCCCGCTGATATACTTTTAGAGAGATCGTGGCTGTATTCCAACTGGTATTCTGATTGCCAGAAGTGCTCCAAAGCTGGGTCCAACTCGTGCCATCGGTACTGATTTCCAGTTGCAGATTTGCACCCGGGCCCCAAACCCGGTATTGAAAGGAAAACTGCGCTCCGCTCAGCCTGCTGATATCGAAACAAGGAGAGATGAGGATTGCAGATTGGGGGGTGGGGGGCGTGCTATCGTTAGGGGTGTAATTGCCGTTAGGATTTCCACCTCCTGTGGCTCCGGCTGGATAGTCGGGGGGCGTACTATCGTTGGGGGTGTAATTGCCGTTAGGATTTCCACCTCCTGTGGCTCCGGCTGGATAGTCAGGGGGCGTGCTATCGTTAGGGGTGTAATTGCCGTTAGGGTTTCCACCTCCTGTGGCTCCGGCCGGATAGTCGGGAGGGATGCTATCGTTGGGGGTTATCGTACCGTGATGGTTTCCGGTTCCGGTAGCGCCTGAAGAAGGTGTTCCCCCACTTTGGCGGGACCAATCAAAGTCATCACCAGATGATTGGCTCCATCCCATCCCAACTTCAAAGTCATTCAAATAGGGAAAGCTTGAAATACAAGAGGCCGTTCCTGTAGCAGGGGTGGATGTTCCTCCGCCAGTTTGTGCCGAACAGATTGTTGTTACCAACAAGAATAAGGCGATTGAGCTTAAGGAACGCCGTCAAAATAAATCATTAAAATTATGCGGCAATTCTGTATGACAATTTGGGCAGATCTTTGTGAAAATCAATTTTGTTTGAATCAATTTCTTCTGCTTTGGTTTTTCTGCCCGTT
>JAUIGE010000032.1 GCA_030430205.1 Bacteroidia bacterium | reverse complement strand
ATGACTCCACATCCAGGCGTTGAGACAAGCTTTTGAGCCGAGTTTCTAATGGATTTAGATCTTGTTGAAACATGATACAAGTTAAAAATTTCTGCTAGATTTGAATAGGGGGGCTGAATAGTTACAATCTTTTTAATTAACTGTTTAAAGGGCTCGATTCGCAATTGATTCCGGTGAGAATTTCTGAGAATAGCGTCTGTGGGAACAAAATTTATAAGATGGCATCTGGCTTCACAATGATCTCTTCCCATAGGATTCATGACCATATCATCTGTAATAACAAAACTAAACTCATCATCCCAATTGTGCGAAGTCATCATTACACAAACAAAGTAGCCTTCAATTTCTTGTACCAGTTTATTTGAAAGGATAATGGCAGGATGATTTCCCCCTAAATCAGAATCAAAAACGACCTCAACGATGTCTCTCTGATTAGCCATTATTGTTACGATTCAAAGCCTTGGCAATACCTATTGAAGAAGTCCTAAACATAGCTCGTTTAAGGCTTTCAGGGGCTGGTTTTAGTCTGGACGAATGGGTGACCGCTAAGGTATAACCAACCTTGGAGTCTATATCCAGAGTAAGAGTTTGCGTTTGTGTATATTCTGTGGTTGTATTTAAAAACATGATTTTATTCTTGTTCGGCAGTTAATCTTTTCAACTCGTCAATCTTCGATTCCAGAAAGTTTTTAAGGCTTTCACAAGCATTTATATCCATATAAATACCGATTTCGAATTCCCTGACAATACCGTTTTTTGATCCTTCGATATTTTTTATAGGCTCAGCAATTTTGTTCTCCTGATCAATGTTAAACTCTGTACCCAGAGGTATTACTCCCCTTTGACTGTAAAAATTCAAATTTATATATCCAGAAGGAGTGATTCCTCCTTGAGCTCCATCCACATGAATTTGTCTAAATCCTGGATTTTTGATATTGTGAATAACAATGGAATTTTTATCTGCTTTTGCCATGCTCAATTTTTTAGACACTTGATTTTTTTCCCTTTAAGAGCCTCTCAAAAATACCAAATTATGTTTGCAACACATAACAGTTTTTTTCATTAGCACACTCCTCCCTTCTCCATTCCGTGTACCCCTCAATCCCCCAGCAACTCCCGAAAATAAGTCACCTTCCGCCTCCCAATAGCTCCCAGCTCATAGCATTCTCCTGCCAGTTTTTTGGCAGCATGGCTGATCGATCGGCATAGCTCAGGATCGTCATAAGCACGGATAAGCTGCGCAGCAAAGGCTTCGGCTGTGTCGGCGATAAGCAAATGCTTCCCCGCTTCATAGGGAATGCCTTCGGCTCCCTTGGTAGTGGATACTATCGTTTTGCCCATGGCCAGACCTTCAATGATTTTCACGCGAATCCCGCCCCCGGAAAGCAAGGGCACGATCAAAATCGCCTTGTCCTGTTGGTACTGCATGGCATCTTCTACTTCGCCGTCGATGATGAGCTGAGGACTTGCATGCTCATAAAAAGAAGCAGGCATCTTTTTGCCGGCAAGGTGGATGCGGATGTCAGGCCGTTGTTGGATGAGTAAAGGCAGCACTTCGCTGATAAACCAGCTCACGCCCTGGATATTGGGGCGCCAATCCATGGACCCTAAATGATAGATGAGAGGCGGGTCTCGAAATTGAAGCTGCGCATCATAGCCTTTCAATTTGTCAAAATCAAAACCGATGGCTATAGAGACGGCAGGCGTCTCAGGTGCAAAGCGGACAAGCTGATTTTTGTCGTTTTCGGTTAAGGCTATCAGGCCATCCAGCTGATTAAACATCGCTTTTTCAAAGCGCTTTAGCTTGCGCGTATTGAGGCCCAGATAGGCCTTGAGGACGGGATTTTTGTGATGTCGGGTATAACTTTCCCAAAGTTGAAACTCAATATTTTGGGCACGCAGTACTACTTTCGCTTTTGAATGCTTTCTGAGGCATTCAAGATAACAGCAGAGGTAAACATGCTCTAAGAGCAGGATGTCAAAGCTTTCATGTTGCAGGACTTCAATCAGTTTTTGCTCAAAAGCAGGGTCATAAAATCGCGAGACAAAATAAGATTGCCTGGAAAATAGGTTTTTGAGCAAGGCAGGCAATTTGATCCGGGTGTCTACCTGGATGGCTTCAAAGCGGGTGGCTTCCCGATAGGATTTTGGCATATCCTCTACCTCCACCCAAAATTTGGGGGAATTGATAGCAATCACTTTCAGCTCTACATTTTCCTGCGTCATCAAACTGAGCCCACTGTGGTAAATGGAATATTCCCCTCCATCCCGAATCGGATAAGGCATTTTATAGCAGAGTTGAAGTACCTTCATGAGATTTTTTGCCCTTTGCTGTCGACCTTCAACTTATCCCAGGTATTTGCCCGGTCAAGGCGAAAAAAATAGGATAGGGTAGCGGTCATAAAGAAAAAATTGATTCGCGAGAAAAGATATACAAAGGACCGGAAATGTTTGAAACAAAATGCGGTTAAAACAGTCAGCAAACTGCCCATGAGGATATAGGGAGGCGCATGTTGGATAAAATAGGGAATGGAGATCGCCCCGATAATGATAAGCAAAAAAGGCATCAGCAGTTTGAGGTATTTATACAGCAAAAAACGCAGCAAGGTAGGCCTGGGCAGCTTTTTCAGCAATGCCCAGTGGTGATGAAGCATAAGTAATAATCCCCGTGCCAGGCGGCTGATTCTCTCATTTTGATAATACAATTCAAAATCTACATCGTAGAGAATCGCTTCTTTTTCCTGGACCAGTCTTTTTTTCTGCGAAAGGGTTGAAACCACCACATAGAGATCATCAAAAATGATATCATTGGGGATTTTGCGAAAAACCGATTTGCGCTGCGCATAGAGCGCGCCGTAGATGTTCAGGCAGGAAGAGCTTTTGCTTTCGCAAAGCGCCATAAAATAAAATATCCATCGGTAGATGGAAGGGCGGTTTCTGTGTTTGGTATCGAGTAAAGAAGTCGTGACAGTCCCCACTTCGGGATCTTCAAAGTTTTGCAAAAGCTTTCGAATGGAGCCTTTTTCCATCCTTTGCCGCACATCGCTAAAAACAAGAATATCGTGTTTGCTTAGGTCTACAGCCATATTGATGGCTTCGATTTTCGAAATGCGTTTTTTCGATAAAACCAGCCTGATATCAGGATGATCCTGAAATTCAGCGAGTTCTGCATGCGTATTGTCAGTTGAGCCACCTGATACGACGATCAATTCAGATCCCGGAATCCACTCCTCCGGATCAATGATCGAAAGGACTTTCGCACGGATAAAATCCTCTTCATTATAAGCACTTATAATGATGCTGAGGGCTTCGGTGAAGCCTTCTCTTTTCCTGATTTCTTTTTTGTCAAAAAGTGATCTGCCCCAGGTAAAAAGCGGATAGCCAAATAAAACCAGGGACAAGCCTCCACTGAAAATCAGGATGTAAAACAGCGTGTCATTCATTTGGGTTGGGTTAAATGGGCTAACAATAGGTGTATCTGATTAGATAACGATGCGCCCAACACAGAAGTAACCCCTGTCTTGATCTGACCCAGGAAAATTTTCCGATTTAAGGTATTGCGATCAAAGGAAATGATCTTCTCAAATTGCTCCAGCGGGAGGGCCCTCTTGATGTTCCAACGATGCAGCAAAAAGGCCTGTGGCTGCTTATTAAGCCTGGTGCGGGTTCCCAAAGCAGCCTGAAAGCCACAGGACTGAGCAAGGGAAAGCGAGGCTTTGTCATATCTGCCAAAAGGGAAAGAGAACAGATTGATTTCCTGATTGAGATACTGCTCGCTGAGTTCTTTGGCCTTTTCTATTTCATGCTTTTTTTCTGCGAAATTCAATCTGCTGATATCCCGATGGGACAAGCCGTGGGTGCCTATCTCAAAGCCTTGTTTGTGTAAATCCTGGATTTGCCCCCAATCCATAAATCCTTCCTTTCCTAGCTGATTGATAATCGGGAAAAAAGCAGCGGGAAAGCCTTTTTTTTGCAAAATAGGGGCAGCAATTTCAACATCCGATTCATAGCCATCATCAAAAGTCAAGGCAATAGCCTTTCCTTCGAATGAAGCTGAGCTTAGAAAATCGTCAATAGATATGACGGGAAAAGGATGCTTTTCAATCAAATCCATCTGAGCCTGAAAGCGCTCCCTGGAAATGGCAAAAAGCTCCGCAGGCGTTGTATAAGCAGCGGAGCTTTTGGGTAAAATCTCATGGTAATTAAGGATGAGTAGTTCTCGCACAGTGGTTGGGGTTAGGGGGAAATAGGTCGATTAAGCCCACACAAGAAAGGCTGACTCACAAAGTGAACCAGCCTGCTAATCTAAAATTCGTATTTTTTTAATTTCTTGTCCGGCCGCTATCATCAAAATCGTCGAACATATCCTTGAAGTTTTTGGACTTGTACTCGTTGAAGAGGTCGGTCACGCTTCGCTCAGAAGTATTGTCGCCTAGCTTTTTTTTTTTGCTTTTGAGGTAAAACTCAGGACGGCAAATACCGCCACAGCGATGATACCAATAACGAAGACAGTCTTCAACATTTTGAAGAGGGTCAAAAACAGGATGAAAGCGACTGCCGGAACAGCAATTTTACCCCAAAGTGGCAATTTTTTATATATCCGCATCACGGGGTGGTTGGCAAATTTTTCAAACATGGTATTGTTATTTTTGTCTTTCATTCGAAACTAAGATACGGAATTTACACAAAAAAGGTGAGCATATCCTGCTTATTTCTGCAAGTCGAGCTTTTTTATCGATCAAAACCGGCTTGCTTGTGACGCTGAGTCAGGGATATGCTGATACAGCTTCATGGTTATTCAAAATATCGGAATTTACGCTTACATAGTGGTACGTTATTTGGGAATTAAGCTTTGACTCCCGGACTGTGTGATCCCATTATTTTCCCTTAAATCTGATTTATCGCAATTTTTTATAAAAAAACTGCTTATGGCTTCTTCCCAACCGATCCTAGGCCATCAGCTTGCCCTTGAACGTATCCAAATCGCTGTTCAAAACGAATCAAGTGTCCTCGATTTAGGAGAGTTGAGCCTGCGGGCTTTTCCGCTTGGCATCCGGCAGATGCCCTATGTCAGCAAGCTTTTGCTGCATCAAAATCGCATTTCGTCTCTGCCGGAAGACTTCTTCGCGGCCTTCCCCAAGCTCCGCTTCCTGAGTATCCGCCATAATCGCCTGGAGCGCCTGCCTGCAAGTCTTTTTGATCTCCAGCAGCTTGAGGTGCTGCTGCTACATACCAACCAACTGAAGGCTGAACATTTCAGCCTCATTAGCCAACTCACCCAGCTCAAAGAGCTGGAAATCAGTCACAATGCCCTAACGGCTTTGCCTGAAGGGATCGCCACGCTGGCGCAGCTTCAATCCCTGGACATCAGCCAAAACCTGATCGTCAAGCTCCCCCCCTACCTGGCAGAATTGCCTTTGCAAAAATTGCTGGCGGGCAAAAACCAACTTACTTCATTTCACAAACAATTGGGCCACTTGCCGCAAGTGAAAGTGCTTTCGCTTTCCCATAACCAGCTACGCAAACTGCCGAAGCGGCTCAATATGCCTCAGCTGGAAGTGCTCGACATAAGCGAAAACCAGCTGGGAGCGCTTCCACAGCACCTTCAGTCATTGCTAAAGCTTCGTTTGTTGGATGTGAGTAAGAATTTGCTGAAAAAATTGCCAGAGCGTATCACCGATCTCCGTGAGATGGAATCTCTGGACGCGAGTTTCAACCACCTCCGGCGCTTGCCGGAAAGCTTTGGGCAACTTCATAAATTGCAGCAGCTGAACCTCAGCAAAAATCATTTGCGCGAGCTTCCGAAAAGCTTCGGCGAACTCAACACCCTGGATGCGGTGAACCTTTCCTGGAATAAATTGGATGAGCTCCCTCTTTCCACCGGCAACCTGCAAGCTTTGCAGGAGTTTAACCTGGCCGGCAACCTCCTCAGCTACCTGCCTCCGACCATTGAGCGCCTGCGCAAGCTCTCTCAGCTCAACCTTTATAGAAACCGCTTTCAATGCCTCCCTCCCGAATTGGCAATTTTGGGAAGCTTGAATTTACTCAACCTGGGAGCCAATCCTTTGGATCACAAAACGGCAGAAAAGCTACCTTTGCTCCAGGATCGCCATAAGTTGGTGATGGAGTAAACGAATTGCTGTAGAAATGTTCAAATCTATATTTTTTGTCCTTATAGGAGCTCTTTCTATCTGGTTGGGGGCCATCCTTTCCCTGCCCATTCCGGGCTCAGAAGTTCCCGTAAGTATGCAAACTTTGGCTGTCATACTGGCCGGAGCCCTATTAGGACCTGTAAGGGGTGGCGCTGCGGTGGGCTTGTATTTGCTGGCAGGAGGCCTGGGCTTGCCTGTCTTTGCCGGTGGCAGATCGGGAATCGAAGTCTTGCTAGGCCCCACGGGCGGATTTTTGCTGGGCTTCTTGCTTACAAGCGTGCTTGTAGGCTTTATATGGAACAAAATCCAATCCCATAAAGGTTTATGGCCATGGATTATCTTTTTGTTGGCACATTTTCTCATCTTGCTTATAGGCTTCCTTTGGCTGCAAAGTGAGCAGGGCGAATACCATTTCCCCATGCAAAGTTTGACAAAACTACTGCCTGGGCTCCTGTTTAAGGTAGGTCTGGGAGGGCTCATTTTATATCTTTATGCCCGTTTTGTGAAATTGAAGAAGTAAGAATTAGATCGAAAATCAAATAAATTATCTCGAAAAAATTACGTCATTTACAATCATTAGGTAAAGCTAGTTGTGATATATACAAAGGTTAGGTAAGTCATTAAGCCCTTTTTTTGTCTCTTGTTTTTCATTTCCCATAAACCCCTAGGTTTCATGCACACGACACGAGTTAGTATATTGTTAATATGCCTGCTATGCGTAGCAGGCATTTTTAAAGTCATTTCGCGCTCGGGTGGTCCCGGCTCCATACAGATGCTTACAGTATCGGGTGCCCCGGGAGATGGAGTCTGCTCCAACTGCCACTTTGGTGGGCAGGGAGGTGGAGCTATCAGCCTGACAGGCACGGGTTTAACTCTTGGATTTATCCCTGGTCAAACCTACGACATGCAATTGCGCATAGAAGATACCGATGCCGCCATCGGTGGATTTCAAATGGTAGCCCTTGATGCCAGCCAGCAAAGTGTAGGCACTTTCATCCCTACAAGCGGCATGCAGACAGTCACCCTCAATGGCAAAACCTATCTGGAACACAACAATCCCAATATATTTGATGGAAGTGTTCCCAATACGAGCCTTTGGAATTTTCAGTGGAAAGCGCCCACCACTGCCACGAGTGGCATTACCTTTTATGTAGCTGGCGTGGCAGCCGACTGGCTGGGCACTTTTGCCGGAGACGATGTCTACATGAGCTCGTTGTCTCTGACGGCACTGCCGGTCGAATTTGCAGCTATATACACCACAGCCCGAAAATACGGGCAGGTAGAAGTCTACTGGGAGACAGCCTGGGAGGTCAACAGCCATGAGTTTGTGCTGGAACGCAGCGCAGATGCCGCAATTTTTACGTCTGTAGGCCACCTCACGGCCAGTGGAAATAGCGATGAGCTCAGCAGATACCAGATGTTGGATCAGGTTCCCCATTTGGGCGAAACCTATTTTTACCGGGTAAAAGAAATAGACCAGGATGGAAAAGCCTTTTATTCAGCTATAAGCGAGGTATATGTAGGACAGGAAAATTCTGAGTTATTGAGCATATATCCTCAGCCTGCCATTTTGCAAAAAGAGGTATATCTCTCCTACTTTTCTGCCCAGAAAGAAGAACTTTCGATGGTTCTGTTTGGCATAAAAGGCAATCGCGTACGCGAACAAAAACGGCAAACAGCCGCAGGATTAAATAAAATCAAGCTGGATATTTCCAGCCTCAAAAGCGGATATTATTACCTCGTCCTCCGAAGCGGCGAGCTGGAACAATGGGAAAAGCTCGTTATCGCAAACTAATCAGCCGGTTCGGCATTGCTTAATAAACTCTCGCTTGATCCGTTTAGGGTTATTGATGATTTCGAAAAAGTCTTCCAGGTACTCCAGCCCCTTATCTTTTTCTTTTTCATCCAAATCCGGTAACTCCCGATAGAGCCGCAAAATTTCCTCCTTTTTCTCCCGAAAAAGCTGAAAAGCCTCTTCAAACTCCTCTTCTGTACGGCAAAAGCCGCGAAACAAGCGTTCCCGCACACTTCCCAATTGAAGGATGGGATTGGGTTTGGCATAGGGAGCATTCACCAATCCCGACCAATCAAAGTCATAAGGCACAGGGATAATCAATTGCTGGGGGCCTGGACTCATCAGCTTGACATTGTGCTGCTGTCCGATGGAGAAATCGGTATTGCCGACCATGTACTCAAAAATACAAAGCTGATTGGTCAGCTTTCGATCTCCCTGATCGGGATGCATGACCAGCTTTTGAATCTTCGCCCCATTTCGGGCGGCCATTTGGTCTTCATCTTCTATGAGAAAAGCATATTTCGTGAATGGCTCCATCCAGCCGCTGCTGTCGGCATAGGTGACGTACATCAGGCGCACGCGAAAGCTGGCTTCAGTGAACAGGTTATAAGCCTTGTAGATAAAGTACTCCTGCAACAAATTTTGCTCATAAGATGCCTTGTTCAGTTGGCAATGAGTGACCATTTTGAGTTTGTTTTGCCCTTCAAAAAGCGTCCCTGCCAGCTTGTCTTTATAAAAATTGAGACGCAGAGGGGGACAGTTACAGTGGCTCGGATTGCGCCGAAAATGGCCTCTGGTCTTGATTTTCATCTGAAAATGCATGCTATCACCGGCATCATTCACGTAACTGAACCGGGCGGGATGGGATTCCCGTTCTCCTCCGACATCTTTGAAAAGTGCTTTCAAATCAACCTCCAGACGGACTTCCAGAGGTGCATCGCTCGTAAATAAGGAAGTGGCAGGAAGGCTATCTTGCGCAAATGCAACACAGTTCAACAGCCCAAAGATGATACAATAACAAAAAATTCGCATAAAGGGACATTTGAGAGGTTTCTCCAAATTTCCCTTTATTTGATTAGAAAAAAAAGGGATAAGCTGCTTAGCCGACCTGAAGAGAAGATTTAGACAGGATAAGCATGGTTTTCAGGATTTACAAGAAAAACAAATGGCACCCTGTTAATCCTGAAAATCCTGTCAAAAAAGGAGGCATGACAATTTTGTCTGGTAGTATGGTCAAAAATATATTGCACGGATAATTTTATTTTTTTGAGATTCGTGCAATCTTGAAGACTTAAGCGTCATAATGTGAGAATCAGCTTTTTGTCAAAAGCCAGTAAGCCGGAAAATATGAGCGATCTTGAACTGATCGCCCAGTACCGGCAGCAGGGAGATGCCCGCTGTATATCTATCCTGATGGACCGCTATGCCAATCAGATTGTGGCCTTTGGCCTGAAGCAGATGCGCAAGCATGAAGATGTCCGGGACTTTGCCAATGATGTCTATATCAAGCTGGCTGACAAGCTCAAAACCGCTGATGTACAGGAGTTTAAAAGCTGGCTTTACACCTTCATGCGCAATATGTGCTATGATCAGGGCCGCAGAAAACAGTTGTTTGATAAATTTGTGGAGCAATACGAGGGAAAGGAATCGGATGAGATAGAAAAAAAACTACAGGCTGAAATAGATCAGAAGTATATCTATGAAGCGCTGGAAAAAATGCCCCAAAAAGAAGCGATGGTTATCCGAAAAATATACCTGGAAGAAAAAAACTACCAGGAAGTGATGGCAGAGATGGATTTGACTTTCAATCAACTGAGGGGTGTCCGTAACCGGGGGACGGTACGTTTGCGGGAAATGCTGATACATTTTTTCGCTGAAGAATAGCAATTATGGAACAAAATAAGAATCAATATTCTCTGGCAGATATGCGGGCATATCTCATGGACGAGCTTCCTGAGGGTGAGCGAAAAGCCATAGAGTCAGCCATGCAGACAGATCCGTTGCTTGCGGGGGCCATGGAGGTATTGGAGGAGGAATTTGGGAAAAAATCGCTGGATGAAGCTCAATTAAATCAGCTCACAGCTTCTTTCCGGCAAGCGATTCCCGGAGATAAAAATGGGAAACATTCAACCATATCTATCCGAAGAAGGCCTATCGGCCCTCAAATCCAGCGCTTTGCGGCTGTCATCCTCCTCTTCGCCGCAGGCATCTGGGCACTCAGCTACCTGACTGCCAGGAAGGCAGGTCCGGAAGATGTATTTGCCGAAAACTTTCGCCCCTATGAAGATGTGATCAGCTCGCGCTCCCTTGGAGATACGGACGGTTTGCTCAGAGAAAGCATGGAGCATTACAAAGCAGGCAGCTACGAGCAAGCCCTTACAGGCTTCAACAGCATCCTCCTTCAGGATGAAAAAGAGCCCTTTGCGCTGCTGTATGCCGCAAATAGCGCCCTGACGCTGGGAAAGACCCAGGAAGCGATCGCTTTGCTTCAGCGCCTCGATGCGCTGCAAAACCCCGTTTTGCAGGATGTATCCCGCTGGTATCTTGCTTTGGCATATTTGCGGATGGGAGAAAAGGAGAAGGCTTCTGACTTATTTCAATATTTGATTGAAACGGAATCAGCCTTTCAAAGCCAGGCGGGTAAAGTCTACAGTAGGTAGTTGGCAGTAGGTAGTAGGTAGTTGGTAGTAGGTAGTTGGCAGTAGGTAGTTGGCAGTAGGCAGTAGGCAGTAGGCAGTAGGCAGTAGGTAGTTGGCAGTAGGTAGTTATTACCTACTTTTTCGCTCGCCGCCTAAAAAAGCGCCACCATATCAAGCCCAATAACAATACAATTGCCGCAATCATATACCCATTGATACCCTTTTCACCCAAAGGGCTCTGATCTCCGATGGAAACCATGCCCGCCCAGTAATAGGGGTGAGACTTGAGGGGATCGGCGGTTCGCAGAAAATCCAGTTTGGCTTTTTGCAAAGCTGCGCTTTTGCTCTGGTGATCAGCTATTTGCTCATAAAATTGCCCAATCAGCTGGGCTGTGGTATGGTCATTTACCTGCCACAGGCTCATTAGGATGCTGGGGCATCCGGCATAGGCAAAAGCATGAGCCATGCTCATGATCCCTTCTCCCTCCTGGAGTTGGCCCACGCCTGTATTGCAGGCGCTGAGCACAGCCATATCGGCTGAGAGCCGCATATTGTAGAGTTCGTAGCTATGCAGCCTGCCGTCTTCCAGGCTGTCCTTACTGCCGCTAAAGAGAAGATAGGAACTTCCTTTTTCGCCATCCGAAACCCAACTATGTGTAGCCAGATGAAGCAATGGAAAAAAGCTCGCCTGTTCTTTGAAAGCAAGCTCCGTGGCCTGTTCCTGCTCATAGCTTTGACCTTCAAAGTAATGCGCCAAAGCTGCAATCTCCTCCTGCGCATAGCGCAGGGCTGGCAGGCGCTGCCGCAGGCTGTCCCCCTTCAGATGGCTTCCAAAGGCTGGCGCAAAAGCCAGATAGCGCATTTTTTTGTCACTTTCCCGCTGTTCGGGATAGCGGATGTGGTACGAATAGCCTATCTCAAAGCTCTTGAGCAAATAAGGAAGCCGCGCATAATCGACCTTGTCGGCTTCGGCGGGCAGCTGCTCTATCAGGCATTCGAAAGGAATGTAGCCCAACTTGCCATCAGGAATGATGATGAGTTTTTTGCCTTCGGGCAAAAAGTCCCTGACAGGCGCGATCAGCAGTTGGTACAACTGATGGGAGCTGCGGCAAAAGCGGCCGTAGGCCGCCAGGGGATCTGCCTGCAGATCGGGCTGCCTCAATTCATTGAGGTATGCCTGTAGGAGATCGTCAAAATCGGAGGGCAAAGGCAAGCTTGCAAGCTGGCTGCCTTTGGAAGAAAGGATCAGGGCATATAGCTGGCTATCAGCCCGAAAGTAGCTGAGCAGGCAGCTATTTCTCTTAGCCAGATCGAGTGCACTTTGAGAAAGAGAAATGCCGGGCAGGCTGTGTTTTAGGGCAAAATAACGCGGATAGTTTTGAGATAACTTCTCAAGCAACTGATCCCGCTTCAACTGCTTTTCCACCAGTAGGCTCCTCCATAAGCTTATTTTTGCGCTGTCATTGCGCTTTGCCTGCTCGTCTTTGATTTTATTTTGATAAAAAACCAATTCCTGTTTCAAAGCCCGATCCTGTTGCAGGAGACTGTCCGGCAAATCGGCAAAAGCATCTAGCTGTTCCAGATGGATTTGCTCACGCAAGGCGTAAGCGCGGCTGCTTTCCATCGCTTCAAATGCAATTTGTTTATACCCTGCATCTTCGCTTTGCTCATACAGCTGGCCTGCTGCCTGAATAATCAGCGAAAAGACCTGCCTGATGTCAGCACCCAATTTTTGCCTGGTTTTTTCGCCTCGCTCCACCCGTCTTTTTTCGATGATTTCTATGGCGAGCGGAAAGGTTTCCAGGGCATATTCCAGGTATTTTTCTTTGGCAGAAAATTTTCCATAGGCCATAAGGGCCTCTCCTTTACCGATCAAGGCATCCATCAGTATATTATCTGAAAGCAGGCTTTCCTTTTCAGGATTTTCATACAGCTTTTTCCAGGAAAAAGAGGGAATCAACATCTGTATGGCCAGGTTGTAATGGTACAAAGCAGAATCGAAGCTATTTTTCCGCTGAAAATAGGAGGCCATTCCCTGATAAGTAGTACTCATTCTGTCTACTTCCTCCAATATCGCAAACTGCCTTTTGGCTTCCCACAGATTCTTTTGGGCTTTTTCCAGCGAATCCAATTTGAGGTAGAGCATCCCTTTACGGTAATAGATTTCGGCCTGATCGTAATGGGGCTCGCTGTCGATTTGTAAATCGATGGCAAGGGCCTCATTGTAGATTTGAAGGCTTTGCGGGTAGTTTCCCAGATAAAAATGGGCGACAGCAAGCTTGGACATACGGTTGACGACCATTTTGGACTTTTCGCCCCACAGGCTTTTGCTGATGTCAAGAGATCGCTGAAAGAGCGAAACCGCCTGCGCATATTCGCCCAATTCAAATGAAAAAACCGCCTGGTTATTCACATTTTGAACAACCTCCTCGGATTCTTCTCCAAAATATTTTTGATCGACTTCCAGGGCATCATTGAGGTACAAAAGGCATTTGTCGAGGTAGCCCAAACGTCCATAGGCTGTGCCAATGTTCTCCTGCATGCGAGCGCCTTCGGGGTGGTTGGGGCCAAAAATCCCGCTATAAATCCGATAGGATTCTTCAAAAAAGCCTATGGCCTTGTCGGATTGGCCGATATTGTGGTAGTGGAAACCAATATTTCCGAGGGTACGCGCAACGATGGAGTGATTTTCGCCATAAATCTCCTTCCGAAGCTGAAGGGCTTTCAGATAATAGGCCAGCTCCTGATCGTAGTCTCCCAGCCTGCCATAACAAAATCCCAGGTTGTTGTAGGAAAGGGCGGTTTGCTCATGGGATTCTCCCAGGGTTTCCAGCCGGATTGCGAGGGCTTTTTTGAAATAAATGAGCTGCTGGTCATATTGGCGCATTCTGCCGTAGCAGGAGCCGATGTTGTTGTAGCTTCGGGCTGTCTCCGGGTGGTTTTCACCATATATTTTCAGGCGGTATTCCAGCGCCTTTTGGTAGAGGGCAAGTTGCTCCTGAAATTTGGACTGCCGCCCCCGGATATAGCCCATATCGTTGTAGATCGTGGCCAGGGTACTGTCGTGAATATCACGGCCTTTTTCCTGGTAGGCCAGGGCTTGCTCATAGTAGTCGAATGCTTCCTCAAAAGCCACAAAATCAATCAAAACGTAGCCCGCTTCTATCAGCAATTTTCTGTAAAGCCCCGCTTCCTGTTTTGCCCGCGGGTGGCCCAGCAGGCTGAAAATCTCCGCCTTATAGGCCTCATAATTTTCCGCCTCATACAGCTTTTGGGCATCTTCCAATCGTTTTGTCAGCGGTCCTTTTTGTGCAAAAAGACCAACAGAAAAAGAGAGAACCAAAAAGAAAAAAATGCCTTTCATATAGTAATATCGTCAAACTACCCACTGCAAACTGCCCACTAACTTCCCAGCTTCCTCTTCTTATACTCACTGAGCGGTATCAGTCCAAACTGCATCAGATGATGCTGGATGTGCTTGAAGTGAAATTGCTCCCACTGCTCTTTGTTGATGCTTCCAAAAACCGGATGGACGGCTTCAGCCTCAGGATTTTCAGTATATTTTTGAAAAAATGCAGCCAGGCTTTCCAGCAATTTTTCTTTTGCTTCCTCCAGGCTAGCGAAACGCAGTGGCCCTGGATTGGCGGGAATGCCGGGCGCGGCGAAGCTTATGGGAAACTCCTTGTGGCTCATGAGCCAGGCCCGGGAGCTTTCCAGTTGATCTGGAGGGGTCATGAGGGGAAAGGCTTTTTTCCCCAGAGAAATGTATAACAAAGCAGAAACATGCTCCAGCATGTGCTGGGCGCTCATCAGCCCCCAAATAGGCTGATTGTCAGCTTGTAATGAATCCAGTAGATGAGGAACTTCCTCCTTGAGAAATAGTTGTTGTGGGGTCATAAAACAGTATCTTAATATGTTTCCAGACGAAGATACTGAATAAAGCGAGATGGGAAAGGGGGCATTACATAGTTGCAGCCTGGGGGAGGACTTTGACCTTCCAGACGAAAACAGTGATGCTTGCTTTTTGCAGCAGTTGCTGCAAACGTGTTGTAGCGTTTTTGTCCTTTTGATCTGCCATAGGTATGACCAATAGCTGGCTTCCGTGATCGTTGCCGGCATTTACCCATTCATCTACCAGCAGGTCTTGCGAAATAAATTGGCTGCTAAATTCCTCGAGGCCAGCCTCTCTGAGTTCTTCGCTCCAGCCACCCAATCGCTCGGCAGCATCTTCACCACCTGGCACTAGCACATGCAGCCTTTGCAGCATCAGGTTGAAGTTGCGGAAAAGGTAAGCCGCCAGGTCTTTTAGCTCATGCTCATGTTCTTGTGCCAGCACGATCTTGCGAAAGCCTTTTTCTTTACCCAGGTTTTTACAAAACATCACTGAGCATCCAGCACTCTGAAGCAGTTTTAGGCTCTTGGAATTGGAAGTGACGCCTTCCAGGCCAGGGGGGATAAACAGGATATCTGAATTCCTTTCCACGGCTTCTGCCACGATCTCACGAATGGTATCACCATAGCGAACGGCAGATTTACAATTGATCGCAAAAGGGACGTACTTCCGTTTGGCTTCCCGCAGCAGGATGCGGGCATCTTCTGTGGCTTTGGCGATCAGCTTTTGTGACGCCTGATCGGGGCCGTGTACCATCCCGAGTTTTCCGGGTAATTGCTCTTGAACAACATGCATCAGGGTCAAATCCGCCTGAAGCATTTGGGCCAAAAAACTGGCATGCTCGATAGCCTGGTATGAAGACTCAGAAAAATCGACAGGACAAAGAATATTTTTGAGACTGTTCATGAATGGTGGGGTTGATGGTGAATCGAAGTACGCTGTTAAAATGTAGGTTTTTTTTTCGAAATATTCAATCTCTAAATACAAATCATGGGAATTCCTTAACTTTACCTAAAAGGACGAAGCATGATTGAAAAACTAGATATAAGCCAATTTCTGAGTTTCCATCATTTGGTCATTCCAAAACTCAATCGAATAAACCTGATCTCTGGAAGGAACAATTCTGGAAAAACGGCTTTGCTTGAGGCCATTCGTATCCTTTCTTCAGAAGGTGAAAATGGTGTAATAAATAATATTCTGAAAAATCGGGGTTTATTTTATAACAACTTATATGATATCTATGAGGGGCTTTTTAACAGGAAAATGATCTCCAATAATTCGGAAAATTTCCATTTGAGTATAAATGATTTAGTGATAAGAACCAAAGAAAGGAATACATTCAATCATACTTTTGAAGTAGTTAATGCATATGGGGTAAAAAAAGATCTTCGCCCTGACAATTCTGGTGATTTCCCAAGAGACCAGGCAGTTTTTATCCCATTTCAAATAAATTTCCAGGTTCTAAATCAACTATGGGAACCCGTTGTTCTCACCCCCAAAGAAGATGATGTGCTTGATATTCTTCGCGAATCAATTGAACCCATGCTTATGCGGTTTGATATAAGTGAAAAGAGTGTTCGGGTTCGTTTGAAGGGAGAAGAGTCTCCTCTGCCTCTCCAGACGTTGGGCGATGGTGTACAACGTATGTTAATGGTTGCCTTAAGTCTTGCCAATGCTCAAGGAAGGTATCTTTTAATTGATGAAATTGAATTGGGGCTCCATTATTCAGTTTTGGAAAAGCTTTGGAAAATGATTTTTACCTATGCGTTAAAGTGGGACATTCAGATTTTTGTGACCACACATAGCCAGGATGCAATATTGTCTTTTCATCAAGTTGCCTCTTCTAATGATACCTTTCACCAAAGTGCGGAGTTTATTCGCCTCCAAATTGGCAGAAATGGCGAAAACGAAGCCATCGTCTATGATGGCAATCGTCTTGAAGAAACCCTTGATCTCGAATTAGAAATCCGATAGCCCATGGCCCAATTATTTATTGTAGAAGGAAAGGATGCCTTCGTTCTAGCTCAAATCTGTATTGAAAGGAAAATGAATCCACCTAAAGGCTATGGTCACAAAAGTAAATTTAAAGATTTTGTCCTGAAAGCGGAAGGGATTTCCAAAATTGAATTAGCCATTCAGGAAGCGCTTCGGAAACCTGAGATAACAAATTTGGGAATTGTTGTTGATGCAAATTCAAATGGCCCCAAAGCTCGTTTTGAGAGGTTAAAACAGATTTTTGAAAAAGAACTTCCTGAATTTCCATTTTCAAAAGAACTGAGTTCTGAGGGTTTTTATCAAAAACATAAAAACCTTCAACTGGGCATTTGGATTATGCCTGACAATATCCGGGAGGGATATCTTGAGCATTTTATTTCTTCACTCATTCCAGAGAAAAATGCTATTTGGGATTTTGCAAAAACAACAATCAATGAATTAACCCAAAAACCATTTTGTGATTTTTCGGAATCCAAAGAACAAAAAGCATGCATTCATACCTATCTCGCCTGGCAAAAAAGCCCTGGGCTCCCCATGGGTACTGCTATAAAAGCAAATTATTTTGATTCGAATTCCCCTAATGCAGACAAATTTATATCGTGGTTTCAAAGGACTTTTGAACTGGAAGGTTAGGTTTTTTCCAACTTCTATATGCAAAAAGCGCCTGGCAAAAGCCAGACGCTTACGTCAATAACTACATGAAATAAAAATATTGGAGTGGGACCGTGAACTCTATGTATCAGTTATTTTCCTTGTCAACGAACTTTCCGTATTGAAAGCGGCCTTCACGGACTTCTCCGTCACCGGTTTTGAAAGTTCCCTGGCCGTGAAGACGGCCAGCATGAAACTCCCCCTCATAGACGCTGCCATCAGCGTAAACATATACGCCCTCACCGTGGCGTTTGTCCATGTGCCATGCTCCTTCATAGCGACTGCCGTCGCTGTAGACATACACGCCTAAGCCGTGTTTTTTGCCCTGATGCCAGCTTCCTTCGTAAGTGTCGCCCAGATCATAAATCATCTTGCCTTCACCATGAAAATATCCCTCCCGGAATTCTCCGGTATAGACTGCGCCTGTAGATGAGCTGTACATCCCCCGGCCCTCAGGTTTGTTATTTTTCCATTCTCCTTCATACACATCTCCATTTCCATACTGCAATTTCCCTTTCCCCGTGCGCATGCCATACACCCAATCGCCTTCATAGATATTTCCGTTATGGCCTTCAAATCGGCCCTTGCCATGGCGTTTGCTATTTTCAAATTCTCCCAGATAGATACCATCCGCCATCACGTATTTTCCCTTTCCCTTCAATTTCCCATTTGTCCAGATACCTGTCATTTCGGTACCGTCAGTATGTGTCCAACTGCCCTTCCCGGCCCGTTGGTCATAAGCCCACTCTCCGCTATACACATTTCCATTTTCAAAAAAGAAGCTTCCCTGACCATGCATCATGCCTTTTTTGAAAGCGCCTTCATACACATCTCCATTGTGATAGACATAGCGGCCATTGCCCTGAATCTGGTCATAATGCCATTCTCCCTGATAGCTATCGCCATTGGGGAAGTGGTAAAAGCCCATTCCATGGCGTTTGCTGGCCAAAAATGTCCCTTCATATATGCTGCCGTCAGCATATTCCAATTTTCCTTTACCATCTTTACAATTGCCTTTCAGGCAATCCTGCGCATGGAGATGAGGCATCACCCCCAAATGTAACATAAACAATATACCTCCGACACATGCAGCCAGGCTGCTCCTATTGGGAAACATGACAAATTAGTTTTGAAATACAAGATTGAAAATAAAAGCAGGAATTCGTCGGAGTTGATTCAACAGCTTATCGCTTAATGACGTTCTAAAATTATGGATACCCCATCACAAATCCAACTCGCCTATCGGGCTTATGTCGAAGATAGATGTAAGAAGCCTGAAAGCTTTGAGGCCTTTTCTGCCTACCTGAAATCTCAGGATATAGAGCTGAAGGGCTCATATCACTCCCTTACCCGTATAGAGCGGGATATAGTGCTCGGTACATTTACGGAAAGCCTGCATCGCTTAGAAAATGCGGAAGAATATCTGGAATATTCTACCAGAGAGAAGGTTTTGGCCTGTTATTATACCTGGCTGGAAGAGTTGGGCGAAATCCGCACTTTCCTCAAAGTTCTCAGCCAGCATAGCATGATCAGCCTGACTACGGAGCGTTTTTTGAAATCGGTGGAGCCGGTTTTTAAAGCTTATATAGAAGATTTGCTGAATGAAGGCTCGGATACAGGCGAAATAGCCGACAGGAAAATCATCGAAAGCCGCTATCCGGCTGTCCTTTGGTACAATACCCGCTTCATCATCCAATATTGGCTGCATGACGACAGCCAGGATTACGAGCGCAGCGATGCCGCCGTAGAAAAAGCCGTCAACTTTGTGTTTGACCTCCTGGCCCCCAATCTGTTGGATTCCGGTTTTGACTTCTTTAGGTTTTTGATCAGCAAATGAAAGAACAAAAAAAAATACCCAGCTCTAAAGTCAAGCGCGCAAGCAAATTTGTGCAAACAGGCTTCAAAGTAGGCGGCAACTATATCCGCCACTACTCCAAAAAGGTAATACAGCCCGATCTCGATCGGAGCGAACTCGACGAGCGCAATGCCGGCGATATCTACGATACCCTGAGCGAACTCAAAGGCAGCGCCCTCAAGGTCGCTCAGATGCTGAGCATGGATCAGGGCATCCTGCCCAAGGCCTATTCGGACAAGTTTTCGCAGGCTCAATACCAGGCCCCGGCCCTTTCGGGGCCGCTGGTCATGAAGACCCTCCGCCAGTACCTGGGGGAGTCTCCATCGACATTTTTCGATGCCTTCGATATCAAAGCGGCCAATGCCGCTTCTATCGGTCAGGTACACAGGGGCCGCAAAGACGGCCATGAGCTCGCCATCAAGATCCAGTATCCCGGCGTAGCCGAGAGCGTGGTCTCCGACCTCAAACTCGTCAGGCCCATTGCCCGACGCATGCTCAATCTCCAGGATGCAGACCTGGATATGTACTTTGACGAAGTCAAAGAGAGGCTGCTCGAAGAGGCAGATTATGAGTTGGAATTACAGCGCTCCATCGAACTTTCGGAGAAATGTGCGGAGCTGAGGGATGTTTCCTTTCCGCGCTATTTTCCGGAATGGAGCGGAAGGCGGGTGATTTCCATGGAGTGGAAAGATGGAAAGCACCTGGATGGTTTTCTGGCAAAAAATCCATCCCAGCAAGTGCGAAACCGCGCAGGACAGGCGCTTTGGGACTTTTACAATTTCCAGATTCACCAGCTTCAGATGACCCATGCGGATGCGCATCCCGGCAATTTTCTCTTTCAGGAAAATGGCCAGATCTGTGTCCTGGATTTTGGTTGTGTGAAAGTGATCCCACAGGATTTCTATGCCGTCTACCGCGCCATGCTTCAACCTGAAACCCTGACCGATCCGGTCTATTTTGAAGAGCAAGCCCTCAAATCAGGGATCATTTATCCTGATGACAGCGCGGAAGAGAAACAATATTTTCTCGATATCATGCGGGATTCTCTTGCGATGGTCTGCAAGCCTTTTTACCATGAAAAATTTGACTTCAGCGACGAGGACTATTTTGGAGAAATATATGCCTATGGTGAAAAAATGATGCGCGACCCCAACTTGCGCAAGATGGACAAAGCACGAGGCTCACAGCATGCCATTTACCTCAATCGGACCTATTTCGGCTTGTTTATGATCCTGCATAAATTAGGAGCAACTGTCGATACCCGGAAATACCTTTCCGAAAAGTAAAGCCATCAAGAAACCAACAGTCCTCCATCTGCTAATCCGCAAATCTACAAATCCTCTAATCCTCTTTACCATTTCACAAATGGCTTCGCCATTTTTCCCTCATCGAACTGAAGTTCGAGGAAATAGCCGCCATGGCTAAGGTCGCGCACATCTATTTGCGCTTTTTCCACAGACTGATCGTAGTTTTTTTCCCAAACGACCTGGCCTTTGGGGTTGAGAATGCGTCCATACTCCAGTTTTTTATCCTCTGCCCAGATGATGTTGAGGAAATCTACCGTGGGGTTGGGAAAAATGCTGCAACTGACCCGGGTGAGTGCATCGCTATCTATGGCAGTATTGCCTGATGAGGCAAAATGCAAATGCTGTACGGCTGATACAGCTACGCCAGTACTGGCCTGTCCCTGATGGTAGTACTGAATCTGGGTGGGTGTCAAAATACCTCCATAAGTAAACATCACATCGCTGATAGGCTCATAAGCCATAGCATAAGCGAAATACTGGGAAGGACTGCTGTAGATATATAGACTGTCGTCGGAAGCATCATAATGGCTGCTGTATTCATATACAAAAACCGAGTCGCCTGCGGCAACGGGAGGAAACTGGCTCGCCATGCCTTCATTGTGGAAGGCGGTCTTCACCTGCAGGGTCAATTTATTGACCTGGAGAAGAGAGGAACGGAGGGCTCCTGTGACATAGTCTACCATGATATATACATACTCTCCTCCATCTACGATGGAGGTATTCTGGTTTTGATTGAGGTAAGGAGGAGGGGTCGGAATGACCGCCAGGGTATCTTCCAGGTCGAGGTCCACGATCACCAGGCTTTCATTCAAAAGCAAATATGCCCGGTCACCGGCCACCAACATATCCTGGGGAGCCTGAGGCACCACGGTGCTATCAAGCAGCGAAAAGCTCTCAGCATAAGCCTGTGCGGGATCATATACCCGCAGGAAGGGAGCTTTGAAACTTCCTACAACCAGCTTATCGCCCCATAACTCCAGAAAGCGCGCTTCTGTATTTGTCAGCGTAGTGGTACGCTGGTGGTTGCTGCGGTCATAGACATAGACTTCGCCCAGGTTGTAAAGTGCTGATGCATAGAGATAGTCCGGCGAAGCCACCAGATCTGTCATTTCACGAAATTCAATGTTATGAACTGTCTCTGAGGGGTAGTCAATATAACTCAGAGCGGCTGTTCTGCCCTGGCCGGATTGTACATACAACTGCCCGACAGGCTGGGCAAAGGCATAAGAGCAGAGGAGGCAAAGGATGAAGGAAAGGGTGTTGCGCATCATAATGAAAAAATTGATTTCTTCTAAGACGGGCAAAGCGCCGCTTTAGCTGCTTGAGTGAGGAGAGATTAACATGAATTTAACAGATTGGGAGAAACTCACTCCCCCACATACAGTTCCAATAAGCCCTCTGGCAAACGCACATGTATTTTTTTCTCAGCCTTCTCCACGCCCAAAAAGATTCCATCCTTCATAGGGACAAGGACTTCTTTTCCCTGGTGGTCAACGAGCATGAGCTCATTATTGGGCAAATCCAGGATTTGTGTCAGCTCGCCTATCGGGCCTTTTGCTTCATCTACCACCTGGAAGCCGATGACTTCGTGGAAGTAAAAATGAGGGTCGGGAAGCTTCGGCAGCAGTTCTTTGGGATAATAGATCCCCATGCCTGAGTAGGCCTCTGCGGCGGCGCGGTCTTTCAGGCCGGGCACAGTTACCAGGGCATATTTTTCGGTTTGGGGAATGAAGCTTTCAATCGCAATGGGTTTCAGCGGCTCATTCACTTTTGCTACATAGAGCAGCTTGACATGCGTATATTCGTTGATGTCATAGACATCCACATTGGCGCGAAGCTCGCCATTCATGCCATGAGCTTTGGCAAAAAAGCCTAATTCGACGCAATCTGTTCTTTCCATAATTTTGGCAAAAAGAAAGGCCACCCCTTACGAGATGGCCTGGAAATTTCGTTCAGAAAAATACTATTCTTCTGTTTTAGCTTCTTCTTCGGCAGGAGCCTCCTCAGTAGCCTCAGCGACCACTTCAGCAGCTTCTTCAACTACTTCCTCAGCAGTTTCTGCTACTTCAGCAGCTGCTTCTGCTACTACTTCAGTAGCTTCTGCAACCACTTCCTCGGCAGTTTCTGCTGCTACTTCTGCCACTTCTTCAGCTACAGGAGCTGGAGCAGCTTTTGCTACAGGAGCAACAACCACCTCTGGCAAAGTCTCAAGCAGATTACCGTTTGCGTCTATACGAACAAGAACACGCTTTTTCTTTTTCTGCTTTTCAGCATACCAGCGCTCAAAGATCTCCTGAACCTGCTCCTCTGATTTTCCTTGTTTGATCAAGGCATGTTTCAGGGTAACACCCGCATGGCGGAGGATATCACGAACGGTGTGTGTAGGTTGCGCACCATTGTTGAGCCAGCGAATAGCGGCTTCCTCATCCAAATGCAAGTGAGCAGGCTCACGAAGCGGATCGAAATAGCCGATTTTTTCGATATAGCGTCCGTCACGAGGTGAGCGAACGTCAGCAGCTACGATGGCGTAATGTACCGCCTTGCTGCGGCCTTGTCTACGAAGTCTTAATTTTACAGGCATATAACCTCAAATGTTGTACGGTGATAAATTATTTGATAAAATGAAGCCGCAAATTTATGATAATCCATTGAATTTATGAAACACTTAACCACTTTATTTTTTTGTGTGGGTATCCTCAGCTTTTCATTTGCACAAAATACTGACATAGAGAGCTTTACGGCAAAAATGAAGAAGCATGAAGGCTTTTTCACCTATTATTGGGATGACAGCACGGGCCAGGTCTGGCTGGAAATAGATCGTTGGGAGAAAGACTTTCTCTACCAAATCTCCCTGCCTGCGGGCATCGGCTCCAACGATATTGGCCTGGATCGGGGCCAGCTGGGCCCTTCCCGCGTGGTGCATTTTGTGCGCACAGGCCCCAGGGTCCTGATGGTCCAGCCCAACTTTGACTACCGTGCTGACACGGACAATCCTGACGAGCGAAAGTCCGTAGAAGAGGCCTTTGCCCAATCCGTGCTGGGAGGATTTGACATCAAAAAAGAAGCCGGAACCCAAGTTTTGGTGGACGCCACGCCCTTCTTCATGCAAGATGCCTATGGCGTAGCCAACACCCTCAAACGCAACAAACAAGGCACATACAAGCTGGACAGCAAGCGCAGCAGCTTTTACCTACCCAACTGCCGCAATTTTCCCCAAAATACCGAGATAGAGCTGCTCATGACTTTTGAAGGGCAGGCAGAAGGCGGATACATCCGCGAAGTCACGCCCAGCCCGGAGGCAGTCAGCGTCCGGCAGCACCACAGCTTCATTGAGTTACCCGACGGCTACAAGCCGCGGGCTTCCGATCCGCGCTGCGGATACTTCGGCATCAGCTACCAGGATTATGGCACAGCCATCAATGAACCCATCGTCAAACGCCTGATCACCCGCCATCGGCTGGAGAAGAAAAACCCCGAGCTTGCGCTCAGCGAAGCCGTCGAGCCCATCATCTACTATGTAGATCGGGGTGCGCCGGAGCCCATCCGCTCAGCCCTCATCGAGGGTGCCAGCTGGTGGAATGAGGCCTTTGAAGCGGCAGGCTTCAAAGATGCCTTTCAGGTGAAAGTGCTACCCGAAGGCGCCGATCCGATGGATGTGCGCTACAACCTCATCCAGTGGGTACACCGCAAGACACGCGGCTGGTCTTATGGCAGTTCGGTCATTGATCCGCGCACCGGCGAGATCCTCAAAGGGCATGTCAGCCTGGGTTCGCTGCGCGTGCGCCAGGATTTTCTGATCGCTCAGGGGCTTATCAGCCCATTCGTAGCAGGGCAGGCGCCCGCGCCTGAGATGGAGCAGATGGCCCTGGCGCGCTTGCGCCAGCTCGCTGCCCACGAAGTGGGACATACCCTCGGCCTGGCGCATAACTTTGCCGCCAGCACCCAAAACCGGGCATCGGTAATGGACTATCCCCATCCTTTTGTCCAACTCAAAAACAACCGCCTCGACTTCTCCGAAGCCTATGCCATCGGCATCGGTGAATGGGACAAGCAGGCGATTCGATACGGATACAGCATTTTTGCTTCAAATGAACAAGCACAACTGCAAAAACTGCTCGACGAGTCGTCGCTGCGCTACCTCACGGATCGCGATGCGCGACCCATCTGGGGATCACATCCCTACGCCCATCTCTGGGACAATGGAGCAGATCCCGTCATTGAATTGAGGCGTCTGATGCGGGTGCGGGAGTTTGCGCTGAATAATTTTAGCGAAAAAAACATACCCGAAGGGGCGGCTATGACCAGGCTGGAGGAGGTGCTTACGCCCTTGTATTTTAGCCATCGCTACCAGGCAGAAGCAGCAGTCAAGCTGCTGGGAGGGGTAGATTACAGCTACAATCGCCGGGGCGATAGCCAAAGCGGCCCCCGGGCCGTGAGCCCGGCGGAGCAGCGCGAAGCGCTGGAGGCTTTGCTGGAAAGCCTGCGCCCAGAGGCGCTGGCTCTGCCGGAACATATCCTGGCGCTTATACCGCCGAGATCGCCCGGTTTCGGGCGGGGCCGTGAGACCATGCCCATCAAGACGGGGCTGACGCTTGATCCGGTGGCTGCCGCCGAGGCTTATGCCGATCAGGTTCTGGGCTGGATTTTTCAGCCGGAAAGAGCTGCCAGGCTCATTGAGCAAAAAGCGCATGATAAAAAACAGATGAGTTTTGCTGAGGTGATCAATGATATAATAGATGCTACCTGGAAAGGGGAGTTTAAGTTTGTAAGTAATTATGAGATAGAAATCCAATTTGTGGTAAATCGAAGTGTCATGCTCCATTTGATGCGTATCTGTTTAGATGAAAATGCCTCAGGCCAAACCAAGGCCTGGGCCTGGGAAAAATTAACAGAGTTACAATCATACCTGGAAAACCATCCCTCCTCTTCAAAATCGCAAGTTATGGCTCACTATCATTTTCATGCCGATGAAATCAAGCGCTTCCTGGAAGATCCCACAGAAGTGAAACTTCACAAAGCACCGGAAATGCCGGATGGCTCGCCGATAGGCTGCGGGGAACATCAGCAGGCATATTAAAAGTGAAAATCAGAAAAATCAGTATTATCTGCGTCAATTCCTACGCTTAAACCATCTCCCATCACGCAATGAAAAAGCTACTTTTTATCCCCTTTCTATTCCTGTTATCAGGCTGTAGCCTGAAGCTTCAACACGAGCTCACCGAAACCCGGCTGGCCCTGCGCCAGACAGAAATGCAGCTTGCAGAGGTGAAACTGGGGCAGGAAAGCAAGGTGGTTCACATCTTGTATTTCAAGCTGAAAGAAGACATCAGCCAGGAAGAAAGCGACCTCTTTCTGGACTACCTCAAACAATTGGGGGAGCTGCCCTATGTGCGCTCTTTCAAGCTGGGAAAACCAGCAGATGTGCCCGATCCCCGCAGCCGCAAGGATTATGACATCGCTATGGAAATGCAGTTTACCAACATTGCGGAGCTGAATGCCTACCAGCAGGACAGCACGCATCTGGCGATACGGGCATTGACCATCCCGATGGTGGGGGCTCCCCCAGTGGTGTATGACTTTGTAGTGATGGATTAAGGGATTTTTTTCAACCAGGGGTCTTCCTCCCGCAGCTTCGCTGCCATCAGCTCATAGACCTGCGCTTTCAGCGCAGGTAAATCCTCCATCGTGAGTCCCGCCGTCGGGACGGGATCGAGCAGGTGCATCCCTACCCTGCCGGGTTTGAAGAGCAGGGTCCCCGAAGGCATGCACCTTCGGTTGCCGGTGATGACCATGGGCGCCACAGGGATTTGCTGCTCGATGGCGATGCTGAAAGCCCCGTCATAAAACTTGTCGCGCAGCGGCTGGTCGAGCTTGCGGTTGCGCGAGCCCTCGGGAAAGATGAGGATAGAAATGCCTTTTTGAACCACCTCTCTCATCTTTTTCATGCTGGACTCCCGGCTGTCCGGGCTGCTCCGGTCCACCGTGATGATGCCCGGACTGATGAGCGGGCCGAAAATCGGCAGCTTTTTGTTTTCTATTTTACTCAAAGCCAAAAAGCCCACCGGCATACCGATGGCGATGGCGTGTATATCCAAAAAGGAAATGTGATTGACTGTCACCACATAGGATTGGCCTTTTTGCCATTTGCCTTTATTCTCTTTATTCCTGCGAAAGCGAATCCCCACGATCTCTCCCCAAACAGCTCCAAAACCGCCAACGGTTTTGAAATAAAGGTGCTCGCGGTCGCGTTTGACGAGCAGGAGCAGGATACGCGAAGTGATGAGCGCCAGCACAACTGCAGGGACAAAAAGTACCCAGGCGATGATATTGTAGAGAAAAAGCAATATGCGTCCCAACATGAACTAAATAGCTTGAATTTGAACTTCTATGCCCTAAATTTACTGTTAATCTAATTGACTCCAGCATGTTTAACCCAAAAATGATCTTTAGCCTGATTCTGCTTTTTTGCCTGAGTGCTTTCAGCCTTTTTGCGCAGGAAACAGATTCCCTTATGCCCAAAAACATTGATCCCCTTGTTTACAACAAGGTCTACCCGATACAGGAGGGCCTTGCCCGCGTCAAAAAAGGAGGCTTGTATGGATTTGTCAATCCTGATGGCAAGGAGATCATTGCCACAAACTATGACAAAGCTTCTGATTTTCAGAAGGGAATAGCGCGGGTCGCGCTTCACGGCAAATACGGTTTTATCAATACCGAAGGCAAAGCAGTCATTCCCCTGACCTACGACAAAGCCTGGAGCTTCTCTGGTGGGCTGGCCATGGTGAAGCAGGGAGAAAAATACGGATTCATTGACTCTTTGGGAAAAACTATCATCCCCCTGGAATACGAGCAGGCCCAAAGCGTCTCCGAAGGCATGGCCATGGTCAAGCTCTCTGGTAAAATTGGCTTTTTTGATACAAAAGGAGACTTGAAAGTGCCCCTCATCTACGATGAAGCCTGGCCCTTTGCCAGCGGCAAAGCCTGGGTCAAGAAAGACTCAAAATGGTTTTATGTGGATAAAAACGGCAACTGCGTAGAGGATTGTCCCTGAGGAGGAAGCGAGTTTTGGGTTTCGAGTTTTGGGTTTCGGGTTTCGGGTTTCGGGTTTTGGGTTTTGGGTTTTGGGTTTTGGGTCCAAACTGTTACCCGAAACCCGAAACACCAAACCCGAAACTATTCAACCCTTACAGCATTCCCATCCCGAAATTCAAAAATATGCATCTCCTGGTTGTCCTGATTACGCATAAAGAAAATGTCGTTGTGGACGGCCTGAAATGCTTCCGCATTTTTGAGAAATTCCTTTAAAGGAATGGTCTTGGGATTGTAGATATCGAGCATATTGAGCACATAGAGCCCCAGGCCGTAGCCTTGCACATTTACCTCCGTCGGAGGCATCCCAAACTTCATGTAATGCGAATTGACATAGGTATCATAGGCTGTAGGGTTATTCGCTTCAGCATAGGGAGAGGTATACAAAACCCCAAAACGTTCCTTTAACTGCCTGGGAATCAGGTTGAAATTTCTCCAACTGGGTGTACCCATAATCCTGACATCTCCTTCTCCGGCTTGCAGAGACAGGTTGCTGATGATAAGGCCGGCAGACTCTTCGCTGCTGAGCGGGATGTACATGCCATCTATGCCCTGCTTTTTGATATTATTCAATTCGTTTTTGAAATGTTCCTGTATATCGTCCTGTGCGCGGTCTTTATAGACTGAGTCAATCTGCAAAATGCTCACTTGCCCGCCGTATGCCTGCATGGTCTCGGCAAAGCGATTGGCGATAGAATTGGTGACAGATCTGCCATCTGTCCAGACAACCACATGCTGCAACAGCAGGCCCTGAGCTGCATAAGTCGCCATGGCTTTGCCATGGGTGCTGGCAGCAGGCCGGGCCAGAAAAGTATAGGAAAGGCTATCGCCGATCAGGGAAGTATTCGCGCTAAAAGGGACAATCTGCACCACTTTGTGGGCATTGGCCCACTGGGCAATGGTCCGGGACTCATTGGTGAAAACATCCCCCACCACCACATCAGGAGACCAATCATTGATCTGCTTCAATTGTTTTTTGATGAGGCTGGTATCTCTTTTTGTATCAAAAACCTGTAGAAATATTTTCTTCCTGGCTTGAGGACTATAGTCTTCGACGGCTTGTTGAAAGCCTTCATAAAACTCCAAAGCATCCTTGCTTTGTCTGGGGACTTCACTCATCAGGAAAAAATTCTGCTCATCGAGGTAGAAAGGCATCATCAAAGCCAATTTGATGATATTGGGCTCATGGACCGGCTTGATGACGGCTGTTTCGTCAAGTAGCTTATCGAGAAAAGCCGATTTGCGCCCACCGGCAGCTACATGCTGCTCATAACGGGCAATCAGTGCCTCCTGGGCCCTTCCTTTGCCTGCCTCCTGGTGGATGATCGCTTCCAGGCTGAGTGTTTTAAACGGCTCCTGAGCCTGGGCATAATAGGTGTTCAGAAAAGGAATGTTTGCCTTATTAAACAAATAATCCAGGGCAGCATTGCGGGAGAGCTCTTCCAATTCTTTGTCTTTGCTTTTTTCGGATAAAGCAAACAGTTCATTGATGCCTTCCTGGCGGACATTTTCATCAAACTTTTTCAGCTTAATCAATGCCATGTGGTAGCGCGCATCATCGGCATATTTGGATTTGGGATAGTCGCGAATCAGCTTTTCGAACTGCTGCTGGGCGGGGAAAGATGCGCCTTGTTTATAGTAGGCGAGGCCTGCCAGATAGAGTGCAGAAGTGGTGGACTGATTTTGGGGTCGTATGGCGGCCGTCTCAAATACATCGGCAGCCTTGTCATAGGCTCCGGTATTCATCAGGTCCTTGCCCTGTGTGATCATTTGCTGGCTCTGCAGGTCCCTTTCCAAAGTGAGTTTCTTTGTCCCGGTACACGCAGCAAAGGTGAGCGAAATGAGGAGGATAATGATATGGAATCTATTCATAGATGCTCAACTTTCATCGGAGAATTTGTGGCGGCAAGTTAGCAAAAGATGCGAAATTTCCTTGACTCTTACCTTAGGTCATAGCGTATGTTTGTATTGTCAACACAAATAAAGCAAAGTGATGAAGCAACTTTCAGGAGCCCGATATGCCGTCAGGCAATTGGCAAAACTATCAGGAGTAAGCGTGCGCACGCTACACTACTATGATCAGATTGGCTTGTTGAAGCCCGGTATCCGGACGGCCGCCGGATACCGGCAGTATGGGGAGCAGGAAATGCTGCGCTTGCAGCAGATCCTCTTCTACCGTGAGTTGGATATTCCGCTCAAAGAAATCGGCGATATACTCGACGACCCGGATTTTGATCTGCTGAAGGCTTTGGAAAGCCACAAAATCGCCCTTGGCCGGCGGCAGGAGCGGCTTCAGACTTTGCTTAAAACGATTGACAAAACCATTTTAACCTTAAAAAACAATACCATGTTAAGTCACGAAGAATTGTACGAAGGCATGCCCAAAGAGCAGGCAGAAGCCTGGCGAGAGGAGGCCATAGACGAATGGCCCAAAGAGGTCAGGCGCTCCGAAGATCATCTTCGGAAGATGAAAAAACCTGATTTCAACAAGTTGAAAGGCGATTTCAAAGCGCTTTGGAGCCAACTCGGCTCCATGACAGATCAGGAGCCGACAAGCCCTGAAGTTCAGGAATTGATCGCGTTGCATTATGATTTCACCCGCCAGTTTTGGGGAACAGCATCGCTGGAAGACAAGCAGGCGAAAGCCTATGCGGGGCTCGGAGAGCTGTATGTTCAGGATGAACGCTTCACGGAAGTGGATGGGAAAGCACATCCGGCCTTTGGCCGCTTTATGCGCGATGCGATGAAGCACTTCGCTGAGGCGAAGTTGAGTTGAGGATCAGATGATCCCCTGATATAATTCATTTACCTCAAATGAAAGGTCCAATTGTAGCAGTTGGGCCTTTTTTTCAGGTCCATAGGCTGACATGCGCCAGACGTTGTCATCCTGCCGTGAATACACCTCTACACTTTCTTCAAACTGAGAAACAAGGATGTATTCTTTCAGGGATTTCAGGCTTCGGTATTTCTGAAACTTTTTGCCTCTGTCATAGGCTTCCGTTGAATCCGAAAGGATTTCGACAATGATCATCGGATTGTTGATGATATCATTTCTTCCCTGAATTTCTGTCAATTCCCCACATACCACTGCGACATCAGGATAAACATAATGGTTGAATTCTGCCAATTCTATTTTTACATCGCTATTGAAAATGTGGCAACCCTTTTTCCTCAATAAACCAGATAAGATTACCCCCATTCGCATGCCTAATAAGCTATGTCTGACAGATCCCCCAGACATGGCTAAGATTTCCCCATTATGGTATTCATGCTTTTCCTCTGTCTCCTCTTCAAAGGCAAAATACTCAGCTAAGGAATAGCTTTTATCTCTATTTAGTTCTTCAGCTGCACCCATTAGGCATTTTATTACTTTTCACTTTATCCCTAAAAATAAAGGAAAGCCATATCCTTTCCAATAATTTCCCATCCCAGTTTCTGAATGAACCGCTCTGTGATTACGGGGCGGTTTTTTTACATTTACCAAATGCAAAACATCCTCCTCGACCTCGGCGGGGTCGTCTTCCAGTCCACCGGCACCTCCAATGAGCGCATCCATTGGGATGTCATCACTCAACTCAACTATCGTTATGGGCACCAGCTCAATGTGGGCGAAGACCTATTTGGCGCATTTATGCAGGATTATAATGAAATGACTGCGCAGCAGCTGAGCGGAGATGCTTTTCTCAAAGCCGTTTTCGATACCCTTTCCTTCAATCAGGAACTCGTAGATTTTCTCCAAAAATCCTATCCCATCTACATCCTCAGCGATAACTACCGCGAAAATATCGCCTACATCTCACAGCGCTATCATTTTGAGCGCTATTTTGAGCGACAGTTTTACTCCTTTGACTTTGCCCTGACGAAAGAAGATCCTGAAATTTTTCGGAAAGTGTTGCAGGCGCTGAATATGCCAGCGGAAGATTTTACCTTTATAGATGATAGTCCGCATAAATTGGATAGCGCGTCGGCAGTGGGGATGAAGGGGATTCTGTTTCAGGATAATGAACAACTTTTTGCTGATTTACAGGCCGGACGCTTTTTTATGAAAAAATAAAATGAAAATCATCGCCATCTCCGATACCCACGGGCAGCACGCTGCCCTCAAGCTGCCGCCCGGCGACATGCTCATCCACGCCGGCGACGTGTCGGGCCGTGGGCGTCCTCATGAAATTGAAAATTTCATCGAATGGTTTGCTGCGCAGGATTTTGAACACAAAATCTTCATCGCCGGCAACCACGATTTTTTCTTCGAAAGATTTCCCCAAAAAGACATTCAAAGCCTGCTGCGGCCCGAAGTCACCTACCTCAACGATAGCGGTATCACCATTGAAGGGATCAAAATTTGGGGTTCGCCCGTGCAGCCCTGGTTTTATGATTGGGCTTTCAACCGGCAGCGGGGAGCTGATATTGACAAGCATTGGCAGCTGATTCCTGAGGATACAGACATCCTCATCACACATGGCCCGCCTCAGGGCATACTGGACAAAACCGCCAGCGGAGAGGCTGTAGGATGTGAAATGCTGATACAGCATATTGAAAGAATCAAACCGAAATTTTCCATTTTTGGCCACATCCATGAGGCCTATGGCAGAGAAGAAAAGGCGGGAACCACCTTTGTGAATGCAAGTGTGCTCAATTTGCAATATCGCCTCGTCAACGAGGCTGTGGTGTTGGAAATATGATTACTCCTTCGTCTCCAATTCCCGGTATTTGGTTTTAAACCAGGCCACAAGCTTGCTGCGATCTGCCTCACTCAGCCTGGCTTCGCCATGCGTCAGCAAATAGGATTTCAAAGGCATTTCGCCTTTTTCTACTTCTTCAAATGCCTCTTCCATCTTATGGGCGGCTTTTTTAGCGGAATAGGTCGTCCAGACAGAAAAATTGAAATGCTTTCGACCATGGTCCACATGGTCCTTGAGCCACCAGGAGACAGGCGCTATATTGCTATACCAGGGGTAAGTGGTGTGATGAGAATGGCAATCATAACAGGCATCTTTGATGAGTGTTTTGATATCTGCGGGCGGGTTCATCGCTACAAAAAAATCCTGCTCCGGCACAGCTTCCGGATTCGTTTTGTCTATACGAAAAAACTGTATGATGACGAGGGCTGCCAGAAGAAGGAGGAGGCTATAACGAAATATTTTTTTACGCATGCTTTGGAAGATTGTGATAAGGTTATTGCAAAAATAGTATGCTAATTTAGAAGAAATTCGGTAAAAAGCGTGAAGTCAATTTCCCCGCAGGAACGTTTTCAGGATTGGTTTGACGGCCGCAACTGGCGGCCACACCCTTTCCAGCATGACATGCTGGCCCGCTACCTGGCCGGATTCTCCGGCCTGCTCAACGCGCCCACAGGCAGCGGCAAGACCCTCGCCATGTGGCTCCCCATCCTCATGGAGTGGATGGATCGGCATCCCGATTTCGAAAGCAAGGCCGACAACGGCCTTCAGGTTCTCTGGATCACGCCCTTGCGGGCCCTCGCCAAAGACGCTGTCAAAAGCATGCAGGAGGCATGCGCTGAGCTCGGCCTGCCCTGGCGGGTGGAGATGCGAACGGGCGATACGCCCCAGAGTCTGCGCACGCGCCAAAACAAAAAAATGCCCGAGTGCCTCGTCACCACACCTGAAAGCCTGCATGTGCTGATCGCTCAGAAAAACCATGCGCGCCATTTCCGCAATATCCAGGCACTCGTGGTCGATGAATGGCATGAACTGCTGGGCAGCAAGCGCGGCATTCAGCTCGAATTGGCGGCGGCTCATCTCAAAAAATTGTCCGTCAATTTCAGGATATGGGGCATCTCTGCCACCATCGGCAATATGGAAGAAGCCCTCCACTGCTTGCTCGGAGCGGATCATCTGGGCGAAAAATCCTGCATCGTACGGGCCAGGCTTGACAAGAAAATCGAAATGATTTCGGTGCTGCCGGAGGAGATAGAGACCTATCCCTGGTCGGGGCATCTGGGCTTGCGCCTGGTAGACCAGATCATCCCCCTGATCGACCAGAGCAGCACGACCCTGCTCTTCACCAACACCCGCAAGCAGTCCGAAATCTGGTACCAGGCAATCCTGGCTTTGCGGCCCGATTGGGCGGGGATCATGGCCCTGCATCATGGATCGCTGAGCAGCGAAGTACGTGCCTGGGTAGAAGAAGCGCTGCATGAGGAGCGCATGAAGGTGGTCGTCTGTACGGCCAGCCTGGACCTGGGGGTGGATTTTCGACCGGTGGAAACGGTCATACAGATCGGTGGACCGAAGGGCATCGCGCGCTTTGTGCAGCGCGCCGGTCGCAGCGGGCATCAGCCCGGGGCCCTGAGCCGCATTTACTTTGTGCCTACCCACTCCCTCGAACTCATAGAGGCGGCGGCCCTGCGCAAGGCCATCCAGCTCAAGATCGTGGAGCAAAGAAAGCCCCTCGTTTTAGCTTATGATACGCTCATCCAATACCTGCTGACATTGGCAGTGGGAGACGGATTTAAGCCGCAGGAAGTATGGGAAGAGGTGAAAAAAAGCTTTTCTTTTTCCTACCTGGAAGCAGAGGAATGGCAGGAAATGCTCCGCTTTATTACTTCCGGCGGCTATGCCCTCCATGCCTATGAGGAATACAAAAAGGTGGAAGTGGAAGAAGGCATTTACAAAATCCTCGACCGCAAGATCGCGCGCCGACACCGGCTTTCGATGGGTACCATCGTGTCCTCTGTGCAATTGAAAGTGAAATTGATGAGAGGCGCTTCGCTGGGGACGGTCGAAGAGAGTTTTATCTCCACCCTGGAGCCGGGTGATACCTTTTGGTTCAGCGGCAGGCCGCTGGAGTTTGTCCGCATTCGCGGCAATGAGGTGCAGGTGCGTCCCTCCAAAAAGACCCAGGGGAAGATCCCTTCCTGGAATGGTGCGCGCATGCCGCTCAGCTCGCAGATGTCGGCCATGCTGCGGCAGGAACTGCATGATTATCAGCATGCAAAGAGCGATTCTCCGGAAATGGCACATTTGCGGCCCCTGCTCGAAGTACAGGCGAAGCGTTCGCTGATCCCTGATCTGGGAAGTTTTCTGATCGAGCGCCTGCAAAGCAGCGAGGGACATCATCTGTTTATTTACCCTTTTGAAGGGCGGGTCATCCATGAGATGTTCGGGGCACTTTTTGCCTACCGCATCTCCCGCATTCTGCCCATCAGTTTTTCCATTGCCATGAATGACTATGGCCTGGAGTTGCTTTCAGATCAGGAGATTCCTTTGGAAAAAGCGATGGAGCAGGGCCTTTTTGACACAAAAAACCTGGCAGCTGACCTTGAGCGCAGCATCAACGAGACTTTGCTTGCGCAAAAAAAGTTTCACGAAATCGCCCATATAGCGGGCCTGATGTTCCGGGGCTATCCCGGTCAAAACACCTCCAACAAGCACCTCACCGCTACGAGCGGTCTGCTTTTCAAAGTGTTCAAAGAACACGAGCCCGGCCATCTGCTGCTTCGGCAAGCCATTGCCGAGGTGATTGATTATCAGATAGATGAAGCCCGCATGCGGGAGGCGCTCAGGCGCATACAGGCGCAGCAAATCCGTATCGTGGATGTCGAAAGGGCGACGCCTTTTGCCTTTCCGATCATGGTGGATCGGATGCGGGAGAAGCTAAGCTCGGAGAGCTTGCGGGATAGAATTGAGAAAATGCAATTGGTTTTGAAGCGGTAAAAAATCAGGAAAAGTCAGCCGAAATCGTTTTCGCCACCCAAAAAAACATTATCTTAAAATCCACTTTTCACAAAGTGTTATTTTCACACTCATTTGACGAAAAATACCTTTTATGAGTAAAAAGCAAATCCGGCTGGCAGATCTCGCCGAAAAATTGGGGATCAGTACTGCCACGGTTTCCAGGGCTTTGAAAGACTATCCGGATATCAGTGCGGAAACCAAACGCCGGGTTAATGAGTTGGCAAAAGAGCTCAATTACCGCCCCAATACCCTCGCCGCAGGCCTGCGCAAAAGCGAAACCCGCATCATCGGGGTGATCATTCCCGAAATTGCCAATCACTTTTTCGCAAAAGTCATCAAAGGCATCATGGAGGTCGCCTACCGCGAAGGCTACAATGTGATGCTCTGCCAGTCAGATGAGGATTATGAAAAAGAAGTTGTGGATGCGCGCGCCCTGCTGTCGAGCCGTGTAGACGGCCTGATCGTCTCTATTGGGAATCATACCCATGATTTTTCCCACTTTTCAGAGTTTCTGCATGCGGGCATTCCTTTGGTGTTTTTTGACAAAACCACCCCGGAAATCGAGGATTGCTCACAAGTCATCATTGATGACTATGCCGGAGCCTTTCAGGCTGTAGACCACCTCATCGGGCAGGGCTGTAGGCGCATTGCGCATATAGGCGGTTCATTTGAGGCTTTTACCTTCCAAAACAGGCTGAATGGCTACAAAGATGCCCTGAAAAAAAACGGCATTGCCTTCGATCCCCAACTTGTTTTTCCCAGCGAAAAACTCACCATACAGGTAGCCAGAGAACATGCCGAGCACATGGCCCGGATACAACCGCCCATAGATGGGCTTTTTGCCGCGACTGACCTCATGGCCATAGGCGCCATGAATGGCCTGAAATCTCAGGGGTTGAAGATCCCTCAGGATGTAAAAATCATCGGTTTTAGCAATTGGGAGATGGCGGAGGCCGTAGACCCTCCCCTCAGCTCTGTCAATCAGCCAGGCTATGAAATGGGCAAAATCACGACGGAGATTTTGATCAGAGAAATCAAGGCCGAAAAAGAAGAGCGGGAAATCGTTTATGAGAAAATTGTTCTCCAGACAGAGCTCATAAGCCGGGAAAGTACCCGCAAATAATCCTCCATCCACAGGCAAATCCATTGTTTGGGAGAAAGGGAAATGGTTTATTTGTAGCCGTTTTATCCCTGGTTCATTTACTCATTTCATATTTTAATCATCGAAAAACATGAGTCTAACAAGCTCCCAAGAGCAAATATTTGGCAGTCATTTGATTCAATCCCTGGAAGAGTCTGCTACTTTAGGGATAAGCAAAAAGGTGCGTGAACTGACAGCAGCCGGCAAAGACGTGATAGGCCTGACCCTCGGGGAACCCGATTTTGATACGCCGGTACATATCCGGGATGCCGCCAAAAAGGCGCTGGATGATGGCTTTACCCATTACCCGCCCGTGACCGGGCTGCCGGAGTTGCGGGATGCCATCGCAGCTAAGCTCAAACGCGAAAACGGCCTCAACTATAGCCGCAACAACATACTGGTGTCGACCGGTGCCAAGCAATCCCTCTACAATGTAGTGGTCGCCATGCTCAATCCTGGCGACGAAATGGTCGTCCCCGCACCCTATTGGGTGTCTTATGAAGCCATGACCTATCTGGCGCAGGCCAAACTGGTGGCTGTCCCTACAGACATAGCCTCAGGCTATAAGATGAGCCCCGAGCAACTCGAAGCAGCCATCAGCCCCCGGACAAAACTTGTCCTCCTCAATACGCCTTCCAACCCTACGGGTAGCATGTACAGCAAGGATGAACTTGCCGGGCTGGTAGCCGTGCTGGAGCGCTATCCGCACATCCATATCATCGCAGATGAAATCTATGAGCACCTGACCTATGGGCTGGAGCATTATAGCGTGGGACGCTTTGACAGCATTTTTGAGCGGGTGATCACGGTAAATGGCTTTTCCAAAGGATATGCCATGACTGGCTGGCGACTCGGCTATATCGCTGCGCCTCAGGCGGTTTGTGATCTCGCAGAAAAACTGCAGGGACAGGTCACCTCAGGTGCCAATGCATTTGCTATGAAGGGCGCAGTAGCAGCGCTTGAAGGCGGCCTGGAAACGACCTATGCCATGCGTGACGCGTTCAAAACAAGGCGCGATGCGCTCTATCAGCAATTGAAAGCCATAGATGGACTCGAAGTCAATCTGCCGGATGGCGCTTTTTACTTTTATCCGGATGCCAAAAACTTTTTCGGACGCAGAACGCCTCAAGGCAAGCGCATCGAAAATATCGAAGACCTTTGTTTTCACCTGCTGGATGAGGCCGGTTTGGCCGTTATCCCGGGAAATGCATTTGGTACGGAGACGCATATCCGCATTTCCTATGCTTATGCGCAGGAAATTCTGGATGAGGCTGCCAGCAGACTCGCTGATGGCCTGCGAAAATTGACATGATGAAACTCCTTTATTATACCCTTTCCCTATGGCTGTTACTTTGGGCACATGTGAACTCCACATCTGCTCAAGGTACGCCCATCCCTGCTTTCCCTGAGATCATTCAGGAAAGTGAAATTCTTTCCAGCAGCAGTTCTCAATTTTACCTGAAAATGACCTCTGGCGGCGATGAATTGCTGAAAAAGAAGACAAAAAAGGTAAAAGGATGGATGGTGAATCTGAAAGAAGAAGACAGCCAAAATATCCATTTTCTCATCCGCACGGCGAAGCTCAAGCCTCTGTATGAAGGGAAAATTCACCTTCATGAAAATGGCGGATGGGAAGTCACTTTCTCGGAAGCTATGCCTGGACAATCGGTGATGTTGTTATTTGTGGCGGATCACCTGGTGGTGAATAAAGGCAGAATTGCCATTCGTCCACAAACGCAGCTTTCCTTTCCTCAAAAGCGCCTGGAAGCAGGTAAAAACATGGTGAAAGCCATGAATGAGATCGAGCAGGAGCTCGATTTCGAGCGTTGGGGACTCCGCCAGTTGCGGAAGTTTGGGGACAAGGGCACGAATCTTTCGAAGCTTCGGGAACAGGCTGCGGAGCAGCTCAGGGAGTATCTTCAGGCTGCTTTAGCGGCAAAGTGAGTTGCACTTCTGTTCCTACATTCACCTCACTTTTGATGGTGATCCTGCCGTGATGCTGGTCCACAATCCCTTTGCTGATGGCAAGCCCTAAACCTGTCCCCTCCCCTACTGCTTTGGTAGTAAAAAAAGGATCAAATACTTTCCCGAGGATCTCTTTCGGAATGCCTTTTCCATTATCCAAAATCGTAAGCTGAAGCTGCTGAGTCTCCTCGTCGAGAGCAGTGATAATGCCCACTGTGCCTCCTTCAGGCATGGCCTGTATGGCATTGGAGAGCACATTCATCAGTACCTGATTTATTTTTCCGGGATAGCCTTCTATTTCGGGAAGCCTGGCAAAGGATTTCTCCACCTCTACTTTCCTTTCCTGGAGTTCATTGCGAAGCAGGCTGAGGGTGGACTCGATGCCGCTGTGGATGTCAAATTGCTGCAGGTCTGCTGCATCCAGGCGGGAAAAATCCCGCAGGCCTTTGACGATCTGGCTCGTCCTTTCGGCTCCTTCTTCTATACCAGACAGAAGTTCCTCTACCTCTTCCTTCAAATAGGAAAAATCTGCTTTTTCTTTGGCCGAAAGGGAATCCTGCTGCTTTCCAAAGCTTTCAAAAATATCAGCTATATCCTGCTTGAGCGGCTCTATATTTCCGGAAATAAAATTGATGGGGTTGTTGATTTCATGGGCGATGCCTGCTGTGAGCAGGCCGAGAGAAGCCATTTTCTCCGACTCAACCAGTTGAGTCTGTGTGGCTTTCAGCTGCTCGTGGGCTTCGGCCAACTGGCCGAGCGCGGCTTGCGTCTGCAAGAGAGCCTTTCGCCTGATGCGAAACATTCTGTACAGCAGGGAAGCGAGGAGCAGGGCTCCTAAAGCGCCTGCAATCAATGTCCATTGAAAGCGCAATTGGCGGAGTTGCCTTTCTTCTGCCAGCTCTTTTTCCTGCTGCAGAATCAGGATGTTTTTTTCCTGATCTTCGATCAGCAATTTCAATAACTCTGAGCTATCCCGCATGGCTTCCAATTGAGATTGCAGGCGGGTGAAGCCTCCGCTTGCGCGGTTTTCGGTGCTGACAGCAGGAGTGGAAGGAGGTTGGGAGGAAGCGGAGCTTTCCCTTTTGGGGGCCGGAATCAGGCCGGAATCGGGAATTTTATTTTCTGATTTGGGCTGTGCATCTTCTGTTTCTTTTGAGCCGCCGGCTCCTCCTTCGGTGTCCAGGCCGGAAAGTTTGGGGGAAGGTTTTTCCCCACTGGCCAGCGCAGCGAGCTGGAAGTATTTGCGGGCGGTCTGCGGATTTCCCCTGCGAGCATACAAGCTCGCTATCTTGTTGTAGGTCCGGGCTACGCCCAGGCTGTCAGCCGCTTCGCGGTAGTGCTCTGCCACACGCAGATAACTGAGCGTAGCCTCTTCGAGCTCTCCCCGGTTCTCTTGCCTTTTGGCTTTCCCTTCCAGAGAATATATGAGTACGCCCTGTTTGGTGTTTTTCAAACGGTCTTTCAGGCGGGCTGAATCCAGTGCGTCTTTTACCTCATTGCCCCATTTTTTTACCGTAGACTCATCGCCTTGCTGCCCCTGAAGCGTGAAGGCAGAAAAGAGGAAAGCCCATAGTATGAGATAGAATCTTGACATGGATTTTTTTTATCAAAGCGCCAGCAGCTCCTGAAAGCGCGCCTCCTCTCTCAACGCCTCAAAGGCGTCTTTCTGACTTATTTTCAATAAGTCTGCACCCAATTCTTTGGCCATGGCCAAATGCTCGTACATGATTTCGCTTTCTCCGCGCAAGGCGGCAAGCTCTGCCAGGTAGGCATAGGCTTTGGCATCTTCAGGTCTGATTTCCAGGCTTTTTTCAAAATCCTGCTCTGCCCGCTCCAATTCGCCTTGTTTCAGGTAAATAATGCCTCTCAGCAAAAAGCTTTGGGGGATCTCGGGATTGAGGGAAATGCTGTGGCTCAGGTTTTTGGAGGCCATTTCCCATTCGCCCTGCTCATAAAAAATCTGACCTCTGAGCAGGTAAGTTTTGTAAAAAGCAGGAGCATGGATCATGAGCGCTTGCAGGCTTTTCTGCGCTTCGTCAAAGCGTTTGAGCTTGCGCAGCATGCTGGCCAGTTTGAGTTGCGTCGCCAGGTGCGAGGGGTCCAGGCTAACTGCCTTCTGGTAGTCCCGGGCTGCTTCTTCCCAACGGCCTGCGGCCTGATGCAGCTCAGCGCGGCTCTGGTAAATAGGCGCAAAATCAGGGCTTACCCCCAGGGCTTTCTCAAAGGCGAGCAGAGCCTCTGCGTTTTTTCCCTGGCCTGCCAGGGCGAGTCCGGAGCCATAATGGGCGCGCCCATCTTTGGGATCGCGCTTGAGCGCGTCCCCAAAATCCTGCAAAGCAGCCGTATAGTCCTGCACCTGCAGGCAGGCGATGCCGCGCCAGGTATAAGCCGGACCAAAGTCCGGATCCGCCAGAATCGCATCCTCAAAGCGGTCTATGGCCGCTTCCACCTGCCCCTCTCTCAACAGCTTGCTGGCCTGTTGAAAAGCTTTTTTGGCCATCTCTGTTTCAGGCTGAAACATCTCCTCCACATTGCCTTTTATGGCCTTAAAAAGTCTGCCTGCACGATCAAGTAGGTCATCCATGGGAATCGTTTTTCGTTTTTTCTATTTTACTACCTCTATCAATTCAATCACAAATACGAGTGTCGCGTTGGGAGGGATGAGTCCGGGATAGCCTTCTTTCCCATAAGCCAGCTTGGAGGGAATATAAATTTTCCATTTGCTGCCTGTCGGCATCAGCGGGACGACTTCCTTCCATCCCTGTATCATGTCGCGGAGTGAAAAAGTAATGCTTTCTTTTCTTTTGTAGGAGCTATCGAAGACGGTGCCGTCCAGGAGGCTACCTTCATAATGGACGTTGATTTTGCTGGTTTTGGAGGGTTTGGGGCCCTCTCCCTGCTCCAATATTTCATACTGGACGCCGCTTTCCAGTGTATGTACGCCTGCTTTGTTTTTGTTTTTTGTTAAAAAATCTTCTCCCCGGATCAGGTTGCGCTGGGCAATCCTGCGGGCTCTTTCTGTCTCTGCGAGCAGTACTTTTTCGGCGAGTTGGCTGCCGATTTTGCTGCGTTCGGCAGCCGTAAAACGGCTGTCTTTGTTTTTGCCCGCTTCAAAACCTTCCACAAAGGATTTTGCATGAAACTTCAGGCCCAGGTAGTCATTGTGTTCATACACAGATTTCCCCAATACCCGCGCCAGATCGACATAATCCTGCGCACCGTAGCTATGCCCTTCTTCCTCATTTTCAATGCGGTCAATGATCTGATCGGCTTCCTCCTGGGTGGGAAAATTTTTCCGCCTTTTCCCTTGTTTCACGGCTTTGGCGATGGTTTTGCCTGTGGGAAAAATGCGGAGATAGTCCGTGGAGCGGGCAAAAGTGTCACCCAGGAAATAGTTTACTTCTTTGCTTTTGTCGAAAGAAATCTGCGCTTGCGCTGAGAATAAAAGAAAAAAGCAGGATAGGAGAAGGGAAAGTCTCATGCCGGAAAAAACATCTTTAATCATAAAAATCTGTGTGATCTGCGTCAAACTCTTCCAAATCATGGATTTACTTATTTTCGATCTATTACTTAGCGGCCTATTTTCCTTGAAAATTGGCTTTTCTCTTCTCCAGAAAGGCAGCAGTGCCTTCGGCGGCATCTTCTGAAACGATTGCTTTTCCAAAAAGCTCAGCTTCCGTCTTATAGCCATCGCGGCCATTAACGCCATCCGATATCGCCTGCAAGGTATATCTTACCGCGAGGGGGCCTTGTTTGGCTATTTTTGCCAAAATTTCGAGGCACTTATCGACCAATTCCAGACGGGTGGTGACATGATTGACAAGTCCCCATTCGAGGGCTTTTTCGGCATTGATCATGTCAGCGGTGAGGAGGTACTCGGTGGCTTTGCCTTTTCCGATCAGCTGGACCAGGCGCTGAGTCCCGCCATATCCTGGCAAGAGGCCTAATTTCACTTCAGGCTGCCCAAAAAGGGCATTGGTGGAAGCCACACGCAGATGGCAGGCCATCGCCAACTCACAACCGCCCCCCAGCGCAAAGCCGTTGACGGCTGCGATGATGGGTTTGGGGCTGTTTTCAATTTTGAAAAAGAGTCGCTGGCCCTTTTCGCTGAGCGCCTGTCCGGAAGCAGCATCCAGGCCGCTAAATTCCTGTATATCGGCACCTGCAGCAAAGGCCTTTTCGCCTTCTCCTCTCAGGATGGCACCCCGCAAATTGTCGTTTTGCAGGAAAATATCCAGCGCCTGATCCAGTTCGCTCATCACGCTCTGGTTCAGGGCATTCAGTTTGTCAGGGCGGTTGATCGTGATGGTAAAAACGCTTCCTGATATCTCGGTCTTCAAGCTTGAAAACATATGTTATTCTTTGGGATTAAGTTTTTGTAAAAAAAGCTATTGAATAAAAAAAAGGAACAAGAAATGGTTGAGTTTCGTGTTCCTTGTTTTGGGTTTCGGGTTTCGGGTTTTGGGTTTCGGGTTTTGTGTTTCGGGTTGCTATTCCTTGTCTTTGAGTCCCTGCTCAAACTCCTCTATGTCTTCCATGGTCAGGTCCCCTGTGAGGCCGGGATAGAACTCCGATCGCATGAGCGATTCGATCTCTTCCAGGCTTTCCTGGGTCTGCTCTGTTTCAAAGAGCAGGTTGTCGATCATGATGTCTTCGCGCTCTGTATTTTGCAAGGTCATCGGCTGATCCTTGATGTATTCGACCATTTCTTCAATGGTCTGAAGTTGCTCTTCGATCACTTCGCGGTTTTCACCTACTTTGTAGTAGTTGTCCATGCGCATCTGAAGCAAGCGCAAGCGCTTTTCTTTGATCTGCTTCAGGCGGCCTGAGGCCGTTTTGAGCTCCTGATTGAGCTTGTCAATCTCCATGACCGTCTTCTGCATGATTTGCTCGCCAGCGAGCTGCGGAAATTTGTCTTTGAAATACAACAGACGGGCGTAGGAAGACTCAATAGAAGAGAGCTTGGTCATGAAATTATTGACCAGTCCAGGCGCATTGGTATTGATTTTTTTGAAGCTGTCGCGCACTTCGCGTATGCGCTTGCGCAAGCTATCAAAACGAACCTGAGATTCCTGGGTCATTGCATTGTAGTAATCTACAATGGTTTTGGTCTTGTAAAAGGCATCTATGTCTTTCTGATATTTTGCATTGACCGCACGGATGAAGCGAGGATTGTTGGAGATCGTACTGAGCAAAATCAACTCAAGGCCTCCACCCATCAGGATAACAGACTGGGGCTCCACGCCCAAAGCGGGCAGTAAAAGCGCTCCCAGCACCGTTAAAGCTGCGATGACCCCAATCCCTACCAGGTGCATAGGAGAAAAGAATGCCTCTTTGGTGTAGTTGATAAATTTCTGAATACGGGTTTTGCGTTTCTTTGCCAATGTATTTTTACTTTCTAAGTGATTGTCAAAAATGGGTCGGGTACAAAATAACTCTATTACGCAAAAATAGAAAGAAGTTTTGGAATAGTTCCGGGTTTTGGGTTTTGAGTTTTGAGTTTCGGGTTTTGGGTTTCGGGTTTCGGGTTTCGGGTTTTGGGTTTCGGGTTTTGGGTTTCGGGTTTCGGGTTTCGGGTTTTGGGTTTCGGGTTGGGGGTACTACCCCAGTTTCGCGACTGCCGTCGAAATCCTCCTCAGCGAAGCTTCTTTTCCTATGACCTCCGCGATATCAAAAACGCCGGGACCGTTCGGAATGCCTGTCAGGGCCAGGCGAAGGGGTGCGAGCACTTGTCCGCTATTGATTTCGCGCTCTGCCACCAGCGCCTCAAAGGCGTCATGCAAGGGCTGAGATTTCCACTCAGGCAGGGCATCCCAACGTGCATGCAGGTCCTGCAGATAGTCTTTGCTCTCGGGCTTCCAGCGCTTTTCGACCATATTCTGGTCAAATGTCTGAGGATCACCGAAAAACATGCCTGCCATTTCCGCAAATTCCGGCAAAAAACTGACCCTTTCCTTCAGCAAAGCGATCACCTGCAACAGCAGGCTGTCATCATGTGTAGCCAGCTCTGCTTTTTGCAATTCCGCTTTCACCAGTGGCAAAAGGGCTTCATCGCTGCTGTTTCGGATATAGCTTTGGTTGAACCATTTCATTTTGTCCTGATCAAAACGCGCGCCCGAATGGCTGATGCGGTCGAGCGAAAATAGTTCGATCAGGCGATCCATGTTCATGATTTCTTCATCATTGCCGGGATTCCAGCCCAGCAGTGCGAGGGCATTGAGGAAAGCATGGGGCATATAGCCCGCCTCGCGGTAGCCCGCAGATTTTGCGCCTGTCTTCGGATCGATCCAGTCCGCCGGAAATACCGGGAAGCCCAGGCGGTCGCCATCTCTTTTGCTCAATTTGCCATAAAAAGCGCCATGCAGGAAGTTTTTGGCAAGTTTGAGAAAGCCGGGATCTTTTTCGTTTTCTTTGAGCTGCTGGGTAAAGCCGCTGGGGTTTGACAGCACATTTTGCACAAAACTGTGCACTTTGGAGCGCATGTCCTCGCTCACTTCTTCGCTATGCTTCTGCATGAATTCATCGGTCAGCTTGTCGGTCATCTCCCGACGCAGGCCTTTGTTTTTCATGATCGCGCCGGGGTCCGGCTTGAGAAGCAGGGGCAGATGCACCCATTTGGGCATGGTATTCTCCCAGCCGAAGGCGCGGTAGAGCAGCACATGCAAGGGCGCCGAAGGCAACCACTCTTCCCCACGTATCACGTGGGTGACGTCCATCAGGTGATCATCAACGATGTTGGCGAGGTGGTAGGTCGGCAGGCCGTCGCTCTTCAAAAGGACTTTGTCGTCCACTTCATTGCTGTTGACCACGACTTCCTTGCGCACTTCATCGTAGAATTTCACCTCTACATTTTCAGGGATTTTGATGCGAACCACATAGGGGTCGCCCGCATCCAGGCGTGCCTTCACTTCCTCAGGGGAGAGCGTCAGGCTATTATTCATCTGCTTGCGCGTTTCAAAATTGTAGGTACGGGTGTGGCTGCCCGCCTTCTCCAGTCTTTCGCGCATCGCATTCAGTTCTTCTTCTGTATCGAAGGCATAGTAGGCTTCGCCTTTTTCAATCAATAGCTCTACATATTTCCTGTAAATATCGCTGCGCTCACTCTGGCGATAGGGGCCTCTTTCGCCCCCCAAATGCACGCCCTCATCGAAGGTAATGCCACACCAATTCAGCGCATCAATGATGTATTCCTCCGCGCCCGGCACGAAGCGGTTTTGGTCTGTATCTTCAATCCGAAGGATGAGGGTGCCGCCTTGCTGGCGGGCAAAGAGGTAGTTGTACAAGGCGGTGCGCACGCCGCCCATGTGTAAAGGCCCCGTGGGGCTTGGAGCGAATCTGACTACTGGTTTTTTCAATTTTAATGGTTTTTGAAAATTTGGGCGCAAGGTACGGAAAAGAGTTTTGGGTTCCGAGTTTTGGGTTTCGAGTTTTGGGTTTCGAGTTTCTACACACGAAGCTTCAGATTTAGCTCTCCATCAGGAAACTGATGTACCTTATTGCCACGCAAATCCACCGACTGAAGTCGGGGAAGCTCAAACAGAAAGTCGGGAAGCTCCCGAATCTCATTATCCCGAAGATCGAGATGGACGAGGGCTGGCAGGGAAGCGATGGCTTCCGGGATCTCGCGCAGGCCCAGGCCTGCGAGTTTGAGCGATTTGAGCCCCGGAAGCGAGTCGAGCGGGCTGGCATAGTCCTGCCAGGGGTTTTTCTGATAGCTCAGATCCAGGTAATGAAGCTGTGGCATGGGCTGCGCAAAAGGCGGAAATTCAGACAGCCGGTTGTGGGTCAGGCTGAGTTTCTCCAACCTGGGCAAAGCCAAAGCTTTGGGAGGAATCGTTTCAAACTCATGATGCAAAAGATGCATCTCCTTCAGGACGGGAAGGTCCGCCACCACCTCAGGAAAACGTGAAAGTTGCCTTTCCTGTCCATCCAGCTTTAGTATTTCCATTCGCCGGAAGGCATACATGGCCTCGTTCAGACGGGCATACAGCCGGAATGTCTTGTGCTGCAGCGCAGGCTTGAGGTCACCCGCTTTCAAGGTACTGAGTACATAATACAGCAAACGCTCATCCTGGCTGAGTAGCCAATGATGCAGGCCGCAGGCCTGCAGGCGCACATCATCGCTTTTGACCATCATCCGGGCGACTTCCATGCCATCAAGGGCATCATCGCTGTCGAGCAGCCTGCTCAGGCTGTTGATGTGCAGGCCGTTGGGGCCTGGATAGGGGTCTGTGGGATGGTGAAGGTGAAACAGCTTGTCATAGACCGGAACGAGGGCTTCCGGAAGCTGTATGCGCAGCGCATGTTTGAGCATGAGCTGTTGCGCCTGGCTGCGGCGCTCCTGATGCGCTGCTACCAGCAGCGCCGCGCGCAGCAGAGGCGGGGTCTCAGCACGGCTGAGCAATTGTATCGCCAACCGCAGGTTGGCGTCATCCCGGCTGAAAAGCAGCCGGATGACAGCCCCCTGAAGCTGAGGCTGGGACTGAAGGTAGTTGCTATGTGTGCTGATTTTCTTCATGAAGTAGCAAAGATCGGGGATTGATTTAAGAATATCGAACAAGGAACAAGGATTTTAGAAGTGAAGACTTTTTGATCCTTCCTTCAAAAATCTAAAATCCTTGTCCGTCATTCTTAATTCCGTTCTTCCTCCCTCCCATCCGCATGCAGCGCAAAGCGCCCTTTTTCTTTACCATGTACCTGCTCCTGCATCGGCCAGGGCCAGCCACCAAACTGTGTCTTGCGGTAGTCGGCAAATGCCTGCTGAATCTCTTCCTGCGTATTCATGACAAATGGCCCATATTGAGCCACTGGCTCGCTGATAGGTTTTCCCTGTAACATCAGGAAGTAGGCATCTTTTGATCCGTTTTTCAGGGAAATATCTGCATCTGGCCGAAGGTGAATCAAATGATGTCCTTCCAGCTTTTTCCCATCCAGCTCAAATGAATCTCCGCTATAGAAATAAAGCGATCTGTTCACGCCAGCTACCGTCGCGGGCAAGCTCCACGCTGCATGGGCTTCCATTTTGATGGTCAATACCCCCACCTGATTATCAGGATTCGCTGCCCAGGAATCTGGGGTAGGTGCGGGCGCATGAACGCCTTTGAGGCTTCCGGCTATCACATCAATCCATGTTTTTCTGCCCTCATCGTCCTGCTCCACCACAGTCGGAATCGCATCCTGCCACAGCATTTTGAAATGTGGTTCTACCATTTTGCTGGCTTTGGGAAGGTTGAGCCAGACCTGGAATATCTCCAAAGGATTTTCTTTGTCTTCATGAAGAAGAGGGAACATCTCAGAATGCTGCACGCCTTTGCCAGCCGTCATCCACTGCACATCGCCTTCGCCAAAGCGACCCGCCGCGCCCAATGAGTCCGAGTGATCTACGATCCCTTCCTTGTTGATGGTGATGGTTTCAAAACCGCGATGCGGATGATAAGGAAAGCCAGGCACGGTCTTGCCGTGGTACATCCGCCAGCCGTCTTTAACAGTAAAATCCTGCCCGATATTTCTCCCATTCAGCAAGGAACGATCGGGGCCCATCTGGGCTGTCCCCACGGGATATTCATCCCGATGGTAGGCACAAAACAAAAAAGGATCCTGGGTTTCCCAGGGAAATCCAAGAGGTTTGATGCTTAAGATTTTGGCTGTGTCCATGATTTTTTTTTCTGATTATTTGTGGTAAAAATAGATTGTATAATGATTGCTGTATACTCTTTTTAACAAACAATGTTTAAACATTGACTAATGTCCCCAACCCTTACGCTACTATCCCGGCCAGAGGAGCGCGAAGAAGAAGCCTCAACCTACATCTTATGGAAGAAGTTTCTAATTTTGCAAGACAAAACGTGATTCATGAGATCTGTACTATCCATCATTCTTTGCTTTTGGATTCAATGGGGAATATCTCAGAACTATCTGGAAAAGACACTGGAAATGGCAGCTCATTTCCAGCACAAAGCGCTTTCTGCATCAGATAGTATGCTGCTGGACACAAGCCTCCAGTATATACAAAAAAATCCTTCAGATACGAGCCTTCTCAATGGCTTAAACAACATTGCTGCAAATGCATCTTCAGACTCCCTGGCTGATGCCTTTAATCTGCTTGTAGGGGAATTTGCGCAGGAGAGAATTCAACAATTGGGAAGTGAAAATGTCAAAATATACCAAATAGCCCTTGCCAGTTATTATCTCAATGCTGCAAGCTCTCTTTCGATCAAAAACCAGGTGAAGGAAGCTCTGGAGCTGCGCTACAAGGCACTTGACATTTATACCCGCCTGGGGGATACGGTGACGATGGTAAAAACCCTGATCAAGCTGGGTACAGACCATTTCAACGCACAGGATTACGAGCAATCCGAAAAGTATTACCGGGAGTCAATCCGGCTGATGGATATGAAGGGCGATAGCCTGGGAATCATCAGAGTCCAGGAGTCTCTCGGCGCTATTTTTTCAGCCAGAGGAGACCATGAGGCTTCCATTCCCTATTTTCAGGCCTCTCTGGATCTGGCGATCAGAGAAAAAAACTATCCGGCTCAGGCCCAGATTCAATATCTGCTTGGAAGGGCCCTCCTGGACCTCAGCAGGTATGATGAGGCTAAGCTAGCCCTTGATGCTGCGCTGCAGATTTATGAAAATTTTCAGTTTGGATTGGGAATTTCTGTGGTGGAAAGCCAGTTGACAGACCTTTTTATCCAACAAAAAAAATGGAAGGAAGCCTTGGCACATGCCGAGAGGGCCTTTGAAATCGCTCAGCAAAGCCATATCCTGAAATCTATTTCTACGGCAGCCCAAAAGCTGTTTGTCATTCATAAAGCCGAAAAAAATTACTCCCAGGCACTCGAGATGCTGGAGTTGCACACCCAACTCAAAGACTCTCTGAAAGGTGAAGCCAATACCAGGGCATTGGTTGAACAAAGGCTGCAGTTTGAATATGAACAGCAGGCAAAACTTGACAGCATTCAAAATGCCGCCACACTTTCGGTTCAGGTTGAAGAAAACAGAAGGCGGAAGACTACTTCCTATTTCCTTGTTTTGGGCCTGATCCTGGCAGGGATTTTTGCTTTTATCCTCTACAACCGCTTTCGGATCACCCAAAAGCAGCGCAACCAGCTTGACCTGGCCAATGAAAAGCTCAAAGAGCTGGATCAGAGCAAATCACGCTTTTTCACCAATATCTCGCACGAATTTCGCACGCCCCTGACAGTGATCTCGGGCATGGCCGATCTGGTCGGTGAGCCTGAGCCGCGAGAGCTGATCAAACGCAACAGCCAGAGCCTGCTCAGCCTGGTCAACCAGATCCTCGATCTGCGCAAGCTCGAATCCGGTAAACTGCCGCTGCACATGCAGCAGGGAGACGTCATCCCTTTCCTCAAATACCTGCTCGAATCCTTTCAGTCCTATGCCGAGGACAAAGGCGTCGGTCTTTCCTTTTCCTCCGAAATGGAAAGACTGGAGATGGATTACGATCCGGAAAAGCTGCATAGTATCGTCACCAACCTGATCTCTAATGCGATCAAGTTTACGCCTGAAGGCGGGAGGGTTAGTTTGCAGTGTGCAGTTGGCAGTATGCAGTCAAAGAATCCTAAGCGCCTAACTGCCAACTCCCAACTGCCCACTCATCCACTGCCAACTGCCTACTGCCTACTGCTCACCGTCTCCGACAGTGGCAAAGGCATTCCGAAGGAAAAACTCCCCAACATCTTCGACCGCTTCTATCAGGCGGATGATTCCAGCACCCGGACGGGCGAAGGCACAGGTATTGGGCTGACCTTGACACAGGAGTTGGTCAACATGCTGGAAGGCGAGATTCATGTTGAAAGTGAGTTGGGCAAGGGAACGACCTTTCAGGTCGTGCTGCCTGTCACACAGAAGGCAGAGCCACTGCCTGAGAACAAGGGGATGCTTCCTTCCGTTCCTGTCTATTCTTTCGGCTCTGCCGAAGAGCTCCCCGCCGGAGCGGCGGAAGCCGCCTACAAACTCCTCATTGTCGAGGACAACGAAGACGTGGTACGCTACCTGCAGGCCTGCCTGAATGACCTGTACCAGATCAGCGTCGCCCGCGACGGGCAGGAAGGGATAGAAAAGGCCATTGAAGAAGTGCCTGACATCATCATCAGCGATGTGATGATGCCGCGAAAAGACGGCTTCGAGCTGTGCGAAACACTCAAACACGATGAGCGTACCAGCCACATCCCCATCATTTTGCTCACCGCAAAAGCCGATGCCGAAAGCCGCATCAGCGGCCTGAAGCGCGGGGCGGATGCCTACCTGGCGAAGCCTTTTGACCGGGAGGAACTCCTGGTCAGGCTGGAGATGCTGATCAAGCTGCGCCAGCAGCTGCAGGCGCGTTATCAGGCGCAGGAGCAGGCGCAGCCTGCGGAGGATGTGGGTACCCAATACGAAGATGCTTTTATCCAAAAGCTGAATGAGCAAATCCATCCGCATCTTTCAGAAGCCAACATTCCCGTGCCTCAACTCTGTGAGTGGATGGGTATGAGCCGCACCCAGCTACACAATAAAGTCAAAGCCCTGACCGGGCGTTCCATTACCAACTATGTGCGATTCATCCGATTGAAACAGGCAAAGCAGTTGCTGGAAAAGACAGACAAAACGATCTCTGAGATCGCCTATGAAACGGGCTTTAATGACCCGGCCTATTTTACAAGAAGTTTTGTGAAAGAGTATGGCTTCGCACCCAGCGAAGGGAGGGGATGATGGGCTCATTAGCATCTCATTTGAACATGCGTCCAAGCATTCGGAACATGGGTGCAAGCCCTTTTTTAGCCTGAAAGTTTCCTTTGTTCTCATCACATGTCAACAAAATTTGAATCGTTATGAGAACTTTTTGGAACACCCTTATCACCCTTGCGCTTGTATGCGCGAGTCCCTTCATTTGGGGACAAAGCACATTGACTCTAAATAACAATGTACATCTCATCCAGCAATCAGGTACTTATGAGGACTGGGTCATTCCATCCTTTGTAGGAAGTTATGATCATATTGAATTCACCCTGAAAGGGGGGGATGGAGGAAGAAGAAGGGTACCTAATCTTTGCCGAAAAAAAGGGGGAGAAGGAGCGACTGTTGTTGCCCGCTTCCGCATCGGTACGGGGGCCGGCCAGCTACAGCCCGGAGGGACCATCCGCTTTATCGTAGGGGAGAAAGGCTCCAACCAGACAAGCAATGCTGTAAGAGGCGCTGGAGGCGGTGGTGGCAGTGGAATCCTGTATCTGGCCCCCAGCGGAAGTCATACTTCCAGTAATGATTATCCTGCCCGGGATTTTTCTTTGGCCTCTACTTCCTGGGTAATGCTTGCCGTGGCAGGTGGAGGGGGAGGAGCAGGTTCTTCAGGCATCTGTAATGGCTCCGGTGGGGATGGCGGTCAGGCAGGAGTTGATGGATCTGACGGCAAGGGAGGCGGTGGATCAGGAGGAATCGATGGCGTAAATGGTGTCGGCATAGCAGGTGGCTTTAGCTTCGGGGGAAGTTTCCTAAGTGGTGGTGGCGGCAGTTATAGGTTTAGTGGAACCGATGGGAATAAAGGGGGACTTACAGGTGGCAATGGCGGCAACCGGGGTCGCGCCAATGGCGGATTTGGTTTTGGAAGTGGGGGCAGCGGTGATGAAGCTGGCGGAGGCGGAGGTGGTTTCTCCGGCGGTGGCGGTGGAGGCTATAGTTCCACAGGTCCCAGCAGTGAAGGCGGTGGCGGCGGCGGAAGTTTCATTAACAGTGTCCAAACCCATAGTTCGGCTACTGAAGGGGGAACAAAAAATTCGCCAAATCATGGCTATATCACCTATCAGTTTCAGGATCTGGCATCCAATATCCCTGTGGCTCAATGTAAAAATATCAGCCTGCAACTCGACGCCAGCGGCGAAGTAACGCTATTTGCCAGTGATCTGGACAATGGTTCCTACAATCCCCTGGGCGGCAGCCTGATTTATTATGTACCTGACAATATGAGCATCAATGCTGTCAATTCTATCACACTGGACTGTGATGATGAGGGTTTTTACGATTTGATTATTCAAAGCACTACCGGTTTTAACAGATGCCTGGGTTATGTGACGCTGGAGGATAATTTGCTGCCTACCGCACTTTGTCAAAACGTAACGCTGAGCACAGATGCTGCCGGTCGGGCAGCCGTGATCGGCAGTGATCTGGACAATGGTTCTGCCGACAACTGTGGCGCAGGAGGCCTGATTTTTTCTGCTGACACAGGCTATTTTGACTATGTCTTCACCAACAATTCACATATTGTCACGCTCTATGTAAGCGATGGCCAGGACAATATCTCTTCCTGCACCGCCCAGGTCACGGTAGTTGACACGATTCCCCCTGTAGCCATTTGCCAGAACAAAACCCTTAATATTGGCTTTAGTAGCACATCTATCGTCAGTACATCCAGTTTTTTCCCCGGCTCCTATGATGAAGGGGGATCAGGCCTGACTCCGGTTCTGGGTTTCCTGAACTTCAACTGTAGCGATATCGGCAGCTTTTCCTGGACATTTACCCTGACCGATCAGGCAGGGAATAGCAGCAGTTGTACAAGTAATATCACGGTGCGGGATAATAATCCGCCATTTGTGAGCTGTCCGGGCCCCATCTCCGTCTCCAATGATCCGGGGCAATGCGGTGCGGTGGTCAGCTATGGTGTCAGCGGCTCTGACAACTGCTCTTCCGTTCAGACAACCCAGACCGATGCCACCGGACTGACGTCCGGAGATGAATTCCCCATAGGGGTCACGACCCTGAGTTATACCGTCTCCGATGCCAGCGGCAATACGGCAGATTGCTCATTTACTGTGACAGTAAATGACACGGAGCTGCCCACGATCAGTTGCCCTGGCAACATCACCCAAAATGCCGATCCCGGCTCCTGCACAGCAAGTGTGCTGTATGGCTATACCACTGCGGACAACTGTCCGCCTCCGGGTCCCTTTGGGCTGGGCTACGGCAACCAGCTGGGAGGTGGGACCTATCCCACCGGAACCAGCACTCAAACGCTGACCGTCACCGATGCCAGTGGCAATTCCGCAAGCTGTTCTTTTGACGTTACCGTCATTGACAATCAGCCGCCCAGCATTAGCTGTCCCGCCAATATCTCTGCCGGGAATGATCCCGGCCAGTGTGATGCCCTGGTACATTACACCCTCAGCAGTGCTGACAACTGTTCGGGAGAAAGTGTCAGCCAGACGGCTGGGATCGCATCGGGAAGTAGCTTCCCGATAGGTACCACGGTGAATGAATTCACCGTGACAGATGCCAGCGGCAATACAGCCAGTTGCTCATTTTCTGTAAGCATCAGCGATACAGAAGCACCCCAGATCTTTTGTCCGGCAAATATTCAGGTAAATAATGATCCGGACTTTTGTGGTGCAGTAGTCACTTATAGCGTTACATCTTATGATAATTGTTCGGGGGAAAGTATCAGTCAGACTGCGGGAACCGAATCCGGTGGCGCCTTTGAAACAGGCACGACCACCAATTCCTTCACTGTGACCGATGCCAGCGGACATACTGCCGCTTGCTCCTTTGACGTGACCGTCACTGATAATACACCCCCAACGCTGAGCTGTCCCAACCCCATTTTTCAAAATGTAGATCCCAACAGCTGCGGAGCGGTGGTCAATTTTACAGCTCCTGAAGGAGATGATGGGCAACAAATGCTTACCATTTTTGAAGAAGACTTTGAACGCGCCAGCAACAGACCCGGGGGGGTCAGAGGCATTTCTTCCCTGCTACGTTCTGTGGGAGGTGGGATTACCAACTCATGCTTCAATGGCAATGGCTCTCAATGGATAAAATACAATTCCACCGTCGAAAGAAGCATGAAGCTGGGGCCAATCGATCTTTCGACAGGAGATGGCTATCAGATCGATTATTTATATCTGACGACAGATTGCAATGGTGGCTGCGCCAATTTGGGATGCGATCTTCCTGAACCCAATGAGAAAACACATTTCCAGTATTCTCTGGATGGAACCAACTGGGTAAGCATTCATCAGGTAGGCCCCAATGGAGGTCCCGGAAATGGACGGTTCCAACGTTCTGTGGAGCTACCGGCCGCAGCTTTAAGTGCCGGCACTTATTTCCGCTGGATACAGCCCCAATACTCTACCAACGGCAGTAAGGATAACTGGGGCCTCGACGATATCATCATCAGGGAAATCCTCAAATGCAATACGACCACCCTACAAACCGACCTCAGCGGTCTGTCTTCCGGCTCCACCTTCCCGCTGGGTGTATCTACCCTGAGCTATGAGGCCACCGATGCCTCCGGCAATACTTCCAGCTGTTCCTTCAATGTGACTGTCACAGACAACCAGCTCCCCACGATTTCATGCCCGTCAAGCATCAGCCTGCCCAATGATCCCGGCCAGTGTGACCGACTGGTCACCTATCTCACGCCTATCGGCAGCGACAACTGTAACAGCAGCACCAGCCAGACGGCTGGCCTGGGAAGTGGAAGTACCTTCCCGCTGGGCACCACCACGGAAGCATTCACTGTCACCGACGCCAGCGGTAATACAGCCGCCTGTTCCTTCAGTATCACGATTTCAGATGATGAATTACCTGTTTTCAGCCTTTCAGGCAGCAATCCGGTTATCCTGTGCGAAGGCGAAGCCTATGTGGAAGCGGGAGCAACGGCTACCGATAACTGCGACGCCCATGTCAACCAAAACATCCTGACGGATAACAGTGCAGTCAATACGGCTGTGGAAGGAAATTATACAGTGACCTACACGGTCACAGATGTGAATGGCAACAGTGCCCAGGCTACAAGGACGGTCATCGTCAAACACACGCCTGCACAGCTCGCACCGCAGAACTGCGGCAACTGTAGCGAAATCCGACTGGATTTCTGCGAAGGAGAGGCCGCCCCCGATCTGGACCTTTCCCTGACAGCCAATACCAACTATGAGTCAGGCGTAAGCCTCCTCTGGTATGAGGATGATAACAGTCAGCTGGGATCGGCCATCAGTAAGCCAGTACCCAATATGGCCAGCAATAACACCCGATTTTATTGGGTAAGCCAGATCCTCAGCGGTTGTGAAGGCGAAGCGAGAAGAGTGAGGGTGAGGGTGAGAAAAACCTCCATTGTGACGCTGGACCTGCCAGCCATCGGCTGTGGTGCAGCTCAGATAGATCTGGCCGCTTATGTCAGCGACAGCCGAAATATAGCCTCTGGCTATACCTTCTATGATGCCGACCCGAAGCTCGGAACCAGTCCAGTTGGCAGTGTTTCAGCCAGCAGTGGGCAGGTGAATGGCGGGCAGTATGCAGTGGTCAGTTTGCAGTCGGGCGTGAGTACCTATTATGCTGTGGCCAGCAATAATACGGGCTGTCAGGTAACGGGCAGTGATGAAGTGCAGGCAGGTGCGGGTGCGACACTTGCGCCGATCAGCAATATCACCGTCAACTCAGGTGACCTGGTCACCGTCCACTTTAATTCGCCGGATGCAACGCATATCTTCTGGTACAACCTGAATGCTGCGCCTATCGGACTGGTGGGTAACTTCGGCATGGGCGACCTGATTTTCACTGCCTACAATCCCTTTGGCACCGCCATCACGGCCAACATTCGCGCCTATTCCTACAATGGCAATTGTGCGGGTGAGTATCGTGACTTCACTATAACAGTAAATCCGGGAGTGGGCAGTAGGCAGGGGAGAGTCAACAGTTTGCAGCTGGCAGCCAGTAAGGTGAATGCGCACGATGTGCGGGTTGAGTGGGAGATTGTTTATGAGTTTGCTTTGGAGGCAATTGAGGTAGAAAAACAGCTTAATGAGGGCGAATGGGTGACTGTTGATCAGCAGGGCGTAGGGTCAGATTATAATCTGACCCTACAGGGCGGTACCTATCTGGACCGCTCAGGCATGGGCAATTTGACCAGATATAGATTGAAATTAATCCATGCCGATGGCAGAGCCATCTGGTCTCAGGAGGTAGAAGTCAATTTTGACTTCTATGATAATAAGCGTTTTACGCTTTATCCGAATCCAAGCGATGGTCGCTTTTCAGTTCGTTCGGCAGGTCCGATTGAAGGTGAATGGCGCTATAAGCTCAGCGATCAGCTCGGACGGACGATCCTGATTGGGAAGCTACAAGGCAGAGAAACTGCCTTTGATATCAGCCACCTGCCTACTGCCCACTACTTCTTACTGCTGACCAGCCCCGAGGGCAGGCAGTACCTGGAGAGGATCGTGAAACAGTAAAAGAGATTACCGATTTTGTTGACCGGAGGTCGTCGCTCTTAGGAGGACGGCCTTTTTTATCAAAAAGACTTTGTATTTTTGACTATATGATCCGGAGCTGCCATATATATTTTTTTCTCTTGGGCATGGGGCTAATCCTGTCTTCTGCAATGGGACAGGGTACGGGCAGCCCCTATCTGTATGGCAATCCTTTTATCCAGAACTATAGCGCGGATGACTATGATGGCCTTGCTCAAAACTGGGCAGGTTTTCAGGATGAAAATGGCCTGATCTACATTGCCAATTCCGGCTTTTTGCTTGAATATGATGGTGTACGTTGGCGTAAAACCACCATCCGGGGCGGGGCATTTGTCCGGGCTGTAGCCAAGCGAAAAGAAGGCGGGCTCTATATCGGGACTCATGGAGAAATTGGCTATTTGGCACCAGATTCCAGCTTTCAGCTGAGCTATCACTCCCTGCTTGATCAGGTCCCGGAGGATAAAAGAGACTTCGTGGTGACCCTCCACATTGCGAAAACCCCCGACGCAGTTTATTTCGGCACCGATAAATACCTCTACAAATGGGAAGAAGGGAAAAAGGACTCAGAGGGAAAACTCAGTGTACTGGAAGAAGGGGTAAACAGCAGCCTTTGCTTTGCCGTCAACGGCGACATATATGTCAGAAAGTATACAGAAGGGCTCACCCGGCTTATAAATGACAGCCTGCAACTGCTGCCCGGCGGATCTTTTTTCAGCCAGCGAAGGATACACATGATGCTTCCCTGGGGCGGAAGACAAGGCTATAGCAAAGAGGCTTTGCTGATCGGTGTCCCTTTGCAGGGCCTGTTTGTATATGACCAGGGAAAAGTATTTCCCTTTCAGCTTCCGCCTGAAAATCAGGCCTATCTGGAACAAAATGCCATCCTCGATGGCAGATTTCTCAAAAACGGCCATATCGCTATGGCCTGCCTGCAGGGCGGGATCGTTGTGATGGACAGCATGGGAAATTTTGTCCAGACCGTCACCCAGGCACATGGCCTACGGGATGCCGTCGTAACCCACGTGTTCGAAGATCAGGCCGGTGGACTATGGGCCTGCCTGAATGATGGGCTGGCCCATGTGGAATTGCACTCCCCCTTTTCTTTCTATTCCGTAACTCACGGTCTGGATATGGACCTGGAATGCGTCGATTCCTACCAAAAAAGCCTGTATCTGGGAGGATCAAAAGGGCTTTATCAGATGAGCCTTCCGACCTCAGCGCTGGATCACGCCCGTTTTACCCCTGTCAAAGGGATTGAGCAAATGGTATTTGACCTGTATCCCTATGAAGACGAGCTATTGATCGCTTCCAGCACGGGGATTTTTCAAATGAAAGCAGGCAAAGTAAGCAAGCTCAATGATGCCAATGGAGCAGCTTTTTATCCATCCCGCTTCCAGAAAGAAATGCTTTTTGTCGGACTTGCAGATGGGATCATTCTCATGAAGAAGTTTTCTTCAGGCTGGCATTTGCTCGGATACTTCGCCAATATAAATGGTGATTTTCGCAGCTTGCAGGAAAGCGGACCCGGTGATGTCTGGGCAGGTTATGACCAGGGTTTTGTCCATTTTCAGTTTAATTTTGACAGCCTGAAAAACACCCAACCCCCGCCGACTGATGAGCCCCATTTTATCCCTGTCAGGGTGAGCCTGCACGATGCGTTAAATGGAGATAATCTCCTGTATTCCAATGTTTTTCGGGTAAATGATCAGCTCATTTTCAACTCTCCTATGGGGAAGCTCGTTTACGACAGCCTGTCTCAAAAATTGCTCCGGGACTCCCTTTTTGACAAAAAATACAAACCTTCCCGAAATCGGCATTTTGAAATAATGGAAGACCGGGAAGGAGATATCTGGATAGAATCATTCAGGGGAAATGAAAAATTCATTGACTGGATTGACAAAGGAGCTTCCGGGGAAATCAGGAAGGTGACAGCTCCTTTTTTTCGGCTAAAAAGCATAGAGACGGTCTACGATTTTTATAGCAGCCCGGACAATCCCTCCTTCATCTGGCTGGCGGGAGACAATGGCCTTGCCGGATTTGACAAAACCGCCTCCTTCTCTACTCAGCCACTATTTCCTCCTTTGATCAGAAGACTTACCAGCCTTGATGACTCCCTTATTTATGGGGGGACGACGCTGGCAGAAAAGCATTATTTTTCCCTGCCTTACTCAAGCAATTCCCTGCGGTTTGAATTTGCCCTGCCGGCATTTGATGATCCCTCATCCCATCAGTATAGCTTTATGCTGGAAGGATTTGACAAAAAGTGGTCAAAATGGTCTTCAGAGACCGAAAAAGAATATACCAACCTGCCGGAAGGCAGCTATCATTTTCGGGTAAAAGCCCGAAATATATACCAGGAAGAGCGCGAATCTGAAGCGCTCAACTTCACCATTTTAGCTCCCTGGTACAGGAGCTGGTGGGCCTATCTGAGTTATGCGTTGCTGCTGGCAGGCGCTGTCTATTTGTTATTAAAATGGCGAACCCGCAGGCTGGAGGAGCAAAATCGCCAGCTGGAACAGCTCGTAAAAGAGCGTACAGCCGAAGTCGTGCAGGTGCGCGAGCAGATGTTTATGCAGGAAAAAATGGCTTCGCTGGGTCAGATGACGGCGGGGATCGCCCATGAGATCAAAAACCCGCTCAACTTTGTCAACAATTTTGCAAAAGGTTCTATCGAACTCGCAGAGGATATCTCCGAAGAGATGAAGGATTTTTGGGAAAAATTGCCTGAGGAAGACGCTTCGTACATCCGGGAAATGCTGGAAGATATTCGGCAGAATGCCCATTCCATCCGGAAAAATGGCCAGCGGGCAGATGACATCATCAACACGATGATGAACCATGCAGAACATACCTCCGGCCAGCGAATGCCTGTCCAGCTCAATCAGTTGATTGAAGACAATGTAAAATTTGCCTATCAGGGCTTTGATAAAGAAGACACAGACTTTGAGGTAACATTCCAAATCCAGTTGGATCCCCAGCTTCCGGAAATCTCGGTCATCCCACAGGAATTGGGTCGGGTTTTGCTCAATATTTTTCAAAATGCGCTGTTTGCGCTGTTTGAAAAGGGAAAGCAATTGGGAAAAGATTTCAGGCCCACCCTCACCTTGTCTTCTTCTTATACGGATCAGGAAGTCGTTATTCGGATAAAAGACAATGGGAGCGGTATTCCTGAAAAGATAAGGGAAAGTATTTTTGCACCCTTTTTTACCACCAAGCCTACCGGAAGAGGAAATACCGGGCTTGGGCTTTCGATCAGCTACGACATCATTGTACAAAGTCACGGGGGAAAATTGGAAGTGGACAGTGAGGAAGGCACATTCACGGAATTTATCATCCGACTTCCCCGAAAAGAGATACAGTAGAAGAGAAGCATCCTATTTGTAATTTTGAATATGGGAGTGAAAATCCTCATAGTGGACGATGAGCCGGAAATGGAGCGCCTGATCCGGCAGCAGTTTCGGCGGAAAATTCGCAATGGCGAATATGAATGTGCTTTTGTGACCAATGGCGCTGATGCGCTGGCGAGCCTTCAGGCGAAGCCTGAAACAGATGTGGTGCTCTGCGACATCAATATGCCCGTCATGAACGGGCTGGAGTTGGTAGCGCATATGGCTGCCCTGCCCCATCCCACCAAAGCCGTCATGGTCTCTGCCTACGGCAATATGCAGAACATCCGCAGCGCGATGAACCGTGGCGCTTTCGACTTCGTCGTCAAGCCCATAGATTTCGAAGATCTCGAAATCACCATCCAGAAAGCCAATGAGGCGGTGCTGAAAGACCGTCAGGCCGAGGAAACCGCCCAAAAACTCCACTCTACCTCACAGGAATTGTCTGAATCCGAAGCCAGGGAATCATACCTGCGCGAGATGGACGAACTCAAAAACCGCTTTTTTACGCATATATCGCATGAATTTCGCACCCCACTGACGGTAATCCTGGGGATGGCTGAGCAGATCGAGAGTAATCCCGAGGCATGGCGGGAGAAAGGCCTTGCCCTGATACGTCGCAACGGCAGCAATCTGCTTGACCTGATCAATCAGCTGCTGGATCTGCGAAAGCTGGAAGCCGGAAAGCTGAGCTTGAATTACATCCAGGGAGATATCGTCTCCTATTTGCAATACCTGGTTAATTCTTTCGAAAGCCTGTCAGAAATGAATGACCTCAAAATCAGCTTTCACTCGGAAGAAACAAAATTTCAGATGGACTATGATCCCGAAAAGCTGCTGCGTATCGTGACCAATCTGCTTTCCAATGCAATCAAATTCACCCCCCAAGGCGGGGAGATTAGTTTGCAGTGTGCAGTTGGCAGTATGCAGTCGAAGAATCCTTCACTGCCAACTGCCCACTGCCTGCTGCTCACTGTCTCAGACAGTGGCATAGGGATTCCGCAGGAAAAGCTTCCTTTCATCTTCGATTCCTTTTATCAGGCTGAAAATATGGCCAGCCAGGGAACAGGCATAGGACTGACCTTGACAAAAGAACTGGTTCAGTTGATGGAGGGAGAAATCCATGTAGAAAGCGAAATGGGTAAAGGAACAGCGTTCAGGATTCAGTTGCCAGTGAGGCAGTTGGCAGAGCCGGAGGCTGAAGACAGCGAACTGCTGCCTGCAGCACCTTTTCATCTCTCCCCTTCTGCTTCCCAGCGGATCGAAGTCCAGGCACAAGCTGTAGAGAATCTACCCAGTCTGCTGCTTGTCGAAGACAATCCCGATGTGGCTCAATACCTGCTGGCCTGTTTGGAAGGCCATTATCAACTGGGCTGGGCCCAGGACGGGCAGGAAGGCATCGAGAGAGCCCTCGAAGAGGTGCCCGACCTCATCATCAGTGATGTGATGATGCCCCGAAAAAGCGGTTTCGAATTATGTGAAACCCTCAAAAAGGATGAACGCACCAGCCATATTCCCATCATTTTGCTTACGGCAAAAGCAGATCAGGAAGCCCGCCTGGAGGGGCTGCAGTTGGGGGCGGATGCCTATCTCGCCAAACCCTTTGACAAAAAGGAACTTTTTGTCCGGCTGGAAAAACTGCTTCAGCTTCGGCAGAAGCTGCGGGAGCGCTACCAGAGTGGAGGAACTCCGGTCACGGGCGGAGCCCATCCGCAGACGCAAAAAGAAGATGCTTTTATCCTGAAAATCCAGCAAATCCTGGAGGTACACCTGACCGATACCGACTTCGGTATACAGGACCTCTGCCGCGAAGTCGGCATGAGCCGCAGCCAGCTCCACAACAAAATCAAAGCCCTTACCGGGCGTTCCACCTCGCTCTATCTTCGCTTCCTCCGCCTGAACAAGGCGAAGGCCCTCCTCCAAAACCACGACCTCAACATCTCAGATGTTGCCTATCAGGTCGGCTTCAACGACCCCCGCTACTTCACCCGCAGCTACGTGCAGGAGTTTGGGGAAGCTCCATCGAAGAGGAGAGGAGGTTGATTGGAGGATTGGAGGATTGGAGGATTAGAGGATTAGAGGATGTAAGGATTAGTGGATGGAAAAATCCAAAATGAAATGTAATCCTCACATCCCCACATCCTCACATCCTCATTAAACAATAGTCCCCCTTTTTCAAACAATAGTGCACATCCTTCCAGGAATGGAGGCTGACCTTTGTGGTGAATCGGTTGTGTACCGGTATTAAAGACCACATTAACATTACCCCATAAAACCATGTCATACGCGAAAACAAACCTCCCCACCATTCAAGCCTGGATTTGCATCCTGATCTTTTTCCTGTTGTCCGGTGAGCTACATGGACAGCTCTTTGATTGTAACTTTGGTGCAAATGGCAAAAAAGAACACGGCAACAACAAAAGCCTGACGGGGCTTTGCCTGGGAAATGGCAAAGTGTATGTTGCCTTCAATGATGGCGGCAACTTCCGCTACTATGAGTTTGATGATGCTGACGGATCATTTGTCAGATCTTCCACCAGTGTCAATCCCAGCGGAGAAGGCCATTCTCCCCAGCATATTGCCTTTGGCAATGGGGGCGTCATCATATCAGGCACTTCCAACTACCCTGACGCCGGAGGCGGAAAGCGAAAAGCCACCTTCGTAAAATTCAATGCAAATGGAAGCAAAGCCTGGGAAAAAAATCATCAGTATGGCATCACCCATACCGATCATGCCCACATGACTACCGACCCCAATGGAAAGATTCTGATTTGCGGAGAAATCATTGGCCGCAGTGGGAACCACTCTGATAAATTATCCCTGATTGCACGGCTTTACACAGATGGGGTAAGCGAAAGAGCTCATAAGCCCAATTATTTTGTCAATAAGAACGGCTATCCCGGACCGGAAGAAGGATATGATCGCATTGGTAGCAATGGCAAATATGTCTATGCTGCGGGCAGCATGGATAATGGGAGTGGAAACCTGAAAATCAGGGTCATAAAACTGAATGATACGACATTCAATGTGGATGGAAGTTTCGGGACCAGTGGCCTCCAGGACTTTGAGTTGGCTACCAATCAATCTCACTATGTAGAGGAGTTAATGGTACAGAGTGACAATAAAGTGGTGATGTTGATCCGTTACGGTTCCACCCTTATGCTTGTCAGATTGAATGCCGATGGCAGTTTTGATAGCAGTTTTAGCGGAGATGGAAAACTGAACATCAACTCTTTGCCCAAAACTTTTAGTGGTTACCAGACCATTACCCTACAAAGTGATGATAAAATAGTCATCGGAGGAAGATATAATTATCCCACAGAGCTAGGGTCTATTCGCCTCAATACGGATGGTAGTTTCGATTCTGGTTATGGTGTGGGAGGGATCAACGTAGTCCGTACCACAGGCAATGCAGGTTGTGAGGATATTGCATACCACCCGGGTGGCTTTCTGTTTAGCCTTGGTGTCAGGTTATATTTGCCTTCCCATGCCCCCAATCATTTGCTGCTCACCCTCGCAAAATTCGACCTGAAGCCCAACGGTCTCCGCTGCGATCCTCCCGTTGCCAAATGCAAAGCCTATTCGGCCAATTACGTCAACAGCGTGATCACGGTAGATCCAGCCGATATCGATGACAACAGTGTCGTACCCAACTCAACGGGTACCCTCACCGTGACGCCCAATACCTTTGATTGCAGCGATATAGGTAGCCGGGTAGTCACCCTGGATGTGCTGGATCCCAATGGAAAGTCTTCCAGCTGCACAGCCAATGTGACGATCAATGATTTGGAACCGCCTACCATTAGCTGCCCGGCAGATATTACGGTGAATACCAATCCGGGAAGCAATTGCGGCACCATCAACTACAGCTTGCCCATGATGACAGATAACTGCGGGACCTACCAGGCTTCTGTATTGAGTGGGACGGCTCCCGGAGGTTGTGCTCCGGTTTACCATAATGGCGGTATAAATACCGTAACGCTGGGGGGCACAGATGCCAGCAACAACCCTGTCTCCTGCTCTTTTACTGTCACCGTAATCGACGTAGAAGCCCCCGTCGCCAGATGTATCAATCTGACAGCCAATATTGATTATAACTACAACACCTCTATTCCTTACGATGCTATCGCGATACCCAATATTGAGTGGTTTGATTACGCTTCCTATGATAACAGTGCCAGCATTGGTTATACAGGGATTAAAAGCAAAACCCTTGATCAAACCATGTTCCACTGTGGGGAAGTGGGGGATCATGTCGTGACTATGACCGTCACAGATTATTTTGATAACAGCAGCAGTTGCACTGCTACCCTGAGTATCAGAGACCCCAACAACGTCTGTGCAGCTGTACAATTTGTAGAAGCACGCTGCAAAAGCATGCAGGTCAGTCTCGACGCAAATGCATATGCATCCATCGCAGTTTCCGACATCAATGATGGCAGCATCACCTCTGCTGGTCTGCAGAGCCTTACGGTTTCTCCCCATACCTTTTCCTGCACGGAGGTAGGCGTGCAGACGGTGACGCTTACCGTGGAGGATACCTACAGCAATCAAAAAAGCTGCACAGCCGCTGTGACGGTGAATAACCCCTTCGTCCCTACGGCAGCCTGTCAGCATCTGACCCTACAACTCGATGCCTCCGGCCATGTCAGCACCACAGCCCAGGCCATTGAAAATGGCTCCAGCCATATCTGTAATTTAAGCCCCGGCCTAAGTCAGACGGATTTTGACTGCTCACATATCGGTCCCAATACCGTGACCCTTACCGTCACCGGCTCCGATGGAGCCGCAGCCAGTTGCACAGCAACTGTGCAGATCGAAGACCATGTGGCACCCATCGCCATGTGTCAGTCCCGGACAGTGGAACTGGATGCCACAGGCAATGCCAGCCTGACAGCCCAGGAGGTGAATAACAACTCCTATGATGCATGTAGCAATGTCAGCCTTCAGCTGAGTCCAACAACTTTCGACTGTTCCCATCTCGGCTCCAATACGGTCAGCCTGACCGTGACAGATACCTACCAAAACAGCAGCAGTTGTTCTGCGAATATTGAGATCGTCGATCTTGTCAATCCGCAGATTAGCTGTCCACCGAACCTTTCCCTGAGCAATGATGCGGGGATTTGCGGAAAAATGCTTACTTACCTGACTCCATCAGGCACAGACAATTGCAGCAGCAATACCGTGAAGACCAGCGGCCTGGGAAGTGGTTCGGTATTTCCTTTGGGTACTACTACAGAAGCCTATATGGTGACTGATGCTGCGGGCAATACGGCGGCATGTTCTTTCGCCATCACCATCACAGATGATGAAAAACCGGTCATCAGCCTGCTGGGAGACAATCCTCTCTACCTTTGTGAAGGCGAAAGCTATGTGGAACCCGGCGCGACGGCTTCTGATAACTGTGATGGCCAGGTAAATCAAAACATTTTGATCCATAACGGCAGCGTAGATACCTATCAGGAAGGGAGTTACGCCGTCACCTACATGCTGACCGATGCAAACGGCAATCCTGCCGATGTAGTCACACGGACCGTCATCGTGAAGCACACCCCTGCCCAACTCGAGCCTCAGAACTGCGGGAATTGCAATCAAATCCGATTTGATTTCTGCGAAGGAGAGGCTGTGCCTGGGCTGGAGACATTGCTCATTGCCAATTTAGCTTATGAAACGGGTGCCAGCTTCCTCTGGTATGATGATATTAACAGTCAACAGGGGGCAGCCATCAGTACGCCAGTACTCAATATGAACAATAATAACACCCACTTCTATTGGGTAAGTCAGCTCATCAGTGGCTGTGAAGGTCCAGCAAGAAGAATGCGGGTGAGAGTGAGAAAAACCTCCATTGTGGAGCTGGATCTGCCTGCATTGGGCTGCAATTCCGGCCAGTTGGACCTGGCGGCCTGGGTCAGTGACAGTCGGGGCATTGCCACAGGCTTCACCTTCTACGACAATGACCCGACACTCGGGACCAGTCCGGTAGGCAGTGTGGCAGCCAGCAATGGGCAGGTGCTTAGCGGGCAGTATGCAGTTGTCAGTCTGCCGACCAGCCTGATGACTTATTATGCAACTGCCAGCAACAATACCGGATGTCAGGTGACAGGAATCGATGAAGTCATCAGCACATCCATTGCTGATCTGGCTCCGGTTAGCAACCTGACGGTCAATGCAGGAGATCTGGTGACGCTAAACCTTAATTCAACCAACGCCACCCATATCTTCTGGTTTAACCTGAACAATGCCCCCATCGGCCCTCTGGGTAGCTTCGGCATGGGAGATATGATCTTCACTGCTACCAATCCTACTGGCACAGCCCTTACGGCCAACATCCGGGCGATCGCCTATATTGATAATTGCGCGGGGGAAGTCAGGGACTTTAGTATAACAGTAAATCCGGGAGTGGGCAGTCGGCAGGGTGCAGGGAATAGTCTTCAGTTGGCAGCAAGCAGGGTGAATGCGCATGATGTGCGCGTGGAGTGGGAAATCCGCTATGAGTTTGCTTTGGAAAAAATTGAAATCGAGAAGCAGATTAATGATGGGGAATGGGTTACGGTTGGTCAGCAGGGCGTAGGGTCACATTATAATGTGACCCCACAGAGCGGTTCATACCTGGACCGCTCAGGTATGGGCAATGTGACCAAATATCGCCTCAAGCTCGTCCACGCCGATGGCCGCGCCATCTGGAGCGATGCCGTCGAAATCAATTTCGAATATTACGACACCCAGCGCTTCACGCTCTACCCCAATCCGACCAACGGTCGATTCCAACTCAGAGCGGCAGGGCCGCTGGAGGGCGAGTGGCGCTACAGGCTGAGCGATCAGCTCGGGCGAACGATCCTGACCGGCAAGCTCGAAGGCAGTGAAACTGCCTTTGATATCAGCCAGCAGCCAAGGGGATACTATATCCTTGTCATGACTCATCCAACAGCTAAGCCTTATTCCCAAAAACTGCTGAAGCGATGATAACAATTTTCTTATAGTCTGCTGATCCTCACTATCGTAAATCTAAGAGGGTTAGAAAAGACAACTTAAATTAAAAAGGCCACCCTATCCATGGGGGTGGCCTTTTTTTGTGCTCGATTTTCCTGCTTAATGCGCAGTTTGTATTTTGCTTTTAAATTAAGATGCTATGAGAAGTGTTGGATTAGGATTGATTTGTTGCCTCTTTTTTCAGCTAAGTTTTACTCAAAACTATGCTGACAGTGCTTTTCATTTGTATTCCTTGATTGAAACAGATAGCCTTCCCCCAAAAGAAAAGAAGGCACTGGAAGATAATAAGACCGTCTTTACCCAGGCGACTCATGACAGCCTTATTTTAAAGGCTATTTTTACGATTTCGAGCACCATTGAGACGCCAGAAGTAAGTACTTTGTTTAATGATTTAGGAGGGAGAATTTGTAAAAAAAAGCTTGAAGAGCCACTTTCTGCAGCAGATCGAAACTTTTACCAACGCCAACTTCTCGTCTTTTATCGAAATCAATCTTTCTTTTTTGCACATGCCAATCAGATAGAGAAGGCCCTGGAGGCCAATTACAAATCATTGGCCTTAAGCGAAAAAATCAAAGATTCAGCCACCCTCATTAGCTCCATTACCCGGATAGGCGTCCTTTGCTTCAACAATGGAGATTATGACAAGGCAGAAGAATGGATAAGACGAGCCTACCAAATGCAAGTGCAATTGGGAGATACTGAAGGCTCAGGCAGAAACAGCTACATCTTGAGTGCCATCATGATCAAGCAAGGGAATGCGCAAGCGGCCCTGCCCTACCTCCATAAAAATCTGCAGACCGTCAGAAAAGAAAAAAAAACTATCCGTGAAGCAGAGCTCCTGGAAGCAATAGGGCAAGCATATCGAAAAATTCCCGATTTAGATTCTGCCTTATTTTACCTGGAAGCAGCCTATGCTAAGTACAGGGAGGAAAATGTAAGGACTCAATATTCCGGCATCCTTGCTGCCCTGGGAAATATCTATTCTTTGAAAGGAGATTGGAAAAATGCTGAAAAGTATGGGATTGCCTGTCTGGAAGAAGCCAGACAATTCAAGTTTCCAGCTTTTGAAAAGAACGCAGCAGGTTTACTGCAACAGGTTTATGAGGCAAAAGGCGATTACCGAAAAAGCCTGGAAATGATTAAGCGCTTTTATGCGCTCCAGGACTCCCTTCAAAGCGAATCCAATACCCAGGCCATCCTCGAACAGCAGTATGCTTACGAATACCGCCGAAAGGCTGAAGTAGACAGCCTGAAAAATGCCCAGGCCATGGCCGTTCAGCTTGCTGAAAATAAGAGCAGAAAACAAACAGCCTATTTCCTTGGGGGTGGCCTCGTACTTACGCTCTTATTTGGTTTCATTCTGTTTAATCGCTTCCGCCTCACCAAACAACAAAAAGAGATCATCGAACTGGAAAAATCTAAATTGGACCAGGCCAATGAGCAACTCAAAGAGCTGGATCAGGCAAAATCACGCTTTTTTACCAATATCTCCCACGAATTCCGAACGCCCCTCACGGTGATCTCTGGTATGACTGATATGATTACAGAGAATGAGGAATCCAAGGAATTGATCAAAAGAAACAGTGAAAATCTTCTTTTGCTCATCAACCAAATCCTTGATCTTCGCAAGCTTGAGTCGGGCAGCCTGCCCCTCTATATGAGGCAAGAGAACATCATTCCCTACCTGAAATATCTTTTGGAATCCTTCCAGTCATATGCTGAAAGCAAATCCATCAATCTGCAATTTAAATCCGATTCGCAGCTTGTGATGATGGATTTTGATGCAGAAAAGATTCGCAGCATCATGACCAACCTCATCGCCAATGCGATCAGGTTTAGCCCGGAAGGGGGCGAGGTTAGCGTAGAGGTTTCAAGTTCCCCCAAAACCCAAAACCCGAAACCCAAAACCCAAAACCCAAAACCCGAAACCCAAAACAAGCTCACCATCAGGGTAAGCGACACAGGCATCGGCATCGCCCCTGAAAAAATCCCTCATGTCTTTGACCGGTTTTATCAGGTGGACGATTCTATGACCCGCAAGGGAGAAGGAACGGGAATCGGGCTTACCCTTACCCATGAATTGATCAAGTTGATGGGAGGGGAAATTGAGCTGCGTAGCGAAGTAGGTAGGGGAAGTAGTTTTGAGATAAGCCTGCCGATAAGCAATATAGCTCCTTTCAGGGACGAAATTATCGAATCCAAATTTGTGAATCCGCTGACGGAAGCCTCTTTGATTCCTGCTGGTTCCATCAGCTCTAAAGAGACTGAAGCATTAAAATTGTTGATCGTCGAAGACAATCTTGATGTGGTGCATTACCTGAAACTTTGCCTGGGTGAAACCTATCAAATCAGCATCGCTCACGATGGGCAGGAAGGAATAGAAAAAGCAATCGAAGAAGTGCCTGACATCATCATCAGTGATGTGATGATGCCGCGCAAAGATGGGTTCGAATTGTGTGAATCGCTCAAACAAGATGAGCGGACCAGCCACATACCGATCATATTGCTCACGGCCAAGGCCGATGTCGAGAGCCGCATCAGCGGCTTGAAACGTGGGGCGGATGCCTACCTTGCCAAGCCCTTCAACAAGGAAGAACTCCTTGTGCGTGTAGATATGCTGATCAGGTTGCGGCAGCAACTACAGCAGCGCTACGCGCAGCAAATCACCGCCTTGTCCCCTACCGAGGATATCGAAGTTCAACAAGAAGATGCTTTTATCCTGAAATTTCGGGATGTCATCATGGCGCATTTCGATGATCCGGAACTCAATGTGCCTAAATTATGCGATATGCTGGGCATCAGCAGAACCCAACTCCACCGAAAAGTCACTGCCCTTACGGGAAAATCTGCTACGCGCTTCCTTCGGAAGGTACGTATGGAAGAAGCACAAAAATTGCTCAAAAATCCCGAACTAAATATCTCTGATATCGCCTATCGGGTGGGGTATAATGATCCTTCTTATTTCGGGCGTTTATTTGTAGAAGACTTCGGCATCCCACCTACCATGGCCAGAGAATAGGCCTAAATGCAGAAATTTAGCCCTTTGGAACATATCTCCGAAAATCGAGAACATATCTGCGAAGCCTTTTGAGGACTTCTCTTTTGCTTTGAGACAAATAAGTTTTGCCAACAAAAGTGAAAGAATTATGAAGTCTAACATTATCTTAATTATTAGCCTAAGTGTCTTATTGCTCAGTCAAATACAGCTATTGGCTCAAGTGAGTTATATTGGTACAGAAGAAGGAACCCTCGTAGATGACGGATTAATCAACATTATCGAATCAAAAATAATAGTTGATACCGTAACACTCCGCTATAACCTTACCATTCCTACTAATGTGGGGGTTTATGACCATATCAAATTCACCTTGAGAGGGGGAGATGGTGGCAAAAGGGTAGTGCCAGGCTTATGTACCACCAAAGGCGGTGGAGGCGCGACCACCACAATTGAAATTCCGATAGGAACAGGGAGAGGCATGCTCAAACCTGGCGGAGCGGTTCGTGTGATTTTGGGAAGACAAGGTTGGTCTCGCCGAAATAATAATCCTAACGGAGCCGGAGGGGGAGGAGGTACGGCGATATTGTACCAGGACCCTGGTCTTTCAGGAGAGAATAATGGCTTTGCGCTACCTGCCCTGAGTCCGGACAGTACTTCCAGCCGCTGGGTTTTGTTAGCTGTTGCAGGGGGGGGAGGCGGCGCCTATTCATCAGGTGTTTGCGGAGGGCAGGCGGGAAAAGGAGGAAATGATGGCACTAATGGCCTCAATGGGTTTGGAACGGGGAATACAGCTGGCATAAATGGATTTGGAGGAGGGGCTCCACTCGATGCGCTCGGCGCTTATCCAAGCGGAGGAGGAGGAGGATACAGAGGAGATGGAGAAAGTTCCAAAGGAGGAGAAAAGGGAGGTATAAGAGGTGGATTGGGAGGGATTTATACATATGGTTATGGATATGGTGGAGGGGGTAAGCCGTCAGAGGGAGCCGGTGGCGGTGGGGGATACTCAGGCGGTGGAGGAGGACAAACCTATAGTGCTGGCGGCGGCGGCGGAAGTTATTATAATAACGGATTTGCCATCTCTGGCTCTATGACAAAAGGCGGAACAGACGGCTCCCCAGATGACGGATTCGTTACCTATCAGTTTTTAGACAAAGATCCTACTTTGCCTATTCCTGTCTGCAAAGACGTCACCTATTACCTGGACGCCTCCGGCCAGGCGACCTTTAATGCTGCCGACTCCGATGGAGGAAGTATTAATCCCGTAGGCCCAACGCTCAGTTTTTGCTATTTCTCTTTCTTTAGCTGTCCCTCGACAGGTACGTTGGATTGTAGCTTTTTGGGAGACAATACTTATTATCTGGTCGTAACCAGTTCCCAGGGCTCCGATTTTTGCACGACCATTGTTTCTGTGGAAGATACGATTTCGCCTACTGTAACTTGCCGCAATACCCCTCTTACCATCCAACTGGATGCATCCGGTCAGGCAAGTATCACTGCCAATCAAATCAAACTCAGCGCAACAGATAATTGCGGAATCAAATCCGACAGCCTCAGCCAAAGTATTTTTGACTGTTCTGATGTCGGAACCCAGATTGTGACTTATTATGTGGAAGATAGAGGAGAAAATTTTGCTTCCTGTACCGCTACGGTCATTGTTGAAGACCCCATTCCACCCGTGGCAGTCTGCCAACAACTGACGCTGGATGTGGGTACCACAAATCAAAGTCGGTCTTTCCAAAGTCTTGTGGCGGCTTCTTCAGACAATTGTGCTGGACTGAACTATCCATCAGGTAATATAACTTTTGATTGCTCGGATATTGGCGTCCGCAGATTTCCCCTTATTATTTCCGATCAAACACAAAGTCAGTCTGATACCTGCACTGCAACCATAACAATCGTAGACAATACCCCGCCAACGGCGGTCTGTAATACCGTGACAGTCAACGTCACAGGCCTTTCAGCTACGGTCAGCCATGCTGACCTCACCAACGGTTCCTCCGACCGATGCGGCCTTAAGAGCAATAATACCTTCTTTTCTTTTACCTGTGGAGACTTAGGCACCCACCAAATCCCTTTGACGGTGGAAGATCTAGCGGGTAATACCTCCAATTGTCAGGCGATCGTCAAGGCGATAGATCCCGCACCTCCTTTGGCGATGTGCCAACCCGTTACCCTTACCCTCGATGCCTCCGGCAACGCTACCCTCGCTACAAGCGCAGTCGACAATGGCTCCTGGGACAATTGCGGAATACCATCCCTCGCGCTTTCACAAACCACATTTACCTGTGCAGAATTTGGTGGAACGCCTTCCGTGACCATGACCGTGACGGATAATAATCTCAATACCGCAGCTTGTCAGACAACAGTTACCCTTTTGAGTTCTGTGCCTTTAGCGCTTAGTTGTCCGTCAAATATTTCAGTGAACAATGATGTGGGAAGCTGTGGAGCTGTGGTTAATTACAATCCGACGATCACTTCCATTTGTCCTACAACTTCTGCTCATCTTGATAACAGTGGCCTCAGTTCTGGTGACGAATTTCCTATTGGTACGACCTTCCAACATCTGCAAGTAACAGATGCAGCAGGGAATACTTCAAGCTGTAGTTTTAACATAACTGTTCAGGACAACGAAGCTCCTACGATCAGTTGTCCTGCCAACTTTACGGCTGATAGTGATTCTGCTTTATGCGGAAAAATGATTACAAATGGTCTTTTTCCTACCATGAGTGACAACTGTTCCGGGACCATTCAGCAGACTGCGGGGCCCCTATTAACCCAAAGCCTTTGGGGCTGGGGGCGTAATAATCGAGGCCAGGTTGGTAATGGCACCAACGATGGCCCTATACCAAACCCTACGCTAATCGATTACTCAAAAAACTGGACACAATTGGCTGGGGGCTTTGAGTTGAGTCTGGCCTTGGCAAAAGATAGTACCCTTTGGTCCTGGGGAAGCGGGGCAGCTGGAAGACACGGCAATTTTTTGTATACCCCAGGTCAGATTGGTTCTATTTCTGACTGGATAAAAATTGCAGCAGGAGGCTTTCACAATCTTGCTTTGCGAAAAGACAGTAGCCTTTGGACCTGGGGGAGAGATTTTGAGGGACAAGCGGGAAATGGTGGGCCTGTAAATAATAGTAATGCAAATCTTCCCGTAGGTACGCCCACACAAATAGCAACAAACCAAAAATGGCTTCAAATAGCAGCAGGGAGCGAATTTTCCATGGCCATACGTGCTGATAGCAGTTTATGGGCCTGGGGGGCAGATGATAAGGGGCAATTGGGAAATGGTTCTATCACTGGAAACAAAACTTCACCTAGAAGAGTGGGAACTGATAATGATTGGGTATTTATAACTTGTGGACATGAATTTGCTTTAGCAATTAAGGCAGATGGTAGCTTGTGGGCCTGGGGCGATAATGCTACTGGTCAATTGGGAATTGGCACTTCCGGTCAGGATGTTACCCTCCCCACTCAGGTGGGGACAGATACAGATTGGGTTCAGATTACAGCTGGGGAAAGCCATACCCTGGCTATTCGGCAAGACGGCAGCCTCTGGGCGTGGGGGGATGATACCTATGGTCAATTGGGCGATGGGGGAGCAAATGCACAGCAAAGCAGTCCTGTCAGAATCGGACTAGCAAATAACTGGGTTTCCATTGCGGCTGGTGAACACTTCTCCATGGCTTTGCAGGCTGATGGCAGCCTTTGGACCTGGGGAAGGGATAATGTTCAGCAACTTGGAAATGGAAACTCAGGGGAAAACCAGGTCAGCCCTGTGCAGATTCCCTCTGATCTCGGCTGGGAATTGATAGGGGCAGGGTATCGCCACGCGCTTGCTGTACAAAAAGAAGCTACTTTTATTCCTACAGGCACTTCTTCTCTGACCTATCAGGTCACCGACGCCAGCGGCAATACTGCCGCCTGTTCTTTCACTGTTACTATCATAGACGCCGAAGCACCTATCCTGACCTGTCCTTCACAGCTTGTGCTGTCCAATTCACTGAACAGTTGCGGAATTGTTCAGAACTATAATATCAGAGCTGTTGACAATTGCGATGGAAATACCCTTTCACCCGTTCAAACAGACGGCTCCGGCCTGACATCCGGCGATTTCTTTCCTATCGGAACCACTACCCAAAGCTACAGCGTCACCGACGCCAGCGGAAATACAGCTTTCTGCTCCTTCACAGTAAGCGTCATAGATGACCAGAACCCAACGATCAGTTGCCCCGCCAACCTCAACTTATCCAATGATACAGGTAACTGTGATCGCATAATCACCTACTTCACGCCTATAGGGCAGGATAACTGTGGCAGCACCACCCAGCAAATTGCTGGGCTGGGAAGTGGAAGTGCCTTCCCGATAGGAACGACAACAGAAGCATATCTTGTCACCGATGCTTCCGGCCATACTGCATCTTGTTCCTTTACCATTACCATCAATGATGATGAGGACCCTATACTCAGTCTGTTAGGGAATAATCCTATTGAGCTGTGTCCAGGCGAAAATTATATCGAAGCAGGGGCAGTAGCCAGTGACAATTGTAATCCTGGTATTTCTCAACATATTACCATAGATAACGGCAACCTCAACACAAGTCAGGCAGGTACTTACACGATAAGTTACTCAGTCACAGATGCCGCGGGCAATTCAGCTCAGATTTACAGGACTGTTATCGTTAAACATAAGCCTTCTCAGCTCGCGCCACAAAATTGCGGCAACTGCGCCCAAATCCGCTTCGACTTCTGCGAAGGTGAGACAACACCCGATCTCGAAGCACTGCTCACGGCCAATGTCAGCTATGAGCCTGGTGCAGCCTTCTTCTGGTACGCCGATGTGAACAGTCAGCAGGGAGCAGCTATCAGTACGCCAGTAGTGAATATATCGAGCAACAATACCCAATTTTATTGGGTGAGCCAGGGGCTCAATGCTTGTGAAGGAGAGGCAAGAAGGGTGAGAGTGAGGGTGAGAAAAACCTCCATTGTGACACTGGATATTCCAGCCATCGGCTGTGGTACAGCTCAGATAAATCTGGCGGCTTATGTCAGCGACAGCCGAAATATAGCCTCTGGCTATACCTTCTATGATGCGGACCCGAAACTCGGAACCAGTCCAGTTGGCAGTGTTTCAGCCAGCAATGGGCAGGTGAATAGTGGGCAGTAT
>JAUIGE010000073.1 GCA_030430205.1 Bacteroidia bacterium | reverse complement strand
GAAAAAATTTGTTTGCTTGCTTTGCTAGAAGATGATGTCGGATTACAGTTTTTCAAAGAACGATTAAAAGAGGATATTATCAAGTAAGATACTTCGACTTTTGAATGAACACGACTAATTATCCATTGTCCATTATCCATTGTCCATTATCCATTGTCCATTATCCATTATCCATTGTCCAAAGAACCTAAACCCGTTTCTACTGAAAAAGAGAACCCCAAAGATTATGACCATTTGATGCAATCACCCTATGATTCTTATGATTCTTTATGTTTAATCTATCATAACAACCTGTGTAAATCTGCGTCAATTCTTAACCTTTACCCCCTTCTCATCAAATCCAAAAGCCTGCCATTCCCCATCCCACAGCGCCATCAATTCTGTAAAACCCAAATCGAGCAACAGCCGCGCAGTCTCTTCAAATCGGCCCGTGATTTCATCTGGGGTATGGGAATCTGAATTCATCATGATGGGAATGCCTCTCTCCCGTATTTTTTCCAATATCCATGGGCTCGGATAAGTGGTGTCTACCGCTTTTTTATACAAGCCACGCGTATTCACTTCCACGATAGTGCCTGCTTTGGCTATTACATCCAGGGTTTTTTCCACCTCCTCACGGTAGCCATCGCTATTTTCCGAAAACAAAATGCCTTCTTCATTTTGCATCTTTATTTTATCCATATGCCCCAGCACGATACCCGGACAGGCCTGTATCATTTCTCTTGTGAGCTCAAAATATCGCCTCACAGCGGCTTCTATATTTCCCTGAAAGATCTCTTCCAGGCCCTTCAAAAACACTTGATGCCTGCCATCAATTTCCCATGGCCTGCCGTCTGGAAATTGATCCACATAGTGGATCGAGCCGATCAGGTGGTCAAGCTGAGCAGCTTGTATGTAGTCGGTCTGGGAAGAAATGATCCCTGGAATATAATCCAGTTCCAGGCCGGTATAGAGCTGAATCTGCGCTGCATATTTCTCTTTCAAGGCCCTCGTCACTTCCAGGTAGTCCTGAAAGCGCTCCAACGGCATATTCCAGGTGGAAGGAAATCTCACGGGACAGTGAGACGAAAAGCCAAAGGCATGCATGCCTTGCGCGATGGCAGCTTGCACATGCGCCTCTGGCGCGTATTTGCCATCGCAGTAGTGCGAGTGGGAGTGGTAGTTGGTCCAGGCCATAGCTTGTTTTCAAAAATTTCCCCCAATACTCAGGCGAAAATAAGGGAAAAGCAATTCTTTATTGTCAACAGGGCAGCAACAGGAAAAAACTACAGCATAGCGTCAATCACAAAACAGTATTTATGAAACAATTCGACTCTTGAGTTTAAGTTAATCCACTTCATAAATAATTTTAGTATGAAAACTTTTCAAAAACTTGCTGTCGTATTTTTTTCTTTGCTCATCTTCGCTGGCTGCGAGGATGATCCCATCCTGGCATCATGCGATGATACCACTTCCGAATTTCAAAACCTGTTTCAGGCGATGATTAGTTCGGGTCATACGGATAAGGTATCCTATGATACCGAAGTTCATGCCTATACTTTTTCCCTATCAGCAGACAAAGAAATCTGCAAAATAGGCTACCAAAGCCAGCATGAGGTCACGGATACGCCCTATTTGATGGAATTAGTGGACAGTTCAACAAATAATATCATATACTCGGACTCCCATGTATTTTCCTCAACTGAGACCTCTTACGTAATCCCAACTTCTACTATTCAATTGCAATCGGGTATATCCTATACGGTTAGGAGGATTCAAACTGATGTGGCCTCCAATTTTGGAAATATAATAGGCAGATTGGCTATGCAAGATTCCATGAGCTTTCCCTATGCAGATGGAATCATGACGATCAGCAGCGCTGATTTCTATCAAAATGGGGGACCATTGACAAATGGGGCCATCCCCTACATTGATTTAATATTCAAGTAATTGAGTGAATTTCAATCACCCTAACGCTCTGGTTGGGAGCTCCTCTTTTTTGCATATCATGAAAGAAGGGCTCCATTCCATGATTTTTGTAGGGGTTCATCCCTCGTTGGTCATAGCTTTTGTGATAGGGTTGACCATATCTGTCGTAGCTGATGAAGTCTTTGATTCTCCGGAAGACTGCATAGACGATGCTCATGGCGGCGGCTATTTAAAATTTCTCATGACTGTTTATTTTTTATGGATTCGCGCTGCTCACAATACGCTTTCCAGCGTGCCTTTGCCTCCTGGCGTTCATCTGGATTCATCGCCATCCATTTGTTTTTCCAATGGTGTTTTTTGCCATTGCTGCGATGGCCCCTCCCGCTTCCCAATCCTCCAAAGAGGATTTTCGCCAACAACAATAAGCCTGCGGCTTTCCAGAAATTTAAGGGCTTTACGCCTACCGTCTCCGGCAAAATTGCATTCCACAAAAACATAACGACCCCTGATAATGCGGCGGCTACGCCTACAAATACGATAGCCATAAATACCACCTTCAGGGGGGTGAATCTACGCGCTGAGTATGTCTCTTTTTTAAACATGATTCTTTATTTTCCTGGTCAAATCTGTATTAATTCTGGTCAAAAAACTCCCCATACACCTCTTCGAGGCGTGTGCGCAAATGCTGGACGGCATAGCGTTTTCTCGAAATCAAAGTTTTGATATTGACACCGCTGCGATCCGATATCTCCTGGAAGGTCTGATCTTCCAATTCGTTCCAGACAAAAACCTGTTTTTGGTTTTCGGGCAGCTCATCCAATGCTTTAAACAAAGCTTCCCAAAAAATCTCTTTCAGGTTTTCATCTTCCGGGGAGACGGTTTCTGCCATCAATATCTCTTTGAAATTGAAGCCCCCGTCTTCCTTTTCCATATCCTGATCCACGGAAAACTCAGACTTTTTCTTTCGGTAGCTATCGGTGATGCGATTTCGCGCCACCCTGAAAAGCCATCCACTCATCTGCTCGATCGAATCCAGCTCCACTACCCTGCTCAGCTGATACCAAACATCCTGCAGTATGTCTTCCGCATCTTCATTCGTAGACACCCTTCCCCGGACAAAGCGGAAAAGTCTATTCCCATATTCATTGATAACATTGCTGATCGGCCTTTCCCGTTTTACAGCCATTTGCTCTGACATTTTTATCGTCATTTATATGGATGACGGATGAGTGGGGAAATTACTTTAAAAAGGAGAAAATGTCTCCATCCTGAGATGGAGGATTTGCTAGCGCAGGCGCTCATCCGCCTTGAAGGCGCCCCGATTGTGCAAGATCCATTGGGCTTCATGCAGGGGAGAAACGCCTTTGTAGGCGCGGATTTTCTCTTCGCTTGTCTCTGTCTTCTGATAGCCGTCCAGGCTCAGTTTCAGGCGGCCTTTGCCGCCTGTCCTGGCGCTGAAGGTGATGCCATAGTCCATGGCCTGTGCGACCGGGACCCTGCCTGTCAGGGTGAAGAAATCGCCGTCGAAGGCGGGGGCGTCGATCTGGGCGCTCATCTGGCTCATATCGCCTGCGACAGCACCCAGAAATTCCTGATGGGCCTTGATCTGGAAAGCATACATGGGCTCCAGCAGCTCTGTATCCGCCTCTTCCAGAGCCCGCAAAATGCCCATGGGCGTCGCCAGCAAAAAATCGCCGGGATTGGAGTGCATAGTATGGTCTTCTCCTGCGAGCAGGGTGATTTTGATATCAGTTACTTCCCAGCCTTTTATGCCCTGCCGCAAGGACCAGGGGAGGGCGCGCATGACTTCATTTTGGTACTTGGTGGCGATCTCGCCTGTCCGCACCTGAGAGCTATATTGCACGCCGCTACCCGGAGGGCCGGGTTCTACCAAAAAGGCCATCACGGCCCAGCAAGGCTTCGGCATGGTATAACGTACGATGCCCTGAGCGGCTTTCATCGGGGTTTCTTTATAAATAACCTGAGGCGACATGAAATGGGCTGCAATCCCAAAACGCATGAGCAGGCTATCCCTGAGCACTTCGGTCTGAATAGGGCCGAGTATTTTCAGCTGGAACTCGCGTTCCTCTTTATACCATCGAAAATCCAGACGGGGGTCTTCCATATTCAGGATTTCGAGGGCTTCGCCGAGAGCCTGGTATTCCTTTTCCTCCTCTGCCACGACCTGCACACTCAATACAGCTTCATGGATGCGGTGGAAATCATCCTTAAATTTGTGCTGCCCGAGGACATCCCCCGCCAAAATCAAGTCAGTTGTAGTCATCATGCCGATCTCGCCGGCAGCAAGCTGCCCTGTGGCTTCCAGCTTCCCCAATTTTCGTTGAAAAATTTGGTTGATCTTCAGCTCCTTTTCCAGCTGCTGTGACCAAATGCTATCTTTATTTTTGAGTTGGCCGCTATAGAGGCGCGTATATGCCAGGCGCCCCCATTTGGGATCATACTCCACTTTGAAGATTTTCGCGGCTGCCGTTTCCTGACTGATATTTTTGGAGGAAAATAAAGCCGTAATCCCATCCAAAAGCGCTTCTATACCGAGGTCCATTTTCGCACTTCCAAATAATAAGGGCAAAAGCTTTTGGCTTTGTATATGTGGTCTGGCCTTTTCAAAAATACCTGTCAACTCTCCCATTTCGCCTTCCAGAAACATTGCTAAAAAAGCCTCATCCAATTCCGCCAAATTTTCCAGGGATTTTTCCACTATAGGCGCTTCGAGATAAGGTTGCATATCCTTGAATGCGAGCAGTTCCGGAGCATCCGGCTGGTTTGTATCAGCATAATTCAGGGCGAATAAGTTTGCGCCCAATTCCTGCTCAAAGTCATGGAAAATCTGTTCCAGCTCAGCGCCCATGCGGTCTATTTTGTTCACAAAAACCAGGACCGGCAACTTCCGCTCGCGTATGCTCTCCCACAGCCTGAGGGTATGTGCCTGCACGCCCTCCACCGCCGATACGACCAGCACCACCAGGTCCAATACCGAAAAAGCCCGATCCACTTCTGCCGAAAAGTCTATATGCCCCGGCGTATCCACGATATTCACTTGGGTATCTCCCCAGACAAAATCAACCGTCGCCGCTTTAATGGAAATGCCTCTGCTTTTTTCCATCTCCAGCCCATCCGTGATCGCCGATCCTTTGTCCACACTGCCCTTGTCTTTCCTTGCACCGGAGGTATAGAGCAAACATTCCGTCAGAGAGGTTTTGCCTGCGTCCACATGGGCGAGAATGCCTACGGTCAAGATTTTTGCTGGGGGCATAGGATGGGTTTCAGCTTTATTTTTTCATACAAAAAGAAATGAGTTTCTTGGAGTAAAGGAACAAAAAAACCACCATGAATCACATCCATATACAAGAAGTGAAAAAGAATCATTTCCCTGATTTTTTTGCTTATTTGAATGCGCACATAGCTGAGAATGGGAAAAAAGACCTTGTTTTTCTGCCCATTTCTCCGGCACACTCTTTTCTGAATGAGGATTTCAAAGAGAAATGAAGAAATTAGAGCATGTAATTGAGTATTGCACCCATGATCCCAGGATCACCTGGCTTGATTTAGAGCTTTTATCAAATAATACCCCTGCCAAAAGGCTTTATCAAAAGATGCGTTTTCAAGAATTGAGTACCAAAGTTGATATGTTTCGAATCGGTGATGATTCTTATGACTATACATGTATGACTTTGAAAGTGGATTTAATTACTTAATTTAACCCTTTTCCAATCCATTATCCATTGAAAACCTCCTACCTCATCATCGCCCTTTCCCTCCTGATTGGGAGCTGCTCCCAGCCAAAATCCCCAAAGCCTCCCAAATTGCAATTGGTCCAAACTTATATTGCAGAAATAATGCCCCAGCAAGAGGATGATCCTGAGATAAGATATGTATATGAAATTTTAGACTCGCTTAGGATTACATCTCTTCAGGCTTCTCTTTACAGGATATATCCAGGATATACCGATACTGATGAGTACATACTTCTCTTAGATGAAAACTCCCATCGGATATATCCTATCCTTTTTCGAAATGGGTGGGATGGCCCCTATAATCATCCACTTTCACCAGAAATAGAAGAAATGGTGCTGAAAAGTAAGTCAGATAAAGACAATATTGAACCAACTAATTTTTCTTTCTGGCATCTCGAAGCATTCCTGAATCAGAGTAGTATCATAGAGAAAAATGGACTAAGTATGGCTGCAGTAGATTCTATCTTTCAATTCTATTTGGGAATAAATAGTCAAAGTGATTTCCATAAAATAAAGACCGTGGAAGAGCTTGATTCAATCGCTTCCAGGAGATTACAAGATATTAGCTATCAGCAAACTAGCAGTAGGTTTACCAGAAATATTGAACTTTTAAAAGCAAAAGTGGCGGAACCTAATATCTTCATTTATTACGGACATTCCATGGAGCCCTTCTTGTATTTTGAGATAACGAGCTCAGCTGATTTTTATCAATTCAAGGGAAAAGGTCCCTTCCAGCAGATGTTTAATTTGAAGGTACTTGGATGGTGAAAATGCTTTCAAAGAAAAAAAAGACGACTTATCTCACGTGAATTTTGTCAATTTTTTCAACCTGAAACCGACATGATCTGGAGTAGTCTTTTAGTTTTTGATGGCCAAAGATATGAAGTTGCCGCTAAGCAGAGGGTGGAAATAAATTGAAAAATTTCAGTAAATTATATTTCCAAGCATATAAAACCACCCACTTTGCATGAAACTATATGCAATTACATACACCTATCTGTACTTCCCCTCCCCTACACCTTTTTCAAAATCGCCGCAGCCGCTTTCAGCGTCTTCTCCTCTTTTGCAAAGCAAAAGCGCAGTACCTTATTATCGGTTTTGAACCGATAAAATACCGATACCGGAATGGCGGCGACGCCATGCTCTATCGTCAGACGCTGAGCGAACTCCAAATCATTTTCGTCCGTGATGCCTTCATAGCGCATCAATTGAAAATAGGTGCCCGCCGATGAGAGCGGCTCGAAGCGGCTGCCTTGCATTTCCTGCAAAAAGAAATCCCGTTTTTGCTGGTAGAAGGCAGGAAGCTCTGAGATTTTCTCTGGGTAGTCGCGCATATAATCTGCGACGGCATATTGAAATGGGCTGGAAGTGGAAAAGGTGACGAATTGATGGATCTTACGAAACTCTTTCGTGAGGGCTTCAGGCGCGAGGCAATAGCCCATTTTCCAGCCTGTAGCATGCAGGGTCTTACCAAAAGACGATATGACAAAAGCACGCTCAGCCAGACTGGGGTAGCGAGCGACGCTCTCGTGGCGCTGTTCATCAAATATGATATGCTCGTAGACTTCGTCGCTGATTACATAGATATTGTTGGAACTGATGATCTTTTCCAACTGCTCCAGGTCGTCCTGGCTGAGGGTAGCCCCTGTCGGGTTGTGTGGGCTATTGAGGATGATGGCCTTTGTGCGGCCATTGATCAGTTTTTTGACATGATCCCAGTCTATGCGATAGTCAGGAAAGGTCATGCCTATGCTGACGGGAACGCCTCCATTGAGGTTGATAGCAGGGATATAGGAGTCGTAGGCAGGCTCCACGATGAGGACCTCATCTCCTTCTCCAATAAGGGCAGTGATAGCGCAAAAGAGCGCTTCTGTAGCGCCGCTGGTCACGGTGATTTCCTCCACAGGATCATAGGTAGCGCCGTATTTTTCCTTGACCAAAGCCGCTATTTGCTCCCGCAAAGCCAATACGCCCGGCATAGGCGCATACTGGTTGAAGCCTTTGCGCATATAGTGATTGACGCGGCGGACAAGCTCCGGGTCGCAAGAGAAGTCAGGGAATCCCTGAGAGAGGTTGATTGCCTTGTGCTCGCTGGCGAGCGCCGACATGACAGTGAAGATGGTGGTCCCCACCTGAGGTAATTTTGACGTGATGCTACGCATGATGAAGGGCCAATAAAGCCTTGCTACAATTTATTTAGGGGGAAATTTATCATAAACCTATACCCTCTTGCGTGTAAATCTATGGCTTCCCCACGGACCAAACAAAAAATGTTTTATCCTTTCTATGTAATTTTCTCCATTTATAGCTATTTTTCCACAAATGACTTCCGCATGTTAATTCCTTTTAGACTACGCCAAATGCGATTTTCCATTGCCATCCTCAGTATCCTGCTTGTGACGGCCTGTGTCCCTGAAGGATTTATCAACAAGGTAAAATACCAGGATGAGACCCTCGTAAATACCTGTCAAAGCTTTTCGACTGACATCAACAAATTGATCGAAAGCAATACCCTGCCGCACCTTCTTGCGGTAAGTACTTTCGATAACAGCGAATACAGCTACTACTATCTCGAGCCCGGCCAGTATGAGCTCAAGGCAGATTCGCTCTATTTCCGCTTGAAAAATGACCTCGATTATCCCCGTTATCTGGATAAAGGGGTGGCTATCATCGTTCAGTTATTTGCAGAAAAAGCATCAGGGGAAGCAGGAAGTCCTGAAAAAATAGGCGAATTCACCATCGACAGGAGGTACTATGTGACCTATCGCAGACCTTACTTTATGTATAGATTTCCGCTTCGCGGCAAAAATCTTTCCGGGCGCAAATTGCAGCTTTCCTTTTCCATCGCTGCCTTCAATGCCGATGGCAGCCTCAAGGAATACTTTTGCGAAAGCCAGTCCAAGCCTTTTGGCCCGATACAACCTGCCTGCTGCGATGTGAAGCCCTGGGAAGGCACCCAGCTGCAATCCATCGTGGAGATTCCCACCCTTGAAGTATCTCCTGATACTTTCGTTTACAAAGGCTTTGATGCCACTTTTGACGTGACCTTTCAGGAAGGCGCGTTTAGTTATTCCGATAAATTGCTGGCCTATTCATTACAGGGTTTTATAGAAAAATACCGTGCCTTGCACTATGAAGTCCGCAAAATTGATTTGCGTGGCTATGCTTCCCCCGGCGGCAGCGAAGCCGCCAACCTGCGGCTTTCAGAAAAACGGGCAGAAGCCGTTTTTGAAGAACTCACCAACATGAACGCCAGCCGCAAGAATCTGCGGATCACGCACAAAGGCGCAGGCGAAGACTGGCTGAAAGTAGAAGAACTGGTCACGCGCTCCAGGGCGCTCAGCCAGGCCCAGAGGGACGAAGTCCTGGAGATCGTGCTTTCCGACCGCGATGCGGACGGCAAGGAGCGCCAATTGAAGCGCCTGGATTATTGGAAGAAGCTGGAAAAAGAAATTTTTGCTCCGGCCAGACATACCTATGTCAGCCTGTCATTTGAATACATCGGGAAGGAATCTACCCTTTCCCGCTATCCGGAGGCCCTGCCGCTAGGCAGCGGCAAGATGGACGAGGTCGCCCGGGCGCTCATCAAAGTCGGGCCATATAAGCCCGGCATGGACGAAGAAGACGAGTTGGCGGTGCTCAACCAGGTTTTGAGCGACAAAGCCAGCGCCAACCTCTACGCGATGCGCGCCACCTACCACCTCGCCAAAAAAGATTTTGACAAGCTCTACGCAGACCTCAAGTCTGCCGCTGAGCTCGACCCCGACAATGAGGTCTACAACCGCATCCTGACAGGCTACAAAATCCGCTTCGCAGAAGCGGCAGGAAGGGACAAAATGGCCAGCATCTTTGACGAAATCACGGCACAGACCAAAGCCAACCCCAAAGACCGATCGCTTTTCCTCAACCGCGCCATCCTGCTCGAAAAAATGGGCCGCATAGATGAAGCCCTGGAGGAATACCGCCTGCTCTTTGATGGCGTCAAGCCCGCCCCCACACACGTCAACAACCGGGGCGTAGCACGCCTCAAATCCAACCGCATCCGCGAAGCGGAGCAGGATTTCCTCTTCGCCATCGACAAAAACAGCCGCCTGGCTGAGCCGCATTTCAACCTCGCGGCCCTCTATGCATACCGGGGCTTTACCTCCCGTTCGCTCACATACCTCGACCGCGCCATAGACCGCGACCCGCGATTTAAGGACATGATTTTCAATAATCCTGTCTTTTCGGTGGTATCGGAGGATCCGAAGTATGATAAGTACCGGTAGATTTTGAAGGAAGAATAGACAGGATTTACAGGAAAAAATCTATCGGGAAAAGTATCATCCTGTCTATCCTGAAAATCCTGTTATCCTGTTAAAAACATTGCCCAAAAGCTCTTGCTTTTTTCAAAAACAATTCCCAAATTGAAACTGTTCGCGAGCAAAAACTTTTTTAGCCTTAATCTAAATCCAGGTTCCATGAAGTAATTGTCAATTTCCCATTTTCCCTTGTCAATTTTCAATTGTCCATTGACTATTGCCAATTTCCCATACCTACAAGCAGGTTAAGGCTCCTTATATCATTTTTAACCATCCTAATTATTTCATTATTATGAAAATTTTACCCCCAATAAAATACAAACCCTAAGGACAAGCATGTCTATACTTTTCTTCTTTGCTTTACTCCTCCCCTTTTCTGCCATACAGGCCCAACTCCATTGTGGAAGTTCACAGACTTGTGCAGATCCCGTAGGCATCGGCGGCCAAAACAATGGCATTGGCGGCTACACCTATGGCTTAACGGTTAGCCACTTTTCCAATCAGGGTGGCGGTATCTACGTTACCAACCTTTCCAATAATCCCAATGCCAAAGGCATACGCATCGGCATTTCTGATGGGGCGGGTCTATATTCAAGCAGCACCTCTGGCAAAGGTGTCTGGGCTGTATCGACCTCTGGCACAGGTCTTTATGGCCAAACTGCCACAGGCTATGCCCTCCATGCAAAATCCACCTCCACAGGCCTTGCAGCATATCTGGAAGGAAATGCCGAAGTGACGGGTACCCTGGAAGCAAATAGCCTGGAGACGGGGTCCCTCATAGCCGATGGCGGTTCTTCTTTTCATTATGGTGTAGCCCACTTTAAGGCAGGCACGAACCGCCAGCTTTTTGTCGTACCCGATCTGAGCAATGGCGGCTTTAACTTCCTTTCCCAGCCGGGTGATCTGGGGATTATTTTCTCCGATGGCCTGGCCGGCGGTGCCCAAAATCAAAGTGCCGGATTGGTCCTGGGACCCTGGAAGGCTGGCCATACCGGTATCAGAATCGCCAGTGATGGAAAGGTGGGGATTGGTGTGGCGCAGCCGCAAAAAGCCCTGGATGTAGATGGCAGCATCCATGTAAGTGGAAATATTGGAATCGGCATAAACAATCCTACAGCAAGCCTTCATATCCTCGGTGCCTTCAAAATGAGGAGCATATCATCTGGCCTGAATGAATTTGAAATCAATGATCTGGGCGAAGTAAGGTGCCGAAAAATAAATGTAGACACAGATTACATTCCCGATTATGTTTTTGCACCAGATTATCCGCTTCTTTCTCTGGAAGAGTTAAAAATCTACATTGAAACGTACAGGCATCTTCCCGGTATCAAGTCAGAGGCCAGCTATATGGAGGAAGGAAGTGTGGATGTGGGGGAATTACAGCTCAATCTGCTCGAAAAAGTAGAAGAACTCACACTTTATGTGATTGCCTTACAGGAAAAAATTGAGCAATTAGAAAAAGCTCAGAACAGCCAGGCAAAACCTCAACTTGAAAAAAGCGACTCCCATGAAAAATAAAATTTTCATTTTGGGCATACTGCTGGCAGCAATATGCCTGTTTTCTCCTGCCTGCAAAAAGCCCTGCTTCGATCCGCAAAATCCTGACTGTGAGGATTATGACCCCTGCTATGGGGAAACAGAAACAAGCGCAGCCTTTGGCATGTATGAAACGATATTTTGTTCATTTGCTGACACCATGCTAAAGGCAACCGATACAGCGATGGGAGGCTATGTTCAATTCATCGCACAGGACTTTCTGGAAGAATACCAATGGAAAGTAGGCCAGGATGCCCGCATTTTTACCACAAAAAGCTTCAGGCTAAACTTTACCGGATTTACGGGAGATGTTGAGGTACAACTCATCGGCAAAAAAAGCCCTAATAGAAGTTGCTTTCCGCAGGATGATGGGATAGACACGGTTACCCGTATTTTACACTTGACGGGGATTACAGAAGAAGTTCATCCTTTCTGGAACAAAAAGTATAGAGGTTATTCCACAGATGAACCTGATTCTATCTATACCATTGAGTTCACGGAAGTCCCTATCGGCGGTCTGGGGCTTAATCATTTCCCCAGGGGATGTCATCGACCAGATAATTGGATGATTACTATTGGACCTGGATATACAGGCTTTTGCCTGCTAAATCGAGATTCTTCAAATTTCCATGACTGTGGGTTTCCCACGGGTTATGGAGAATTGGCCTCTGATCGGAAAAGCCTGCATATCTATTACCGTGTTACAGAAAAT
>JAUIGE010000072.1 GCA_030430205.1 Bacteroidia bacterium | reverse complement strand
GAAAGTATCTGGAAGCTTGATTTTTCATAATTTCAAAGAACTGAAGTATCTGTAAAGAACTTTATGTCACTATATTGTTTAAAACTCTATGTCATCCGACATCCTCTAATCCTCTAATCCCCTAATCACCTCTTCTCCTCCTTCAATATCTTATCCAGAAGCTCTTTCGCCTGAGCTGTGATCTCAGGAAACTCTGCATTGGCTATAAGGCTTTCGAGTACCCCTTTTGCCTGGAAGTTATCCTTGAGCGCATAGTCGGCGCGAGCCACTGTCAGGAAGGCACGTGCTTTCCAGTAGTTGAATGTCGGATAGTAGTTTTGCAGATAGAGGCCTGCCTCGCGTGTTTCCTGGTATTTTCCCTGATCATAGAGGATGCGTGTGATCCAGAACTGCGACTCAGCGCCCAACTCTCCTTTATTTTGGCTTTCAACATCTTTGAAGCTGCGGAAAGCTGCTGCGAGTTGTTTTTGATTGTATTGTGCTTTTCCGATTTCTACCTTGGCGCGTTCCTGCGTTTGGGTAGGCTGTTGCAGATCGGTGAGGATCGGTTGGAGGACGCGCTCCGCTTCCAGATGCTCAGCCAATGCCGCATGGCATTTTGCCATGCCGAAGAGCCCTTCGGTGCGGTTTTCAAGTTTCTCTGCCGTTTGCTCCAGCAAAGTGTAAAGCTGAAGCGCCGGGCGATAGCTGCCCTGAGCAAACTTGATCTCAGCGGCTTCCATCAGCGCCACATTGGTAAAGCTGTTTTTCGGATTGGTATTGTATACTTTTCCATAATCCTCCAAAGCTTTATCTATCTGCCCCAACTCCACATAGGATTTGGCGCGGTACACCAGCGCCTCGTGGAAATGCGGAGCATTGGGGTTGTTGTTGACATACTCGCTGAATTGGTTGATCGCGGAAGTATAACTTCCTGAGTAATAGCGGTCCATGCCAGTATTGAAAAGCAATTCTGCGGAGAAATTGACCGCAGGATTTTTCTCTTTATAGGCTTTGAATATTTTGTCATACTCAGCGGCATCTATCATCACAGAAAGGTTTTCCAGCGCCACTTGTGCGGCATCTTTGTCAAAGCCATAGTCCTCTACCACCTTGGTGTAGTACTTGACAGCCAGATCGGCATTTCCATCATAATAGGCTGCCAAAGCCAGTCGGTTGTAGGCTGCGCCTGCGAGGGGACTTTTGGGGTAATCATCCACCAACATTTTGGCGTAGCGGGTAGCATTGGCGTAGTCCTTTATCCAGGTGGCATATATCTCCGAAATGCGGTCCAGCGCATCATCACGCAGTTCAGAGCGCTTAAATTTGCGGATCATTTCGTCAAATCCTCCTACTGCTTTCTGGTAATCGCGTTGGCGATAATCGCCTTCTGCGATCTGGTACATGGCATAATCCACATAGGTATAGTTGAAATCTATCACCCGGCGGTAATAGGAATTGGCAGTGGTGTATTTGCGTTGCAGAAAAACGCAATCTCCCGCCCTCAGGTAGGCATCTACCACATATTTGGGCTCGCCCTCTTTTCCTGATTTATTGATAAAATTATCAAACTGCTGCTGGGCTGTAGCGTATTTTTTCTGCTTAAAATAATTCCATCCCTGCCCATAAAGCGCCATCAGATAATACTCGTGGCGAGCCACCTGCGGCATCTTCAGGTAGGTATTGTATTCGTTGATGGATTCATCGTATTTTTCCTGACGGAATTTAGACTCTCCCAACCAATACTGGGCGGAAAGGGCCATATTCATGTCAAATTTGCTGCTGGCAGCTTTTCCAAAATAGACATCCGCCTCCTGGTACCGCTGTCTCTCAAAGAGGCCTGTACCATAATAATAGGTAGCTATCTGATAAGCCCGCTTCAGGCGGTCGGTGTCCAGGGTTTTGGCATCCAGGTAGGCGACCGCCTGCTTATAGTTTTTAGAGTAAAAGAGCAATTCACCGATCAGAGATTGCACCTCCTTGAGGTTGGGGTTATTGGGATAATTTTTCTCCAAAACCCGCAAAGCCTTATAGGCCTCTTCATAGTATTTGGTGGCAATACAGACTTTGCCATACTGGTAGAGGGCATCCTCTTTGATGACATCGCTGAAGGCGTCATTCGCTTTGGCGGCTTTCTCAAAAGCCACGCGGGCGTTGTTTTGGTCATCGGTTTTGAGGTAGCAAAAGCCCAGGTAATAAGAAGCAATCTGGGTCAGCGAATCGCGATCCGTGCTGAGTGCCTTTTTATACAGCGGAATGGCGCTGGGATACTGCTCCTGCTTATAATGCGCCTGCGCATAGCGGAAGTAGCCGTGACGGCTCAAAGCGCCGCCATGGGTTTCGTATTCACGAAAGTATTGGGCAGACTTGACGTAATTGTTTCGCTCATAACTGGCGTTAGCCACAATGAAGTAAACTTCTGCGTCCTGCTTCTGGGCGTTGGGATCAGCTGCGAGCAAGTCCGCCAGGTTGAAAAGCTCAGCATAGCGCTTGAGCTTGAGCATGGCATTGGCCAGGTAGACGCGGATCTCGTCCTTGTATTTGGGCGAGAACTCCAGCTCTTTGAGGGCGTCATAAGCCGGGCCATAGTTGGCATTTTGGTACAGGATGATGGCGTCATAGTAGCGGGCGTCTTCTGCGAAAGGGCTATCGGTCTCCTTTACTTTCGCAAAAATCGGCTGAGATTGCGCCAGGTTGCCATTCATAAAATGGCCATAGGCCACCAGAAAGCTCGCTTCCTGGGCAAGCGCATTATCCGTGCCTTTTGCCTTGGCAAACTTCTCCAGGAAGGGGATGGCTTTGGTGAATTCCTTCGCTTCGAAGTAATAGCGCCCGAGATAATAATGGGCCTCTGCCCATTTGGAATTTTGGGGATAGGAAGCGATAAATCGCTTCAGCAGCGGCTCCGTATCAAAGCGATCCAGCTTATAGGCAGAAACGGCCATGTAGTAGGTCGCATTTGCGTTTAGCTCATTGCTCGGGTCGTCGTGGGCATAGGCCTGCTCCAGAAATTGCTCGAATTTCTCATAGGCTGCACCGTATTTTTCTTTGTCAAATAGCTCTTGAGCGTCCTTATAGATGCGGTAGGGCTCATAATAGGCAGGCAACTGCGCCACCAAAGGCTGTAGCCACACAGATAGGATCAAGAGGATGATTGCATTCAGGGTTCGATTCATAGAAATTTAGTTGTGTTTCGTGTCGTCTTACAAAAAACGAACAAAAAGCTTTTTACCACAAATCGAAAGAAGAAAAAAGAACAAACGGGCATAAATCAGGAATAAGCGTGCGAAAAACAGTGGGCAGTGGACAGTGGGCAGTGGGCAGTGGGCAGTGGGCAGTGAAGATAACTGCGAACTGCGAACTGCATACTGCGAACTGCATACTGCGAACTAAAACACATACCGAATGGTAACTCCCGCGTCAAGCCCGTTTTGCCACATCTTTTTCCAGTAGAGCAAGTCCAAATAAGGCTTGTAGTCTATAGAAAAAGTAAAGGGAATGGCACGTGGCCGGAATTCGATTCCGGCGACCAGGTTGGGTCCGGCCGCAAGGCGGCCGATGGTAGTCCTGCCCGCAGGCACGTTTTCGGGATTGCGCAGGTCTGCGACATTTACTTCGTTGAAGCCGAAGTGCATACCGCCCCCATAGTAGTAGCGCCACTGGTCATTGTTGATACTCAGCGGGTAGTTGAACTCGGCCAGGCCGGTAAGCTGGGCACCCCGGTTGCGAAAACTGGCAATCACTTCGAAGTCAACATCGGGGGTGGCGTACCATTTGGCACTTACTCCGGCGGAGATGCCTCCGCGGAGACCTACGGCCCAGGAACCTTCCTGTGCAAAGAGGCTCTGAGAGCTGAGAAAGAAGAGAATCAGGTAAAAAAGTTGCTTTTTCATGGCGTATGTGTTTTGGGTTTTGGGTTTCGGGTTTCGGGTTTCGGGTTTTGGGTTTCGGGTTTTGGGTTTTGGGTTTTGGGTTTTGGGTTTTGGGAATAGCTTGAACCTCAGAACCCGAAACCCAAAACTCTTCCTCTATACCCTCCAAGAAAGCTTTTCGTTACCATCTCATCCAGACAATGGGAGTGAATCAAAATTTATTGGCAATGATTGCTTTTATCCGTACCTTGAATCTTGGGTGTTAATAACAAATTTTATGAACGATTACTTCCTCGATATAGATCTCCCTCATTATTTTGATCAGGATTTTATGGCCAAAATCCCTGAACAACGCGCCTTCATCAATAAGATGATGAACCAGGGCGCCATCAGCAGCTATTCGCTCTCCATGGACCGCACCAAGCTTTGGGTGACCATCAAAGCGAATACGAAATCTGAGGCCAAAAAATTGTTTGCCTCCTTTCCCCTGTATGAATACATGAATGGCGCGATCATCCCCCTGATGTTCCATCAGGGTGTCAATGTGGCACTGCCACAACCTTCTCTCAATTAAGAAAGTACGAGTTTTGAGTTCGAGTACGACCAAGAAAAACATGCGAGGCATGGCTCGCTTTAAGGACGCAGCCTGGACTTTGACGGGCTTACTCTTTCTGAGTGGCTTTTTTTTATTTTTCATTCTTTCCTGCGGAAGTACCGTTTTGGAAAATGCAGAAGAAGTGCCTTCCATCACTCAGGCAGAATCCCCTGCCAGCGAGCTGCCCAGCCGCCGCGATTTGCGGCGGGTCCTTCGGGAAAAGAAAGTCATAAACATCGTTTATGGCACCCGAAACGAGCTTTTTCGCAAAAAAAACAAAGACTTAGCCACGCTGAACAAAGATCGCATGCAAAGCTTTGAGGTGCGTGTTTTAGGTGATGACGAAATCATTCGTGACAGCATCCTTGCCTATCCCCTCGTCCTGATCGGCAGCCCCTCTTCCCATTCTTTGATACAGGAATTGCAGCCTCAATTGCCTTTTTCCTGGAAGAAAAACTGCCTTTCTTTTGATGAAAAAAACTGGTGCGACAGCAGTGCCGTTTTTGCACTGGGTTTTTATCCCAATCCCCTCAACCCTTCCATGCCTTTGCAGGTGGTAACGGCACAAAACGACCAGGCGATCTATGACCTTTTTACCCAAATCCTCCATTGGGACCACATACTATGGGACGGCTGGGATTATAAAATCTACCAGAACAAGAGCAAGCAACTGATTGGAAAATTTAACAATGACGAAGGCGGCGACTGGCAGGTAAACCGGGAAGATCAGATAGATTTGAGGGAAAAAGCTTCGACTCAATTTTCCGGGAAAATATACCGCTTCAACGATCACAATTCGGGGCTCGATGAGGCTGATTTGCAGGCACTTATGCAGCAGCGGGAAAGCCGCGCACAAGAGATTCTCGCCTTTACCGAAAAAGAAATAGGCCTTCCTCCCATCAGCTACCACCTGTATCCTTCTACTGAAAGAAAAGGGCTGTTGCTCAATAATACAGACCAGATGCATATCAACTTCCGAACTGAGGAGGTTTTTGCTGTGCACAACGATGAGTTTCGGGATCATCCCATCGAACTGGACAATGAATTGATCCTGCGCTCTCTTTTGGGCCAGCCCAGACATGCTTTTCTGGAACGCGGCCTGGGCATTTACTTTTGTACAAATTGGCAGGGAAAAGGATACAGAAACTGGGCGAAACTGCTCCACCAATCCGATAATCTGGTTCCCCTGGCGGAGCTTTTTGACAACAAAGAGTTTGACAGGGAATCCGAATATGTAGCCGGTGCCCTGGCGGGAAGCTTTGTAGATTTTCTGCTTTCTTCTCATTGGGGTAAAGCAAAATTTCTGGAGAAATATGCCTCCTGGCAAGCCACAGCAGCAGAAATCGCTGCCCTCGAAAAGGCATGGCATGCCTTCCTCTCCGAATCACCCCAGGCGCTTTTTCCCAAAAGGGAAATCCAAAGCAAGTCCTGCTTTCGCGGCTTCAACTTCACCCATGAAGGCTACCAGATTTACAATGGCTATATCTCCCGGAAGGCGACCGAGTCTCTGGAGCATATCTCCGGCATCGGGGGCAATGCTGTCGCCATCGTGCCTTATACAGGCATGCGCGACCATACGAAACCTACCTTTTTGCCGATCTCTAATGGGCCCGGCTCTGAAAATGATGAAAGCATCGTTCATTCGCTTCACTCAGCGCGAACCCTCGGGATGACCACCATGCTCAAGCCACAGGTCTGGCTGTGGAATTCCTGGCCGGGAGATGTGCAGATGCAAAATGAGGAAGATTGGGCGAAATTTTTCGACTATTACTACCGCTGGATCCGGCATTATGCCCTGATGGGCGAGATGCGGGAGGCAGATATTCTCTGCATGGGGGTAGAGTTTACCCATGCGACTTTGTCGCATGAGGCGGAGTGGCGAGCCATCCTGCACAAGCTGCGCGGCCTCTTCCGCGGTCCCATCACTTACGCCGCCAACTGGGGCGATGAATTTGAGAAAACCGGCCTCTGGGACGAGTTGGACTACATCAGCATCAACTGCTATTATCCCCTTTCCAAAAAAGACAATCCAAGCGATGAAGAGCTGAAAGAAGGCTGTAAAAATATTTCTGCCAAAATTGAGCGGGTGGTCAACAAGTACCAAAAACCTGTTTTATTCACCGAAATCGGCTTTCGCTCGGTGACCGCTCCCTGGCAACAGCCGCATGAAGAGGCGGGTGAGCGCGCCTACAATGCAGAGGATCAGGCCCGTGCCTACCGCATCGCCTGCGAGTCCCTCAGGGACAAAGACTGGTGCCGTGGCATCTTCTGGTGGAAGTGGCCTACCATCATGACAAATGATGGGGATCGGGATCGGCGATTTATTCCGTACGGAAAGCCTGCCGAGCAGGTGATTAAGGATTTTTATGCAGAATGGGAGTAAATTTGCTGCATGAAATATCTCCTCCTCTCCCTCATCCTGACTGTTTCAACCCTTACCCTTATGGCTCAGCGCAGCAGCAAAGTAGACAAACAGGCTATACTCGAAAGCCGCAAAGGCTCCAACCGGGCGCTCAAAACGCATGATTTACCCGCTTTTTTAAGCTTTTTTGCCGACGACCTATCGATTACCAGCGGTAATGGAAGCGTGGTTCTGGGCAAAGACTCTTTGGAAAATTACCTGACAAGGGTGTTTGAAGAGGACGAAGACCTCTACTTTGTCCGAACGACCCAGCGGGTCGCCATCAACGACACAGGCGACCGCGCCTGGGAAGATGGCAAATGGGTAGGCCTGAGGCCTCAGACAGCCGGCTGGGAAAATATCGGCGGCCAATATGCCGCCATGTGGGTAAAGGAGGAGGGGATCTGGAAGATCAAGTCGGAATTGTTTGTGAGTTTGTATTGAAAGCATTTATTCTTATGAAAACATATTGGGGCATAGACCTCGGCGGCACCAAAATCGAAGCCGTTGTGATGGAAAAACTGAACCCATCAACAGTTATTTTCCGGGAAAGGATTCCCACAGAGGGAGACAAAGGCTATGCGCACATCGTGCAGCAAATTGCCAAAATCGTTGACATGGGGATACAGGAAACGGGGCATAGACCCGAAATACTGGGCATAGGCACACCGGGAGCGCATGACCCGCAAACGGGTTGCATGAAAAACTGCAATACTACAGCCCTGAATGGGCAGCCGCTATGGAAAGACCTGGAGGCCAGGATCGGCCTCCCCGTCCGCATGGCAAATGATGCCAACTGCTTTGCCCTGGCAGAAGCGACGATGGGCGTAGTAGCGGACGTGCTTCCTCAGGCAGAGGTAGTATTTGGGATCATCATGGGTACCGGTGTGGGCGGTGGCATCGTCGTCAATGGCAAAGTGCTGAATGGCCGCCAGGGCATAGCCGGAGAGTGGGGACACAGCTATTTGCATGATTCCGGCGGTCCTTGCTATTGTGGGCAAACAGGCTGCGTGGAGCAGATCCTGGCAGGCCCTTCCCTGCAACGTTATTACCACTCGATCAGTGGAAAAGAAGCCCAACTCAAAGACATTGTGGCAAACAGGGCAAGCGATCCTCATGCAGGTGAAACCATCGACCGGCTCATACATTATTTTGGGCGAGGCGTCGCCAATATCATTGATATCCTCGACCCCGACGCCATCGTCGTGGGGGGGGGCGTCAGCAATATTGACGCACTCTATACCGAAGGCATAGAAGCTGTCAAAAAATTTGTTTTTAACTTGCGCCTCGACACGCATATCCTTCAACCTAAATTAGGCGACAGCGCCGGCGTGTTTGGTGCTGCCGCACTTACTTCAACCTGATTTTCCCATGCGAAGAATTCTCATTATTTCCCTTTCCTTTCTATTCCTCTCTCAGCTTCAGCTGCGTGCCGATGAAGGCATGTGGATTCCCCTTCTGCTACAGTCTATCGAAGGCGACATGCAGGCCCAGGGCATGAAGATGTCCGCCGAGGACATTTATTCTGTCAATCATTCCAGCCTCAAAGACGCTGTGGTCCTTTTCGGAGGCGGTTGTACCGGTGAGCTGATCTCAGATCAGGGCCTGCTCCTGACCAATCACCACTGTGGCCGTGGCAATATCCGCGCCCGCTCTACGCTCGAAAACAACTACCTCCGTGATGGCTTTTGGGCAACCAAAAAATCTGATGAACTGCCCAATCCCGGCCTGAGTGTGACTTTCATCGTTCGCATGGAAGATGTGACGGAGCAAGTCCTGGAAGGCATTTCAGACAATATGGACGAAGGTCGCCGCAACGCCCTGATCGGACAAAAGAGCGAAGCGCTTGCCCAGGAGGCCGTAAAAGGTAGCCATTACGATGCCTATGTCAGGCCTTTTTATTATGGAAATGCTTTTTACCTGATCGTTACCGAAAAATTTTCAGACGTGCGTCTGGTAGGCACGCCTCCCGATGACATCGGCAAATTTGGCGGTGATACCGACAACTGGGTCTGGCCTCGCCATACCTGCGACTTCTCCATGTTCCGCATCTATGCGGATAAAGATGGCAAGCCAGCAGATTATTCACCGGAAAATGTTCCCTTCAAGCCGCGTCATTCTTTCCCCATTTCCCTCAGAGACAAAAAAGAAGGGGATTTTACCCTGGTATTTGGGTTTCCGGGTACTACCCAGGAGTACCTGCCAGCAGCAGCAGTCAAGTACATCATCGAGGAGGAAGATCCTTTGAAAATCGGCCTGCGCGACCTGCGCCTGGAGGTGATGAACCGTGAGATGAAGGCGGATTCAGCCGTTTTTCTCCAATATGCTTCCAAGCAATCCGGTGTCGCCAATGCATGGAAAAAGTGGAAAGGCGAAGTCCTCGGTTTGACCAAAACCAACAAACTGGCTGTGAAAAAAGCCTATGAGGCTGAATTTCAGAAGCGCGTGGATGCGAATCCCGAGTGGAAGAAAAAATATGGCAATATCCTTTCAGATTTTGAAAGCCTGTATGAAAACTATGGGCCAGCCCGTACCGACATCCTGTATTTTTTCGAAGGAGCGATGTCCATAGAAGCGGTAAGCTGGGGCAACCAGGTCAGTGAGCTTATTCGCACGATGGAAAAAGGAGATGCCAGCGATGACAAAATCAAGGAAATCGCGGAAAAGCTTGAGCAAAGGTCTCAAAGCTTCTTCAGGGATTATTCTGCTGTCATAGACCGTGAAATCATGGGAAAAATATTGGCTCAGTACCAAAAAGACTATGCCAAAGATAAATTACCCGATGTCTTTCAGACCATCGACAGCAAGTTTGGCGGCAATACACAGGCTTATGCCGATGATCTCTTCGAGCGCAGCCAGTTTTTGGATCCCGCCCGCTTCGAATCGGCCCTTGGCAAGCTCAAGCTCAAAAAGCTTTTGAAAGACCCGCTCTATCAATTGGTACAGAGCTTTGTAGGCCCTTATCCTACGACTATCCTGCCCCGCTACCAGGCTGTAGCCGGCGAACTGGAGCCGCTCAATCGCCTGTATATGGAAGCCCAGTTAGCGGTATTTGGAGAGGAAAAAGCTTTTTACCCTGACGCCAACTCCACCCTACGTGTCACCTATGGAAAAATCGAAGGCTTCTCGCCTACCGATGGGGTAAACTATACCCATTATACCACCCTCGATGGTCTGATCACCAAAAACGAAAGCGGCCATGACGATTTTGCCATGCCGAAAAGGCTCGGCGAGTTGTACAAAAGCGGCGATTTCGGTCGCTACGCGCAGGACGGCAAGCTCTGGACTTGCTTCCTGGCTTCCAACCACACCACCGGAGGCAACTCCGGCAGCCCGACCATAGATGCCGAAGGCAACCTGATCGGAATCAATTTTGACCGCTGCTGGGAAAGCACCATGAGCGACATCAGCTATGATGTAAGCCTCTGCCGCAATATCAGCGTGGATATCCGCTTTGTGCTGTACATTGTCGATAAATATGGCAATGCTGGGGCCTTGCTGGAGGAGATGAAGATTGTTGAATAAATTTTGGAGGAAAAGTTGACGCAGATTTACGCAGATCATTATGATGAGAAATGTTTGAAAACCTAATTGATTGCCCCAGCCTAAAACATCTTTCATCATATAAATCAGTGTAAATCTGCGTCTATTCTTAGTTTCAGTTGAATCCTAACCTATACAAAATGCGTCTTTGGCCACTTATAACCATTTGCTTATTCCTAATGGCTTGTTCAGGCACCAAGGTCATTTCGCCTACTGAATCGTCAGTTTCGAGCTTTTTAAGCAATGAAGAAAGCCTCATCATGGAAGGTGATGCAGATACGCCCATGCGCGTGTTTTTGATTACCAGCCGTACAGATTCCCTTTTGCTTCGCAGCAAAAGTAAGCCTGTCAAGGCAGATCCGGATGATGTGGTGCTTCAGCACTTTGTCAAGCGGTTGTACCGCACAGTGACCGACTCGGCTTCTATGGGCGTGGGCATCGCTGCGCCTCAGGTGGGCTTGCTGCGTCAGATCATCTGGGTGCAGCGTTTTGACAAACAAGGCTTTCCTTTCGAAGTCTATCTGAATCCAGTTATTCGTCAGTACACAAAGAAAAAACAGCCTTGCCGTGAAGGTTGTCTCTCCATCCCCAACCGCTCAGATACGACGCAGACGCGCGCTTATGCCATCCTGCTGGAATATGACAAGATGGATGGCTCTCATGTTGTGGAGATGGTCGAGGACTTTACGGCGGTAATCTTTCAGCATGAAATCGATCATTTGAATGGGATACTGTATTTGGATCACCTTGCGGAGCATGGGGAGGATTAGGAGATGAGAGGATGTGCAGATGGTCATTTTAATATGTGCCATTATGGCACGTTTTTTCAACTGGCATAGGGCTTGATTTAGTCTATAGTCTTTAGTTTACAGTATTCAGTCATCAACCAACATGGATTTCAAAGATTATTATAAAATATTAGGGGTTGGGAAAAAGGCCAGTCAGGATGAGATACGCAAGGCGTATCGCAAGCTTGCGGGCAAATACCATCCGGATACGAATCCGGACAATCCGGCAGCGGAGGAAAAATTCAAAGACATAGGCGAAGCCTATGAAGTCCTCGGAGATGCTGATAAGCGGTCCAAATATGACCGCTATGGCAAAAACTGGAAGCAGATGGAGCAGGGCGGCGGTTTTGGCCCCGGAGGATTCGGGGGTGGTGGATTTGCCGATGACAGAGGTTTTTCTGATTTTTTCTATCAGATGTTTGGGGGCGCAGCCCCTGGGGGCCGCCGCACCCGCGCCCAAAAGGGCGATGACTACAAAGCTGACATCACTGTCAGCCTGGAGGATGTTTTTGAAGGACGAACGCGCAGCATTCGCATAGATGGAAAAACCCTCGATGTGCCTGTCAAAGCAGGCATGCAAGACGGCAAGCAGCTCAAAGTCAAGGGCCACGGAGGCCCTGGCCATGGAGGCGGTCCCAAAGGGGACCTCTACCTGAGCCTGAAGATCGAAGATCATCCCCTCTTCACCCGGGTCGGTGACGACCTCAAAGCAGACCATGCGATCGATTTGTACACCCTGGTCCTGGGAGGAAAAGTAGAAATACCGACCCTCGGCAAGGCCGTGCGCATCCCCATCGCGCCCCAGACACAGCCCGGAAAAGTCATCAAACTCACAGGCAAGGGCATGCCCAAAAATGCCCAAAAATCAGCCTACGGCAACCTCTATATCACCCTCCGGGCAAAACTGCCCGAAAACCTCAGCGCTACAGAACTGGAGTATTTTCAGAAACTAGCAGCCTGTCGGAGAGAGCTATAACTTTCCAAAATAATTCGTAATTTACGAAAATAATAAAATTCCATATAGATGCGGAAATTTATAGAAGCAGATCGTCGTCAATACAGTTTACTCCCACCC
>JAUIGE010000071.1 GCA_030430205.1 Bacteroidia bacterium | reverse complement strand
CATTCGAGCATATATCATCACAGCCCAAAAACAACAAATTAGGCCATTTCATGCCCTATGCGACTTGTTTGATCAGAAGGCACTTGCCAAACAACTTGCCGCTGTTTAGGGGAGGCTGAATAGTTACTTTGAATTTAAGAAATGCATTATTCCAAATAATACTTGCTTCCTTCCTCTTCTAGCCCCTTTTTTGCCACATGAAGCTCGACAGTTACGACCGCTTTTACAGACAATCTGCCGCCTGGGCTTTGCTGCGCGCACGCTCAGCTGCCTCTATCCTGGCATTTTTGGAATTTACCTTCAAGGATTCCCAGAAATTTGTCCTTCCGTGGTTTGAAGTCGAAACGGCTTTGGTGGATTTTTTGGAATTTACCCAAAGCGAACTGACCGAAAATGAGGAGCTGAGCAGCCTCAAATCCAAAGCCTCCAGGCTGCTCGACAGATGGGTAAAAGAAGGCTGGCTGCGCAAATTTCCGGATGATCAGGGAGAGGACTTTTTGGAGCTGACGGCAGAGACCGAAAAAGCCCTGCTTTTTGCCCAATCTCTTGAAAGACAAGAGTTTGTCGGTACGGAATCACGCTTCAAAGACATCTTTCAACGGCTGAAAGAGATGGTCGAAGGCAGCAAGGAAGATCCGGTGGAAAAAATCAAATCCCTGGAGGAAAATATCAAAAACCTGGAAAATGAAATCAAAAAGATCAAAGGCCGGGGTGAAGTGACCGTCCTGACCGATACCCAGCTCAAGGAGCGTTTTTATACCCTCTCCAAAACCGCCCGCGAACTGCTCAGTGACTTCAAGGAAGTCGCACAGAATTTCAAGGAAATTACCCGCAAGATTTACCAGAAACAAGGCGAGAAGAAACTCATCAAAGGCGAGTTGCTGGGCTTTGCGCTCGACCGCATAGAGGAGCTGAAGGAAAGCGATCAGGGCAAAAGCTTTTATGCTTTCTGGGAGTTTTTGATCTCCAGCCAGCGGCAGGAGGAGCTCAGCAAGCTCATCCACGAGCTGATCGCGCTCTTTGAAGAGCGTGGCATCGCCATGCAGGATCCGCTGCTGCGCAGCCTCAAGCGCCAGCTCTACGAAAATGGACAATTGGTCCTGGAAACCAATCAGTTACTGGCCGAAAAACTCAACCGGGTCATCTCGACCCAAAACCTCAAGGAGCAAAAACGCGCCCTGGAGTTGATCCAGCAAATCCGCCATTGGGCGATGGAAGAGGGCAACAACTTCGAAAACGGCAGGTTTTGGGAGGTGCCGGTGAATGTGCCGGTGGCACTGCCGCTCGCTCGCCCTTTGGGCGAGCCGGAAACAGAAAGCAGGGCTTTCATCCATCCTCAGGAACGACTTGCGGAAGAATTTCTTCCGGAGGACATGAGCGAACTCTTCGATCAGTTCTATGTAGATCGCCCCCGGCTCGAAGCCCAAATCCGCCGCTTGCTGCAAAGCAAGCTTCAGGTCAGCCTCGAAGAGGTGTTGGAAGCATTTCCCCTCACCAAAGGACTCGCAGAGTTGCTCACCTATTTTGCGATCGCCTCCTCCTCTACACATCATTTTATCCAAAAAGAAAGCAAAATAGAAGTGCTGATCGAAGGCGAAAAAGCCCGCCGCATTTGGGTGCCACAGCTTATATTTACACAGGAATAAAGCAAATAACTGCAAACCGCCAACTGCAAACCGCCAACTGCAAACCGCCAACTGCCAACTGCCAACTGCCAACTAACCCCCCCCCATGGAAACCGCCGCTTTCGCCAAAACCGTCATACAACTCTACAAAGGCCCGCTCTACGATGACCAAAAAAAGGAATGGGAGGAGCTGTTGATCTACTTCGAAGAAGTGCGAACTTATCTCGAAAAAATAGGCTTAAACCTGATTTTAAACGAAAATGACGGCTTCGCCTACCTGGACCAAATCCATTCAGATGAAAGCGCGCTGCCGCGCATCATCAGCAGCCGCAAGCTCAGCTGGGAAGTCACGCTGCTTTGCGTTTTGCTGCGCCAGAAGCTGGATGAGTTTGACCTCAAAGACATGGACAGCCGCAAGCTGTTTTTGACCAAATCAGAGCTGAAAGCAGAAATAGAGCTTTTTATTGATGAAAATAACAACCGCAGCCGGCTGCTCGATAAATTGGATAGCTATATCAAACAAGTCGTAGATTTGGGTTATCTGAAAGCTGTGGGAACAGCAAACCGCGAGCAGCCCGAGCGAAGCCGTTATGAAGTGCGCCGTATCATCAAGGCGCGCTTTAACAGCGATGAGCTGCAACAAATACTGAACAAAATAGCGCCTCAAAATGAGCCTGGAGAAGACCATACAGAAGACCCTATTTAGCCCCTCTGGGGAAGGGGCAGGCTACCGCCTTCACTACCTGCAAATCTTCAATTGGGGGACATTTGGGGAGGAGAAAGTCTGGACGATCCGTCCAGAAGGACATACCTCCCTGCTCACCGGCGCCAATGGCTCTGGCAAAACCACCCTCGTAGACGCGATTTTGACGCTTTTGGTACCCACGCGCCTGCGCTTTTACAACCAGTCTTCCGGCACGGAAACCAAGCGCGACCGCTCCGAAGCCAGCTATGTGCTGGGGGCCTACGGCCAAAGCCAGGAGGAGGGCCGCCTGGGCGCGACCACCCAATACCTGCGACAGCAGGACCAGGCGTATTCCGTCATTTTGGCCTGTTTTTTCAATGAAGGCCTGCAGCGATACCTCACCCTCGGACAAGTCCGATGGTTCTCTCCTGGCGGCAAACTCAACCAGGAATTTTTCACAGCGCCCAAAGCGCTCGATATCATCGCAAACAACATCCAATACCAGCCCGGCAAGTTTTGGAAAGAAGCCCTTCGCAAAGAATATGACCTCAGCTTTTACAGCAGTTTCGCGCAGTATCAGGCCTTTTTCCAGCGGGCCTTCGGCATGCGTTCCGAAAAGGCCCTCAACCTTTTTAACCAAACCGTAGGCATCAAAGTACTCGGCAAACTGGATACTTTTATCCGCGAGCACATGATAGAGCCGGGCGATTCGGAGGAAGAATTCCTGCGGCTGACGGGCAGTTTTCAGACCCTGCTGAGTTCCTATCGTGCGTTTGAGATGGCGCGAAAGCAGCTGGAGATGCTGGAGCCGGTGGTCAAAACCAACGAACAGGCCAATGAGCTGCTCAAAAAGCGGCAGGAAGCCGCTGACATGCGGGAGGGTCTCCCGATCTGGTTTGCCGCCCGCGAGCAGGAACTGCTCGAAGTCGCTCTCCAGCGCGACAGCCAGGCCCTCGGCCTGACGCGCGAAAAGCTCGCATCTTTTGAGCTGAAGCTGGAGCAGATGCGGGAGCAGGCTGCCAGCCTGCAGGCCACCATTGATGGCAATGAGACCGGACGGCAGATCCGGGAATTGAAGCGGGAGATCCGCTCGGATGAGGGCGCTTTGAGCAAAGCCAAACGCAAATCGGAACGATACGACAAAGTCGCTGATTCTGTAGGCTTGCCTGCCCAACCGACAGAGGCGGTTTTCCTGGAAAATCTGTTGCAAATCCAGCAGATGCTGGAAAGTTGCGATGAAGAAAAGCGAAAGCTACAGGAATCCCAGATAGAGGCGACGATCAGCCTGCGGGAAATGGGAGAAGATGCGCAGCAAAGAGAGCTGGAGCTTGAGTCGCTGAGGCAGCGAAAAAGCCGCATCCCGGCGCGCAATGTGCAGTTGCGGGCGCGTATCCTGGAAGCCGTAGGCGCGACCGAGGAAGAAATTCCCTTTATCGGAGAGTTGCTTAAGGTGAAGCCTAAGGAGGCTGAGGTATGGGAAAATGCCATTGAGGGCATCCTGCACAATTTTGCGCTGCGCCTCATCGTCCCGGACAAATACTATGACGCGGTCAACCGCTTTGTCAACCAAACCCAGCTCTCCGGGCGGATCGTTTACCACCGCGTTTCCCCTGTCAACCATGGCTCCTACAGCAGCGAAGAAGTGCCTGAGGCACTTTATCACAAGCTGAAAATACAGCCTGATACGCCCTATTACGATTGGGTGGAGAAGGAGCTGCACCGCCGCTTCGACCATTTTTGCAGCAGCGATCTCAGCGCTTTTCGTCAATACGACAAAGTCCTCAGCCCGCAGGGCCTCAGCAAAGCCGCCAACAGGCACGAAAAAGACGATCGCTCGCATCGTCGAAAGGAGGAAAATTACATCCTCGGTTGGGACAACAAAGACAAGATCCGGCTGCTCGAAGCGCAATTGCGGGAGTTGAAGCTTTTTATCAAAAATCAGGAAAAAGAGCTTTCTCATTTTATCCGGGAAATCCGGAAGTTGGAAAAGAAAGAAACGCAGCTCGAAGTCCTGCGGCAGTATGAGTCTTTCGAAGAAATAGACTGGCAGGCCATTGCTTCTCAGCTTCAGGAGAATGAAAAAAAACTGTTGAAACTGGAAGCCAGCAGCGATCAGCTGAAAGTACTGGAGGAGCAGTTGGGCGAGCTGAAAAGCGAAATCAGACAGTTGGACAAAGGCAAGACCGATGTCATACAGGAGGAATATCGCCTGGCGACTGCCGTGCAGCTTTTTAGGGATAAAAAGGAAGAAATGGCCACTTTCCTCCAGGCTGCGCCTGTGCTTCCTGCTCCTGTGGAGCAGTTGCTGGAAGAGCGCTTCGCCGCTTTTTCCGAAAAGCTCAACCTCAGCAACATCAGCCGCCACCGCGAGCAGGCGCGGGAAAAGCTGACAGAGCGCCTGGAAAAGCTGAACCTCAAGCTTCAGAAAGTGCAAAATGCGCTGCTAACAGCGATGAGCGATTTCAAAAATCCACCGCCGGAGGTACAGGAGCGTTTTCGCTCCTGGGTGGGTGAAACCATTGACCTGCAGCGAAATATCGCTGCGGTGGGTGACTATATTCGCATCTACGAGCGAATCAAAGGCGAGAAACTGCTCGAATACGAAAAGCGTTTTCGCAAATACCTCGATGAGAAAATGGTCGGCGACATGGGCAATTTTCAAACGGCCCTCTACAACCGCCTCGAACTGATCAAGGAGAGCATACGCGAGCTGAATATTTCCCTCAAAAACATAGACTTTCGCAGCAGTCCGCGCACCTACATCCAACTGGCGGAGCGTCCGCAGAGCAGGCCTGAAATCCGTGATTTTCAGCAGAAACTGCGTTCCGACTGGAAGTTTGATACGGGCTTGTACGAAAAGACCCGCGACATGAAATTGCTGGAGAAAAGCTTTCACAAAATCGCGGAAATCATCCACGAACTCTCCGAAGACGAAAACCGCCGCAAGCGCCTGCTCGATGTGCGCAACTGGCTTGTCTTTCAAGCCACCGAGCACCACAAAGATACCGATGAACAGTACATGGTCTATGAAAGCACAGGCCATCTTTCAGGAGGCGAAAAAGCGCAGATCACCTACACCATCCTGGGCGCAGCCCTCGCTTATCAGTTTGGGATAGATCGCGGCGGCCACAAGGATAAATCCTTTCGCTTCATCGTTGTAGACGAAGCCTTCAGCAAGCTCGACCCCGAAAAATCCCGCTACCTGATGGACCTTTGCAAACAGCTTCATTTACAGCTGCTTGTGGTCACGCCTTTGGACAAAATCCATGTGGCTGAGCCTTATATTGAGGTTTGTCATTATGTGGAGAATAAGGAAAAGCGGAACTCGCGGGTGTATGATTTGACTTTTGAGGAGTATAGGAAGCGGAAGGAGGAAGAAGAGAGAGGAGAGAGGAGAGAGCAGAGAGCAGAGAATAGAGAGTAGAGAAAAGCGATTTATCATGATTTCTCCGGGTGAAATAAAGCAAAAAGCTACGCGCAAGTACACCGCCTTTCTGAAGGCGAGTCTGCTGGGAGAATCCCTTTTTCCGCTGCGGATACCCGCGAAGATGGCGGCTTCGAGCACGCCCTGGAGCAGCCTGCGGCTGTGGATGTCGCAGCTGATGGCGGAGGAAAAAGCCCAAAAGGGCTTTGGGTATACCGTCGTGCTGGGCGAGCCCATGCGCACGCGCAGCCATGGCATGCAGAGCCTGCCGGAGCAGATCGTGATCGAGTCTGAAAAAGACTTTTTGCGCCTGATAGGCAAGGAGAAAGAGGTGGAGAATTTTTTGCAAAATGCAGCTTTCATCCGCCAGAAAATGCCTGCCCTGGAAAACTGGCTGCAGGAAAATCCTGCCTGGCTGATCAAATGCGAGGAGCATTGGGCAGATTTGCTCAAAGTCTGTGATTATTTTCTCGAAAATCCTCAGCCTCAATTGTATATGCGGGAACTGCCCATTGCTGTACACAGCAAATTTATAGAGCAGCATACCGACATCCTTCGTCGCCTGCTCGACGAGCTCTTGCCGGAGGCGCACATAGCTGCCGACGAAAGTCGGTTTGAATCCCGATTTGGTATCCGCAAAGCGCCTTTGCGTGTGCGCTTCCGCATCCTGGATGCGGAGCTATCGGCCCAATTGGGCTATCCCGGCGATGATATATCGCTTTCTCTGGAAGATTTTGCCAGACTGCCTTTTTTCCAAAAAAACATCATCATTTCCGAAAACCTGATTCCTTTTCTCACCCTGCCTCCCCGCAAAAATACGATTGGCATTTTTGGAGAAGGAAATGCCGTTTCTGCATTGAAAGCTCCCTGGTTGGCGTCCTGCGCCATCATCTATTGGGGAGACCTGGACCAGCAGGGCTTTCGCTTCCTGAGCAATTTTCGCTCAAGCTATCCGCAAACGCAATCCATTTTCATGGATTTGCCCAGTTTTCATCAATATGAAGCTTTCGCAGTTACAGGCACCCTGGATGAGAGCAAAGATCCCGAGCAGCTCACGGCTGCGGAGAAAGAAGCCTACGATTACGTCAAAACCCATAACTTGCGGCTGGAGCAGGAGAACATAAATCACTTTGAGGTGGTTGAGGAAATGAGAGGATGTGGGGATGAGAGGATGAAGGATTGACGAATGACGAACAAGGAATAACGAACAAGGAAGTAAAGACCATACGAACTGTCCTATGAGAATCATTTTATTTACTGGAAAAGGAGGCACAGGTAAAACGACCATCGCAGCTGCGACGGCGCTTCAATCTGCCCGTAAGGGTCACAAGACCCTGGTCATGTCTACTGATCCGGCGCACAGCCTGGCCGACGCGCTCAATGTCACCCTCGGGCCGGAGCCCGTCGAGATAGAGCCCAACCTCTTTGGGCAGGAGTTTGATGTGTATTATTCCATGAAGAAGCATTGGGGCAATATGCGGCAGCTGATGCTGGCATTGTTTCGTTTTCGCGGGGTGAAAAATGTGGTTGCAGAGGAGCTCTCGGTGCTGCCGGGCATGGAAGAAGCTTCTGCTTTTTTGTGGATTGAGCAGTTTTACCGGGAAGGTAAATACGATACCATCATCATCGACTCAGCGCCCACAGGTGAGACCCTTACGCTGCTGAGCCTGCCTCAGGTAGCTCAAAGCTGGCTGACCAAGGCGATCCCCGGGCAAAAATTTGCCATCAAAACCATGGGTGCCATGGTGCGCAAGGTGACCTCTATCCCTTTGGATAAAGGCTATGAAGAGCTCGAAAATCTTTTCGAAAAGCTGGAGCGCGTGCAGGAGATATTTCTCCGTCCGGAGGTGACTTCGATTCGCATCATTGCGAATCCGGAGCGCATGGTGGTGCAGGAAGCCAAAAGGGCTTATACCTATCTCCAGATGTACGGCTACAATGTAGACGCCGTCATCGTCAACCGCATCCTGCCCGAAAGCGCCCGCAAGGGCTGGTTTAGCAAGTATTTGGAAGGACAGGATAAATACCTCGAAGAAATCCACGAAAGCTTTTCCCCTTTGCCGATCCTCAAGGTAGGGCATTTGGGCGAAGAGGTTTTTGGCTTGAAATTATTGGAAAAAATCGGAGAGCAGGTCTATGGCTCTACAGACCCCACAGAAGTTCTTCACAGCGAATCTCCTTTTCAGGTGAAAGAGGCAAAAGAATTTTACGAAATCAGCATCCGCCTGCCTTTTGTGGAGGAGGAGGGCTTCAAACTGGAAAAATTCGGCGATGAGCTGGTCCTCAACATCGGCAACCGCCGCAGGAACATTTTCCTGCCGCGATTCGCCAATTTTCTGAAATTGGAATCTTATCACTTTGAGAAGCCCTGGCTTCGGGTGAAATTGAAGAAAGCATAAGGTTGATTTCCTTAAACAATTGGACTTTATAAGTAACTATTGATATTCAACGAGGGTTTTATTTTAAAAACAATTTTCAATGAGGGCTTCATTTTTGAACCATATAAGGGCATTAAGTTCATATAAGGTTCTCAATATTATGGCCTTATATGAACTTCCATACCTTTTATGGTTTTGATAAAGCTCCGGATCAAAACTCGGGCAAGGTTCGAAAAATCTCGTTTACAAAAGTCTGTTGCCCTTCACTAAATAAATGGGTAACATTAAAGTTGATCATTAAACCTTCGGGTGCATGAAGAAGTTTCATATATGTCAACAACATTGCCTGATGAATCGGCAACACCTGGTCGACAGCTTTTAGCTCTACTACAAGCATGTTTTCCACATATAAATCACAACGCAAACGAGTCTCTACTTCAAGTCCTTTATAGAAAACAGGAACTGGCATTTCAGACTGAAAACTGATGTTTCGAAGGGCAAGTTCATGTTTAAGGCATTCATGGTAGACGCTTTCAAGGAGGCCTGGGCCAAGAGCTTTATGGACTTCTATTGCGGCTCCATTCACCTGATAAACTAAGTCTTTTAACAAAGATTTTGATAAAACCATGGCTTGGATATTAAATTATTTGGAACTTAAATATAGGATTTTTTGTTGAATCTATAGCTTATTTTTTTGAACCATATAGGGCATAGAAGTTCATAGAAGTAAACCCACAGCTTATATTCCCTTAAATGCCTTCTATGGTTTTTATAGAAAAGTGTTGTTGAAGCAAGCAGAAACCATGAATTTTAGCAGGAAAAAGGCTATTTTGGGGTAACAAACCAAGAAACCCCATTTTCCCTATGAAAACACAAATCCTTTTATCCATTATTATTCTCCCCTTATGGCTTCCATGCCAGGTGCCTGTTGATTTTGCAACGCATCCTACATTTTCCATTTTCGAAGAAGCAGAGCATCATTATTTGTTAGCGGATCAGGTGATTCTGCGAGACACTTCCTCCAGGGAATCAAAAGGCTTAGGGGTATTGTCTATTGGCACGCCCATGGTCATCCTTGAAAGAGAGGAAAAGGAAACGATTCAAGGATTAGCAGCTTATTGGTACAAAATCACAACCGCTAAACAGATTGGTTGGATTTGGGGCGGCTATATTGCCCAACAAACCTTTGGGAGTTCCATTGATTCCAGGGTGAAATTTGTTGCAGGTTTTAAACGGGAGGAATATGACCCGGAGGAGGGAGCCATGGTCTCTGAATATCAGATAAGAGCGTTGAGAGATGGCAAACAATTGGATAAGGTAGTTATTCATTCTTTTGGAGAAATATCAGAAAAATTGTACCACTTAGGAAACCAGGGATTGGGAAATATAGATGATCTATTTAAGATTAGATTGCCTTGTGTTGATGGAATAAGCTGTTCCGGGGGAGAAAGGTACATTGTCTGGTCTGGGGAGAAATTCCACCAGGCCGCCGATTTTTTCTCATTTGAAAAACCTTTTGAAGAGGAATATCAGCGATTCATTTTTCCAACGGAGATGGCAGGCACGCCAGATTTTATCATAAAAGAAAACGGATTTATTGCGGCTGATAATAATCCCCAGGATTCAATTTGGCAAAAGCGTGTTTATCAGCGAGAATTTCTCCAATGGGATGGCCAGAAGCTGGTCTGCTTTCATGAAATGACCCTTCGAAAAACATATAAGTTGAAAATAAAGAAATATGATATGTGGGATTAGCTCTTTCTGCCGCAATTCGTCAATTTTCTGCTTTTAACGAAAGCATAAGTTTTTGTTCATTCTCATCGTTATCTGATGGAAACTAACACTTCCAATAGGTATCATGTCATGAGAAAAATCTTGCTTTTGTTCGCCGCCATCTTCTTTGCACAATTTCTCCACGCACAGGAAAATCCTGTTAGGCTCGTCATCGTCGTAGACGAAGTCCAGTTATATGCCCAACCCTCTGCTACCGCAGAGGTGAGCCACCGCTTCCCGGCAGAAACCGAGCTCTTTGGCGTCTCCCTTGACAAACATTGGTTTGAGGTGACGCTCGGGCTGGGCGAGAAGGCCTATGTCATGAGCTGGGATGTCTGGCCCGAGCAGGAGCTGGAGCTGATCCCCAAACGCATCACGCCTTCGGCGGAGACGCTTTTCCGCATGATGCGCTACTTCCGCCACAACCAAAAACTCGACAAAGCCGAGGAATTTGCTATCCGCATCATCAATACCCACAACGATGAGGAATATCCCGGAGAAGGAAAATCCTGCTTCAAACTGGGCCATAAGGCCTATATGGAGATGATTTCGGGGGATGAAGGCGGCGTGAATTACGATGCCTGGCTGCTGGGCTTTACCGGCCGGGTGATCGAGCAATCTGAAAATAAAACCATCCAGGCGATGGCTCATTACCACCAGGCGCGTTTTTTCGCAGTCAATGGCCAGATGGATCGGGCGCTCAATCGCCTGCTGGTGATAGTCGAAAAGTATCCGACGCTTTCATCCTCCAACGAGTGCGAACCCGAAGTGCTCGAAAGCTGGTACTATCGCCCTGAGCGCGCCAAGCGCCTCTTTTGCGCCCTCACGGTCATCCAGACCACCGAAGTGCTCGCCAATGTCAGGGACACCCTCCAGCGCATCGCCGACAACGGCAGCGAGGAAAGCCGCGCCATGGCAAAGGAACTGCTGCAAAATATGGGCAGCATGCCTTATCCGAAGGATGATTCGAAGTGGTATTGAGGAGGGTTTGGGGTTTGGGGTTTCGGGTTCCGGGTTTTGGGTTCCGGGATACCAAACAGGTTTCCAAAACCTGTTTGGTATTTCCCGGAAACCCCACCAAACGAAAAGCTTTTCGTATATTCATCCAAAATGCCGGGCAACATTTCAAGCTTTCCTTTTTATGAAAAAGAAAAATCAGCCTTTTCCTTTTGCATTCAAAAAGTATCCCATTCTGATCATGGTAATTATCCTGATGGGGCATGGAAATATTCAGGCTTGTATCATTTCTAGTCAAGAAAATGATGAAGTTCTTTATGAAAATAGATTTTCATCTGCAGAATCATTCACAAGAAATCATACTAAGCAGGAAGAACAAACCGAAACCGACCAGGAAATCCCCCAAAAATCTCCCATCATCCCCATTCTCAGCAGAAGGCCTGCCCTACACCAGAAAAGACAGGAAGAAGGCGAAGAGAATAAGAGCAAAAGGCTTCCCTGGAAGTAGAAGAAATTTCGGGTTTAGGTTTTCGGCTTATATTTGGTACCCAAAACCCAAAACCCAAAACCCGAAACCCAAAACCCAAAACCCAAAACCCAAAACCCAAAACCCGAAACCCAAAACCCAAAACCCGAAACCCAAAACCCCAAACTCCCCTCCCCATGAATGTAGAAGAAATCCGCCTCTATTGCCTCAGCAAACGCGAAACAACCGAATCCTTCCCCTTCGACGAGGAAACCCTCGTCTTCAAAGTCGCAAATAAAATATTTGCCATCGTGCCTCTGGAGAGACACGGCCAGATCAGCCTCAAATGCGATCCCGACTACGCCATCGAATTGCGTGAAAAATATGAAGGGGAAATCATACCAGCCTGGCATTTAAATAAAAAACACTGGAATGCCGTGCTTTTTGAAAACAGCAGCATTTCCAGTGATTTTGTTAAGGAATTGATCGATCACTCCTATAAGCTGATCGTCCAAAGCCTGAAAAAGGCGGATAGGGAGCGATTAGCTGATTAGCAAATTCTCTTATTTCTTCACCATGCGCTTCATATAGCGCTTGCCTTCAGGGCTTCTGAGCACCAGGAAGTACACGCCAGGCGTCTCTGTGCGAAGGTCGAAGGATTGCTCCTCCTTGTTCAGGACGCCCTGTCCTACATTTCTTCCCAGCACATCCACGAGCTGGTAGCTCCAGTCATCACCCATCGGCAAAGCCGATTTGAGGTGGAAGAGACCATCCGAAGGATTCGGATACAGCACGAAGCGATCGCCTTCGTACAGGTCGAAGTTGACTTCGACGATTTCGCTCCAGAAGACGCTTCCGTCTTTGTGGACGAGTTTGAGGCGGTATTTGGTCACCTGTGAATTGGCTTTGTCATCCATAAACGTATAGGAAGACTGGCTGCCGGCAAAGTCCCGCTGACCGATTTTCTCCCAGTTATCGGCATTGACCAGCATGGCGATATCATCCTGCTGATCTACCCCAGCTTTCAGTTTTTCCACTTCGAAATGCAGGAGTTCCTGATCATAGGTGATATCCCATTCGAGTTGTACCTGATAGGCATTCAACTGGTAGGCGGTCAAAGCAAGTGAGTTGCTGCGGCTCAGACGGTTGGGAGAAGGATTTACGGTGATAAAGAAATCACGGTACTGGCCTGCACAATTGTTTTTATAAGTCAAAACACGGAGCATCGCTGTGATGGGCGAAGGTCCTGGGTTTTGTGCCTGGAAGGACAGGTTACCCATACCGATGGTTCCCATCAGGCCGATATC
>JAUIGE010000078.1 GCA_030430205.1 Bacteroidia bacterium | reverse complement strand
AGGGTCTCCTCCACGCCCGGTTTATTGAGACAATAGGCCCGGAAAGCTTCGATATTCATGGTGTTCTTTTTCCCTCAAGTTAATCGTTTGGCAGGAAAGCACATCGACATTTTGTGGCTTGATATTTTTTTTATCTTTGGGGCGTTCAAAATCCACCCACACAGGCCCCGTAGTTCAAGGGATAGAATAGGTGTTTCCTAAACACTAGATCCAGGTTCGAGTCCTGGCGGGGCCACTTCGCCATAATGAGACGAGAAGCCCATCACAGCTCTATAACGGAATCCCTCCTTGTTCTCCCACCACACTCTCATTAGAAGACTTTGGAGAGTAACCTCCCCTCTCAATCACTAGTACATCAAGCTATAAACCCTTGACACCCCAAATTTCAGAGATCTATGACTTGAGGCACTAGGAAAGAGCACTCGCTGGAACTCATCCGGTATTCTTTGTTGTTAGTACTTGAAATTCCTTGCCATTTGCGGTAAAATACTGGATATCCCAATAGCCTTGTTCGCTAACTTATTTTCGATCCAAGGGGGCATAAGTGCTATTGACTCCTGAGGCAACAACACAACAGATAACGATCAAAGGCAAATATATACTTCAAAACCAATGCAATACATCGCCAAAAGCCTCCCCAAAAAAGGGAAACTTAAAAATGGAGACCACTTCGGTTTTTACGAGGACGAGCGGGTGCAGATTGCCTGTGTGGCGGACGGTGTGGGTGGAAATGCCTGCGACTGGAAAGCATCGGAACAGGCCTGTGAGGACCTGGTCTATTTTTATAAGAATGAATTTGCATCCCTTGGCGTGCAGGAAGGCATCGCACAAAGCCTGAGGAAGACCTTTGCCAGGATATACTGGACCAAAGGCAGGTGCGAGGGTATGCTGACTACCCTGGTGGCCGTTATCATTGACCGGCAGTCAGGGGAATATTTCTACTTCGGGATTGGGGACAGCCTGATCCTTAAATTTGAAGAGGGCGCAATTGAAGAACTGACTCCGGAATGCGAATTTCGCATACAGCCGGACCTACTGCCGTCCAGGGTGAAAAGCGGAGGCTCTTTAAAGGAAGGGACCTGCTTTGCCCTAATGTCTGACGGGGTCTACACGAACCGGAAAAACTACAAGCAGGAAATTGCCCTCGTTTTGGGTTCCGATAACTGGGAGAGCAAATTTGACGAAATCATGTACCTGAACCAGTTGACCCAATTCGACGATATGACACTCCTGCTGCTGAAAGGTTGATTGGGATCAGCCTATTTTTGCAGCCGTTTTTAACGTTCAGAGCCGTTTACAGCAGCCGGCGGAGCAGCCGGCGGAGCAGCCCTGAATCACGACCCTAAAAAACCAAAAATGAAAGTAGAACTCTCGAAGCAGTCCTATAAAGACCCGGAGAAAAACAGGAACGGTGATTTTTGTACGTTTGAGCTTCTGGAAAACGGGCACCTGGCTGTTCTGGCCCTGTCGGATGGTGTGGGGAGCAGCCCCTGTGACTGGAAAGCTTCAATGGTCAGTTGCCAAAAATTCATTGAAGCCTTTAAGGCGGATAACAATGAGGATATCACTGAGCGCTTTTTGCAAGCCCTGAAAGCCGCTAATCAGGAAGTCTTGCTCACCACAGACCGGTGCAATGGGATGAAAACCACATTCTGCGGGGTGGTATGGGACATCGGAAAGAAAAAAGTGCATTATACCAGCATTGGGGATTCCAGGATTTATGCCTTTTCGAATAACAAGGCGAGCCAAATCAGCACAGATGAAGTAAAATCCGTTATCCTCCGGAAAAAAGATGGTAAACCCATGATTGTTTCGGGCATAGCCGTTACCGCAGAAGGCATAACCAATGTCATGGGTAGCCAACAGGTTAGTTTCGGAATTGAAACAAAAGACGCGGAGGGTATTGATGGTATGGTGTTATCAACCGATGGATTCCATGGGTTGTCCACCACCTTTGAAGAAGATATTCGCGAGGCCATCAACACCATTAGCCTGGAGCAGGGGCTGAAGCAGATTTATCATAAATACAAGGACCTGCAAAAGGATGATATGACAATCCTGGCGCTAAGAAAAGTGAAAACCGCTAATAATCATTCGGAGATCCTCGCCACTATCTTAAATAATGAAGCGATCCCGGATATGAGCAATTTTGAGCTATCCAAAGTGTTACTGCGCGGAATAGAGGAAGGGATACAGGAACAGGATGCTGACAAGGCAAGCAAGCTGATTGCCCTCTGCGAAACAAAGCGAATCGACCTCGGAAGAGAAGAAACCGGAAATTTGATCTCCCTGATGTTCAGGGTGAATTTCCAAAACGGAGGAGTGTACCAGAAGCTCATGAGTTTGATGCGGTCCAGTAAAGCATAAGCTCTGCATCAACAAAGAAAATTGCCTTTGTATTAGGTTCCAAAATCGAAAA